>JBMOON010000001.1:0-4585 GCA_049323295.1 Pseudomonadota bacterium
CAGGCCAGCTACGGGCAGGTCTTCGGCGTTGCCAAGGACGGGCCGTACCGGTTCCGGCTCTGGGTGCGGCTGCCGTCGCGGACCGACGAGATCGAGTTCAGGTTCGACGCCTGGTCGCCGCACCGCGCCGAGCGCTGAAGGAGAAGGGCAATGACCATACCGACGAAGCCTCCCGACACCGACCAGGGTCGCGCCCGGGCCCGGTGGATCTTCTGGGCGTTCGCGGCGGTGGCGCTGCTGCTGCTGGTACTGGAACACCGGGCGCATGTGCTCGGCTGGTGGCTGCACGCGCTGCTCGGACTGTGCATCGTGCTGCTGTACCTCCTCGTGCGATTCCAGGGTGACGGCGTACGAAAGAGCGGTCCGCGCTGAACGCCGGTCGACCCTCGAAGTAACACAGCAAGGCGATTCAATGGAAACCATCGATCTTTCCGGCCGCCGGGGCCTCGTGGTCGGCGTCGCGAATGCCGACAGCCTGGCCTGGTCTGCCACGCGGCACTTCCGCAATGCCGGTGCGGAGCTGGCCATGACCTACTACAACGAGAAGGCTCGGTCCTTCGTCGCGCCGCTCGCGGAGGAGGTGCAGGCGCAGCTGCTGCCGTGCAACGTGCTGGAGGAGGGGCAATTGGAGGCGGTCTTCGACGCCCTACGCGACCGCTGGGGCAGGCTCGACTTCGTCTTCCACTCGATCGCGTCGGCGCGCAAGGAAGACCTGCAGGGCCGCCTGGCCGACTGCTCGGGCGTCGGGTTCGCCGAGGCGATGCTGGTGTCCTGCCACTCCTTTATCCGCATGGCCAAGCTCGCAGAGCCGCTGATGCGGGAGGGCGGCAGCCTGACGACGGTCAGCTACTACGGCGCCGAGAAGGTCGTCGAGCACTACAACGTGATGGGGCCGGTGAAGGCGGCGCTCGAGGCCTCGGTGCGCTATCTCGCGCACGAACTCGGGCCCGCCGGCATCCGCGTCAACGCCATCTCCGCGGGCCCGGTGCGAACGCGCGCGGCCTCTGGCATCACCCACTTCGACGAGCTGCTTGACGAGGCCGCGCGCCGGTCGCCGCAGCGGCGTACCGTGGACGGCTGCGAGGTCGGCCGTGTGGCGCTGCTTCTGGCCAGTCCCTACGCGTCGGCGATCACCGGCGAAGTGGTGCACGTCGACGCCGGATTCCATGTCGAAGGCATGGTGTTCCATTGAGGGCGGCGGACCGGGCCATGCACATCCTCTCGCTCAACGCCGGCAGCGCGACGCTCAAGTTCGGCGTGTTCGATCCGGCCTCGGCCACGCCGCTGATGGAGGCGACGATCGAGCATCCCGCGGTCGATGCCGCGGCGTTCGACGAGATCGAGCGCCGGCTGCGCGATGCCGGCATGCCGGCGATCGACGCCGTCGGCCATCGTGTCGCGCACGGCGGACCCCGCCTGAGTGAGGCCGCGCTTGTCGACGCGGACACCGAGCGCGAGATCGACCAGGCCGCCCCGCTGGCGCGCCAGCACAACCCGGTCGCGCTGGCCGGCATCCGCCTGGCGCGCGAGCGCTGGCCGGGCCTCCCGCAGGTGGCCGTGTTCGACACCGCGTTCCATGCCGGCATGCCCGAAGAGGCGTCGCTCTATGCGGTGCCGCAGGCATGGCGCGACGTCGGCGTGCGCCGCTACGGCTTTCATGGCCTGTCGCATCGGCACGTGCTCGAAGCGGTGAGCGGTGCGCTGGACCGGGCTCCTGAGGACCTGCGCATCATCAGCTGCCACCTCGGCAACGGTGCCAGCGTCTGCGCGATCGACCGCGGCCGGTCCATCGACACTTCGATGGGGATGACGGCGCTGGAGGGGCTGGTGATGGGCACGCGCAGCGGCGATCTGGACCCTGGCGTGCAGGCGTTCGTCGCGCGGACGCTCGGACTCGACCCGGCGCAGATCGAAGCGGCTCTGTACCACGACAGTGGATTGAAGGCGCTGTCCGGCATCGGGGCGGACCTGCGCGAGATCGAGGCCCGGGCGCGCCAGGGGCATGCCGGCGCCCGCACGGCGCTGCAGGTTCACGCCTACCGGGTGCGCAAGTACATCGGGGCCTACGCCGCGGCAATGGGCGGCTGCGACGCCGTCGCCTTCACCGGCGGGGCAGGGGAGAACTCTGCCGCGCTGCGCCGGCGCATCCTGGAGGGCCTGCAGTTCCTCGGCGTGCGTCTCGACGAAGACCGCAACGAGTCCTTCGGCGCGTCCGGTGCCGCGGTCGCCGAACTGCAGGCACCGCGCTCGCAGGTGGCGGTGCTGGCGGTGCGCTCGCGCGAGCAGTGGGTCATCGCCCGCGAGACCGCGGCGGTGCTGCGCCGAGCCGAGCGCGCCGCGGCGCGGCAGGACTTCTCGATGCCGGTGGCGATCTCGGCCCACCACGTGCATCTCACGCAGGCCGCCGTCGAGGCCTTGTTCGGCACCGGCCACGCGCTGCGCGTGTTGCAGCCGCTCAGCCAGCCCGGCTTCTTCGCCGCCGAGGAAACGGTTTCCGTGATCGGCGAGCGCGGCCGGCTCGAACGCGTGCGCGTCGTCGGGCCCTGCCGTGCGGCCAACCAGATCGAGGTCAGCCGCACCGAGGCCATCCGGCTCGGCATCGAGGCGCCGCTGCGCCTGTCCGGCGATCTCGCGGGCAGCGCCGAGGTCACGCTGGCGGGCCCGGCAGGGGCCTTGCGCACCCCGGGTTTGATCGTTGCGCGCCGCCACCTGCACCTGACGAGCGCCGATGCGCGGCGGCTCGGTGTCCAGGATCGAGGGGAGATCGAGGTCGCGCTCGACACGCCGCGCGGCACGGTGTTGCGCCATGTCGCCCTGCGTGTCGACGACGGCGCGGTGCTCGAACTGCATCTGGACACCGACGAGGCCAACGCCGCTGGATTGCGCGGTGCCGGCGAGGGCGTGCTGCAGAGCGCCGCCTGCACGGCCCGCGTCTGCGGCCAGCGCGACCACGAGAACCACGCGTCCTGCGAGACGCATTGATCGACAGGAGAAACGTCATGGCAAGCAACGAAGTCGTCCTTTGCGGTGCGGTTCGCACTCCCATCGGCACCTACGGCGGTGCGCTCAAGGACCTGCCGGCCGCCGAACTCGGCGCCGCGGTGATCCGCGAGACGTTGCTGCGCAACGGCCTTGCCGGGGCGCAGGTGCAGTCGCTCGTGATGGGCAACGTCATTCAGGCCGGCAACCGGATGAACCCGGCTCGCCAGGCAGGGCTCGCGGCGGGGCTTCCCGTCGAAGTGCCCGCGCTGACGGTCAACCGTGTCTGCGGATCCGGGGCACAAGCCGTCGTCAGCGCAGCGCTCGAGGTGGCCGCCGGCATGGTCGACTGCGCGGTGGCCGGCGGCATGGAGAACATGGACCGCGCGCCCTACCTGTTGCCGCAGGGACGCTGGGGTGCGCGCATGGGCGACGTGACGCTGTTCGACAGCATGCTGCTGGACGGCCTGCACGACGCCGTCAGCGGGCAGCATGCCGGCTGGCACACCGAGGACCTGGTGATCCGTTGCGGCATTTCGCGGGAAGACCAGGACCGCTGGGCGCTGCGCTCGCAGCGGGCGTTCTCGGCCGCGCAGGCGGCGGGCCGGTTCGACGGCGAGATCGTCACCCTGCAGGTGCCTGGTCGGAAGGGGCCGGTGCCGTTCGCGCGCGACGAGCACAACCGGCCCGAGACGACAATGGAGTCGCTGGCGCGGCTCAAGCCCGCCTTCCGCAAGGAGGGCACCATCACCGCGGGCAATGCGCCAGGCCTCAACAGCGGCGCGGCCGCGATGGTGGTGGCCGAGCGCGACTGGGCCGAGCGCCAGGGGCTGCAGCCGCAGGCGCGCCTGGCGGCTTTCGGCATCGGCGCCGTGGACCCGAACTTCTTCGGGCTCGGGCCGCTGCCGGCCGTGCGCCAGGCGCTCGAGCGTGCCGGCTGGACGATCGGGGACGTCGACCGGGTCGAGATCAACGAGGCTTTCGCGGCCGTCGCGCTGGCCTGCCAGCGCGAACTCGGTTTCGCCGAGGACGTGGTCAACGTCGAGGGCGGCGCCATCGCGCACGGGCACCCGATCGGAGCGACCGGAGCGATCCTCACCACCCGGCTGCTGCACGCGATGAAGCGCGACGGCCTGCGCCGCGGCATCGTGACGCTGTGTATTGGCGGCGGCCAGGCCGTTGCGCTGGCGCTCGAGCGGATCTGAGCAATGCAAGCCGGCCCGGTCACGCAGGGACTTGACCCATGTGCAGCACCCGGGTCGAGACTCGCTGCCCGGGAGTCGACGCGGCCCTGCGGCGACGGAGAAATTCGATGCGATTGATCGAGTGCGCGCGGCAGGCCGGCGTGTCCGCCGACACGCTGCGCCACTATCTGCGGGTCGGCCTGGTGGTGGCGGATGGCCGGACCGAGAACGGCTACCGCACGTTCTCGGAGCGCAGTGTCGCGCGCGTGCGCTTCATCCGCGGCGCGCTGGCGCTGGGTTTTACGCTCAGGGACGCTGGCGAACTCGTCGAGATGGGGCAGCGTGGCGAACTGCCGTGTCCGCGTGCGCGCACCTTGCTCGACCAGCGACTCGCGGAGCAGGGTCGTCAATTGGACGCCGCC
>JBMOON010000002.1:0-41204 GCA_049323295.1 Pseudomonadota bacterium
CGGGTCATCGGGGACTGGATCCGGTTCTACAACACCCGACGCCCTCATCAGGCGCTCGGCATGAAGACACCCGCTAAAGCGTATGAATTAGCGGCCTGACCTGTGCAGGAAGTGCTGGGTCATTACACGCACACGCGAGCTGTGCGCCCGAATATCGGTCGGCGGTTCGTTTTAAGTGAAAAACAAGCCAAGGAGGTCGTTCTCATGCGCAAGAACTTCAGAGGTTTCATGGCCGCTCTTTTTGTTTTGGGCTCAGCGACTGGCCCGACTAATGCGGCAACAGTGATGACGTACACGGGTGTCGATCTGCTGGATGTCGCTGGCATGAATGTCACACCCTCGGAAGAAGGCACCTCGCTGGTGTTCAGTCCCAGTGGCTCGAGTGTTCAGCGGCTGTTTACCTTGCCGCTGGGCTCGTTGCCTGATGGCAAGGTCAAGGTGCTGATACACATGACCAATCCGGGTTGCATCGGCAGTTGCACAGGGGGCAACGGGGATTTCGACCCCGGGATTGCCATTGGCAACGGGACGACCATGGTGGGGGTGGTGGTATCTGATAATTCCGGTGCCGTTGCCGCTGACTTTGCCGATGTTTATGGCACCGTCTACCGGTCCCTGAATGGCTCGTTGTTTGCCGGTACCGGCTTCCCCGGGGTGGGTGAGACCCTGGTGGTGACCCTGGAGGTCGAGATTGGCATGTCGACGACGGAAGTCTCGGTGGAGACGCTGGGGGATGCGGACTCCTACACCAAGAACTTTGCCCTGTCCCCCGGCACCAACGGGTATGAACTGGTGTTTCTGCAGGACAATGACTCCGGCGAGAACTATACGGTCAACGCGGTCACGGTAGTCACCGGCTCTTGTGACTGACACCCCTGCCTGCCTACCGCCCGTTCCGACGGGCGGGAGTTCCGAGGTTGCCTGGGCCTGCCCCCTTCTTTAGAATGCGCGGCCCAACTGTTGTGCCCTGGCCACTTGAAGACCCGCTCCGTCGTTGGGGGGGCGCCAGGCACCATACCGGAGAAATCCCATGTACGCCGTTATCCGCACCGGCGGCAAACAGCTCCGCGTCGCCGAAGGCGATGTCGTGAAGGTCGAGCTGCTGAATGCCGAGCCGGGCCAGAAAGTCGAATTCGAAGTCCTGATGGTCGGTCAGGGCGAAACCGTAAAGGTAGGCAAGCCGGTCGTTGCCGGCGCCAAGGTCACCGGTGAAGTCACCGAGATCGGCCGTCACGACAAGATCAACATCATCAAGTTCCGCCGCCGCAAGCACTATCGCAAGCAGCAGGGCCACCGTCAGTGGTTCTCGGCGGTGAAGATCACCGGCATCAAGGCCTGACGACAGGAGTTCACTGCCATGGCACACAAGAAGGCCGCGGGCTCATCCCGCAACGGTCGCGACAGCGAAAGCAAACGTCTCGGCGTGAAGGTCTATGGCGGTCAGGAAGTCCTGGCCGGCAACATCATCATCCGCCAGCGCGGCACGAAAGTGCACGCCGGCAACGGCGTCGGCATGGGTCGTGACCACACCCTGTACGCGACGATCGACGGCGTGGTGAAGTTCGACATCAAGGGCGCCCAGAACCGGAAAATCGTTTCCGTCGTTCCGGCAGCCTGAAACTCTCCCGGTTCCGCGGAACCGGGTTAGACAGAAAGCCCCGCGGTTTGCCGCGGGGCTTTTTTGTTTGTCCGCAGATCAAGGGATCGCACCATGAAATTCGTGGATGAAGCAGTCATCGAAGTCGTCGCCGGCAAGGGCGGCGACGGCTGCGCGAGCTTCCGCCGCGAAAAATTCATCGCCATGGGCGGTCCGGACGGCGGTGACGGCGGGCGTGGCGGTTCGATCATTCTCGAGGCCGACAGCAACCTGAACACGCTGGTCGATTACCGTTATGCGCGTCTCTTCCGTGCCGGCAAGGGCCAGAACGGCATGAGCGCCCAGTGCTACGGCAAGGGCGCGGAAGACATGGTGCTGCGGGTGCCGGTAGGCACCACGGTGATCGATCTCGAAACCGATCAGGTGCTCGGCGATCTCACCCGCAACGGCGAACAACTGGTGCTCGCCGCCGGTGGCAAGGGCGGGCTCGGCAACCTGCACTTCAAGAGTTCGGTGAACCGGGCGCCGCGCGAGTTCACCCGCGGCACCGAAGGCGAGAAGCGCAAGGTACGTCTCGAACTGAAAGTGCTGGCTGATGTCGGCCTGCTCGGATTCCCGAACGCCGGCAAGTCGACCCTGTTGCGTGCGGTGAGTGCGGCCAAGCCGAAGGTTGCCGATTATCCGTTTACCACGCTGGTGCCCAACCTCGGGGTGGTGAAGGTCGATCGCGAGCGCAGTTTCGTGATGGCCGACATCCCGGGAATCATCGAGGGTGCGGCAGAAGGCGCCGGGCTCGGCATCCGTTTCCTGAAGCATCTGGCGCGGACGCGGCTGCTGCTGCATCTGGTCGACATCGATCCGCCGGACGGCGCCGATCCGGCCGACGGCATCCGGGTGCTGGTCGGCGAGCTGGAGAAATTCAGCGCGACGCTGGCGGAGCGCGAGCGTTGGTTGGTTTTCAACAAGACCGATATGATGCTGCCCGAAGACGCCGAAGAGCGGATTGCCGCGGTGCTGGAATCGCTGGGCTGGCAGGGCCCGGTGTTCCGTATTTCGGCGCTGTCCGGCGAAGGCACCGGCGATCTGACGCAGGCGATCATGGCGCGGCTCGAAGAGTGGCGGCGTGTCGAGGCGGAAGATCCGGAGGCCGCTGCCCGCGAGCAGGCGATGCGGACGCGCCTGGAAGAAGAGGCGCGGCGCAAGATCCAGGAACTCAGGCTGTCGGCCCGGGCGGAACGTCGTGGTGATACGCACGGCGATGACGACGACGATGGCGAAGGCGGGCTGGAAGTCATTTACCGGCCCTGACTTCAAGGGCGAGGGCGACGAGCGAGCAGGCGATGGGCGAGCGCGAGCAACTGAAAAGCGTCAGGCGCTGGGTCGTGAAGATCGGCAGCGCACTGCTCACCAACAACGGGCGCGGTCTGGACAATGCCGCCATTGCCGGCTGGGTCGACCAGATTGCAGCACTGCGCGCCGGTGGCGCACAGATAGTGCTGGTATCCAGCGGTGCGGTCGCCGAAGGCATGGTGCGTCTGGGGCTGTCCGCGCGCCCGGACTCCATTCACGAGCTGCAGGCGTGCGCCGCCGTCGGACAGATGGGACTCGTGCAGGCCTGGGAGTCGCAGTTTGCCCGCCATGGTCTGCGTACGGCGCAGGTGCTGTTGACGCATGACGATCTCGCGGATCGACGCCGTTATCTCAATGCGCGCTCGACCCTGCGTACACTGCTCGAGTTCGGCGCCATTCCGGTGATCAACGAAAACGACACCGTGGTCACCGACGAAATACGTTTCGGCGACAACGACACGCTGGGCGCGCTGGTCACCAATCTGGTGGAAGCGGAAGCGCTGATCATTCTCACTGACCAGACAGGCATGTTCGAGCGCGATCCGCGTACCGACCCCTCGGCGCCGCTGATCCGCGAGGCGAGGGCCTTCGACGATTCGCTGATCGCCAAGGCCACCGGCAGCAGTGCCAGCGGTCTTGGGCGCGGCGGCATGGCAACCAAGATCCGCGCCGCGCGGCTGGCGGCACGTTCCGGTGCGAAGACGGTCATTGTCGGCGGGCGTCTGGAGAACGCGGTATCGCGGGTGGCGGCCGGCGCCGACATCGGTACTCTCCTGTTGCCGGATGCCGAGCCGATCGTCGCCCGCAAACAGTGGCTGGCCGGCCACCTGCAGATGCGCGGCACGCTGGTGGTCGACGACGGCGCGGTGCGGGTCCTGCGCGAGGGCGGCAAGAGTCTGCTGCCGGTCGGCGTGCGGGAGGTGCACGGCGAATTCTCCCGCGGTGAAGTGGTTTCCTGTGTCGATGCGGCGGGCCGCGAAGTGGCACGCGGTCTGGCCAACTACGGTGCCGACGAGGCACGGCGCATTGCCGGTGCACGCACCGCGCAGATTGCCGAGCGCCTGGGTTACGTCGACGAGGCGGAGCTGATCCATCGCGACAACATGATCGTATTCTGAGCGCTGCTGCGGCCGCGCTCATCGAGGTGCCGGTGATTTCCCGACGCATGCAGATCGCGCTGGCCCTGTTCGCCGTCTATGTCATCTGGGGTTCGACCTACGTCGCGATGGCGATCGGCGTGCGCCATTTTCCGCCCTACCTCATGGGCGGCATGCGTTATGCGGCCGCGGGGCTCGTCATTTTCTGCGTGCTGCTGCTGCGCGGCGAACGCTGGCCGGATCGGAGCGTCTGGCTGGCGAGTCTGGTGACCGGCCTGCTGCTGCTCACCGTCGGCAACGGCGCGGTGAACCAGGCCATCGTGCACGTCAGCTCCGGACTGGCGGCGCTGGTCATTGCATCGTCTTCGCTCTTCGCGGCGCTGTTCGCGCAACTGTGGGGCGATCCGGTATCGCGCCGCGAGTGGCTGGGTATCGCCATCGGTTTTGTCGGTGTCGGCGTGCTGGCCGTCGGCACCGAATTACGCGCTGATCCTTTCTCCCTGGTCCTGCTGGTGCTGGCCAGTGCGAGCTGGGCCTTCGGTTCGATCTGGAGCCGTCATCTGCCGCAGCCGCCGTCGGTGTGGATGGCCAGTGCCACGCAACTGCTGTGCGGGGGGCTCGGCATGCTGGTCGTCAGCTGGCTGCTTGGCGAGCAGCTGTCGTCACAGGTGCCGCCCGCCGGCTGGCTGGCGCTCGGCTATCTGGCGCTGTTCGGTGCCGTGATCGCCTTCTCCGCCTATGCCTTCCTGCTCAAGCACACCCGGCCGGCACTGGCGACCAGCACGGCGTACGTGAATCCGGTGATTGCGGTGGCGCTGGGAGCCCTGTTGCTGGCCGAGCCGGTGCCCGGCCTCGAACTGCTGGCCATGCTGCTGGTGCTGGCCGGCGTTGCCCTGGTGACGACGGGTACGCCGGTAAAGCCGGCCGGCCGCGCCTGAAAAAACGACGGGCACAAAAAAACCGGCCAGCGGCCGGTTTTTTTGTGCCCGGGAACGCTGGATCAGGACATCGCCTTGATCGCGGCGTTCAGGCGGCTCTTGTTACGGGCAGCCATGTTCTTGTGGAAGATGCCCTTGTCGGCGACGCGGTCGAGGACCGAGGTCATTTCGACATAGGCGGCACTGGCCTGCTTCTTGTCGCCGGTGGCGATGGCGGCGCGCACTTTCTTGATATAGGTGCGGGCCATGGAGCGCAGGCTGGCGTTGTGGGCCCGGGCCTTCTCGGAGGTGCGGGCGCGCTTCTTGGCCTGTTTGGTGTTGGCCACGGGTAACTCCTGAAATTCGGCAGAAATCTGTGTGGTGGCGCAGGAGCCCGGGAGGGGGTCCGCGCAGGGGTCGCAAATATGCCGTCGACCCCGGGGCTTGTCAACGCCGGAAACACCCGCCGGCCGGGGCTCCCGGACCCCGGCAAAACCCGGTACGACGGGCTCCGGAGGGTGGTTCTCCGCTACACTGCCGCGCTTTCCGGACACGCTGTTCCGGGCCGCCGTTTCCGGCCCCGTTCCCGAGGAACCCGCCCATGGCGACCCCCCCGGCGCCGCCGCCCGAGCCTTCCGCCGGTCGCTCCCTGCTCAAGTCGGCCGGTGTGGTCAGCCTGATGACCATGCTGTCGCGGATCCTCGGGCTGGTGCGCGACACGGTCATCGCCCACAGCTTCGGGGCCTCGGCGGCCACCGACGCCTTCTTCGTCGCCTTCAAGATTCCCAACTTCCTGCGCCGGCTGTTTGCCGAGGGTGCGTTTTCGCAGGCCTTCGTGCCGGTGCTGGCCGAGTACAAGGTGAAGGGGCCGCAGGAAGCGGTGCGCGACCTGGTGGACCGGGTGGCCGGCCGGCTGGGGTTCATCCTGCTGCTGGTGACGGTGGCCGGCATCGTCGCCGCGCCGCTGATCATCGGTCTGTTCGCCCCGGGCTTCATCGGCACGCCGAAGTTCGAGCTGGCGACCGACATGCTGCGCATCACCTTCCCCTATCTGCTGCTGATCTCGCTGACCGCGTTTGCCGGCGGCATCCTCAATACCTACGGCCGGTTCGGCGTGCCGGCGATCACTCCGGTGCTGCTCAACCTGTCGATGATCGGCGCCGCGCTGTGCCTCACCGGCTTCATGCCGGCGGGCCGGGAGATCGAGGCGCTGGCCTGGGGCGTATTCATTGCCGGCGTGCTGCAGCTGGCGTTCCAGTTGCCGTTCCTGGCGCGGATCAACCTGCTGCCGCGTCCGAAAAAGGCCGAAGGCCACGAAGGCGTCGGTCGCATCCTCAGGTTGATGGCGCCGGCCGTGTTCGGCGTATCGGTCACCCAGATCAACCTGCTGGTCGATACCGTGATCGCGTCGTTCCTCATCACCGGTTCGGTGACCTGGCTCTACACCGCCGAGCGGTTGACCGAGTTGCCGCTGGGCGTGATCGGCATCGCCATCGGTACGGTGATCCTGCCGTCGCTGTCGGAAAAACATGCCGGACGCTCGCCGGAGGATTTCAACCGGACGCTCGACTGGGCGCTGCGGATGACGCTGCTGGTCGGTCTGCCGGCGGCGCTGGCGATCGGCCTGATGGCGCAGCCGCTGATGCAGGCGCTGTTCCAGCACGGCGATTTCACTGCCCGCGATGCGCTGATGGCGTCCATGGCGCTGCAGGCCTACGCGCTCGGCATCATGTGTTTCATGCTGATCAAGGTGCTGGCGCCGGGCTATTTCGCGCGCCAGGACATGAAAACACCGGTGAAATACGGTATCTGGACGCTGGTCGCCAACATGGTGCTCAACTTCCTGCTGGTCGGCACCCTGCACCTGTCGGAGCTGGCGCCGCTGCACGTCGGGCTGGCACTGGCCAGTTCGCTGGCGGCGGTGCTCAACGTCTGGTGGCTCTACGGGGGGCTGCGGCGTTCCGGCTCCTATGTGCCGGGCGCCGGCTGGCGCCGTTTCTGGCTGCAGCTGGCCGGCGCCAATCTCGCCATGGGCCTGCTGGTCTGGTGGCTGTGCGACCGGCTGGCGCCGCATTTCACCGGCAGCGGCTGGGAACGCGCGGCCGCCCTGGGTGTGGTGGTGGCATCCGGCATGGGGCTGTATTTCGCCGGTCTGCTGCTGCTGGGCCTGCGGCCCCGGCACCTGCGGCACTAGTGGCGGGCGCCGGCGGCACCGGGGCCGGATTGCCCCCGTATAATCCCGCCCTTTCCCCACCTGTCAGCCTTGGTTTGCCGGGAGTCCCGATGGAGCTGATCCGCGGGGTACACAACCTGCGTCCGCGCCATCGCGGCTGCGTCGCCACCATCGGCAATTTCGACGGGGTGCACCGTGGTCACCGGCGGATCGTCGACGAAGTGATCGCGCATGCGCGCCGGCTCGGCACGGCGTCGACGGTGATGCTGTTCGAGCCGCAACCGCAGGAATTCTTTGCCGGCGCGAAGGCGCCGCCGCGCCTGATGCGCCTGCGCGACAAGATCGGCGCCCTGCAGGGGCTGGGCGTCGATCGCGTGTTCTGCGTGCAGTTCAATGCCCGACTGCGCGAGTTGACGGCCGCACAGTTCGTCGAGCGACTGCTGGTGGAAGGGCTGGGCGTGCGGCATCTGGTGATCGGCGACGATTTCCGGTTCGGGGTCGGCCGCAGCGGCGATTTCGCGTTTCTCGAAACGGCGGGCCGGCAGCATGGCTACAGCGTGCAGAACACGGCCAGCATCCTGCTGAACGGCGAGCGGGTGAGCAGCACCGCCGTGCGCGAAGCGCTGGCGGCCGGCGACCTTGAGCGCGCCGAAGTGCTGCTCGGGCATCCGTACGAAATAACCGGTCGCGTGCGGCACGGCGATGCGCGCGGCCGGGCCATCGGTTTCCCGACGGCGAACATCGCGCTGCATCGCCGGCGTTCGCCGCTGGCCGGCGTGTATGCGGTCGAGGTGCGTGGCCTCGGCGCGACGGTCCGCACCGGTGTGGCCAACATCGGCCGGCGGCCGACGGTGGACGGCGTCGACGAGCGCCTGGAAGTGCACGTGTTCGATTTTGCGGAACAGATCTACGGGCGGCACATCGCGGTGCGTTTCCGCACCCGGTTGCGCGATGAAATGCGCTTTGCGGGGCTTGCTGCCCTGCAGGCGCAGATTGCACGTGATGCCGCCGCGGCGCGCGAATATTTTGCCGGACATCGCTGACCAATCGGCGGCGGAACCGGATACGGAACAACGACAGACTGGAATGACGATGACGAGCGACAGCAAGGCGGTCGATTACAAGCCGACCCTGAATTTGCCGGAAACGACCTTCGCGATGAAGGCCAATCTGGCGCAGCGCGAGCCGGACATGCTCCGGCGCTGGCAATCCGGCGACCTGTACCGGCAGGTGCGCGCAGCCCGCGCCGGTCGCCCGAAATTCGTCCTGCACGACGGCCCGCCTTACGCCAACGGTTCGATCCACATCGGTCACGCCGTCAACAAGGTGCTCAAGGACATCATCGTCAAGTCTAAGACGCTGTCCGGTTTCGACGCGCCGTACGTGCCGGGCTGGGATTGCCACGGCCTGCCGATCGAATTGAACGTCGAGAAGAAATTCGGCAAGCCGGGCCAGAAGCTGGATGCGAAGGCCTTCCGCAACGAATGCCGCAAATACGCGCAGGCCCAGATGGAAGGCCAGCGTGCCGACTTCGTGCGGCTGGGCGTGCTCGGCGACTGGGACCGGCCGTACCTGACCATGGATTTCCGTTTCGAGGCGGACATCATCCGCACGCTCGGACGGATCATTGCCAACGGGCACCTGCACAAGGGCAGCAAGCCCGTGCACTGGTGTCTGGACTGCGCGAGCGCGCTCGCCGAGGCGGAAGTCGAGTACGAGGAGAAAACCTCGCCGGCGATCGACGTCGGCTTCCGGGTGGTGGATACCGCCGAGTTCAATCGCCGCACGCACCTGCAGGCCGCCGGCGAAGTGATGGTGGTCATCTGGACCACTACGCCGTGGACCCTGCCGGCCAACCAGGCGGTGAGCCTGCATCCGACGCTCGACTACGTGCTGGTGGCGGGCACGCTGAACGGCCAATCCGTACAGCTGGTGCTGGCCGAAGCGCTGAAGAATGCCTGTCTGGCGCGCTACGGCATCGAAGACGCACGGGTCCTGGGTCGCTTCCGCGGTGAAACGCTCGAATACCTCAAACTCCTGCACCCGTTCTATGACCGTCAGGTGCCGGTCATCCTCGGCGAACACGTGACCACCGATGCCGGTACCGGTTGCGTGCACACGGCGCCGGGTCACGGCCACGACGACTTTATCGTCGGCGCGAAGTACAACCTGCCGGTGGACAATCCGGTCGACGGCAACGGCGTCTTCGTGCCGGGCACCGGACTGTTTGCCGGTCAGCACGTCAACAAGGCCAACGGTCCGATCATCGAGACCCTGCAGGCCAACGGCGTGCTGCTTTGTCACAAACAGATCAAGCATTCCTACCCGCATTGCTGGCGTCACAAGACGCCGATCATTTTCCGCGCCACGCCGCAGTGGTTCGTCTCGATGTCGCAACGCGATCTGGCGCAGAAGTCGCTGGCCGAAATCCGTCGCGTCAACTGGGTCCCGGGCTGGGGCCAGGCGCGCATCGAGGCGATGATGCAGGGCCGTCCCGACTGGTGCATTTCGCGGCAGCGCACCTGGGGCGTGCCGATTGCCTTGTTCGTGCACAAGGACACGGAGGAGCTGCATCCCGACACGCCGCAGCTGATCGAGAAGGCGGCGCGACTCGTCGAGCAGCAGGGCATCGACGGCTGGTTCGATGCCGACCCGCGCGAGCTGCTGGGCGCCGATGCGGAAAAATACCGCAAGGTCACCGACACGCTCGATGTCTGGTTCGATTCCGGCGTGACGCATGCCTGCGTGCTGGACCCGCATCCCGAGCTGCACAGCCCGGCCGATCTCTACCTCGAAGGTTCCGACCAGCATCGCGGCTGGTTCCAGTCCTCCCTGTTGACATCGGTGGCGGCAAAGGATGTTGCGCCGTACCGCACCGTGCTCACCCACGGGTTCACCGTCGATGCGCAGGGACGCAAGATGTCGAAGTCTCTGGGCAACGTGGTGTCGCCGCAGGATGTCATGAAGACGCTGGGTGCCGACATCATCCGTCTGTGGGTGGCCGCCACCGATTATCGCGGCGAGATGACGGTCTCCGACGAGATCCTCAAGCGGGTCGCCGACTCCTATCGCCGTATCCGCAATACCGCCCGCTACCTGCTCGCCAACCTCGGCGATTTCGATCCGGCACGCGATCTGCTGCCGGCGGACCGGCTGATCGATCTCGATCGCTGGATCCTGGCACGCACGGCGCTGCTGCAGGACGAAATCGTTGCTGCCTACAACGAATACAACTTCCACCTCGTGTACCAGAAAGTTCACAACTTCTGCGCGGTGGATCTCGGCGGCCTGTACCTCGACATCATCAAGGACCGCCAATACACCACGAAACGCGACGCGCAGGCACGTCGTTCGGCGCAGACCGCGCAGCTCCACATCGCCGAAGCGATGGTGCGCTGGATCGCGCCGGTGCTGTCGTTCACGGCCGACGAGATCTGGCAGGCCATGCCGGGACGCGATGCCGCGACGGTCTTCACCGCCGAGTGGTACCGCCTGCCGGCCGTGGCCGGCGGCGCGCTGTCGGCGGCCGACTGGGAACTGGTGATGGCGGCCAAGACCGCGATCAACAAACAGATCGAAGTGGCGCGCAACGAGGGACTGGTCGGCGGCAGCCTGGAAGCGGAGGTCGACCTGTGGTGTGCCCCGCCGGTGAAGGCGGCGCTGGAAAAACTGGGCGACGAGCTTCGCTTTGCCTTCATCACGTCCGCAGCGCGCCTGCATGCGCAGCAGGGCAGTGCCGGCAGCAGTACCGATGTCGAGGGCCTGCGGGTGGGCGTGCAGAAGTCGGCGCATGCCAAATGCGTGCGCTGCTGGCATCTGCGTCCCGATGTCGGGACGGTTGCCGCGCATCCGGACCTCTGCGTCCGCTGTGTCGAGAACGTCGACGGTGCCGGCGAGGTGCGTCGCCATGTCTGAGCCCGTGTCCATGCCGCGCATCGGTCTTGCCCGTACCCTGGCCTGGTTGTCGCTGAGCCTGCTGATCATCGTCGTCGACCAGTGGACGAAATCGCTCGCGGTGGCGCATCTCGAGCTGTACCGCCCGGTACCGGTGTTTCCGCACTTCAATTTCATGCTGGCGCACAACGAGGGCGCGGCGTTCAGTTTTCTGGCCGATGCCGGTGGCTGGCAGCGCTGGTTTTTCGCCGTGCTTGCCGTGCTCATCTGCTCGGTGATGACGGTCTGGCTGAGCCGGTTGCATCCCGGGCAACGCTGGGTGGCGGCGGCGCTCGCCCTGGTGATCGGCGGCGCGCTGGGCAATCTGTGGGACCGCGTCACGCTCGGCTATGTCGTCGATTTTCTCGATTTTTACTGGGACATCACCCATTTCCCGGCTTTCAACATCGCCGACAGTGCCATCACCGTCGGCGCCGTGATGCTGATCGTCGACATGCTGCGCAATCCGGTGCCGGAATCAACATCGTGAACGAACCGTTGCGGGTGGGGCCCGACACGCGGGTGACCCTGCATTTCACCCTGCGTCTTCCGGATGGCGAGATCGTCGATTCGACGGTTGATCGCGCGCCGGCCGTTTTCGTGTTCGGTGACGGCAATCTGTTGCCGGGGTTCGAGCAGGCCCTGCGCGGCCTCAAGGCCGGTGACCGGCGGGCGGTGGTGATCGAGCCGCAGGACGGTTTCGGCGACTACAGTCCGGCGAACGTACAGACCATGGCGCGCAGCCAGTTCGCGCCGGATCTCCGGCTGGTGCGCGGCCTGATGTTGTCGTTTGCGGACAAGCAGGGCGAGTTGCCGGGTGTCATCATCGGTTTTGACGACGACAGCGTGCAGGTCGACTTCAACCACCCGTTGGCCGGTCGTCAGCTGGGGTTCGAAGTGGAAATCCTCGCCGTCGAGTCCTGCGCCGCCGAGCAACAGGTCGCGATCCGCGACCTGACGCCGGGCCGGGGAGCGTCGCGGGGAGGTGATGCATGAAGGTGTTGCTGGCCAATCCGCGCGGTTTCTGTGCCGGTGTCGATCGCGCGATCGACATCGTCAATCGCGCACTGGAGGTTTTCGGTGCGCCGGTCTACGTGCGGCACGAGGTCGTGCACAACCGGTTCGTGGTCGACGATCTGCGCAATCGTGGCGCGGTATTTGTCGACGAACTCGACGAAGTGCCGGACGGTGCGCTGGTGATCTTCAGTGCGCACGGGGTTTCGCGGGCCGTACAGGATGCCGCGAAACAGCGCGGCCTCAAAGTGTTCGACGCAACCTGCCCGCTGGTCACCAAGGTCCACATCGAGGTGATGCGCTACGCGCGTGCCGGCCGCGAGACGATCCTGATCGGCCACGAGGGACACCCGGAAGTCGAAGGCACCATGGGGCAGTACGACCGCGGTTTCGGCGGCGACATCTATCTGGTGGAAGACGAAGCCGACGTCGCGGCACTGACGGTCCGGCATCCGGAGGCGCTCAGTTACGTGTCGCAGACCACGCTGTCGGTCGACGACACGGCGAAAGTCATCGATGCGCTGCGGGCGAAATTCCCGGCGATCCAGGGGCCGCGCAAGGACGACATCTGCTACGCCACGCAGAACCGCCAGGATGCCGTGCGCCAGCTGGCGCTGGAGTCGCAGGTGGTGCTGGTGGTGGGTTCGGTCAACAGTTCCAACTCGAATCGCCTGCGGGAGCTGGCCGAACGCTGCGGCGCCCGCGCCTGGCTGATCGACGATGCGGCGGACATCCACCCGGAGTGGCTGGCCGGCGCCGGCACGGTCGGTGTTACGGCCGGCGCCTCGGCGCCGGAAGTCCTGGTTTCCGGGGTGGTCGAGCGTCTGCGCACCCTGGGTGCGGACGAGGTCCGCGACATGAGCGGCCGCCCGGAGAACGTCACCTTCTCCATGCCGCGCGAACTGCGCGGCTGAGACCGGGCCCGGATCCGGCTGCGCGCCCTGACGCAGCGGGTCGATAGTTGCCGCAGCCGGTCACCTGCGACTTTCTGGTCAGAACGGTTGTGAGGTGGGTCGCACTTCCTTCCGAGGCGCCCCCGTTGATCGACCTTATGGCCCGACCGTCGAGCATCCTTTGTCCCTGCACCGACCGGGAAATACAGTCGCATCAGTAACTTGCGTGTATTTTTCAGGCGCGATGAGCAAGGGGTTTTTGCCGATGAACGGTCGTAAGGCCACCCGTGGTTTCACGCTGGTCGAACTGTTGGTGACGATCGCCGTCATCACCATCCTGGTGACGGTCGGTGTGCCGATGTACGGCCAGTTCGCGCGCGGGTCGGCGATCACCGGGGCGACTTCCGAGCTGGTGGCGGCCGTCAATGATGCCCGTTCGCGGGCCGTGACCGAGCGCCGGTCCATGCGCCTCGAGAAGTTCGTGGATACGGATCCGGCCGGCAGCTGGTCGAACGGTTGGCAGCTGGTGCGGGCCAGCGATGGCGAGGTGTTGCAGATCGTCGATCGGCGCGGACGCTCGCTGGAGATCCGGGTCGTAGAAACGGCGGGGCTGGACGCGCTGACTTTCGACAAGGAAGGCCGCGCCGACAATGCAGCCGATTTCGCGATCTTCAATCCGGGAAACAGCAACATCAAGGGGCGCGCACTGTCGGTTTCGGCGTTTGGCCGCGTACAGGTCGAAACCCTGGTCACGCCTCCCTGACAACGTGTATCACGACCTGGCAGCGACATGAGCATCATGAAGAGCGCTTACCCGAAAGGAAAAGGCACCCAGCGGGGTTTCAGCCTGCTGGAGGTGTTGATCGCCATGCTGATCCTGGGCGTGGCGGTGATGGGTTTTGCCGGATTGCAGGTGCGCGCACTGCAATCGACGGGTGTTGCCCATGTGCGTTCGCAGGCGATGACCCTGGCTGCCGAAATGGCCGAAAGGATGCGGGTCAACGAAACGGCGCTGGCCACCTACCGGACGACGGCCAACTGGACTGCCGCGCTGCCCTCCGACGATCCGCCCAATACCTGGGGCAGCAACAGCTGCATCTACACTTCCACGTCCGGCAATGGCTGCAACGCGACGCAGATGGCTTTGTTCGATATTCGCGAAATGCGCTACTACGCCCAGCAGGTTCTGCCGGGCGGCACGATGAATGTCAGCAGTTGCGATGGTTCCCTGGTCTGTGTCTTTGTGGCCTGGCGGAGCGCCAACCCCCTCAGCGGTGATGCGACTGCCTGCGTGGACAATCAGAGCGCGGACTGCGTTTCCATGAGGGTGTGGGTGCAATGAGCCGGATGAACGGATTGCGCGCGACGCGGATACGCCAGGCCGGTGTCGGTCTGGTCGAAATCATGGTGGCGTCACTGGTCGGGGCCATCGTGGTCATCGCTGTCGTGCAGATTTTCACCGCCAACAAGCAGACCTTCCGCATGCAGGATGCCATGGCGATCACGCAGGAAACCGGCACTTTCGCCCTCGATTTCATCGCGCGGGACGCACTGCGTGCCGGATTCCCGGGCGGTGAGAACACACCCAGCGCATTCGACTGGGGCGAAACCACCAACGATGACCCCAATGGCAACGACACGCTCGCCATCGTTTACAGCGCCAATGCGCCCGATGTGGAAGGCCGGTTGTGTACCGGCGACATGGTCGGCAACATCGACGTGCGGTTGCGGAACCGCTACTGGGTGACGGACGACGGCGAACTGGTTTGCCAGGGCGACGAGGAAACCGCCACCGACGTGTTCACGGCAGTTGGTACGCCGCAGGTGCTGGTCGAGAACGTAGAAAGCTTCCAGGTGATGTTCGGGGTCGACCTTTCGTATCCGCTGCGTCCCGAGCCGGCCGGTTGCCCGGCGCAGCCGGCACCCGCTGCCGGTACACCGCCCGGCGAGCCCACGGCCTACATCAATGCTTCGCTCGTGCAATCGGCGATCAATCGCGGTGCGGCGGCCAATCCGGCCCCGCCGACCTGCCAGGTTGCGATGTCGGAGCGGCAGGTGGTGCGGACCATCCGCATCGGGTTGCTGGTGCGCACGGCCGGCATCGTCGATGCCGTGGTGCCTGCAGACAAGACCTACACGATTCTTGACCAGGTACTTGCCGCGCCGGACATCACGCCGGATGACGGTCATCTGCGGCGCCTGTTCACCAAGACCGTGGCGCTGCGGAACATTGAGGAGACCTTGTGATGCATTCCGCCACCACCCCTCGTGCCATCGCCGGTGTGCGTCGTGAGCGCGGCATGGCGTTGCTGATCGCCCTGATCGTGCTGGTCGTCGTGTCGATCCTCGGCGCGGTCGCCATGCGTACCGCCATGTTCCAGACCCGTATTTCGACGAACAGCCAGACTTCGAATCTGGCGTTCCAGGCGGCTGAGTCGGGCCTGTCGGCGGCATCCGACGTCGCCTTCGTCCAGCAGTCGGTCGACACCATTCGTACCGACCCGACCCACATTTTCAACAAGGCGGTCAACGGTGCGGCGCAGCGGGTCTGTTTTACGTCGACGTCGCCTCCGGCGCCGGACGATCTGGTCGAGGACGATGGCGCCGGGGGCTTTACCTACAGCGATCCCTGCCCGGTACTGGCGGACAGCAACGTTCGGGTCACCACCGTGGTCGACAAGCGGCCGGGCGAGGGGGTCATGCCCGGTTACGACGTCGCGCTCACCGATGTCATGCCGGTACGTATCCGCTCGACCGGCGAAGTCCCCAACACCAACGTGCGGACCGTACATGTCCAGGAATGGGTGCTGATCGTGCCCTCCGGCAGTTCGGCACCGTGATTGCAGACCCATCCGGATTCAACCTGCGGCGGACGCATTACCCGAGGTAACGCCATCATGAAAATGCAGACCTTCATTGCGAACCAGATGCGGCGCGGACGTGCCGGCATTGACCGGCTGTTTGTGCCCGCCGGGGCGTTTGCATACGTCTTCGCCACCCTGATGACGGCAAGTTCGGCGGCCCGGGCGGACGATCTCGACATTTACACCAAGGCGACGGCCCTGAGTACGCAGGTGCCGACGATGGTGATGGTGTTCGATACCTCGTCGGCGATGGACAACAACCTGCTCAAGTCCAATGGCGAGGTGGCGACCTCGCTGTTGCACCAGGCCTCCTTCGGCATGAAGGACGCACTGCGGGCCGTGATGACGTCGACCCGCGACGACCTGCAGATGGCACTGGTTGACTATGCGAACGACGGAACCTACGACAGGGGTCGCGTACTGCATGAAATGGTCACCGTGGGCGACGTCGCTCTCAGCGAACCCGCCGTCACAACCTTCACCGGTGCGGTCGACACGCGCATTGCCGCCAGCGCCGACGATGCGGCGCAGACCCCGAGCGGCGGTCCGCGCACCACGGAAACCACGATCGACATCCCGGCCCGGCAGTCCGGTTATTACGCCAGCACCATTTCCGGCACCTGGGTCTCTTCCGGCGGCGCCTACCTGTCGGGCGTCTGCTGCGACGCCAGCACCAACGACACGTTCCTGAACAACAACTGGTACACGCAGATCGACTGGACGGGTACCGGCAGCGGCAACCGTTTCTACTACGTGAACCCCGGCAGCAACACCAGCATCACCATCGACCTGTTCTCGCCCACGGCCGATACCGTCAACCCGGTGCTGGTGATGGAGGACTACGCCACGGCCGCAGGCGTAGCGTTCAAGTGGAACGACGACCGCTCCTATACGCTCGTGTGCCCGGCCGGCTACTCCGAAGTCACCAGTGGCGCCAACGCCGGCCGCTGCAAGAACGGCCCCAGCGTCGTCGACAAGGTCGGCGTGGTCGACAAGAACTCGCGGATCATCGCCTCCGGCCTGGTACCCAACCGCTGGTACCGACTGGTCGTCACCACCCGCGAGCCGGGCCAGTCCGGCTCCTTCACCTTGTCCATGCCGACCATTACCGGCGGCGCGACCTTCTGGGATTCCTTCTCGGGCAGCAATATTTCCCAGCGCACCGGCCTGCGTTTCCAGGGCGTGCAGATTCCGTTCAAGGCAACCATCAACAGCGCCAAGCTGGTGTTTACCCGGGTAACCGGCAGCGCGATTTCGCCGGTCGTGATTCCGGGCGTGGATACCAATGTCAACCCGCCGGATTTTGCTGCCGAGGCGGTCAATGCGCGCGCACTGCAGGACGGGGCGCTGGTCACTCTCGACAGCTCGGCCGCGAACCCCAGTCTCGACGTGACCTCGCTGGTGCAGGACCAGGTCGCGCGCGACGGCTGGTGCCACGGCAACGCGATGGCCTTCGTGCTCCGCAACGGCGGCGTTTCGACCACCGAATTCCTCAACATCCGCGCCTACGACGGGAACGCGGCGCAGGCCGCCCAACTCGTGGTCGACTACGACCCGGCGTCCGGCGATCCGTCGCTGTGTGCCCAGAAGAGCCTGTCGCTGAAAATCCGGTCGATGTCGGAGGACACCACGCAGTTCGCCGACGGCACGCTCGATATCGACAAGGCCTACATGCCGATCGGCAGCACCGACGCAACCCTCGCCGACAAGCGCGGCAACCTGTGGATCAGCCGGGATACCGTGGTCGGCCTGCGCTTCTCGCTGGCGCAGATCCCGCAGGGCGCCAACGTCCTGTCCGCGAAGCTGAAGCTGACGGCGCGCTCGGGATCGGCGCAGGCGCTGAAGATCTATGCGATCCGGCATCCGAGCGGCAATGCCCAGGCCTTCGTTCCCGATTTCCAGCACCTCTACACCCTGCCGAAGTCGGATGAGGCCAGCGCCATCACCTGGACCCCGGGCGGCTGGACTGCCGGCACGACCTATGAGAGCCCGGACATTGCCTCGCTCGTGGAACAACAGATCAACCACGGCAACTGGAGCAACGAGCACACGCTGGGCTTTCTGCTCCAGGGCACCACGACGTCGATCATGAAGGCCTGCGCGTGGGAATACGGGCCGTCCGGCGGCTTTGCCTCGCTGGTCGAAACGGATTTCGGTTCCTGCGCGGCGCGACTGGAAGTGGTCTTCGACGATGGCGGGGCAGACAAGGAGACGACCTACCGCAACCGCCTCGTCAATGTGATGGTGAATCTGAAGAACGATGGCCGGCAACCGATGGCGGCTGCCTACCTGAAGGCCGCGGAATATCTGGGCGGTTACTTCAGTTCCTTCCCCGGTGACGGCGTTGTCGACGGGGTCGGCGGTGTCGTTGACTCCGCCCCGGTGACGCCGACGCTGGCGACCGGTGCGTGCTCCTCGAACACCATTGTCTTCATTGCCGACAACAACGAGGCGGCGCAATACAACAAGGCCGGCCTGGAGAGCGAAGTCAGCGATTTCATCGATGAGGTCGCCCCGACTTCATCGAGTGCCTGCACGGTCTCCGGCAGCGGCGCGAACATGAACGGCAAGATCTGCTCGGTCAATGTCGCGGCGGCGCTGTTCGACGATGGCGACGACGGGTTCACCCAGGTCGGCGGAACGACCAAGATCAGCGCCAAGACGTTCCCGATCAACTTCGGGGCCACTGCCGGCGGTGCCGGCGGCGGTGGCGGTACGACCGGCGGCGGTACCTTGCGTGCCCTCGCGTCCTCGGGCGGCGGCGAGTTCTACCAGTCCGGATCTTCCGGCGAACTGGTCAAGCAAATGCTGACCATCCTGCGTTCCGTCGCCGAACAGGGCGCGGCGGTGGCTGCACCCGGTGTGTCGGTCAACGCGCTCAACCGCTTCGAGCACCTCGACCAGCTCTATTACTCCCTGTTCAAGCCGTCGACGCGGGTCGACTGGACCGGCAACCTCAAGCGCTACCAGTTGCTGAACAGCGACGTGGCCGACATCGACGGCGATCCGGCCGTGTTGACCGGCACCGGCGGCTTCTTTGATACCGATGCCCAGAGCTGGTGGTCGCCGGAAGTCGACGGCGCTGTCGTGACCGATGGCGGTGCTGCCACCGAATCGGCTTCTGCCGAGCGCAGGATATTCACTTATCTGGGTGACAACGCGTCCGTCAGCGATACGCTCCTGACCGACCTGGTGGTCAGCAGCAACGCCAATATCGGCGAGGTGGAAGTGGGCGTTGACCGCCTGCCCGAGTACTTCGTGCCCGGCGGCCCGCTCGAAAACCAGGTGCTGGTGGATGCGCGCCGCACGCAGGTGCTGGAGTTCCTGCGCGCCGCGCCGAACAGCACGCGCTTCTGGGCGGCATCGATCCATGCTTCGCCGCGGATCATCACCTTCAAGGCGGATCCTGCCGATCCGGTGATTTCCGTCTTCTACGGCGACAACCGGGGCTTCCTGCACGGCATCGATGCCGGCGGACTGACCGATAGCGATCCCGCCGTCAATCTGGTGAACTCCGGCGGCAAGGAGATGTTTGCCTTCATCCCGCAGGAGTTGCTGCGCAACGCGGCGCTGCTTGAGTCGAATACCCAGAGCGTGCTCGACGACGGCAATTCCGCGACCGCCGATGGTTATGTCTATGGCCTGGATGGCCCCATGACTACCTACAGCGAGGATGCCGACGGCGATACCGATTACGAGAAGGTCCTGCTGTACGCCGGCATGCGGCGCGGAGGCTCCAATTATTATGCGCTCGATGTTTCCAAGGCCCGCGCCGACCTGCCTGCCAGCGAGCGCACTCCGACCCTGAAGTTCGTCGTCGAGGGCGGGCAGGGCGACTATGCGGAACTGGGACAAACCTGGTCGGCCATGGTGCAGGACAGCATCCGGTTGAACGGCGTGACGCGGCGGGTGGCCGTATTCTCCGGCGGCTACGATGCGGCGAAGCACGACATCAGCGTTGATCCCCTGGTGGTCACCGATGGCGAATCGTTCCAGAACGTCGACCAGCTCGGCCGCATGGTCTACATGGTCGACGCCGAGACCGGCGAGCTGTTGTGGAAGAGTGGTGATCTGGACCCGACCAAGTTGTCGACCGCTTCCGCGGCGGCCCTTGCCGAAATGAAGTACAGCATCACGGCATCGCCGCGGCCCATCGACCGCAACGGCAACGGCATCATGGACGGCATGTATATCGTCGACCTTGCCGGCCAGATTTTCCGGTTCGATTTCAAGGAAACGAATACCGATGCCGACAGCATGGTGCGTGATATCGTCCTGGTCGCCCGGCTGGGAGCGACGGCTTCGGATGCCACGAGCGATGTCACCGACAATCGCCGCTTCTATTCCTCGCCGAGCGTGGCCTTCCTCCTTGGCGAAGGTGGCCAGAAGGATGTCATCCTCGCGATGACCAGTGGCTACCGCGAGGTGCCGGCGGACAAGACCACCCAGGAAATGTTCGTGCTGTTGCGCGACAAGGGCGCGTTCAACGTCGTACCGACGGTCAATCCGACGCTGGAGTTGAGCGATCTGGAGCGCGTCAACGCCCTGGATGAGGCCAGCGATCCCGCCGGCGTCGGCTGGTATTACGACTTCGACCAGACTCGCGGCGAAAAAGGCATCGGCAGCCCGGTGATCTTCAACAACGCGGTCCTGTTCAGCGGCTTCATCATGGAGGCATCGGCCAGCCAGTGCGTCCCGGATATCGGCGAGACCCGGCTCTATCTGATGTCCCTGACCGGACAGGGCCTGCTGGTCGATGGCCCGGATGCGGATACCGAGCCGGACCGCTGGATGGATATCGGTCTGCCCGGCCTCGGCGACACGCCACAGATCATCTTCCGTGAAGGCGGCGGCCTCGACATCGCGGTGGGCGTCAAGATTTCCGATGCCGTATCGTTGTGCGATCCGTCGGTGGACTGCCCGTTCGATACCGGCGACGAGGGTGGCTTCGATCGACCCAAGCGGGCAAGCTGGTACATCGAGGACGAGGACTGATCCCGTTCGCGGGAATGATGCCGGCCTGAATCGATGCGGGCTGCAGCGAAGACCAACGACAGGATGAGGATGCGATGAAGAAGCGTGCGGATCGACCCGTGTTGTCCAGGGGCTTTACCCTGATTGAAATGCTGATCGTGGTGGTGATCCTCGGCATCATCACCACGATTGCCGTGCAGTCTTTCAGTGGTGCCTCGAAGGACGGCGAGCGGGCGCGCATCATCAGCGAAATGAATTCGCTCAACGATGCCGTGGGTCGTTACTACCAGGGCTCATACAGTTACGAAGACATCACCATGGCGGACATCCGTGGCCAGATCGAGGCCAGCAAGTACTACACGGTCACGATCGTCCATCCGTTGACGGGTGGCGTGCCCGATGTACAGCGCTATTTCCTGATTGCCAAGCCGCTTTCGACGGGCATGATGGCCGGCGAGGGCACCTACTCCATCAGCAATACCGGGCAACACTGTTACTTCCCGGACGATGACGACGCCGATCCGGCCACGGACGGTTGTCCGAAAGCCTGGTAAGCCTCCGCACTCCCCCGACAAGGCCGGCCATTGCCGGCCTTGTCGTTTCCGCGGTCAGCGTTCCCGGCGGAGGATGTCGACGATCTCGCGCGTTTTCTGCACGACCCGCACTACCTCCCCGTCGATGTCGAGGGTGATCGTGCCATCGGGGTCGGGCGGCAGCTTCTTTTTCACGTCTTTCGGCAGGGGTTGTCCGGCCTGGTAGACCTCCGGCGACAGCACGTTGCCGGCGGCCAGTTTCTTTTTCCAGCCCGGCGGCAATTCACCGCCGCGTGCGGCTTTTTTCTGCAGGCCAGGGGGCAGGGGCTTCTGTTTGCCGTGGCTGACGGCGGCAGCACGTTGCTGTGCGTAAAGGTCCAGTGACTCGCGTTCGCGGACGGTAAAGCGCAGGCGCTCGTTGCCGTGGTTAAGCGGGCGGGTTTCGACGCCGGAAACCGGTTCTGCGTGCTTGCGGCGTTCGGCGGTATCGTCGGCCAGTACCGGCACGGAAATGCAGGCGGCAGACAGATAAAGCGCCGAGGTCGCCAGGAATTTTCGGATCTGCATGGGTCGGCTCCTGACCGGAGATCGGGAAGGCGGACCGGCGGTGCCGGTCCTGCGGATAGGACGGCAGGCACGCCGGAAGGTTCCCGGCGCGTCCGGCGGGACGACGGGAACCTGAACCCGGTCACGTTGTGCTCAGACTTTTTTCTCGAACCGGAATTCGCCGTTTTCCAGCGCGACCAGGATCCGGTCGCCCGGCATGAACCGTCCGGACAGGATGGCCTGCGCGAGCGGATTCTCCAGTTCGCGCTGGATGGCCCGTTTCAGCGGGCGCGCGCCGTATACCGGATCGAAGCCGGCTTCTGCCAGCCGGTCCATCGCTTCTTCGCTGATGTCCAGCGCGAGATCGCGTTCGGCCAGGCGCCGGCGCAGGCCGGCGAGCTGGATGTCGGCGATGCCGCGGATCTGGCTGTTCGACAGCGGATGGAAAACCACCGTTTCGTCGAGGCGGTTGATGAATTCCGGACGGAAGTGGTTGCCCACGATGGCCATCACCGCTGCTTTCATTTCCTCGTAGGCCGCACCCTCGCGGGCGAACTGCTGGATCACGTCCGATCCCAGGTTGGAGGTCATCACGATCACCGTGTTGCGGAAGTCCACAGTGCGGCCCTGGCCGTCGGTGAGGCGGCCGTCGTCCAGCACCTGCAGCAGCACGTTGAACACGTCGGCATGTGCTTTCTCGACTTCGTCGAGCAGCACGATGGAGTAGGGGCGCCGGCGTACCGCTTCGGTGAGGTAGCCGCCTTCTTCGTAGCCGACATAGCCCGGCGGCGCGCCGATGAGGCGTGCCACGGAATGCTTCTCCATGAACTCGCTCATGTCGATGCGCACCAGGGCCTGGTCGGAATCGAACAGGAAGGTGGCCAGTGCCTTGCACAGTTCGGTCTTGCCGACGCCGGTCGGGCCCAGAAACAGGAACGAGCCGTTCGGGCGGTTCGGATCGGACAGGCCGGCACGCGCGCGGCGGATTGCATCGGATACGGCCTTGATCGCTTCATCCTGACCGACCACGCGGGCGTGCAGGGCCTCTTCCATGCGCAGCAGTTTTTCGCGCTCGCCTTCCAGCATCTTGCTGACCGGGATACCGGTGGACTTGGAGACCACCTCGGCGATTTCTTCCTCGGTGACCTTGTTGCGCAACAGCTGTTTTTCGCTGCCGGATTTTTCCGCCTGCTCGGCGGCCGCGAGTTGCTTCTGCAGTTCCGGAATCTTTCCGTACTGCAGCTCGGACATCTTCGCCAGGTCGCCCTTGCGCCGGGCGGCGTCCATTTCCTGTTTCGCCTGCTCCAGTTTTTCCTTGATCTGGGTGGCGCCGCTCAGCGTCGCTTTTTCCGCTTTCCAGATTTCCTCGAGGTCGGCGTACTCCTTTTCCAGTTCGCGGATGTCTTCCTCGAGTTTTGCCAGGCGCTTCTTCGCCGCCTCGTCCGTTTCCTTTTTCAGCGCCTCGCGCTCCATCTTCAGCTGGATGAGACGGCGGTCGAGCCGGTCCATCTCTTCCGGTTTGGAGTCGATCTCCATGCGGATGCGCGACGCGGCCTCGTCGACCAGGTCGATGGCCTTGTCGGGCAGCTTGCGATCAGTGACGTAGCGGTGCGACAGGCGGGCGGCGGCGATGATCGCCGAGTCGGTGATCGTCACCCCGTGGTGAACTTCGTAGCGTTCCTTCAGGCCGCGCAGGATGGCGACGGTGTCCTCCACCGACGGTTCGTCGACCAGCACCTTCTGGAAGCGGCGCTCGAGCGCGGCATCCTTTTCGACGTACTGGCGATATTCGTCGAGCGTGGTGGCGCCCACGCAGTGCAGCTCGCCGCGCGCGAGCGCCGGCTTGAGCATGTTGCCGGCATCCATGGAGCCTTCGGCCTTGCCGGCACCGACCATGGTGTGGATCTCGTCGATGAACAGGATGATGTGGCCTTCCTGTTTCGCCAGTTCGTTGAGCACGGCCTTCAGCCGCTCTTCGAACTCGCCGCGGAACTTGGCGCCGGCGATCAGGGCGCCCATGTCCAGGGCCAGCACTTTCTTCGATTTCAGGCCTTCCGGCACTTCACCGTTGACGATGCGCTGCGCAAGGCCCTCGACGATGGCGGTCTTGCCGACGCCGGGTTCGCCGATCAGCACCGGGTTGTTCTTCGTGCGCCGCTGCAGGACCTGGATCGTGCGGCGGATTTCGTCGTCGCGGCCGATCACCGGGTCCAGCTTGCCGCTGGCGGCACGTGCCGTGAGGTCGATGCAGTATTTCGTCAGGGCGCCGCGGGTTTCCTCGGCATTGGGGTCCTGCACGGCTTCGCCTCCACGCATCGCCTTGATGGCCTCCTCGGCTTTCTTGCGGTCGACGCCGGCCAGCTTCAGGACCTTGCCGGTGTCGCCGCGATCGTCGAGCACCGCGAGCAGGACCAGTTCGCTGGAAACGTACTGGTCGTTGCGGAGCTGGGCCAGGCGGTCGGCGAGATTGAGCACGCGGCCGAGCTCCGGCGATACGGCGACCTCGCCGGTCGGCGTCTGTACCTTCGCCAGCTTGTCCAGCAGGCCTTCGAGGTCGCGGCGGATGCGCACCGGATCGCCGCCGGCCTGCGCCAGCAGCGGTTTCAGCGAACCGCCCTGCTGGTCGAGCAGGGCAAGCAGCAGGTGTACCGGTTCGATCTGCGTGTGGTCGCGGCCGAGGGCCAGCGACTGGGCTTCCTGCAGCGCCTGCTGCAGACGGGATGTCATGCGGTCGATGCGCACGGCACGGCCTCGTGGTGGATGCGGGATGTCCCCGAGATAGGCCCGGCCGGCCGGTCTTTCAAGGGGCGGGCCTCAGCCCGTCCATACCAGGGTGGCGAAGCGGCCGGTCACCGGGGCCTTGCGGAAGGAGTAGAACCGCGCGTTGTCGCGCACCGTGCAGTATTCGCCGCCGGTCACCGTGCGGACGCCGAGCGCGGCCAGTCGCTGGCGGGCAAGGGCATAGAGGTCGCACAGGTAGCCCGGCGTACCGTCGTGGCGAACGACGGGGCGGAAGGCGGCTTCGGTCGTCGCCGTGTCCAGCTGCAGTCGCCCGGCCTGTGCCAGGAAGGCGGCGCGGATTTCCGGACCGGTTTCGTAGTGCTCCGGGCCGATGCAGGGACCGAGCCAGGCGTGCAGTCCCCGGCCGGGCACCGCCATGGCCTGCGCGAGCGCCTCGATCACGCCGCCGCAGAGACCTTTCCAGCCGGCGTGGGCGACACCGACGACCGAACCGTCGTGTGCCGCCAGCACCACCGGCAGGCAGTCGGCGGTCATCACCACGCAGGCGACGTTGCGCTCGCGGGTGAACGCCGCATCGGCGCGCGCCGGCGGCGCGGCCGGATCGAGGCGGGCAGCGTCGACCACGCCGGTTCCGTGCACCTGCTCCAGCCAGGCCGGTTGCCGGCGCAGTCCGAGTTCGTGCTGCAGTCGTGTGCGATTGGCCAGCACCCGGACCGGATCGTCGCCGACATGCAGGGCGAGATTGAATCCGTCATAGGGGCGTGCGCTGGCGTCGCCGTCGCGGGTGGTGACGGCCACGCGGGCACCGCCGGGCAACGCCACGTGCAGCCAGCGGTCGTGCAGGCTCAAGCGTTCTGCCTCATGTCTTCGGCGAGCAGGTCCAGCAGGCAGACAAAGTCGTCGGGCAGCGGTGAGTGCCAGCCCATGAACTCGCCGCTGCGCGGATGCACCAGGCCCAGGCGTGTCGCATGCAGGGCCTGGCGGGGGAAATCGCGCAGGGCGGCTGCCAGTGCTTCGCCGCAGTAGGGCGGCAATACGGCGCGACCGCCGTAGAGCGGGTCGCCCACCAGCGGGTGCTTGATGTGCGCCATGTGCACCCGGATCTGGTGTGTGCGGCCGGTTTCCAGCTTCAGGCGCAGGTGGGTGTGGGCGCGGAAGCGCTGCAGGACGGTGTAGTGGGTCACGGCCGGCTTGCCGCCGACGGTGACCGCCATTTTCTTGCGGTCGACGGGATGCCGGCCGATCGGCGCCTCCACCTTGCCGTCGCGGGCGACGATGCCGCCGGCCACGGCTTCGTATTCCCGCCAGACCGACTTGTCCTGCAGCTGCCGCACCAGGGCGGTATGCGCCTCCAGCGTACGGGCCACGACCAGCAGCCCGGTGGTGTCCTTGTCGATGCGATGCACGATGCCGCAGCGCGGCAACGTGGCCAGCGAGGGGTCATGGTGCAGCAGGGCGTTCACCAGCGTGCCGTGCTCGTGTCCGGCAGCCGGATGCACGACCAGGTCCATCGGCTTGTCGATGACCAGGATGTCCGCATCCTCGTGGACGATTTCCAGCGGCAGGTCTTCGGCCAGCCAGTCGCCGGTGGCCGCCGGCTGCACCCTCAGGTGCAGGCGCTCGCCGCCGGCGAGCTTTTTCTTGCCCTCGCCGGGGCGGCCGTCGACGGTCAGCACGCCGGCCTCGATCCAGGCCTGCAGGCGGGCCCGCGAGTGCTCCGGGAACAGTTCCGCCGCCGCCCGGTCCAGGCGGGTGCCGGCCAGCGTGGCCGGTACGGTGGCCGTCTGTTCGATGGGGGCCGGTGACGGATCGGGTGTCATGCGTCGTCGGGGGTGCTGTGGTTAAATGCGGGCCCTGCATTGTATCCGTATCCCTGCGGCTTCCCCGGCATCCCATGTTCCTGCGCACCGCCTTTCTGTCCGTACTGCTGGCCGCGCTGCTGCTCGGCGGCTGCGCGTCGAAACCGGAGAAGGAAAAAAGCGAGCGCGAGATCTATACCGAAGCGAAGAAGAGCCTGGATCGCGGCAACTTCCTGACGGCCCAGACCCAGTTGCAGGAGCTGGAAACCCGGTTTCCCTTCGGGCGGTTTTCCGAGCAGGCGCAGTTCGACATGCTGTATGCCCAGATGCGGGCGGTCGACTATCCCGGTGCAGTGAGCACGGCCACCCGTTTCCTGCGCCAGAATCCGGCGCATCCGCGCGGTGATTACGTCCTGTACCTGAAGGGGCTGGCCAACTACTGGATGCGCGGCGGGATCCTCGATCGCCGTTCGCCGGCCAACCAGGCGTTGCGCGATCTCGCCAGCCTGCGCGATGCCTACGGCGACTTCAATGCGTTGCTGGCCCGCTATCCGCAAAGCGAATTCGCACCGGATGCGCGTGCGCGGATGCTGCATCTGCGCAACCAGCTGGCCGAACAGGAACTGGCAGTGGCCTGGTATTACCTGCGCCGCGGCGGTTGCATGGCGGCGATCACCCGCGCCCGCTACGTGATCGAGAACTATCCGACCTCGCCGCGTCTCGACGATGCACTGGCGATCGCTTCCGAGTGCAATCGCCGGCTGGGCGAAACGCAGGCCGCCGACCGTTTCCTTGCCGTGCTCAAGCTGAATTTCCCGCAGTATCCCCGCCTGCAGGCCGACGGCACGCTGGATGTGCCGGAAGGTCGCGGCAATCCGTCCTGGCTGCACACGATCAGCTTCGGCCTGTTCGACTGAGGGCCGTCGTCGCGATCAGATGCCCGGTTGCCAGCCGTTGGTGATCGGATAGCGGCGATCCTTGCCGAATCCGCGCCGCGTAACGCGCGGTCCCGTCGCCGCCTGCCGGCGCTTGTATTCGTTGCGGTCGACCATGCGCACCACCCGGTAGACGGTGTCCTTGTCATGACCCTGAGCGATCACCTGCTCCGCGCTCAGATCGTCTTCCACGTACAGGCGCAGGATGGCATCCAGCACGGGATAGTCCGGCAAGGAGTCGGAATCCTTCTGGTCCGGCGCCAGTTCCGCCGACGGCGCCCGTTCGATCACCCGGCGCGGTACCGGCGGCGTTTCGCCGCGCGATACCGCCAGCGCGTTGCGGTATTCGCTGAGACGGTAAACCATCGTTTTCAGCACGTCCTTGAGCACGTCGAAACCGCCGGCCATGTCGCCGTACAGCGTGGCATATCCGACGGCCATCTCGCTCTTGTTGCCGGTGGTGAGAACCAGATAGCGCTGCTTGTTGGACATTGCCATCAGCAGGACGCCGCGACAGCGGGCCTGCAGGTTTTCTTCGGTGGCATCGCGGGCGGTGCCGGCGAACGCGTCCTGCAGTCCCGACATGAAGGCGTCGAACATGCCCTCGATGGGGATGATGCGGAAACGCACGCCGAGGATGTCCGCCTCTTCGCGCGCATCGTCGATGCTCATCTGCGCGGTATAGCGGAATGGCATCATCACCGCTTCCACGCGGTCGGCTCCCAGCGCATCGACAGCGATGGCCGCGGTCAGCGCCGAATCGATACCGCCGGAAAGTCCCAGCAGCGCGCCGCGGAAGCCGTTCTTGTCGATGTAGTCGCGCACGCCCAGTACGAGAGCGTCGTAGATCGACTGTTCCTCTCCGGGTACGGGCGCCCGGTCGCCCGGCCGGAAATCGCCGTGCTGCCAGTCGACCGCGAGCAGGGTTTCGACGGCATGCGGTGCGCGGGCGACGACGTCGCCGGCAGCATTGAGCACGCAGGATCCGCCGTCGAAAACGAGTTCGTCCTGGCCGCCGACGAGGTTCACATAGGCGACGGGCAGCCCTGTTTCGTGCACGCGGGAGCGCAGCACGATTTCACGTTCGGTTTGCTTGCCCGCGTGGAACGGACTGGCGTTCAGCGCCAGCAGGCACTGTGCGCCGGCGGCTTTTGCCTGTGCCGCCGGCCCCGGGAACCAGACGTCCTCGCAGACGGCGAGGCCGATGCGCACACCGTCCAGTTCGAAGACCAGCGGCGCGTTGCCCGGCACGAAATAGCGGTGTTCGTCGAAGACCCGGTAATTCGGCAGGTGCTGTTTGGCATAGCGACCGGTCTCCCGGCCGCCGGCGAAGACCAGGGCGCCGTTGGCGAGCGCCGCTGTTCCGTCGGCGGCGACGGGCGCGCCGACGACCAGCACGATCGCCTCTTCGGCGGAGAACTGCTGCAGCCGGGCGCAGGCGGCAGCCAGCCGCGGCAACAGCGATGGCCGCAGCAGCAGGTCCTCGGGCGGGTAACCGGTCAGCGCCAGTTCGGGGAACACCACCAGCCGTGCGCCGAGCTCGTGCCGTGCGCGGCGGGCAGCGGCCAGGATGCGGTCCGCATTGCCGTCGATGTCGCCGACCAGCAGGTTGATCTGGGCCAGAGCGATGCGCAATGTCATGGCGATCCCGGAAAGCGCAGGTTGCGGAGCCGGGATTTTCGTCGAAACCCGGGCCTGCCGAAACAGCCGCGTGCCGATATCCGGCCTTGCGCTAGACTTGGGGCGGTTTCGGGACCCGAGGAGTTGTCATGATCCGTTTGTTGCTCATTGCTGCCATCGTGGGTGTCGGCTGGTATCTCTACCGGCAATGGTCCCGTTCCGGCAGTACGCCGGCCGGCACCGCCGGGTCGCCGCCGGCCCAGCCCCAGACGGCCATCGCCAAATGCGAGGAGTGCGGCATACACGCACCGGAAAACACCGGAGTCCGCTACCAGGATCACTTCTTCTGCACGCCGGATCACCTGCAAGCCTGGATGCGTCGGCAGGATCAGCCCTAGGCGATGGGCCGCAGACCGGACAGCGGATCGTCGCTCGGCAGCGGACGCCTTGGTCCGCTGACCATCTACGGTTATTACCGCGTGTTGCTGGCCGCGGCCATCGCCTTCCTGTTTGTGGCCAATCTCGACAGCAGCACGCGCCTGGGCAGTTACCGGCCGCAACTGTTCCTGGTCACCAGCGCCGGCTATTTTTTCGTGGCGCTGCTCTCGTCGCTGACGATCCGTCTGGTCGCCAGTCGCGAGCTGGTTCAGGGCGCCATCCTGATCGGCATCGACATCGTTGCCCTGACCCTGCTGGCGCACAGCAGCGGCGGCATTTCCAGCACGATCACGCCATTGCTGGTCGTTACGGTGGCGGCGGCCGGCATCCTGCTGCCGGGGCGGACCAGTATCGTGGTGGCGGCGGCGGCGACGCTGGCCATGCTGTACGAGCAATTCTATTTTGCGCTGGAGAACGGGCTGCCGCTGACGGTCGGCAGTACGCAGGTCGGCCTGCTCGGCGTGGCATTCTTCGGCGTCGCTTTCGCCACCGGCCAGCTGGCGCGGCGCATGCAGGCCAGCGAGCAGCTGGTGTATCTGCGCAGCCGGGAAGTGGTCGACCTCGAGCAGCTGAACGCCCACATCATCCAGCGCATGCGCACCGGCATCCTGGTCGTCGACGAGGGCGGCACGGTCCAGCTGGCCAACAGCTCGGCGCAGAACCTGTTGTCCGGCAGCTCGTTGCGCACCATGGGACGTCTGGCCGACATCAGTGAGGAGCTGGCGCGCCGCGTCGCGACCTGGCGCGAAGATGTGGAACATCGAGCGGCGCCTTTTCGCAGCTATGCCGGCGGCCCGGACATCGACGCCAGCATGGCGGCGATCCGTCTGGGCGATCGTCCGGCAACGCTGGTCTTTCTCGAGGACATGAGCCAGCTGTCGCAGCACCTGCAGCAGATGAAACTGGCGTCGCTCGGCCGGTTGACGGCCAGCATCGCGCACGAGATCCGCAATCCGCTGTCGGCGATCAATCACGCCGCCCAGCTGCTGGCAGAATCACCGGAGCTGGCGGCCGGCGATCGCCGGCTCACCGAAATCATCCAGCAGCAGGCATTGCGTCTCGATCGTACGGTCGAGAATGTCCTTCAGTTGTCGCGTCGCCAGGTGCCGCGCTCCGATCTGCTGGAGCTGGTTTCGTGGCTTCAGGATTTCCGGCGCGATTATCTCGGCGTGCACGGCAAGAGTGACGATGAGCTTGAGGTTGTTGCCCGTGTGCCGCGCATTCGTGCGCGCTTCGACCCGAACCAGCTTCAGCAGATCCTGCAGAACCTGTGCGACAACGGATTGCGTCACGGCAGAAAGGCGGCAGGACGTGGGTATGTGCGCATTGAGGCAGGTAATGCCGAATCCGGCGATTTGTCCGTGCTGCGAATTTTCGACAACGGAGGTGGCGTTCCGGCAGAAAAACTCGCCAATCTCTTCGAGCCGTTTTTCACCACCGAACCGAGTGGTACCGGCCTCGGGCTATACATCGCCAGGGAACTGTGCGAGGCTAACCGGGCGCGCTTGTCGTACATCCCGGCGAGCGAGGGGAAACAGGGATATTTCCAGATCGCCTTCTCGCATCCCGGCCGCATCGCCAGCTGACTTCCATCGATGCTATCCCGGCCATGAATTCGAACAACAATTCCGGAAACACTCATCAAGGCCATGCCCTGGTTGTCGATGACGAGCCTGACCTGAGGGAGCTCGTTTCGCTGACGCTTTCGCGCATGAATATCCGGGTATCGGCGGCCGAGTCGCTGGCTGGCGCCAAGCAGAAGCTGGCGACTAACGATTTCGATCTGTGTTTCACCGACATGCAGTTGGGCGACGGCAACGGGCTCGAGCTTGTCCGTTATGTGCAGAAGAACTGTCCCGGCACTCCGGTCGCAGTCATCACCGCGTTCGGCAGCATGGAAACCGCCATCCTCGCACTCAAGGAAGGTGCATTCGATTTTGTCGCCAAGCCGGTCGACCTCCAGCGTTTGCGGGACCTGACGCAAAGTGCGCTGCGGTTGCGGCAACGCAGCACGGGTCCGCGTGGCGATGACGTGCAGCGCGAGCTGGTCGGCGACAGCGCGCCGATGCAGAGGCTGCGTTCCCAGGTGCGCAAGCTGGCCCGCAGTCAGGCGCCGGTGTACATCAGCGGAGAATCCGGTACCGGAAAGGAAATGGTGGCGCGTCTGGTGCACCGCCTCGGGCCGCGCGCCGACAATCCGTTCGTGCCGGTCAACTGCGGCGCCATCCCGTCGGAACTGATGGAGAGCGAGTTTTTCGGGCACAAGAAGGGCAGCTTTACCGGCGCCACGACCGATCGTGAAGGCCTTTTCCAGTCGGCCAACGGCGGCACCCTGTTTCTCGACGAGATTGCCGACCTTCCCTTGAGCATGCAGGTGAAACTGCTGCGTGCCATCCAGGAAAAATCGGTGCGGCCGATCGGTTCGGAACGCGAAATCAGGGTCGACGTCCGTATCCTCAGTGCGACCCACAAGGACCTGCAGCGCGAGGTCGATGCCGGCCGTTTCCGGCAGGATCTGTTCTATCGCATCAATGTCATCCAGCTGGATGTTCCGCCGTTGCGCGAGCGCAGCGAGGATGTCCTCATACTGGCCGAACACTTCCTCGAGCAGCTGGCGCGAGAGTGGCACATCGAGACGCCGGTGTTGCTGCCGGATGCGCGCAGTGCCCTGGCGCAATACCGGTTTCCGGGCAACGTCCGCGAGCTCGAAAACATTCTCGAGCGTGCGGTCACCCTGTCCGACGACAACCGCATCGGTGCTGCGCACCTGCGGCTCGGTGAATCGTCGCCTGAATCGTCCTCACTGCTGCCGCCCGAAGGCGAGCGCCCGGCACAGTTGCCGGGCGAAACACTCGAGGATTATCTGCAGCGCATCGAGAAGGACATGATCCTCAAGGCACTGCACGAGACCCGCTGGAACCGCACGGCGGCTGCCCGGAAGCTGGGCATGACGTTCCGTTCGCTGCGCTACCGGCTGCAGAAACTCGGACTGGATGCCGGCAGCGACGACGGCAACTGACTGTCAGAGGTAGGTTGCCGGCCGCGATGCGGCCAGCCGGTAGGGCGCCGGGTCGATGTCCGGGCGATCTCCCAGCAGCAGGGCCACGCCGAGCGCGGCGGCAGCCGGTGCCAGCACCAGTCCGTTGCGGAAATGTCCGGCGTTGACCCAGACGCGACTTTCCGGAATCCGGTCGATGAACGGGATGCCGGAGGGCGAGCCGGGCCGCAGTCCTGCCCACTGTTTTTCCGGTTCGATCCCGGCCAGTGCCGGCAGCATGTGGATGGCGCCGGCCTGCAGTTGCACGCGCGCTTCCGGCGTGGTTTCACAGGCGAAATCCGTGTATTCGAGGGTGCTGCCGGCGAGGATGCGGCCGTCCCGGCGAGGGATCAGGTAGCGGCCGTTGCGCAGGACGATGCAACGCAGCAGCCCCGGTTGCGGCGGATACAGCAGCATCTGTCCGCGGACCGGCCGGACCGGCAGCTCGACGCCGAACGGTCGCAGCAGCGATGCCGACCAGGCACCGGCAGTGACCATGATGTCGTCGACGAGCATCGTGCTGCCGTTGACCCGCAGTGTCCCGCCGCCGGCATCGTCCAGCGTCACATCGGCCTGCCAGCGGCAGTCGGCCTGCGGGTGTGCGGCAACCGACGCGATCAGGGCTTTCAGCAGTCGCGGATTGCGCACGTTGCCGATATCGGGGAACCAGAACCCGCGTTCGACTGCGCCCAGCGCAGCCTGTATGCGCTGCAGGCCGTCGCGATCGTAGACGATCACCCGCCGCCGGTGCTGTCGACACCAGGCCAGCGCGGTTTCATGTTCTCGCGGATCCAGCATGAGCAGTCCGCAGGGATTGAATTGCGGATCGATGCCGGTTTCCGCCCGCAGCCCGGCGGCGAGTTCACGGTGGGCTTCGGTTGCGTTTGCCGCCAGCGCCGTCACGGCGTCCGTATAGCGCCACGGATACAGCGGGGAAACGATGCCGCCGCCGGCCCAGGATGCGGCCCGGCCCGGTGGTCCGCGGTCGACCAGCAGTACCCGGTGTCCGCGTGCGAGCAGCAGGCGCGCCGTGAGCAGGCCGATGATGCCGGCGCCGACAATGGCGATTTGCCTACGCGTCCGCATGAGCACTTCTTTCCTTGCGAGGTTCGAGTGTCACCTGTTGCAGCCTGCTCTCGCCGGGAATGATCGGTGACGGCAAGGATGGCGGGGATGACGCATGGGATGCCGGGGATATACGGTGCTGGAGTTGCTGGTGGTCGTGGCGCTGCTGATGCTGCTGCTGGTCGTTGGCGTGCCGTCGCTGCAGGCAGTGTCGCGCGATGCCGGCGTGTCGGGGGTCGCCGGTAATTATCTACATGCATTCAATTCCGCGCGATATGCGGCAGTTGCCGGCCAGCGGGCGGTATCGATGTGCGATTTGCGCGAGGGTGCGTGCTCCGGGGCCTGGCGCCGGCAGTTGACGATCTTTTACGACGACAACCGGGACGGAAGGCTGGCTGCAGCCGGCGATATTGTCGATGTGGTCAATCTCGAAACGCCGGCGGATATTGCCGTTACGTTCAGGGCATTCGGGACCACGCGTTATCTCCATGTGCGACGTGGCGGCTACTACCGCCAGAACGGTACGTTCCGCTTTTGCCCGGCCGGCGGCGGGGGCGGCCGGGCGATTGTCATCAATGTCGCGGGGAGGGCCCGCGCTGAACGGATTGTCTGCGGCGGTTCCGGCTGAGGGTCACCGGCGGGCAGGGGGCGCCAGCGGCGCCTGGCTCGCGCTTTCCTGCAGGCGCTGGAGCTGCTCGCATCGCGCCAGCTCATCCTGGGCAAACTTCAGTTGTGCGGCACGCGTTTCGTCATCCAGCGCACGGGCCTTGCCGTCCTCGCCCACCAGCCGTATGCGCTTGCCGGACTGCAGGGCCTCCAGGTTCTTCCTGTGCTGTTCGCAGGCCGTTGTGTTGCGGGTCCTGGTGTCGTTGGCGGCCGGTGTTTTTTCGGACGGCGATGCGGCGCCGCCTTTCGGGGCCTGGGCCTCGGCCCTGGAGGCTGCGCGCCGGTCCTCCAGGCGCTTGATTTCGTCCTCCGCATCCGAGGAGGTGGTGTCGCTCACCTTGACCTTGGCCGGGGCTACCCCTTCGGGGGCCTTTTCGCCGTAGTGGGTGACGCCCTTCTCATCGACCCACTTGAAGATTTCGGCACCGGCCGGGGTGGTCAGTGCCATGCCCAGCAGGGCCGCAGTGAACAGCGGGAAGCGGAGACCTTGCATGAATCTAACCCTTTGTCGTGACGGGGAATGTTGTGTGCGGAGTGGCCGGATGTTAGCACGCGGCACCGGCACTGGCCGGGGCATCCCTTTGCTTGACAGCCAAGGGGTCTGTGCGAGAATTCGCCGTTTGCCGCGAGGCAAGGGTTGATCAGGGGCCATCCCCCCGGCGACCGCTAGGGCGTACCTCCTGCCCATCCGCAGAAGGTTAGTCAGCAGGAACACTGCGTTTTCTCCCGCTCTGTGCACGATGCAAGCCCCCCGGCCCACGATCCGGGGGGCGGGGAGCCGCCGAACGGCGGTCGCCCTGCCGTGCCGCAACAATGTCACCCAAGGCGACGGTCCCGGCCGTCCGGCGATCGGGCCCGGCCTGTGCCGGCTTTCGTTCGCGTGCGCCGCGGACTTGCAGATTGAGACGCAGATTTGAGAGGGGTACCAGCAGTGGAACAATTGTCCGGCGCGGAAATGATCATCCGCAGCCTGCAGGACGAGGGCGTCGAGTACGTCTTCGGTTATCCGGGAGGGGCCGTCCTCCACATCTATGACGCGCTTTTCCGTCAGAAAAAGGTCAAGCACGTTCTGGTGCGCCACGAGCAGGCGGCTACCCACATGGCCGACGGCTACGCGCGCGCGACAGGCAAGCCCGGCGTGGTCCTGGTCACCAGCGGTCCCGGCGCCACGAACGCGGTCACCGGCATTGCCACGGCGTCGATGGATTCGATCCCGATGATCGTGATTTCCGGACAGGTCCGCAGCGACTGGATCGGCGACGACGCCTTCCAGGAAACCGACATGGTCGGGATTTCGCGGCCGATCGTGAAGCACAGCTTCTCGGTGCGCAACGCCGCCGAGATTCCGGAAATCATGAAGAAGGCGTTCTTCATCGCCACCACGGGGCGTCCGGGTCCGGTACTGATCGACATTCCGAAAGACAAGACGTCGCCGGCGATCAAGTTCCCGTACGAGTATCCGAAGAAAGTGAAGATGCGCTCGTACAACCCGGTCGTTCGTGGTCATACCGGCCAGATCCGCAAGGCGGTGGACCTCTTGCTCGAGGCGCGGCGGCCGGTCATCTATACCGGTGGCGGTGTCATCCAGGGCGAGGCCTGCGCCCAGCTGGCCGAGCTTGCGCGCATGCTCGGGTTCCCGGTCACCAACACGCTGATGGGCCTGGGTGCTTTCCCTGCCACCGACAGGCAGTTCCTGGGCATGCTGGGCATGCATGGCACCTATGAAGCGAACATGGCGATGCACCACGCCGACGTGGTGTTCGCTGTCGGCGCGCGTTTTGACGACCGGGTGACCAGCAACACGAAAAAATTCTGCCCGGATGCGAAATTCGTCCATATCGACATCGACCCGGCCTCGATTTCCAAGAACATCCGTGCCGATGTCCCGATCGTCGGTTCTGCCGAACAGGTACTGACCGACATGGTCGCCATGCTGAAGCAGACCGGCGAGAAGCCGGATGCGAAAGCGCTGGAAATCTGGTGGAAGCAGATCGAGGACTGGCGGGCGGTGCACGGGCTGCGCTACGAGCACGGCAGTGCGCTGCTGAAGCCGCAACAGGTGATCGAGACGTTGTACAAGGTGACGAAGGGCGATGCGTTCGTGACCTCTGACGTCGGCCAGCACCAGATGTTTGCCGCCCAGTACTACAGGTTCGACAAGCCGCGGCGCTGGATCAATTCCGGCGGCCTCGGCACCATGGGCTTCGGCCTGCCGGCGGCGATGGGCGTGCTGATGGCCTATCCGGATGCAACCGTTGCCTGCGTCACCGGCGAGGGCTCCATCCAGATGAACATCCAGGAGCTCTCCACCTGCAAGCAGTACGAACTGCCGGTCAAGATCATCAACCTGAACAACCAGTCGCTGGGCATGGTCCGCCAGTGGCAGGACATGCAGTACGAAGGCCGTCATTCGCATTCGTACATGGAGTCGTTGCCGGATTTCGTGAAACTTGCCGAGGCCTACGGTCACGTCGGCATGAAAGTCACGAAGGTTTCCGACCTCGAGCCGGCGATGAAAGAGGCCTTCAAGCTGAAGGACCGACTGGTGTTCATGGACATCTATGTCGATCCGGAAGAGCACGTTTACCCGATGCACATCGCGGATGGTTCCATGCGCGACATGTGGCTCTCCAAGACGCAGAGGACCTGAGCCATGCGCCGTATCATCTCCATCCTGATGGAAAACGAACCCGGCGCGCTGTCGCGCGTCGTCGGCCTGTTTGCCCAGCGCGGCTACAACATCGACACGCTCAATGTTGCGCCGACCGAGGATGCGACACTGTCGCGCCTGACCCTCACTACGCATGGCAACGAAGAGAAGATCGAGCAGATCACCAAGCAGCTGAACAAGCTGGTCGAGGTGGTCAAGGTCGTCGATCTGACCGAAGGTGCGCACATCGAGCGCGAGCTCATGCTGGTCAAGCTCAAGGCGGTCGGTGCGCAGCGGGCGGAAATCAAGCGCACGGCCGACATCTTCCGCGGCCAGGTGGTCGACGTCACCGGCGCGGTTTATACCGTGCAGCTCACCGGTACGTCCGACAAGCTTGATGCCTTCATTCACGCCATCGGCGAGGATCAGGTGCTCGAGGTTGCACGCAGCGGTGTGTCCGGTATTGCGCGCGGCGACAAGGTTCTTTCGGTCTGACTTTCAACACACATTCATTCCAACCGGGGTCACGAGCCCCGCAACTCACGACAGGGCAAGACAATGCAAACCTACTATGACAAGGACTGCGACATTTCGATCATCCGCGGGATGAAGGTCGCAATCATCGGTTACGGCTCACAAGGCCATGCCCATGCACTCAACCTGAAGGATTCCGGCGTCAGTGTCGTGGTCGGCCTGCGCCAGGATTCGCCGACCGTCGAGAAGGTGAAGAAGTCGGGCCTCGAGACCAAGGCCGTTGCCGATGCGGTCAAGTGGGCGGATCTGGTGATGATCCTGACCCCGGACGAGTTCCAGTCGCAGCTGTACAAGAACGAGATCGAGCCGAACATCAAGAAGGGCGGCGTACTCGCCTTCGCCCATGGTTTCGCGATCCACTACAACCAGGTCGTGCCGCGCAAGGACCTGGACGTCATCATGATCGCGCCGAAGGCCCCGGGCCACACCGTGCGTTCGGAGTTCGCGAAGGGCGGCGGCATCCCGGATCTGGTCGCCGTGTACCAGAACGCTTCCGGCAAGGCCCGTGACATCGCCTTCTCGTACGCTTCCGCCGTCGGCGGCGGCCGTACCGGCATTCTGGAAACGTCGTTCAAGGACGAGACCGAGACCGACCTGTTCGGCGAACAGGCCGTACTGTGCGGCGGCGCCGTCGAGCTGGTGAAGATGGGCTTCGAGACGCTGGTCGAGGCCGGCTACGAGCCGGAGATGGCCTACTTCGAGTGCCTGCACGAACTCAAGCTGATCGTCGACCTGATGTACGAGGGCGGCATTGCCAACATGAACTACTCGATCTCCAACAACGCCGAGTACGGTGAATACGTCACCGGCCCGAAGGTGATCAACGAGGAGTCGCGCAAGGCCATGCGCGAGGCCCTCAAGCGGATCCAGACCGGCGAGTATGCCAAGGCCTTCATCCAGGAAGGCGCGACGAACTATTCGTCGATGACGGCCTACCGCCGCAACAACGCCGCCCACCCGATCGAGGTGGTCGGCGGCAAGCTGCGGGCGATGATGCCGTGGATCACGGCCAACCGCCTGGTCGACAAGAGCCGGAACTGAAGCCGGCCTTCCGGTTCGTCAAAGCGCGGCTTCGGCCGCGCTTTTGCGTTGTGGGCCCCGGCGTGCACGTGAAACGGTCGCCGCCCGGGGCTATGATGGCATTCCGGTCATGCGAGGTTGGATATGGGTCAGGAAAACAGGCGTCCCGACGATCTGCGTCCGGACCAGGACCAGGATGAGCACGACGGGGTGACCATCGAGGTCATCGAGCGCATTGTCGAGGGCGGCCGTGCCGTGCGGCAGAAGGGCATTTACCTGCTGCCCAATCTCTTCACGCTGGCTGCGCTGTTCTTTGGTTTCTCGGCCATTCTCGCGGCGATGCACGAGCAGTGGGAGCGTGCGGCCGTGATGATTTTCATCGCCGGCATCATGGATGGCCTGGACGGCCGTGTCGCGCGCATGACCAATACGCAGAGTGCGTTCGGCGCCCAGTTCGATTCGTTGTCCGATGTCATTGCCTTTGGCCTGGCGCCCGGGGTCGTGGTGTTCGCCTGGGCGCTGAACGGGCTGGGCAAGATCGGTTATGCCATCGCTTTCATCTACGCGGCCTGCGCAGCCCTGAGACTGGCCCGCTTCAACGTGCAGCTGGAAACCAGCGACAAGCGTTTCTTTACCGGGCTGCCGAGTCCGGCGGCGGCGGCGGCCGTTGCCGGCATGGTCTGGGTGGCGGCCGAATACGGTGTCGAGGTCGATCGTGTCGTGATGTGGTTTGCCGCTTTCATTACGGCGTCGGCTGCCTTGTTGATGGTCAGCAACGTCCGCTACTACAGCTTCAAGGATCTGCATGCCGGCCGCGTGCCGCTGTTCGTGCTGCTGATCGTGGTGCTGGTGATTGCCGTGATACAGACCGATCCGCCGACGGCCCTGTGGGGCGTGGCGCTGGTGTATGCCGCGTCCGGACCGATCGGCGCCCTGCTGTTGCGCCGGGAACGGGAAAGGGGCGACGCCGGGCACTCCTGACATCTTTCCGGGTCACAGTGGTGTAAGCCGAGGGATGCCGCCATGCTGATCCGCCTGCACGACACCGCTGCACCGCGCCCTTCCGAGTTGACCCCCGAAGCTTCCTTTCTCTCGCGGCGGGACGTGCTGGCGGCTGCCCTGGCCGCATCTGCATCGTTGTTGCCCGTACCGGCTGCCGCTGCACCGGAGCTGGTGCCGGCCGTGCCTGAAGACCCGCGTGCGCCGGCCTGGCTGCGTCGCCAGGTTGCAGCGCGGGTGGCGAGTGCTCATCGGGTCCCCGGTGAGATCCTGACGCCGTTCCGCGATGTCAGCCACTACAACAACTTCTACGAATTCGGCACATCGAAGACCGGGCCGGCGAAAAATGCGCAGGCGTTCGTTCCGTTTCCGTGGCAAGTGCGTATCGATGGGGAGGTCGCCCGGCCCGGGAACTACGCACTGGAGGATCTGCTCAAGCCGCACGCCATCGAGGAGCGCATCTATCGCTTCCGTTGCGTGGAGGCGTGGTCCATGGTTGTGCCATGGCTGGGTTTTCCGCTAGCGGATCTCGTGCGCAGATGCGCTCCGACTTCGCGCGCCAGATATGTGGCATTCCAGACCCTGCATGACCCGTCGCGCATGCCCGGCCAGCAGGAGTCTTGGTTGCGCTGGCCTTACGTGGAGGGGCTTCGCATGGATGAGGCCGTGCATCCGCTGGCGTTGGTTTCGGTCGGTGTTTACGGGCGTACGTTGCCGGCGCAAAACGGCGCACCCCTGCGGCTGATTGTGCCGTGGAAGTATGGGTTCAAGAGCATCAAATCGATCGTCCGTATTTCGTTTGTCGAGCAACAGCCGCGTACGACCTGGTCGGAAATGGCGCCGACGGAATACGGCTTCTACGCCAATGTGAATCCGGCAGTCGATCATCCGCGCTGGAGCCAGAAGAGGGAGCGCCGGCTGCCGATCGATTTCTTCTCCCCGGACTGGCGGGAGACCTTGCCGTTCAACGGGTATGCGGGTCAGGTTGCGTCGCTCTACCGCGGGATGGATCTCGGGAAATATTTCTGATGCCGGGCTTGCTGGTGACGCTGGTCGTTCTCGGGTTGGGCGGGCTGGCGGCTTTCCGGATTGCGGCGGGTGACGCGGGCCCGGATCCGGCGAAGTGGCTGCTGCACCAGACGGGATTCTGGGCGCTGGTGTTTCTCGTCGCCACGCTTGCCGTTTCGACCTTGCGACGCCTGCTTCGTCGCCCGACGCTCGCGCTTTGGCGCCGGCCCGTGGGCCTGGCCGCATTTGCGATCGCGACGTCGCATCTGCTGGTGTACCTGACGGTGTTCCATGGACTGGATGTGGCCGCCATTCTGGATGACGTCACGAAGCGTCTTTACATCATGATCGGCTTCGCGGCCTGGCTGCTGCTGTTGCCCATGGCCTTTACCTCCACCCGCACGGCACGCCGGCGGCTGGGTGATCGCTGGGTGGCAATACATCGTGCGATCTACCTGATTGTCCCGCTGGGCGTCCTGCATCAGGGGATGGCCCAGAAAGCGGACCTCGGGCAGACGCTCGTTTTTTCGGCGCTGGTTGCCTGCTTTTTGATCGAGCGGCGCCTCGCGGCAAAAGGCCTGCTGCCGTGGGCACGCCGGGGCGCGAAACTTTCCTGAAACGCGGTTGACAGCCGGGGGTGCCTGCGTAGAATACGCGACCTCGGACGGCAACCCCGTCGCTCTTTAACAATCTGGCAGGCAATACGTGTGGGTGCTTACCCGGGCGGTGCAAGAGGAACAACTCGGCATCGCAAGGTAAGCAACTCGTCGTCTGGTACCGAAAGGTACTGGATTACATTG
>JBMOON010000003.1:0-4300 GCA_049323295.1 Pseudomonadota bacterium
GGACGGCTGGCTGCACACCGGCGACGTCGTGGCGCTGGCGCCCAACGGCGAGCTGATGATCGTCGACCGCAAGAAGGCCATCATCATCACCAGCGGCGGCAAGAACATCTCGCCCTCGGAAATCGAGAACGCGCTCAAAGACAGCATCTACGTGCGCGAAGCCATCGTGCTCGGCGACGGTCGCCACTTCCTGTCGGCGCTGGTGCAGATCGACTACGAGACCGTCGGCAAATGGGCGCAGGAACGCCGTCTGGCCTATACCACCTACCGCAGCCTGTCGCAGTTGCCCGAGGTGCGCGAGCTGGTCGACGCGGAAGTGCGGCGCGTGAACCAGCAGTTCGCGCGCGTCGAGAACATCCGCAAGTTCGTGATCCTCGAGAAGGAACTCGACCACGACGACGGCGAGCTGACGGCCACGCAGAAGGTGCGCCGCAGCATCATCGGCAAGAAGTTCGCACGCGAGATCGAGCTGATCTACGGTGGAGGCACCGCCTGATGGACTACTTCATTCAGTTGCTCGTGTCGGGCATCGCGGCGGGCATGGTCTACGGCTTCATCGGCATGGGCTACGCCATGATCTACCGCGCCACCGGCGTGGTGAATTTCGCCCAGGGCGAGCTGATGATGCTGGTGGCCTACATCGCCTTCACGCTGGCGGGCACCTTCCAACTCGGCTTCTGGCCGCTGCTGTTGGCCAGCGTCGTCGCCTCGGTCGCCTTGGGGCTTCTGATCGAGGTGCTTCTGATCCGCCCGATGCTGGGCCAGCCGGTGTTCTCGACCGTGATGGTGACGATCGGCCTGGCCGTCATCATCCGCTCGGTCGTGGTGCTGATCTGGGGCGCGGACCCGATGCCGCTGTCCACCGGGCTGTCGACCGAGCCGATCCGCATCGGGCCGGCGGGCATCTATCCGGCACAGCTCCACGCACTGGGCATCATGGCAGCGGTGGTGGCCGGGCTCTGGGCCTTCTTCCGCTACTCTCGGGTGGGCATCGCAATGCGTGCCACCGCCAATTTGCAGACCACGGCGCTTCTGATGGGCATCAACGTCAAGCGCATCTTCGCGCTGTCGTGGGCGCTGTCCGCGGGCCTTGCCGCCATCGCCGGGGTCCTGGTGGGCGTCATCTACGACCTCGAGCCGGGCATGTGGCTCGTCGGCCTGCGCAGCTTCCCGGCGGTCATCCTCGGCGGCCTGGACTCGGTGTTCGGTGCGGCCCTGGGCGGCATCCTGATCGGCGTGGTCGAGAACATGTCGGAAGGCTACATCGGCCGCGGCATGAAGGAAATCGCCGGCTTCGTGCTGATCCTGATCGTCCTCATGGTCAGGCCCTACGGTCTGTTCGGCAAACCCGATATCGAGCGAGTCTGATGCGCAGCGGCAACTTCAAGGAAAACTACCGCCAGGTCCTGGCGCTGACCGACTCGGTGCCGGTCATCGTCTGGACACTGTTGCTGGTCGCAGCCCTGGCGCTGGTGCCGATGCTGCTGAGCAAGTACTACATCTCGCTGGTGCTGCTGCTGATGATCACGGCCGTCGGCGTGCTCGGCCTGAACCTGCTCACCGGCAGCACCGGGCTGATCTCGCTGGGGCACTCCGGCTTCCTGGCCGTTGGCGCCTACGCCACCGGCATCGTGGCCGGCAAGCTGGGCTGGCCGATGCCGCTGTGCCTGCTGGCCGGCGGTGTGTGCGCGGCCGTTGCCGGGCTGGTGGTCGGCGTGCCATCGCTGCGCCTCAAGGGCCTGTACCTGGCGATCACGACCATGGCCTTCGCGGTCATCATCAACCACCTGATCCTCAACGGCGGCGGTCTGACGGGCGGCTCCGAGGGACTGTCGGTGCCGCAGCCGGCCCTGTTCGGCACCACGCTCGCAGCCGAGCGCGGCTACTACTTCGTGGTCCTGGCCGTGTTGGTGGTGGCGGTGCTGGTGACGCTGAACCTGTTGCGCAGCCGCGTCGGCCGGGCCTTCATGGCGATCCGCGAGCACGACATCGCCGCCCGCGCGATGGGGGTCGACCTGGTGCGCTGGAAGCTGCTGGCGTTCATGGTCAGCGCCTTCTACACCGGCATCGCCGGGGGCCTGCTGGCCTATTACACGCGCTACCTCAACGTCGACAGCTTCAGCCTGCTGATCTCGATCGAAGCGCTGTCGATGCTGATCGTCGGCGGGCTCGGCTCGGTAGCCGGCGCTTTGCTGGGCACGGTCTTCATCTTCGGCCTGAACGAAGGCCTGGGGCTGCTGTTCAGCGCCCTCGGGTCGGGCGCGACGTCGACCTCCTTCTTCGAGATCAAAGGCATCGTCTACGGACTGGCCATCGTGCTGTTCCTGCGCTTCGAACCTGACGGCCTGATCGGCCGCTGGCGCGACATCAAGCACTACTGGACCCACTGGCCCTTCAGGTTCTGACCCGTCAACCCGCCGCCCTGCCCCACCGAGGACACCCACCATGCACCAGACCCTTCGCTGCATCCGCACCACCCTGATCAGCACTGGCCTTCTCGCCGCCGCCGCGGCATCGGCCATGGCCGCCGACCCGGGTGTGTTCGAAGATCGCATCGTCATCGGCTCGGTGCTGCCGCAGACCGGCCCGCCCAGCCTGATCGGCAAGGCCGCCGTGATCGCGTTGCGTGTCTGGGAGAAGGACGTCAACGCCCGCGGTGGCATCCACGGTCGCAAGATCGACCTGCGTGTCGAGGAAGACGCCTATGTGCCGCAGCGCTCGGTGCAGGCGGTGAAGAAGCTTATCGACGTCGACAAGGTGTTCGCCTTGCTGGGCACCTCCGGTTCGTCGCATCTGCTCGCGATGATGCCCACCATCGAGGAGAACCAGATCCCGGCGCTGAACTTCGCCGCCGTAGCCGGCGCGCACTTCACGCCGCCGCGCAAGACCGTCTTCAACATCGGCGCCACCTACTGTCAGGAGATCGACGGTGTGATGAAGCACCTGGTCACCTCGCGCAAACTGCAGGGCGCCAAGTTCGCCATCATCTACCAGGACGACGACTACGGCGCCGACGTCAAGTGCGGGTACGACGCGGCGCTCAAGGCGCTCGGCCTGAGCAGCACCATCGCTGTGGCCTACAAGCGAGGGGCCAAGGACCTGTCGGCCGAAGTCCTGGCAGTGCAACGCGCCGGGGCCACCTTCGTGCTGACAGGGGGCATCATTGCCGAGACCGCGACCATGCTCAAGGAGATCCAGAAGAACGGCATGAACGTCGTGCGGCTGGCACCGCACCCGTCGCACTTGGGCCCCGTGCTCGCGCTGGCCGGCAGCGCCGCCGAAGGGCTGCTGCTGGCCGACTACGTGCCGCCCATCACCGACACCGAAATTCAGGGCATCGGCCGGCTCAATGCCCTGGCCTACAAGTACCTCAGCGGCGACGAGGTGAAGGCGATGAACCGCTACTCGCTGACGGCGATGGTCGCGGCCCAGTTGCTGGAGTCGGCGCTGCAGGCGTGCGGCCGCAACCTGACCCGTGCTTGCCTGGTGCAGAAGCTGGAACAGACCAAGAACTTCACCAGCGACGGCATCATGGCCCCGCTGACCTTCGGCCCCAACGTCCGCCAGAGCGGTACGCGGCCGATCCTGATCAAGGCCGATACCGCCACGGGCAAGTTCGAGCGTGCATCCGAGTTTCTCGACGGCAAGTGAGCCCAAGGCATCCACCCGATTCAACTGCACATCCTTACGCCCTATGAACATTTCCTCGCTGCAAAAGACCCGCGCCGTCGCCGCGGCCTTCGTCCTGACCCTGGTGCAGGGCGTCGCGATGGCCGAGCCCGGCGTCACGGACAGCCAGATCGTGCTCGGCTCGGTGACGCCGGTCAGCGGCCCGCCCAGCCTGCTGGGCAAGGCGCACATGGCCGCACTCAAGGTGTGGCAGGAGGACGTCAACAGCCGCGGCGGCATCAACGGGCGCAAGGTCGAGATCCGACTCGACGACGACGGCTACGTGCCTCAGCGCGCGCTGCAGGGTGTGAAACGCCTGAACGAATCGGAGAACGTCTTCGGCCTGATCGGCACCTCGGGCTCGGCGATGCTGCAGGCCATGCTGCCCTACATCAACGAGCAGAAGATCCCGACCATCAACGCGATGGCCGTTGCCGCCTCGCACTTCAACCCGCCGAACAAGACGGTGTTCATCGTCGGCCCGACCTACTGCCAGGAACTGGGCACGGCCATGATCCACCTGGTCAAGACACGCAAGCTGCAGGCGGAGAAGTTCGCCATCGCCTACCAGGACGACGAATTCGGCACCGACGTGCGTTGTGGCTACCAGAAGGCGGTCAAGGCGCTGGGC
>JBMOON010000004.1:0-4182 GCA_049323295.1 Pseudomonadota bacterium
GCGCCGCCGTCGGTGACGAGGCAGCAGTCGCGCACGGTCAGCGGGCTGGACACCATGCGCGAGGCCAGCACGTCGGCCACGCTCAGCGGCCCGCGCATGAAGGCCTCGGGGTTGAGGTTGGCCCAGGCGCGCGCCGCCACGGCGACTGCCGCGAGCTGCTCGCGCGTGGTGCCGTATTGGTGCATGTGGCGCGAGGCCGCGAGCGCGTACGAGGTGGCCGGGAAGATCGGCGCATATGGCGCTTCGTAGGCGAAGGGCTTGACCGACGAGACCAGCTTGCCCGACGCGGTGCGCTGGTTGCTGCCGTAGAAGATCAGCGCCGTTTCGCACAGGCCCTCCTTCAGCGCCATCGCCGCCATCAGCGTGTACGACAGGAAGGTCGAACCGCCGGTGCGGTTGTTGTCGGTGAACTTCGGCTGGATGCCCAGCATCTCGGCGATCAGCAGCGCCGACAGCGGGTTGGCGTTGCCGGGCAGCGAGCCGAACACGGCATCGACATGGCGCGTGCTCAGCCCCGCTTCGGCCAGCGCCTTGACGCTGGACTCGACCGCGATCTCTTCCGAGCTGCGGCCCGGCGCCTCGCCCAGGCCGGCGAGCGCCGCGCCGACGATCGCGGCCTGGCCGCGCAGGCCGTGGTTCGCGCCGCCGCTCATGCTGCACCCCCAGGTGCGGCATCGAAGACGACGCAAGGTGTGCCGTCAGCGCCCGGGGCCACGCGCGCCTGCACCGCCATGCCGATGTGCACCGCGTCGTTCGCCACCCCGTCGACGCGCGCCATCATGCGCGGCCCCTCGCTGAGGTCGACCAGCACCACGTTGTACGGCCCGCCCTTTTCGGCGCTGCGGTTGACGATGCTGACGGCGTGGACCGTGCCGCGGCCGCTGGCCGCCACCCAGTCGAGTTCGACGCTGCCGCAATGGCTGCAGACCAGGCGCGGGTAGAACACATGCCGGCTGCACGCGCGGCAGCGCTGGATGCGGAACTCGTTGGCGGCCAGGTGCTGCGCGTACACCGCGTCGGGACCCGGCCCCTCGGTCCAGCCGGAATCGGCCGTGGCTTCCCTCATTGCATGGTTCTCCTCGGAATCGGCGTTCAGTTGCGTTCGATGCCCAGCACACGCGCGGACTCCATCTCGGATCAGCCCGGCAGCTCTAGCACGCCCTTGGCCAGGATGTTGCGCTGGATCTCGTTGCTGCCGCCATAGATGCTGGCCGGTCGCGCCGAGAAGAAGACGTTGGCCGGGTGCAGCGCACCGCCCGGCAGTGCCAGGGACTGGTCGCTGACGCCGCTCTCGCCGGCGGTCTCGAGCATCAGGTCGGCCACGCGCTGCTGCGTCTCGGTGACCCAGATCTTCAGCATCGAGACCTCGGGCCCCAGATCGCGGCCGCGGCGCAGCACGTCGACGCAGCGCACGAACAGCGCGTCCAGGTCGTCGACGTCGAGCCGCAGTTCATCGTGGCGGGCGCGCCACGCGGCGTCGTCGTCCAGCCCGTAGGTGCGCGCAAGTTCGCGCAGCCGCAGCAGCGGCGCACGCGCGCCGCGCGGGTTGCCGATCATGATGCGCTCGGAGCCGAGCAGCGACTTGGCCATCGTCCAGCCCTGATGCAGCCCGCCCACTAGGTTGGCGCGCGGCACGCGCACATCGTCGAAGAACACTTCGCAGAACTCGGCGCCGCCACTGAGGTTGCGGATGCGCTTGACGGTGATGCCCGGGCTGCGCATGTCGGCCAGCAGGAAGCTGATGCCTTCCTGCTTCTTGGCCTGGGGGTCGGTGCGCACCAGCATGAAGATCATGTCGGCCTCGTGCGCGAACGAGGTCCAGATCTTCTGGCCGTTGACGATGAAGTCGTCGCCGTCGGCCACGGCCGAGGTGCGCAGGTTGGCCAGGTCGGAGCCGGCCGAGGGCTCGGAATAGCCCTGGCACCAGAGCACCTCGCCGGACAGGATGCGCGGCAGGATCTCGCGCTTCTGCGCTTCGGTGCCGTAGCGGATGATCAGCGGGCCGAGCATCACCACCGCCATGTTGGGCGCGATCTGGATGCCGTGACGGTCGAACTCCGACTGCAGGGCCACCTGCTCGTAGGCGCCCAGGCCCATGCCGCCGTGTTCCTTCGGCCAGTTGGGCGCGGCCCAGCCGCGGGCGTTGAGCAACACGTGCCACTCGCGCGTGTCGCGCAGGCTGAGCCGGCTGGGCGGAAAGCGCCACTCGGGCGGGAAGTTGTCGGCCAGCCAGCGCCGCAACTCGTCGCGCCGGATCGGCTGCTCGCCGCCGACGACCCACTCGGGCGCGGCCTCTTCGCCGCCGGCCGGTGCCAGGTCGTTGTAGCGCCGCCGGTGCCAGGCCGCGGCGCCCAGCCAGGCGGCGCCGACCATGGCCTTCTTCAGGTACAGGCCGATGGCGCATTCGTCGGTGTAGCCGATGCCGCCGTGCAACTGGATGCAGCCCTTGCTGACCTCCAGCGCAGCGGCCGACGCGCGCGCCTTGGCCTGGCTGGCGGCAGCCGCCAGCCGGGCCGCATCGGTGCCTTCGGCATCGGCCAGCGCGGCCGACTGCACCACCACGGCGCGCGTCAGCTCGACCTGGATCAGCAGGTTCGCCGCGCGGTGCTGCAGCGCCTGGAAGCTGCCGACCGGGCAGCCGAATTGCTCGCGCACGGCGATGTACTGCACGCTGCTGTCCAGTGCGCGCCCCATCACGCCCAGCAGTTCGGCGGCAGCCGCGATGCGCGCCAGGTCCAGCACGCGCCGCAGCACGACTTCCGCCCGCGCCGCATCGGCGACGAGCTGCGCCGCGCCCGCTTCGACGCCCTTGAACTGCAGCTCGCCCCAGAAACCCCCGTCGACGCGTGCCTGCGCGCCCGCCGTCAGCCCGGGCTGGCCGGACTGGACCAGCAGCAGCACCGGCCCCTGCGGTGCGAGGGCCGACACGACGAAAGCCCCGGCGCCTTCAGGCGCAGCCACGAAACGCTTCGTACCGTCGAGCACGAAGCCGTCGCCGCGCGGCGTGGCGCGCAGGCTCTGGGGCCGCGAGGACTGGTCGTGCTCGCGTTCCTGCCAGGCCAGCGCGAGCGTTTGCTCGCCGCGCGCCAGCGCCGGCAGCCAGCGCACACGCAAGGCCTCGTTGTCGCCATGCAGCAGCGCCCAGGCCGGCAGCAGCGCCCCGGCGACCAGCGGCTCGGGCGCCAGCGCACGGCCGCATTGCTCGAGCAGCAACGCGGCCTGCGCGAGGCCGCAGCCGGTGCCGCCATAGGTCTCCGGCAGGCACAGGCCAGTCCAGCCCAGCGCCGCCATTTCGCGCCAGCGCGCGCGGTCATAGCCGGGTGTGCGTCCACGCCAGTCGCGAAGTTGTCGGCCCTCTTCGTCGGCGGCGAAGAAGCCCGCAGCGGCGTCACGCAGCATGCGCTGCTCGTCGCTCAGGTCATAGAGTTTGCCGGCCAGGTCGATCATCGTGCCACCCCATCACATCGTCAGCACGAGGCGCCCGCAGACCTCGCGCGATTCCATCATCCGGTGCGCACGGGCCGCTTCGGCCAGCGGCAGGCTGCCGCCGACCACCGGCCGCAGCCGTCCCAGGCGCACCAGCTCGAGCAGGGTCTCGACCTCGGCCTGTGTCACGCCATCGGTGCCCAGGAAGGACATCTCTTTGAGGATGGCATGCGCAGGGCGCAGCGACACCGGCGCGGCATTCAGGTTGCCGACGAAGACATGGCGCGCGCCCAGCGCCATGGCCTTCAGCGCCGCGGCCCAGGCCATCTGGCCGACGATGTTGAAGACCACGTCGACGCCCGCACCGCCGGTCAACGCGCGCACCTGGGCGGCAAAGTCGAGGTCCGGGCTGACGATGACGTCGTCGGCACCGTGCTCGACCAGGAAGGCGCGCTTGGCCTCCGAAGTGGTGACGGCGATCGTGCGCGCACCCAGCATGCGCGCCACCTGCACCGCATGGATGCCCACGCCGCCGCTGGCGCCGGTGATCAGCACCGCCTCCCCCGGTTGCACGGCCGCCACCTTCTGCAGGCCGTGGTAGGCCGTGCCCAGCGCGCAAGGCACCACGGCCGCCTGCTCGTAGCTCACGCCGGCGGGGATGTGCACCAGGGCGCTGGCGGGCACCACCACGTACTCGGCATAGCCGCCGGGCGTGGCCTCGCCGAACAGCCCGGAGCCGTTCTCGCACAGGTGGTC
>JBMOON010000005.1:0-3895 GCA_049323295.1 Pseudomonadota bacterium
CACAGCCCAGCACGTCGTCGGCCCGCGCCGCCCATTTGCCGGCCCATTCCCAGGGGCCACGATAGCCCCACATCGCATCGAGCGTATTGGCGGCGCGCCAGGTCCAGGCACCGGGCAGGCCGGCGACCAGGAACCAGAACAGCGGCGCGACCAGCGAATCGTTGAAGTTCTCGGCCAGCGATTCGATGGCCGTCTCGCGTACTGCAGCCGCGTCGAGCTGGGTGACGTCGCGGCTGCACAGCCGGGCTACGCGGGCTTGGCCTTGTTCAAGCCCCTGCCCGAGCGCCACTTCGACGGCGCGCACCTCGTCGCTCAGCATCCGCCACGCGAATGTCGGCTTCAGTGCCGCGGCGAGCAGCGGGATCGCGATCCATGCCGGCGCTGCCCCGGCGGCCTGCTCCACGGCGAAGGCCGCTCCTGCGACAGCGGCGACGAGGCTGCACCACAACACCGCACCGGCCGCGAAGGCGGCAGGTGCAGCCCAGGAGTGCACACGACGACCCAGAGGCGCGGCGATGCGGCCGAACCAGGCCACCGGGTGCCAGGCCGAGCGAGGCTCGCCGAAGCGACTGTCGATCAACCAAGCCAGGGCGAGCGCGGCGGCGGCGACCATCAGTCCTCGATGCCCCGCTGCGCCGGCACGCCCTGCTGGTGGTGGTGCCTGACCAGCGTCATTTCGGTGACGGTGTCGGCCAGATCGATCAGCTCCTGCGGCGCATCGCGGCCGGTGAGCACCACATGCACATGGGCCGGCCGCTCGCGCAGGCAGGCCAGCACGGGCTCCAGCGGCTGCCAGCCGTATCGCAGCGGGTAGGTGATCTCGTCGAGCACGACAAGAAAGTGCTCGCCGGCCCGGATGGTCTCCTCGGCGCGTGCCCAGCCGTCGCGGGCGAGCTGGGCGCTGTGCTCGAGGTCACGGCTCTTCCAGCTGAAGCCGTCGCCCAGACCCTCGATCGGGATGCCTAGCTGCTCGAACATGCGGTGCTCGCCGAAGCGGGCCGAGGGCACTTTCATGAACTGGTAGATTTTCACCGGCATACCGCGGCCGTGCGCCCGCAGCGCCAGGCCGAAGGCGGCCGTGCTCTTGCCCTTGCCGTGGCCGGTGTGCACGAGGATCAGGCCGCGGCGTTCGCCTTCGGCCTTCGGACTGGGTGCGGTGGGTGGCTTGACGATGTCCATGGGCGGGTGATCCGGGCGACTCAGGTGGCGTCCAAGGCCAGAGCGACACGCGGGCGGCCCTGGGCGTCGGACTCGATGCGGATGGCGCCGCCGAAGACGCGCACCAGCGCGGCCTGCACGGCCGGATCAGTGGGCGGGCCGTCGGCCTGCAGCGTGCCCGCATCCAGCACCAGCAGGCGATCGGCCTGCAGTGCGATGGGCAGGTCGTGCAGCACGCTCAGTACCGCGCGCGGCGCCGAGCGGTCGTGTGTCAGACGCCTGAACAGGCGGGCCAGAGCCAACTGGTGTGGCGCATCGAGGTGGGTGGTCGGCTCGTCGAGCAGCAGCATCGGCGCCTCGGTGGCCAGTACCCTCGCCAGCAGCACACGCTGGCGTTCTCCGCCGGAGAGTTCGTGCAGCCGCCGGTGCTGCCACGGCAAGCTCTCGGTCAAGGTCATCGCGCGGTCGACAGCCTTGCGGTCGGCCGCGACCGGCGTGCCCAGCAGACCGAGACGGGCGATGCGGCCGAGCTCGATGGTCTCGCGCACAGTCAGCTCGCCGGTGACCTCGCCCTGCTGCGCGAGCCAGGCCAGCACGCGGGCGCGCTCGGCGGGCGCGGTCCGGTGCATGTCGAGCGGCGGGGCCGCCGCGCCCGGGTTCAGGAAGACCTGCCCCGCCGCCAAGGGCTGTAGTCCTGCGAGGGCCCGCAACAGCGTCGACTTGCCGGCACCGTTCGGGCCGACGAGTGCGGTCCAGCCGGCACCGATCCCAAGACTCACGGCATGCAGCACGTCGCGGCGGCCCAGTCGGACGTTCACACCCAGCGCCAGCAGGGTCGGATTCATGCGCTCGTCCTTTGTTTGAGCAGCCAGACAAGGTAACTGCCGCCCAGCACGGCGGTAACCACCCCGACGGGCAGTTCTTCCGGGGCGATCAGAGCGCGCGAAATGACGTCGGCCCACAGCAGGATTGCGGCGCCCATGCCGGCGCTGGCCACCAGCAGCCAGGCGTGCGTGCCCGGTGCGCGGCGCCGCACGAGATGTGGGGCGACCAGCCCGACGAAGGCGACCAGCCCGGCCTGCGAGACAGCCAGCGCCGTGCCGAGGCTGAGCGTCAGCACCAGGGCCAGCCGCACTTTCGCGAGGTTCAGGCCGAGACTGGTGGCGCTGTCCTCACCGAGCGTCAGCGCATCCAACGCTCGGGCGTGCCGCTGTGCCAGCACCACCAGCAGCGTGAGGCCGGCGAGCATCAGCGCCAGCGCGTTCCAGCCGAGAAAGCCGGTGCTGCCGAGCATGAAGGCCTGCTTGCCGCGCAGCGAGTCCGGCGAGACGACCGTGATGAGGTCGCTGACGGCTCCCAGCAGCACGCCGATCACCACGCCGGCCAGCAGCAGCCGCAGGGTGTGGACGGCGCCGCGCGCCAGCGTCAGCGTGAGCGACACCCCCGCCAGCGCACCGACGAACGCGGCGGTGACAATCCCGACGCGCTCGATCCAGGCCACGGTGGCCAGGCTGATCGTGGCGCCGCCCAGTGCGGCGGCGGCAAGCACCAGCACCACCCCCAGCCCCGCGCCTGCGGCGCTGCCGAGCAGGTAGGGGTCGGCCAGTGGGTTGCGGAAGACTCCTTGCGCGATCGCGCCGGAAAGGCCCAGCAGTGCGCCCACCAGCGCGGCTCCCAGTGTGCGTGGGGCGCGGATCTGACCGAGCAGGAGCGCGGCGTCGTTGCCGTTGAGGTCCGCCCAGAAGTCTATGGGCGAGAAGCCCGTCGAGCCGGTGACCAGGCCGCAGGCGAGGCCCACGATGATGGCCAGCACGATCCAGGCCGCGAAGCGGTGGCGTGCCGCCGCATCGGCGCTTGCGCCGGCGAACGCCGTCCGGTTCGTAGCTACGACCGACGTGCTCATCGGCCCCCCGTCGGCCCCAGCCGCGCCAGGCAGTCCGCCAGCAGACCGGCGGCTTCACCCATGCGCGGCCCGGGCCGGATCAGCATTTCGTACTGAGGCGTCTCAAAGCCGCACAAGCGCCGCTCACGCACCGCAGCCAGGGCATTCCAGCCGGGGCGTGCCATCAAGGCCGCCTGCTCGCGCTGCACGCCCATGATGAGGTCGGGCTTCGCGCGCACGACGTATTCGGGGTTGAGCTTAGGGAAGGGGCCGAGATCGGGGGGCACGATGCTGTCCATGCCCAGCCGCGACAGGGTCTCGCCGATGAACGAGGTGGTGCCGGCGGCATAGGGCCCGCCCCCGATCTCGAAGTAGACACGCTGCCCACGCAGCGCGGCCGGCACACGGCCAGCCGCGGCATCGATCTCGCGCGCCAGGCGCGCCCACACCCGGGCCCCCTCGTCGGGCCTGCCGAGCAGGCGCGCGATGAGGTCGAGCGTGCGGCGCACGTCGGCATGGCTTTCCGACTTCAGGCGCACGACGGAGAAGCCGAGCGCTTCGAGCCGGTCCATCGCGCGCGACGAGGTGGAGGCCAGGATGAGATCAGGCTTGAGCGCTGCGATGGCCTCGATCTGCGCATCGTCCAGCCCGCCCAGGTGCGGCAGCTTCGCGACCTCGGCCGGCCAGTTCGAGTACCGGTCCACGCCCACCAGTCGCGACCCGGCGCCGAGCACCCAGGCGGTCTCGGTGAGCGACGGCAGCATGGTCACGATGCGCTGCGGCGGCGCGCTCAGGCGGTGCTCGGTGCCGCGGTCGTCTCGAATCTGGATCGGCTGCGCCGCTACCCATGACGGA
>JBMOON010000006.1:0-3873 GCA_049323295.1 Pseudomonadota bacterium
GGTGGGGCCAGCCGGCCCCACCACTTCATCACGCACCGGATCGACCGGACCGACGTAATAGATGAATTTACCCGCAAGATCGACCGGCAACGGCTCGCCCCTGGCGATCATCTCGGTCATTTTCTTGTGGGCGGCATCGCGGCCCGTGTACATCTTCCCGGTCAGCAGCAACGTCTCGCCGGTTTTCCAGGTGGCAATTTCTTTTTTTGTCACGGCGTCGAGATTCACCCGCCGCGCACCCGATGCGTTCCAGGTGATCTGCGGCCAGTCCTCGAGTTTTGGCGGTTCGAGTTCGGCCGGACCGGAGCCGTCCAGTTCGAAGTGCACATGGCGCGTGGCGGCGCAGTTGGGAATGATCGCCACCGGCAGCGAGGCAGCGTGGGTCGGATAATCCTTGATCTTGATATCGACCACGGTGGTGAGACCACCCAGTCCCTGCGCACCGATACCCAGCGCATTCACCTTTTCGTAAAGTTCGATACGCAATTCTTCAACGCGATTTTGCGCACCGCGCGCAATCAGTGCCTGGATATCGACCGGGTCCATCAGCGATTCTTTCGCCAGCAGCATCGCTTTTTCGGCGGTGCCACCGATACCGATGCCGAGCATGCCCGGCGGGCACCAGCCGGCGCCCATGGTCGGCACCGTCTTCAATACCCAATCGACAATGGAGTCGCTGGGGTTAAGCATCACGAACTTCGCCTTGTTTTCCGAGCCGCCACCCTTGGCGGCCACCTGCACATCGACGGTGTCGCCGGGCACGATGCTGTAGTGGATCACCGCCGGGGTGTTGTCTTTGGTGTTTTGCCGCCTGCCGGCGGGGTCTTTGAGGATCGAGGGACGCAACAGGTTATCCGGTAGCAAATAGGCCCGACGTACGCCCTCGTTGATCATGTCGTCGACGCTCATGGTCGCACCGTCCCAACGCACATTCATGCCGACTTTCACGAATACGTTGACGATGCCGGTGTCCTGGCAGATCGGCCGGTGGCCTTCGGCGCATAGCCGTGAGTTGATCAGAATCTGCGCCATTGCGTCCCGCGCCGCCTGGCTCTCTTCGCGCTCGTAGGCGGCGTTGACGGCCTGGATGAAATCCACCGGGTGGTAATACGAGATGTATTGCAATGCGTCGGCGACAGACTGAATCAGATCATCCTGTTTGATGACGGTCATGGGGTGGCCCTCGGAAAATGCCGTGCACAGTGCGCCGGGAATGCGGCAATTCTAACGCATCAGCGCTGCGCATTCCGGGCAGGCGCCACAGCTTGCGTTACGCGATGTGACCGGCGAGGAAATCCAGCAGCAGTACGTTGACCCGCCCCGGTTGTTCCTGGTGCAGAAAATGCCCGGCGCCGTCCACCACCTCGACCCGGATGCCGGCAGCGAACTGCCCGGGCATCACCGCCACTGCCACCAGACGTGCATCCATGCAACCGTCGGTGCGGCCATGCAGCACCAGCACCGGCACGGTGATTTTCCGGGCGACCAGCTCCCGGCCGCGTTTGTTCTGGTGTGCGGACCACTTGAACATGTGGCGGTAGTAGCCCAGTGCCGCACGCGGCACTCCCGGTTGCCGGAAGGCTGCCTTCACCTGTTCCATGCTGGCCGGCGGCCAGGCCCAGCCGGGGGACCAATCGCGCCACAACCGCTCGATAAAGGCAAAATCGTCGCGCGCCAGCGTGCGGTCCGCGATGCCGCGCAACTGGAAAAAAAACATGTACCAACTCTTGCGCAGTTGCGACGGGTAACGGCGCATTGCCTTCATCATGCCGCCCATGGGCGGAATCGCGAGGCTGGTGAAGGTGATGAAACGCGCAGGTTGCTCGGCAATGGCGATCCAACCGATCACCGCCCCCCAGTCATGGCCAACCAGATGCACACGCGGCAACGCCAGCGCGTCGAGCAGCGCGATCACATCGGCGGCAAGCGTGGTGAGAAAATAATCGCCGTCATCGGCAATGGCGCTGGCCGCATAACCGCGCAGCGCCGGCGCGATCGCACGATAGCCGGCGGCAGCCAGCGCCCGCAGTTGCTCATCGTAGCTGTAATGACAGTCCGGAAATCCGTGCAGCAACAACACCGGTATGCCGGCGACCGGCCCCGCCTCGCGTACCGGCAACTGCAAATCGCCGACCCTGATCACCGTTTCGCGTACCCGCATGATGTCGTCCATTGTCACTGCTCCAGATTGCACGCATAACCGTGCTGCGCAAGACGTTGCCTATCCGTCACGGGCGCTCCCGGGGCACTGCCGGAGCAGCCGGTGCCTGTTCAAGCGACAACCGCTCAAGCGCAACCGCGACCGGCTCGTCCAGACAGGCATCAAAGGCGGCAACCGCCGCATGCAAGTGGTCAGCCACAGCCTGCGCGAAGGCATCCGGTTCGCGACCGCTGTCGGGCAAGCGATCCACGACATCCCAGCTCAGCACGCGGGCGAGATCGGCAAGGCGCGTTCTGTACAGGTCGCACGCCAGCAACAGCACGCCCGTTTCGGCGCGCTCGATGATCCGGCTGGCGAGCAGGCGTTCGCGCAGTTCGTGCCAGTTGTCGATGCCGGAATGGTGGGCAAGATGCCGGGCCTCGCGATCCGTCACGCCACCGCCCTGCTGCTGGCGAGCCCGAAATAACGCCAGCACCTTAAGCAGCGCCGGAAATGCCGTCGCCTTCTGCACTTCCTCGTCATCCCAGTTCACCAGCAAATAGACCAGCACAACACCGAACAGCGTGATCATCCAGGAAATGTAAATCCACAGCAGGAACAACGGCACTGCGGCAAAAGCGCCATAAACCAGTTCATACGACGAGAAACCGGTGACGAAAAAAGTAAATACATGGCGCGCAATCTCAAGCAGCAGCGAGGCAACAACGCCTCCAATCACGCCTTCGCGCACCGGCACATGACAATTGGGTATCGCGATATAGGCGATCGAGAAAAACATCGCGCCGAGCACGAAGGGCAGGAATAGCACCGCGTGTTTGAGCAAACTGAAATGACCGACCGCCGCCGACACCGTCGGCGTCGACAAGACATACGAACTCACGGCGAGGCCGGAACCCAGCAGTAATGGCCCGAGGGTAAGCAGCGCCCAGTACACCAGCAGGCTGGACAGGAAACGGCGGCGGCGGTGCACACGCCAGATGCGGTTGAACGCTCGCTCGACGGTGACCAGCATCATGCCGGACGTCACCAGCAGGAACAGGATGCCGAGCGTGGTGAGGCGGGACGCCTGCGCAGAAAATTCGATCAGGTAGTGCCTGATCTGCTCGCCGGTCGCCGGGACGAAGTTCTCGAAAATGATGTTCTCGATGCGATCGCCAACCCCGGCCAACTGAGGCATCAGCTTCAGTATCGCGAAAGCAACCGTCAGCATCGGCACGACGGCGAACAGCATGGTGTAGGTAAGCGACGCGGCGCTGTCGTCACAACCGGTATCCAGGTATTCGCGCACCAGCGCCCGCATGAATCGCCTGCAGCGACGAAAATCCGGAACCTTTGCCATCCGCCTTCCCTTACAATGTTGCCCTGACAATGTTGACGCGGGCAGCGCCACACAACATCCGTTGCGCAACAAACGGTTGATCATACGGCCTGCTGCCAGCGCTCTTCCATCCCCGTGAACCCGACTCCGGCGGACAGCATGCAGCCCTTCGTACTGGTTCTTTACTACTCGCGCACCGGCGCCACCCGCGAGATGGCTCTGCGCATTGCGCGCGGCATCGAGTCGGTTGCCGGAATCGAGGCGCGTCTGCGCACCGTGCCGCCGGTTGCACCAACAACCGCGATGGCCGCGCCGGCAATTCCCGACAGCGGCGCGCTCTATGCCACACCCGACGACCTGCGCAACTGCAGCGGCCTGGCACTGGGCAGCCCGA
>JBMOON010000007.1:0-3729 GCA_049323295.1 Pseudomonadota bacterium
ACGCACAGCGACGCGCAGATCGCGCAGATCGCCGCGAGCATCGTGGAGTTCGGCTGGTCATCGCCGATCCTGATAGACCGCGACAACGGTGTGATCTGCGGTCATGGAAGGCTGCTCGCCGCACGCAAGCTCGGCATGGCCGAGGTGCCGGTGATCGAACTGGCACATCTCACGTCCGCGCAGAAGCGCGCGCTGGTCATCGCCGACAACCGGCTTGTGCTGGAGGGCGGGTGGGATGACGCGCTGCTGGTGCTGGAGTTGGCGGAACTGGCGGATGCCGGATTCGATCTGGATCTGACCGGCTTTTCCGCCAGCGAGATCGAGCGCCTGCTCGATGCGGTTGAAACGACTGAAGCGGGCAATACGCCTGATGCGTCCGGCGCCGATGTCGACGAAGACGAGGGCCGCGAAGGTGACGACGGCAACGACGGAGATAGCGATTCCGCATCGCATGTCGATCCGGTCTCCCGCGTCGGCGATGTGTGGCTGATCGGCAGGCACCGGCTGATCTGCGGCGATGCCGCCGATCCGGCCGTGGTCGCGGCGCTGATGCGCGGCGAGACCGCGCACCTGTGCATCACTTCACCGCCGTATGGCCAGCAGCGCGACTACGCCAGCAGCATCGGCGACTGGGATGCACTGATGCGCGGCGTGTTCGCCGCCGCGGTCGGCGCCTTGCGCGACGACGCGCAGTTGCTGGTCAACCTCGGCCTCGTCCACGACGACAACGAAGTGCAGCCGTATTGGGACGGCTGGACCGCGTGGATGCGCGCGCAGGGCTGGCGCCGCTTCGGCTGGTACGTCTGGGACCAGGGGCCGGGCTTGCCGGGTGACTGGCGCGGACGTCTCGCGCCCAGCTTCGAGTTCGTCTTCCACTTCAACCGCAGCAACCGCAAGGCGAACAAGACCGTGCCGTGCAAGTTCGCCGGGCGGGACATCCATCTGCGCGCCGATGGCTCGTCCACCGCGCTGCGCGGCAGGGATGGCGGGGCGCTGGCGTGGTCGCACGAGCACCAGCCGACGCAGGAGATGCGGATTCCGGACTCGGTGATCCGCATCATGCGCCACAAGGGCAAGCTCGGCCGGGGCATTGATCACCCGGCGGTGTTCCCGGTCGCGCTGCCGACGTTCGTGATCGAGGCGTACTCGGATGCGGGCGAGGTGGTGTACGAACCCTTCGGCGGCAGCGGCAGCACGCTGATCGCCTGCGAGCGCACCGGGCGCGTCTGTCGCGCGGTGGAGATCGCCGCCGAGTACGTCGATGTCGCCATCGAACGCGCGCGCCAGCAACTGCCGGGCGTGTCGATCACGCTTGAAGCGACCGGCCAGCCCTTCGATGCGGTCGCGGCAGAACGCCGCGGCAGCGGGCAGGTGGCAGCATGACAGCGCCCCTGCACATCGAACACTGGCCGCTCGACCGGCTGCACGGCTACGCGCGCAACCCGCGCAAGAACGATCACGCCGTCGAGAAGATGGCGGACGTGATTCGTGAGTTTTCGTTTCGGATTCCGATCATCGCGCGCAGCAGCGGCGAGATTGTCGACGGGCATTTGCGTTATAAATCCGCGTGTCTGCTGGGGCTCGAGACGGTGCCGGTCATTCTGGCCGACGACCTCACCGATACCCAGATCAAGGCATTCCGGTTGCTCGCCAATCGCTCCGCTACCTGGGCGGAGTGGGACGAGGAACTGCTGCAACTGGAACTGGCCGACCTGAGCGCGCTGGATTACGACCTGTCGCTGACGGGGTTCGATGCCGACGAACTGGCCGACCTGCTGGCCGGCGAGGAGACCGACCAGGCCGGCGAAGTCGACGATGACGACGTGCCCGAAGAGGCGGTCGTCGTGGTCTCGCGCCCCGGCGATCTGTGGGTGCTGGGCGAACACCGCGTGCTGTGCGGCGACGCCACCGATCCGGAGAGCTACGTGCGCCTGTTGGCAGGCGAGCCTGCGGACATGGTGGCGACAGATCCACCCTATGGCGTGAACTACGCCAACAACCCGAAAGACAAACTGCGCGGCAAGCACCGCCCGATCCTCAACGACAACCTCGGCGAGGGCTTTTACGACTTCCTGCTCGCGGCGCTGACGCCGACGGTGGCGCACTGCCGTGGTGCGATCTACATCGCGATGTCCTCGGGCGAACTCGACACGCTGCAGGCAGCATTCCGCGCCGCGGGCGGTCACTGGTCGACGTTCGTGATCTGGGCGAAGAACACCTTCACGCTCGGACGCGCCGACTACCAGCGCCAGTACGAACCGATTCTCTACGGCTGGCCCAAGGGCGCGACCCGACACTGGTGCGGCGATCGCGACCAGGGTGATGTGTGGCAGATCAAGAAGCCGCAGCGCAACGATCTGCACCCCTGTCTCTGCCCGGGCACCGAGGTATTGACGCAGAACGGTTGGCACATCATCGAGTCGTTGGCCGTCGGTGACCGCGTCATGACGGCGGACGGTGTGTTTCGCTCCATCGAATGGGTGTCGTCCCACTGGATCGAGAAATTCGTCTTTCGGTTGGCTGTCGCGGGTGTTGGGCATTCGGTCGATGCCACCGACAACCACCCATTCCTCGTACTACGCCATGGCGAACTGGCCTGGATCGAGGCTTCGCAGATTGTTGCAGGGGATGAGATTTGCTCACCAAAAAGGGATACATCCGGATCTGGCACGAAAAACGACTTCGAATGGAACACGATGTCGTCTGGGAACGAAACTTCGGAGCAATCCCGGATCGGCACGAGATCCATCACATCGACGGCAACAAGCAAAACAATCACATTTCAAACCTGCAACTTGTCACCCGCATTGAGCACAAGCGGATTCACTCCGGTTGCGTGCTCCGCGATGGTCTTTGGTGGAAGCCATGCCGGGCTTGCGGATCGCTCAAGCCCATTTCCAGAGAGCACTGGTATCTCAACGCAAACGGATGGCCATTTGGATGGGGCTGCCGACCGTGTCATGTCAGAAAAGTCGTACAGCTTCGATCTGCGAAGCGTCATCAGCGTCGAGAAAATCGATTACTCGGGGCTGGTGTGGAATTTGTCGGTGAAGGGCAGCCCCACGTTTGAAACACGCATTGGGATGTCTCATAACACGATGAAGCCCGTGGAACTGGTGGAGCGCTGCATTCGCAACTCCAGTCGTCCCGGCGATGTGGTGCTCGATACCTTCGGTGGCTCCGGCACCACGCTCATCGCCGCGCACAAGTGCGGTCGGCGCGCGCGGTTGATGGAACTCGATCCGAAATACTGCGACGTCATTGTCCGGCGCTGGCAATCATGGAGTGGTGAGCAGGCCGTGCGCGAAGGCGACGGCGTCGCGTTCGACGACGCGGCGGACGCGGTCGAGTGAACGCGCCGATCCACGCGCCGGCCTTCTACAACGAAATCGAACCCTACCTCTGCACATGGCTCAACCACCAGATCGCTGCCGGCCTGATTGCGCCGGGGCGCGTCGACGGGCGCGACATCCGTGACCTCGACGCGAACGACCTCGCCGGCCACCGGCAGGTCCACCTGTTCGCGGGTGTCGGCGGCTGGGCCTACGCCGCCCGGCTCGCCGGCTGGCCGGACGACGCCGAACTGTGGAGCGCCTCGTGCCCGTGCCAGCCGTTCTCGGTCGCGGGCAAGCGCGGTGGGACCCACGATCCACGGCATCTATGGCCCGACGTGTTTCGGCTCGTCCGACAGCGTCGCCCCGCCGCACTCGTGGGCGAGCAGGTTGCAGC
>JBMOON010000008.1:0-3489 GCA_049323295.1 Pseudomonadota bacterium
CCGTGCCACTTCGGACGCGGGGTAGTCAATCAACGAGCGGCCGGGAGCTCGGCGATCCGCGCCGCGATGCGCTCGGCAGCCTCCTGCAGCGCCTGCTGTTCTGCCGGCCGCAGCGTCAGCGGAACGATCTCCTTGAGGCCGCGACGGTGCAGCCGCACCGGCAGCCCCACGCGCGTGTCCACTGCGCCATACGCGCCGCGCGAGCGCACACACGCGGCGATGACCTCGCCGCTGTCGCGCACCATCGCGCGCACCATATTCACGGCCGATTCGGCGGGCGAGAAGTACGCACTGCCCTTTTGCAGCAGCTTGACGACCTCGCCACCCGACTCCCGCGCCCGCTCGACCAGGGCCTTGAGCGTCCCGGCGTCGAACATCGACTCGATCGGTCGGCCGCTGACGAAGGCCTGGCTGAGCGGGATCACCATCTCGGGGCCATGACTGCCCAGCGCGATGGCGCGGACCTCTTGCGGTCGCGCTTTGCCGGTCAGGCCCACGAGCGCACAGAATCGCGCCGAGTCCAGCACACCTGCCATGCCGAGCACGCGCTCTTCCGGGAAACCGGTCTGCTCCGCGGCGAGGTGCGTCATCTCCTCGAGCGGGTTGCTCACGATCACGAGCGTCGAGTTCGGTGCATACGTGCGGATGCCGCGGCACACCGACGTCATGATCTCGGCATTCACCGCCGTCAGGTCGGTCCGGCTCATGCCCGGCTGGCGGGGCTTGCCGGCGGTGATAACGATGTACTCGGCCCCCGCCAGTGCCACGAGGTCATCGCTGCCCGACAGCAGCGTGGAGAAGCCGTACAGGCCGGCGCCATGCCACATGTCCAGCGCAAGCCCGGCCGCCAGCCCCGGCACCACGTCGACAAGCGCCACCTCCGAGAAAAGATCGCTTTCGGCCAGCCGCAGGGCCGTCATGGCACCTACGTGGCCGGCGCCGACCACGCCCGCCTTAGGCCGTTGATCGGCCGCTCCGGAAGATTGCGCGCTCGGTCCCAACGCGTTGCGGCGATACAGGGCACCCGACGGCGGCAGCGCCAGCGGCCGAGAACCCGTGGCGATGGCCGTCGGAGCCGGAGTCGCGGGGCGTGCGGCGGACACGGGTGCAGGGGCTGGCGAGGCAGCGGGGGACTTCACGACTGGAGCCGAAGTCGACGTCGGCGCAGCAGACGGCGCCGCTGCACCAGATGACGAACCTGCGGCCTCGATGACGACGCCGAGTTCCCGGGCCCGATCGCGGGCCAGCGGCGTTAGGCGATCGCCTGCGGCGAGGATCAGCTTGCCACCTGCGGCTTCGATGTCGGCGGCAGTCAGCATGCGGGCCATCACTTACCCTCCAGTTGCTCGATGCACGAGATGGCCGCGGCAGCGGCTGCCTGCACGTCGCTTTCGGTGCCGGAAATGAACAATCGCCCGAACCGGCCGAGCGCACGCACTTCGACAATCGTGATGTCGGCCGCCTTTTCGGCTTCGTTGGCAGCCAACGAGACATAGGCGGCCGGCGACACCTCGAGCACGTACAGGCTTTGTCCGGGAATGAGCAGGTTGCCCTTTCGCCACTTGTTGATGAGTTGCGCCTGATACGGATTGACGTTCGTCACGAACATCGACGACGCGACCTTCGGTTTGACTCGGTCCGCCTCGGTGAGCTTCAGGTGCTCAAGCACCGCTTGACCGGCGGCCAGCACTTCGGCCTGCGTTCGAGAGTGGATCTCCAGCAGACCGAATTCCCGCTCGACGACCTGCAGCGCCGGCCTTACGTCAGCCGCCTTCAGAGCAATGTCGGCACACCGGAATATCTCGTTCCCAGGCGCCACCTCGATGTAGAGCTCGGACATGCCGGCCACGGGGACGTCGCCCTGACAGGTGGCGGCGACATGCGCCGCCGCCTGCGGCTGCATGCGGTCGACGAAGGCGTAGGTGCGCAGTTGAAAGTTGTCCATGGCTCAGCTCAGTGCAATTCCAAAGGGAGTGATCAGCTCGGCGTGTTCATAGCCCTGGACCTTCCAGCCTAGATATCGCGCGATAACGGCATCGGCGCCGGGGATCTGCAGGGCGCCGCCTGCCAGGTAGACGGTACCGGGGTCCTGTCCGGCGCATTGGCGCCGGACGGACTCGGCGACGCGCTCGATGCCCGGACGCAGCAGTTGCATGACTTCTGCACCGTGCTCGCGCTTGTGCACCTCGGCGACCTCGACAGGAAGCTTCAGTGCGCCGGCGAGGATCAGATCGAGGTGATGGCCACCACCGGCGAAGTCGCTCAGGGTGGCGAGTTCGCCGCCACGGAAGACGCCGACACCGGTCGAGCCGCCACCGACGTCCACCACCGCACCGTCTTTGACTTGCAGAATGGCGTTCGCCGCAGTGACTTCGTCGACCAGGCTGCGGCAATCGATCCCCGCCTGCTGAAGCACGAAGGCACAGGCACGGCAGTCGCTCACCGGCACCGTCGGCGGATGCGCGGTCGCCGCTGCTTCGATCTGCGTGCCGAGTGCCGATTCACTGCTGGCCTTCAACTGCCGTACCGCCTGTACTGCGCCATGAAAGTCGACCACGACTCCGTCGCGGACGACCTGGGCGCGGACGAAATCCCAGTAGACGGGCTCGCCCTGCGCGTCCACGGCAGCGATCACGATAGTCGCCGTGCCGAGGTCGACCCCAAAACGCAGCGGCCCCTTCGGCTTCGATGGCTCGCGCAGCCGCACGGCAGCGCTGTCCAGGAAGCGCTGCGCATGCGCCAATCCAGTGTCGGCCCGGGTTCGACTGAGCATCTACAGCCCCATCGTCGGCAAGTAGATGTCGCGCCAGGGGCGGTTCTGGTGGGCGACGCGCTTGATGTTGATGAGGTGCATCGGTGTCACGTTGTCCGACACGATCGAGCCGCTCCAGGTGCCCGTGCCCAGCATGAACGACGGGTCGGTCCCGGCGCTGAACCCCATTCCGCCGAGCAGGCTCGGCGTGTTGACGACGACGCGCGAGGCCGGCAGTTCCGACATGCGTGCGACCATCTCGGCGTCCTGGCCGTGCAGACCGAGCGTGTGACCCTCGCCGCCAAAGGCCAACACCTCGCGGCAGCGCTGATGCGCTGCGCCAAGATCGCGTGTCCGATAGAACGACAGCACGGGTCCGAGGATCTCGGCCGACAGCGGTGTCTGGGGGCCCACGTCGTCCAGCGCGGCGCCGAGCACCTTCGTCCCGGGTGGCACGTTCATGCCGATGCGCCGGGCAAGCGTGATCGCGGTCTGACCGACGGCCTCCGGATTGAGCGCTCCGCGTCCGATAAACAACAACTCGGTAAGCCGGCGCTGCTGCTCGGCGTCGAGGAACACGGTGCCGTGCTGCTCGAAGGCCTGGATGGCGGCGTCGGCGATCGGCTCATCGAGCACCACCGACTGCTCCGCAACGCAGGCGGTGCCGTTGTCGAACGACTTCGACGTGATGACCATCAGCGCCGCTTCCGACACGTCCGCCACCGAACGATGGATGT
>JBMOON010000009.1:0-1830 GCA_049323295.1 Pseudomonadota bacterium
GTCGAGGTGCTGCTCGATCCAGGCTCGCCCTTCCTCGAGCTCGGCATGCTGGCCGGCGAGGGCATGTACGACGGTGTGCCACCGGGGGCCAGCATCATCACCGGCATCGGGCTGGTGCAGGGTCGGCCCTGCATGATCATCGCCAACGACGCCACGGTGAAAGGCGGCACCTACTACGGCATGACGTGCAAGAAGCACGTGCGCGCGCAGCAGATCGCCTGGGCGCATCGGCTGCCGTGCATCACGCTGGTCGACAGCGGCGGCGCCTTCCTGCCGGACATGGCCAACATATTCCCCGACGTCGGCCAGTTCGGCAGCATCTTCAACAATCAGGTGCGCATGTCGGCCGAGGGCATCCACCAGATCGCCGTGGTGCTGGGGCCCTGCACCGCGGGCGGCGCCTACATCCCGGCGCTGTGCGACGAGATCGTGATCGTCAAGGAGCAGGGCTTCATGTACCTGGGCGGCCCCGAGCTGACCTTCGCCGCCACCGGCGAGACGGTCGACGCCGAGTCGCTGGGCGGCGCGCAGATGCACTGCAGCCTGAGCGGCGTCACCGACCACATCGCCCACGACGACCGCCACGCACTGGCGCTGACGCGCGAGATCGTGCGCGAGCTGGGCGAGCCGCCGAAGCCGCGCTGGACCAAGCAACCCAGCCTGCCGCCGCGCTTCGACCCGCGCGAGATCCATGGCCTGATCAGCCGCGACCCCAAGATCCCTACCGACACGCGCGAGATCCTCGCGCGTTTCGTCGACGACAGCCGCTTCCAGGAGTTCAAGCCGCTGTACGGCGACACGCTGCTCACCGGTTTTGCCCGCATCCACGGCCACGAGATCGGCATCCTCGCCAACCAGGGCGTGCTGTTTCCCGAAAGCGCGATGAAGGCGGCGCATTTCATCGACCTGTGCTGCCAGCGCGACATCCCGCTGCTGTTCATGGCCGACGTCACCGGCTTCATGGTCGGCCGCGCCGCCGAACAATCGGGCATCGCCAAGGCGGGCGCCAAGATGATCACCGCGATGGCCTCGGCCAACGTGCCCAAGTACACCATTATCATCGGTGCGTCGTATGGCGCTGGCTATCTGGCGATGTGCGGCCGGCCGTTCAACCCGACCGCGATGTTCGCGTGGCCGAACGCGCGTGCCGCGATCATGGGCCCCGAGCAGGCGGCCACCGTGATGGCGCTGGTGCGCCGGCAGATCAACAAGACCGAAGGCCGCGAGTGGACGCCCGAGGAAGAAGAAGCCTTCAAGGCGCCGGTGCGCAAGGTCTATGAAGACTTCCAGCCGGCGGACAACTTCTCGTCCAACCTGTGGGCCGACGGCATCATCGACCCGGTGGAGACGCGCGACGTGATGGGCCTGATGCTCGATCTCGCGTCGCGCACCGCGCCCAAGCCGACCCCGTTCGGCATCTTCCGCTTCTGACATGCAACGCATCCACAAGGTCCTGATCGCCAACCGCGGCGAGATCGCCTGCCGCATTGCGCATACCTGCCGGCGCCTCGGTCTGAAGGTCGCCACCGTGCATTCGAGCGTCGACCGGCATGCGCGCCATGTGCGCGAGATCGGCGAGTCGGTCGAACTTGGCGGCGCGGCACCCTCCGACAGCTACCTGCGCATCGACGCCATCGTCGCCGCGGCCAAGCGCGTCGGCGCCGACGCCGTGCATCCCGGCTTCGGCTTCGTCTCCGAGAACCCGGATTTCGTGCGCGCGCTCGACGCCGCAGGGCTGATCTTCATCGGCCCGACGGCCGAAACCATGGAACGCCTGGGAGGCAAGGCGCAGGCCAAGCGCGAGGCTGCGCGCCTGGGCGTGCCGGTGAT
>JBMOON010000009.1:1930-5988 GCA_049323295.1 Pseudomonadota bacterium
GGGCGGCTGGACCGGGTCGACTTCTCGCGCGCTGCGGTGCGCATCGAGTCGGGCGTCGAAAGCGGCGACGAGATCTCGCCCTACTACGACTCGATGATCGCCAAGCTGGTGTCGCGTGGCCCGAACCGCGAGGCCGCGCGCCGGGCGCTGGCCGCGGGTCTGCGCGACAGCACGGTGATCGGCCTGACCACCAATCTGCAGTTCCTGCACGAGCTGCTGCACTGGCCGCAGACCATCGCGGCGACTTTCCACACGCGCCTGATCGACGAGTCGTTCGCCGCCGACGCTGCGATTACCCGAGCGGCTCCGGTCGTGCCGCCCGAGCACGTGGCCGCGGCGGCACTGCACTGGCTCGACGCGCAGCGCGCCGCGACCCCGGAACTCGGCTGCTGGAGCCAGGTGCAGGGTTTCACCGGCTGGCGCCTGGCCAATGGTGCGCCTGCCCCGGCGCCGTTGCCGAATCTGGTGCTGAAGAGCGGCACGGCCGAATGGCCGGTGCGCTTCGGCGCGCCGCAGGCCGACGGCAGTATCGACCTCGTGCTCGGCGAAGCGCCCGAGCGCGCATCGCTGGCCGTGCTGCCCAGTGGCCACCGGCTGTTGCACTTCGGTGGCCGCACGCTCGAGCTTGCGCTCGTCGGCAATGCCCACGGCATCGAGCTGTCGAGCCCGCTCGGGCGCAGCGTGTTCGACTGCATGCCCTACCTCGGCGGTGCACTCGCCGACGGCGCCGCGGGCGGGCAGCTCGGCGCGCCGATGATGGGCAAGGTGGTGGCCGTCAAGGCTGTCGTCGGCGATGCGGTGAAGATCGGCCAGACCGTGATCGTGCTCGAGTCGATGAAGATGGAACTGCACGTCACCGCCCCGTTCGACGGCAGCGTGGCCGCTCTGCGCTGCAAGGTCGGCGACATGGTCGAGCGCCACCAGGTGCTGGCCGAGGTGGCGCCGCTCGAATAGTCTGCACATGCAAGGAGCAAACCGATGACGTCATTCCCGAAGCAGGTCGAGTTCCATGAAGAGGGCCCGCGCGAGGGCTTCCAGATGGAGAAGGCCACCTACCCGCTGGCCGAGCGCCTGGCGCTCATCGACGCGCTGGCCGCCACCGGCCTGAAGCAGGTGCAGTGCGCATCGTTCGTGAGCCCGCGCGCGGTGCCGCAGATGGCCGATTCGCCCGAGCTGTTCGCGCGGCTGAAGAAGCGGCCGGGCACGCGCTACACCGCGCTCTGGCTCAACGACAACGGCTTCGAGCGCGCGCGCGCCTGCGAGCAGGTCGACCTCGACGGCAAGATCATGTTCTACGTGACCGAGCCTTTCTCGCAGCGCAACAACAACTGCAGCGTGGCCGAAAACCGCGAGCGCCAGCTCGACTGGATCGACCGCTACATTGCGCTGGGCATCCCGGTCGAGCAGGCCTATGTGGTCACGTCATTCGGCTGCAACCTCGGCGGCCCGGTGCCGGTCTCGGCGATCACCGACGTCGTGCGCTGGCTGGCCGAGGTCTGCGCCGACCGCCGCATCCCTTTCCCGGCCTTCTACCTGGCCGACACCATGGGCTGGGCCCACCCGGAAGAGATCAAGCGGCGTGTCGGCGCGGTGCGCGAGATCGTGCCCCAGGCGCGCATCGGCCTGCACCTGCACGACACGCGCGGGCTCGGCGGCGCCAACGTCTACGCGGCGCTGCAGATGGGCGTGGAGCTGTTCGACAGCTCGGTGGCCGGCCTGGGCGGCTGCCCCTTCGCCGAGCACAAGAACGGCTCTGCGTCTGGAAACATCTGCACCGAGGACATGGTCTTCATGTGCGAGGAGATGGGCATCGCCACCGGCATCGACCTGGAGAAGCTGGTCGAGGCCTCGCGACTGGCCGAGCGCATCATCGGCCGGCCGTTGAATGGCCACCTGATGCACAGCGGTACGCTGGCTGCGCTGCGCGCCTGAGCGTGCAGCCACGCGCACTGCGGGCCCGCGGATGACGAGCAACGGGCCTGGGCAAACACAAGGCACCGCTGCCGAAGACGGCTCTGACTGGGTCGGTCCGCTGCTGGCCATGCTGGCAGTTCAGACGGCGGTGTCGTTCCTGTCGCGCATCGCGCCCACACTGGCGCCCACGTTGGCGCCGCGTATCGGCTGGCCGGTCGAGAGCGTGGGTTACCTCTCTGCGATGATCACTGGCGCATCGACCATCGCCCTGCTGTGGGGCATCCCGCTGATCCGGCGCTTGGGCTCGATGCGCAACCTGCAGGTCGGTCTGGCGCTGGGCGTGCTGGGGGCGTTGCTGAGCGCGCTGCCGTCGGCAGCGGCGCTGGTGGTCGGCACGCTGCTGATCGGGCTGTCGATCGGGCCGCCCTCGTCGGCGGGCATGGACGTGCTGCAGCGCTTCTCCCCGCCCCGGCACCGCAACCTGCTCTTTTCGGTCAAGCAGGCCGGCGTGCCGCTGGGCGGCGTGATCGCCGGGCTGCTGATGCCCTGGGCATCGCAGGCGCTGGGCATCGGCGTAGCCGTGACCATCGCCGCCGCCTTGGGGGCCCTGACGCTGTTCGCGGTGCAGCCCTTGCGGGCCCGGGTCGACGCCGCGCGCGAGCGCACGCTGCGGGTGCACTGGCGGATGTTCCTGTCGCTCGACACCCTGCGTCGGCCGCTCGCGGTGCTGGTGGCGATGCCGGCGCTGCGGCGCATGGGCATCGCCGGTGGCTGCCTGGGCGCCAGCCAAGGCGCCTGGTTCGCGTTTCTCGTCACCTACCTGGTGGTCGAACTGCACTGGACATTGACCGCGGCCGGCGCGCTGTTCGCGCTGATGCAGCTGGTCAGCGTGCTCGGCCGACCGCTGGCCGGTTTCATCTCGGATCGGCTGGGCGACGGGCTGCGCGTGCTGCGCTGGGCGGTGATCGCGTCGGGTCTGACTACGCTGGCGCTGGCGTTCTGCACGCCCGCGTGGCCGACCTGGAGCGTGATCGCGCTGGCCGTGCTGGCCGGCTTGACCGTGGCCAGCTGGAACGGCGTGCAGTTTGCCGAAGTCGCGCGCCTGGCGCCGGCGGACACGCTGAACGAGACCATGACTGGCGCCACGCTGCTGCTGCTGCTGGCCTATGTCGTGGGGCCGGCGATCTTCAGCCTGGTGGTTGCCTCCGGTGCGAGTTTCGGGGCTGCCTTCGGCGTCACCGCGCTGGTCACCTTCTCGGCCCTGTGGCCCTTGTCTCGTGTCAAGAGCCATACCCTGACGCGCACTTGAGGCACGTTCGACCATTCTGGCGTGGCCGAGCGGCGCGCCGATACAGGTCGAGCCGGTCCGGCTCGAGCGCATGGTTGACACCGCCCCCTGGACCACCCAAGCAGCTAACTAACGTATGTTTGATGGCAGAATACAAGGGCGAAAGCGCAGCGCGAAACGCGCACGCATCGGTGCATCGGTACTTCCGAAGGTCGAAGGACAAAGATGAATTCCTGGCTTCCGCAATCCGTTTCCGTTTCACCGGCCGTCTCGAAAGGGCACCGCCCATGGCAGTGATGACCAGCCGCGTCGACTGGCGCTCGGCTGCCGGCATCGCGGCTGCGGCGCGCGGCCGACAGCAGCTCGAGCTGCTGCGCGAGCGCCTCGTGCTGGCCGCCACGGGTGGTCGCGACGCGCACATCCAGCGCCACCGCGGACGAGGCAAGCTGCTGGCGCGCGAGCGCATCGACTTCGTGCTCGACGACGCGACCGCCTTCCTCGAACTCTCCCCGCTCGCCGCTTGGGGCCAGTACGGCAACGAGGTGCCGGCGGCGGGCATCATCACCGGCATCGGCATCGTCGCTGGCCAGCCGTGCATGTTCATCGCCAACGACGCCACCGTGAAGGGCGGCTCCTTCTTCCACGAAACGGTGAAGAAGCACCGCCGCGCGCAGGAGATCGCGTGGCGGCTGCGCTTGCCGTGCCTGTACCTGGTCGACTGCGGCGGCGCCTTCCTGCCCGAGCAGGACCGCGTGTTCCCCGACCGCGACCACTTCGGCAACAACTTCTTCCAGCAGTGCCGCATGTCGCAGGACGGCGTGCCGCAGATCTCGGCCGTGTTCGGCGGCTGCACCGC
>JBMOON010000009.1:6088-29214 GCA_049323295.1 Pseudomonadota bacterium
CCTGGCCGAGCGCCTCGGTGGCGACCATGAGCGCCGACATCGCCAGCAACGTGATGCTCGAGCTGGCACGCTCCAACCTGCGCGGCCCGGCCGACGAGGCGCGCATGGCCGAGACGGAGCGCGCCGTGCGCGAGCAGTACGCCCGCCAGTCCGACCCGTACTATGCCACCTCGCGCCTGTGGGACGACGGCCTGATCGCGCCTTCGCAGTCGCGCAACGTGCTGGCGTTGGCGCTGGCGCTGGCCACGCGGCGCGTGCTGCCCAAGACCGCCACCCCCGTCTACCGCATGTGAGAGCCGAGACCATGAAGATCCCTGACTTCGAAACCCTGCTGCTCGACATCGACGCCCGTGGCGTGGCCCGGCTCACGCTGAACCGGCCGGACACCCACAACGCGCTCAATGCGACGCTGATTGCCGAGCTGCGCCAGGCGGCCGCCTGGCTGGCCCGGGCCACCGGGTTGCGGGCCGTGGTGCTCACCGGCGCGGGCAAGACCTTCTGCGCCGGCGGCGATCTCGGCTGGATGCAGCAGAACATGAAGAAGACGCGCGCCGAGCGCGTCGCCGACAGCGCCGAGCTGGCAACCATGTTCCGCGCGCTCAACGAGCTGCCGATGCCGCTGATCGGGCGCATCAACGGCCCGGCCTATGGCGGCGGCGTGGGCATGATCTCGGTGTGCGATGTCTCGATCGCGGTCGACAGCGGCGTGTACTGCCTGACCGAAGTGCGCCTGGGCCTGCTGCCGGCCAACATCGCGCCCTATGTCGTGGCGCGCATGGGCGAGGCCAACGCACGCCGCACCTTCCTGAGCGCCAGGCGCATGAAGGCGGCAGAGGCGCAGCGGCTCGGCCTGGTCTCCGAGGTCGTGGCCGACGACCAGCTGGACGCCGCCGTCGAGCGCGAGCTCGCCGACCTGCTGCAATGCGCACCCGGCGCGGTCGCTGCGACCAAGAAGCTGATCGACTACGTGGACACGCACGACCTGTCCACCAGCATGATCTACACCGCCGACAAGCTGGCCGATGCCTGGGAAACCGAGGAAGGGCGCGAGGGCATCACGGCCTTCTTCGCCAAGCGGCCGCCCGCCTGGCGCGCGAGCTAAAGCAGGCGTGAACGAACGGGCGCCATGTTCGACACCCTGCTGATCGCCAACCGCGGCGAGATCGCCTGCCGCATCGCCCGCAGCGCGCGGCGCATGGGGCTGCGCAGCGTGGCCGTCTACTCCGACGCCGACCGCGAGGCGCTGCACGTCGCGAGCTGCGACACGGCCGTGCGTATCGGCCCGTCCGAGGCCGCGCGCAGCTACCTCGATGCGGCGGCCATCGTCGCTGCGGCGCGCGCCACCGGCGCGCAGGCGGTGCACCCGGGCTACGGCTTCCTGTCCGAGAGCCTGGCCCTGATCGAGGCCTGCGAGGCCGCCGGCATCGCCTTCGTCGGCCCGTCGCGCGAGGCGATCCGGCGCATGGGGTCGAAGATCGAATCCAAGCGCATCGCGGTCGAGCAGGGTGTGCCGGTCGTGCCGGGCTACCACGGCGACGACCAGGCGGGCGCGGTGCTGGCCGAAGCCGCCGCGACCATCGGCTTCCCGGTGCTGATCAAGGCCTCGGCCGGCGGCGGCGGCAAGGGCATGCGCGTGGTGCGCGCCGCGGGCGAGTTCGCTGCGGCGCTCGACACCGTTCGGCGCGAGGCCAAGGCCTCGTTCGGCGACGACCGCGTGCTGCTCGAACGCTACCTGGCCGAGCCGCGCCACCTCGAGGTGCAGTTGCTGGGCGACAAGCACGGCCACCTGGTGCATCTGTTCGAGCGCGAGTGCTCGATCCAGCGCAACCACCAGAAGGTGATCGAGGAGGCGCCGGCGGCCCATCTGCTGGACGTGCAACGCGAGCAGCTGTACCGGTACGCGCTGGCGGTCGGGCGCGCGATCGGCTACGACAGCACCGGCACCATCGAATTCATCCACGACGCGGGCAGCGGCGAAACCTTCTTCCTGGAGATGAACACCCGGCTGCAGGTCGAGCATCCGGTGACCGAGGCCACGGTGGGCATCGACCTGGTCGAATGGCAGTTGCGCGTCGCCGCCGGCGAGTCGCTGGCGTTCGAGCAGAAGGAACTGAGCCGCCGCGGCTGGGCGATCGAGGCGCGGGTCTGCGCCGAGAACCCGGCCGCCGGCTTCGCCCCCGAGATCGGTGCGATCGTCGGCTACACGGAGCCCACCGGCGAAGGTGTGCGCGTCGACAGCGGCGTGCGCGCCGCCAGCCGCGTCACACCGTACTACGACTCGATGCTGGCCAAGGTCATTGCCTTCGCCGACACCCGCGAACAGGCCGCGCAGCGCCTGGCCACCGCGCTCGACCAGTACCAGCTGCTGGGCGTGCGCAGCAACCTGGGCTTCCTGGCCGACCTTCTGCGCACGCCGGCCTTCGGGCAGATGCTCAGCACCCACTACATCGAGCGCAGCTTCCCGGAAGGCTGGCGCCCGCGCGGCGATGCGGGCCAGGCCCTGGCCACCGCCGCGCTGGGCTGCGCGCTGGCCGCCCACGCGCCGTACACGGCCTCGCCCTGGCAGGCGCTGGGCGCCTGGCGCGTGACCGGTGACGCCGCTCCGGCGGGCGTGCGCGTGCTGCTCGAGGACCCGTCGCGCACGCTGCACGAGGCGCTGGTGCAGACTCGCGGCAACACGTGGCAGGTGCAGGTGGGCGAGCGCAGCTTCAGCTTGGCCGCCCGGCTCGACGGCGAACGGCTGGAAGTCGAACACGCAGGCCGCAGCGCGACCCACCGCTTCCTGCGCGTTCACGACGCCGGTGCCGAGCGCGTGTGGCTGTGCGGTCCGCAGGGCACCCACACCTGGACCCGCGTGGATCGCATCCGCCACGCGCTTGCCGGCGGCGATGCGGCCAGGGCCGATGCCGGCAACAGCCTGCGTGCGCCGATGCCGGGGCTGGTGACCTCCGTTCCCGTCAATGTGGGCGCAAGCGTGCGCGCCGGCGACCCGCTGGTGATGTTGGAGGCGATGAAGATGCTGCACACGCTGGCGGCGCCGGCCGGCGGCCGCGTGACCGAACTGCGCTGTCGCGAGGGTGATTCGGTGCGCGGCGGCGATGTGCTGGTGGTGGTCGAACCCGAGGAGAAAGCATGAACGAGCCGATCTACTTCACCGAGCAGCACCGCCAGTTCCGCGACAACCTGCGCCGCTTCATAGCCCGGGAGATCGTGCCGTACGCCGACGCCTGGGAAGAAGCGGGCATGGTGCCGCGCGAGGTGATGCGCCAGATGGGCGAACTCGGCTACCTGGGCATCCGTTACCCGGAGCAGTACGGCGGCTCGGGCCTGGACACGGTGTACAGCGCGATCTTGGCCGAAGAGTTGGGCCGTTCCACCTACGGCGGCTACGCGGTCACGGTCACGGTGCACACCGACATGGCCTCGCCGCACTTGGCCAACTTCGGCACGCCCGAGCAGCTGCAGCGCTACCTGCCGGCGCTGATCCGCGGCGAAAGGGTCTGCGCGGTGGCGGTCACCGAGCCGGACGCCGGCTCCGATGTGGCCGGCATCCGTACCCGCGCGGTGCGCGACGGCGACGACTGGGTTCTCGACGGCAGCAAGATGTTCATCACCAACGGCGTGCACGGCGACCTGTACTTCGTCGGCGCCAAGACCGATCCGACCGCCAAGGGCTCGCGCGGCATCTCGATCTTCATCGTCGAGAAGGGCACACCGGGGTTCCGCGTCGGCCGCGCGCTGAAGAAGAGCGGCTGGCTGTGCAGCGACACCGCCGAGCTGGTGTTCGAGAACTGCCGCATCCCGGCCGCGAACCTGCTGGGGGGCGAGAACAAGGGCTTCTACCAGATCATGCGCAACTTCCAGAACGAACGCATGGTGATCGGCGCCCAGGCCATGGGCGAAGCGGCGCGCGCGATCGAGATGACGGTGGACTACGTGCGCAACCGCAAGGCCTTCGGTGCGACGCTGTGGGACAAGCAGGCGATCCGCCAGCGCCTGGCGATGCGCGCGGCGCAGGTCGAGGCCGGGCGCGCATTGGTCTACCACGCCGCCTGGCTGGATGCGCAGGGCAAGGACTGTGTCAAGGAGGTCTCGATGGTCAAGGCCTTGTGCGGCGAACTCGTCAACGAGGTGATGTACGACTGCCAGCAGTTCCACGGCGGCTTCGGCTACATGCGGGACTCGGCCATCGAGCGCATGGTGCGTGATGCACGAGTGGAAGCGATCGGCGGTGGGGCCACCGAGGTGATGCTTGAGGAGGTCGCCAAGCGGATGTGACCCCAGACGGGGACTGCGCCCCGCGAGGTGCGCGCACGGAAACATGAAGGGGGCAGCGAACGACTCTTTGTCGTGCGGCCTCGGCATTCGAACGATGGGAGAACGGCATGACGGAATCCAACGATGTGGACGACACGCTCGTCCGAAAGTGGCAGCAGATCACCGTGATATCGCCTTACAGCCGCGAGCTGGGGCTGCGGCTGCATTCGGTCCGCCCCGACTGGTGCGTGATCAAGGTGCCGTACGACCCGCGAACGATCGGCAATCCGGAGTCCGGCGTCGTCCACGGCGGCGTGATCACGGCGCTGCTCGACAGCTGTTACGGGCTTGCGATCTTCGTGCGCATGAGCAAGCTCAGGCCCATGGCGACGCTGGACCTGCGCATCGACTACCTCAAACCCGCGACGCCCGGCCGCGACATCCTGGGCGGCGCGGTCTGCTACAAGCTCGGACATGAACTGGCCTTCGTGCGCGGGACTGCCTACCACGACAGCCCGGACGACCCGATCGCGACGTCCGCAGCGATCTTCATGTTCACAGGGGGGCCGGTCATTTCGCTCGACGAAGCGGTCCACGCACTCGAGGCGATGAAGCCATGAACCTCACCGACATGATCCGATCGGCGCGTACCGACCGGGACTGGGCTCCGCTGATCGAGCTGGTGCCCTATGCCAGGTTTCTGAACCTGCAGCTGGACATCAAGGGGGACCAGTTCACCGCCTGCATGCCGTTCGATCGCAAGCTCATCGGCAACCCCGCGCTGCCGGCGCTGCACGGTGGCGCGACCGGAGGGTTCATCGAGTGCGCCGGCCTGTTCTACCTGCTGTGGCGCATGGAGAGCGCCGATCTGCCCAAGACGATCAACTTCAACTTCGAGTACCTGCGTTCCGGCCGGCCCGAGGACACCTACGCCAACGTCTTCATGGTCAAGCAGGGACAGCGCGTCGCCCACCTCCGCATCGAGGCCTGGCAGTCGGGCCCTGACAAGCCCATCGCCATCGGACACGGCAACTTCATGCTCAAGCCGGCGCCAGCCGCCGAAGGAAACCCATGACCACGACCGCCTACCGCTCCATCTACCACGCCGGCCTGTTCGCCGGGCAGACCGTCATCGTCACCGGCGGCGGCAGCGGCATCGGCCGCTGCATCGCGCACGAACTGGCCAGCCTCGGCGCGGCGCTCGCGCTCGTGGGCCGCAAACTCGAGAAACTCGAGGCCGTGCAGGCCGAGATCGCCGAAGCCGCGCCCGAGGCCCGTGTCACGATCCACTCCTGCGACATCCGTGACGAGCCCGGCGTCAAGCAGATGGTGGCCGACGTTCTGGCCGCCCACGGCCGCATCGACGGGCTGGTCAACAACGCCGGCGGCCAGTACCCGCAACCGGTGCGCGACATCACGCTCAAGGGCTGGGACGCGGTCGTCCGCAACAACCTGCATGGCGGCTTCCTGGTCTCGCGCGAGGTTTACACGCAGTGGATGGAAGGCCAGGGCGGGTCCATCGTCAACATCATCGCCGACATGTGGATGGGCATGCCCGGCATGGCGCACAGCGGTGCCGCGCGGGCCGGCATGCTGTCGTTCACCGAGACCGCGGCCTGCGAGTGGGGCCACGCGGGGGTGCGCGTCAACGCGGTTGCGCCGGGTTTCGTCGCGAGCAGCGGCTTCGACACCTACGGGCCCGAGATGAAGGCCAAGTTCCGCAGCCTGATGAAGACTGCGCCGCTGCAGCGCTACGGCACCGAGGCTGAAGTCTCGTCGGCCGTCGTCTATCTGCTCTCCGAGGGCGCGGCCTACATCACCGGGTCTTTCATCCGTGTCGATGGTGGCGTTCCGAACGCGCGCCAGACGTGGAAGCTCGAGGAGCACAGCCGCAACCAGCCCTACGAGGGTTTCCCGCTCGCGACGATGCCGGATTGTCTCAAGCCCGGCGCCCAGTAGGCCGGCCCCGCCCAAGATACACCAGGAGTGCCCACATGCCCATCGAACCACCCGCCGACGTCCGTACGGTTCCATTCAAGACGCACAACCGCACCATCACCGAAACCGACATCGTCACCTTCGTCAATGTCGTCGGCCTGCACGAGCCCTTCTTCATCGACATGGAGTACATCAAGGCCAACATGTCGGGCAAGCACCGCAACCGTTTTGCGCCCGGGCCGATGATCATCTCGGTCGGCATGGGTCTGCTGGCGCCCACGGTGGCCGGCATCATCGACAAGGTGCTCGAGGGGCGCGAGCACGGCCCGTTCGGCGGCATGACGAGCGTGGATGCGCGTGTCAAGGCGGCGCTGTTCCCGGGCGACACCGTGCATGTGGAGGGCGAGGCCTGGTTGCGCCCGCCCACCTCGCGGGGCTACACGCTGATGGACCTGCGTCACCGCGTCATCAACCAGCACGGCGAGGTGCTCGTCGAGTTCACCGAGACCATCACCTTCCTGCCCAAGGGCGCGGTCGAGCACTGACGCACGCCACGGTTCGACCGCGAAAGGGCCCTCCCATGAGCGAGAGATTCAAGTCGCGCACCGCAGTCGTCACGGCGGCAGGCTCCGGCATCGGCGCCGCTGCGGCGCGTGGCTTCGCCAGGGAAGGCGCGCGGGTGGTGGTAGCCGATCTCAGTGGCAAACGGGCCGAAGAGACGGCGGCGGGCATCGCCGCTGCGGGCGGCCAGGCGGTGTGGATCAAGATGGACGCGGCCGATCCGGCGGCGGTGCAGGCCACCGTGCAACTGGCGCTGGACCGCTACGGCAGCATCGACGTGCTGGTGAACAACGCTGGCTACGGCGAGCCGGGCCTGCTGGCCGACTGTTCGATCGAGGCCTGGAACCGGACGCTGGCGGTCACGCTGACCAGCGTCTTCCTGGGGCTGAAGTACGGCCTGCCGCCGATGCGGCACCAGGGCCGGGGCGTGGTCGTGAACACGGCGTCGGTCTCGGGCATGGCGGGCGACTACGGCATGTCGGCTTACAACGCAGCCAAGGCCGGCGTCATCAACCTCACGCGGTCGGCGGCGCTGGAGTGTGCGCGCGACGGCATTCGCGTCAACTGCGTCTGCCCGGGCGGCATCGACACCCGCGTCACGCAGGTGCTGGCCGGCGAGCGTGCCGACGAAGTGCGCCGCGCGATGGCCGCCGTCCACCCGCTGGGCCGCATGGGCGACGCCGACGAGATCGCCAACGCGATCCTTTTCCTGGCCTCCGACGAGGCCTCGTTCATCACCGGCACGGCGCTGGTCGCCGACGGCGGCCTGACGGCGCAGACCGGGCTGCCGCCCTTCGTGGGGCACTGAAACCGCTGAACACGTTGAACAGGACCGGTATGGATTTCGCCTTCACCGAAGAACAGAACCTGCTGCGCGACAGCGTGCGCGCGATGTTGGACTGCGTGGCCACGCCGGAGTACATCCGCCGTTGCGATGCCGAGCCGCGCTACCCCTACGAACTGTACGACGCCTTCGTCGAGATGGGCCTGCTGCGCATGCCGTTTCCCGAGTCGGTCGGCGGGCTCGGCGGCAGCGCGATCGACTTCGCCATCATCGCCGAAGAACTCGGCCGCAAGAGCTACGACTTCCTCGGCGCCTACGGAACCTGCGTCTTCAACGGCCTGAACATCCTGCACAACGGCACCGAGGCGCAGCGTGCGCACTGGCTGCCCAAGCTGCTCGACGGCAGCATCCGCATGTCGATCTCGATGACCGAACCGGGCGCCGGGTCGGATGCCGGCGCGATGCGCACGAGCGCACGGCGCGACGGCGACGCGTGGGTGATCAACGGCCAGAAGGTGTTCTCGACCGGCGCCGGTGCCGACAGGAACGTCATCAATCTGTATGCCCGCACGCAGCCCGAAGGGCCGCACCAGCAGGCGCTGTCGCTGTTCCTGGTCGACAAGGACACGCCGGGAATCACGCTGCGCAAGCTGGACACGCTGGGCCGGCGCTCGCTGGGCACCTACGAGGTGTTCTTCGACGATGTCCGCGTGAGCGCCGACCGCCTCGTGGGCGAGCCGGACAAGGGCTGGGGCTACATGCTGTCGGGCTTGCAGCTCGAACGCCTGATGACGGCGGCGGGCTACGTCGGCGGCGCGCAGTCGGCGGTCGACCTGGCCCTGGCCTACGCCAAGGAACGTAAGCAGTTCGGCAAGCCGATCGGCACCTTCCAGGCCATCGCCCATATGCTGGCCGACATGCAGACCGCGGTCGAGGCCAGTCGGCTGATGATGTGGCGGGCCGCCTGGCAGCTGTCGCGCGGCGAGGACGCGCTGATGGCCATCTCGCAGGCCAAGCTGTTCGGCTCGGAGGCCTACGCCAACATCGCCAACCAGGGCATGCAGATCATGGGCGGCTACGGCTACATCATGGAGTTCGACATGCAGCGCCACTACCGCGATGCACGCGCCACCACCATCACCGCGGGCACCTCGCAGATGCAGCGGAACCTGATCGCCGGGCTGATGGGACTGAAGACCAAATGAGGCCCGCATGGATTTCGATCTGACCGAAGAACAAGTGCAGTTGCGCGACGCCGCGCGCAGGCTGGCGCAGCAGGAGTTTCGCGACAAGGCCGCGCGCTGGGACCGCGAGGAAGCGTTCCCCGAAGAGAACAAGCACCGCCTGGCCGAGCTTGGCTACCTGGGCTTGAGCGTCGACAAGGAGTACGGTGGCTCCGGTGCCGGTCTGGTCAGCACCTACCTGGTGATCGAGGAACTGGCCAAGGTCGACCTGCTGACGGCGATGATCGTGCACGACCAGAACGTCTCGCCACGGATCATTGCCAACCACGCACCCGAGGAGCTCAAGCGCCGGCTGGTGCCGCGCTTCGTCACTGGCGAGCTCGAATGCAGCATCGCCTGGACCGAGCCGCAGGCCGGCTCCGACGGCACCGCGATCCGCACGGCCGCCGTGCGCGACGGCGACGAGGTCCTGATCAACGGCAGCAAGATCTTCACGACCTTCGGCGACCGCGCCGACATGCACCTGGTGTACGCGCGCTTCGGCCCGTCCAGCGGTGCCAAGGGCATCGGCACCATCGTCGTCGAGCGCGACCGCCCCGGACTGACGGTGCGCAAGCTCGAAGGCAAGATGGGTGTGCGCGGCGCGGCCGAGAACGAGCTGTTCTTCGACAACGTGCGTGTGCCGGCAGGCAATATCGTGACCCTGGGCGACCCCGGCGACTCGCGCGGTTTCGTCAAGCCACTGACCATCTACAACGGCACCCGCGTCGGCATGGGCGTGATGGCGCTGGGCGTGGCCGAGGGCGCGTTCGACCTGGCGCGCGAGTACATGACGGTGCGTGAACAGTTCGGCCAGAAGCTCAGCGAGATGCAGGGCCTGCGGTGGATGATGGCCGACGCGCTGATCGAGATCGAGGCCGCGCGCTGCCTTTGCTACAAGGCGCTCGCGCTGATCGATGCCGGCAAGCCCGACCCGCAGCTGTGCTCGATCGCGAAGGTCTTCGCCACCGAGATGGCGCAGCGCGTGACCGTGCAATGCCAGCAGATGTTCGGCGGCTACGGCTACTTCGGCTCGCTGCCGCTGGAACGCATGGTGCGCGACGTGCGCATGCTCACGCTGACCGGCGGCACCACGCAGACGCAGAAGAACGTGATCGCCGGGCACATCTTCCCCGGCACCTGACCGGCTCTTGCGATCCCGGCCACATCTGGAGACAACCATGACGGTTCGAATCGAGCGCGACGGCGCGGTGGCGCATGTGATCCTGGCCCGGCCCGAGCGGCTGAACGCGCTGACGCCGGAGATGATGGAGCAGCTGTCGGACGCGACCTTGGCATTGCAGAAGGACCGCGAAGTGCGCGCCGTGCTGCTGCGCGGTGAGGGTCGGGCCTTTTGCGCCGGTGCCGACGTCGGCACGATGCAAGGGCTGGACGTGCTGTCCGGCCGCCAGCGCATCCAGCGAGCGCACCGAGTCATCGTCGGCTTGGCCAATCTCGACAAGCCGGTGATCGCCGTGGTGCGTGGGGCGACAGTGGGCGTCGGCTGGAGCCTGGCTCTGGCCTGCGACCTGATCCTTGCATCCGAGAACGCGAGCTTCAGCCTGGTGTTCAAGAAGATCGGACTCGCACCCGACGGCGCAGCGGCCTACTTCCTGACCCAGTACATCGGCGTGCTACGGGCGCGCGAGCTGATGATGACCGCGCGTTTGGTGCCGGCCGAGGAAGGGCGGCAGCTCGGAATGGTCAACGAGGTGATGCCCGACGAGCAACTCGACGCGCGGGCCGTTGCGCTGGCCGAGGAACTGGCGGAATCGGCCACCTTCGCGCTCGCGGTCGGCAAGCGCATGTTCCGCAACGCCATGCAGCCCAGCCTCGAGGCATATCTCGACTACGAATCCCAGGCCCAGAACCTGGTGCTGCACAGCGATGATCGCAAGGAAGGCGTCGCTGCCTTCATGGAGAAGCGCAAGCCCAAGTTCGTCGGCCATTGACCCCGGAGTGCCCACCATGTTCCAGCTCGACCCCGACCTCGAAGCCTTCCGCCAGGAAATCCGCAAGACCGCCGAGCGAGCGTTCAGCGCCAAGGCCGCGTACTGGGACGAGAAGGAGGAGTTCCCGACCGAGAACCGCGACCTGCTCGCCAAACTGGGCTACCTCGGCATGGTGATCCCGGAGGCCTACGGTGGCTCGGGCGCGCCGGTGATCCAGGGCACCATCTTGCTCGAGGAAGTGGCGCGGGTGTGCTTCAACACCGCGCTGGTGGCGCAACTCGCGCTCAACGGGCCGTCGCGCGCGCTGGCGGTGCTCGCGTCCGAGGAGCAGAAGCAACGCTGGCTGCCGGGCTGCGCAAACGGCGACTTCAACTTCGCCATCGGCATCAGCGAGCCCGGCGCCGGATCGGCCATGACCGACATGATCACCTCGGCCGTGCCGGATGGCGACCACATCGTGCTCAACGGGCAGAAGGCCTATTGCACCGGCGGCCACCTGGCCACCCACATCTTCGTGTTCGCGCGCTGGGGCAATGCGCAAGGCCCACGCGGCATCGGCGCATTGGTGGTCGAGCGCGGCATGCCGGGCTTCGAGGTCGGCCACCCGGACCGCAAGATGGGCGGGCGCGGCATGCCCGAGGTCGAGCTCTATTTCGACCATTGCCGAGTGCCGATGCAAAACGTCATTCTGGCCGGCGACCCCGACTCGACGCGCAGCTTCAAACGCCTGATGAGTTCCTTCGGGCCCGAGCGCGTCGGCAACGCTGCCATGTGCCTGGGCGTGGCGCAGGCGGCCTACGAGGCGGCCAAGAAGTACTCCCAAGAGCGCGAGCAATTCGGCAGGCCGATCTGCGAGTTCCAGGGCCTGCAGTGGAAGATTGCCGACATGGCGGTACAGCTGCACGCCGCCCGGCTGATGATCTACCGCGCGGCGACAAATCTGGTCGACGGCTTTCCCGACCCGCTCGAAGCGGCGATGGCCAAGCTCTACGCCAACGAGATGGTGCAGCGTGTCACCAACGAGGCGCTGCAGATCCACGGCCACGCCGGGTTCACGCGCGCGCTGCCATTGGAGCGCATGGTTCGCGATTCGCGCGGCTTCGCACTCGGCGGCGGCACCACCGAGATCCTGCGCAACACGATTGCGGCCATGGTCTACGGGCGCGCGTTCGATCAACGCAGGGGCTGAGCGTTCGGGCTGGTCAAGCCGATCAGGGCTTGATCGGTGCGGCCGTATCTCACATGGGGGGGGCGCGCGATCGTGCCATCGGCGTGCAGCGACTCGATGGCGGCATCGTCGTAGCCCAGTTCGGACAGGATGGCGCCGGCATGCTCGCTCAGCCGCGGTGGCAGCGCGTCGGCGCAGCCGGGATTGGCGGAGAGCTTGACCGGCAGACCCAGCGAGCGGTGGCCCTGTTTGTCCACCACCATGGCGCGGTGAACCGCGTGCGGCTGTGACAGCGCCTGCGCCACGTCGTTCACTGGCCCCGCCGGTACGCCGTGGCGCATCAGATCCTCGCACAGCGCCGCAGCCGGAATCTTGACCAGCGTGCGTTCGATCTCGGCGCGCAGCGCATCACGATTGGCCAGCCGCAAAGAGCTGTCGGTGAAGCGCGGGTCCTCGGCCAGGTCGGGGCGCGACACGCATTCGCAGAACCGCTTGAACTGTCCATTGTTGACGACGCCGAGGAAGACCTCGCCGTCGGCCGCCGCATAGCGGTCGTAGGGCGCGATGTTGGGGTGGGCGCTGCCCATGCGCTGCGGGATGTGGCCGGAATAGAACCAGTTCGAAGCATGCGGCACCAGCAGTGCCAGGCCGGTGTCGAACAGCGTGGCCTCGACGCGCTGGCCGAGGCCGCTGCGCTCGCGCGCCGCCAGCGCCAGCAGGACGCCGCTGAGCGCGTTGTAGCCGGTGAGGTAGTCGACCACCGGCACACCGAGTCGCAGCGCGCCTGAGTCGGACGTGCCGTTGACGCTCATCAGGCCGCAGATCGCCTGCAGCACGGCGTCATAGCCGGGCAGGCCGCCCAGCGGCCCGTCGGCGCCGAATCCGCTGACGCTGCAATAGATCAGCCGCGGGTGGTGTGCCGCCAGCGTGGCCTCGTAGCCCAGGCCCCACTTTTCCATGGTGCCGGGCATGAAATTCTCGATTAGCACATCGGCACCGGCAAGCAGACGTTCAAGCACGGCGCGGCCCGCCGCGCTCGACAGGTCGACGGCGATCGATCGCTTGCCGCGGTTCAGCGCGCCGAAGTAGGCCACTTCGCCGCGCTCGTCCAGAGGTGGGCCGAAGCGGCGTGCCTCGTCGCCGTCGGGCGGCTCGACCTTGATGACGCTGGCGCCGTGATCGGCGAGCATCTGCGCGCACAGCGGGCCGGCCAGCACCCGCGAGAGGTCGAGCACGCGCAGGCCGGCCAGCGCGCCGAGTGGGGGCTGGCCCATGTCACACCCCTGCAAGCAGACGCTGGGCTTCGGCTCGGACGGCGGCCGGCATCGGTACCGACCGGCGCGCTGCCAAGTCGAAGAACAGCGCGGCAACAAGGATCGTGGTGATCACTTCGCCGCTGGCCGAATCCACGACGTAATGCACCAGGTGATAGACCTTGTCGCTCAGCGCGAGCATGCCACTGCGGATCTCCACCGCCGCGCCGGCGCGCAGTGGCCGGTGATACGAGATGTCGTAGTCGAGTGCTGCCGATCCCAGCCCGCTCGCGAGCAGTTCGGCGCGGTCGATCTTCATCGCCCGGAACAGATGGGTGATGGCGTCGTTGAAGCGCGCAATGTGCGCACGCGGCGGCGCCACGCCAGCTGAATCGCACTCCCAGGATTCGACCGAGCCGCGGTAGGTCAGCAGCAGGCGATCCACCTGCGGCGACGCCGGCAAGAGCTGCGCGATCGGCGGCGGCGGCTGCAGTTCCGCCAGTTCGCCGGCCAGCATCGCTGCGGCCGCCGCGACCTCATCGGGCCAGGGCAGGGGGGTCGCGCGGTCTGGCCCGACCCAGCGCAAGCGCGTCTCGAACGCCGCCGACTCGGCGCCGGTCTCCTGGTTGACCATGCGGCTGGCGATGTCCAGCGTGCCGTCTGCCGCCGCGGCGCGAATGCCCGAACGGATGAAGTAGATGTCGCCGGCGCGCAGTTCGCGCTTGAACAGCGCGCGGTCGGTGACCGGCATCAGGCTGCCCGCCAGGCTGCGCAGGCGCGACGGCATCAAGCCCAGGCGGGCGGCCAGATGGGCCTGCGCATCGCTGGCCTTGGCCAGGTAGAACTGCACGTTCAGGTGGCCCCACTGGTCGCACTCCCACGGGTTGATGGCGCCGCGTCCGGTGACGAATGTTGGCGCGCTCATGGCGCAGCCTCCGGCAGCAGACGTTCCAGCGCTCTGGTCAGAATGGTCGGGTCCAGCGGCGTCGAGCGGCGCGCATCGAGGTCCATGTTGACGGTATAGACCTTGGACGTCATCGCCACCTGGCCGGTCTCGACGTTCGTCAGCCGGTGGTAGAAGGTCAGCCGCTTCTCGCTGGCCTCGAGCACGCCGCTGTCCATGCGCAGCAGGTCGCCGGCGCGCAGTTCCTTGAGGTAGGCGATCTCCTGCTTGACCGCAGCCGGCGCCTGACGGCGCTCGCGGATGAAGGCCGGCGTGATGCCGATCGAGGCCATCACGTGCCAGGCGGCGTCGGAGACCTTGGCGACGTAGAACTGGACGTTCATGTGGCCCAGGTGGTCGCACTCGGTGGGCGCCACGCGGCCAAGGTGGGTCTCGACGAACAGGGGAGTTTCGGTGCACAAGGCGTTCATCACTCTTCGGGTTTGTAGTTCGTTTCCCTGACGATGCGCCGCCACTTCGCGATGTCGGCCTCGATGGTCCCGGCCAACTGCACAGGTGTGCTGCCGATCGGTTCGTAGTTGAGCGCCGCGAGGCGTTCGCGCACGTCGGGCAGCGCCACGATGCGCGCTACCTCGGCCGACAGAAGCGACACGATCTCCGGCGGCGTGCCGGCGGGGGCCAGGAATGCGACCCACGAGTCGAGGGTGATGCCCTTGATGCCGGTCTCTTCGAGGGTGGGAACGTCGGGCAGAAGCGGCGATCGCTTGGGCAGGAGCACTGCCAGCGGCCGGATCCTGCCCGACTTGATGTGCCCCATGCCGACGAACGGATCTACCACCGCGTCGACCTCTCCCGAGACCACGGCCGCGAGCTGCGGCCCGGTACCCTTGTACGGCACCATCGTGATGTCCGCCTTCAACTCCAGCTTCAATTGCTCGCCGATCAGGCGCAACAGCGAGGTGCCGGCGCCGTAGCTGAAGCGCCCGGGGCGTGTGCGAGCCTCGGCGGCGAACTCCTGCATCGTGCGCACCGGCAGCGCAGCGTTCACGACGAACACGCCACCCGGGTTGGCGACGAGCGAGATCGGCGTGAAGTCCCTGACCGGATCGAACGGCGCCTTGTAAAGGACCGTGGCAAGGGTCTGGGCGCTGGCCACCGTCATCAGCAGCGTGTAGCCGTCGGGGGCCGCCTTGGCGACGGTGTCCGTGCCGATGATGCCGTTGGCGCCGGGCCTGGGATCGACGTTGACAGTCTGCTTGACCGATTCGGCCAGCTTGGCCGCCACGAGCCTCGCGACCACGTCGGTGGTCCCGCCGGGGCCGAACGGCACGACGATGCGCAACGGCTTTGTCGGATACGGCTCCGCGGCGGACGCCCACGGCGCCGCAACGAGCGCGCTGGACAGGGCGATGAACCGCAGGGTCCGCAGGAGCGACGCAAGTCTCATGACGGGTGTGCCTTGGTGGGTTGTCTCGAAACGGACGAGCGCAGGCTCATTGGGCCTGGATACCCGCCGCCTTCACGGTGGCGGCGACCGATTTCAACTCGGCACGGTGCAGGGTCGCGAGCTCGTCGGCGTTACCCGGCCGTGGTTCGAAGCCGATGGAGCGAATCCTTTCCTGGATCGTTGATTCCATCAGGATGGCATGCAGTTCGCTGCGCAGCTTGGCAACGGCGTCGGGCGGCGAGCCTGCCGGCGCGAAGAAGCCGACCCAGGCCGAGTACGCCATGCCGGGTACCCCGGCTTCGACCACGGTCTCCAGATCGGGCGCCAATGCCGAACGCTGCGCACCGGTCTGCGCGAGCGCACGAAGCCGGCCGGCCTTGATGTTGGGCAGGCTCGCCGACAGCGGCTCGCAGACGACGTCGATCTGACCCCCGATCAGGTCCGTGAGGCCCTGGGCCGACGACTTGTACGGAACCTTGAGCAGATCGACCCCGGCCGCGGCCTTGAAGAGCTCGGTGCACAACAGTGCCGAACTGGTGCCTGAACCGTAGGTGAGCTTGCCCGGTGTAGCCTTGGCCGCGCTGACCAGATCGCGCACCGACTTCAACGGGGAGGCGGCTGGCACGACGAAGACGAAGGGCGCGTCGGCGGCCAGTGCCAGCGGCACGAAGGCCTTCAGCGGGTCGACCGGAAAACTGGCGTAGAGAATCGCATTGGCCGCCACCGTGGTGTTCGAGCCGATCAGCAGCGTATGACCGTCGGGCGCCGCCTTGGCCGCTGCAGCAACACCCAGCACGCCGCCCGCACCGGCACGGTTGTCGATGACGACGGTCTGGCCGAGCCGCTCGCCCAGCGCCTGCCCGACCAGTCTTGCGATGGCATCCGTGCTGCCGCCGGCCCCCTGCGGAACCACCATCTGCAGCGGTTTCGAGGGCCAGGCCTGGGCCTGTGCCGGGTCCGGTTGCACGAGGCAAACCAGGGCCGATACCGCGACGGCAAACTTCAGATAGTTCATGCAAGTCTCCAATGTGGTGCCATTGACATCAAACAACGGCCGCAGCGCGCGGACCCAGCGAGCAGCGCTGTACGTGTCCGGCAGCGCTGCATAGAATTCATGCGGGCCGATTCGGCCTGTCCGATGGAGACCCCATGACCGAAGCCGCGGTGCTCGTGAGCCGCCGAGATCTCGTCTGCGAGATCACCCTCAACCGACCCGCGCATCGCAATGCCATGTCGCCCGAGATGCTGGGCCCGTTCCAGCAGGTCATCGACCAGGTCAAGGCCGACCGCGACATCCGTTGCGTCGTCATCACCGGCAACGGTGCCAGCTTCTGCTCGGGCGCCGATTTCCGCAGCGGCATCCTCGACCGCGGCAACGAACAGCCTCACGATGCGTCCTACGGCATCTACCGTCCGTTCCTGACCATCCTGGACGTGCAGGTGCCGGTGATCGCAGCGATGAACGGCCACGCCATCGGTGGTGGTTTCGGTCTGGGCCTGGTCTGCGACCTGCGGGTGGCCAACCGCGAGGCTCGCTATGGCGCGAACTTCGCCCGCCTGGGCATCCATTCGGGCATGGCCATCAGCTACCTGCTGCCGCGCATCACCAGCGTGCCGCGCGCGGCCGAACTGCTGTTCACCGGGCGTGTGTTCTCCGGCGCCGAGGCCGCCGACATGGGCATCGCCAACTACGCCGTCGAGCCCGGCCAGGTGCTGGCGAAGTCGCGCGAACTCGCCGCCGAGATCGCCGCCTGCGCGCCGGTGGCCGTGCGCATGGTGAAGCGCAGCCTGTACCGCGGACTGAACTGGGACCCCAAGGCGGCCGGCGAGATCGAGGCCTTCGCGCAGTCGCGCACGCTCGAGATGGCCGACGCGAAGGAGGGCGTGGCGGCCCTGCTGGAGAAGCGCCAGCCGCAGTTCCGCGGCGTCTGACGGCGGCTGCGCGGCGGGGGCAGTCAGCGCCTGCATGGCCTCAGCCCCCGGTGGCCTGGCTCGATGTGACGCCGGCCTCCACCAGCGCGGCGATCTCGGCCGGCGAGTAGCCGGCTTCCTGCAGCACCTCGGTGCTGTGCTGGCCGAGCAGCGGCGGCAGCCGGCCGATGGTCAGCGGCGTCTTCGACCAGCGCGACGGCGGCCGCAGGCTGACCACGGTGCCTTCGCTCGGGTGCTCATGGCGCTCGAAGAAGCCGATGGCCTTCAGGTGCTCATCGTCGAGCAGCGACTCCAGCGAATGCATCGGCCCGGCGGGCACGTCGGCCTTTGCGAGCAGTTCCAGCCACTGCGCGGTGGTGCGGGTGCGGAAGGTCGCGTCGAGGAAGGCGTAGACCTCGGCCGAATGGTTGGTGCGGGCCTGCAGCGTGGCAAAGCGGGGGTCGTTCATGCGCTCGCCTTCGCCGATGCCATCGAGCACTGCGCGCCACTGGCGGTCGTTGATGATGAAGGTGCAGAGGTAACCGTCGAGCGTGCGGAACGGTCGCCGGTCGTGGCTGAGATGGCGCGGGTAGCCGGGCGGCCCCAATGCGGGCTCGAAGCTGGCGCCCATCAGGTGGTCGCCCAGCACGCCCTGCACCAGCGATTCGAACATCGGCACCTCGACCGCCTGGCCCTCGCCGCTGCGCAGCCGGTGGACCAGCGCCCCGAGCACGGCGTTGACCAGGCAGATGCCCGAGTAGCGGTCGGCCATCGCCATCGGGATATAGCGCGGCTCCTCGGCGCCGGCGCGCTCGAAGAGGCTGGGGATGCCCGACATGCCCTGCATCAGGTCGTCGAGCGCGGGCTTGGCCGCATACGGGCCGTCCTGGCCGAAGCCGACCGCTCCAACGTACACGATGGCCGGGTTTGCGGCGGACACGGCTTCGTACGACAGACCCAGCCGCGCCATCGCGGCCGGCCTCACGTTGTAGATGAAGATGTCGGCGTTCTCGGCCAGCCTGAGCACGGCATCGCGCCCGGCGGCCTGCTTCAGGTCGAGAACGATGCTGCGCTTGTTGCGGTTGTTCTGCTGGAAGATGCCGCCCATGCCGGGACTGCGCGTCGGGCCGATCGCGCGCACGAGGTCGCCTTCGACGGGTTCGACCTTGATCACGTCGGCACCCATGTCGCCGAGGATCTGCGTCGCGAAAGGGCCCATCAGATAGCCGGTCAGGTCGAGCACCCGGATGCCGTGCAGCGGTGTCAAGTCGGGCTCCTGTCAGCAGCTTGGGGCCGCATCGTCATCGGCTGGTGGCGGCAACGATGGCTTGCCAGGCGCTGGGCGCACCGGCATCGCGCAAGGCCTGCACAAGCTCGCGCGCCCAGTAGGCTTCGGCGCCGTGCTCGTCGCGCCAGGCCAGCATCCGGCGGGTGCTTTGATGCAAGGGGTGTTCGGCGGTGACGCCCATCGCGCCGTGAAGCTGGTGTGCGATCCGCGCGCACAGGCCCGCAGCCTCGCCAGCGCGCAGCTTGCCCGCCGCGATCGCTGCCACGGACCAGGGCCCCTCGCCGGTGTCCGCCGCCGCCTGGACCGCGACGCGCACGGCCGCGGTCTCTTCGGCGAGCTGCGCCAGCTGGTGCTGCACGGCCTGGAACTGGCCGATGGCGCGGCCGAACTGCACGCGCTCGCCGGTGTAGGCCAGCGTCAGCGCGAGCACGCGGCGGCAGGCGCCGGCGATCTGCGCGGCGCGCAGCAGCGCGGCACGGCCGAGCACATCGGTATGTCGCAGCCCCGGCAGGGGCAGGCAGGCCACGCCGGGCGAGGTCAGCGCCAGGTCGCGCACCGAAACGCAGTCGCGCGGGTCGCCGGCCGGTGCGCGGTCGGGCGCGGTCGTGTACGAACCGCTCGGCAGGTACAGCAACCAGGCCTCGGCGTTGGCGTCGGAGCCGATGCCGACCATCACGAGCCCCGCGCTGCATGCCGCCCATGGCACGTGGCGCGCCTCGATGGCGACGCACCCTTGCCGATGCGCTGCGGCCAGGTCGACCGTGGTGCAGGCAAAGCTCAGCGGCCCGACCATGGCCTGCAGGCCGGCGCGGTCGAGCAGCCAGCCGGCGAGCACGGTCTCGGCCACCGGCAGCGGCAGGTTGGACTCGCCTGCGCGTTCGAGCAAGGCGCAGGCGTCGGACCAGTCACCGCCCGCGCCGCCGCGCTCCTCAGGGACCAGCAGCTGTGCGGGCGTCAGGGCCTCAAGCTCCGACCACAGGGCTTGCGGCCAGGTGCCGGCGTCGGCGCTGGCGACCACATCGGTGCCGCAGCGCTGGGCAAACAATCGTTCGGCCGCCTCGGCCAGGTGGCGCGCGAGTTCGCTCATTTGCCTTGCAGGTTCTTCGCGATCATGTTGCGCAGCACTTCGTTGGTGCCGCCGCGCAGGTTGTAGGTAGGCGAAAGCGGCAGCGCGTCGGCCATCAGCTGCGCCAGCGCTTCGTCGCCGGCCACGCGCGAGTCGGCGGTCATCGCCTCGCGCACGACCTCGATCGCGTCGCGCTCGAAGTTCGTGCCCAGGTCCTTGACCATCGCGGCCTCGATGGCCGGCGACTGACCGGCGCCGAGCGCGCCCCAGACCCCCAGGCTCATGTTGCGCAAGGTCATCAAGCGCGCCAGCAGGCGGCCGGCGGCGATGTCGCCCACGGCCGCCGGGCCGGCCAGCACGAGCTGCAGGCAGCGTTCGACCAGCGGCATCGTGCTGAGGAAGCGCTCGGGGCCGCTGCGCTCGTAGGCCAGCTCGCTGCTCACCTGCTTCCAGCCGTCGCCGGCATTGCCCACCAGACGATCGGCCGGCACCTGCACGTTGTCGAAGATCACCTCGTTGAAGTGGTGGCTGCCGTCGAGCATGCGGATCGGGCGGATCGTCACGCCCGGCGCCTTGAGGTCGACGATGAGCTGGCTCAGGCCGGCATGGCGCGCCTTGGGGTCGGCCGGCGCGGTGCGGCACAGCACGATGGCGTAGTGGCAGAGGTGGGCGCCGCTGGTCCACACCTTGCGGCCGTTGAGCACCCAGGTGGCGTCGGCCAGCTCGGCGCGGCTGCGCACCGAAGCCAGGTCGGAGCCGACATCCGGCTCGCTCATGCCGATCGCGAAATAGGTGGTGCCGGCTGCGATGCGCGGCAGGAACTCCTGGCGCTGCGCCTCGTTGCCGAAGCGCATCAGCAGCGGGGCGCTCTGGCGCGCGGCGATCCAGTGCGCGCCGACCGGCGCGCCGGCAGCAAGCAGTTCCTCATTGATCGTGAGCGTGTCGAAGGCACTGCCGCCGCGCCCGCCGTACCGGGTGGGCCAGTGGTAACCGATCCAGCCGCGTTCACCCAGCCGGCGGCTGAAGTCCGAAGCAAGACTCTCGGTCCACGCGTTGCAGCGCGGCGTGATGCGCCCGCCGGCGATTTCGTCGGCGACGAAGGCGCGCACTTCACTGCGCAGGCCGGCGGTGCTGGCGCCAACGCGAGGAAGCTCGAAATCGGGTCGGAGGAACAGCATGCGGCAGTGGGGTGAGACAGGACCGGAGCCCGGACGCTGGGTTCACGATCAGGCCCGGCGGGCTGGTGCATGATGCACTGAAGAGAGTATCCTGCCAATTGTTAGTTTGATCGCTCCGGCGTAACCCGAATCAAGGCACCACCATGTCCAACCGCTCGCTCGATGACCTCAACCCCGGCGACGTTTTCAGGAGTTACGGCCGCACCGTGACCGAGACCGACATCGTCAACTTCACCTGCCTGGCTGGCCTGAAACTGCCGATCTTCATCAACGAGGAGTTCGCCAGGAAGCACACCGACTTCGGCGGCCGCATCTGCCCCGGCCTGCTGACGGCCAGCATCGCCGCCGGGATGATGGAGGAGATCCTCGGCCCGGCCACGATCGCCGCGCTCGAGCTAACCGACTTCAAGTTCACGGTCCCGGTGCGCCCCGGCGACACGCTGCGCGCCGAGATCACGGTCGAGGACAAGAAGAACCTCTCGGACGGCAAGCGCGGCGTGATGAGCGGCCGGGTGCGCGTGTTCAACCAGCGCGCCGAGCAGGTGTTCGAGTTCAGCGAGAAGCTGATGATGCGCCGCGGCCGCGTCGACGACCTGGTCTGACGGGTCAGGGCCGGGCGCTGGGCACGATCAGCGCATCCAGCGCCAGCGCACCCTGGCCATGCGGCAGCACGACGAAGGGGTTGATGTCGATGCTCTCGAAGGTGGCCTCGTGCCGCGCGGCGTAGACCGACAGCGCGGCGATGGCCTCGGCCAGCGCCTGTTCGTCGGACGGCGGCTGGCCGCGCAGGCCCGTCAGCAGGATGCGGCCCCGGACCTCGTCGATCATCGCGCGGGCCTCCTCCACGCCGAAGGGCGCAACGCGGAAGGCGACGTCCTTGAAGGCCTCGACGAAGACCCCTCCCAGTCCGAACATGACCACCGCGCCGAACACCGGGTCGCGGACCACGCCGAGGATGGTCTCGACGCCCAGGCCCGCCATCTGCGCGACGACGATGCCGTCGATCCGAGCCTGCGGGGCGTGCTGCCGGGCGCGCTGCAGCAGCGGGCCGAAAGCCTTGCGCAGCTGCGCCTCGTCTTGCACGCCGACGATCACGCCGCCGATCTCGCTCTTGTGCGCGATGTCGGCCGAGGCGATCTTCAGCACCACCGGATAGCCGATCTCCGCAGCGCAGCGCGCGGCGGCGTCCGCGGTCGCGGCGACGAGCTCGCGCACCACCGGGATGCCGGCGCGGGCGAGCACGGCCTTGGCCTCGGCCTCGTTGACGGCATGACGCGGCGGCGCCGAAGCCGTCGTCGGCAGGACCGGTGGTGCTGAGCGCGTGCGGGCGCGTTGCGCTTCCTGCGCGAAGTACACCAGGGCCCGCGCGGCGCGCACCGCGCGCGTGGGTTCGTCGAACAGCATCACCCCGGCGGCCTCGTAGACCTTGCGCACCTCGGGCGAGGCCAGCATCGACACGATCACCGTGCGGTCGGGGAAGCGGGTCAGCACCTTCTGCAACTGCAGCAGCAGCGCGCTGCTCAGATCGAGCACCTGGCCGACGCTGGACAGGAAGGCGACGATCAGGTCGTAGCCGCCTTCTTCCAGCATGAGCACGAAATTCTTCTCGAACAGGCTCAGGTCGTTGACCAGCTGCGCCGTCATGTCGACCGGGTTGCGGGGGCCGCAGAAGGGCAGGATCGCCTTCAGCCGGCGCTGCGCGTCGTCGGGCATCGGCGCCACGTCGAGCCCGCACTCGGCGGCCACGTCGGCCATCAGCGCGCCGACGCCGCCCGAAACGGTGAGCAGCCCCAGGCGGTGGCCCTTCGGCTGAGGCGTGGAAAGCGAGCAGGCATAGGCAACGTCGAAGAGTTCGTCGATGCTGCGTGCGCGGTACACGCCGTACTGCCTGAACAGCCCGTCGTAGACCTGGTCCGATCCGGCCAGCGACGCAGTGTGCGACGCCGCCGCTTGCGCACCGGCTTCGGAGCTGCCCACCTTCATGACGACGATGCGCTTGCCGTTGTCGCGCGCCAGTTCCAGCGCCTCGATCAGCCGGTCCTTGTCGGTGGCGGCCTCGATGTAGCCGACGATGACCTGGGTGCCCTCGTCCTGCGCGAAATGGCTGACGCAGTCGGCGAAGTCGACATCGCTCTGGTTGCCGGTGGTGACCCACAGGTTCAGGCCCAGGCCGCGCTGGCGGATCAGCGACAGGCA
>JBMOON010000010.1:0-2965 GCA_049323295.1 Pseudomonadota bacterium
GCTGCCGACTTCCCGAGCAGACCCATCCGCTTCATCGCACCGATCCCCCCTGGCGGCAGCACCGACGTTCTGACCCGCGACATCGCCCGCCGTCTGCAGGAGCGCTGGGGACAGCCGACGCTGGTCGAGAACAAGCCCGGGGGCGCCGGCAGCATCGGCGCCGCCGTGGTGGCGCGTGCGCCGGCCGACGGCTACACGCTGCTGCTGGTGAATGCGGGCCACGCCATCAACGGCCACGTCTACAGCAAGCTGCCTTACGACCCGCTCAAGGACTTCACGCCGGTGGTCCACGCCACCAGCATCGCAATGGGCCTGTTCGTGAACCCGTCGGTACCGGCGAAGAATCTGGCCGAGTTCATGGCGCTGGCGCGCAGCAAGCCGGGCGGCTTCAGCTTCGCCACGTCCGGCAACGGCGGTGCCGGTCACCTGGGCGGTGAATCGTTCAAGGCTGCCACCGGCATCGACATGGTGCACGTGCCCTACCGCGGCAGCGCGCCGGCAATCGCCGATGTCGTCGCCGGCCAGGTGCAGGTGTCGTTCGCCGACGTCCCGCTGGCGGCACCGCACGTCAAGTCCGGCGCCCTGAGACCGCTTGCCCTCGCCGCCCCACGGCGTTCCGCCACCCTGCCCGACATGCCGACGTTCGCAGAGTCGGGGGTGGCCAACCAGGAGTTGTCGGTCTGGGTCGGATTTCTCGCCCCAGCGGGAACGCCCAAGGAGATCGTCGACAAGCTGAACCGAGAGATCGTGGCCATCATCCGCGAGCCGGCGATGACGGCGCGGCTGATCGAGCTGGGCTTCGAGATCGTCGCCAGCAGCCCCGATGCCTTCGCGCAGACCATGAAGACCGACTACGAACGTTTCGGTGTCATCGTCCGCAGCGCCAGGATCAAGGCTGATTGATTCGACGACGAACTGCGACATGCCCGCCTGCACTGGCCATCGACTTCGGCGGCGTCCATACCACGGTGGCGGCGACCGATAGCGAAAGGCCGGACATGTCCCACTCCCTCACGCCTTCGGTCAATGGCACGACCATCGCCGCGACGCTGGCGACATTCGTCGCCGACCTGACGCCGAATCAGATTCCAGCGGCCGTGCTCGAACGGGCCCGCCACCTGATCCTCGACGCGGTCGGCATCGCCCACGCCTCGACCCATTACGACTTCGCGCACCGTTCGCTGTCGGCGATGACCGAGTTGTCGGCCGGTGCCGGCGACACGCCGGTGATCGGGCTGGTGGCGAAGCTGTCGCTGCGCGACGCGATGCTGATGAACGGCATCCTGATCCACGGCCTGGACTACGACGACACCCATGCCGCGGGCGTGATCCACGCCACCTCGAGCACCTTCCCCTGCGCCCTGGGCGCCGCAGCACGCGCCGGCCTGGACGTTGACACGCTGCTGTGCGCCTACGTCGCCGGCATGGAAGTGGGCACCCGGCTGGCGTCGGTGGCGCGCGGCGGTTTCCACCAGGTGGGTTTCCACCCGACCGGGATGATCGGCACCTTCGCCTGCGCGCTGGTGGCCGGGCGCCTGTTCGGCCTGAACGCGCAGCAACTGAGCATGGCGCAGGGCATCGCCCTGTCGATGGCCTCGGGCAGCCTGGAATTCCTCCAGGACGGCGCCTGGACCAAGCGCATGCACCCGGGCTGGGCCGCGGTCGCAGGCTTCACTGCGGCGACGCTGGCACGCCACGGGTTCAAGGGCCCGCGCGCGACCTACGAAGGCCGTTTCGGCGTCTTCAACAGTTACCTTGGTCCGCTCGCCAAAGACTGCGACCTGGGCCTGGCCACCGCCGGTCTGGGTGAGGTCTGGGAACTGGCCAAGGTCACCGTCAAGCCGCTGCCGGCCTGCCACTTCACGCATGCCTGCGCCGACGCGGCGGCGATCCTGCGCGAGCGCCACGGCCTGCACGTGGCCGACATCGCGTCGGTGCGCTCGCTCGTGCCCGCGGAGGTCGTGAAGACCGTGTGCGAGCCGGTCGCGACCAAGAAGCGTCCACAGAACAGCTACGACGCACAGTTCAGCATCCCCTACGCCGTGGCCACCGCGCTGGCCAAGGGCCGCTTCGGCCTGGCCGAGCTCGACGACGCCGCGCTGCGCGACGAACAGGTGCTGGCGCTGGCCGCCAAGGTCGAGTACGAGATCGACCCCGACTCGCCGTTCCCGACCTACTACTCGGGCGAAGTGGTCGTGACGCTGAACGACGGTCGCGAACTGCGGCATCGCGAGCACATCAACCGCGGTGCAGCCGATCGGCCGATCAGCAACGCCGATGTCGAGCGCAAGTTCTTCGAGAACATGCAACTCGTCACCTCCACCGCCCGCGCCGCACAGGTTCGCGACCTGGTGCTGGCGATCGGCCGCGACAGCGCAGCGGTCGATGTCCAGCGCGGCCTGGCCGCCCGCGGCTGAAGCCTCTTGATCGATCGCCCCATGACCACCGACCCCGAACAAGAGACCCTGATCCTCGACGCCATCGAGCGCTTCCTGAAAACCGAGGTGCGGCCGCACGTGAAGCGCCTGGAGCAGGCCGACGAGTACCCGGCCGAGATCGTCGAGCAGATGAAGAAGATGGGCCTGTTCGGCGCCATCATTCCGGCGGACTACGGCGGCCTGGGCCTGTCCACGGCCACCTACGCCGCCATCGTAGCGCGCATGGCCGCGGTGTGGATGTCGCTCTCGGGCATCATCAACTCGCACCTGATCATGGCCTCGGCCGTGATGCGCCACGGCACCGAGGCACAGAAGCGCGACCTGCTGCCCCGCTTCGCCAGCGGCGCGCTGCGCGGCGGCATCGGCCTGACCGAACCCGACGCCGGCACCGATTTGCAGGCCATCCGCACGCGCGCCGTGCGCGACGGCGACCACTACGTCATCAACGGCAGCAAGACCTGGATCACCAACAGCCTGCACGGCGGCTGCCTGGCGCTGCTCGTCAAGACCGACCCGCAGGCCGAGCC
>JBMOON010000011.1:0-2851 GCA_049323295.1 Pseudomonadota bacterium
GTAAGCGTGCGCCGGAGGCCCTCTTGACGACCTCAGCGACGACGCTTTCGCGGTTGGACTGACGCCGGCCGCGGCAGCCGGTTGATCTCGTCGGCGAAGCGATCGTTCTCGTAGGCATCGGCGATGGCCGCATCGAGGCGCTGCAGCAGCGCGTCGAGCGTTTCGCCGTCGCGGCGCACCAGCATCGCCAGGCACTGCGCCTCATCGGTGGCGGTGGCCACGCAGCCTCGAACCGGGGCGACGTGCCCGAGCGTGATCTGCCCGTCGCACTCGATCAGCTCCACGATGTTCTTCAGGTCACTGATCACGCTGTGTGCGCCGTCACGCTGCTCGGCGTTCCTTTGGTTGGTCGCCCCATTGCTGCGCGACGTTCCAGGGCAGCAACTCCTCGATGCGGTTGATCGGATGCTCGGCGATGCGCTCGAACACCTCGCGCAGGTACGCTTCGGGATCAATCCCGTTGAGCTTGGCCGTCTCCACCAGGCTGTAGATCGCCGCGGCACGCTCGCCACCGGCGTCGGAGCCGAAGAACAGGTAGTTCTTCCTGCCCAGCCCGACGCCGCGCAGCGCGCGTTCGGCGGCATTGTTGTCGATCTCGATGCGCCCGTCGTCGCAGTAGCGCACGAGCGCCTTCCAGTGCGTGAGGGTGTAGCCGACGGCCTGCGCCAGATCGGACTTGATCGACACGCCCGCGAGCACGTCGCTGAGCCACGCGCGCAGATCATCCAGAAGCGGCGCTGCGCGCTCCAGGCGTGCTTGGCGTCGCTCCTCCGGTGGTCGGCCCCGGATGTCGGCCTCGATCTCGTAGAGCTTGGCGATGCGCTGCAGCGCCTGCTCGGCCACCGAGCCCGGAGCGCGCAACCTCGGGATCTTCTTTTGCGTCTCGTACACCTCCCAGTAGTACCGTCTCGCGTGAGCCATGCACGCGGCGTGCACGATGCGGCCGCTGTCGAACAGCTTTGAGTAGCCCGAGTACGCGTCGGCCTGCAAGATGCCGCCGTAGCGCTCGAGGTGTTCGCGCGGATGCTCGCCGCCGCGGTCGGGCGAGTACCGGAACCACGCCGCCGGGGCGTCCTTGCTGCCACAGGGCCGGTCGTCGCGCACGTACACCCACAGCCGCCCCGTCTTGGTCCGCCCGCGCCCGGGATCGAGCACCGGCACCGGCGTGTCGTCGGCGTGCACCTTGTCGCCGGCGAGCGTGTAGCGGCCGAGCGCCGCCGCAAGAGGAGCGATCAACTCGTCGCCCTGGTCCACCCAGCCGACCATCGTCGAGCGCTCGATGTCCACGCCCTCGCGCGCATAGATGCGGCTCTGGCGGTACAGCGGGGTATGGTCGCAATACTTGGCCACCATCACATGCGCCAGCAGCGCCGGCCCGGGCAGGCCGCGTGCGATCGGACGGCTGGGCGCCAGCGCCTGGAAGATGCCCTCACAGCGCACGCACGCCAGCTTGGGGCGCACATGCCGGATGACCTTGAAGTGCCCCGGCACGTACTCCAGCTGCTCGGCCACGTCCTCGCCGATCTGGCGCAGCTTGCCGCCGCACTCGCTGCAGGCGCACGGCGCGTCGGCGGCGTACCCCTTGGGGTGGTGGACTCGTGTCTCGCGCGGCAGGTGCTCGGGCAGCTTGCGCTGCTCGCGCCGCGGCCGGCGCGGCTTGGTCGCGCCCGCCTGTGCGGCGCCGGCCGGCGCGGCCGTGGGGACAACGGCGGCGATGAGCGTGAGTTGCGCATCGAGCTGCTCGCTGGAGCGGCCGTATTGCTCGCGCAGCCGGCGCGCCAGCTGCAGCTCGAGCTTGTCGACCATCAACTTCAACCGCGCCACCTCGGCGTCGCGCGCAGCGATGACGCGCAGCAGCGCGTCGATGGTCAGGGGCGTATTGGCAAGGCTGGGCACGAGCACCACTGTGCCCGCCGCCTCGCGCGGTGCGCCATCAGGGTCGCACCGGAGGCGTTCTCATCCAGTGATTCACGCCGCAGCATTCACGCCCGCAGCATTCACGCCGCAAGTCGCGGCGGCCGCAGCGTCTCGGGCTGCCAGGTGCGCTGCGGCATGCGCCAGTCGATGCCCTCGAGCAGCATCGACAGCTGCGCCGGCGTCAGCGACACGGCACCACTGTCGGCCTGTGGCCAGACGAAGCGGCCGCGCTCCAGGCGCTTGCTGAACAGGCACAGCCCCTGGCCGTCGAACCACAGCACCTTGATGATGTCGCCTCGCCGGCCGCGGAAGACGAAGACGTGGCCCGAGAACGGGTTGTCGGCAAGCGCCGTCTGCACCATCGCGGCCAGACCATCGAAGCCGCGACGCATGTCGGTGTGGCCCGCCGCGAGCCACACCCGCGTGTTGGCAGGCAGGCCGATCATGCGGCCGCCCTCAGTGTCTGCAGCACGCAGCGCAGGTTCGCTTCATCGACCGCACCGCGCAGGCGCACGCGCACGCCGCCGATGTCGATCTCGATGACGCCCGCAGGGGCCGAGACGTTCGCGCTCGCGCGATCGGCCGCAACTGCCACCGGCGCCACCTTCACCGGCAACAGCACAGCCTGCGCAGCACCATGATCGCGCCCCGTGGCCGCGCGCAGGTGTTCACGCCGCCACCGGAACAGCATGTTCGTGTTGACGCCGTTCTCCAGCGCGATCCCCGACACCGAGGCGCCGGGCCGCAGGCTGCGCTCGACGAGCTCGCGTCTGAACGCCTCCGCGTGCCGGCGACGCTTGGGGCTAGCTTGTGTGTCTTGCTTGGGCATGTGTGCACCTGTTGCGCTAAGTGCACACCGTCCTTCGGCGAGCACGATCGGCGATCGTGCTCATACAGTGGTTCGGTTGCCAGAGGGCCTCGGCCGTACGCTTAC
>JBMOON010000012.1:0-2707 GCA_049323295.1 Pseudomonadota bacterium
GGATTGCAGCACGAACCGGCCTGGAGTCCGGATGGCAAGACGATCTATTTCCTCTCCGGCAAGGGCGGGCAAACCCACGACATCTGGCAGGTCGATGTCGCGACCGGCAGCACGGCGCAACGGACGGTGAATGCGCTCTACCACTTCGATCTGGCCGCGCGCGAGGACGGCGCGGTGGCGTACTCGGGCAACCAGGGCGGGCACTACGATCTGTGGCTGCTGCCGGCCAAGGGCAATCCCGAGCGCCTCACCGACGATGCCGCGCTCGATGCGCGTCCGGCGTGGTCGCCGGATGGGCGTTCGCTGGTGTTCGAGTCGATGCGCGAAGGCGTGGTCGCGGATCTGTGGCGGATCGATGTGACGTCCAGACAGGCGCAACGCCTCACCCGAATGCCGGGCGGCGCGCGCATGCCGGTGTGGTCGCCTGTCGGAGGTGCGCGATGAGCGCCCGTCCGCTGTCGATCGCGATCCTGATCGGCCTGCTGGCGATGGCCGGCTGCGACTCGAAAAAGACCACGTCCCCGTCTGCGACCAGCGCGGCCCCTGCCGTGGTGATCGCACAGGTCCGCGCCGACCGCACCACCTTCGATCCGGCGAAACAGGAAACGGTCGCGATCCGTTTCAGTCTCAGCGAACCGGCCGACGTGGTGCTGTCGATTTACGATGGTCGCGATCATCAGGTCGCGCGCCAGGACGCCGGTCGGCTCGATCGCGGCGACCAGGTGCTGACCTGGGATGGCAAGGATGCGTCCGGCACGCCATTGCCGCCGGAGGCGTACACCTACACCCTGACCGCCCGCAACGCCAAGGGCGCGTCGATCCACGACCTGACCGACCTGACCGGCGGCGCGACCGTCACCGCGAAGGACGTGCGCTGGGATGCCGTCACCGGCACGGTGCGCTACACCCTCGATCGGCCGGCGCGGGTGAACCTGCGGCTCGGGCTGCAGGCCGGCCCCTACCTGCGCACCCTGATCGACTGGGTGCCCCGCAGGGCGGGAGAACAGGCCGAACGCTGGGACGGTCGCGATGCCTCCGGCGTGCTCAGTCTCGCGAACAACCCGGCACTGACGCCGGTCGTCAAAGCCTACGCCTTGCCGGACAACACCCTGTTCGTCGGCGCACCGCCGGATCGGTTGCAGTTCGTCGCCGAACGCGACGCGGCGATCGTGCGCGAGCACAACGGGCCGGCCGCGGCCAAGCGCATGTTCGACAACAGCCAGCAGCCGCTCGATACGCGCGGCGATCTGCCCGCCGTCCTGGGCGTCGGTGGCGGCTTCAGGCAGGACGGCGAAGGGCGTTGGATCGTCTCCGGCGACGTGCCCCTCACCGCCAATGTGCGTGATGCAGACCGACCGCGCGTGCTGCAACGCCGCTTCGAGGCGGTGTTCTATGTCGATGGCGTCTTCGCGCACGAGAACGAGCTGGGCTATCTGCCCTTGAGCTGGACGTGGAACACCGCGCAGTTCAATCCGGGCGAACACTTCGTGACCCTCAACATCCGGGGCTACGAGGGCAATTTCGGGACGGCGACGATCAAGGTCGTTGTCCAGCCCCAGGCCGCATCGCCGCCGACTGCGACCACCGCATCCCCCACCGCCGCCACCGCGCCGCAGGGTGCCCCATGACGCCAACACCCCATTTCCTCGCGAATCACGCGCCTTCAAGGACTTCGACCATGACCCGATCCCGCGCCCTGATGTTCGGCCTGCTGGCGACGCTGGCACTCGCGCTGGGTGCGCCGGTCGGCCCGGCACACGCCGACGGCTTCGGCGGCACGGTGACGCCGGGCACGCCGCCGGGCATGGACGGGCGGCCGTGCAGCGGGTGTCCGGGCAAGCCCTCGCTCAACGCCTCCCGCCAGAACGGCAGCGTCGGCGATCCGATCTGGACCTACGACGGCAGCCTGCACCTGAGCTACACCGATCTGACCGTCGGGCGGAATTTTCCGATCGCCCTCACGCGCAGCTACGACAGCCGTTCCGAGTACGACAGCGCGATCGGCTACGGCTGGATTTTCGGGTTCGACCGCCGGCTGTTCGAGTACCCCGACGGTTCGATCGTGGTGCGCTCCGGCAACGGCAGCCGCTCGCGCTTCGTGCTGACCGGCGGCGCCTACGTCGCGCCGCAGGCGGGTATGCAGGGCCAGTTGACCGCGCTGGGCAACGGCACCTACGAACTGCGTCATCCGGGCGGCAGTGTCGACCACTTCGATGCGGACGGGCGCCTGTCGTCGATCGTCAGCCCCAGCGGCGGACGGCATGAGTTGCTCTACGACAGCCGTGGCCGCCTGCCCCTGATCGGCACCTCGCCGCGCGCGCTCGATCCGAACACGCCGATGCTGGTCGCCTATCAGCCGCGCGTGACGCGCATCCAGGAGCGCGGCGCCGATGGCACGCTGACCGGCTACTTCATCGACTTCCAGTACAACGACGCCACCGGCCGCGTGACCAAGGCCGTGGCGAACGATGGACGCGAGGTGAACTACGGTTTCGATGTGACCGGCACCGCCACGCGCGGCAATCTGGTCTCGGTCAGCGGGCTGAACGACTACAGCCAGACCTTCGCCTATGTCGTCGCGTCGAACGTCAACAGCGATCCGCACAACATCACCTCGATCACCGACGGGACGGGCGCGGCGACCGTCACCAACAAGTACGACACGCAGGACCGGGTCATCGAGCAGAACGAAGGCGCGACCCAGTGG
>JBMOON010000013.1:0-10353 GCA_049323295.1 Pseudomonadota bacterium
CGGGTGCTTGAGCCAACGGGCGATCCGGTAACGCTCGACCACTGCGCCTTTTTTACTGGGGGTAATTTCGTCGCGGTAGCGCGCGAGTGCGTCGCCCAGCGTCAACCGGTCCGCAGCAACGCGCGGCGGAACACCACCGCCGTGGCCCAACTGCTGCTCGACCTGTGCCGCCAATGCCTCGGCCTCCGCCCGCGTGGCGAAGGTGGCCGAGTAGGGTTCGTGGTTCCGGCGGCGGACCTTGGCCTGCCAAACCTTGCCGCGCTTGGTGATCGTTGCCATGCCGGCATCCTACCGGGGTGGGCAACAGAAGGAAGGGAGTTTTTGTCCCGGATTTGTCCCAAACGAGAAGCCGCGGAAGAAAAAAATCGGCTAACTCATTGAAAAGATGGGGTGGCTGACGGGGCTTGAACCCGCGACCACTGGAATCACAATCCGGCGGCCTTCCGCCAGGACCCGAAGGTCGCCTACGACCTGCTGTTCCAGGATCCGGCGGACATTGCCGAGGAAACGCGCAAGACCAAGATCAGCACGCAGGTCTGATCCATGCTGCTGATCGCGAAGACCTACTGGCTGGGCATGCCGTGGACCTACCGCGGCGAACTGCCCGCCGGTGCGCAGGTGCAGCCCGTACAGCTCAAGGCGGCGGATTTCCGCGACTCCAGCGGCCTGTACTACACGCCGGCCGGCGGCACGGCGAAGATCGGCGTGCTGGTGACGCATCCGCGCGTCGACTTCCAGCGCCACTACTGCATCCCGCCGTTCCTCGCCGCCGGCTGCGCCGTGCTCGGCCTGAACGGGCGCTGCTTCAACAACGATGCCACCGCAATCCATGAGCAGCTGATCCTCGACGTCAACGCCGGCGTGAAATTCCTGCGCGAGCGCGGATGCGAAAAGATCGTGCTGTTCGGCAATTCCGGCGGCGGTTCGCTGTCCGCGCTGTTCCAGGCACAGGCGCAGTTGCCGAAAGGCCAGCGCATCGCCCACTCGCCCTGCGGTACGCCCACCAGGCTCAACGACGTCGAGATGTTTCCCGCCGATGCTTTCATCGCGGTGAGCGCGCACAAGGGGCAGGGGCTGATCCTCGGCGAATGCATCGATCCCTCGGTGATCGACGAGAGCGATCCGCTGGCGGTGGATTCCTCGCTCGACATGTACGACGTGGCGAACGGATTCCGGGCGCCGCCGGCGCCCTCGGAATACGCGCCGGAGTTCGTGCAGCGCTACCGGGCCGCGCAGCTGGCGCGCGTCAAGCGGCTGGACAACCTCGCCCGCGGCTACATCGCCGACGCCCGGCAGCACGAAAAACAATACGAATCGCTCAAGGGCAGCGGCGACTTCATGGCCCGGCACCGCATCGGCCGCCGCGCCGCGCTGCAGCGGGTGATGGTGATCTACCGCACCATGGCCAATCTCAACTACACCGATCCGTCGCTGGACCCTTCGGCGCGCAGCTATGGCTCGCTGCTGTCCGAGCGGCCGGACCTGATGAACATGCAGTTCACGGGTTTCGCGCGGGTGATGACGCCGGAAGCCTGGCTGTCGACCTGGAGCGCGCTGTCGTCGAATGCCAGCATGCCGAAGAACCTGCCGCAACTGACCGGCATTCCGGTGCTCATGGTGAACGCTGCCCGCGACAAGGAGATTTATCCGCGCGGCGATGCGGAAACCATGTGGAATGCCGTTGCGGCGCCGGACCGGACGTTCTGGCAGTTCGACGGCGAGCATTATTTCGAGCCGCCCTTCGGCTCGCCCGCGGCACCGGATGTCGACCGGTTGATGGGGCAGGTCGTGCCCTGGGTGATGGAGCGCTTCGGCTGAGGCCGCTCAGGCAAGCACTTCGGCCGGCAGGCGCAGCTCCATCGCCAGCGGGCGGTGGTCCGACAGCACGTGGTCGAGGACTTCGATGCGCTCCACGCGCAACGACGGCGAGACCAGGATGTGGTCGATGTGGCGGTCGGGCTTCCAGCTGGGGTAGGTAAGCAGCGGCTCGGTCACGTCCTGCAGCCCGAGCCGGCCAAGCGGTGACTGTCGCAGCTGTTCGGCGCGCAGATTGAGATCGCCCATGATCACCACGTGATCGTGATGCTCGATGAGCCGGCAAACGTAATCGAGCTGGCTGTTGCGTACGCGTTCGCCCAGCGAGAGATGCAGCCCCACCACCACCAGCGAGTGCCGTGCGTTGCCGTAATGGGCGACGATGGCACCGCGTCCGGGCGGGCCGGGCAGACGGTGGTCCTCGATGGTATGCGGCGCGAAACGCGACAGCATGCCGTTGCTGAACTGGCCGAGCTGACCGAAATTGCGATTCAGCTGCTGATGCCACCACGGAAACTCGGCGCGCTCGGCAATGTGCCGCAACTGATTGACGAAGCCGCTGCGCAGGCTGCCGGTGTCGACCTCCTGCAGCGCGACCACGTCGTAGTCGCGCACCACGGCGGCAATGCGCTCGAGATTGCGGACGCTGTCGCGATGCGAGAGCAGATGCCGCCAGCTGTGGGTGATGTATTCGTGGAAACGCTGGGTGCCGATCGCCGCCTGGATGTTGAAACTCAGGAGGCGCAGGCGCTCGCCGGGCAACGCGCAGGGAGCGGCATGGCGCCGCCCGCGCTCGCCGTGCTGCCACGCAAAACGACGGGCAGCGGCCGGCGGCTGGCGGTTATTTGCGTCCGCGTGCGGCACGTTCCTTGTTCACCAGGAAATCGACGATCGCGAACGTGCGGTCGCCGGAAGCGGGAACGACATACTTGCCGGCAACCGCCAGCGTCGGCGTACCGCTGACCATGTATTTGCGTGCCAGCTGGTCGGCGTTGCGGACCTTGGTGGTCACCGCAAAGGAATTCCAGGCGGCTTCGGTCTGCTCCTTCGGTACGCCCATGCGGACGAAGAAGCTGATGATCGGCCCCTGCTCATACAGTTTTTCGCGGCCGACATGCAGGGCGTTGTAGAGCGGTGCGTGGATCTTCTCCAGCACCTTCAGTTCCTCGGCCACGTAGTAGGCACGGCCGAGCGGGGCCCACTTCGGATTCAGCATCGCCGGGGTGCGCACCAGTTCTACGTCGGCCGCCTTGGTCTGCAGCCAGGCGGTCACGTGACGCTCGAGGTCGAAACAGTGCGAGCAGCCGTAAAAGAAGAATTCGCGCACTTCGATCCGGTCGCCGGTGGTGGTCGGCAAGGGGGTCGCAAGCACGGTGTAATCGCGGCCCGGCAGGAATTCGCGTGCGTTCTGCTCGGTCGCGGCATAGGGGACCGCAGAGGCCGCGAGCGGCAACAGGAGCAACAGGGCGGTCAGGTGGCGGCGCAGGTTCATGTCGTTCCTCGAGAAGTCTGTATACGGCGCCCGGGCGCCGGCGTTTTCTTGGAGTCCCGACACGGGCCGGGGTTCCCGGGGGCGGCAGGGAGAATTGTAGGGGGAAAACGAAAAAGGCGGCCAAGGGCCGCCTTTCGTCAACGCCGGACGGTTACTGGTACAGGCCGGAAACGAACTGGGCCAGACCCTTGATCTCGGTGTCGCTCAGGTGTTTGGCGACGCCGCGCATGATGCCTTCCGGATCGTTTTCACGCTTGTCGCCGGTGAGATCGCCACGCGCCGCGGCACGGAAGGCTTTCAGCTGCGCCTCGACGTAATCGGCATGCTGGCCGCGCAGTGCCGGGAAGCCGGCCAGATAGTTACCGCGGCCGGACGGGCCGTGGCAGCCGGTGCAGGCGAGCACGCCGCTTTCCAGGTTGCCGCCGCGCCAGACTTTCTCGGCAGCCTTCGCGAGCGCCGGATCGGCTGCGGCAGTGCCGGACTTCTGCTCGGAGTAGTAAGCGGCAAGATCGAGGATGTCCTGCTCGCTCAGCGGACCGGCCATGCCCATCATCACCGGGTTGGCGCGCTTGCCGCTCTTGAAATCGTGCAACTGCTTGGCGAGATAGCGGGCGCCCTGACCTGCCAGCCGCGGATAGCTGGTGACCGCGCTGTTGCCGTCGGCACCGTGGCAGGCGACGCACTGGGCGGCTTTCGCCTTGCCGGCCGCGGCATCGCCTGCCGGCGCGGCCGCTTCGCTCGCCTGCACGAGACCGGACGCCAGCAGCAGCGCCAGCGCGGAAAGGGTTTTGATCGGGGTCATCAGGGCATTCATCAGGATCGTCCTGCCGCGAGCGGGGTGTAGTGAGGGTGTCGGGGTTTTGGTTTGCGTTACTTGCCGGTGGCAAGGTACTGGATCAGTGCGCGGTAATCGGCATCGCTGCAGTTGTTGCACATGCCTTTGGGCGGCATGGCGTTCTTGCCGTTCTTCACCGACTGCAGCATTTTTTCCATGCCCAGTTCCATGCGCGGTTTCCAGGCTGCGGCGTCGCCGGTTTTCGGCGCGGCGGCTGCGCCGGTCGCGTGACAGAACGTGCAGGACTTGTCGTACTTGCTCTTGATCTTCGGATCGACGGCCTGCGCGGAAACGGACAGCGACAACAGCGCGACGGCGACGACCAGCAACGACTTTTTCATGAAGACCAGCCTCGTGACGGGAATGGATCCATGGTTGGATAACGGATCGCACCCCGGGTTCCTGCCGTGGCCGACCGGACCGCGGGCCGCAAGCGCGGTCGCGATAGTCATGTCCGGTGTAGGGGCAATGGCAACGGCGGCGCATTATATCTTCCGACCCCGGGGCTGGCTAGAATGCGGTTTTCCCCGATAAATCAGGAACCTGCCGCATGTCCTCGCGCCCGGACCCGGCGACCGTCTGCGCCCGCCTTCTGCACCGTGCGCACTTTCTCGTCAGTGCCACCTCCGCCCGCGACTGCCCGCCGGACCAGGGCATCGAAATCGCCTTTGCCGGCCGCTCCAACGCCGGCAAGTCCAGCGCCCTGAACGCCCTGGTCCAGCAGGGTTCGCTGGCCCGTACCAGCAAGACCCCCGGCCGGACCCAGCTGATCAACTTCTTCGCCATCGACGAGCAACGGCGGCTGGTCGACCTGCCCGGCTACGGTTACGCCAAGGTCTCGGCCGGCGTGCAGGCACGCTGGCAGGAAGGTCTGGAGGATTACTTCCAGCACCGGCAGAGCCTGGCCGGCATCGTGCTGGTCATGGACATCCGCCATCCGCTGACCGACTTCGACCAGATGATGCTCGATGCCTCGCTGCACCGCGGCCTGAAGATCCACTGCCTGCTGACCAAGGCGGACAAGCTCAGCCGGGGGGCGATGACCAGTGCCGCGCTGGCCGTGGAGCGCGAGTTGCGCCACTGGCCCGGCGCCACCGCACAGGCCTTTTCGGCCACCGCGAAAACAGGGATCGAGAAAACCTGGACGCTGCTCGGCGAGTGGCTGCAGCTGGCCTGATCAGCTGCCGCCCTGCTCGCGGCGCATCCCCAGCACCTGCACGACCACCGTGCCGACGATGACGGCCGGCAGCAGCACGCTGAACACCACCGTGTTGAGATCGGCCAGCGCCGGGCTCTGCTGTTCCTTCCACACCAGGAAGAGCACATAGACGACATACGTCGCCATGAATACCGCCCCGTTGGCGCGGGTCAGGATGTATCCGGTGCGGAACAGCGGCAGACAGAAAAGCGCGACGGCAATCATCAGCGGTATGTCGACCGTCAGCATGGTCGGCGCCACCGTCAGCGTGCCGCCGGCCACCAGGCCGGAGAAACCGAGCACCGAGCAGATGTTGAAGATATTGCTGCCGACAATGTTGCCGATGGCGATGTCGCGCTCGCCCTTGTACGCCGCCACCACGCTGGTCGCGAGCTCCGGCAGCGACGTGCCGGCCGCCACGATGGTCAGGCCGATGACGACTTCGCTGACGCCCAGCAGACGGGCGAATTCGATGGCGCCGCCGACAAAGAACTTCGAGCCGATCACCAGCATGAAAAGGCCGGCGACGATGAAGAACAGATCCGAGGGCAGGGTGCCTTTTTGGCCGCCGGTAGCCTCGCCGGCTTCCTCTACGTATTCCGCGACGATGGCCGGATTCTTTTCACGGCGGGCCTCGACGATCAGGAATCCGGTGTAGACCACGATCAGCGATGCCAGCAAGGCGCTGTCCCAAAGCCCGAGGCGGCCGTCGAGCGCCAGCGAATACAACAGGATCGATGCGCCGATCATGATCGGAACATCCATGCGGACGAGTTGCTGGTTGACCAGCAGCGGCGCCACCAGTGCCGAAGCGCCGAGGATGAACAGCACGTTGAAAATGTTGGAGCCGACGACGTTGGCAACGGCAATGTCGCTGGAGCCGCTGTAGGCCGACGTGATGCTCACGGCGAGCTCCGGCGCGCTGGTGCCGAAGGCGACGATGGTCAGGCCGACCACCAGGGGGCCGATGCCCAGTGACAGTGCCAGGCGCGAAGCCCCCTTCACCAGCCAGTCGGCACCGAAAGTCAGTACCGCGAGGCCGGCGGCCATCCAGGCAATCTGCTCGAACATGGATCGTCTCCCGTTGTCGTGCCGTCGAGGGCGTGAGGCGCGGTCTAGTCTAGTGGGCCTCGTCCCAGCTGTCGCCGGTGCCGGCGTCGACCACCAGCGCCACACGCAGCCGTGCCGCCGCCGCCATCATTTCCTGCGCCTTGCGGCGGACCTGTTCGACGGCAGGTGTCGCGACCTCGAACACCAGCTCGTCGTGTACCTGCATGATCATCAGCGCATCGACGCCGGACTCCGTGAGCCAGCCGTCGAGCGCGATCATCGCCCGCTTGATGATGTCGGCGGCGGTGCCCTGCATCGGCGCGTTGATCGCCGTCCGCTCGGCGGCCTGCCGCCGCTGCTGGTTGGCAACGCGGATTTCCGGCAGATACAACCGGCGGCCGAACAGTGTTTCCACATAGCCTTTCTCGCGCGCCAGTGCCCGCGTTTCGTCCATGTAGCGGCGCACGCCAGGATAGCGGTCGAAATAGGTTTCGATGTAGGCGCGCGCTTCGCCGCGCGATATGCCGAGCTGGCGCGCCAGCCCGAATTCGCTCATGCCGTAGATCAGGCCGAAGTTGATCGCCTTCGCATTGCGTCGCTGCAGGTCGCTCACCTGTTCCGGCTTGATGCCGAAAACCTCCGCCGCGGTGGCGCGGTGGATGTCCATGCCGTGCGCGAAGGCATCGAGCAGGCCGGCATCGCCGGACAGGTGCGCCATGATCCGCAGCTCGATCTGCGAATAGTCGCAGGCAAGAATGCTGTGGCCCGGGCGGGCGCGGAACGCCTGGCGGATCCGCCGGCCTTCCTCGGTGCGCACCGGGATGTTCTGCAGGTTGGGATCAGTGGACGACAGGCGGCCGGTTGCCGCCACCGCCTGGTGATAGGAGGTGTGCACGCGGCCGGTATCGCGGTCGATCATCTCCGGCAGCTTGTCGGTGTAGGTCGACTTCAGCTTGGCCAGCCCGCGGTGCTCGAGCAGCAGTTTCGGCAACGGATAGTCGAGCGCCAGCTCCTCCAGCACCTCCTCGGCCGTCGATGGTGCGCCGGTCGGCGTTTTCTTCGTCACCGGAATGCCGAGCTTGCCGTAGAGGATCTCGCCCAGCTGTTTCGGTGAGCCGAGGTTGAACGGCTGGCCGGCCAGCTCGTAGGCCTGCTGTTCCAGTTCCAGCAGACGCTTTGCGATCTCCGCGCTCTGCGCCCGCAGCATGTCCGGATCGACATAGGCACCGTTGCGCTCCATGCGCGACAGCACCGGAACCAGCGGCATCTCGATGTCGGTGAACACGCGGGCAGGAGCCGGTTCTCGCTGCAGTTGCGGCCACAACGTCTCGTGCAGGCGCAACGTGACATCGGCGTCTTCCGCCGAATACGGCGCCGCCTGCTCGATGGCCACCTGATTGAACGTCAGCTGTTTTGCGCCCTTGCCGGCGATGTCGCTGAACGCGATGGTCTTGTGGCCAAGATATTTCAGCGACAGCGAGTCCATGTCGTGGCGGGTCGCCGTCGAATCCAGCACGTAGGACTCGAGCATGGTGTCGAAGGCAACGCCGCGCAGCTCGATGCGGTAGCGCGCCAGTACGTTCATGTCGTACTTGATGTGCTGGCCGACCTTGCGGTGCCGGGCGCTTTCCAGCAGCGGCTTCAGCCGCGCCAGCACCATCGCCCGGTCGAGCTGGTCCGGTGCACCGGGATAGTCGTGCGCCAGCGGCACGTAGGCCGCCACGCCCGGCGCGGTGGCAAACGACACGCCGACGATCTCCGCCTGCATGTAGTCCAGCGAAGTGGTTTCAGTGTCGAAGGCGAAAAGATCGGCACGCCGCAGGCGCTCCAGCCAGTGCTCCAGCGCTTCCTGGTCGAGCACCGTCTCGTAGCCGGCGCGATCGATGCCGGTTGCCGGCAGTGCGTTGGCAGCGGGCGCGGCGGCGAGCGCCTCGTCCAGCCACTGCTTGAACTCGAGTTCGCGCCACAGGGCGATCAGTGCATCGCGATCCGGCGCGCCAAGCTGCAGGTCGGCGATCGATTCCTTCAGCGGACAGTCGGTGCGGATGGTGGCAAGGTTCTTCGACAGCAAGGCGATTTCGCGTTGCGGTGCGATCTTCGCGCCCAGCTGCCTTGCGCCACGCACCGGCAGGTCGGCGATCCGGTCCAGACCGGCGTAGATGTCCTCGACACCGCCGAGCCCGGCCACCAGCGCCAGCGCGGTTTTCTCGCCGATGCCCTCGACGCCGGGAATGTTGTCCGAGGCGTCCCCCATCAAGGCGAGATAGTCGACCACCCGCTCCGGAGGAATGCCGTATTTGGCAATCACGCCTTCGCGGTCGAGGCGGGTGTTGGTCATGGTGTTGATCAGCGTGATGTCTTCGTCGACCAGCTGGGCCATGTCCTTGTCGCCGGTGGAGATCAGCGTTTTGTGCCCGGCCCGCTTTGCCTGCAGGGCGAGAGTGCCGATCACGTCGTCCGCCTCGACTCCGCTTTCGACGATCAGCGGGATACCCAGGGCGCGGATGGCGGCCTGCAGCGGTGCCACCTGTGCGCGCAGGTCGTCCGGCATGGGCGGGCGGTGCGACTTGTATTCGGCGAACAGGTCGTCGCGGAATGTTTTTCCCGGCGCGTCGAACACCACCGCCATGTGTGTCGGCTGCACGTCCTTGAGCAGGCTCTTCAGCATGTTCAGCACGCCACGCACGGCGCCGGTCGGCTGTCCCTTCGAATTGGACAGCGGCGGCAGGGCGTGGAAGGCGCGATAGAGATACGACGAGCCGTCAACCAGAACCAGTGGTGCAGTCATAAGCCGGACCAAAGCCGTAACGGGGAGAGCCGCAGTCTACTCCAGCGATACCGACCCATGTGGCCGGCCAGTATCAAAAAACAGCCCGCCCTTCGGCCACCGCCGTCGCAATCTCCAACTGGCGAGGCAGACAAACGGATTTCAAATCGAACCTTGAAACCACCGTCTTCCTGCCCTCTTCACGAAGGAATCGCATCCTGTCGGGATCATCGAACACACGACAAACGGCCGACACCAACTCGTCCCTAGAGAAGAAGTCCACCAGCAGCCCGTTTTTCTCGTGCTCAACGACTTCCGTGACCGGGGCTGTTTTCGAGCCGACCAGCAACGCGCCACACGACATCGCCTCCAGGCAAGACCATGACAAAACGTGCGGGTACGTCAGGTAGACGTGCACCGAGCTAACCTGAAGTATCTTGGTCAACACCTCCCGGGGCTGAGTGCCAAGAAAATAAACACGGCTCGCGTCGAGTCTTTCCGCAACTTCGTCCAGATAAACCTGCTTCCAGGTGGCGCCCGCCGGCGGGCGCCAGCCATATCCAAGCCCGCTGCCAATGCCGCCAACGATCAGCACTCGCGCCTTCGGACGCAATCGCAGAATTTCCGGAAGCGCACGCATGAAACAGTGATAGCCACGCAACGGCTCCAGTTCCCGGTTGACGAAAGTGATGACTTCATCCTGCTTCGTCAGGCTGACGCCGTCCGGAAGGTTTATCCGCGCATGGTCGTCCGGGCAAATCGCGCTCGTATCGATACCTTCGTGACAAACACTGATCGACGGATGATATTCTTGCGGGAATAGCGATTTCTGGAATTCTGTCGCACTGATCCCACGATCTGCTGCCGTAAGGCTCAACAAGGTGGCGGCATTTTTCGTGCGCATGAGCATGGGCATCTTGGGCGCCCGGCCCTGAGGAAACTCCGGATCAAAGTTGATGAATCCGTCGTCAGGCCGGAAATAGCTTTCGAACAGGGACAGCAGTTTTATGCCCGGCCACACGTCCTTGAGAAAAAGCGACTCGCCCCACCCGGAATGGGCGCATATCAGATCCGGCATCAATCCTTGCTGCTTCAAGGCGAACGCTGCTTCTGCTGCTGCTTCGCCACGAGTGATGTGGGTTTCAAAATCGGCACACCACGCATGTATTCGCGGGCCGGTGTTAGTCGGGGGGGGG
>JBMOON010000013.1:10363-162074 GCA_049323295.1 Pseudomonadota bacterium
CCCCCCCCCCCCCCCCCCCCCCCCCCCCCCCCCCCCCCCCCCCCCCCCCCCCCCCCCCCCCCCCCCCCCCCCCCCCCCCCCCCACAAAAAGCGACGTTCACACCCGGCAATGGGGGATGTTTATTGGTGGCAAGCGCGTAAACATCGTGACCCTGCGCGGCCATCGCCGGGGCCAGATGCAGGTATTGTCCCGGAAAATTTTTATGGACGAAAAGCACTCGCATTGTTTCGCCTCCTGCTCAGAATTTTTATTGTCGCGTTGCGATCTAAACGCCCATTCTTCGCATCAACCCAGCGCGCGCCGCACGGCGGCGCAGGTTTCGTCCATCGCCGCCCGGGCCGGCGGTACGGCGCCGGTCATGGTGAACCAGGCGTGGGTCAGGTCGTTGTGCCGCAGCAGCTCCACCGGCACGCCGGCCGCACGCAGCTTGCCGGCGTATTCGACGCCTTCGTCGTGCAGCGGATCGAAGCCGGCGACGGTGATGATCGCCGGCGCGAGATTGGCATGACTGGATGCCAGCAGCGGCGAGGCCAGCGGGTCGTTCCGGTCGGCCTCGTTGCGTGCGTAATTGTTCGCGAACCAGCGCACCAGCGGCTCGGTGAGGCCGAAGCCCTGGCCCAGCGCGCTGATCGACGGCGACACCAGGCGCTGGTCGACCACCGGGTAGACCAGGCACTGCACTTTCGGTGCCGACAGGCCGCGGTCGCGCGCCGCCATCGCCACGGCCGCGGAGAGATATCCGCCGGCGCTGTCGCCCATCAAGGCCACGCGCGCGGGATCGATACCCTGCATGTGCGCGTTGTCATGCAGCCAGCGCCAGGCCGCGATCGCGTCCTCGACGCCGGTCGGGAAACGATGTTCGGGACCGCAGCGGTAGTCGACGCTGAACAGCAGGCATTGCGTCTGCGCCGCGATGTAGCGGGCGGTGTTGTCGTACTGGTCGATGTCGCCGACCGTCATGCCGCCGCCATGGAAGAACAGGATGGCCGGCGCACCGGGCGCCGTGCCCAGCGGCTGGTAGCGCCGCACGCGGATGCTCCCGCCGGTGACCACCAGCGTCTCGTCGCGCACGTTCGCCATCTCGATGCGTTCGGCATCCGTGGTGGCAATGATGCGGCCGTAGGCGCGGCGCGCCTGTTCCGGCGACAGCGTCTCCATGCCGGGGCCGCGGTTGGCCGCCATCATCGCCGCCAGCAGGGGATGCAGCGTGCGGTCGGCAAAGCGGACCGGACCGCCGGCGATGCGGTTCAGCAGGGCATCGGGCAGACGGGCCAGCAGGTGCTGCAGCGCGAAACGTTCGATCCGGTGACGCATGGTCGGGTCCTGTTCAGTCCGGGCGGGCGGCCGGCGGCACCGGCAACCGGTACCCGGCCCGGCGCGCTCGGCGCGCGCCGGCTTTCAGCTCGCGCCACAGGTTATAGGTGTAGGCCTGACAGTCAATCTCGATCGTGTGCCGCTTGCTGCCGGTGAATTTCGCCTTCATGTGCTCGTGCTCGCGATGCATGTCGCGGGTCATCGTCTCCGGCGACGGCAGGTGGTAGCGGCCGGTCAGGTAGGCGGCCATCAGTTTCGACTGCTCCTCGGCGATCGGCATCATCGCGCACAGCGGCTGCACCAGTGCCAGGAAAAGCAGGTCCGGATAGCGTGGATCGAACACCCGCTGGTACAACGCGATGTCGTTGTCCTTCGCCTCGACCAGCGCCGGATCGAGGAACGGAAAACTGATCCGGTAGCCGGTGGCGTAGATCACCGCGTCCGCCTCCACCTGCGAACCGTCGGCGAATTCCACCCGGTTGCCGGCGAAGCGCGCGATGTTCGGCTTCGGGATCACGTCGCCGCTGCCCAGCCGGATGTGGATTTCGTTGGAAATCGTCGGGTGCGTGTGGCCGAACGGATGCTTCGGTTTCGGCAATCCGTAGTCCCAGGGCTCGCCCACCCGCGACCGGATCAGCCAGTGATAGAACGGTTCGAGCACCGCCCGCACCAGTCGTTCGGGCACGCAGGTGCGTACCAGACGTTCGATCCACGACGGCGGATCGGACGGATGCCGCAGTATTTCGTCGAGCGGCATCGAGCCGAGGTATTTCGGGTAGATGTAGCCGCCGGAGCGTGTCGACAGGTACACCTTCCCGGCGACGGTTTTCTGGCCCAGCTCGCAGGCAATGTCCATCGCCGAATTGCCGAAACCGACCACCACCACGTTCCGGCCGCGCAGGTCGACCGGATCGGACGGGTCGATGTAGTGATGGCTGTGCAGCTTCGTGCAGGTAAATTCGCCGGGAAAATCCGGCGACGGCCAGGCGGGATCCCAGTGATGGCCGTTGGCCACCACCAGCGCATCGTAGCGCAGCGTGCGGCCGTCGTTCAGCGTGACGTTCCAGCCGCCGCCCGGCAGCCGCTCGCAGCGTTCAACCTTCGTGCGGAAGGTGATCCGCTCCCGCAGCCGGAAATGATCGACGTAGTCGTCGAAATATTTCGCGATCTGGAAGTGGCTGGGGAAATGCGGGTAATCCTCCGGCATCGGGAAGCCGCCGTACTGCATGCGGTTGCGCGAGGTGTTGATGTGCAGCGAGCGGTAGGCGCTGGACATGCCGTTGCTGTTGCGGAACACCCACATGCCGCCGACGCGGTCGGACGCCTCGAAGCAGTCGAAGGGAATGCCGTGTTCGGCGAACACCTTGCAGCAGACGATGCCGCTGGAGCCGGCGCCGACGATGCACACCCGCGGCAGGGACGGGTCGGTGGCGGTCCGGCCGGACGGTGCGGGCGACAGGGATGCAGTCATGGCGTGCCTCGGGAGAACAAGCGGTGTGACCAAGTGGTCACCGACCCTGCCACGTCGCCGTCCGGCCGGCAATTCCCCGGCACCGGAAAGGCCGCGTCAGTCCCGGCGCGGCACGACCGGCCCGCCGCCCTCCCAGTGACGGGCGATCCGCGCCTGGGTCCCGTTGCGGCGGATCTCCGCCCAGCCGCGGTTGAACTGCCGCAGGGCTTCGGCGGCCTGCGGGTGGGTCTTCGAGAACGACAGGTAGATCCGCGCCTCTTCCAGCTGCCCTGCCGCCTCGAACGCACCGGCGAACTCGGTCGCATGCTCCTGCAGCAGGTGTCTGGCCACCTGCTCGAACACCAGCGCGTAGTCGGCGCGACCGGCTGCCAGCATGCGCAGGGCAATCAGGTCGGTGTTCACCACTTCCTGGCGGATGCGCTTGTTGAAGTGGAATTCGTCGCCGTAAAAGTAGCCGTTGGTGATGGCGACCCGATGCCCTTCGAGTTCGCTCACGCGGCGCACCGCCCGCGCACCGCCGGCGCGGGCGAACACCTGCGAACGGGCCGTGAACAACGGCTCGCTGTGCCAGAGATAACGATCCTCGATGCGGCGATCGCGCGGGGTATCGAAACAGCCGGCCAGCCGGCCGGCATCCACCAGGGCCATGCAGCGGGCGTAGGGCAGCGACACCAGTTCCAGCTCGACGCCCGCCGCCGCGTAGGTGGCGCGGACCAGATCGACGGCGTAGCCCTCGATGACGCCGTTGCGCAGCGCCGAATAGGGATACCAGTCGTCCTCGGCCCCGATGGTGAGCGGGGCGGCCGAAGACACGGCGGCCGTCAGCAACCAGCCCCGCAACAGCCACTGCACCAGTACGCGCGTTCGCATGCCGACCTCCCTGTCGTGCGGATCATAGGCGTTTCACGGCCGTCTGCCGCCATCCCCGGACGGCCTGCGCGCTACACTCGCCGGATGTCCGTCTACCGCCATCTCACCGCCGACGATCTGGAAACGATCCGCCGCGCGGCCGGCGTCCGCTCGCTGGGGACGCCGGAACCGATCGCCGCCGGCATCGAGAATTCGAACTGGTTCCTGACGCTCGACGATGCGGAAACCGTCGTGCTCACCGTGCTGGAAGCCGCCGTCGATGCCGATCTGCCGTTCTGCATCGCACTGACCGACACGCTGGCCGCCGCCGGCCTGCCGGTGCCGGTGGCGCGGCAGCTGGCCGACGGCGCGCGCACGCTGCGGATTCAGGAGCGCCCTGCACTGCTGGTGCAGCGGCTGCGCGGCGTGCATGCGGAGCGCGCCACCGCCGCACAGTGTGCAGCGGCCGGCCGGATGCTGGCGCAGATGCACCGGACGGCAGCGACGCTGCCGGCACCGGACCGCCCGCGCGATCGCGACTGGTGGCCGGCGGCCTTTGCCGGCATCGCGCCGACGCTCGCCGCCGATGCACGCACCGGGCTGCACGCGGCGTTGCAGACGGCCACGGCAACTTTCGTCGCCTGCCGCGACGAGCCGCACGGCATCATTCACGGCGATTTTTTCCGCGACAACGTGCTGTTCGACGGCGAGCGGATCAGCGGCGTGCTCGATTTCTTCCATGCCGCGCACGATCTGCTGGCCTGGGATCTGGCCATCGCGCTCAACGACTGGACGATGACGGAACATGCGCCGGACCCTGCCCGCGCCGATGCACTGCTGGCCGGTTACGAGGAGGTGCGTCCGCTGACGGCCGGCGAATGCGCGGCACTGCCGGCGCTGCGCCGCGCGGCGGCGGCGCGTTTCTGGTTGTCGCGGTTGCTGTTCGCCCGGCGGCCGGCAGCCCGCGGACAGCGCAAGGATCCGGAAGAAATGCGCGCCTGGTATCGCGCGCTCAGCGGGTGACGAGACAGTTGTACAGCGTATCCGCCAGATGGATCAGCGACAGCACGTAACTGTCGCGCCCCATGCCGATACCCATCAGCTGCGGATCGAGCACAACCAGGTTCGCCTTGCCGCCGCTTGCCAGCGATGCCTCGAACAGGCGCGGAGCGATGCCCTCGGTAAAGCCGGGCTCGCCGACCATGCACGCGATCTTCTCGCGCTCGACGCGTTGCGCCAGATCGCTCACCCGGCGCGCCGACGGCGCGATGCCCGGATCCACCGACACCGCACTGACGTTCAGCAAGCCGAATTCGTCGAACAGGTAACCGTAGGCATCGTGCGAAACCAGCAGCGGCAGTTGCGCCAGCGACGCAAACCGCTTGCCCTGACGGTTGCGGTAACGCTGCATTTCGTTGGCAAAATTCTGCGCGAGCTGTCCGGTGCCCAGCTGGGCGGCAACCGCACTGGCGAGCAGTGTGGCGTTGCGGGTCGACAGCCAGAGGTGCGGATCGCGGCCGCGGTTCTTCGTGTCGGCCGGATCGAGCCGGTGTTCGCGCAACAGGATGCCCGGCAGCGTCGACAGGGTGATCACCCGCTGGCCGGCGCGCGGCTGCGCCAGCGCCGCCGCGAGATAGGGCTCTGCTTCCGGGCCGCTCCACACCACGATGTCGGCGCCGTTGATCGCTTCCAGATCGCCCGGTGACAACTGGTAGTCGTGGGTCGAGGCGCCACCGGGCACCAGATGCCGGATCTCGGTGTCCGGGGACGCCACGGCGGCCGTCACCAGCGCCAGCGGATAGACACTGGCCACAACGCGGGTACCGGCCGCGGCCGGCAGGGCGACCAGGGCCAGCAACAGGAAACAGGCAACTCGGACTGCAGACATGGTTCGGATTCCGGCTGGCGCCCGCGGGCTGAAGGGACCGGGGGGCGGGGGCGCTCATGTTATGGTGTAACGCTTCCGATTTCAGCCCCGGACCCGCCCGCCATGAGCACGGCCGTCGCCCCCGATGCCTTCAGCCGCCACGACCACCGGCATTGCCAGCGCGATGCCCTGGCCGCCGCCGAGACTGCCTGCAACCGCAGTGGTGCCCGGCTGACCCCGATCCGCCGCCGGGTCCTGGAGCTGATCTGGTCCAGCCACGAGCCGCTGGGCGCCTATGTCCTGCTGGACCGGCTGGCCGGTGACGGGCGCCGGCCGGCGCCGCCCACCGTCTACCGGGCGCTCGACTTCCTGGTGCAGCAAGGTCTGGTGCACCGCATCGACAGCCTGAATGCCTTCGTCGGCTGTCCGCATCCGGGCGAAAGCCACCGCACACTGTTCCTCATCTGCCGCCGGTGTCACCGCGCGCAGGAACTCCCGGCCACCACGATCGCGCGCACCGTCGCGACGGAGGCCGGCGAACTCGGTTTCGAGCCGGAAAAAATGACGCTGGAAGTCGTGGGCCTGTGCCGGCATTGCGCCGGCCATGCCTGAGTGCGGTCAGGCGCCGCTGTGCGCCAGCGGTGCCGGCGCCGCCAGCGCGGAAGTCTCGGTCGTCCGTGACGGCAATGCCGCTTCCAGCCACTTGCGCACCCGGTTGGCGTCCCCAAGACGGGTTTTCGTGCCGACCGAATCCATCAGCACGAAGATCACCGGGAAATCCGCAATGCGCGCCTGCATCACCAGACAGCGGCCGGCTTCGTTGATGAACCCGGTCTTGGTGAGATCGATCGACCAACTCGGACTGCGCACCAGCGGGTTGGTGTTGCCGAATGCCTGCTGCCGCTTGCCGACCTTGACCACCTGCCGGCTGGCCGTGGAATAACGGCGGATGTCCGGGTAGGCGTCCGCCGCCTTCACCAGCCGCACGAGATCCACCGGCGAAGCGCGGTTGGCGGCCGAAAGACCGGTGCCGTCGACAAAGCGGGTCTGCGTCATGCCCAGTTCGCGCGCCTTGCGGTTCATTGCCGCGATGGCGGCGGCACGACCGCCGGGATAGTGGCGCGTCAGCACCGATGCGGCACGGTTCTCGGATGCCATCAGCGCCAGCTGCATGAATTCGCCGCGCGTCAGCCGGGTGCCGGCCGCCAGCCGCGACGGCGTACGCTTGAGGCGGTCGAAATCGTCGGCGCTGACCGTAATCCGCTCGTCCAGCGACTGGCCGGCATCGAGGACGACCATGGCGGTCATCAGCTTGGTGATCGAGGCGATCGGCATGTCGCGATCGACATTCTTGCGATAGAGCACTTCGCCGTTGTCGGCCCGCACCACCAGTGCGGCACGCGACTTCAGCTGCACGGCAGCGCGACGCGCCAGCTCGGCCGGCGAGGCACTCAGCGCGAACGGCGAGGCAGCGGCACGGCCCGCCTCGGCAGCGGGCGGTGCGGCGATCAGCTCGGCGGCCGCGGAAAAGCCACAGAAAGGGAGCACCGCCATCGTGGCGATGACTTGAAGAAATCTACGCATCTTGTTGTCTGGAAAAGGATTCAGGGCCGTGCGCGGCCAGACACCGCGTTATACCATATCGCCCCGCGAACGCCATCCCGGTAGCCCCCGATCCATCATGCGGCCATACCCCGAGCCCTCATCCGAGATCCCGCTGGTCGAACTGGCCGGGGTTTCCCTGCGCTACGGCAACCGGCCGGTGCTGGCCGGCCTCGACCTGCGGGTGGAAGCCGGCCACATCACCACGCTGGTCGGGCCCAACGGGGCCGGCAAGACCAGTCTCGCCCGGCTGGTGCTCGGGCTGGCGACCCCGGATGCCGGGACGGTCCGCCGGTTGCCGGGCCTGGTCTGCGGGTACATGCCGCAGCGGGTGACGGTCGACGACAGCCTGCCGCTCACCGCCGCGCGCTTCGTGCGTCTGGCCGCCCCGGACGACGACGCAGTCGCCGCCGCGCTGGCGCGGGTCGGTGCCGCGCGTCTGGCTGCCCGTCCGGTGCAGCGACTGTCCGGCGGCGAATTCCAGCGCGTGCTGCTGGCCCGCGCCATCGTGCGCCGACCGCGCCTGCTGGTGCTCGACGAGCCGGCACAGGGCGTGGATGTCGGCGGTCAGGACGCGCTGTACGGCCTGATCAGCGACCTGCGCGACGAAACCGGCTGCGGCGTCCTGATGATTTCCCACGACCTGCATCTGGTGATGGCGGAAAGCGATCGCGTGGTGTGCATCAACCACCACATCTGCTGTTCCGGTACGCCGGAAGCGGTGAGCGCGCATCCGGAATTCCTGGCGTTGTTCGGCGACAATTACGCCCGCGGCCCGGCGCATGGCCAGGCCACGCACGTCGCGGTGTACACGCACCATCACGATCACGAACACGAACTCGGCGGCGAAGTGCACGTGCACGGACCCGACTGCCGGCACGACACGCGGCTGCAACCGCCGCCGCGGAGCTGACGCCATGTTCGAGCTGCTGTTGCCGCCGTTGCTGGCCGGCCTTGCACTGGCCGCCGCCGCCGGACCGCTCGGCTGCTTCCTGGTCTGGCGGCGCATGGCCTATTTCGGCGACACGCTCGCCCACGGGGCACTGCTCGGCATTGCGCTGGGCGCAGTGCTGCAGGTGGCGCCGGCGATTGGCGTACTGATCGTCTGCCTGCTGATCGCGCTGGCACTGCACCTGCTTGCGCAGCGGCGCGATCTCGGCAACGACACGCTGCTCGGCGTGCTGGCCCACGCCTCGCTCGCGTTCGGCATCATCGGCGTGGCGCTCATCGAAGGCCTGCGTGCCGACCTGTTGTCCTGGCTGTTCGGCGACCTGCTGGCCGTCGATGCCGTCGATGCCGTCGTGATCGCCGGCGGCGCACTGCTGGCGCTGGCGGTGCTGGCGCTGGGCTGGCGCCCGCTGGTTTCCGTCACGATCAATGAAGACCTGGCACGCGTCGAAGGCGTGCCGGTCGGCGCGGCGAAGTTCCTGCTGTCCGTCGCGCTCGCCGTGGTGGTCGCGCTGGCGATGCAGGTGGTCGGTCTGCTGCTGGTGACCGCACTGCTGCTGGTGCCGGCCGCCGCGGCACGGCCTTTCGCCGGCAACCCGGCACCGATGGCGCTGCTCGCCGCGCTGGCCGGCATGTTCAGCGTAGCCGGCGGGATGGCCGCCAGCTGGTGGCTGGACCTGCCGGCCGGACCGACCGTGGTGGCGACGGCAACGCTGCTGTTTTTCGTGTCGCGCCTCAGCGCGGCCGCCAGGTGACCGGCTGCGCGCCATTCTCCGCCGTTTCGTCCGGATCGACGTAGCCTTCGGTGAGATCCTGCGTATAGCCGCAGGCCAGACACTCCAGCCAGATCACGCCCGCAGCGTCCTCGCAGCGACGCACCTTGTCGAGCGCCCTGCAGGACGGGCACGCGGTGCCGGCAAAGAACTGCTTCTTCACCGGCTCGCCGCGCGGGCGCTGCATGGTCAGGCGGCCTCGTCGGCCGGAATGCCGGAGTGGCGCAGCAGGGCGTCGACGCGCGGCTCGCGGCCGCGGAAGCGCCGGAACAGCTCCATGGCTTCTTCCGATCCGCCGCGCTCGAGAATGGCGGTACGGAAATCGGCGCCGGCGCGGGCATTGAATATGCCCTCCTCTTCGAAGCGGGAGAACGCATCCGCCGACAGCACCTCCGCCCACTTGTAGCTGTAGTAGCCGGCGGCATATCCGCCGGCAAAGATGTGGCTGAACCCATGCTGGAAGCGGTTGAAGGCCGGCGGCTTCATCACCGCCACCTCGCTGCGCACTTCGTCGAGCACCCGCTGGATGTCGATCCCGGTACGCGGATCGAATTCGCGGTGCAGGCGCATGTCGAAAATCGAGAATTCAAGCTGGCGGACCATCATCATCGCCGACTGGAAGTTCTTCGCCGCCAGCATTTTCTTCAGCAGGTCGTCCGGCAACGGCTCGCCGGTACGGTAATGGCCGGCAATCAGCGCCAGCGCCTCCGGCTCCCAGCACCAGTTCTCCATGAACTGGCTGGGCAGCTCGACGGCATCCCAGGCGACGCCGGTGATGCCAGACACGCCGCGCGCGTCGACGCGCGTGAGCATGTGGTGCAGACCGTGGCCGAATTCGTGGAACAGGGTGGTGACCTCGTCGTGGGTCAGCAGCGCCGGGTCATCGCCTACCGGCGGCGTGAAGTTGCAAACCAGATAGGCAACCGGTTTCTGCAGCGAACCGTCGCGACGGCGCCAGCGGGCCAGGCAGTCGTCCATCCAGGCGCCGCCGCGCTTGTTCTGCCGCGCGTAAAGGTCGATGTAGAAGCCGGCGATCACTTCGCCCTGGGTGTCGAGTACGTCGTAGTAGCGGGCATCCCTGTGCCAGAGTTCGACATCGTCGCGCGCGCGCGCCGACACGCCGAACAGGCGGCGCGCCGTCTCGAACAGGCCGGACAGGACTTTCGGTGCAGGGAAATACGGCCGCAGCTCTTCCTGCGATATCGAATAGCGCGCCTGCTGCAGCTTTTCGCTCACGTACGACGCGTCCCAGCTGCGCAGTTCGTCGATGCCGCACTCCTGGCGGGCGAAAGCCTGCAGCTCGGCGATTTCCCGGCGGGCGGCCGGCAGCGCCTTGCGGCCGAGATCACGCAGGAAACCGAGCACCTGATCGCTGCTGTCGGCCATCTTGGTCGTCAGGGACAGTTCGGCGAAGTTCGCGTAACCGAGCAGCTGCGCCTCTTCGTGGCGCAGGGCGAGGATTTCCTGCATCAGCGCGCTGTTGTCGAATTTGCCGGCATGCGGGCCCTGGTCGGACGCCCGCGTGCTGTAGGCCGTATACATTTCTTCACGCAGCGCGCGATCGTCGGCGTAGGTAATGACGGCGTAATAACTGGGAAAATCGAGCGTGAGCAGCCAGCCGCCGAGATTGCGCTGTTCTGCCGCCTGTTTTGCCTGTGCGAGCGCCGATTCCGGCAAACCCTTCAGCTGCGCGACATCGGTGATTTCTTTCGACCAGGCGTTGGTGGCATCCAGCACGTTGTCGCTGTACTGGCTGGTGATCTCCGCCAGCCGCGACTGGATTTCGGCAAAGCGCTTCTGCTGTGCCGGCGGCAGGTCGATGCCCGACAGCCGGAAATCGCGCAGGGCATTGTCGATCACCTTGCGCCGGGCCGTATCGAGCCGCTCGTATTCGCGTTCGCGGATCTGCCGGTAGGCCTCGAACAACGCCTTGTTCTGGCCGATTTCGGTGGCGAAATCCGACAGTTTCGGCAGACAGGCGTTGTAGGCCTTGCGCAACGCATCGTTGTTCATCACCGCATTGAGATGCGAAGCCGGATCGAAAGCACGGTCGAGCCGGTCCTCGTCCTCGTCGAGCGCCGCCACCAGGCTGTCGTAGGTGTGGGGCTCCCCGGAGGCCGTCAACTCGGCGATGCGTGCCCGGTTGCGGGCAATCAGTGCGTCGATTGCCGGCTCGACGTGCTCGGGCCGGATGGCGGAGAACGGCGGCAGGCCGGTATAGGTCAGCAGCGGATTGGCAGATGCGTCGGTCATGACGGGCTCGGTGGCGGAATCCGGGAATCGGCGCACAGGATATTGGGTTTGCGGCCCTTTTTTACAGAGAATGTCCGCTATCGCGCCGATAGCCGGTCCGCCCCGCGCGCATGCCCTGCCAACCCGCCACGATCCGGAGTCCCTCATGACCGTCCGTTCCTACCAGGGCATCGCCCCGACTCTCGGCCCACGCGTGTTCGTCGATCCCGCCGCCGTGGTGATCGGCGACGTGGAGATCGGCGCCGACTCGTCGGTCTGGCCACTGGTGGTCATCCGCGGCGACATGCACCGCATACGGATCGGCGAACGCACCAGCGTGCAGGATGGCACCGTGCTGCACATCACCCATGCGAGCGACTACAACCCCGGCGGCTGGCCGCTGCTGATCGGCGACGACGTGACGATCGCGCATCACGCGATGCTGCACGGCTGCACGATCGGCAACCGGGTACTGATCGGCATGAAGGCGATGGTGATGGACGGCGCGGTGATCGAGGACGAAGTGATCGTCGCGGCGGGCAGCATCGTGCCGCCGGGCAAGCGTTGCGAGAGCGGTTACGTCTACATGGGATCGCCGGCGCGGCAACAGCGGCCGATCAGCGAGAAGGAACGTGCGTTCTTCCGCTACACCGCCGCCAACTACGTGAAGCTCAAGGACAAGCACCTGGCGGAGGGCTGGACGTCCTGATGCTGCGCACGAGCGGAGCCCGCGCGCCGTCCTCTCAGCCGCGGCGCATCGCCACCAGCACCGGCCCGGTATCCGGGCGCTTGCCGCGCCAGCCGAAGAACGCCTCCGCCGCCTGCTCGACCAGCATGCCGAGCCCGTCGGCGCACACTGCCGCACCCTGCTCGCGCGCCCAGCGGTTGAAAACGGTTTCCTGGCGAGCGTACATCATGTCGTAGCATCGCGTGTGCGGGCCGATGACATGCGCCGGCACCGGGGGAAGTTCCCCGCCCAGACTCGCCGACGAGCCATTGATGACCAGATCGAACGGCTGGGCATCGGCCAGCGCGGGAAAGCCGCCGCCGGAAATCGCGCCCTCGTCGCCGAACAAGGCCGCCAGTTTCTCTGCCTTTTCGGCGGTGCGGTTGGCAATCACCACGACCTTCGGCTGTTCTGCCAGCAGCGGTGACAATACGCCGCGCACGGCGCCGCCGGCGCCGATCACCAGTACGCGCTGGCCACGCAGCGGCCAGCCGAGATTGTGCGTGATGTCGCGCACCAGACCGGCACCGTCGGTGTTGTCGCCGGTCAGATAGCCGTCGTCCGCCACGCTGACCGTGTTTACCGCGCCGGCTTTTTCGGCGCGCGCGCTGCGCCGCCGCACCATGCGCCAGGCTTCTTCCTTGAACGGCAGCGTGACGTTGAAACCGCGGCCGCCGCGACGGACGAAATGCCGCACCGTTCCCGGGAAATCCTTGAGCGGCGCAAGCACGCGGTCATACGCGATGTCCTCGCCGGTCTGGGCGGCGAACATCGCGTGGATCTGCGGCGATTTCGAGTGTGCGACGGGGTTGCCGAACACCGCGTAGTTGTCGGTCATGGACGGGTTCCGTTCTGGCCGCGGCTGCCTACAGGTCCGCCCAGTCCCTGGGCTGCAGGTAGCGCTCGTACAGCCGGGCTTCCGGCGTGCCGGGCTGTGGTTGCCAATCGTACTCCCAGCGGACCAGCGGCGGCAGCGACATCAGTATCGATTCCGTACGCCCGCCGCTCTGCAGTCCGAAGATGGTGCCGCGATCGTAGACCAGGTTGAATTCAACGTAGCGGCCGCGGCGGTACAGCTGGAACTCGCGCTCCCGTTCCCCGTACGGCAGATTCTTGCGGCGCGCCAGGATCGGCCGGTAGGCCGGCACATAGGCATCGCCGACACGACGCAGGAAGGCAAAGGCCTGCCCGAACCCGCCCTCGCTGAAATCGTCGAAGAACAGGCCGCCGATGCCGCGCGGCTCGTTGCGGTGCTTCAGGAAGAAATATTCGTCGCACCAGCGCTTGAGGCGCGGATACAGATCGGCCCCGGACGGTGCGCAGGCGTCGCGGGCAACCCGGTGCCAGTGCACGCAGTCCTCGTCGTAGCCGTAGTACGGCGTGAGATCGAAGCCGCCGCCGAACCACCAGACCGACGGTTCGCCGGCTTTTTCCGCAACGAACAACCGCACGTTGGCATGCGAGGTCGGTGCCTGCGGATTGCGCGGATGGATCACCAGCGACACGCCCATCGCCTGCCAGGTGCGGCCCGCCAGCTCGGGGCGATGCGCCGTGGCCGAGGCAGGCAGCCGGTCGCCGTGCACGTGCGAGAAATTCACGCCGCCCTTTTCGATCGCGGCGCCGTCGGCCAGCACGCGGGTGCGGCCGCCGCCGCCGGCCGGCCGCGTCCAGAGGTCCTCGCGGAACGAGGCCGCGCCATCCTCTTCTGCAAGAGCGGCACAGATCCGGTCCTGCAGGTCGAGCAGGTAATTCTTGACGGCGACAATGTCGGGAGTGTCATCGGCTGTGCTCATGTTCCTCTCCGCAACACTTCATGAAGGCCGCACGGTGCGGCCGGTTTCCAGATCGCGTATCGCCGTCGGATTGCGCGCACCGCCGGTGTCGCCCGGCACGATGCCGTCGATGCGGCCGCCGAAGCGCAGCCGCACCCCCAGCGCGGTACGGGCCGGCGGGTGACCGCCCGGGTTGGCCGAGGTCGAGACCAGCGGGCCGCCGAACGCTTCGCAGAGCGCCCGCAGCGGCGGGTGCGCGGTGACGCGTACCGCCACCAGCCGGCTGCCGCCGGTGATCCAGACCGGAAAGCAGCCGTGGTTCGGTACCAGCCAGGTATTCGGTCCCGGCCAGCCGGACGCCAGCTGCCGGCGCTGCGCCGGGGACAGCGGCGCCAGCAGCGCGCCCAGCTGGTCGACATGCGCCGCGACGACAATCAGCCCCTTCTCGACCGGCCGCTGCTTGAGCGCCAGCAGCCTTGCCACGGCTGCACGGTCGTACGGATCGCAACTCAGACCGAATACCGCCTCGGTCGGACAGGCAAGCACTCCGCCGCCGAGCAGGACGCCGGCAGCGAGACGCAACTGGAATGCACTGGGTACGGCAGACATGGGGCGACAGATTACCAGTCGATGTTGGGCCGGAACACAATCGTGAAGTCGTCGACCTGCTGGTCAGCCAGCTCGCCGGCGTATTTCTCCTCTTCCTCGAAGATCACCCCGAGGTCGAGCTGCAGGGCGAAACGCCAGCGGCGGATCGGGAATTTCTTGCCGAACACGATCTCCTGGCGCAGGAAATTACCATTGTCGCGCGCCGCTTCGGTCAGCAGATCCAGTGACGAGTTGCGAAGGAAACTCATCAGCGGCGCCTGGAAATCGAGGTTGTCGCGGCGGAATCCCGCATAGACCACGTCCTTTATGTCCCGATTGCCGTGGTTCTTGAAACCGGCGCGGAAACTCCACGAGAGTTTGTCGTCGCGGAACTCCCGCTCGCCCTTCAGCTTCCATTCCAGCTCCCACCAGTCATCGTCGATCAGGTAGTTGCTGCGCAGGTGCTTCTTGCCGGCCGACAGGAGATATCCCATGTATCCGCGGTTCTTGCGCCGCTTGCGGTCGCCTTCGCGGGTGAAAGTCATTTCACTGCCGACGAACATCGAGACCGCCCAGGGTTCCTGGTAACCGGCCGTCAAACCCTCGATGATGTTCAGTTCGTCGCCGGCAAAATCGCCGATCGCGAAATCCTCGTAGCGGTCCGGGTGATCCGCGCGCAGCCATGCCCCGGCGGCCGGCAACGGATAGACGCTGGCCTCGAGCAGGAAAATGCGCGGCCGCAGCGATTCGCGGAACAACTGCCGGTAAACCTCGGCCTCGCCCATCGCGCCGCCGTCGGGAACGGCGCGGCCGTCCAGCGGAAATTCGATACCGACGCTCGAGTAATAGGGATCGAGTTCCCAGTTCCAGCCGACGTCGGCGGCCGGCGCCCGCTCCGCCACACATGCCAGCAGCGCCGCGAGCGCGATCTGCGGCAAGGGTGGAATTCTGCGCATCGGGCAATCCGGTCGGTGGCTGACGGCGGGCACGCGGGCCGCCGCAGTGTGCAGAGCAGATTGCCGGTCGGCAAGCGCGCCTGGTGGCGGCGTTTCATCCCCGTCGCCCGGCGGCACCGGGTTGCCACAAACCTCCCGGCAACGCGTGCACCGCACCCAGCAACAACAGTTCATTGAGCAGGCTGGCCGTGCGGGCAGCCGCCAGTCCGGTGCGCGCCACCAGATCGTCGATGGCGCTCCCGGCCGGCGACATCGCCGCCACCAGTCGCGCGGCCTCGTCATCCAGTCCGGCCATCGACAACCCGGGCTCTGCTGCGGCTACCTGCCGGTCGCCCGGCACCACGAAATGCGCGAGCGCATCAATGATCTGCGCGCTGGTTTCCACCAGCGTCGCGCCCTCGCGGATGAGCTGGTGGCAGCCGCGCGACAGCGGCGAATGGATGCTGCCCGGGATTGCGAACACCTCGCGGCCCTGTTCGGCAGCAAACCGTGCCGTGATGAGCGAACCGGAATCGACAGCGGCCTCCACCACCAGCACACCGAGCGCCAGCCCGCTGATGATCCGGTTGCGTTGCGGAAAATGTGCCGCTACCGGTTCGGTACCGGGCAGGAATTCGCTTACCAGGCAACCGCCGGCCTGCACGCCGTCGGCCAGGGCGGCGTGACGCCGCGGGTATACGCGGTCGGCGCCGCAACCGAGTACCGCGACTGTCTCGCCGCCGGCAGCCAGCGCGCCCTCATGCGCCATCGCATCGATGCCGAGAGCCAGACCGCTGGTAATGACAAAGCCGGCGGCCGCGAGGTCGGCGGCAAACGCACGCGCGGTCGCCAGGCCGGCGGCGCTGGCATGGCGGCTGCCGACAATTGCCAGCTGCGGACGCGACAATACGGAGGGATTGCCGCGACAGAACAACAGCGACGGCGCGGCCGATACCTCGGCCAGCAGCGCCGGATAGAGGTCGTCGTCGCTCCACAGCAGACCGGTGCCGGCAACGCCGAGGAAGCGGATTTCCGGAGCGACCAGCGCACGCAATTTCGCCTCGTCGACGCACAGCGGCAGCAGTGGTTCGCGCACATGTCCCGGCAGGGCATCGAGATCGGCCAGCGCCCACTCAAGCGATCCGCAGGTCGCCAGCAGGGTTCGCAGAACCCGCGGATTGCCGCGATGCAGGCGCACCAGTGCCAATCGCAACAAGGTTTCCCGCGACGGAAAATCACGGTGTTTATCGCTTCGCTCCTGAAGCATGGCCGCCTCCTGCAGCATGAACAAAAAAGCCGCCCCGGTTTCCCGGGGCGGCTTCATGCTATGTCGCAGGACGCGGTCAGTGGGCCGCGATGCTCGGTGGCAACACGATATCGTCGCGTGTCAGCGGCCGCGATGCCCGGGTGACCAGGGCATACGAAACCCGGTCGAAAGCCCGGAAGACGATCACCAGGCCAGCATCAACCGGGGGCAGCGCAACAACGCCGCCGCGCACGCTGTCGCGCACGACCTCGCCTTTTTGCTGAACCGTGAATACATGGCCGGGCGCGATATTGTCGCGCGCACCACGATTGAGTACGACTACGCTGTTGCGGGCGCCGGAGCCAATGGCGCCGAAGACGCTGACAATCCGGCCCTTGACGCCGTCCGGCGCCGGGCGGGGATGGAAGACCGACTGCACCTTTCGCTGATCGCTGGCCAACAGGCGATCCTGTGTGCGCAGATCTTCACTGGAGGCGAGGACACGCATGGTAGCTACATCGCCACTGACCTCGGTGATGCGCACAGCGCCAATTTTCTTCGCCTCGTAGCCCAGGAATTCCTTGGTTTCCGGATCGATATACGGATCGCCCTGACGATAGACTCCGTATTCGGGCAGGCCGCTGTCCCACTGTTTACCTGCCTGCTCACGGGCATAAACGGTATCGCCGCGCCCCATGATCACGTGCTTGTCGGCGCCGGCCAGCAGGTACGGCGCCTGTTTCATTTCATCAAGCGTGACAACGCGGCTGTCGGTGAGGAACACCTCGATGTCCTTCAGCGGAATGGCCGGGATCGCCAGGTCATACGACGATTCGCGGATGCGCGGCCGCAGCTTGTAGGTTTTGCCGTCGGCCATCACTTCGACGATGTTGTCCTTCGAACCGATCACGCCGCTTCCGGTTGAGGTGTCCACCACCAGCGAAGGCTTGCCGTCCTTCCACACCAGACGCAGTTGCTGGCCCGGATAGATCAGGTGCGGGTTGGCGACCTGTTCGTTGATGTGCCAGACCTCCGGCCACTGCCAGGGGTTGACCAGGAATTTCTCGGAGATGCCCCACAGCGTGTCGCCGGGCTGCACCACGTAGGTCGTCGGATGGTCGGGATTGATCGCGACCGCGGCGGCATCGCCGCCGGCAGCAGCCGGTGCCTCTTCGGCGTAAGCGGAGCTGATCAGGCAGCCTGCCACCAGAAGAGCCTGCCCGGCGAATCGTTTGATCATGGGGAGAATCCCTTTATCATTCTTGGAGTTATCCGGCCGATCCGGACCTGTGGTCCGAGCCCGATATTATCAATGCGATCATTGCGTTAGCAAGCAAATCTCCAGCGGCTTCTGAGAACTGCGGCACGCCGCCCACCCCGGAACAGGCTCCCCCGCCCCCATGGCCATCCGCGAGATCCTCGAGTTCCCTGACCCCCGGCTGCGTACCATCGCGAAACCGGTAGAGCAGGTCGATGATGCCCTTCGCACCCTGATCAACGACATGTTCGAAACCATGTACGCCGCCCCGGGCATCGGGCTGGCGGCCACCCAGGTGAATGTCCACCTGCGGCTGCTGGTACTCGATATCTCGGACGAAAAGAACCGGCCCATGGTTTTCATCAACCCCGAATTTGAGCCGATCTCCGGCGAACAGGAGTACAACGAGGGCTGTTTGTCGGTGCCTGGCTATTATGACAACGTCACCCGCCACGACCGGATCCGGGTTCGTGCCCTGGACCGCAACGGCGAGCCCTTCGAACTGGAGGCCGACGGCCTGCTCTCGGTCTGCATCCAGCACGAAATGGACCACCTGAACGGCAAGCTGTTCGTCGACTACCTGTCCCGCCTGAAGCGCGACCGGGTGAAGACCCGGCTGGAAAAGGAACGGGCGCGGCGCGCCTGATCCCTTGTCGTCCCCGCCCCCTGCCGTGACCCCTCCCCTGCGCCTGGCATTTGCCGGCACCCCGGATTTCGCCCGCGCGAGCCTCGATGCCCTGCTGGCTTCGCGGCACCCGGTGGCCGGCGTGTGGACCCAGCCCGACCGCCCCGCCGGCCGCGGCCAGAAACTGGCAGCCAGTCCGGTAAAGGAGCGGGCAGTGGCCGCCGGCATCGCGGTATTCCAGCCCTCCACCCTGAAAACCGCCGACGCACAGGCCGAACTCGCCGCCCTGCAGCCGGATCTGCTGATCGTGGTCGCCTACGGCCTGTTGTTGCCGCAGGCCGTGCTCGACATCCCCCGTCTCGGCTGTCTCAACGTGCATGCTTCGGTCCTGCCGCGCTGGCGCGGCGCAGCGCCGATCCAGCGGGCAATCGCCGCCGGCGATACGGAAACCGGCGTCACGATCATGCAGATGGACGCCGGTCTGGATACCGGCGACATGCTGCACATCGTGAAGACGCCGATCCGCGCCGACGACACCGGCGGCACGCTGCACGACCGGCTCGCCGGCATCGGTGCGGCGGCGCTGGTAACGGTGCTCGACGACTTCGCGCGCTTTCAGGCCGCGCGTACGCGACAGGATGATTCCCGGGCCTGCTACGCGCGCAAACTCAGCAAGGATGAAGGCGCCATCGACTGGTCCCGCGATGCCGGCGCCATCGTCGATCTGGTGCGCGCCTTCGATCCGTGGCCGGTAGCGCACACGCAGCTCGACGGCGAAACGATCCGCGTATGGACCGTCGTGCGTGACGACGCGGCCCGCGGCGAAGCGCCCGGCCGCGTCACCGGCGTGTCGCGCGACGGTGTGCGTGTGGCCTGCGGCGCGGACGGCGGGCAGGGCGTGCGCATCACCCGTCTCCAGATGCCGGGCAAGCGCGCCATGCCCGTCGCCGAACTGCTGAACGGTCATCCCGATGCATTCCGCATCGGCGATGCGTTCGGCGCGGCCTGAACCGATGTCGCCCGGCAACGTTCGCGCCGAAGCCGCACGCCTGCTGACCGAAGTGCTGCCGGCCGAAGGGCAGGGCGGTCGTTCCCTGTCCGAGCGACTGCCGCCGGCGCGGGCCCGCAGCAGCGATGCGCCGCTGCTGCAGGAAATCGTCTACGGCGTCTGCCGCTACTACAACACGCTGTCCTGGCTGGCCAACCGCCGGTTGCAGAAGCCGCTGGCCGCGAAGGATCGCGACATCGAGCTGCTGTTGCTGGTCGGCATTTTCCAGTTGCTGCACACACGCATTCCCGACCACGCGGCGATCGGCGAAACCGTCGCCGCCGCCCGCACGCTCGGCAAGGACTGGGCCACCGGTTTCCTGAACGCCGTGCTGCGTCGCATCCAGCGCGAGCGCGAAGACATCGCGGCGGAAGTCGCCGCTGCCAGCCCGGCGGTCCGCCTGTCGCATCCGCAATGGCTGGTCGAAATGCTGCAGGCCGACTGGCCGCAGGACTGGGAAGCCGTGCTGGCCGCCAACAATGCCCGGCCCCCGTTCTGCCTGCGGGTCAACACGCGCAAGGTTTCACGGGCCGACTATCTGGCACGCCTGCATGCGGCCGGACGCGAGGCAACCGCCACCACGCTGGCGCCCGACGGCATCCGGCTGGCGCAGGCCTGCGACGTGTTCGAGCTGCCGGGTTTTGCCGCCGGTCTGGTATCGGTCCAGGACGAAGCCGCGCAGCTGTGCGCCGACCTGTTCGGCCCGCTGCCGCCCGGCGCCCGCCTGCTCGACGCCTGTGCGGCGCCGGGGGGCAAGACGGCACATCTGGCCGAGCGTTTCCCGGACGTCCGGCTGCTGGCGCTGGACATCGACGAACGCCGCAGCGCCCGCATCCACGACAACCTGGAGCGCCTCGGGCTCGCCGCCGAGGTCCGGGTTGCCGACGCGGCGGCGGCAGACTGGTGGGACGGCGAGCCCTTCGATGCGATCCTGCTCGATGCGCCCTGTTCGGCGTCGGGCGTCATCCGCCGGCATCCGGACAGCAAATGGCTGCGGAAAAAAGGCGATATTGCTAAACTCGCGCGCCAGCAACGGACGCTGCTGGATGCCTTGTGGCAGAAGCTGCGCCCGGGAGGAACGCTGGTGTACGCGACCTGCTCGGTGCTCCGTGAAGAAAACGAACGCGTGGTGGCTGCTTTCGCGGCAACGCGTTCCGACGTGATCGCCGATCCGCTGCCGGCCGACCGTCTGGCCGCCGCACGCGGCGCGGCCTGCGAATACGGCTGGCAGCTGCTGCCGGCCGACCAGGGCCCCGACGGCTTTTTCCTCTGCCGCCTGCGGCGTGCCGTCTAGACCACCCGCGCAGGAGGGCACGGTCACATGAAAATCATCATCCTCGGCGCCGGACAGGTCGGCGGCTCGCTCGCCGCCAGCCTGGCCAGCGAAGCCAACGACATCACGGTCGTCGACGCCGACGGCGAGCGGTTGCGCGAGCTCTCCAACACGCTCGACATCCGCACCGTGCAGGGCCAGGCCTCGCATCCCAACGTGCTGCGCGATGCCGGCGGTGCCGACGCCGACATGCTCATCGCCGTCACCAACAGCGACGAGGTGAACATGGTCGCCTGCCAGGTGGCCTACACCTATTTCCGCACGCCGACCAAGATCGCCCGCGTCCGCTCCACCAACTATTTCTCGCGCAAGGGCCTGTTCGGCGACGAAGGCATTCCGATCGAGGACGTGATCAGTCCGGAACAGGTGGTCACCAACTACGTGAAGCGCCTGATCGAACATCCCGGCGCGCTGCAGGTGCTGAGCTTTGCCGACGGCAAGGCCCAATTGGTGGGCACCCGCGCCGTCCACGGCGGCCCGCTGGTCGGCAACCCGCTGTCGGCGATCCGCCGCCACATGCCGTCGATCGAAACGCGCGTCGCCGCCATCTTCCGCCGGGACCGGCCGATCATGCCGGAAGGCAACACGGTAATCGAAGCCGGCGACGAAGTGTTCTTCATCGCCGCCACGGCCGACATCCGCGCCGTGATGAGCGAACTGCGGCGCGTCGAGGACAACTACAAGCGCATCATGATCGCCGGCGGCGGCAACATCGGCGAACGCCTCGCGGAAGCGATCGAAACGCGCTATCAGGTGAAAGTCATCGAGCGCAATGCGAACCGGGCGCGCAAACTGGCTTCCTCGCTGTCGAAAGCCGTAGTGATACAGGGTGTTGCCGCCGACAAGCAGCTGCTGCTCGAGGAAAACGTCGAGGATGTCGACGTTTTCTGTGCCCTGACCAACGACGACGAAGCGAACATCATGTCGGCGATGCTCGCCAAGCGGCTCGGCGCCCGCAAGACCATCGCCCTGATCAACAACCCGGCCTATGTCGATCTGCTGCAGGGCGACGACATCGACATCGCCTTCTCGCCGCAACAGGCGACGCTCGGCACGCTGCTGGCCAAGGTCCGGCGCGGCGCAGTCTCCACCGTGCACTCGCTGCGCCGCGGCGCGGCCGAGGCGATGGAAATCGTCGCCAAGGGCGACCGGCGGGCCTCGCGGGTGGTCGGCCGGCGCATCGAGGAAATCGATCTGCCCGAGGGCTGCACCATCGGCGCCGTGGTGCGCAAGGACCAGGTACTGATGGGCCACGACGACGTGGTGATCGAAACCGAGGATCACGTGATCGTGTTCGTGGTGGACAAGAAACGCATCCGCGACGTCGAAAAACTGTTCTCCGTGGGACTGGGCTTCTTCTGACATGCAGTTCGCCGCCGCCTTCCGCGTGCTGGGCATCCTGCTGATGCTCTTCAGCCTGTCGCTGATCCCGCCGATCGGCATCTCGCTGTGGTTCCGCGACGGCAACCTGCTGGCCTTCGTCGACACGCTGGTGTTCACGCTGATCGCCGGCATCCTGATCTGGCTGCCCACCCGGCACGCACAACGCGAATTGCGCACCCGCGACGGCTTCTTCATCGTCACCCTGATGTGGGCGGGCATGAGCGCCTTCGCGGCCATTCCGTTCGTACTGACGCCGGAATTGTCCGCCAACTATGCCGACGCGTTCTTCGAGGCCATGTCCGGCCTCACCACCACCGGCGCCTCGGCATTTTCCGGCCTCGACAAGCTGCCCGAATCGGTGCTCTGGTACCGGCAGCAGCTGAACTTCATCGGCGGCGGCGGCGTCATCGTGCTGGCCATCGCCGTGCTGCCGATGCTGGGCATCGGCGGCATGTCGCTGTTCAAGGCCGAGTCCGCCGGCCCGATGAAGGATTCGAAACTCACGCCGCGCATCAAGGAAACCGCCAAGGCGCTGTGGTTCGTCTACGTCGGACTCACCGTGTTGTGTGCCGGTGCTTACTGGTTTGCCGGCATGACCCTGTTCGATGCGGTGGGCCATGCCTTTTCCACCGTGGCCACCGCCGGCTTCTCCACCCACGATGCCAGCTTCGGCTACTGGAACAGTCTGACCATCGAGCTGATCTGCATTCTCTTCATGTTGCTCGGCTCGCTCAATTTCGGCCTGCACTTCCTGGCATGGCGCCATGTGCACAAGGGGCGCCCGGCCTTCGGTCTGTACTGGAACGATCCCGAATTCCGTTTTTTCATTGCCTTCGTCACCGGAATCACCGGTCTGGTCACCGCCGGACTGCTGGTGCACAGCACCTATCAGGACTGGCCGGAAGCGCTGCGTTACGCCGCCTTCCAGTCGGTCAGCCTGATCACCTCCACCGGCTTCCTGACCGCCGATTTCGCGCAGTGGCCGGGCTACGTGCCCTGGCTGCTGGTGTTCGCCTTTTTCTTCGGCGGCTGCGCCGGCTCCACCAGCGGCGGCATCAAGGCGATCCGCTTCCTGCTGCTGACCAAGCAGGGCATCCGCGAATTCCAGCGACTGATCCACCCCAACGGCGTGTTCCTGGTGAAGATAGGGGACAGCGTGGTGTCCGACCGGGTCGCCGAGGCGGTCTGGAGCTTCATCAGCCTCTACATTCTGGTGACACTGGTCCTGACCCTGCTGGTGATGGCCACCGGCGTGCCGTTCGACCTGGCTTTCTCCGGCATTGCCGCCAGCATCAACAACACCGGCCCCGGACTGGGCGTGCTCTCGGGCAACGTCTCCAGTCTGAACGACACCGCCGTCTGGCTGATGTCGTTTGCCATGCTGGTCGGTCGTCTGGAAGTGTTCACCGTACTGATCCTGCTGACGCCGATGTTCTGGCGTCGCTGAACCTGCCAAGGAAGGACGAAGGGAGACCCCGATGCCCGCGCTGGCCGCCCGAGAGACGCTGACCGAGCAGATTGCCCGTCACCTGGGGCAACAGATCATCACCGGCCGCTATCCTCCCGGGCAGAAGCTCAAGGAGCTGGAAATCGCCCGTGAGCTCGACGTGAGCTCGAACACCGTGCGCGAAGCGTTCCACATCGTCGAAAAGCGCCACCTGGTATCGATCGAGCCGCGACGCGGCGCCTTTGTTGCCGAGATCACCCCGGACCAGGTACGCCACCTCTACGATTTCATGTTCATGCTGTTCGGCGAGCTGGCACGCCGGGCATCGACCACCTGGCGCGAGGGCGATCTCGGCGAATTCCTCGGTCTGGTGGCCAGGCTGGGCGAACAGCTGAAGGCCAACGAAGGCCCGGCCTTCCATGCCACCGCCTTCGAATTCGTCACCGCCGCCCTGCGATTTGCCGACAACCGCTACCTCGAGCAGTCGCTGATCGATCTGCTGCCGGAGCTGCAGCGCTGTTCCTACATCGCCATGCAGGCGGAGACCAGCGAACTGGACGTGTCCTACGTACTGTTCCAGCGCATTGTCGAAACCATGCTCAAAAGAGATGCCGATGCGGCCGCTGCCGCCGCACGCGAATACGGCGAGAATCAGTGCCGCATCGTGCTCAAGGCGATCGGCAAGCGGGATCGCTGATCCGGATCAGGCGTCGCCGGGCGCCGGCGACGATGCGAGATGCCGCTGCACGAGTTCCCCGGCCTCGAAGATTAGCTCCTGCATCAGCCGCTCGGCACGCTCCGGCTGCCGCCGGAAAATCGCGTCGGCGATCATGTGGTGCAGCATGTGTTGTCGCCGGAAGTCTTCCGGCAGATACCAGCGGAACGCGCCTTCATTGACCACCGGAATGTTCTGCGAATCGCGGGCCACGCGGATCAGCAGCTCGCTGTGCGTACCCACGATGGTCGCGACGTGGAACCGGCGGTTCATGTCCCGCCACGCGTCGAGATCCGCACCCGGCAGGTTGCCGCGGGCCAGCAGCGCATCGCCGTCGGCCAGCACCGACTCCAGTTTCCGGCGCGTCTTTTCTTCGACACCCCGTTCCGCCAGCAGCCGCACGCCGATGCCTTCCATCGCCGCCCGCACCCGGAAGGTGACGCGGATGTCCTCGGCGGTGAAACGGCGCACGCTGTAGCCGCGGTTCGGACTGTAGGTCAGCAGCCCTTCCTCGGAGAGGATGCGCAGCGCCTCGCGGACCGGCGTCCGCGAAACCTGCATGCGTTCGGCCAGCGCCACTTCCTGCACCCGCTCTTCCGGTGCGAAGTCGCCGCGCAGGATCTGCCCGCGCAGCGCATCGGCAACGACCAGGGACAGCGGCTGCTCGCTCATCGTGCGCGATTCCGCCGGTTCAGCGACCGAGGAGCGAGCGGGCGATGATTTCCTTCATGATCTCGCTGGTACCGCCGTAGATGCGCTGGATGCGCGCGTCAACGTAATCGCGCGAGATCGGATACTCCTGCATGTAACCGTAGCCGCCGTGCAGCTGCAGGCACTCGTCGGCGACGCGGCCCTGCAGCTCGGTGGTGGTCAGCTTGGCGATGGACGCGGCCACCGCATCGAATTCGCCGCGCTCGTACTTCTCGATTGCCTGTTCGATGAACGCGGCATGCACGGTGACCAGCGCCTGCAGGTCCGCCAGCCTGAAACGGGTGTTCTGGAACGCGGCAACCGGCTGGCCGAAGGCCTTGCGCTCCTTCACGTAGGCGACGGTACGCTCGATCATGCCTTCGCAGGCACCGATGGCGCCGACCGCAAGACTGAGCCGCTCGCGCGGCAGCTCGTTCATCAGGTTGGCAAAGCCGCGGCCCAGGCCGCCGAGTATCTGGTCGTCGCCAACACGTACGTCGGCAAAGAACAGCTCCGAGGTGTCGGCGGCATGATGGCCCATCTTTTCGAGGTTGCGGCCGCGCTGCACGCCCGGCAGCGACATGTCGACCGTGAACAGCGTCATGCCGCGGCTGCCGGCGTTCGGATCGGTCTTCACCGCCAGCACGATCACGCCGCAGTGCTGACCGTTGGTGATGAAGGTCTTCTGGCCGTTGATCACCCAGTCGTTGCCGTCCTTTGTCGCGCGCGTCTTCATGCCCTGCAGGTCGGAACCGGCCCCCGGTTCGGTCATGCCGATGGCACCGATCGATTCGCCGCTCACCATCTTCGGCAGCCACTTCTGCTTCTGTGCTTCCGAACCCAGATGCAGGATGTAGGGCGCGACGATGTCGCTGTGTACCGACATGTTCGACGCCAGGGCGCCGAAACCCTGGCGCGACGTCTCGCGCTGGATCACTTCCGACAGACGGAACGGCGCGCCGATACCGCCATATTCCTCCGGCATGTCGACGCAGAGATAACCGTTCTCGCCCAGCTTCAGCCACAGCTCGCGCGGGAAGATTTCGTTCTTCTCCCACTGCGTGTAGTGGGGCGCCACTTCCTTCTCGAGGAACCGGCGGTAATTGTCGCGGAACAGTTCGATTTCGGCGGCGTCGAGGGTCTGGGCGGGGGCATTCATGGGGCGTCACTCCGTCTCGGGGCCGGTGCGGATCCGGCCGGCAACTGGTCAAAAAGCGCGCGCATTCTACGGCTTCCCGGCCGGCGTCGCCCGGTCTCCGGGGGCCGCGGAGGCCGCCGGAAGGGCCGCGCCCAGCGCCGCGTTGAAGCGCGCCACATCCGCCGCGCCGAAAGTCCGCCGGCTGAACATCAGGTGCACCGGCGATGCGTTGGTGACGAACAGTCGTCGCAGGCTGAGGCCCTGCGCGCGGGCCTCGTACTGCAGCGCACGCTCGTCACCGAGGATCAGCCCGCCGCGGCCCGCCGCCAGCATGGCAATGCCCTGCGCATAGTCGTCGAACAGCTGCAGCTGCCCGGCATCCTGCAGCGTCGCCCGGTCGCGGGCATAGTCGCGGCCGTACCAGCCAAAGCGGGGTGCCAGCAGGATGACCGTGCTGTCGGCCACGGCGGTCAGCGACGACGGTGCCGGCTGCGGCGGACGCGCCGCCAGCACCGCCATCACTTCCTGCCGGTAAGGTGCGCTGAACCAGGCATAGCGGCGACGCTCGGGCAGATCGCTGGCTGCCAGCAGGATGTCGATGCGGCCTTCTTCGAGCAACGGATGCGCCCGCTCCGGCGGCACTTCGACAAAGGCCAGACGGCACTGCAGGCGGGCGGCCGCGCGCCGCAGCACATCGATGTCGATGCCGCCCGCATCGCCGTTCGCCAGCCGCCAGGTATAGGGCCGCCAGTCGCCGACATTGACCACCAGCGGCCGGTCGCACAGCCCGCCGGCCACGGTCGGCACCGCGGGCAGGAGCAGCAACAACAGCAACAGCGACAGGCGCATGGCGGATGCCGGCAGCGAACGGACGCCGATGATAAACCCGTCGCCGTTCGGGGCGCCCGATGGCGTCAGTCGAGGCCCCGGGCGGCGAGCCATTCGTGACAGGTGGCCGTGGCCAGCGCGAGCTTGTCCGCCTGCCCGAAGTAGTAGTGATTCGCGCCGGGTATCTCCCGCAGCGTGCGGTCGGCATGCCGCACCGCCGCGAACAACCGGTGCGTGTGCGACGGCGTGCAGGCATCGTCGGCGGTGTTGCCGATCACCAGCACCGGCCGGTCGATGCGGGCAGCGGCGGTCAGGCCGTTGGCGTTGCTGTAGTCATGGCTCCACTGACTCATCCAGCCGCGCAGCGTGTTGAAACGTGCCAGCGCTACCGGACCGTTGTTCACCACCCGCGGATCGCCGAGATAACACCAGCCGGGTTTGCGCTCGTTGGGATCCTGCGCCGGATCCAGCCAGCGCACGTCGCACATGGTGCGATGGGTGATGAAGGCAAGCTCCTCCTGGAAACGCTGCTGCCGGCGGAAATCTTCCAGCTGCTGCTGTACCCGGGCAGTGATCCGGCGATTGCGGGCCAGCTGCGCCGCGCGGAATTCCTCGACGAAACCGGGCGTATACGCCGGCTGGTTGGGGCAACCCGGATCGTAGATATCGAAGTACGGATCGCGCTTCTCCGGATCGTTCTCGTCGCGCACCGACGGGTCCATCCACTCGGTGAGCGTGAGCGCGCGGGAAATATGCGCCGCCAGCAGCATCACGCCGTCAGCGGGAATGAGTCCTTTTTTCGTCAGGTCGTACGGATCGCCGGCCGGCGTGTGGGTGATCGTCGGCCGTTCCGCTTCCGCCTGGTAGAACAATGACAGCGAACCGCCGCCGGACCAGCCGGCGAGCACGACTTTCTCGTAGCCCAGCCGCTCCTTTGCATCGCGGATGCAGGCGCCGAGATCGACCGCCACCTTTTCCATGATCAGGGCGCTGTCGGTACCGCGGTAACGCGAGTTGCAGTAAATGACGTGGTGGCCGGCTTTTGCCAGCGCGGACACCATCGGCAGATAGGCGCCGCCGCCGACCGGGTGCATGAAGACGACCACCGTCTTCGACGGCCGGCCCTTCGGCTTCAGCAGGTGGGCTTCCAGCGCCACGAAATCCATCGGGCCGGCATAGGTGTCCTTGAACTCGCTCTTCTCCGCAAACCCGACCAGATAGGCGATGCGTTCGTATTCGGATTTTTCCACGGCGTCAGTCCGGCTTGTGGTGCGGCTTGAGGTCAGCCTTCACTTTCGACATGTCGACCTTGCCGAGGTCGATGCCGCGCAGGTCCAGCGCTTCACCGCCGAATTTCTGCAGCTTCCGGGCCCGCGTTTTCGCGGTCCAGTCGGCGAGGATGGCGCGCGCACCGGCGGTTTCGTGCGCGCAGATTTCCGCGTACTTCGCGTCCTTGAGGGTGATCTCGACCTGGATGCCGTTCGGGTCGTACATGTAGATCGAATGGATGAACCCGTGATCGATCGGGCCGAAGCAGGGGCGCCCCATCCGGTTGATGTGCCGCCGCCAGGCCTTCAGTTCTTCCGGTGTGTCGCATTCGAAGGCGATATGCAGGTCGAAACCGTGGCGGGCGCGGAACGTTTGCTCGTCGATGTCGTCGTCCGGCGAATCGAAGAAGGCGACGAAGTTGCCGTCGCCCAGTTCGAAGAACAGGTGCATGTAGTCGAGCCGGCGGGCGGAGCCCGGTTCCTCGTCGAACACCATCGCCATGCGCAGCGGGAAGCCCAGGACGTCTTCCCAGAACCAGCGCGTCTGTTCGGCATCCCGGCAGCGGTAGGCCACATGGTGGACATGGTGCAGGGGGGTCCTGAGGGCCGGCTGCCGGGCCAGGGCCGGAATATCGTTCATGCTGCCTCCGGGGCCACATTGCATACAATATGTGGCTAGGCGAGGCTACCAGAGCCTGCTTTCCGGCTCAATCGATGAAAAATGCATACACTGTGCCGGGCAGCGCCCCGGCCCTTCCCCCGGCCACCCCGACAGTCCGCATAGAATCCCCGGACCCCGTCAGCCAGATGCCCGCCCGCACCCCATGACCCCCGGTTCAGCCGACCTGCTCGGCTATCTCGCCGCTTTCTGCACCACCGTTGCCTTCGTCCCGCAGGCCTGGCAGGTGTACCGCACCCGCAGCACCGCGGACCTGTCGCTGGGCATGTTCCTGACGTTCAGCGTCGGAGTGGCGCTGTGGCTGCTCTACGGCGTGGCGATCGGCAGCACGCCGGTGATCGTCGCCAACGTGGCGACGCTGCTGCTGGCGGGATACATCCTGGCGATGAAGCTGACCGAAAAACGGCGCGCGCCCTGAGCGCAACGGCTACAGCACTTCCAGCCGCGCGTACTGCGCAATCAGCCATTTGGCGCCGGTGTCGGTGAAGTTCACCTGCACGCGCGCATTGCCGCCACCGCCCTCGCACTGCAGCACGACGCCTTCGCCGAAGGTCGGATGCCGGACCCGCTGGCCCAGCCGGTAGGCGCCCGGCTGCGCGAAGGGATAGGCGCCCGACGTGCCGAGCGGCCGCGAAATGCGTGCACTGGCCAATCGCACTTCGTGGATGAGATCGGGCGGTATCTCGCGCAGGAAGCGCGACGGGGCGTTGTAGTTCTCGGTGCCGTACAGCCGGCGGCTTTCGGCGCGCGTCAGCACCAGCCTCTTCATCGCCCGCGTGATGCCGACGTAGCAGAGCCGGCGTTCCTCCTCGAGCCGGCCGGCTTCGTCGGCCGACTGATTGCCGGGAAACACGCCTTCTTCCAGCCCGACCAGGAACACCAGCGGAAATTCGAGACCCTTCGCCGCGTGCAGCGTCATCAGCTGGACGGCATCCTCGTCGGCTTCCGCCTGCGCATCACCGGCCTCCAGCGCCGCATGGTTGACGAATGCCGCCAGCGTCGGCTCGCTGCCGTCTTCCGGTCCGAACTGGCGGGCCGCGGAAACCAGCTCGCGCAGGTTCTCCACGCGCTGTTCGCCGCGCTCGCCCTTCTCCGTCCGGTGGAATTCCAGCAAACCGGAATCCTTCAGCACGCGCTCGGTGAGTTCGGCCAGCTCCAGACCGCGCACGTCGTCGGCCAGGCCGTCGATGGCGTCGATAAAACCCTTCACGGCGCTGGCCGCGCGTGACGGCAGGATCGTCGCCGGCTTGCCGTCCGTTTCCTGCGGCCGCGAGCATTCCTGCGCCGCGCGCCACAGGGTCATCCGCCCGGCCCGCGCATGCTCACGCAGGGTTTCCAGTGTTTTTTCGCCGATCCCGCGCGGCGGCACGTTGACCACCCGCTCGAAGGCGGCGTCGGAGTCGCGGTGTTCGATCAACCGCAGGTAGGCCATGGCATTGCGGATTTCCAGGCGTTCGAAAAAGCGCTGGCCGCCGTAGATGCGGTACGGAATGCCGGCGCGCAGGAACGCTTCTTCCAGCACCCGCGACTGGGCGTTGTTGCGGTAGAGCACGGCGATTTCCGAGCGGGCCAGCCCCTGGGCCGCGGCCTTGCCCGCTTCGTCGACCACGTAACGGGCCTCGTCGGTCTCGTTGAAGGCGACATACAGCGAGATCGGATCGCCTTCGTGGCCGTCGGTCCACAGGTTCTTGCCCAGGCGCGCACTGTTGTTGGCAATGACGTGGTTGGCCGCCTTGAGGATGATCGAGGTCGAGCGGTAGTTCTGTTCGAGGCGGACCGTGTGCGCGTCGCGCCAGTCGCGGTGGAACTGCTGGATGTTCTCGATGCGCGCCCCGCGCCAGCCGTAGATCGACTGGTCGTCGTCGCCGACGACGGTGATCTCGCCGTCGTCGCCCACCAGTTCGCGCAACCAGGCGTACTGCACGGCGTTGGTGTCCTGGAACTCGTCGACCAGCACATGACGGAACCGGGTGCGGTAATGCGTGCGCAGGTGTTCGTCGTTGCGCAGGACGTCCAGTGCCCGCAGCAACAGCTCGGCGAAATCGACCAGCCCGGCGCGCGCGCACGCTTCTTCGTAGGCAGCGTAGATCTGCACCATGGTGCGCAGGAAATGGTCGCCGCCCGCCTGGATGTCCTGCGGCCGCTCGCCTTCGTCCTTGCGGCCGTTGATGAACCACTGCGCCTGTTTTGCCGGCCAGCGGTTCTCGTCCAGGTTCAGCTCGCGGATGACGCGCTTGACCAGCCGCTGCTGGTCGTCGCTGTCCAGGATCTGGAAATTTTCCGGCAGCCCCGCTTCCCGCCAGTGCATGCGCAGGAACTTGTGCGCCAGACCATGGAACGTGCCGACCCACATGCCGCCGACCGCGTAGCCGAGCAGCTGCTCCAGCCGGTGGCGCATTTCACCGGCGGCCTTGTTGGTGAAGGTGACGGCGAGGATCGCGTGCGGCGAAAACTGCCGCTCGCCGATCAGCCAGGCAATGCGGTGCACCAGTACCCGGGTCTTGCCGGAACCGGCACCGGCCAGCACCAGCAGGTGCCGGCGATCGGCGGTGACGGCTTCACGCTGGCCCTCGTTGAGGTGACTCAGCAGCGGATGCCGGGGCGTTCGGGAGGAGGGGGTCGACATGGGCGGCGATTATGCCCGCGCACGACCGGCGCGGCGCGGCGGATTGCATGGCGGACCGCCGTCCGTCGTACACGTCCCGGAGCGGATCCGCGGGCGCCGCCAGCCATCGGTCCGGACTTCGGCCACCTCAAGCGGGCGTGATACGCTTCACACTCTTTTTGAGACGGTCCACCACAGACCGCGCGCTGCCGGGAGTTAATCTCCCGGTAAGCGGCCACGGACAGGCCCATATGCCCGGGCGCCGAAACCGGGATGTATTCAGGGGTCCCAGACCTTGGCCATACCACAGAAGAACAACAGTCCGGATTCCCTCACGCTGCGCCAGTCCCAACTCGACCTGCGGGGCCAGGCCGAACAGCTGCGCCTGCTCTACGACCAGCTGGCGCCGGCCATGGTGCTGCAGCCGGTTGCCGCCTCGATCATCGTCTGGCTGTACTGGGATCACGGCACGGTTTCCCAGCGCGCATTGTCGATCTGGCTGGGCCTGTCCTTCGCCGTTCTGCTGTCACGCTTCATCGTCGTCCAGGCTTTCCGCCGGCTGCCGCCGGTGAACGAGCAGCGGATGATGGTGTACCGCCAGATTTCGGTGGCCGGCGCGCTGATCCTCGGCTCGCTGATGGGCTACGCGACCGTCAATTTCAATCCCGTGCTGTTCGCCATGGACTCCGGCATCGTCTACGACCAGGCGATGATGGTGTCGCTGATCGGCGGCCTGGCGATCGTCGGCGTCGCCAGCTATGCGCCTTATCTGCCGTCCTTCTTTGCCTTCATCCTGCCGGCCCTGGTGCCCGGCGGCATCTATCTCGGCCTTTCCGGCAATCCCGTGGGCGAGATCCTTTTCTTCATCGACATGCTGTTCACCGCCTTCCTGATCTATGCCGGCGTGCGCATCAACCGCGTCACCGAGGAAGGGCTGGCGCTGCAGTTCCGCAACCAGTCGCTGATCACCTATCTCGACCGCGCGCGCAGCGACGCCGAGGCGCTCAACAGCAAGCTGGCGCGCGAGATCTACGAGCGGAAGAAAGCACAGCAGGCGCAGAAGGATGCGCACGACCGCCTGGAGTCGCTGGTCGAGGATCGCACCGGCGCCCTGCAGCAGGCCTACGACGAGCTGGCGCGCAACCGCGAACGTCTGGCCCTCGCGATGGAGGCGTCCGACATCGGCCTGTGGGACTGGAACCTCGAGACGGACGAGGTCTTCCACTCGAACTTCGACCGCATGCTCGGCTACAGCCAGGAAGAGCTGAAGACCTTCCGCGGCCACCTGCAGCCGCTGGTGCACCCGGACGATTACCCGCGCATCCGCCAGGCGATGATCGCCCACCTGAAGGGGCGCACCGAGCGCTACCACATGGTGTACCGGACCCGGCACAAGAACGGCAGCTGGCGCTGGGTGGAAGACAACGGCCGTGGCGTGGCCAAGGACGACCATGGCGTCGTGCTGCGGATGATCGGCACCCGTCGCGATGTCACCACGCAGCGGGCCGGCGAAGAGCAGTTGCGGCTGGCCGCCACGGTGTTCGACTCCGCGACCGAGGGCATCTACATCTTCGGCCGCGACCTGCGACTGGTGAAGGTGAACGCGATGTTCACCCGCATCACCGGCTGGACCGAAGAAGAGGTGGTCGGCCACAAGGTGATGGAGTTCACCAGCGCAGACCATCTCGACCTGTACGCCAAGATCAAGAAAATGGTCGACGCCGAGGGCAGCTGGAGCGGCGAGGTGATCGACCGGCGCAAGAACGGCGAGAGCTATCCGCTGTGGCTGCAGATCCATGCCGTGCGCGACAATCACGGGAAAATCACGCACTACGTCGGCATTTTCTCCGACCTCACCCAGCGACATGAAACCGAAGAAAAGCTGCGCTATCTGTCCAACTACGATCGCCTGACCGGACTGGCCAACCGCACGCTGTTCCGGGACCGCCTGCACGCCGCCATTTCCGATGCCCGCCAGCGGCGCGGCAATCTCGCACTGCTGTATCTCGACCTCGACCGCTTCAAGCAGGTCAACGACACGCTGGGCCACGAGTTCGGCGACAAGCTGCTTTATGCGGCGGCCACCCGCCTGATGGGCATGGACATCCCCGCCGACACCATTTCGCGCATCGGCGGCGACGAGTTCACGATCATCATCGAGGACTACGAAAGCACTGCCCAGCTGGAGAAGCTGGCCGAGCGGATCATCGAAGAGATCCGCGCCCCGTTCTACATCGACGACCACGAACTGCTGCTCGGCGTATCGATCGGCATCTCGCTGTTCCCCGAGCATGCCAAGGAGCTGCAGATCCTGATCAACCACGCGGATGCCGCGGTCAACCAGGCCAAGCGGCTGGGCGGCAACGTCGCCCACATCTTCGCCGGCGAGACCCGCAGCGGAAACGTCGATCAGCTGGCCCTGGAAACCAGTCTGCGCAAGGCCATCTTCCGCAACGAATTCATCGTCTACTACCAGCCGAAGTTCGACCTCGGCATCAACCGCATCACCGGCGTCGAGGCGCTGGTGCGCTGGCAACACCCGACCCGCGGCATCCTGGCGCCGAAGGACTTCATTCCGCTGGCGGAAGAAACGGGCCTCATCGCCGCGATCGGCGAAATGGTGCTTGAGCGCGCGGCGCGTCAGGTCAATGCCTGGCGCGACATCGGTCTGGGAAACATCAAGGTGTCGGTGAACCTGTCGGCACACCAGGTGCGCAAGGGCAATCTGGTCGAAGTGGTGGAGCGGGTCATCTTCAGCTCGGGCCTGCCGCCGGAACAGCTGGAAATGGAAATCACCGAAAGCCAGCTGATGGAAGACCTCGACACTACCATCCGCATGCTCCAGCAGCTGCGCAAGCGCGGGGTCGGCATTTCGCTGGACGACTTCGGTACCGGCTATTCGTCGCTGTCCTATCTCAAGCGCTTCCCGATCGATACCGTAAAGATCGACCAGAGCTTCGTGCGCGACCTGCACAAGAGCGAAGACGATGCCGCCATCGTGCGTGCGATCATCGCGATGTCGCACAGCCTCGGGGTACGCGTGGTGGCCGAAGGCGTCGAAAGCCCGGCTCACCTCGAGTTCCTGCGCAAGGCCGGTTGCGACGCCGTGCAGGGCTTCCTGATCGGCCGCCCGGTGCCGGAAGGCGAACTCATCGCCCTGCTGCGCGCGCAGAGTGTCGCCTGACTCCCGCATACGACGCCGTCGGGCCGTTGCCGGAAACAGAAAAGCCGCCCGCGGGCGGCTTTTTCATGTCGACGGGGCTTCGCTGTTCAGCAGGGGCACTTGCCGATCCGGCCACCGCCGTGCCGGCGTTGCTGCATCAGCGCGACGTAGGCGCCTTCGTCGAGCACCGGCAGTTCCGGATGATGTTCGCGCATGTGCTGCACGTAGCGCGCGTAGTCCTGCACGCCGACCATCAAACGGGCCGTTTCTGCCACTCGGTCCAGCCAGCTGCCTGTCCGCCGGATCTCCATCTCACAGACTCCGCTGGCCGTCGCGGGCCACATAGGGCGTTTCGCTGCAGGTATTGCCGGACTGACCCAATGCCCGCCAGCCGGCGCGCACGGCGAACAGCGTCATCGCCACCAGCACGAACAGGAACAGCCCGCATAGCGTGGCATTGACCCAGTCGTTGGCGATCACCTGCTGCATCTGCGCCAGATCCTTCGCCGGCGCCAGGACGTCGCCGCGGGCATGGGCCGCACTGAATTTTTCCGCATGCGCGAGGAACCCGATTCTCGGATCCGGACTGAACAGCTTCAGCCAGGCGGCGCTGACGGTCACGACCAGCACCCAGATCGCCGGCAACAGGGTGACCCAGACGTAACGCTCCTTTTTCATCTTCAGCAGGATGGTAGTCGCCAGCAGCAGGGCAATGCCGGCCAGCATCTGGTTGGCAATGCCGAAGAGCGGCCACAGCGTATTGATGCCGCCCAGCGGATCGACCACGCCCTGGTACAGGAACCAGCCCCAGCCGCCGACACAGAGCGCCGTGGCCAGCAGGTTGGCGGTCCACGAATCGGTATTGGCCAGCGGCTTCCAGGCCATGCCGGCGAAGTCCTGGATCATGAACCGGCCGACGCGGGTGCCGGCATCGATGGTCGTCAGGATGAACAGCGCCTCGAACAGGATGGCGAAGTGATACCAGAACGCCATCATCGCGTTGCCGCCGATCACGCTGGAAAAGATCTGCGCCATGCCCACGGCGAGCGTCGGTGCGCCGCCGGTGCGTGACAGCATGCTTTCCTCGCCGATGTCCTTCGTCAGCTGGGTCAGCATCTCGGGCGTTATCACGAAGCCCCAGCCGGAAATCGTTTGCGCTGCACCCTCGATGGTCTGGCCGATGACTGCCGGCGGCGAATTGAGCGCGAAATAGATGCCCGGCTCCATGGTCGCCGCGGCGATCATCGCCATGATGGCAACGAACGACTCCATCAGCATCGCGCCATAGCCGATGGGCCGTGCATGCAGCTCGCGCTCCAGCATTTTCGGCGTGGTACCCGACGACACCAGCGAGTGGAAACCGCTGACCGCACCGCAGGCGATGGTGATGAACAGGAACGGAAACAGCTCGCCGGCAAACACCGGGCCGGTACCGTCGATGAACTTCGTCACCGCCGGCATCTTCAGTTCCGGCATGGCGATGACGATGCCCAGCGCCAGTGCCACGACCGTGCCGATCTTCATGAACGTGCTCAGGTAGTCGCGCGGGGCCAGCAGCAACCAGACCGGCAGTACCGAAGCAACGAAGCCGTAGGCAATCAGCATCAGCGCCAGTTGCTCGCCGCTGAAGGTGAACAGGGGCGCCAGGGAACCGTGCGCCACGGTTTCGCCGTAAACGATCGACAGCAGCAGCAGGACGATGCCGATGGCCGACGCTTCCAGAACCCGGCCGGGCCGCAACCAGCGCATCCACAGGCCCATCAGCAGGGCGATGGGGATGGTGCAGGCGATGGTGAACGTGCCCCAGGGCGAATGCGCCAGCGCCTTCACCACCACCAGCGCCAGCACCGCGAGCAGGATGATCATGATCGACAGGATGCCGACCGAGGCGATGGTGCCGGCCAGCGCGCCCATTTCGGCCCGGATCATGTCGCCGAGCGAACGGGCATCGCGACGCATCGAACAGAACAGGATCACGAAATCCTGCACGGCACCGGCGAACACCACGCCGGCCAGCAGCCACAGCGTGCCCGGCAGATAACCCATCTGCGCAGCCAGCACCGGGCCCACCAGCGGCCCTGCGCCGGCAATGGCCGCGAAGTGGTGGCCGAACAGCACGCCGCGCGAGGTCGGCACGTAATCGAGCCCGTCGTTGCGGCGCACGGCAGGCGTCGCACGGGCATCGTCCAGGCCCAGCACGGTGGTGGCCAGGAAGCGGCTGTAATAGCGGTAGGCGATGAGGTAAACGGAGACGGCGGCCGTCAGCAGCCAGACGGCATTCACGCTTTCGCCGCGGGAAAGGGCGAGCACGGCAAAGGCGGCAGTGCCGGCCAGCGTGACCAGTGGCCAGACGAGTTTGTTCAGCATGGCTGGGGCGGGGTGGTTTGCGGGCGGCGCCCAGTGTACGCCAGCCGGACCGCGACGCCGTCTCCCCGCGCTGGTGCATCCGGACGGTTGTCGGCACCCGTCCGGCGCAGGAAACCGCACCGCGCGGCAGCACGACGGCGCCGGGGCCGCGGAATTCCGCCACTTTGCGCCGCCGGAACCGGTGGCACGGCTTTCGCATTGTCTGTTGTCGAATGCGGGACGCATTGCCTGCGTGCGCCACGGATGGCCGCCCCCGAGTCAGGAGGTACCCATGTCCGCCGTCATGTCACATCAGATCGGCAGCGCCGGCTTTGTCCAGCTGACCCGACTGTTTGCCGGCCTGAAGCGTTCGGGACGGGTGATCGACGTCATCTGGTTCCAGCAGAATGCGGAATATGCCCGCGCCGTGCTGGCGCTCGCCGGCGAGAACGACGACGAGGCCGTGCGGCAGATCGCCGCCACCCTGCAGAAAATGATGCGCGATTTCCTGGCGCCGCCGGTGACGGCCAGCACGGTCATTCCCGTCGCGACAACGGAACCGGTGCCGGCCCGCGCGGCGGAGCCGGTCGATCCGGCCGACCGTTACGTCGGTCGGCTGCGCTGACCGGGTTCTATTCGACCGTAACCGATTTCGCCAGGTTGCGCGGCTTGTCGACGTCGGTACCGCGCGCCAGTGCGGCATGGTAGGCCAGCAGCTGTACCGGGATCGCATGCATCACGGGTGACAGCACGCCAACATGCCGCGGCGTGCGTATTACGTGCACGCCGTCGCTTTCGGTGAAGTGACTGTCGAGGTCGGCGAACACGAAGAGTTCGCCGCCGCGCGCGCGCACCTCCTGCATGTTCGACTTCAGTTTTTCGAGCAGCGTGTCGTTGGGCGCGATCACCACCACCGGCATGTTCTCGTCCACCAGCGCCAGCGGGCCGTGCTTGAGTTCGCCGGCCGGATAGGCCTCGGCGTGGATGTAGGTGATTTCCTTCAGCTTGAGCGCGCCTTCCAGGGCGATCGGATAATGCATGCCGCGGCCGAGAAAGAGCGCGTGGTCGTGCGTCGCAAAGCGATCGGCCCAGCCTTTCACCTGCGGCTCCAGATTAAGCGCATGCTGGACCGACAGTGGCAGGTGGCGCAGCGCTTCCAGGTGCAAGTGCTCGTTTTCCGGCGACAGCCGGCCCTGCAGTTTCGCCAGCGTCACCACCAGCGTGAACAGGGCGATCAGCTGCGTGGTAAAGGCCTTGGTCGAGGCGACGCCGATTTCAGCGCCGGCGCGCGTGTAGAACACGAGATCGGACGCCCGCGGAATCGCACTCTCGCGCACATTGCAGATCGCCAGCGTCTTGTCGTGGCCACAGGCACGGGCGTATTTCAACGCCTCCAGGGTGTCCAGCGTCTCACCGGACTGTGAAATGGTCACCACCAGCCAGTCGGGACGGGCAACCACTTCGCGATAGCGGTACTCGCTGGCCACCTCGACCTGGCAGGGCAGCCTTGCGATCGACTCCAGCCAGTAGCGGGCGACCGAACCGGCATAGAACGACGTACCGCAGGCAATGATCTGTACGCCCTGTACCTGACGGAGCAGTGTTTCAGCCGCCTGCCCGTTGACGGCATCGAACAGCACCGGCGAAAAACCGTCTTCCAGCACCGGTTCGATGGTGTCGGCCAGCGCGCGCGGCTGCTCGTGGATTTCCTTCTGCATGAAGTGCGAATAGGGTCCCAGCTCGAGCGACGCCAGCGATACATCACTGATGTGCACCTTGCGCTCGACCGCCTTGCCGGTCTTGTCGACCAGGGTCATCCCGTCGCGGCGCAGGTCGGCGACATCGCCTTCCTCCAGGAAAATTACCCGCCGCGTTTCGCTGATGATCGCCGAGACGTCGGAGGCGACGAAGTATTCGCCTTCACCCAGCCCGACCAGCAGTGGGCAGCCGTGGCGCGCACACACCATGCGGTCCGGGCGGTCCTTCGCCAGCACGGCGATCGCATAGGCACCCACCAGCTCCTGCGTCGCGGCCCGTACGGCCGCGAACAGGTCGCCGGACTTCATGTAGTGGCTGTGCACAAGGTGGGCAATCACCTCGGTGTCCGTCTGCGAAGTGAATGCATAGCCAAGCTTCTTCAGCTCGGCGCGCTTCTCTTCGTGATTCTCGATGATCCCGTTGTGCACCAGTGCAATGAGGTCGCCGGACACGTGTGGATGCGCGTTCGGTTCGGTAACGCCGCCATGGGTCGCCCAGCGGGTGTGGCCGATGCCGAGTCGGCCGCTGACGCCCTCGCGTTCGGCCGCCTGCGCGGTTTCCGACACCCGGCCGACCCGGCGCACGCGGCGGATTTCGCTGCTGCCGTCGCCGCCGGCCAGCACGGCAATGCCGGCCGAGTCATAACCGCGGTATTCGAGACGGGTCAGTCCCTCGACGAGAATCGGCGTGACGTTGCGGTTGGCGATGGCGCCGACGATGCCGCACATGGATCAATCCTTCTCCGACTTCTTCTTCGGGCGTTGCCAGCCGTCGATGTTTTTCTGTTTGCCGCGTGCCACGGCGAGTGCGCCGGGCGGTACGTCGTTGGTCACCACCGAGCCGGCACCGACAGTTGCGCCGGCACCGACGGTCACCGGCGCAACCAGGGCAGTATTGCTGCCGACGAAGACGTTGTCTTCGATCCGCGTGAGGTGCTTGTTCGCGCCGTCGTAGTTGCAGGTGATGGTGCCCGCGCCGATGTTCACGTCGCGACCGACTTCGGCATCACCGACATAGGTCAGGTGATTGACCTTGGAGCCGTCGCCGATCTTCGCTGCCTTGGTTTCCACGAAATTGCCGATGTGCACGCCGCGTGCCAGCGTCGTTCCCGGACGCAGGCGGGCAAAGGGCCCGATGAGTCCGTCGCTGCCCACCGTCGCGCCATCGATATGGGTGAACGGACGGATTTCGACATTGTCGGCGATCGTGCAGTCCTTGAGGACAACGTTGGCACCGATGCGGCAGCCGCTGCCGATTTTCACCGTACCTTCCACCACGACATTGACGTCGATGCTCGTGTCATTGCCGCAGGAGAAGGTGCCGCGGATATCGAGGCGGGACGGATCGGCAAGCGTTACGCCGGCGCGCATCAGTTCGTCGGCCCGTGCACGCTGGTAAATCCTTTCGACCTGCGCCAGCTGCAGCCGGTCGTTGACGCCCAGGGTTTCGGCGGCCGGGCAGTCGACGGCGGCCACGACGCGCCCCTCGCTCCGGGCCAGCGCGATCAGGTCGGTCAGGTAATACTCGCGCTGCGCATTTTCATTTTTCAGCCCCGGCAATATCCGGTGCAGGAAGCGGTTGGGCACCAGCAGGATGCCGGTGTTCACTTCATCGATGGCGCGTTCGCTGTCGTTCGCATCCTTCTGCTCGACGATGCGCTGCACGTTGCCGGCCGCATCGCGGACGATGCGGCCATAGCCGGTCGGATCGGCAAGCCGGGTGGAAAGCAGTGCTACCGTACCGTCGGCGGTCGCCAGCAGCCTCTGCAGCGATGCGGCGCGCACCAGCGGCACGTCTCCGTAAAGCACCAGCGTGCGGCCGTCGTCGTCCGGCAGTTGTGACAGCGCCTGCTGCACCGCATGCCCGGTGCCCAACTGCTCGCGCTGCTCGACAACCACAGCGCCGAGTGCGGTCGCCACCGGCTGTGCCTGCTCGATGCCGTGGCCGAGTACCACGACGATCCGGCGGGCCGAGAGCGCCTGCGCCGTACGGATCACATGCCCGACCATCGGCTGGCCACCCACCGGATGCAGCACCTTGGGCAGCGCCGATTTCATGCGTGTGCCCTTGCCGGCGGCAAGAATGACGACGTCCAGCGAGCCCATGCGTGGTTACCGGCGGTTCGGATACAGGCGTGAATGATACGCGAAACGAAAAAGGGCGGCCTGAGCCGCCCTTTTCTTTGCTGTTTGCCCGGCTTCGCCGGGCTACGCCGCAGGCGCCTGTGCCATCGAAGCGAACCAAAGGTCCGCTTCGATGGGGCACTTAGCCCGGACGGCCCATCTTCTTGCGGATCGCGTCCAGGGTGCGCAGTCGGGCCGCGGCCTCCGCCAGCTGGGCGGCGGCGTTGGCGTAGTCGACGTCGTCCTTCTGGTTTTCAAGCGCGAGCTCGGCCTGCTTGCGGGCTTCTTCTGCCGCTGCCTGGTCGAGGTTGTCGGCGCGCACGACGGTGTCGGCGAGGATCGTGATGACGGTCGGCTGGATCTCGAGGATGCCGCCGGAGCAGTAGAAGATGTCTTCTGCGCCGTCTTCCTTGATCAGCCGGATCGGGCCCGGGCGCAGCTGCGTAAGCAGCGCGGTGTGGCCCGGCAGGATGCCGAGCTCACCCATGACGCCGGTCGCCACGACCATGCTCACGGTGCCGGAGAAGATGGCTTCCTCGGCACTCACGATCTCGCAGGTGGTGGTCATTGCCATTGCGGTTTCTCCAGGGTCTGCGAAAGTTCTTCCGGAGAAGAATTACTTCGCCGCCATTTTCTTGGCTTTCTCGATCGCTTCGTCGATCGAGCCGACCATGTAGAAGGCCTGTTCCGGCAGTGCGTCGAACTCGCCGGCCAGAATGCCCTTGAAGCCGCGGATCGTGTCCTTGAGGGACACGTATTTGCCCGGCGAGCCGGTGAAAACTTCCGCGACGTGGAACGGCTGCGACAGGAAGCGCTGGATTTTCCGCGCGCGGTACACGACGCGCTTGTCGTCTTCCGACAGCTCGTCCATGCCGAGGATCGCGATGATGTCCTTCAGCTCCTTGTAGCGCTGCAGTACGGACTGCACGCCGCGGGCCACTTCGTAGTGCTCGACACCGATGACCAGCGGATCGAGCTGGCGCGAGGTGGAGTCGAGCGGGTCGACGGCCGGGTAGATACCGAGCGACGCGATGTCGCGCGACAGTACGACGGTGGCGTCGAGGTGGGCGAAGGTGGTCGCCGGCGACGGGTCGGTCAGGTCGTCCGCGGGAACGTAGACGGCCTGGATGGAGGTGATCGAACCGTTCTTGGTCGAGGTGATGCGCTCCTGCAGAACGCCCATCTCTTCGGCCAGCGTCGGCTGGTAGCCCACGGCCGACGGCATACGGCCGAGCAGCGCGGATACTTCGGTACCGGCCAGCGTGTAGCGGTAGATGTTGTCGACGAACAGCAGAACGTCACGGCCCTTGCCCGACGCGTCTTTCTCGTCGCGGAAGTACTCGGCCATGGTCAGGCCGGTCAGCGCAACGCGCAGACGGTTGCCCGGCGGCTCGTTCATCTGGCCGTACACCATCGCGACCTTGTCGAGTACGTTCGAGTCCTTCATCTCGTGATAGAAGTCGTTGCCTTCACGAGTACGCTCACCCACGCCGGCGAACACGGACAGACCCGAGTGCGCTTTGGCGATGTTGTTGATGAGCTCCATCATGTTCACGGTCTTGCCGACGCCGGCGCCGCCGAACAGGCCGACCTTGCCGCCCTTCGCGAACGGGCAGAGCAGGTCGATTACCTTGATGCCGGTTTCCAGCAGCTCGGTGGCGGAGGATTGCTCGGCGTAGGTCGGCGCCTTGCGGTGGATGGTCCACTGCTCCTTCTCGCCGATCGGGCCGGCTTCGTCGATCGGACGGCCGAGGACGTCCATGATGCGGCCCAGCGTCTTCACGCCGACCGGCACGGCAATGGCCTTGCCGGTGTTGGTGACGTCGAGACCGCGCTTCAGGCCTTCGGTCGAGCCCATGGCGATGGTACGGACAACGCCGTCGCCCAGCTGCTGCTGGACTTCCAGCGTGGTCTCGGTGCCCTTGACGTTCAGCGCGTCATAGACGTTCGGAACGGATTCGCGGGGGAATTCGACGTCGATTACCGCGCCGATGATCTGGACAATACGACCGCTGCTCATGTGCGTTTCCTCTTTGACCTATGACCGCGCGGTTAGACCGCGGCGGCACCACCCACGATTTCTGCAATTTCCTGCGTGATCGCTGCCTGGCGCGCCTTGTTGTAGACGAGCTGCAGTTCGCGGATCAGGCTGCCGGCGTTGTCGGTAGCGGCCTTCATCGCCACCATCCGCGCCGCCTGTTCGCAGGCGTTGTTTTCGACGACCGACTGGTAGACCTGCGATTCGATGAAGCGCGTCATCACGAGGTTCATCAGCTCTTTGGCTTCCGGCTCGTAGATGTAGTCCCAGTGATGCTTGTACTGTTGCGACTCGTCACGCAGCAGCGGCAGCAACTGGTGCACTTCCGGCTTCTGCGTCATGGTGTTCACGAACTCGTTGCTGACGAGGAACAGGCGATCGATCTCGCCTTTCTCGTAGGCCTGCAGCATCGCCTGGACGGTGCCGATCAGATCGTTGATCGCCGGCTTCTCGCCGAGGTGCGCCGCCGTCGCCACCACCTTGCCGCCGACCGAGCGGAAGAAGCTCTGGGCCTTCAGCCCGAGCAGGCAGAAGTCGACTTCCACGCCCTGGTCGCGCCAGGTTTTCGATTCCTGCAGTGCGCGCTTGAACAGGTTGATGTTCAGGCCGCCGCACAGGCCGCGATCGGTGGACACCACAATGAAGCCGACGCGCTTGGCGTCGCGCTCCTTGAAGTACGGGTGCTTGTACTCGGCCGACGCGTTGGCCAGATGGCCGACCACGTTGCGGATCTTGCGCGCGTACGGACGGGACGCAGCCATGTTCTGCTGCGCCTTCCGCATTTTGCTCGCGGCCACGAGCTCCATCGCTTTCGTGATCTTCTGAGTGCTCTTCACACTCGCGATCTTGACGCGGATCTCTTTCAGGCTGGCCATGTCGTTCTCCGTTCAGGTCCCGTGATAACCGGTTCGATTACCAGGTCTGGGTAGCCTTGAACTTCGTGATGGCTTCCTTGATGCCGGCCTCGATGTCCTTGTCGAAGTCGCCGGTGCTGTTGATCTTCTCGAACAGCGCCTTGTACTGGCTCTTGAAGAACGAGTGCAGGGCGGCCTCGAAGGCGCCGACTTTCTTCACGTCGACGTCGGCAAGGAAGCCTTCGTTGGCGGCATAGACGGACAGCGCCAGCTCGGCAATCGACAGCGGGGCGTACTGCTTCTGCTTCATCAGCTCGGTGACGCGCTGGCCGTGCTCCAGCTGCTTGCGGGTCGCTTCGTCGAGGTCGGAAGCGAACTGCGCGAAGGCCGCGAGTTCACGATACTGGGCCAGCGAGGTGCGGATGCCGCCCGACAGCTTCTTGATGATCTTGGTCTGCGCGGCGCCGCCGACGCGGGACACCGAGATACCGGCGTTCATCGCCGGACGGATGCCGGAGTTGAACAGGCTGGTTTCCAGGAAGATCTGGCCGTCGGTAATGGAAATCACGTTGGTCGGTACGAACGCCGATACGTCGCCGGCCTGGGTTTCGATGATCGGCAGCGCGGTCAGCGAACCGGTCTTGCCCTTTACCGCGCCCTTGGTGAATTTCTCGACGTACTCTTCGGAAACACGCGCGGCGCGCTCGAGCAGACGGCTGTGCAGATAGAAAACGTCGCCCGGGTAGGCTTCACGGCCCGGCGGACGCTTGAGCAGCAGCGAGATCTGGCGGTAGGCAACGGCCTGCTTCGACAGATCATCATAGATGATCAGCGCGTCTTCGCCGCGGTCGCGGAAGTACTCGCCCATGGTGCAGCCGGCGTACGGTGCCAGGAACTGCAGCGCCGGCGATTCGGCGGCAGCGGCGGCAACGACCGTGGTGTAGGCCATGGCGCCGTGCTCTTCCAGCTTGCGCACGACGTTGGCAATCGTGGACTGCTTCTGGCCGACGGCCACGTACACGCACTTAATGCCGGAATTCTTCTGCGCGATGATGGCGTCGATCGCCATCGCGGTCTTGCCCGTCTGGCGGTCGCCGATGATCAGCTCGCGCTGGCCGCGGCCGATCGGCACCATCGCATCGACCGACTTGTAGCCGGTCTGTACCGGCTGGTCGACGGACTTCCGCCAGATAACGCCCGGCGCAACCTTTTCAATCGCGTCCGCGGCCTTCGCGTTCAGCGGGCCCTTGCCGTCGATCGGATTGCCCAGCGCATCGACGACGCGGCCCAGCAGTTCCGGACCGACCGGTACTTCCAGGATGCGGCCGGTGCAGCGCGCTTTCGCGCCTTCGGCCAGACCCAGATAGTTGCCGAGGACAACGGCGCCGACGGAGTCGCGCTCGAGGTTCAGCGCCATGCCGAACAGGCCGTTGCCGAAGTCGATCATCTCGCCGTACATCACGTCGGCAAGGCCGTGGATGCGCACGATACCGTCGGATACGGAAACGACGGTGCCTTCGTTGCGCGCCTCGGACGAAGTGTCGAGGTTGGCAATGCGCTGCTTGATGATCTCGCTGATTTCAGCAGGGTTCAGCTGTTGCATGGTGGGGTCCTCAGGAATTCAGGGTGCTGGCCAGCTTGTTCAGCCGGCCGCGCACGGAGGCGTCGATGACCAGATCGCCGAAGCGGACGATGACGCCGCCCATCAGCGCCGGGTCGACCTCGACGGAAACGCGCACGTCCTGCGCGAAGCGGCGCTTCAGCGAGGCGGCGAGTTTCGCGGTTTCCGCGTCGTTCATCGGGAACGCGGAGGTGACGGTGACGTCACCCAGTTTCTGCAGTTCGGCAACCATGGCGTCGAACTGGTCGCGAATGGCCGGCAGGGCGAAGACCCGACGGTTGGCGCACAGTTGACGCACGAAGTTCTTGCCGGCGTCGTCCAGCTTGTCGCCGCAGGCCGTAATGACCGCTTCCGCCTGTTTGGCCGCCGTCAGTTGCGGGCGGGACAGGAGGGCGGCCATACGCTGGTCGGCAACCACGGCCGATACAAAAGCCAGCATGTTGCCCCACTGCGCGAGAGCGTTTTTCTCGCGCGCATGGGTAAATGCCGCTTTCGCGTAGGGCCGGGCGATGGTGGTGATCTCAGCCATGGTTGTTTCTACCGTCGGCGATCAGAGTTCGGCGGCCAGCTTGTCGAGCAGCTCGCCGTGCGCTTTGGCATCGATCGACTTCGACAGCACCTTCTCGGCGCCGGCGACCGCCAGCACGGCAACCTGCTTGCGCAGTTGCTCGCGCGCACGGTGCGCTTCCTGGTCGACTTCGGCCTTGGCGGCGACGATCAGGCGGTCCGCCTCGACGCGTGCCTGCGCCTTGGCTTCCTCGACGATCTCCGTCGCCCGCTTGTTCGCCATGGCGACAATCTGCGCGCCCTGCTCACGGGCGGCGCGGATTTCACCGGCGGCTTTTTCCTGCGCCAGCTCGAGATCCTTCGCGGCGCGGTCGGCGGCCGAAAGGCCGTCGGCGATGCGCTTCTGACGATCTTCCATCATTTTCGACAGCGGGCCCCACAGCACCTTGTTGATGAACCAGATCAACAGGATGAAGGCCGCCATCTGGGCGAACAGGGTGACGGTGATATTCATGCTCGTACTCTTCTCGTCGAGTTACGACCGGGACTCAGTCGCTCAGGCGCCGCCTACGGCCTTGATCGCGGCTTCCAGGGCACCAACGAACGGGTTGGCGAACAGGAACCACATCGCGAACGCCATGACGATGAACGGGAAGGATTCCATCAGGCCGGCGAAGATGAACATGTTGGTCATCAGCATCGGGCGCATTTCCGGCTGACGGGTAATGCCTTCCAGCGTCTTGGCGCAGATCAGGCCCCAGCCGATGGCCGAGCCCAGGCCGGCAGCAGCGAGGATCACGCCCACGCCGATGGCGGTGGCGGCGTAGATCTGGGCAAGCAGTTCAGCGTTCATCTCAGGTCTCCTTTAAGCAAAAACGTCGTGAAGTTGGAAAAACACCAGCGGTGGCGCAAACAACCTTCGACCGGATCAGTGGTCGTCGGCCTCGGTGTGCGCCATGCCGAGATAGACAATGGTCAACACCATGAAAATGAAAGCCTGCAGCGTGATGACAAGGATGTGGAAGATCAGCCAGCCCAGATCCAGGACAGTCTGCAGCGGGAACAGGAACAACAGGCCCCAGCCAATGGCGGCCGCGCCGGCGATCATCGCAATCAGGAGGAAAACCAGTTCGCCGGCAAACATGTTGCCGAACAGACGCAGGCCGAGGCTCAGCGGCTTCGCCAGCTCTTCGATCAGGGTCATCACCACGTTGACCGGCACCAGGAACTTGCCGAACGGGTGGAACAGGAACACCTTCAGGTAGCCCACCGGGCCCTTGACCTTGATGTTGTAGTAGATGATCAGCGCGAACACGGTCAGCGACATCGCCAGCGTGGTGTTCAGATCGGTGGTGGGTACGAGCTTGAAGGTGGCATGTGCCAGAGCTTCGTTGCCGGTGATGGCGCCGAGGGCCTGCAGGATGCCGGCGAGCAGATCGACCGGGATCAGGTCCATGAAGTTCATGAGCCAGACCCAGACGAAGATCGTCAGTGCGAGCGGGGCGATGAGCGGGTTGCGGCCCGGGAAGGAGTCCTTCACCTGCTGGCCGACGAACTCGAGGATCGATTCGACGAAATTCTGGAAGTGGCCGGGGGTGCCGGTAGCCAGGTTGCGGCTCAGGCGCCAGCTGACAACGACCATGAGCACGGCCAGCAGGGAACTGACGATGATGGTGTCCAGATGCCAGGACCAGAAGCCGCCGGTCTCGCAACCGCTGCCGACGCAGAGATTGGTCAGGTGGTGCTGGATATAGGCAACGGTACTGGCACCGCCTTCGGCTGCTGCTTCGCTCATTTCAGCCCCTCTTCATCATGGATTCGGGCCTTGTCGCGGGCACCTGCCACCTGGGCAATGCGCGCCGCCACAAACCCCGCCGCGACCGCCACTGCATTCAGCCGGAGCAAGGCCAGGCCAGCAGCAAGCATCGCGATCAACAGGAAAAATCGTTGTACTGCACCCACATACAACACCGTCATGCTGCCCTTGGGATCCGTGGCGGCCACCGCCTCCGCCTTGCGGACATTGCGGGCAAGCAGGAGGGCCAGCACCAGATCGACCAGTCCGCCGTACAGCACCGACAGACCCGGCAACACGCCGTAAACCACAAGCACACCCGCCGCGAGGACCCCGGCAACGACCAGCTGGGCAGTCACGATCCGACGCAACCGTCCGCTGATGTCTGCTGCCGCCTCGTTCATTTCCGGTCCGCGCGGGAAAGCAACTTGTAAACCTTGAGGAAACCGCCGATCAGGCCCAGGGCACCCATGATCAACATGAATACCGGCCGGGTATCCGCCCACGTGTCCACTGCATAACCCAGCAGGAACCCGGCAACGACCATCGAAGTGAGCATCGTGCCCACGCCAACCAGCAACAAACCCGTTTTCGGCGGCTGCTCGTTCATGGTCGGGAGGGTCGCAAAAGGCGGCGCATTATAGGCAGGCCCCCCGGGGCGGGCAAGCAAGTCGGACGAGGGATTTTCCGGAGGGCTCGACGGCCGGCAATTTCGCCAAAATCCCTCCCGGTGCAGGCAGTTAGCCCGGCCGGTCGTGTTACCGGAAGAAACGCAGGATGCCGTCGAGCTCGTCGAGACTGTTGTAGCCGATGACCAGCTTCCCCTTGCCGCGGGCGGTGTGCTGGATCTGTACCGGCGCGCCCGTCTTCTCGGAAATCTCGTCCTGCAGGCGACGCACATCCGGATCGATGCGGGTCGGCGTCGCCGGTTTGGCCGCCGCCTGCTGCTCCGACTGGATCTTGCGCACCAGGGCCTCGGTCTGCCGCACCGACAGCGCACGCTGTACGACCTGGCGCGCGGTTTCTCCCTGGTCGCGCACCTCCAGGGCAAGGATCGCGCGGGCATGGCCCATTTCAAGATCGCCGCGCTCCAGCAGGGTCCGCGCCTCGGGGGCCAGCGACAACAGGCGCAGCAGGTTGGTCACCGTCGCCCGCGACTTGCCGACAGCGTCGGCGACTTCCTGGTGCGTCAGCGAAAATTCTTCCTGCAGCCGGTTCAGGGCCACCGCTTCTTCCATCGGCGACAGGTCTTCGCGCTGGATGTTCTCGATCAGCGACATCGCCAGCGCGGCTTCGTCCGCCACGTCCTTGATGACGCAGGGCACCTTTTCCATGCCGGCCAGCTGCGCCGCGCGCCAGCGGCGTTCGCCAGCGATGATCTCGTATTTTTTCTCGCCGATCGGCCGCACCACGATCGGCTGCATCAGGCCCTGGGCCTTGATCGATTCCGCCAGCTCGGCCAGCTTGTCCTCGGCGAATTCGCGACGCGGCTGATAGCGGCCGCGCTGCAGGAATTCGACCGGCAGTTCTTTCAGCGGGCCGTCCTGGACAGCGCCGGCCATGCCGCCGGCGGGGGCCGGTGCATCGCCGGCGGCAGCATTCTGCTGCGCCTTCTTGGAGGCGGCGCCCAGCAGGGCGTCCAGTCCCTTGCCCAATCCCTTCTTCTTGCTCGACATGGCGATAACCCGATCAAAACCGTTGTGGAGGCGCGGGGCGCCCTGTTCGTTGTCCGACTGGCGGGGCTTATTTCGCAGCGCGGCCCGCCGCGCCATCGACCCGTCGCAGGATTTCTCCGGCCAGGGTCAGATACGCCAGCGCCCCGCGCGATTTCTCGTCGTAGGTGATTACCGGCTGGCCATGGCTCGGCGCTTCGGCCAGCCGCACGTTGCGCGGAATCATGGTGCGGAACACCTTGTCGCCGAAATGCGCCTCCAGCTGAGCCGATACATCGGTAGCCAGGCTGTTGCGCGGATCGAACATGGTGCGCAGCACGCCGCCGATCTCGAGCTTCGGGTTCAGCACGCTGCGGATCTTCTCCACCGTATTCATCAGCGCAGTGAGCCCCTCCAGCGCGTAGTACTCGCACTGCATCGGGATCATCACCTCGTCGGCCGCCGCCAGTGCATTGACGGTGAGCATGTTCAGCGACGGCGGGCAGTCGATGACGATGAAGTCGTATTTGCCGCGCACGCCGTCGATCATGTCGCGCAAACGGAATTCCTTGCGCTCCTCGTCGAGCAGGCCGACCTCGGCTGCAGTGAGATCGTCGTTGGCGGGAACCACGTCGTAGCCGGCCTCCGAGCGCGCGACCACTTCGGTGAATTTCGCTTCCTGCATCAGCAGGTCCAGCACGGTCTGCTCGCGGTCGTGCTTGTCGACGCCCGAGCCCATGGTGGCATTGCCCTGCGGATCGAGATCGACCAGCAGGACGCGTCGCTTCGCCGCCGCCAGCGACGCCGCGAGGTTGACGCTGGTGGTGGTCTTGCCGACCCCGCCTTTCTGGTTCGCGACTGCTATCACCCGGGACACGTCGTTACTCCGTTTATCCTGCCGCGCCTGCCGTCGCCCGACGGGCAACGATGCAAACGAGATGCCGTTCCTTGTCGAGCCCCGGCACCCGGAGCGCGATCACGTCCTTTACCGCCACGTCCGGCGGCAGCGCGGCGATCTCGTCGTCCGGCCGCACGCCCTTCATGGCCAGCGCCAGCGCACCGCTTTCCAGCAGTGCCCGGCAACCCTGCACCATGTCGGCCAGCGAAGCGAAGGCGCGGCTGGTCACCACGTCCACTTGCGTCGCCGGCACGTAATCCTCGACCCGTCCGTTGAACACAACGACGTGACGAAGCCCCAACTCGTGCGCCGCCTGCATCAGGAAGCGCGTTTTCTTGCCGTTGCTGTCGATCAACACGTACCGGTTTTCCGGCAGCGCGATGGCCAGCACCATGCCCGGCAGCCCGGCACCGGTGCCGACATCGGCCACCGTTCCGCCACGAAGCTGCACGTGCGGCACGATCGCCAGGCTGTCGAGTATGTGCTCGACTTCCATCGCGTCCCGCCCGCGCACCGCCGTCAGGTTGTACGCGGCATTCCACTTTTCCAGCAGGTCGAGATAGCGATGCAGCATCGCGACCTGGCTGTCACTCAGGGCAACGCCGAGGGCCTTGGCGCCCTCGGCGATGCGGTCAGGCCGACTTGCGGTCAAGGCCGTTTTTCTTCAGGTGGATCAACAGCAGCGATACCGCCGCCGGCGTCACGCCGGGTATCCGGCCGGCCTCGCCCAGCGTCTGCGGTTTTGCCGCTGACAGCTTGAGGCGCACTTCGTTCGACAGCCCCTTGATCGCGGCGTAGTCCAGCGCGCCGGGAATCAGGATCGATTCGGCGCGCTTCAGCCGCGCGACATCGTCCTGCTGGCGGTCGATGTAGCCGGCGTATTTGGTCTGCACTTCCACCTGCGCGGCGACATCGTCGTTGACGGCATCCAGCTGCGCGATTTCGGCGATGGCGGCGTAATCGAATTCCGGGCGCTTGAGCAGATCCTTGAGCGTGGCTTCGCGCGTCAGCGGCGTACCGCGGGCGATCACGCGCGCGCCGAGTTCGTTGGTCGGCAAGACCCAGGTGCTCGCCAGGCGCTGATCGAGCCTGGCGATCTGCTCGCGCTTCTCGCAGAACGCGGCCCAGCGCGCATCGTCGACCAGGCCGAGCTCGCGCCCTTTTTCGGTCAGCCGCTGGTCGGCATTGTCCTCGCGCAGCTGCAGACGATATTCGGCACGCGAAGTGAACATGCGATACGGCTCTTTCGTGCCGTGCGTGATCAGATCGTCCACCAGCACGCCGAGATAGGCCTCGTCGCGGGTCGGGTGCCAGCTATCCCGGCCCTGTGCCTTCAGTGCGGCGTTGATGCCGGCGAGCAGGCCCTGTGCACCGGCCTCTTCGTAACCGGTGGTGCCGTTGATCTGGCCGGCAAAGTACAGATTCGGGATGTGTTTCGTTTCCAGCGAACGCTGCAGATCCTGCGGATTGAAGAAGTCGTACTCGATGGCGTAGCCGGGGCGCACGATGTGTGCGTTTTCCATGCCACGGATCGAGTGGATGATTTCCAGCTGCACATCGAACGGCAACGAGGTCGACACGCCGTTCGGGTACAGCTCGTGCGTGGTCAGGCCTTCCGGTTCAATGAACACCTGATGCGTCATCTTGTCGGCGAAGCGCACCATCTTGTCTTCGATCGACGGGCAGTAACGCGGGCCCACGCCCTCGATCACGCCGGCATACATCGGCGAACGATCGAGATTCTTCAGGATGATTTCTTTCGTGCGCTCGGTGGTGTGCGTGATCCAGCACGGCACCTGTTGCGGATGTTCGCTGGTCTTGCCGAGGAAGCTCATCACCGGCAGCGGATCGTCGCCGGGTTGCACTTCCATCACGCTGAAATCGACGGTCTTGCCGTCAATGCGCGGCGGCGTGCCGGTTTTCAGCCGGCCGACACGCAGCGGCAGCTCGCGCAGGCGCTTCGCGAGTGCGATCGACGGCGGGTCGCCGGCACGGCCACCCGAATGGTTCTGCAGGCCGATGTGGATCACGCCGCCCAGGAAGGTGCCGGCGGTGAGCACGACGGTTTTCGCGCGGAAGCGGATACCGGTCTGGGTGACCACGCCGCGGGCTTCGCCGTTCTCGACGATCAGGTCGTCGACCGCCTGCTGGAAGATGGTGAGGTTCGGCTGGTTTTCCAGCATCTCCCGCACCGCAGCCTTGTACAGCACGCGGTCGGCCTGGGCGCGGGTGGCGCGCACGGCCGGGCCCTTGGAGCGGTTGAGGACACGGAACTGGATGCCGGCGCGGTCGGTGGCACGGGCCATGACGCCGCCCAGGGCATCGATCTCTTTCACCAGGTGGCTTTTGCCGATGCCGCCGATCGCCGGGTTGCAGGACATCTGCCCCAGGGTCTCGACGTTGTGGCTGAGCAGCAGGGTTCTGGCCCCCATGCGGGCAGCCGCCATCGCCGCCTCGGTGCCGGCATGGCCGCCACCGATCACGATCACGTCGAAGCTGTCCGGATGATTCACGGTCGCAGGACCTGCCAACCACTATATATAGTAGGGGTCGCCCGCCAACTGCACATTTTGTGTGCTATCGGGGGCAAAAGGGGAAGCAAGTATAGGCGTCGGCCCCTGAAAATAAAGAGGTGCGGGGTTGGTGGACGCTCACATCGGTCCCTGGCTTCCGGATGCCCCGCCACAGCCCGGCGCGGCATCCGGATTCATTTGCCGATGCAGAAGCTGCCGAAGATGCGGCCGAGCAGTTCGTCGGCCGAGAATTCGCCGGTGATTTCACCCAGCGCCTGCTGGGCGATCCGCAGATCCTCGGCCAGCAATTCCCCGGCGCGATGCTTTTCCAGCTGTGCGCGACCGCCGGCCAGCGCAGCACGCGCACGCTGCAGCGCATCGAGGTGACGACGGCGCGCCACGAACGGGCTTTCTCCCAACCCGTCGGCGCCGGCCGCGTGCCTGATGGCCGCACGCAGATCGTCGATGCCGGCTCCGGTCATGGCCGAAATCGCAACACCGTCCGCCACCGGGCCGGCCGGCTCGCCGGACAGGTCGCACTTGTTGCGCACCAGGATGCGGGCCTGCGCGGCCGGCAGTTCGTGCACGAAGTCCGGCAGGCCCTGTTCCGGCCAGGTGCTGTCGAGCAGCAGCAATACCAGGTCGGCCTGACGGATTTCATTCCAGGCCCGGCGGATGCCCTCCTGTTCCACGGGATCGGTGCTGTCGCGCAGGCCGGCGGTGTCGACCAGGTTCAGCGGAATGCCGTCGATGGCAAGCGACTCGCGCAGCACGTCGCGGGTGGTTCCGGCAATCGGCGTGACGATGGCGGCTTCGCGGCCGGCCAGCGCGTTCAGCAGCGAAGACTTGCCGGCGTTCGGCCGCCCGGCGATCACCACCGTGATGCCTTCGCGCAGGAGGGTGGCGGCTCGTGTCTGTGCCAGCAGTGTGTCCAGGTCGCTTTCCAGCGCGCCGAGCATCGCGGAAACCTGGCCGTCGGCCAGGAAGTCCACTTCCTCTTCCGGAAAATCGATGCTCGCCTCGACGTACATCCGCAGGTGGATCAGCGCTTCGGTCAGCGCGGAAATGCAGTCGGAGAAGACGCCCTGCAGCGAACGTACGGCCCCGCGCGCCGCAGCCGCCGAGCGGGCATCGATGAGGTCGGCTATCGCCTCCGCCTGGGCGAGATCGAGCTTGTCGTTGAGAAAGGCGCGTTCGCTGAACTCGCCGGGACGCGCCAGCCGGGCGCCCTGCGCCAGGCACGCCGACAACAACAGGTCCATCACCACCGGTCCGCCGTGCCCCTGCAGCTCCACCACATCCTCGCCGGTGAAGGACGCCGGTGCCCGGAAGGGCAGCACCAGGCCTTCGTCGATCGCCTCGCCGTTCGCCGCGCGGAAAGTGGCGTGCTGGACGAAGCGCGGCTGCAGTCTTGCCGCGGCAATGCCGCTCACTGTCGCCGCGATGGCAAAAGCCTGCGGGCCGGACAGCCGCACGATGCCGATGCCGCCGCGCCCGGGGGCGGTGGCGATGGCGGCAATCGTGTCGGCATCAAGTTTCACGGGGCCGGCGTGTCACGCCTTCGCGTGCTGCCTTTCGATCTGTCGCGTGATGTACCACTGCTGGGCGATCGACAGGATGTTGTTCACCAGCCAGTACAGCACCAGGCCCGAAGCGAAGAACAGGAAGAACACGGTGAAGATCCACGGCAGCCACTGCATCATCTTCGCCTGCATCGGATCGGGCGGCGCCGGGTTGAGCTTCATCTGGATCCACATCGAGATGCCCATCAGGATCGGCAGCACGAAGTAGGGGTCCATCACCGACAGGTCGTGGATCCACAGCATGAACGGCGCCTGCCGCAACTCCACCGATTCCAGCAGTACCCAGTACAGGGCAATGAACACCGGCATCTGGACCAGGATGGGCAGACAGCCGCCCAGCGGATTCACCTTTTCCTTGCGGTAAAGGTTCATCATTTCCTGCGCCTGCTTCTGGCGGTCGTTCTTGTATTCCTCGCGCAGGCGCATCAGTTCCGGCGTGATTCGGCGCATGTGCGCCATCGAGCGGTAGCTGACGTGCGACGGGTAATAGAACAGGATCTTCACCGCCACCGTCAGCAGGATGATCGCCACGCCCCAGTTGCCGAACAGTGCGTGCAGCTGGACCAGCAGCCAGAACAGCGGCTGGGCGATGAACCAGAACCATCCGTAGTCGACCGTCAGATCAAGGCCGGTGGAAATTTCCTCGAGACGGTCCTGCAGTTTCGGGCCGGCGTAGAAACCGGCCTGGATTTCCTGGCTGGCACCTGCCGGCACCGTCACGCCCGAAGAGAAACCGTACATGTAGCTGCCTTCGTCGGCGCGGTAACGGGTGAAGAAGGTGTTGCGCTGTTGCTGTGCCGGAATCCAGGCGCCGATGAAATAGTGCTGGATGAACGCGATCCAGCCGCCCTGGGCATCGAGTTTCAGCGGCTTTTCCTGGACATCGGAAAAGTCGGTCTTGTTGTAGGTCTGTTCGTCGCTGAAGTACGCGCCGCCGAGGTAGGTCGGCGTGGCGCTGAGGAACCCGGCATCCGGATGGGAAGGATCGCCGTAACCGTCGCGCTTGAGCTGCCCGAAGAGGAAGCCGTTCCAGGGCTGTGCGCTGTCGTTGCGCAGACGATAGATCACGTCGACCAGATAATCGCCACGGCGGAACCGGAAGACCTTGTCGACCGCCACACCGTCCTTTGCCGCCAGGTGCAGCACGACTTCCAGCGTGTCCTGGCCATCGGCCAGCTCGAAACGCGCAGCGTCGGCGGTATAGCTCGCCCGCTGGCCGTCCGGCAGATCCGGGCCGCGATCGCTGACCAGGCCGCTCTGGGCGACGTATGTCCGGCCCTGGGTGGTCATCAGGCGTACCGGTGTGTCGCGGTGTTCAAGCGACGTGGAATATTTCGGCAGCGTCAGTTCCACCACGTCGCCGCCGGCGAGATCGATGGCGAGGTCCAGCACGTCGGTGTGGACCGTAATGCGCGAGGCCGAGGCCGTGCCGGTGGTTGTTGCCGGCGCATCAGGCGCCTGGCTGATCGGGGCGATGTCGCTGAATTCGCCGGCCGAAACGGGTGCCGGTATGCCGGGCGTGGCCGGGGACACATGGCTGCCCGTCGCCGGCGTTGCGGCAGCGCCGGCCGTGACGGCAGCGACATCCTGCGGCGGTTGTTGTGCGTAGTCCTGCTGCCAGGAAAGGAACAGGAAATAGGAAACGACCAGCAGGGCGACGATCAGGATGTTGCGCTGGAAATCCATGGTGATCTCTGTACCCGCGAAAGGACCCGGGGTGGCGGAAAGTTCAGCGCGAGGTTTCGTCGCGCAAGGGACGCCGTTTGCCGGCGAGATACTGGAACTGGCGATCGGCCGCAGTGCGCAGCTCGGCCGGCGCGAGTGCGGCCAAGCCGTCGCGCGCCATGACGACGATGTCGAGTCCGGCCAGCAGGACCTGATGGCAGCGGAAAGACTCGCGAATGATACGTTTGACGCGGTTTCTTGCAACCGCAGTCCGGACCCGCCGTTTCGGCAGCACGAAGCCGATCCGGGCTTCCGGCAAACCGTTCTCGCAGGCCAGCAGGACAAAACCGCTGTGCGAGGCCCGGAGTGCCGGCGCATCCATCACCCGGCGAAAACCGGCGGGGGTCCGCAGGCGCTGGTGCGGGCGGAAACGGATGCGGGGGGAAGGGGAATCCATGGCCTGAAAACGACAAAGCCACCGCGAAGGGTGGCTTTGCGCATCCAGCAGTCTGGCGACTGGCAGGGATCAGCCGGAAACGGTCAGACGCTTGCGGCCCTTGGCACGGCGGCGCTTGAGCACGATGCGACCGTTCTTGGTCGCCATGCGGGCGCGGAAGCCGTGGGTGCGGACGCGGTGCAGGTTGCTCGGCTGGAAAGTACGTTTGGTCGACATGACACGAAACCTTGGACGGTTCCCGGAATCGGGGCGCGCATAGTATCCACGGGCTACCGGGGTGTAAAGGGCCAATTGCGTGGCCGGAATTCCCGGTTCGGCCTTCCGGACCCGGGCCCTGCTCTTGATCTGGTTTTTAGGAAGAAAAAGAGAAAATCAGTAGCAGTAAAGAGCAATAGGGGAGGCGGCCGGCTGTGGAAAGCCGTGTCAACCCGATGTTTTTGATCAACAAACCGGCCGGGAAAAGCCCTGGTGAAAGACCGGGAGAAGCCGGTGGTTACCCCGGGACAGTGTCCGTGGCACCTGGGGATGGTTTGCCGGGCGGCCGGAGCCCCTGAATTGTCCCTGCCCCGGCCATCAACATATCCACAGGTTTAACACCAAGTTGTCCTGTGGATAACTCGATCGGGCGTCTCTAGAATGCCCCACCTTGCAGTCATCGCCGGCCCCCCTTCCGCGATGACGATCGAAGACCGAAGACCGAAGAACAAGAATGTTCAGGGAGTGGCCGTGATCTGGGAAAGCTGTCTCGATCGCCTGCAGGACGAGTTGCCCTCGCAGCAGTTCAACATGTGGCTGCGCCCGCTGCAGCCCGACTGGGACGGTTCTGCCCATCGCCTGCGTCTTTTTGCCCCCAACCGTTTCGTCCTCGACTGGGTCAACGAAAAGTATCTGTCCCGCATCCGGGAGCTGGTCAACGAACTGGACGGCGCGCCGACCCAGGTCAGCGTCGAGGTGGGCAGCAAGCCCCGTGCCCCGCTGGCTCCTGCCCCGAAGGCCACGGCCCCGACGGCAGTTGCGGCCCCGCCCCGTGTTCCGGCTGACCGCAAGCCAGATACCGCCACCCCGTACCGGCATGGCCTGGATGCCCGGTCGACCTTCGATAATTTCGTGGCCGGCAAATCCAACGAGATGGCCCGTGCGGCTGCCCAGCAGGTGGCCGACAACCCGGGCAAGGGTTACAACCCGCTGTTCATCTACGGAGGTGTCGGTCTGGGCAAGACCCACCTGATGCATGCCGTCGGCAACGAAATGCTGCTCCGCAATCCAGGGGCGAAGATCGTCTACCTGCAGTCCGAGCGCTTCGTGAACGAGATGGTGCGGGCCGTGCAGACCAACACCATGAACGAGTTCAAGCGCCATTACCGCTCGGTCGATGCACTGCTCATCGACGACATCCAGTTTTTCGTCGGCAAGGAGCGTTCGCAGGAAGAGTTCTTCCACACCTTCAATGCGCTGGTCGACGGCGGTCAGCAGATCATCCTGACGTCGGACCGTTTCCCGAAGGAAATCGAAGGTCTCGAGGAACGGCTCAAATCGCGTTTCGGCTGGGGCCTGACGGTGCACGTCGAGCCGCCGGAACTGGAAACGCGGGTAGCAATCCTGGTCCGCAAGGCGGACAGCGTCGGCATCCACCTGCCGCAGGACATTGCCTTTTTCATTGCCCAGAAGATCCGCGGCAACGTACGCGAACTCGAGGGCGCGCTGCGCCGGGTGATCGCCCATGCCAGCTTCAAGGGTCAGCCGATCACCGCCGACCTGGCGCGCGATGCGCTGCGCGACCTGCTGGCGATGCAGGCGCGGCTGATCAGCGTCGACAATATCCAGCGCACAGTGGCCGAGTACTACAAGATCAAGCACAGCGATCTGCTTTCGCCGAAACGCAACCGCTCGGTGGCGCGTCCGCGGCAGATGGCGATGGCGCTGGCCAAGGACCTCACCAGCCACAGCCTTCCGGAAATCGGCGAAGCATTCGGTGGTCGCGATCACACGACGGTCTTGCACGGCTGCCGGAAAATCGTTGAACTGCGCAACTCGAATACGGATGTCGAGGAAGACTGGCGTAACCTGTCGCGTCTTCTGACCAGCTGATGCCGGATCCATCGCGGATCCGCTCGCTGTGCGTCATCGCACCCGCTCCATGACAACCCCATACGAAAAGGCTTTCGCACATGAAGTTTTCGGTTGGCCGTGATGCCCTGCTCAAACCGCTGCAACTGGTGGCCGGCGTGGTTGAACGCCGGCAAACGCTGCCGGTGCTGTCGAACGTGCTGTTCGAGGTTCGCGGCAATCAGCTCCGTCTGACCGGGACCGATCTGGAAGTCGAAATGGTCGCCGCCATCACGCTGGGCGATGCGGCCCAGGACGGCGAGATCACGATCCCCGGCCGCAAGCTGCTGGACATCGTGAAGTCGTTGCCGGCCGGCAGCGACATCAAGGTCGAGCGCGACGGCGCCAGGGCGGTGCTGAAGTGCGGCCGCAGCCGTTACACCCTGGCCACATTGCCGGCCAGTGAATTCCCGAACATCGAACAGGGCGTCGGCAACCAGGCCATCGCCATCGATGTCGACATGCTGAAGAAGCTGATCGACAGCACGGCCTTTTCGATGGCGCAGCAGGACGTCCGCTACTACCTCAACGGCATGCTGGTCGAAGTGACGTCGGACCGTCTGCGCACCGTGGCTACCGACGGCCACCGTCTGGCCATGGCCGATGCCCAGGTTGGCACCGGCGTGGGCAGCAAGGTGCAGGTCATCGTGCCGCGCAAGGGCATCCTCGAACTGTCCCGCCTGCTGACCGAGGGCGGCGATACGCAGGTGAAGCTGTCGCTGGGCAGCAATCACATCCGCGCCGAGTACGGCAGCCTGACCTTCACCTCCAAGCTTATCGACGGCAAGTTCCCGGACTACGAGCGGGTTCTGCCGAAGAACTCGGACAAGGCCGTGCTGGCCCAGCGGGAAGAGCTGCGTTCGGCCCTCTCCCGGGCAGCCATCCTCTCCAACGAGAAGTACCGGGGTATCCGGCTGGCGCTGGCCAGCGGCACCCTCGGCATCGTCGCCAACAACCCGGAACAGGAAGAGGCGCACGAGGAAATCGGGGTCGACTACAAGGGCAACGAACTGGAAATCGGCTTCAACGTCAGCTACCTGCTGGACGTGCTGAACACGCTGAAGGGCGGTCAGGTGAAGCTGGCCCTGGGCGACGCCAACTCCTCGGCGCTGGTGTCCGATGCCGAGAATGCCTCGGCCTGGTACGTCGTGATGCCGATGCGTCTGTGAGTCGCGCCCCCGGCGCGACCCCCGCAAGACCCCTGTAGATGTACATCGCCAGGCTGGACGGGTCCGGACTCCGGAACCTCCAGCCTTTTTCTTTGCAGCCGGCCCTGCTCAATGTGCTGGCCGGCGACAACGGCTCCGGCAAGAGCAGCACCCTCGAAGCCCTGCACCTGCTGGCTACCGGCCGTTCCTTCCGGGGCAGCAAGGTCGACGGCGCCATTGCCCACGGGCAGGCCGGGGCAACCTTCTTTGCCCTGGGCCGGGAGCCTGGCGGGCGGGAACACCGCTACGGCTACCACAAGCCGCGCGGCGAGGAGCCGGAAATCCGCATCGACGGCGAGGCCGCCGGCCTGGGGGATATTGCCGCTGCCCTGCCCGTCCGCTTCATCGGGCCAGGCTCCGAAGAGCTGCTGGAAGGAGAGCCTGCCATCCGGCGCGGCTTTCTGGACTGGATTTTGTTCCACGTGGAACAGAGCTATCTCGGACTGTGGCGCCGGGCCAACCGGGCCCTGGCCCAACGGAATGCACTGCTAAAGCAGCGGGCTGCCCCGGCGGCCCTCAAGCCCTGGACCCGGGAGCTGGCGGAAGCCTCCCTGCGCATCGCAGAGCTTCGGCAGTCAGCGCTCACCGACCTGCAGGCGGAACTTCAGCCCCTGCTGCCCCGCTTTGCCTTCATCGAAGCCATCACGCTCCAGTACGCCCGGACCGGGCAACCGGAGAGCGATGCCGACTGGCTGGAGCTGGAAGCCCGGGAGCGGGAGCTGGGTTATTCGCTCTTCGGTTTCCAGCGCGACGACCTGCGGATCCGGGTGGCCGAGGGCATGGCCCGGGAAATCCTGTCCCGCGGCCAAAGAAAGGTGCTGGTCTATGCCCTGCTGCTTGCCGAAGCCGCCCTCGTCCGCCGGAAAACGGGTAAAATCAGCGTCCTTTTGCTGGACGACCTGTGCTCCGAACTCGACCGGAACAATGCCGCCGAAGTCCTGCGGCTGGTCCTCGATACCGGCATGCAGGCCTTCATCACGGTGCTGGACCCCCACGAACTCGACGGTCTCCTGCCGGCAACCACTGACAGGAAGATGTTCCACGTGGAACAAGGGCTGATCCGGCCCTGGTCGCAGGAGCCGTAATGCCCGCAAGACCCCTGACCCGGAAACATTCCGGGGTATCCAGGTCGGATGACCGGATATCCCGCCACCCGCTGCAGACGGAACCCGCATGAGCGAGAACTACGACTCCTCCAGTATCAAGGTGCTCAAGGGCCTGGACGCCGTCCGCAAGCGTCCCGGCATGTACATCGGCGACACTGATGACGGCACCGGTCTGCACCACATGGTGTTCGAGGTGGTCGACAACTCGATCGACGAGGCGCTCGCCGGCCACTGCACCGAGGTCCGGGTGGTGATTCACCAGGACGAATCCATCACCGTCAGCGACAACGGCCGGGGCATCCCGACCGACATCCACCCGGAAGAAGGGGTTTCCGCGGCCGAAGTCATCATGACCGTGCTGCATGCCGGCGGTAAGTTCGACGACAACACCTACAAGGTCTCCGGCGGTCTGCACGGCGTCGGCGTGTCGGTGGTGAACGCCCTGTCCGAAGAGCTGCGGCTGACCATCCGCCGCAACGGCAGCGTTCACGAGCAGATCTACCGGCACGGCGAGCCGCAATTCCCGCTCAAGGTGGTCGGCGAAACCGACCAGCGCGGCACCGAAGTCCGCTTCAAGCCCAGCGCCGAGACCTTCAACAACATCCACTTCCACTACGAGATCCTCGCCAAGCGCCTGCGCGAGCTGTCGTTCCTGAACTCCGGCGTGCGCATCGTCCTCAAGGACGAGCGCAGCGGACAGGAGGAAGTGTTCGAGTACGAGGGCGGTGTCTCTGCCTTCATCGGCTACCTGAACCAGAACAAGAACACCCTGAACCGGATCTTCCACTTCAGCGTGCCGCAGGAACGCGGCGGCATCGGCGTCGAAGTGTCGATGCAGTGGAACGACAGCTACCAGGAACAGGTGCTCTGCTTCACCAACAACATCCCGCAGCGCGATGGCGGCACGCACCTGCAGGGCTTCCGCGCTGCACTGACCCGCACGCTGAACAACTACATCGAACAGGAAGGCGTGCTGAAGAAGGAGAAGGACAAGGTGTCCCTCTCCGGCGACGATGCCCGCGAAGGCCTGACCGCGATCATCTCGGTGAAGGTGCCGGATCCGAAGTTCTCCTCGCAGACGAAAGACAAACTGGTTTCGTCGGAGGTCACCAACGCCGTGGCGTCGGTGATGAACGAAAAGCTGCAGGAATACCTGCTGGAAAATCCGCAGGACGCCAGGCAGATCGTCGGCAAGATCATCGACGCCGCGCGGGCGCGCGAAGCGGCACGCAAGGCGCGCGAGATGACCCGTCGCAAGGGCGCGCTCGACATCGCGGGTCTGCCCGGCAAGCTCGCCGACTGCCAGGAAAAGGATCCGGGTTTGTCCGAGCTCTACATCGTCGAGGGCGACTCCGCCGGCGGCTCCGCCAAGCAGGGCCGTAACCGCAAGAACCAGGCGATCCTGCCGCTGAAGGGCAAGATCCTGAACGTCGAACGCGCGCGTTTCGACCGCATGATTTCCTCCGCCGAGGTCGGCACGCTGATCACCGCGCTCGGCTGCGGCATCGGTCGCGAGGAATACAACATCGCGAAGCTGCGCTATCACTCGATCATCATCATGACCGACGCGGACGTCGACGGCGCCCACATCCGCACGCTGTTGCTGACCTTCTTCTTCCGCCAGCTGCCGGAGCTGATCGAGAAGGGTTACGTCTACATCGCGCAGCCGCCGCTGTACAAGGTGAAGCGCGGCAAACAGGAGCAGTACCTGAAGGACGAGGCTGCGCTGGAGCAGTACCTCACCATGAGCGCGCTGGACGAAGCCGTGCTGATCCCGGGCGCCGGCCAGCAGCCGATCGCCGGCGACCCGCTGGCCAACCTGATTGCCCGGTTCCGGCAAACGCAGTCGGTGATCGAGCGCCTGTCGCGGATCTACCCGCGCACCGCCCTCGGCCAGCTGCTGCACGTGCCGGCGCTGACCGTCGAGCAGCTGGCGGACCAAGCCGTGGTGGCCGAGTGGGTGCAAGTGCTTGCTAACCGTACGAGTGCTGCAGCCCAAGCCTCCGAGCGTTACACCATGCACGTGCATGAGGACCGCGAACACCAGCTGTTCCTGCCGCGCATCTCGCTGGTGGCGCACGGGGTTCCGCACACCTATGTGCTGCACCGCGACTTCTTCGCCGGTGCCGACTACCGCACCATCAGCCAGACGGCGAAAACCCTGGCCGGCCTGATCGGCGAGGGCGCGGAGATCGTGCGCGGCGAGAAGCGCTCGCCGGTGTCCTCGCTGGCGGAGGCCATCGACTGGCTGCTCGCCGAATCGCGCCGCGGCGTCTACGTGCAGCGCTACAAGGGTCTGGGCGAGATGAACCCGGAGCAGTTGTGGGAGACCACGATGAACCCCGAGGTGCGCCGCATGCTCAAGGTGACGATCGAGGACGCGATTGCCGCCGACCGCATCTTCAACACCCTGATGGGCGAAGAGGTGGAGCCGCGCCGCGACTTCATCGAGACCAACGCGCTGCGGGTGGCGAACCTCGATATCTGACATGAGCGGCCCCGACTACCGTCACGTTCCGCGCCGGGAACTTGCCCGGCTGCGGGACACCGGTGTCGAGGAGTCGTCCGTCGCGGTGTCGTTCGTGCGCACCGACGACGACTGGCAGCTGGCGATCAGCCACTACCGCAACAACCGGCAATGGCCGGCGACGCGTCGTCATCCGGTCCTGTTGTGCCACGGTCTGGGCGCCAACCGTCTCGCCTGGGACGTCGATCGCGGCCATTCACTGCCGCAGTGGCTGGTCAACCAGGGCTACGATGTCTACGCCGTCGAATTGCGCGGCCACGGATTGAGCGAACGACCCGGCAGCACATCCGGCAAGCGTCACGACTGGGGCTTCGCCGAATACTGCACGCGCGACCTGCCGGCAGCGCTCGACTTCGTGCTGACGCACACGCAGCGACAGCAGCTGCACCTGCTCGGACACAGCATGGGCGGCATCCTGCTCTACTGCCGTGCCGCGCTGGCGGACACGCGCATCCGCAGCGGCATCGCCATCGGTTCCTCGCTCGACTACAGCGGCCTGCCGACGCTGTTCCACCGCCTGGTGCCGTTCACCGCGCTGACGCATCTGCTGCCGGCCGTGCCGCTGGATCTGCCGGCGCGTTTTTCCGGCTGGGCGTCCGCGTACAGCACGAAGCTGATCGATCCGACACTGGTCAATCCGGACAACGTCGATCCGGCGGTGTACCGGAAAATGGCGAGCAACATCCTGCATCCGGTGAGCGGGCGCGTGCTGCGCGACCTGCGGGAAATCATTGCCGGCCGCGGGTTGCCGTCGGCCGGCGGCGAAAGCTACGACGCACTGCTGCAAGCGAACGGCTATCCGTTCCCGGTGCTGGCGATATCCGGCGAGGCCGACATCCAGTGCCCGCCGGCCACCGCGGCACGTTTCGGTACGCAGCACCGGGCATTCGGCCGCCGACACGGCCAGCGGCACGATTACGGTCACCACGATCTGTTGATGGGGCTGCACGCCGAAGAAGAAGTGTGGCCCGTCATCGGCGACTGGCTGGCAGGGCGTGACTGACATGAGCGACGCCGCCATTCCCGTGAATCCGCCGCGGCGCGTGCTGCTGGCCAGCCTCGTCGGCACCACCATCGAGTTCTACGATTTCTATCTGTACGGCATTGCCGCCGCGCTGGTGTTCGGCGCCCTGTTCTTTCCCGGCGAATCGACCGCCGCGCAGCAGCTGAGCGCGTTCGCCACCTTCGCCATCGCCTTCATCGCGCGCCCGGTGGGCGCGGCATTGTTCGGACACTACGGCGACCGGGTCGGCCGCAAGGCGATGCTGGTGGCATCGCTGCTGGTGATGGGCCTGTCGACGGTGTTGATCGGCCTGCTGCCCGGCTATGCCGCCATCGGCATCGTTGCGCCGCTGTTGCTGTGCCTGCTGCGTTTCGGCCAGGGCCTGGGGCTCGGTGGCGAATGGGGCGGCGCGGCGCTGGTGGCGACCGAGAACGCACCGGCCGGACGTCGTGCCTGGTACGGCATGTTTCCGCAACTGGGCGCTCCGCTGGGCTTCATCCTCGCCAACGGACTGTTTCTCTGGCTGGCGGTGTCGTTCGGCGAGCAAGAGTTCCGCGAGTACGGCTGGCGCATTCCGTTCCTGCTGAGCGCGGTGCTGCTGATCGTCGGCCTGTATGTGCGCACGACACTGGTCGAATCGCCGGTATACCGTGCGGCAATGGCCCGTCACCAGCGTGCCGATGTGCCGCTGGTCACGCTGCTGCGGCAGCACGGCCGGGTGACGCTGCTCGGCGCCCTGGCCATGGTGGTGTGCTACGCGCTGTTCTACATCGCCACGGTGTTCGCGCTGGGCTACGGCGTGCAGACGCTGCAGGTGTCGCGCGCCGATTTCCTTGCGATCGAATGCGGCGCGATCGTGTTCATGGCGATCGGCATCCTGGCATCGGCGTGGCTGGCCGACCGGGTCGGCCGCCGCCCCGTACTGCTGGCCGGCGCGACACTGGCCGCGTTGTCCGGTTTCCTGCTGGAGCCGGCGTTTGCCACCGGCGACCTGCGCGTAATCGGCGCCTTCCTGGCGCTCGAGCTGTTGCTCATGGGCATCACCTTCGGGCCGATGGGCGCGTTCCTGCCGGAACTGTTTCCGACCCCCGTGCGCTACACCGGTGCCGCCGTGGCCTACAACCTCGGCGGCATTCTCGGTGCCTCGTTCGCCCCGCTGCTGGCGCAGTGGCTGGTGAGCCATGGCGGGCTGGCCATCGTCGGCGGCTACATCACGACGGCGGCCCTGCTGAGCCTGGGCGCACTGTGGCTGCTGCACGAAACCCGCGAACGGCCCCTGGACTGAGCGTGCCGGAAAGCGCCGTCAGTCCCGCAGCGACACGATCTCCGCGAAGCCGCCCCAGAACATCCGCTTGCCATCGAACGGCATCGGAAAATCCGGCGGCATCATCTTTTTCATCCGCGGATCGCCCATCACCTTCGCGTTGATCCGGTCACGCTGGGCACGCGATTTGTAGACGATGTACGCGAACACCACGACCTCGTCCGGCTTGAGCTTCACGCTCTGCGGAAACGAGGTCCACTTGCCGGGCTTCACGTCGTCGGCCACGCACTCGACGTATTCCAGTGCGCCATGCTCGCGCCAGATGCGGCCGCATTTGCGGGCGATCTTGCGATAGAGCTCGACGTTCTTCTTCGGTATCGGCAATACGAAACCATCGACATAACGGGCCATGACACTTCCTCCCTGACGTTTGCTGGTACGCTCAGGCCGGCGAATGCCGGATGCCTGCGCGCGGTTCTTCGCGTATCGGCCGGACCGGCCGCACCTCGATGCAGCCGACCTGCGCCGGCGGAATCTTCGCGGCGAGCTGGATCGCCTCGTTGAGATCCCGTGCCTCGATCAGATAGAAACCGGCGAGCGCCTCCTTGGTCTCGGCGAACGGCCCGTCGGAAATCGACAGCCGCCCGCCACGGACACGTACGGTGGTCGCCGTCGACACCGGCTGCAGCGCTTCCGAGGCGATGCAGTGACCGCCTTCGCGCAGCGCCCGGTCGACAGCCAGGCAGTCGTGGTCGTCCATGGCGGCGATCCTTTCTTCCTCGCCGTACACCAGACACAGATACTTCATGACGCTCTCCGTTTCCTGTTCCGCTATCGGTTATTTGCCGGCCGCCGCGCGCTCCAGTGCGGCGATGTCGAACTTGACCATTTTCATGAACGCGTCGGTGACCCGCCGGGCTTTCGCCTGGTCCGGTCCGGCCAGCAGGGCCGGCAGCATGGTCGGCACCACCTGCCAGGCGATGCCGTACCGGTCGATGAGCCAGCCGCACTGCTGCACCGAGCCGCCGGCCGCCAGGTGCTCCCAGTAATGGTCGATCTCCGCCTGGGTTTCGCAGTCGATCACGAACGAGATCGCCTGCGAAAACGTGAAGACCGGACCGCCGTTAAGTGCCGTGAAGCGCTGGCCATCCAGATGGAAACCGACGGTCATCACCGTGCCGGGCGTGCCCGGCGTGCCTTCCGGATAACGCGCGACGCTGTCGATGCCGGAGTTCGGGAAAATCGCGCAGTAGAACCGCGCGGCCTCCTCGGCCCGGGTGTCGAACCACAGAAAGGGCGAGATGCGGGTTTTCATGGCAGCGCCCCCCTTTCGACGAGGCTCTTGAGGTTGATCAGCCCGTCTTCGAAGTCCTTGCCGACCATGCTGTCCATATCGAAGAACGCGCACATCAGGCGTGCGATGAATGGCGATTTCCCCTCCATGGACCAGTGAACCTCCGTGCGGTCTCCCAGCGGCACCGCCGTATAGACGACACGGTTGTCGGCCTTGAACGGCGAGAACATTTCCAGCCGGCTGACGACCTGCACCGGAGCGGTGCTTTCCGTAATGGTGATCCGTCCGGTTCCGCTCTGCTTGCCGCCGGCGAACGTACAGACCGCGCCGACGCCGCGGGCCGGGCCGCTGTAGTCGTGTTTCATTTGCGGATCCTTGCGGGCAAAAGGCAGCCAGCGCTCGGCGTTGCGCGGCTCGTTGAGCCAGGGGAACACGCTCTGCACGCCGGCGTCGATGCGGATGGAACGTTCGATGCGGAAGCGCGACGACGACTTCGCCGCGAAGAACAACAGGCCGGCGCCGAAGCCGCCGATGACGAGGAGAATGCCGGTCAGCATGGCGCGCTCCTCAGCCCTGGCCCTTGAGGGACGCTTCCAGCCTGCGGTGGCGATCGACCGCCTCGCCCGGCTCGAAGTCCTCCAGTTCGAACAGCTGGCGGACTTCGATCTGCGCGATCCCGCCGTCGATGGCCGGATTCGGAAAGCGCTTGCTCCAGGCCAGCGCCTCTTCGCGCGATTTCGCCTTGATCAGCGTGTAGCCGGCGAGCAGCTCCTTGGTCTCGGCGAAGGGGCCGTCGACGACGGAGCGCTTCTCGCCGTTGTATTCGATGCGCCAGCCCTTGCTGCTGGCCTGCAGGCCGGAGCCGTCCAGCAGCATGCCGGCGGCGGCCAGCTCCTCGTGGAACTTCGCCATCCGGCCGATCAGCTCCTGGCCGGGCATGACGCCCGCTTCGGAGTCGGCAGTGGCCTTGACGATGATCATGAAGCGCATGGGATCTCTCCTTGAGTGGCGTTGCCCCGCCGGCAGGCCCGGTCGGGGGGTCGGTCAAATGCCTTCCTGTCCAGTAGTCGAACGGCGGGTCGCCGGATCGACATCTCCCGGAAAATTTTTTGCGGGGCAGACGGGCGGCCGGTCAGGCCGGGCCCAGTTCCGTCAGCCGGTCCCGCAGGAAGCGCTGCTCGGCCTCCTGCCGGGTCAGCGCCAGCGCCTGCTCGTAGGCCGCCCGGGCCTCTGCCCTGCGGCCCAGGCGCCGGAACAGATCGGCCCGGGCGGCATGGGCGAAGCGGTAGTCGGCCAGATGGCCTGCGGCGAGCAGGGCGTCGATCTCGCGCAGGCCGGCTTCCGGTCCGTCGCGCATTGCCAGCGCCACCGCGCGGTTGAGGGCCACCACGGGCGAAGGCTCGACCCGGAGCAAGGCGTCGTAGAGCCCGACGATTTCGTGCCAGTCGGTGTCTGCCGTTGCCGGTGCGTGTGCATGCACGGCGGCTATCGCCGCCTGCAGGCAGTAGCTGCCGAAGCGCCGGGTCAGCAGTGCGCGTTCCACCAGTGCCGAACCTTCGGCGATCTGTGCCCGGTTCCAGCGGTTGCGGTCCTGTGCCTCCAGCAGCACGAGCCCGCCATCCGGCGACGTCCGCGCCTCGCGCCGGGCATCGTGCAGCAGCATCAGCGCAAGCAGCCCCATCACTTCCGGTTCCGGCAGCAGATCCAGCAGCAGGCGGCCCAGGCGGATGGCTTCCGTGCCCAGATCGTGGCGCATCAGCGTGCGGCCGCTGCTGGCCGCATAGCCTTCGTTGAACACCAGATACACCACGCGCAATACCGACTGCAGACGCTCCGGCAACTCTTCCGGCCCCGGTACCTCGTAGGGGATGCGCGCTTCGCGGATCTTCGTCTTGGCGCGCACGATGCGCTGCGCCAGTGTCGGTGCCGGGGTGAGGAAGGCGGCGGCGATTTCCTCGGTGGTGAGCCCGCAGACTTCACGCAGGGTGAGCGCGACCTGCGCATCGGCGGCCAGTGCCGGGTGACAGCAGGTGAAGATCAGGCGCAGGCGATCGTCCGCCACCGGTTCGTCGTCCGGCATTTCGTCGACGGCGGCGTCATGACGCTCCGGGTCCAGCGATACGTAGCGCGCCTCGCGGCGCAACCGGTCTATGGCCCGGAATCTGCCGGCGGAAACCAGCCAGGCCCGCGGCTGCGCCGGAACGCCGGATTGCGGCCACTGCTCCAGGGCGGCGCGGAACGCCTCGTGCAGCGCCTCTTCGGCCAGCTCGAAATTGCCCAGCAGCCGGATGAGGGTGGCCAGCACCGCGCGCGACTCTTCCTGGTAAATCGCGTCGATGCGCTCGCGCAGTGTCGATGCGCGGTCAGACGTCATGCCTGCTCCCGTGGTCGGACTTGCCGGTTACGGAACATGCGCCGCCGCGCCGGCGGCGACAAGGGCGCAATTCACAGGACGACGTGCCGGTTCCGGGGGCGGCTCAGCTCCGCCGGACCCGGAACCAGGCCGCGTACATCGCCGGCAGCGACAGCAGTGTCAGGGCGGTGGCCACGATCAGTCCGCCCATGATCGCCACCGCCATCGGGCCCCAGAACGTACTGCCGGTCAGCGGAATCATTGCCAGCACGGCGGCGGCGGCGGTGAGCATGATCGGCCGGAAGCGGCGCACCGCCGAATCGACGATGGCCGTCCACGGATCGACGCCCTGCGCGATGTCCTGCTCGATCTGGTCGATGAGGATCACCGAGTTGCGGATGATCATGCCGTTGAGCGCGATCACGCCGAGCAGGGCCACGAAGCCGAGCGGCTGGCCGACCATCAGCAACGCCAGCGTGGCGCCGATCACGCCCAGCGGGCCGGTGAGGAACACCAGCACGGCACGCGCGAAGCTGCGCAGCTGCAGCATCAGCAGCGTGAAGATGATGAACAGCATCAGCGGCACGTTGGCGGAAATGGAACCGGTACCCTTCTGCGATTCGGCGAGTGTGCCGGACACCTCGATCCGGTAGCCCGGCTCAAGGCGTGCGCGGACGTCGTTGAGCTGCTTGTCGAGTCGCGCGGCTACCGTGGCCGGCTGCACGCCGTCGACCGAGTCGCCCTGCACGGTGACCGCGAAATCGCGGTTCTGCCGCCAGACCACGCCCGGCTCCCAGGCCAGTTCGGCGCGCGCCACCTGCGAGATCGGAATCGACTTGCCGCTGGCGGTGGGCAGATAGGCGCTGGTGAGTGCGGTCATGGTGTCGCTTTCATGCGCCGGCTGGCGCAGCACGATATCGATCAGCTCGTCGTGTTCGCGGTACTGGCCGATGGTCAGGCCGGAGAGAATGGTCTCGCCGGCGGTGGCGATCGCCTCGCTGGATACGCCGAGGGCGCGGGCGCGAGCCTGGTCGACATCGAGCCGCAGGATCTTGATCTGCTCGTTCCAGTTGTCGTTGACCCCGACCATCTGCGGATCGGCGCGCAGCATGCCTTTCACCTCGTCGGCGATGGTACGCACCTGCACCGGATCCGGACCGATGACGCGGAACATCACCGGATAGGGTACCGGCGGGCCGTTCGGCAGCAGACGCACCCGCGTGCGCGCTTCCGGGAATTCCGTTTCCAGCACTTCCGGCAGCGACAGGCGCAGCCGCTCGCGCTGCGGGATGTCGCTGGCGATCAGGATCATCTGCGCCACGTTGTTCTGCGGGAAGAACTGCTCGTGCGAGAGGTAGAAACGCGGCGCACCTTCGCCGACGAAGGCGGTGATGCCGTCGATGCCCTCTTCCTGCAGCAGTCTCGCCTCGATCCGCTTCGCCACGTCCTCGGTGCTGGCGAACGACGAGCCTTCCGGCATCCAGATATCAACGATCATTTCCTTGCGACTGGAATCCGGGAAGAACTGTTTTTCCACCAGCTGCATGCCGACGATGCCCAGCACGAGCGCGCCGGCGGTGGCGCCGAGCGTCTTCCAGCGATTCTCCACGCACCAGTCGACCACGCGGCGGACCTGCTGGTAGAACGGCGAGTCGTAGACCTCCCGGATCTCGCCGCCGGCGTCAGGATGCTCGCGCAGCAGGCGATGGCCGAGGAACGGCACGAAGTAGACCGACACCAGCCAGGAAATCAGCAGCGCGGAGGTGGTGACAGCGAAAATGGCGAAGGTGTATTCGCCCACCGCCGAATTGGCCAGACCGATCGGCAGGAAGCCGGCGGCGGTGATCAGGGTGCCGGTGAGCATCGGCATCGCGGTGGCGGTGTAGGCGTAGGTACTGGCGCGCAGGCGGTCGTAGCCCTCCTCCAGTTTGCGCACCGTCATCTCGACAATGATGATCGCGTCATCGACCAGCAGGCCGAGGGCGATGATCAGCGAGCCGAGCGAGATCTTGTGCAGATCGATGTTCCAGCGCTCCATCACCAGGAAAGTGATCGCCAGCACCAGCGGGATCGACAGCGCCACCACCAGGCCGGGCCGGGCGTCGATGCGCAGTGTCTTCGGGTCGCTCAGCCTGCCGTGCAGGCCGAGGGCGATGAAGCTGACCGCCAGCACGATCACCAGTGCCTCGACCAGCACGCGCAGGAATTCGCGCACCGATGCGCGCACCGCTGCCGGCTGGTCCTGTACCTGGGCCAGCTCGATGCCGACCGGGAGTTCGTTGCGCAGTTTGGCCGACGCCGTGGCCAGGTGTTCGCCGAGGGCGATGATGTCGCCGCCGCGTGCCATCGAGATGCCGATGGCGATCACCTCCTTGCCGTCGTGCCGCACCTTGGGCGACGGCGGATCGACGTAGCCGCGCTTGACCGTGCCGATATCGCCGAGCCGGAACGTGCGGCCGTTGAAGCGCAGCGGCAACGCCTGCAGATCGGCCACGGCATCGAACTGGCCGCCGATGCGGATCTGGATATCGTCGCCGGGGGTATGCAGCACGCCGCCGAATTCGACCGCATTCTGGCTGCTGATGGCGTCGATCACCGCCTCCATGTGGATGCCCATCCGCGCCAGCTTCTTCTGCGAGATCTCGACGTACAGCTTCTCTTCCTGCACGCCGAACAGCTCGACCTTGGCGGTGCCGGGCACGCGCAGCAGTTCCTGGCGCACGAAATCGGCGTATTCCTTCAGCTCGGCATAGGAGTAGCCGTCGGCCGACAGCGCATAGATCACGCCGAACACGTCGCCGAACTCGTCGTTGAAGAACGGGCCGTAGGTGCCCGGCGGGAGCGTGCCCTTCATGTCGCCGATCTTCTTGCGCACGGTGTACCAGATGTCCGGAATCTCGTGCGGCGGCGCGGTGTCGCTCAGCTCGAGGAACACCGTGGTTTCACCCGGCTTGGCGTAGCTGCGGATCTTGTCGACGTGCGGCACTTCCTGCAGCTTGCGTTCGAGCTTGTCGGTGACCTGCTCGCTCATCTGCATGGCCGTGGCGCCGGGCCAGTAGGCGTGCACCACCATCACCCGGAAAGTGAAGGGCGGATCCTCGTCCTGGCCGAGCTGGAAGTAGGCGGCAATGCCGGCCAGCATCAGCACCACCAGCAGATACAGGGTGATCGCCGGATTCTGGATGGCGACCCGCGAAAGATTGAAGCGCTCGCTAGCCGGCAGGTTCATGGCGCCGTCCTGTGTGGGCGGGAGTTCGGGAGGGAGTCGGCGTTCGGCCGGCGGCGACGCGCGCTCAGCGCGCCGTCACCGTCAGCGGCCGGGCTTTCTGGCCCTCGGCGAGCACGTGCACGCCGGCGGTGACCACCTGCGTGCCGTCGGCGAGACCGGACACCAGCACGTCGTTGCCTTCGATGCCGGCAATCTGCACCGGCACGCGCTTCACGATGCCGTTGTCGAGCACCCAGACCTGCGTGGCGGCCTTCTCGCCCGGCGTCGCGCCGTCGGCGCCGACCAATGCCGTGGTCGGCAGCCGCACGCCCTTGCCGATCACCGGCAGCCGCAGCACGATGCTGGCCGACTGGCCGAGAGCCAGCGCGCCGGCCGGTGCCTGCACGCTGTAGCGGGCACGGAAGGTGCGCGTCACCGAATCGGCGGCCGCGGACAATTCACGCAGCTTCGCCGGGTAAGTCACGCCGGGCTGCGCCCAGAGCGATACTTCGGCGGTGGCGATCTTTGCCAGCGGCGTGCGGTCTTCGGGGAACTCGACCTCGATTTCGCGCGCGCCGTCCTGCGCCAGGATAACCACCGGTCGACCGGCTTCCACCACTTCGCCGGCGTCGGCTTCGACGCTGACGATCACGCCGTCGGCGTCGGCCCGCAGCACGGTGTCGCCCAGCCGGTTGCTTTCCAGCGAGACGCTGTTCTTCGCCCGCGTGAAGTTGGCCTCCGCCAGCGAGAGCGCCACACGCTTGCGTTCGATTTCGGTTTCCGACACGAAACCGCGGGTGCGCAGATCGGCGAACCGCTGCAGTTCGTTGCGTGCGTTGTCGAGGTCGGCTTGCGCGGCGGCGACCTCGGCGCCGGCCGAGGCATGCGCCAGCTGGTAGTCGCGGGCGTCGATGCGCGCCAGCTCCTGGCCGCGCTTCACCCGCTGGCCGGCTTCCACCGTGCGGGACACGATCTTGCCGCTGACCCGGAAACCGAGCCGCGATTCGATGCGGGCGCGCACTTCGCCGGCCAGTTCCGCCGCCGGCGCAATGCCGGTGGTGCCGACCGTGATCACCCGCACCGGGCGCACCGGCGCATCGACGACCTGTTTCTGCGAGCAGGCGTGCAATGACAGGCCGGACACCAGCACGATGCCGACGGCCGCCGCCAGCGACCAGCGCTGCCGGGGCGTTGCCCGGGCGATGCGTTTCTGCAGCCCTTCGATTTTTCCGGCGAAGTTTTTCATGGCGGACCTCAGGCCGGGGTTCCGGCGGAGTTGTCTTGCGGGTTGAGCGACAGGCCGTGATAGAGAACGGTCACGGCGTCGTCGATGAATCGGGACATGCCTTCCGGCGTCGACAGTTGCGGCGCGAGTTCGCGGATCATCACGCCGGGAATCGCCAGCGAACGCAGCAGGCCGAACACCAGCGCGTGGCGGCTGGCCGGCGACACCTTGCGGTAATGACCGGCGGCCTGCGCCTGCTCGAACAGGCCGTCGATGCGGGCCAGGTAGGGACGCACGTATTTCATCCGCAGGTATTCGCTGCGCTCGTTGTCGCCCTCGCCCTCGCGGAACAGGAACTGCACGGCAACCGGGTTGGCGGCGACCAGCTTCAGCGACTGCGGCAGGTTCTGTTGCAGGATGGCCACGGCGTTGTTGCCGGGCAGGCGGGACAGCGCGTCCAGCAGCGCCATCAGCTGGTTGAACAGCGGCTGGAAGACGCTGTCGGTGGCTTCGAACCACAGGTCGCGCTTGCTGCCGAAGTGGTGGCTGATCAGGCTGTCGCTGACCCCGCACTCGCCGGCAAGGTTGCGCAGGGAAACCCCGTCGTAGCCCTCGCGGGCGAAGGCAGTGAAGGCCTGGCGGAGGATGTCCTCGCGGGGCATGGCCACCGCATCGCGGCAGGGACGGCCGCGGCGGCGGGTCAGACCCTTGGCGGGACAGGGGCAGGGGGTCGGGGCGGCAATTGAATTGGTCATACGACCAATATAGGCGGCGTCCGGCCGGACGCCATTGCGACTTTTACCTAAGGGCCGACCAGCTGCTCCTTCTGATCCCGGGACAGGCGGCGTACTGCGTATTCGCGGCGGGCCGCCGCGGCCCGGTCCGGGGCGGCTTCATGCCAGACCAGGGACACCGGTCGCCGGGCGCGGGTGTACTTCGCGCCCCGGCCGGCGTCGGCATTGTGTTCGGCAACGCGGCGCGCCAGGTCGGTGGTGATACCGGCGTAGAGCGTGCCGTCGGCGCAACGCAGCAGATAGACGAACCAGCGGCTGTCGCTTGCCGTACCCATATAATCCGCGCCGTCCTTCACCCCTGCCGGATTGCATCCGGCACCCGCCGGAATTCTCCCATGTCTGCCTGCCCCTGTGCCTCCGGACACGACTACGCCGCCTGTTGCGGCCGCTATCTCTCCGGCAAGGCATTGCCGCCGACGGCGGAAGCACTGATGCGTTCGCGCTTCAGCGCCTTCACGAAACAGAACGCCAACTATCTGGTCGCCACCCTGCTGCCGGCGAAACGCGAACGCAACGAACTGAAGACGATCCAGAAATCGTTCCGCGGCATTTTGTGGGTGAAGCTCGAGGTACTGGCCACCGAGCAGGGCGGCGAGAACGACGAACGAGGCGTGGTCGAATTCCGCGCCCACTGGCAGGCGGCGGCCGGACGCGAGAAAGGTTCGCTGCACGAGCGATCGACGTTCGTGAAGCAGGGCGACCGCTGGTATTACGAGGACGGCGAACAGTTTCCCGGCTGACCGCCTCAGGACGACGGGATGACGTAAACCCCGATCATCACGCAGTGGCACGCCGCGCCGGCGACCACCCACAGATGCCAGATGGCGTGCGTGTAGCGGTACTGCTTGGCGGCATAGAAAGCCGCACCCACGGTGAAGCACAGGCCGCCGGCAAGCAGCAGCACGAAGCCCGGCCGCGGCAGTTTTTCCCAGAGCTCGTAGAACACGAACAGCGACAACCAGCCCATGAGCAGGTAGGTGGCCAGCGACAGTCGCTTGTGGCGGTGCACGAAGAACGCCTTGAACAGCACGCCGGCGATGGCCAGTGCCCAGACTACGGCGAGCAGGGCATAGGCCGCAGGCGTGTGCAGCGTGATCATCATCAGCGGCGTATAGGTGCCGGCGATCAACAGATAGATCGAGCAGTGGTCCAGCCGCTTGAATACGTCCTTGGTCCCCTGGTGGGTGATGCTGTGGTACAGGGTCGACGACAGGAACAGCGCCACCAGACTGCCGCCGTAGACCGCCACTCCTGCCAGCTCCCAGCCGGAGAGGACCGGCATTCCCTTCACCAGCAGCAGGGTCAGGGCGACGATGGCGGCCGCCATGCCCAGGCCGTGGATGATCGCGTTGGCGATCTCTTCACCCAAGGTGTATGTCGAATGCGTATTTGCGGTCATGGTCGATTCCCGGTCAGTCCGGGATGATGGGCCCCGTACGCGCCACCATAACAAGAACCGCCCACGGAAAGCGTGCTTTCGTGGGCATGCACAGACCCGATCATGTCCAGAACCCTGTTCGATACGCCCGTCATCAGCACCCTGTTCCGCGTGTTCTCCATCGTCATGCTCAAGCTGCTCGGCTGGAAGGTCGTCGGCCGGCAACTCCTGGAGGACGCTGCCCTCGGCCGCAAGCTCGTCATCATCTCGGCGCCGCACACCAGCAACTGGGACATGCCCTATGCGCTGATGACCTGCTTCGCGCTGCGCATCCGCGTGCGCTGGATGGGCAAGGAGAGCCTGTTCAAGCCGCCGTTCCGCGGCGTGATGACCTGGCTGGGCGGCATTCCGGTCGACCGCTCGCAGGCCAATAACCTCGTGGCCGCCACCGTGCAGCGGCTGAAGGATGCGAAGGAGCTGATCATCCTCGTGCCGCCGGAAGGCACGCGCAGCAAGGTCACCTACTGGAAGACCGGTTTCTACTGGATTGCGCACGGCGCCAGCGTGCCGCTGCTGCTCGGATACCTCGACTTCAAGAAGAAGGAAGGCGGCATCGGCGGCATTTTCAACCCGACCGGCAACATCGAACTGGACATGCCGCAGATCCGCGCATTCTACGCCGGCATCTCCGGCCGCAATCCGCAGAATTTCGGCTGCTGATCGCGGTTGCGCAAAGCAAAAGCCCGGCTGGTTGCCGGGCTTTTTGTTGTCGCCGCCATTTCAGGGCGTGATCACGATCTTGCCGCTGGAGCTGCGGTCGAAGATCGAGGCGAAGGCTTCGCCGGCACGCGCCATCGGATAAACATGGTCCGGCTTCGTTTTCAGCTTGCCGGCTTCCGTCCACTCGATCAGCGTCTTGATCACCGGCGGCACGACCGCCGGATTCTCCAGCGTTTCGCCGCCCCAGTTCACGCCGATCACGCTGCAGCGCTTGAGCAGCGGCAGGTTGGACGGAATCTTCGCGATACCGGTGACGAAGCCGACGATCAGGTGGCGCCCGCCGGGCGCCATCAGACGCAGCGCGGCTTCCGTCATGTCGCCGCCGACCGGGTCGTAAACCACGTTCACGCCGCGCCCGCTCGCCGCCTTCACCTGGTTGCGCCAGTCGGCGGCGGTGTAGTCCACCGCCAGATCGGCGCCGGCGTCCAGACAGTGCTGGCGCTTCTCTGCGGTGGACGCGCAGGCGATCACCTTCGCGCCCATCGCCTTGCCCAGCTCGATGGCGGTGGAGCCCGTGGTGCCGGAAGCGCCCAGCACCAGCAGCGTTTCACCGGCTTTCAGATGGCCGAGTTCGCGCAGACCGTAAAGGCCCGTCGCATAGGCGATGAAGAAATTCGCGGCGTCGACCAGCGGAATCGATTTCGGCAGCGGAAAACAGGACATCCCGTTCAGCGTCACCAGCTCCGCCATGCCGCCCAGCAGCGCGAACGCGGCGACGTGATCGCCGGGCTTCACGTGCGTCACGCCCTCGCCCACCTGCGCGATGACACCGGCAATCGCACTGCCCGGCACGAACGGCAGCGGCGGCTTGATCTGGTATTCGCCCTTCACCAGCAGACCGTCGAAATAACCGATGCCGACGCCGGCCATGCGTATCTGCACTTCGCCGCGCCCGGGAGCGCGCTCGGGGATATCGGAGACTTTCAGGGCTTTCGGATCGCCGAAGGCTTCGACCTGGAGGGCGCGCATGGGGAACTTCCTGTAAGGGTTTCGATGGGCTGAAGAATTGAGTTTGAAGCGGCACCGCCAGGTACAGCAATGACGAGTCTGGGCTCTCCAAGGGGCGGTTGGGTCATTTATGCCGACATGGATTCCACCGACTTACCGCACGGAACTGCTCTATAAGTATAGAAACCGGGCGATCTATAGCTATAAACCGGAACTCATCGTTCGACACGGGGCGCAATCCCACGAATTCGTGCCACGCATGGTCGTCTTCAGTAGGGCCACCCGAATACGGATATAGACCGCATTGCAGTGGGGGCACGAAAACTTGTTCAGGAATGAAATAAAGCCGCTGGTCTAGCCGCGCAACGATGATTTCTTGATCGAGAGGAGAACTGATTCCGCTCAGAAGAATATCGCCGTGAGCTTTGTAATTACTAGCGTCTCGATATAGATACTCGAAAACCACAAGGTTCGATCGATCCTTCTCATCTGCCATATGCACCCCGGTTGTGAGGCGTACGGTAACCTGGCCGTAGTAGATTCGATATGGCAAATGGCCTACGCAAAAAGGCCTGGGCCATTCATCCCAAAAAGATGTTTTTGTGGTGCCAATCTAGAAAATCCGGGGACGGTGGAAACTTCTCTGGCAGCCGTATCTTGTGCCCATCCAAGGCCTTGAGGGCGTGCATGGCAAGGCCGCTCTGATCGGCTGCCAACTCCTTGGAGATGGCGATGCTCAAATCAGGTTTAACGGAGATATAGCCAAGGTCATAAGCGCGATCATGCAATGCCGACAAACAAAGCCCGTTCTTTGGATTCAGGCGGTTCTGAATGTCGGCACTCCAGGGCTTAATGTGGCTCGCCACGAGCAATTGCCGAACGCGCAGATTGCTCATGCAGCAGGCAGAGTCGTAACTGGCCAGAACCGCTTTGCGGAAAAAGGCCTGACCACGCCGGATCTTGATGGTGGACTGACTGGTCGTTGTTGCTTCGGTCGGAGCGGCAACAGGAATGACATCTGCGTCCGACGACAAGCCGGACGTATCGCCGCCCCCGACCAGGTCGTCCATAAGTTGTTGCGACTCTACGGAAAGCGCGTCCGGATTGTTAATAAATTCGGACCAAACTGCTTTATCGAGCCCAGAGGCGCCTTCTAGACCCTTGCGTCCAGACGCAGTGATCTCTGGGTCCAAGCTCGCCAGATTGCTGAGCTTCATGGCCACCGAACCAGGAGTGCGCTCCAGAAGGCGGGCAATTTTAATAATCAGAGGATTGCTTTGATGCAGCTTTCCAAAAGGCAGTTGGCAGTACAAATTGAGGGCAATCAGGATTTCATTACGAGTCCATGCGCGAGCCACGACCGTCCTCCTTATGCCAGCAGAGCTGGTGAAGATAACGCCCCATGAGGTGCTGGCCCTATGCAGTGTAACGAGGCCACTTAGAGATCCATAAACCGGGTTTCAGTAATGTCGCACACACGCTAACCCCTTTTCCCGATTCACCCCCTCCCGGCGCTTGCCGATACTCCGCCCGCGCCCACGCTCAGGGAGGACGTCATGCGCCACAGCCCCCTTCGCTGTCTTTTCATCCTGCTGTTGCCGCTGCTGGCGGCGACCGCTTTTGCCACGCCGGCAACGGATCCGGCCAGCGGCCTGATCGGCCACTGGAGTGCGGCGGACCGCCTGCCGGACGGTCGTGAAATCGTGGTCGAGACCACGATCGCGGCCGACGCCCGTTTCACCGGGCTGGCCCGCCTCGCCGGCGAAACCGTGTGGACCTATGCGGGCACCTGGCAGCTCGAAGACCGGCGCCTGATCTGGGAATACGTCGAGAGTTCGAAGCCCCTGCCGCAGAGCATGAAAACCGACGTCGACGAAATCATTTCCGCCAGCCCCGGCGCGCTGGTCCTGCGCTCCACCCGTACCGGCAAGCTCCACACCTTCCTGCGTCGCGACTGACGCCCCGACTCAAGGACGAGCCATGAAACGTTCCATCCGCCTTTTCCTGCTCACGGCACTGGCCCTGCTGTCGCCGGCCGCGCCGGCCGCCGAGCGCGTCACTTATTTCGTTCCCGACGCCCTCGGTTCGCCGGTCGCCGCGATGGACGAGCAGGGCGCCGTTCTGTGGCGCGAAAACTACGCGCCCTACGGCGAGCGCCGGACAAAAGCGCCGGCCAACGACGCCAAGCCCGCCTACACCGGCAAGCCGGAGGATCCCGAGACCGGCCTCGTCTACATGGGCGCCCGGATGTACGACCCGGAAACCGCCCGCTTCGCCGGCATCGATCCGCAGGGATTCAGCGAAGGCAATCCGCAGAGCTTCGGGCGTTACCTGTATGCGAACAACAATCCCTATCTCTACGTGGATCCTACGGGTGAGGTCGCGGAGACAATCTGGGACCTGTTCAATATCGGCTTGGGGGTACAGAGTTATCGGGAGAACCGCGCTGCTGGTAACAATGTGGCCGCTGCTGTGGATGCAGTTGGCATTGCGCTCGACTCACTTTCCGCAGCGGTGCCGATTATTCCGGGCGGCGCCGGCTCGGCAATCAGGGGCGCGCGTGGTGCCGATGCGGCGGTAGAGGCAGCAAAAAATGCAGGTGAAGGTAAAATAGCTGTTATCGGAAGGCTTCCGGATACAGAGGTGGCGAGAGAATGGGAAGGCCACGAAGTTTTGAACATTCCCGACTGGAACATACAAAAAAATGATGAGTGGGTGTCCGGAGTAATTGAAAATCGCCAGACCGTATATACGGCTTCGCCCATTGAAGGAAACATCTGGGATGACATCAAGGGACGAGAAACTGTTTATGGAAGAGAGCTTGGGCAATTTGAAAAGGCTGGATATACAAGAGATGGAGACTATCTCCGCCCGCCTCAGAAATAGGCCTACGTTATGAGCGCATTTGTTTTTGATTCGATGACATATAGGGGCTACGGAGCAAAGCCATTGCCGGACGCGCTTGATTTTGAGGTTTTGAATTCTCTGATTGACGCAAAATTAAATGACAAAGGCAAGGTTTCAATCAGTCAATCAAGAACAGCGGACTCTGTCTTGGAGGCTTTTGCTGAAAGAGCAGCGTCATTGGCTGTTCGTACTAAAGAGGACCTCTGGATACGAAACGGTGTCGCTGCCCTTTGCGTTACCTCTGCTGTCAGCGATCGAAGAGAGGCAGAAATAGTTCTTTGCCTTCTCCATGATGCGGCAAAAAGACTGGGCCTATCCCCCAGAGAAATATTCTCAGTCGGAATTTTCTTAAAGAGGGATTTAATAGAAAGCTTTCTTTCTCGGGATGAGGAAGATAAGTCTCTATCGGCTATGGGATATGTCGCTGGAGCCGACGAGGATGGATTTCGTTACGTCCGCTCTTGGTGATTGGCTAGTGTGACTCCACCCCGCTCCTCCTCATCACCTCCACCACCCATTCCACAAACGCCCGTGATTTGAGCGGCACGCTCACGCCGGTCGTCTGCGTGTACACGGCATAGAGTCCGGGTCCGCCTTCGATCGGGTCGTCGCAGGCCCATTCCGGAATGACTTCCGCCAGGCCGCCGTCGCGCAGCGCGTCGCGAGCCACCCATTCGGAAATACGCGCGAGGCCGAGGCCTTCGCACGCGGCGCTGAAGGCGAGCAGCGGGCTGGTGGTGTGCAGCCAGCCCTCGATGTGGATCGTTTCCACGCGCTCGGGGCCGTAGAAGGTCCAGTCGACGGGGCCGGCGGTCAGGCCCATGGTGATGAGCGGGTGCGCGGGCAGGTCGCGCGGCGTGCGGATCGCCGGCTGTCGCGCCAGATATTCCGGGCTGGCGACGAGCACGCGTTTCACGGTGCCGATGCGCTGTGCGCGCAGCGAGGAATCCGGCAGCTGGCCGATGCGCAGGGCGAGATCGAAGCCGCCGCCCACCAGCGGCATCAGGCGGTCGGAAAGATCCAGTTCGAGGCGCAGCTCCGGATACCGGCGATGGAACTCCCCCAGGTGCGGGCCGAGGATGCGTTCGCCGACCACCACCGGCATCGAGACGCGCAGGTGGCCGCGCGGCACGCCGCCCGTAAGGCTGGCGACCGCATCGCGCGCCTCGCGGCGGGCGGCGAGCATGGCTTCGGCGTGCTGCATGTACAGCGCGCCGGCTTCGGTGAGATGGATGCGGCGGGTGGTGCGGGTGAGCAGCTGTACCCCGAGGTGCCGCTCGAGGTCGGCGACCGCGCGGGTGAGCGTCGACGGTGCCCGGCCCAGCGCGCCGGCGGCCTTGGCAAACCCCCTGGCCTTCACCACCTGCAGGAAGACCTCGGCGGCCAGGAGTTCGTTGAGTTCGGTCTTCGTTTTGGTCATCGGTCGGGTCGCCTGCGGGGCCTGTTGCCGATCAATTATTGCTTTAACAGCAATAGTAATTTGCAGAACTGCCGGTTTATGGGCTTATCGCGCAGGAATAGGGTCTGGTCAAGGCCGCCTTCCGGCGGCCATCCGGAGAACCGCCATGAGCTCGTTCGCCCAGATCCCGACCCTCGATGACTACGTGGCCGAACCCTATGTGCAGGAAGAGATCCGCGCTGCCGACGGTTACCCCCTGACCGCGCGCGTCTACACCCCGCCGGCCACGGTGCGCGGCAGCTGGCACGGCAGCGTGCTGATCGTGCCGGCAATGGGTGTGCCGCAGGCCTACTACCAGCCCTTCGCTACCTGGCTGGCCAACCACGGCTATCTGGCGATGACCTTTGATTACCGCGGCATGGGCCTGTCGAAACGCGGTTCGCTGCGCGATGTCGATGCCGACGTGCTCACCTGGGCGCAGCAGGACGCGGCAGCGGCGCTGGAGGCGCTGTCGGCGCGCGGGCCGGCACTGCCGGTGACCTGGGTCGGCCACAGTCTCGGCGGCCAGATCCTGCCGTTCGTGCCGAACCGGGCGCGGGTGGCGAAGATGATCACCGTCGGTACCGGCAGCGGTTACTGGAAGGAGAATTCGCCGCAGCTGAAGCGCAGCGTGTGGCTGCTGTGGTACGGCGTTGCGCCGCTGACGATGCCGCTGTTCGGTTATTTCCCCGGCCGGCTGTTCAACATGGTCGGCGATCTGCCGCGCGGGGTGATGACGCAATGGCGTCGCTGGTGCCTGGATCCGGAATACGCGGTCGGCGCCGAAGGCGAGGCGGCACGCGCAGCCTTCTCCAGCCTGAAAACGCCGATCGTATCGCTGTCGTTCACCGACGATGAATTCATGTCGGCGGCCAACACGGCATCGATACACGGGTTTTACTCCGGTGCGCCGAAAGCGATGATCCGCATCGATCCGCGCGATGCCGGCCTGAAGCGCATCGGTCACTTCGGCTTCTTCCGCCGCGACATGGCCGATCCGCTGTGGGCGAAGTACGTGTTGCCGGTCCTGCCCTGAACCCTGGCCTGGCACGGTACGCCGGCAGCAGTGCCGGATTTCCGGTTGCCGCGCAAACGAAAAGGGCGTGCCCGTTGCCGGACACGCCCTCTTTTTTGCCGGCAGGATTACTGCTGGACTTTTTCCACCGTCTGGCTGACCACGCCTTCCACGCGGCGGTTGGCGGTACGGCCTTCCTGCGTGCCGTTGTCAGCGATCGGCTTCTCCGGGCCGTAGCCCTTGGCGGTGATGCGGCTGCCGTCGATGCCGTATTTGCCGATCAGCTCGTTGCGCACGGCATCGGCGCGGGCCTGCGACAGCCTGGTGTTGCCGGCAACACTGCCGACGTTGTCGGTGTGGCCGCCGATTTCAACCGACGTCTGCGGGTACTGGGTCATGAAGTCGGCCAGCTTCTTCACTTCGGCGCTGCCGGCGGCATCGATCTTCGACGAGCCGGACGGAAACTTCACGTTGATGGCGATGGTGACGGTTTCCTTGAGGACGATGTAGCAACCGGTTTCGTCGACCTTCGCGCCTTTCTTGGTGTCCGGGCACTTGTCCGCGGAGTCCTTCACGCCGTCACCGTCGGTATCGCGCATGGCCGCCGCGGCGGCAGCGGCGGCAGCGGCTGCGGCCATGGCATCGTCGGCCGCCTTGCGGGCGGCGTCTTCGGCAGCGCGGCGGGCAGCGGAGCCGTCGTCGGCCGGCGCAGAGGCCGGGGCTGCGGCCACCGGGACGAGCGTGGCAGCCGCTTTCGCGGAACCGTCGCAACCCTGGGCAAGCTGTTCCTTGCTGATGGTGCCGGTCTGCCAGCACTCACCGTAGCTGTTGCGCCAGATGGACTTGGTGGTGCTGTCGCCCCAGTAACCGGCGTTGGTGTCGTGGGCGGCAACATCGAAAGAAGCGGTGACGGAGGTGGCCAGAACGGCCGTGGCGAGAAGGATGCGCATGGTTTCGGTCTCCTGACAGGAAAGTGCCATCGAATGGCATAAGCCCGGAGAACGTAACACAGACGGCCCGGGCGCTGCCATGCGAAAGGCCACGATTAGTGACCGCGTTCCGATCCCGTATCCTGCGCCGTCTGCAACGGCCGGCGATCCCGCCGCCGGACCATCACGAGGCTGTCATGTCGATTCATCTGCCGGACGCTGCGCCCGCCAGTCGCTCGGGGTATGTCTATGCCGCGCTCACGGTCGTGATCTGGGCCGGGTTCGTGCTGGTGACGCGCATCGCGGGCACCGGTTCGCTGGCGGCCTGGGACATCGCCGCGCTGCGTTTCGGAACCGCCGCGCTGGTGTTGTTCCCGGCGTGGCTGTTCTGGAAACGCGTGCCGCTGTTCACGATGCGAATGTTCGCGCTGGCACTGATCGGCGGCGTTGCCTATGCCCTGCTGGTCTATGCCGGATTCCGTTACGCGCCGGCGGCACACGGTGCGCTGCTGGTATCCGGGCTGCTGCCGTTCACCATGGCGCTCTGCGTGTGGGTGGTGCTCGGGCAATCGCCGTCGCGCACGCTGCGGCAGGGATTGTTGCTGATCGCGCTCGGTGTCGGTTTCCTCGCTTTCGATACGTTCTGGCGGCACGGCGGCGACGTACGCGGCACGCAGGTCTGGTTCGGCGATCTGCTGCTGGTCGGATCGTCGCTGTGCTGGGCGCTTTATTCGTCGCTGATCCGGCGCTGGAATATCGGCCCGTGGGAAACCACGATCGGCAGTGCGCTGCTGGCGACGCTGATCTATCTGCCGGTGTACGTGTTTTTCCTGCCGCATGCGCTCGACGGTGCCGGTCGCGGTGAAATCCTGCTGCAGGCGGTCTATCAGGGACTGTTCGTGGTGATCGTCGCCATGGTGCTTTACCTGCAGGCGATGCAGCGGCTGGGTCCGGCCCGGCTCGGCGCACTGATGGCCGTAGTGCCGGCGTTCGCCGGCATCGGATCGTCGCTGGCGCTGGACGAGCCGCTGACCGGCTGGCTGGTTGCCGGATTGTTGCTGACCAGCCTTGGCGCCTGGGCCAGCGTACGGCGCTGAACCGCGCGCACGCGAAATTCAGACGTCGGGGCTCGCCGGACGGGAGTCTTCGGCGTCGGCGGACTTTTGCGCCGCCGTGTGCTCTTCCAGCCATTCGCGCCACACGGCCAGCAACACCGCCAGTACGACCGGCCCGATGAACAGGCCGACCATGCCGAAGGCCGCCAGGCCGCCGAGCACGCCGAACATCACCAGGATGAACGGAATGCGCGTGGCGGCGCTGATCACCAGCGGCCGGATGATGTTGTCGACCCAGCTCACCAGCAGTACGCCCCACAGTGCCAGGCCGATCCCGCCCCACGCGTCGCCGTTGATCACCATCCATACGGCGACGCCGCCCCACGCGAACGGCGTGCCGAAGGGAATCAGCGCGATGATCGTGGTGAGCGCGGCCAGCAGCACCGGGCTGGGCGCACCGAAAATCCAGTAACCGATGCCGGCCAGCAGGCCCTGGCCCAGCGCGGTCAGCACGATGCCGTAAACCACCGCGCGCGTCGTCGCGCCGGCGGCCTGCATGTAGTCGCGTTCACGCTCGCCGACCAGCCGGCGGATCGCCAGTGTGACCTGCGCCAGCAGGCGCTCGCCGTCGCGATAGACGAAGAACGCGGTGAGCAGCGCAAAGCCGAGCTTGGCGAGGTTCTTGCCTGCGCCCCCGATCAGTTTGGTGACGACGTTGCTCCAGTCGCCGGAGTAACGCGCGATTTCCGCCTTCAGTGCATCCGGGCTGCTGGCGAAGCGGGCAACGAGTTTCTCCAGCTCCGGACCGATCACCGGCAGGGCGCGGATGTGTTCGGGCAGCTGCAGCGGACCGCTGGCCAGCTGCTTCTGCAGCGAGAGGTACATGTTCACCAGCTCGCCCTCCAGCAACAGCACCAGCCATGCCATCGGCAACACCAGGGAACAGGCAAGCAGCGTGGTCATGAGCAGTGCCGCCAGGTTCTGGCGGTTGCCGGTTGCCGTGCGCAGCTTCAGGTACAACGGCCAGGTGACGTAGCAGAGGATCAGCGCCCACGCGATCGACGCGAGGAACGGCTTGACGATGCTGAAGGCGAGCGCCAGAAGCAGGACCAGCAGGAAGCCGCTGATCAGTCGGCGCGGTAACAGGGGGAATGTCTGCATGAGCAAGGCTCGGGATGCCGGTGCGCGCGTCAACGCGTCAGGCGATACCGGCGGCTATCTCCAGTTCATCGATGGCCTTCTCGACGTAATCGAGCAGGCGTTGCATGGACGGCAGCGTGCGCCGGCAGGCAATGAAGCCGAATTCCAGCGAATCGACATAACTGGTCAGCGTGATGTTCAGTGCCATCCGGTCGAGCACGATCGACACCGGGTAAATGCCCTGCAGGCGGGCACCGTTCCAGTACAAGGGCTCTTTAGGCCCCGGCACGTTGGAAATGATGACGTTGAATGTCTGCCATTTGGGATTCATGCCGGTGAGCAGGTTCAATCCGCCCGGGGCCAGCGTCAGAGCGGTGTAGTTGACGATTTCTTCGGCACTCATCCGCGCGCAGCGTTCTTTGGCCTCGCGCACCGAGGCCATGACCAGACCGATGCGCCGTCCCGGATCGGCGACGTGGGTGCCGAGGTTGGCGAGAATCATCGCGATCTGGTTGCCGCCGTCGCTCTCGTCGGCGCGCACCGACATTGGCACCATCGCGATCAGCGGCTGGTCCGGCAGCGCACGCTGGCTGATCAGGTATTCGCGCAGCGCCGAACCGCAGACGGTCAGCACGACGTCGTTGAGCGTGCCGCCGAATGCTTTCGCGATCGCCTTGAAGCGCGGCAGCGGATAGGACTGCGCGGCGAAGCGCCGCGAACCGGTGATGCGCTCGTTGAGGATGCAGTGCGGCGCCTGGAATACCGAGACGTAGGATTCGTTGCCGCGTGCTTTCTGGATGCTCTTGTAGACTTCGCGCAGCACGTTCGGAATGGTTGCCAGTTGCTTGCCGGCACCGCCGGCCTGCTGCGCGAGATGGCTCACCGCGTCGACCGGCGACAGCCCTTCCTTCTCGCGCTTCCGCCGCTCCTGTGCCCATACCGGCGGCAGGCCGCGGGCATTCGGATCGGTGGACAGCGAACGCGCCATGAGTCGCATGGCGGCGATGCCGTCGACCATCGAATGATGGATCTTGCTGTACAGCGCGAAGCGACGGTCGGAGAAGCCTTCGATCAGGTGCGCTTCCCACAGCGGCCGTTCGCGGTCGAGCAGCGCCGAGTGCTCGGCCGAGACCAGCGCCAGCAGTTCGCGGATGCGGCCCGGGTGCGGCAGTGCTTCGTGACGGAAATGGTGTTCGAGATCGAACTGTGAATCTTCGTCCCAGAAGGCCTGGCCGAGGCGCGTCACCAGGCGCTGGTTGAACGGCGGCGAAGGACGGTTGTATTCGCGCAGGATCTGCGCCAGTTCCTGCACGTAGCCTTCCTCGGCATCGTCCGGGAACTCGAACAGTTGCAGACCCCCGACATGCATCGGTTGCTGGCGCCGCTCCATCCACAGGAACAGCTGGTCGACCGGGGTCAGGGCTCTCATGGCGCTCTACATCCTTGGAACGGTGCCGGACGGGCATTCTAGCGCGTGCGCCCGGCAGCGTTGACCGGCGTTGACAGGCCGAGACGGCCGGTGCTCCGATGGCGCCTCGCCCGCCCGGGCCTCCTCTCATGACGAGCATGACGCCGATGGACAAGCTGACGCGGTTCCTGCAGATCCCCCTGTTCCTGATCAGCCTTGTCTGGATGGCCATCACCGGGTTGGCGGGCCTGCTGTTCGGCAGTCTGCAGTGGCAGGCACCGGGCTGGCTGCTCGGGCTGCAGAACGCGCTGTATGCGCTGGCCGAGTGGGTGCGCCGCCGGCCGTTGCCGGCCGCCGGGATCGCGCTGGGCCTGGCCCTGCTGGCGATGGCGGCGTGGTATGGCTGGCAATGGTGGCAGAGTCGCCCGCGTCCGGTGGAAATCGGTTTCAGCGTCAGTGCGCCGGCGCGCACCTGTTACGAGTGCGAAACCGAAAACGCCCCGAAACCGCTGCTGATCGAGTTCGACGGTTCGGTGGCCCCCCTGGAGGCCGCGGGCAAGGCGATCGATCCGGACAAGGCCGGTATCTCGCTCTCGCCGGCAACCGCCGGCATCTGGACCTGGGATGACGATCGCACCCTGCGCTTCCAGCCGAAGGAGGACTGGCCTATCGGTCAGGAGTACGAGCTGGAGTTCGCCCGCAGGGGTTTCGTGGCCGAGCAGATCCTGCTGGCCGGGTACGACGCGGAGTTCAGTACGCCCCGGTTCGAGGCCGCCATCGATGCCAACGAGTTTTACCAGGATCCGGTCAACGCCGGTGACAAGAAGATCGTCACCACGCTGCGCTTCAGCCATCCGGTGGATACCGGGGCCCTGGAGTCACGCATCGAAATGGCCCTGTACAACAAGGTCAACGATTTGATCGAGGACAAGCTGGCATCGCCGAAATTCACCATTTCATACGACAAGCTGAAACTGCGGGCATTCCTGCATTCGGAGCCACTGTCGGTTCCATCGAAGGAGGGTCGCGCGGAAGTAGTCGTTGCCGCCGGCGTGCGCGCTGCGCGCGGCGGCAACAAAACCGACAGTGCGGTGGAGGCCAGCGTGATAGTGCCGGGCCTGTACAGCCTGGCAGTGAACGACCTGCGCCTGCAGATCGTGCGCGACGAACGCGACGAGCCCACCCAGGTGCTGATGCTGGAGACATCGTTTTCGGTACAGGAGCCGGAGATCGTTTCCAGGGTGCACGCCTGGCTGCTGCCGCCGCAGCATCCGGACCAGAAAGTCCAGGCACAGTGGGAGCGCGACTACGGCAAGCAGCCGTACCGCTGGTACAACACCAACGCGGTGACACCGGCAGTGTTGAAAGCGGCACAGCCGATGACGCTGGAGTACGTGCCCAACGAGCGTGAACACGTCGAGCTGCACAGCTTCCGATTCCACGCCGACCCGAAACGCGAGATCTATGTCTCGGTCGACAAGGGCCTGCGCTCTTTCGGTGGTTATTTGTTGGCCGATCCGAAGGATACTGTGCTGCGCGTACCGGAATATCCGAAGGAGCTTTACATCGCCCAACAGGGCGCATTGCTGGCGCTGTCCGGCAACCGGAAGCTGAGCGTGTTCACCCGCGATCTGCCGGGCATGAAGATCGAAGTCGGCCGCCTGCTGCCCAATCAGCTGCAGCACCTGGTGACGCAGACCCATGGGGATCTTGGGCGCCCGAACTTCAACAACTGGAGTTTCAACGAGGACAATCTCGCGGAGCGTTTTTCGAAGAAGATCCCGTTGCCGAAGCTGCGCCCGGGCGAACCGCATTACGAAGCGATCGATCTTGCCGAATTCATGGACCAGCCGGGCGCGACCCGGCAAGGCATCTTCTTCCTGCGCATCCAGGGCTGGGACCCGGCGACCGATCGCACGGTGTCTGTCGACAACCGCAGCGACGAGAATTCCGGTTACTACAATGCCAGCACCAGCGATACGCGGCTGATTGTGGTCACCGACCTGGGCCTGCTGGTCAAACGCACCGTGACCGGCGAGCAGGATGTGTTCGTGCAGTCCATCCACAGCGGTGAGCCGGCGTCCGGCGTGACCGTCGACGTGATCGGTCGGAACGGGGAGCCCGTGGTGTCCGCCGTCACCGACAGTGACGGCCATGCGCAGCTGCCGGGCCTGAAGTCCTTCCAGCGGGAAAAGCAGCCGGTGTTGTATCTTGCCCGGCGCGGCGGCGACAGCAGCTTCCTGCCGGTGGATGGCGGCAACCGGGCGCTGGATCTGTCGCGATTCGACGTCGGCGGCGTCAACACCACCGCGGACCAGGCGCGGCTCACTGCTTATCTGTTCTCTGATCGCGGCATCTACCGGCCCGGCGACGAAATCCGTGCCGCCGCCATCGTGAAATCGCAGGACTGGCGCAATCTGCCGCCTGGCCTGCCGCTGCTGGTGCAGGTCACCGACCCGCGAGGCACCACGGTGAAACGCGAAACCCTGAAGCTGTCGGAGGCCGGCTTCGAGGACATTCGCTACCAGACCCGTGAAGCTTCGCCCACCGGCAGCTATACGCTGAACCTGTATGTGATACGTGATCAGTACCGGCAGGATCTGGTCGGCACGATGTCCGTTAACGTACAGGAATTCCTGCCGGACCGCCTGAAGATGTCGGCGCACTTCTCTGCCGGGCAGGTCGAAGGCTGGGTGTCCCCGGAGCAGCTGCAGGTCGGCGTCACGCTGCAGAATCTGTTCGGCACGCCGGCCGAGAACCGCCGCGTGCGTGCCATGCTGACGCTGTCGCCCTATTTTCCGCGCTTCACCCGCTATCCGGATTATGAGTTCCGCGATCCGCAGGCAGCGAAGGATGGCTACAGCGAGAGTCTGGCAGACGGCAAGACCGACGCCGCCGGCGAAGCCGTGTTCGACCTGAACCTGCAGCGCTTCGCGCGAGCCACCTACCGTGCGCATCTGGTATTCGAGGGGTACGAGGCCGACGGTGGCCGGGGCGTCAGCGCCGAGACGGCACAGCTGGTGTCCAGCCTGCCGTATCTGGTGGGCTGGAAGGCCGATGGCGATCTCGGCTATATCCCGCGCGGCAGCGAGCGCAGGCTGTCATTCCTCGGCATTGATCCGAAGGCGGTGCCGACCGCGATCAAGGACCTGAAGCTGCAGCGTATCGAGCGTCGCTACGTGTCGGTGCTGATCAAGCAGGACAGTGGCACCTACAAGTACGAGTCGCGGCTCAAGGAAGTGAAGCTGGACGAAAAACCGTTCGCCATTGCTGCTGCCGGCAGCACGCTGGTGGCCGATACCGCGACGCCCGGAAACTACAGCTACGTGGTGGCGGACAAGGATGGCCAGGTGTTCGCGCGCATCGATTACGCCGTGGCCGGCCAGGCCAACCTGAGCCGCTCGCTGGAGAAGAACGCGGAGCTGCAGATCGTCCTGAACAAGAAGGACTACACCCCGGGCGAAGACATCGAGATGCAGATCAATGCACCCTGGGCGGGTGCCGGTCTGATCACCATCGAGCGTGACAAGGTTTTCGCCTGGCGCTGGTTCCGCACAACCACTACGTCCTCGGTGCAGAAGATCCGCCTGCCGGAAGGCGTGGAGGGCAGCGCCTATGTGAGCGTCAGTTTCGTGCGCGATCTGTCTTCCGAGGAGATTTATACCTCGCCGCTTTCCTACGGGGTGCAGCCGTTCTCGGTTGCGCTGGACCGTCGCCGCAACGAGATCATGCTGGACGCGCCGGCACTGGTGAAGCCGGGTGATGCGCTGAAGTTGCGCTACAGAGCCGCGCAGCCGGGACGAATCGTTCTGTTCGTGATCGACGAGGGCATCCTGCAGGTGGCGCGCTACCGCACCCCCGACCCGCTCGGCCATTTCTTCCAGAAGCGCGCGCTGGATGTGCACACGCGGCAGATCCTCGATCTCGTCCTGCCGGAATTCCGCACGGCCATGCTGTCGGCGCCCGGCGGCGACGGCGAGGCATTGCTGGGCCAGAATCTGAACCCGTTTCGGCGCAAGACCGATCAGCCGGTGGCCTGGTGGTCCGGCATTGTCGATGCCGACACCTCCGAGCGCGAGCTGACCTATACGGTGCCTGACTATTTCAACGGTACGCTGCGCGTCATGGCCGTGGCGGTGAACGACGACAGTATCGGCGTGGCCGAGAAGCGCGCCACCGTGCGCGGCGACTTCGTGCTGTCACCGAATGCGCCGCTGACGGTCACGCCCGGAGATGAATTCGAGGTGAGCGTGGGTGTGGCCAATAACGTGGCCGGCTCGGGCAAGGACGCACCGGTGGTGGTATCGCTGGAGCCGTCCGGTCACCTCGAGGTTCTTGGTGCACGGCAGCAGACGGTACCGATCACCGAGTTGCGCGAATCTTCTGCGCGTTTCCGCCTGAAGGTGCGCGACGAACCGGGAGCGGCCTCGCTGAAGTTCAGCGCCGCACTCAACGGCAAGTCGGCGCGCATCGGCGCCACCCTGTCGGTGCGACCGGCCACGCCCTGGATGGCACAGCTGGATGCCGGCAGTTTCCGCGACAAGGTCGAAATCACGACCGGCCGCAGCCTGTATCCGCAGTACCGCAAACTGCAGGCGAGTGTGTCGCCGCTGCCGCTGGCGCTGGCACACGGCCTGTCAGGTTATCTCGGTGGCTACGACTACAGTTGTACCGAACAGCTGGTGTCGATGGCGATGCCCGCCGTCGTGCTGTCGTCGCGGCCGGAATTCGGCTATCTGAAAACGCAACCGGGCGCGTCGCTGGAAGGCCTGATCGACGAGCTGCGCCGCCGGCAGAACGGCGACGGCGCCTACCGCTATTGGCCGGGCGGGGTTCAGCAGGAAGAGTTCGCCTCCATCTATACCCAGTTTGTGTTGCTGGAGGCGTTGGCGCGCGGCCGCGCCGTGCCGCGCGATCTGCTCGATGCCGGCAACGGCTACCTGCGCAGTGTGGCGGGGCGCGACGGCAACAACCTCGCGGACGAACGCAACACCGCGTTTGCCATCTATCTGCTGGCGCGCCAGGGCAATGTGGTGGCCAATGAGGCCGCTGGTCTGCAGAAACGCCTGGAAGAGCGCCATGCAAAGGAGTGGCGAAGCGACATCGCGGCCGCCTGGCTGGCCGGCGCCTATCAGCTGATGAAGCAGCAGGCGCTGGCCGATCGCGCCATCGAACAGGTGAGGGCCGGTCGCGAAGTGCGCTACGACCGCTGGCACGGGCCCATGGTCAGCGATGCGGTGATCCTCTATGTACTCTCGAAACATTTCCCGGAACGTCTGGCGAAGTTGCCCGAGCCGGTGCTGGATTTGCTGGTGAAGCGGGTGAAAAACGGCGAATACAGCTCGCTGGCCGCCGCCACTACCATTCTGGCGCTGGACGCCTACGCCGCCGCCGCGAGCCCGGTCGCCGCCGGCCGACTGTCCATCGTGGAAATTCCGCGCGACCACAACAAGGAGCCACGGCCGCTGTCGTTGCAGCCGGGTCTGTTCCCGGTGACCACGTTCACGCAGGACGCGGCGAAGCTGTCGTTCGGCAACGACAGCGGCCTGCGCGCCTATTACCTGGTCAACCAGTCCGGCTTCGATCGCAAGCCGCCGGGCGCCGCCATCAAGCAGGACTTCGAGATCATCCGCGAGTACACCGACATCGCCGGCAAGCCGCTGACGCAGGTGAAGATGGGAGATGAAATCGTGGTGCATGTGAAATACCGCACCATCAACCGACAAAGTCTTGATGACGCGGTATTGGTCGATCTTTTGCCGGGTGGCTTTGAGCCGGTATTGCCGCGCCGTGATGCACCCGAGCAACCTTATGTGACTGCCGCCGACGCCGGGTCCGGTGAATACAGCGACGAAGAAGGCTACGAGTACGACGGCGAAGAGTACGACGAGACGCATGACCAGGATGCCGCGCAGGAAGATGAGTGCGCCTGCGGCATACTGTGGGACTACGCTCGCGGCGGCGTCGACTTCTCCGATGTGCGTGAAGATCGGGTGGTGGTCTACGCGCGTGCCACGGCGGCCCTGCAGGAATTCACCTACCGCATCAAGGCCACCAACGTCGGCCGCTACACGGTGCCTCCGGCCTACGGCGAATCCATGTACGAGTCGCAGGTGAAGGCGCGCTCGGCCGCCGGCAGTATCGAGGTGGTCCGTCCACAGTGAGATGGCGATCCGTGGCGAGGAGGCTGGCCACGCCGGCCGCCATCTTGTTGGTGTTGCTGGCGGTGTTCCGCCTGTGGCCGCATGCACCGCTGTCGGATTTTGCGCCGGCATCCACGGCCATCCATGCCGATGACGGCCGCCTGCTGCGGTTGACACTGGCATCGGACGAGCAGTACCGCCTGTGGACGCCGCTGGAAGATGTGGCGCCGGAATTCGTGCAGGCACTGCTGCTGCACGAGGACCGTCATTTCTATCGGCACCCCGGCGTCAATCCGGCGGCCTTGCTGCGCGCCGCCCGCGAAACATGGTCCGGCGGGGTGCGCCAGGGCGGATCCACGATCACCATGCAGCTGGCGCGGTTGATGTACCGGCTGAACACACGCAGCATCGGCGGCAAGCTTGAGCAGATCGCGCTGGCGTTGTGGCTGGAGCTGCGTTACTCCAAACGCGATCTGCTGGAGGCGCATGTCAACCTGCTGCCCTACGGCAGCAACCTGCAGGGTGTCGGCGCCGCCAGCCGGATCTACTTCGGCAAGGCGGCCGGACAGCTGACGCTGACCGAATCGCTGACGCTGGTGCTGGTGCCGCAATCGCCACAGGCGCGCGACCCGCTGCGCACCGGTCACGAGCCGGACGGGTTGCGGCGCGCGCGCGAACGGCTGCTGGCGACATGGCGGGTGCACCACCCGGATTCCGGTGCAGCCTCCGTGCTGGCGGCGCAGGCACCGCGCTACGCCGGCACGAAGGATCTGCCATTCGCGGCGCCGCATCTCACCACCTGGCTGCTCATGCAGCCAGATCGCGCCCGGGAAATCCACAGCACCATCGATCTGCGCCTGCAGACGCTGCTGGAAGCGCAGATCGCCAGACACGTGCAGTCCAACCGTCGCATCGGCGTGAACAATGCGGCTGCGCTGCTGGTGGATTTCCGCAGCATGGAAGTGAAGGCCGTGGTCGGCTCCGCCGGATTCTTCGATGCTGCGATCCAGGGACAGGTCAACGGCACACTGGCGAAGCGCTCGCCAGGTTCTGCGCTGAAGCCGTTCATCTATGCGCTGGCCATCGACCAGGGCCTGATACATCCGCAGTCCGTGCTCAAGGACGCGCCCACGGCATTCGGCCCGTTCTCGCCGGAAAATTTCGACGGCGCCTTCGTCGGTCCGATCACCGTGCACGATGCCCTGATCCGCTCCCGCAACGTACCGGCCGTAGCGTTGGCGTCCCGCCTGTCGCAGCCGGGTTTCTACCAGTTCCTGCGCACGGCCGGCATCGCAAACATGGCCAGTGAGCGCCACTACGGTCTGGCGCTGACCCTGGGTGGTGGCGAAGTGACCATGGAGGAAGTTGCCACGTTGTACGCCATGCTGGCCAATCGCGGCGTACTGCAGCCGCTGCGCTACGTCCGGCAACCGCGCAACGGAAAGACACTGTCGTCCACGGCTGCGACGTACGGCGTGCCCGGCACTGTCGCCGGCCCGCGCCTGCTGTCGGAAGAGGCGAGCTTCATGGTGCTGGACATGCTGAAGGACAATCCGCCGCCGGAGTTGCCGGAAACACTGCGCGCGCAGCAGTTGCCGGTGGCCTGGAAAACCGGCACCTCGTGGGGGTTCCGCGATGCCTGGACGGCTGGCGTGTTCGGTCCCTACGTGCTGGTGGTCTGGGTGGGCAATTTCGATGGCAGCGGCAACCCGGCGTTCGTCGGTGTACACACCGCCGCCCCGCTCTTCTTCCGTGTCGTCGACGCCGTGAAGGCGGCAAAACCCGGACTGTCGGCGCCGGCATTCCGCCAGCCGGAGCATCTGGCACGAGTCGACGTGTGCGCCGCTTCCGGCGAGCTGCCGAACGCGGATTGTCCGCGCGTCGTGCCCGCCTGGTTCATTCCCGGGAAATCCCCGATCCGCGTCAGCCAGGTGCATCGCCGGTTGCGCATCGACAGCCGCACCGGCCATCAGGCCTGCGCCGACACACCGGCGCGCTACGTGCAGGAAAAAGTGTACGAGTTCTGGCCCACGGACATCCTGCGCCTGTTCGAGCAGGCCGGCATTCCGCGCCGTCGCCCGCCGGCGGAGGGAAACTGCGGCGTGGCCGCCAACCCCGTCAGCGACGTGAGGCCGCAGATCACTTCGCCGCTGACCGGAGTGGAATACCCGGTGCGCGCGGCCCGCCTGGGACAGGAGGTGATCCCGCTCAACGCCAATGCCGACGGCGATGTGCGCACGCTGTACTGGTTTGTCGACGACGCTTATGTCGGCGCGGGCAAGCCCGGCGTGGCCTTGCCCTGGACGCCGCGCACTGCCGGCACGTTCCGTATCAGCGCGGTGGACGAGCACGGTCGCAGCGCAGCCCGGCCGCTGCGGGTCGTGGTCATTCCCTGAGCGGACACTGTCTCGCCCGGCGTTACGGGCGGCCTGCTTCCCGGCGGCGGCCGGGCCGGTCAGCGGACGCCGACGACCCGGACGACGCTCAGTGCCGCCAGCTCGTGGCGCAGCGTGTCGATCGCCTTGCCGGTCATGTGGATGCCGGCGAAGGCAGCCTGGTCGTCGGCGGAAACCGAGACGCCGTTGCCGGTTTCGCCGTCACTGTCCAGCGAGCGCAGCATGGCGCGGAGCGACACGACATAGCCGCCGTATTCGGCGTCGCTCAGCCCGGCCACCTGCAGGGCTTCGAGGGTGACGGCGGCGACGTTGCCGGCGGTGTCGAAAGAGCCGAGCGGGAAGTCGCCCAGATAGAACGTGATGTTGTCCCGGGACTGGAAGCGGAAGGTGCCGCCGGCCACTTCGCCGGCCAGTCCGCTGGGCTGTGCCTCGTAGCGCAGGCCGCTGTAGGGCAGGCCGCCGGCTGCGTCATCGGCGAAGCGTCCGGTCTGGACGGTTTCCTGGCGGGTGCAGCCGGTTGCGGTGAGGGCGATGAGGGTGAACGCGAGCAGAGCGAGCGGGCGCGGATACATGGCAGTGCCTCCCTGGCAGTGTCTGGCGCGAAGCATTCCGTGACGGCCACATGCGTTTCAGCGATGCGACGCCACCGGCATTCCATACCGTGCAAGCGTCGTGCCGGAACCCGGGATCGCTGCGGCGCAGCGGTGCCGGGCCGAGGGACTTTACCTCCCGGTCAGCGCGTCCGGCCAACGCTTTCCCCCCGAAAGGCACGCCGCCGCCGGAATCGCCGGCGACCGGAGGAAATCCGGTGCTGACCGGTCGCCGCTTATGCGTTTTCGTGAGATTCGCTGCCCGCTTTCAGGGCGATTCAGGCATGGGTGCGCACAAAACGCCCGATGTGCCGGATCGCCCGTCCGCCTTCCGGGATGAAATCGGCGAACAGGTGGAACACGTGCGGCAGGTCGTGCCACTCCTCGAGCGTGACGTTCACTCCGGCCGCGCGGGCGCGCTGTGCTACGCGGCGACTGTCGTCGCGCAGGATTTCGGTGCTGCTGGCCTGGATCAACAGCGGCGGGAAGCCGCGGAAATCGGCATGCACGGGCGACAGCAGCGGGTGTCGCGGATCGGCGTCACGCGCGTGGTAGCGCGCCAGTGCGCGCAGGCCGTTGGCGGAAAACATTACGTCGTGCGGCTGGTTGTCGTGCAGCGATGCGCCTTCGCAGGCCATGTCCGCCCAGGGCGAGATGCAGAAGGCGGCGCCCGGCATCGGCAGGTTTTCGTTGCGGATCTGTTGCAGCGTGACCAGCACCAGGTTGCCGCCGGCCGAGTCGCCGCCGAGCGCGATTTTTTCCGGGGCGTAACCTTCCGCCAGCAGGAAACGGTAGGCGTCGAGTGCGTCGTCGAGCCAGGCGGGGAAGCGGTGGTCCGGCGCCTGCCGGTAGTTGATCGACAGTACGCGCCGCTTCAGGACGTGCGCCAGCCGTGCGGTGAGCGGCCGGTGGGTGGCGGCCGAGCACATGAAGTAACCGCCGCCGTGGAAATACAGCACGACCTGCTCGCTGCTGTGGCCGGCGCGCGCTGACGACAGCCATTCCGCGTCCATCGCGCCGGCCGCCGTCGGAATCTGCACCGGTTGCACTTTCACGTATCCCGGCACGCGCTCGTTGCGCTGCAGCATTTTCGCGGTGCGGCGGGCACCGCGGGCGAGATGTTCGTCCTTGATGCGCAGGTTCTCCGGCGCACGGTCGGCCGGCCGTTTCAGGTAGCGGCGCAGGACGGCGTTGAGCACCCGGGCGCGCAGGCCGGGGCGACGGATCGGGCGCTGGATGCCGGGAATGGCGGACATGCGGACTCCGGGTTCGGGGCGGGCGCTGTCTTCTTGCCACGACCCGGCCCGGCCGGACAATGCGTGCCACCGGTCAATCGCGGCCACTTCCGCCGGTGCGGCGATGTGGCACGATGGAATGCCCGTTCCGGAGGATCCGTCATGACGACGACCGCTTCCCGTTTCCTGCTGGCCGCCCTGCTCCTGCTGTCCGGCAGCGCTGCTTTCGCCGCCGACGGCGTTTCACCGGCGCAGGCGTCCGCGCTGTACAAGGAGCACTGTGCCAAATGCCACGGCGAAGCCGGACGCGCCGATACCTGGCGCGGCTATCTTTTCTTCGCGCAGGAGTTCACCGGCGAGAAATGGCAGGCCGCGCACAGCGACGAAGACATCCTGACGGAAATCAACGAGGGCCCGCGCATCATGCCGGCCTTCGAGAGCACCCTGTCGCTCGCCGAGCGTCAGGCGCTGGTGCAGGTAATCCGCGGTTTTGCGGCACCGGCGCGCTGAACGGCGGAATGAAAAAGCCCCGCATGGCGGGGCTTTGGTCGTGACGGAAGCCGGCGTTCTGCCGGTACGTCACTTCTTCTTGCCGGATTTTTCCTTGACCACGAAGGTCACTTTCATCACCACGCGGTATTCGCTGATCTTGCCGTTGGTGAGCACGACTTTCTGATCCTTGATCCAGGCGCCGCTGACATCGCTCACCGAATCGCTGGCACGAGCGAGTCCTTTCCGGATGGCATCGTCGAAACTGGTCTTGCTGCCGGCAATGACCTCGATCACTTTGGCGACGGACATGGCTAACTCCTTTTGGCCGAACGGGACAATCGTTCTAGCACGCGGCGCGCTGCTGCCGGAAGCATGAGCGGATGACCGGATCGGGCACGGCCGCACCTGCGGGATGGCGACGTCGACGACCGGCGGCCTAGAATCGGTCTTCGTTCACTGTCCTGGAGAACCGCGATGATCCGCCCCGATGCCGTTCCTGTCGTTCGCGCCGTCAACGGCGAAGTTCCCTGGCTGGTCCGCCTGATCGACGACGGCGGCCACGAGTGGCTGGGCGACGAGCCGGCGCACAGCGGCGGCGGCGATCTCGGCCCGACGCCGTCGCGGCTCATCATGTCCGGTCTCGGTGCCTGCACGGCGATCACCGTGCAGATGTACGCGCAACGCAAGCAGTGGCCGCTCACCGGCATTGAAGTCGAAGTGCAGTTCAATCCGGCGGGCAAGCCGGCGGCCGGCACCGACATCGTGCGCCGCATCACGTTGCACGGCGAGCTGGATTCGGAGCAGCGCGAGCGGCTGCTGCAGATCGCCAATGCCTGCCCGATGCACAAGGTGCTGACCGGCGAAATCCGCGTCGCATCGTCACTCGTCGACTGAAGGAGAGCGCCATGACCGTGAAGATCCTCGGCCTGTCCGGCAGCCTGCGCCGCGATTCGTTCAATACCGCCCTGCTGCGCGCCGCACAGGCGCAGGCCGGCGATGACGTGCAGATCGAACTGGCGACGCTGCACGGCATTCCGCTGTACGACGGCGATCTCGAAGCGGCATCGGGCCTGCCGCCGGCAGTGGAGGCGCTCAAGGCGCGCGTCGCCGCCTGCGACGGTCTGCTGATCGCCACACCGGAATACAACAACGGCATTCCCGGCGTGCTGAAGAACGGCATCGACTGGCTGTCGCGGCCGGCGAACGACATAGCGCGCGTGTTCGGCAATCGCCCGGTGGCGGTGATCGGTGCGTCGCCCGGCGGTTTCGGCACCATCCTGGCGCAGAACCACTGGCTGCCGGTACTCAAGACGCTGGGTACCCGCCAGTGGTCGGGCGGCAAGCTGCTGCTGTCGCGCGCCGGCCAGGCATTCGCCGCCGACGGTTCCCTCGCCGACGAGGCGATGCGCAAACAGCTCGGCGATTTCCTGCGCGGCTTCGCGCAGTTCGTGCGCGAGAGCCGCCGCTAGCCGTTCAGCCGGCGGCTGCCGGAATCCGTCCGAAACGCCCGCTGCGGAAATCCTGGATCGCTTCCTCGATTTCCAGCGCGGTGTTCATCACGAACGGACCGTAGCCCTCGATCGGTTCGTTCAACGGCTTGCCGGCGAGCACCAGCAGCACCGCATCCGTGCCGGCGGCCAGCGTGAATTCGCTGCCGTCGTGGCCGAACACGGCGAACTGGGCTTCGCCCAGCGTGTGCTGGCCGTTGAGCGTCACATTGCCGCGCAGCACCACCACGGCGAGCGAATGCCCGTCGGGAACCGACAGCGCCGTGCTCCGGCCGGCATGCAGCCGCACGTCCCACAGTTCGATCGGCGAGAACGTGGACGCCGGGCCGGCGTGGCCGGCGAAGCTGCCGGCGATCACGCGCACCTTGCCGGCCGCGTCCGGCAGCTCGACGGCCGGGATGTCGCGGTCGACGATGCTCTGGTACTTCGGCGGAGTCATCTTGTCCTTCGCCGGCAGGTTCACCCACAGCTGGACCATGTCGAGCACGCCGCCCTGCTGCGCGAACGCCGGCGAGTGGAATTCCTCGTGCAGGATGCCGCCGCCGGCGGTCATCCATTGCACGTCGCCGGGGCCGATGGTGCCGCCGCCGCCCGAGGAATCGCGATGCGCCACGCCGCCTTCGTAGACGATGGTGACGGTTTCGAAGCCGCGGTGCGGATGCTCACCGACGCCGCGCTGTTTCGTGGTCGGCGCGAACTCGCGCGGACCGGCGCGGTCGAGCAGCAGGAACGGGCTCAACTGCCGGCCGAAGGTGTTGTAGTCGAACAGCGAACGCACCGGGAAGCCGTCGCCCACCCAGTGGCCGTGCTCGTTGGTGTAGACATCGAGAATTTCCTTGCGCGTCATGATGTGCTCCCGTGTTCTCTCCGATATGGCATTGCGACGCCCGGATATCAAGTGCGCCGTGCGGGGAACCGGACCGCGGTCCGGCCCGGTTCCCGTGGTGTCCTCACGCCGGTTGTGCGGCCGGCAGTGCCGGGTAATCGGTGTAGCCCTTGTCCTCGCCGGCGTAGAAGGTCGCGGCATCCGGCGTGGCCAGTGCCGCTCCGCGGCGGACACGCTCCGGCAGGTCCGGATTGGCGATGAAGCCGCTGCCGAAGAACACCGCGTCGGCGTGCCCGTCGGCGACCAGCGCGCTGGCCGACTCCGGCGTCAGTCCGCGGCCGGCGAAGTAGCGACCTTTCCACAGCGGCCGCAGCAGCGCGTGGTAACCGGCGCTCGCCCGCTGCGGATCGTCCGGCGAGACATCGACGAATGCCAGCGGCAGGTGGGCGATGCGCCGGAACAGCGTGGCGTAGGTTTCCTCCGGATCGGGATCCTGCATGTCGTTGAAGCCGGTGCCCGGAGTGACCTTCAGGCTCACCCGGTCGGCGCCGACGCGCGCGACCATCGCCTCCAGCGTCTCGACGACGAAGCGCGCGCGGTTCTCCGCGCTGCCGCCGTAGTCGTCGCGACGCCGGTTGGAGTTCGGCGACAGGAACTGCATGCCGAGATAGCCGTTGCCGGCGTGCAGCTGCACGCCGTCGAAGCCGGCGGCGATCGCGTTTTCCGCGGCATCGGCGAACGACTGCGTGATGGCGGCAATTTCCGGGCGCGACAGTTCGCGCGGCACCGGATGCGGCTGCGGCCCGTCCAGGGTGTAGCTGCTGCCGCCGGCGGCCACGGCCGACGGCGCGACCGGCTGTTCGCCGGCCGGCAGCAGCGACGCGTGGCTGATGCGGCCGACATGCATGATCTGGGCGACGATCTGGCCGCCGCGCGCGTGCACCGCGTCGGTCACCCGCTTCCAGGCGGCGACGTGCTGGCGGTTCACCAGTCCGGGAGTGCGCAGGTAACCCTTGCCGGTGAAGGCCGGGAAGATGCCCTCGGTGACGATCAGGCCGGCGCCGGCGCGCTGGGCGTAGTAGGTGGCGGTGAGCTCGCCGACGTTGCCGTCGTGGTCGGCACGGCTGCGGGTCATCGGCGCCATCAGGACGCGGTTGCGCAGCCGCAGGCTGCCGGCGGTCAGGGGCTGGAACAGGACGTTGTTGCTCATGGCGCTCTCCGTTCGGGGGGTCGGGGCACCGCGCCCGGGGAGGGGAACGGTGCGAACGAAGGCAGTCTATTGATCGATTCTTTGCAGATAATCCGGCACAATGGCAAAGGATTGTTTCCTTAATAGAGCCAATAGGTCCGGCATGCCTGCCACCCGACGCCCCGACGCCCGCCCCGTCCAGACCCCGGAGCCGCTGGCCGGGCTGGCGGCCTTCGTCGCCGTGGTGGAGACGCAGAGCTTCACCGCCGCCGCGCAGCGTCTGGGCACCACCAAGTCGCGGGTGAGCAAGCAGGTGACGCGACTGGAGGACCGGCTCGGTGTGCGCCTGCTGCACCGCACCACGCGGCGGCTGTCGCTCACCGAAGCCGGCGAGCGGCTGCACGAACGCGCGGCGCGCTCGCTGGCCGAACTGGCCGAGGCGCAACAGGAGGTCTCCGCTTTCCAGGATCTGCCGCACGGCGTGCTGCGGGTGTCGGCGCCGATGTCGTTCGGCCTGCTGCACGTGGCGCCGGCGCTGCCGGAATTCATGCGCCGCTATCCGAAGGTGGTGATCGACCTGCAGATGGACGACCGCAAGGTCGACGTGGTGAGCGAAGGTTTCGACGTGGTGATCCGCATCGGCCGGCTCGCCGATTCGTCGCTGGTCGCGCGCCGCATCGCGCCGGTGCGCATGTACACCGCGGCGGCACCGGATTACCTGCGTGCGCACGGCACGCCGCAGCATCCGCTGGACCTGCGCGTGCACCACTGCCTCGTCTACACCGGCACGCAGCTCGACTGGCAGTACCAGGATGCGGACGGCCGCGAGTTCAGGGTCGACGTCAACGGCGTGTACTACACCAACAACGGCCAGGCACTGCGCGATGCGGCGCTGGCCGGCATCGGCATCCTGCGCTCGCCGGACTTCAGCATCGGCGCCGACATAGCCGCCGGCCGCCTGGTGGCGCTGCTGGAGGATTACCGCACCTTCGAACCGGACATCTACATCGTGCTGCCCGAGCGCAAGCACATGCCGCCCAAGGTGCGGGCGTTCGTCGAATTCATGAGCGAACGGCTCGTGCGCTAGCCGCTGCGGGGCATCGCGCGCAGCGCGCGGGCCAGGGGTTCCACTGCGGCATCGACGTTGCCCAGCTTGTCGAGCCCGAAAAGACCGACGCGGAAGGTCTTGAAGCCGGCCGGCTCGTCGCACATCAGCGGTACGCCGGCGGCGGTCTGCAGGCCCTGCGCGATGAATTTCGACGCGTTGTGCAGGCCGTCGTCGCCGGTGTGGCAGACGACGACGCCGGGCGCCTCGAAACCGGGTGCGGCAACGCTTTTCAGTCCCTGCTCCGCGAACAGTGCACGCACCCGGCGGCCCAGCTCGAACTGTCGCTCGCGCAGCACGGCGAAACCGGCCGCTTCCGTTGCCTGCATCGCGTCGCGCAACCGCATCAGGGCGTCGGTCGGCATCGTCGCGTGATACATGTGACCGTTGTTTTCGTAGGCCTGCATGATCTGCAGCCATTTCTTCAGGTCGCCGGCGAAACCGGTACTGGTCGTGGCCTCGACGCGCGCCTTGCCGGCCGCGCTCAGCATCACCAGCGCCGCACAGGGCGTGGAACTCCAGCCTTTCTGCGGCGCACTGATCAGCACGTCGATGCCGCAGGCCGGCATGTCGACCCAGACGGCGCCGGACGCGATGCAGTCCAGCACGAACAGGCCGCCGGCTTCGTGCACGGCGTCGGCGACTGCCCGCAGGTAGTCGTCGGGCAGGATCATCCCGGAAGCGGTTTCCACGTGCGGCGCGAACACCAGCGCGGGTTGCTCGCGGCGGATCGTGGCCACCACGTCGTCGGCCGGTGCCGGCGTCCAGGCCGCGTGCGGGCCGGCATCGACCGGCCGCGCCTTCAGCACGAGGGATGCGGACGGAATGCCGCCCATGTCGAAAATCTGCGTCCAGCGGTAACTGAACCAGCCGTTGCGCAGGACCAGGCATTTCTGCCCGGTGGCCAGCTGGCGCGCCACGGCCTCCATGCCGAAGCTGCCGCCGCCGGGCACGATGGCCACCGCCTCCGCGCCGTACGCGCGCCGCAGCGTGGCGGAGATGTCGCGCATCACGCCCTGGAACGGCTTCGACATGTGGTTGAGCGCGCGGTCGGTGAAGACGACCGAATATTCGAGCAGGCCGTCGGGATCGACGGCGGGGTATTGGCGGGACATGCGCAGCATCCGGGCGGGTGGACTGGCGGGGTGACGACCGGCCCTGGCCGGGCCCGGCGCCACCTTGATGCCACAACCGCCGCGCGGTGTCGATGCGCGCGCCGGCCTTGCCGTTTGCCGGGCTGACGGACCGGCGGGGTCGCCGCAACCAATGGAGCCCTGCGACCGCGCCCACATAGTCGGGCTCGTCCGCGCCTCCGGGGTGACGACCATGAACGCACGACAGCACAACAACACCGGCACCGGCCCGTACGACGCGGTGATCGTCGGCACCGGTTTCGGCGGCATGGGCATGGCGATCCAGCTCAACCGCATGGGCATCGACAACCTGCTGATGCTCGAGCAGGCCGACGATCTCGGCGGCACCTGGCACCTGAACACCTACCCGGGTCTGGCGGTCGACATCGCGTCGTTCACCTATTCGTATTCCTTCGAGCCGAACCCGCACTGGACGCGCGTCTATGCGCCGGGCGAAGAACTCAAGCGCTACGCCCTGCACGTGGCCGACAAATACCGGCTGCGCCGCTTCATGCGCTTCCGCTCGACGGTGGAAAGCGTGTACTACGACGAGGACACCGCCACCTGGACGGTGCACATCGCCGGCCAGCCGCCGGTGACCGCGCGCGTGCTGATCCTCGCCACCGGTTACCTCTCGCACCCGAAACGGCCGGACATTCCCGGGCTCGACGATTTCGCCGGCAAGGTGATCCACACCGCCGAGTGGGATCACGGGTACGCGCTGCACGGCAAGCGCGCGGCGGTGATCGGCACCGGCGCCACCGCCGTGCAGCTGCTGCCGAAGATCGCGCCGCGGCTGGCACGGATGCACGTCTACCAGCGCACGCCGATCTGGGTGTCGCCGAAATCGAACCCGAAGATACCGCCCGGCGTGCGCAGCCTGTTTGCCCGGCTGCCGGTCACCCAGCGGTTGGCGCGTCTCACCAGTTCCACCATCCTCGAACTGGTGATGGTCACCGGCGCGCTGCACAACCGCCAGCTGCCGTTCCTCACCCGCGGCATGGAAAATTTCTGCAAACAGCATCTGCACCGGCAGATCAAGGATCCGGAACTGCGCCGCAAGCTGACGCCGCAATACAGTTTCGGCTGCAAGCGGCCGACGTTCTCCAATACCTATTACCCGACGTTCAACCGGCCGAACGTCGAGCTGGTGACGGACTCGATCAGGCACATCGAGCGCGACGGCATCGTCACCGTCGACGGCCGCAAGCGGGAGATCGACACCCTGATCCTCGCCACCGGCTACAAGGTCTGGGAGAAAGGCAACTTTCCGGCATTCGGCGTCTACGGCAGGAACGGCATCGAACTCGGCGACTGGTGGGACAGCAACCGCTTCCAGGCCTACGAGGGCATCACCGTGCCCGGCTTCCCCAACCTGTTCAACCTGCCCAGCCCGTATTCGTTCACCGGGCTGTCGTACTTCTTCACCATCGAGGCGCAGATGAAGCACATTGCGCGCTGCCTGGGCGAAATGCGCCGCCGCAACGCGCGCCGCTTCGAGATCCGCCCGGAGGCGAACGCCGAATTCCTGCAGAAGATGCGCAACCGCATGCCGAGCACGGTGTTCGTCAACGGCAACTGCGCGCCGGCCAACAGCTACTACTTCAACCAGCACGGCGAGGCCTCGCTGCTGCGGCCGACGCCGACGTTCGTGGCGCTGTGGAAGGCGGGGCATTTCCCGCTGCGGCACTACGAATTCGCGTAAGGGCCGCCCTGGCGGTTGCATGAGCGGTGCGGTGGGCGCACAGTGGTCCCCCGTTCCGACATGCGATTCAAGGAGGCCCCATGGGCAGCACGGTCACGTTGCGCGGCAAACCCGTCCCCGTCAGTGGCGATTTCCCGCAGAAAGGCCAGCAGGCCAAACCGTTCACGCTGGTCGGCAAGGACCTGTCCGACGTCTCGCTGTCCGCGTTTTCCGGCAAGCGCAAGGTACTCAACATCTTCCCGAGCATCGACACCCCGACCTGCGCGATGTCCGTGCGCCACTTCAACAAGGACGCGAGCAGCCTCGCCAACGCGGTGGTGCTGTGCATCTCCGCCGACCTGCCGTTCGCGCAGGCGCGCTTCTGCGGCGCCGAAGGCCTGGACAACGTGATCATGTTGTCCACCATGCGCGGCCGGGAATTCCTCGAGAACTACGGCGTTGCGCTGGCGGCCGGCCCGCTTGCCGGTTTGTGCGCGCGCGCGGTGGTCGTGCTCGATGAGCAGGATCGCGTCCTGTACACCGAGCTGGTGTCCGAGATCGGCAGCGAGCCGGACTACAACGCGGCGCTGAAAGCGCTGGCGTGAACGTTTCGCGTGCATGAATGAAAAAGCCCCGCATGTGCGGGGCTTTTTGCCGGAGCAAACAACGGAGCGCCGCCGGCGCCGGGATCACAGGAACGCGAAGTGATCCTTGTCCAGCTGCAGCGTCGCTTTCGTCGGCGCCAGCATGGACTCGGCGTGCGCCTGCGCACGCGGCAGCACGTGCGCGAAGTAGAACTCGGCGGTGGCGATCTTCGCCTCGTAGAACTCCTTCGTTTCCTTGCCGTCGCCCCTGGCAAGCTTTTCCTGCGCCTTCGCGGCCATCAGCGCCCAGAAGTAGGCCATGGTCACGTAGCCGGAATACATCAGGAAGTGGTGCGAGGCGCTGGAGACCAGCTCGCGGTCCTTGGCGGCGGTCAGCATGATGCGGGTGGTCAGCCAGTTCCACTGCGTCGCCAGCTTCAGCAGTTTCCATGCCATCGGGCGCACGGTGCTGTTGCCGAGGTTGTCGCGGCCGAAGGCGAACAGGTTGGCGCTGAAATCGCGCACCGCTTTGCCTTTCGTCATCAGCAGCGTCTTGCGGCCGAGCAGGTCCAGTGCCTGGATGCCGGTGGTGCCTTCGTACAGCGTGGAGATGCGCGCGTCGCGGGCGATCTGCTCCATGCCGTGTTCCTTGATGTAGCCGTGGCCGCCGAACACCTGCATGCCGAGGTTGGCGCTTTCCAGGCCCATCTCGGTGAGGAAGCCTTTCAGGATCGGGGTCAGGAAGCCGAGCTTGTCGTCCCACAGCTCGTATTTCTTCTGATCCTTCTCGAGGATGCCGTTCACCATGTGGTCGGCGTACTGCGCGGCGAAGTACAGCATCGCGCGGCCGCCTTCGGCGACGGCTTTCTGCGTCAGCAGCATGCGGCGCACGTCGGCGTGGTGGATGATCGCGTCGGCGACCTGGTCCGGATCCTGCTTGCCGCGCAGCGCGCGCATGGAGCGACGATCCTTCGCGTAGGCCAGCGCGCCCTGGAACGACGCTTCGGCGTGCGCCACGCCCTGCACCGCGGTGCCGATGCGCGCGCTGTTCATGAAGGTGAACATCGCTTCCAGGCCCTTGTTCGGCGCGGCGATCAACCAGCCGGTGGCGCCGTCCATGTTCATCACGCAGGTGGCGGACGCCTTGATGCCCATCTTGTGTTCGATGGAGCCGCAGCTGATGCCGTTGCGCGCGCCGACGGAGCCGTCGGCGTTGACCAGGAACTTCGGCACGATGAACAGCGAGATGCCGCGGGTGCCGGCCGGCGCGTCGGGCAGGCGCGCGAGGACGATGTGGATGATGTTTTCGGCGAGGTCGTGCTCGCCGGCGGAGATGAAGATCTTGGTGCCGGTGATTTTGTAGCTGCCGTCGGCCTGCGGTTCGGCCTTCGATTTCATCTGGCCGAGGTCGGTGCCGCAGTGCGCTTCGGTGAGGCACATGGTGCCGGTCCAGCGACCTTCCACCAGCGGCGGCATGTAGGTGTTTTTCTGCTCGTCGGTGCCGTGCTGCATGATGGTGTTCATGCAGCCGAGCGACAGGCCCGGGTACATGGTGAACGACCAGTTGGCCGTGCCCATCATTTCGCTCTTGATCAGGCCCATCGACATCGGCAGCCCCTGGCCGCCGTATTCGGTCGGGTGCGAGAGACCCTGCCAGCCGCCGGCGACGTACTGGTCGTAGGCATCCTTGAAGCCCTTCGGCGTGGTGACTTCGCCGTCCTGCCAGTGGCAGCCCTCGAGATCGCCCGGCAGGTTCAGCGGCGCCAGCACGTTTTCGCACAGCTTCGCGCACTCGCCGAGGATCGCCTCGACGGTTTCCGGATCCGCATCCTTGCCGTTCGACAGGCCGGCATAGTGGGCCGGGTAGTCGAACATTTCGTTCATCAGGAAGCGCATGTCGCGCAACGGGGCCTTGTAGGCGGGCATGGGTCACCTCGGCAGTGCAGACGTCTCGGGAAGCCGGGCGGCGGCGACCTGCGTTGGCGGCGGGCCGGCCCGGAAGCGGCGGCGATTCTGGCACAGGGGGCCGGCCGGCGATTGGCCGTAGCGCCGCGGGTTTTCCGGATCCGGCAAGTCGGCGCGGTGACTTCCGGGTCAGCGATCCAGCGCCTCGCGCGCTTCTTCCCGCCGGACTTCCTGCTGCTCGACCAGTTTGTAGGCCAGGTAGTACTTGGTGATGTTGGCGACGTAACGCACCGGTTCGACGCCGATGGCCTCGCCCATCGCCCGCTCGACGTTGTCGAACCAGATGTCGGGATCGAGACCGCGGCGGGCCGCCAGCCGCCGTGCCTTTGCCAAGTTGCCGGGACCGGCATTGTAGGCGGCGAAGGCCAGCAGCGTGCGGTTGTAACCGTCCAGCCCTTCTTCCCGCAGGTAGCGGTCGGCCAGCTGGCGCAGGTACTTCACGCCGGCATGGATGTTCGGCTCGGTCTGCGTGATGTCGCCGACCTTCATGGCACGGCCGGTGCGCGGCAGCACCTGCATGATGCCGATCGCGCCCTCGCGGCTGCGCGCCTGCTGGTCGAGCCCGGATTCCTGGAAGCCCTGCGCGGTGAGCAGCAGCGGGTCGAAACCGTAGCGGTCGCCGTATTTGCGGAACAGGCCGATCACCCGGCCGTAGCGCTGCAACTCGCTGCCGGACAGCGGCCGGCGCATGGGGTCTCCCCGGTAGTAGCGCTCGACCATCAGGTTGCCGAACGTGGTCCCGACGCGGTGGCCACGCACGAATTCGTCGACCAGCGCCTTAAGTTGCGGTGCGCCCGGACGCAGGCCCCAGGCAATCGTCGCGTTCTCGCGCACCGTGGCGGTTTCGATGCGCAGGTCCGTCATGGCCGGCGCCCACAGCTTCGCCTTGTAGTCGTCGACCACCGTGCGCTGCACGCTGCCGGTGTTCACCAGTTCCATGATGTCTTCGTCTTCCAGGTGTTCGTCGGCATGGCGCACGTGCACCGGCGCCAGCCCCATGGCGACCAGCGAGCCGTTGAGCGCATCGAGGCTGGCGGCATAGCTGCTGGACGGCCGCACGAACAGGGTGTCGCCGGCCAGCGCATAGCGGTCGGGCACCAGCGGCGACAACCGGTGGCTCACCACGACCTCGCTGGCGCCGGCATAGACCGGTTCGGTGAAGGCGATCCGGCGCGTGCGCTCCGGCGTGATGGTGAGCGCGGCCACCGCGATGTCGGCCCGGCCCTGTTCGAGCATGGTGATCAGTTCGTTGCGCGCCACCGGCACGACGACGACATGGATCGGACGCAGCACGCGCCGGTAACGGCGGTTCAGCCAGCGCTCGAACTCGTGGATCGACTCCCAGGCGATGCCGCGCTGGCGACCCTTGTCGAGGAAATAGTCGGTGCGGCTCCAGGCCACCACGGCGCGGATCTGCCGGCGCTCGACCAGGCCGTCGAGGTCGTCGTGGATCGGCGTGTCGACCGGATCGCGGCTGCCGATCGACGGCAGGGGAATGATGCCGAATACCGACTTCGCTGCCGTGGCGACGCCGCTGCCGACAGCACCCGCGGTGCCGATAACGAATCCGGAGACGCGCTTGCCGCCACCGGCCTGTGCGTCAATGGCGCTGCCGTTCGTCGCGCCGGCCTCTACCGTGCCGGCGACGACCGTCAGCAGGAGCGGCAGGGCGACGACGGGCAGTGCGAAAGGAGCACGCATGCTGCGACCTTAGCGCAACAGACCCGCACCGTGCACTATCATGCCTGTCCGGACACAGCCTGGGAGCTTCCTCTTGTATTTTCATCGTCACCGCGCCCTGCTGGTCGCATTCGTGATGGCCTGTGGTGCGTGTGTGCGTGCTGCCGCGGCCGACGTGGATATCGACAATGACAATCTGGTCGAGATCTATACCTGGGCGGATCTGGCGGCCATTCCGGACGATCTGCTCGGTGCGGGCCGGTATGACGCCAGCGACGGCTGTGCGTCGACCTGCAATGGCCATGAACTGATGAACGATCTCGATTTCGACACCAACGGCAACGGCGTGCTCAGCGATGAGGCGTACTGGAATGCCGGTGCCGGCTGGGCGCCGCTGGTGCAGGTTGTCGGGATTTTCGAGGGGAACGGACACCGGATTCGCAATCTTTACATCAACCGCCCGGGTGAAAATTACGTCGGTCTTGTCGGGCAGGGGAACGGCGCGTATTTCCGGAACCTGACGCTTGACGGCAATCTGATGTCGATAACCGGAGGAAGTTTCACCGGAGCCCTGGTCGGGCTCGCCATCGACGGTGAAATCCTCGGCTGTCATGCCGGTGGTTCCGTTGTGGCGGACGACCCGACGTCTGCGGTGGCGGGTGGGCTGGCGGGAAGTACGTTCGGTGCGGGCGGGGACTTCCCGGTCAGGAAAAGTTCGTTCTCGGGAACCGTGTCGTCGACCGGCGGCAACTATGCCTCGGCAGGCGGCCTGACCGGAGAGGCGACCAATACGACAATCGAGCGTTCCTACTCGTCCGGGGAGGTCGACGTCGGGTGCGGTGACACCTGCCGCATCGGTGGCCTGGTCGGGTTTGGCGACCCGGTGATTTTCACCAACGCCTATTCGCAGGCGAATCTGTCCGGCACCGGCGGCGCCGTGGTCTACATTGGCGGCCTGGCCGGCGAAGCGAATGCCACCATCGACAACAGCTACGCAGCGACAGGCATGTCGGCGACGGCATCGTTTGCCGTGGTGGCCGGCGGCTTGCTGGGAGAGTTCAGGACGACGGCGGCGAGCGTCGACAGCAGTTACTGGGACGCGGACGTGTCCGGGATGTCGGGCAGTTCCGGTGGCGGGATCGGGCTGACGACGACGGAAATGCAATGTCCGGTGGCAGGCGGAGACACTGCCTGCAAGCCGGGGACGATCATCTACGACGGCTGGCTGTCGACCGCATGGAATTTTGGCGCTGCCGGTGAATATCCGTCGCTGTACATGAACGACAGACCGACGGCCGACGCCGGCGGGCCCTACGTGTTGGCCGAAGGCGATGCGCTCGTACTCAATGGCAGTGCATCCGCAGATGCCGACGGCAGCATCGTCGGTTATGCCTGGGATCTCGACAATGATGGTCAGTACGACGATGCGTCCGGGGTGTCGGTCGCCCTGGGCGCGCAGCCGGATGATGCAGATCGTGTCGTCGGCCTGCGGGTGACCGACAATGCCGGCGCTACGGCGACCACCACTGCCAGCATCACGGTCAATAACGTGGCGCCAACGGCCCATGACGTAGCGGTGACGGTCGTGGCCGGCAAGAACGTACAGATCGATCTTGCCGGCACCGATGCCGGCGCCGGCGACACGTTCTCGTACCAGGTCGTGGTGGCGCCGGGGAAAGGTTCGCTGTCCGGTAGTGGCCCGCTGGTTGACTACAGAAGTAACGGGCAGGTGGGCAGCGACAGCTTTTCGTATGAAATCATTGATGACGACGGAGGCGTTTCCGGCACGGCCGTCGTAACGATCACGGTCACCGCGGCGCCGCACCGCGGCGGCAAGAGTGGCGGCGGCAGCTTGCCTGTCGTCGTCCTTGCCTGGATGGCTTTGTTGCTGCTGCGGGTTCGCCGCTGACCGTTGATCAGAACAGTTTCGGCGCCAGGCTTTCCGGCAGCAGGTTGCCGATGGCCAGCAGCGGCTTCCACGGCCAGGACGGCACGATCACGCTCGCCTTCTTCTTCTCGATGGCATCGACCATGGCGCGCGCCGCCGGTTCGGCATCGATGACGAAGGGAAATTTTTCCATTTCCGGCACCAGCTCGGTGCGGATGAAGCCCGGATGGATGGCGGTGACGGCGATGCCGTGCTTCTTCAATTCCGCGCGGGCGGCACGCAGCCAGGACGACAGCGCTGCCTTGCTGGCCGAATAGCTGCCGCTGCCGGGAATCGGCGTCAGGGCGGCGATCGACGAAATGCCGACCAGCGTTCCCTTCTTCTGCGCGCGGAAATATTTCGCGGCGGCGTCCAGCGAGGCGATGGCGCCGATCAGGTTGACGGCGAACACTGCCTTGTCCTTCGAGATGTCGCCGGCGCCGGTACGGTTGATGGCGGTGATGCCGGCATTGGCGACGAACACGTCGAGGCCCCCGAGTTTTTCGCGCAGCGCGTCCACCGCGGCATGCACGGTCTCGTCGCGGGCAACATCGACGATCCCGGTTTCGACCCTGGTACCGCCCTGGCGCAGCTCCTGCGCCAGTTCGTCGAGGCGGTCGGCGCGCCGCGCCATGAGGCCGACGTCGTAGCCGCGGCGGGCGAATTCGCGGGCCAGTGCGGCGCCGATGCCGCTGGAGGCACCGGTGATGATCACGATCCTGTTCATGCGGAATCTCCGGCTGTTCGCGCGGCCGGACCGTCAGGGCAGCCAGACCAGGAAACAGGCCCCGCCTTCGGCACAGCGCTCGGCGCGCACCATACCACGGTGCCGCTCGACGATGCGGCGGACGGTCGTCAGCCCGATGCCGGTGCCGCGCAGGTGCCGGGCATTGGCCAGCCGCTGGAACGGTTCGAACAGGGTGGACGGGCCTTCCTCGCCGAAACCGATGCCGTTGTCGGTGAAGGCGATCCAGCGTCGCCCGTCGAGCTCCCGGATGCCGACGGTGACCTGCGGATGCATCGTTTCCGCCGAGTATTTCAGCGCATTGTCGAGCAGGTTCTGCACCAGCACGCGCATCAGCACCGGGTCGGCCTGCACCACGAGGCCGTCCTCGATCGCGACCTCCGTCGCCGGCGTTTCCCCGGACTGCCGCAGTTCCGCCAGCACGTCCCGGCACAGTGCCGAGAAGTCGACCCGCGACAGCACCAGCTCCCGGTGTTGCGACAGCGAGAGATTCAGCAACGCGGTGATCATCTGCTGCATGGCCAGGGTGCTGGTGCGCAGGCCGCGCAGGTATTCGCGGATGCGTGGCGATGCCTTGTCGTGAAGATCGCTCTCCAGCAGTTCCAGCAGCCCGGAAAAGCCGTTCAGCGGTGTACGCAGGTCGTGCGATACCGCGCGGTTGAACGCCGCCAGTTCGTGGTTCGCGGCGCGCAGGTCGGCGGTGCGTTCGGCCACCAGTTTTTCCAGGCGGTCCTGCTCGGTGCGCGCCAGCTCGTCGATCCGCTGCCGCGATGCCGCTTCCTGGCGACGGAAGGCGCCGATCAGGATGCAGGTGGCGGCCAGCACGCCGACGAAGGTCTGCAGCTCCAGCAGCTGCGCGTGCAGGAGTGCGGTGTCGTTGTCGGCGGCGACGTTGCCGCTGATGCCGAACGCGATGGCGCCGAACAGCACGAGACCGACGATCACCGCGTCGAAGCGCAGCACGGCCCAGATGGCGAGCGGGAACATCAGGTAGGTCGGCAGCGGATTGCCGGGATTCAGGCCGTAGTAGCCGTAGGTCACGGTGGCGACCAGCAGCGCACACAGCAGCAGTGCGCCGAGTTCCTGCCAGCGTGCCAGGTAATGACCAGCCGGCGCATAGCCGGCGGCAGCCAGCAGCAGCGGCGTCAACACCAGCACGCCGTCGGTGTCGGACAGGAACCAGAACAGGAAGATGGTGTAGAGCTCGCTCTTTGCCGCCAGTCCGCCGAGATACAGGCTGACGCCACCGATCAGTGCGCCGATCAGGTTGGGCAGTGCCGCGCCGAGAAAAATCAGTTTCACGCCGTCCTGGAAACGTGACATGGCCGGATCGAAGCCGGTGCGGCGCAACAGCACGGCGCCCAGCACGGCCGACGCGAGATTGCCCAGACAGCTGGCGAGGGAAACGGCGAACGGTACGTCGATGATCGCGCTGAACAGCAACGGGCCCAGAAAGGCGCCTGGCCAGTAGCGCAACCGGTGCACCAGCAGCACGGTGAGCGCGAGTGCGGCCGGAAACCAGATCGGCGTTACTTTCGCGATGCCGGGCACCAGCTGGTAGCCGAGCCAGGCGATGGCCGCATAGAGGACGGAGAATGCGGTTATACCCAGTGTGTCGCGCCACAGGCGATGCAGCGATGGCGGCATGACGGTGCTTCCCTGACCGCTGGAGCCCCGATGGTGGACTGCTTTGCCGGTACGGGCCAAGCCGTCACCGGCCTGATGGCGGCCGGCGGGCGACGGAATCCCCGCTCATCCCGGCAGTCCGCCCGTCCGCCGCAGTCGCGCCGGCGTTTCCCCGGTCCAGCGGCGGAAGGCGCGGGTGAAGGCACTCTGTTCGGAAAATCCCAGCAGCAATGCGATGTCGCCCAGGCTCAGCGAGCGGTCGGCGAGGTATTGCCGGGCGAGTTGCTCGCGTGTGCGGTCCAGCAGTTGTTGCCAGCTGAGGCCGCGGGTATCGAGCCGCCGCTGCAGCGTGCGTACCGACACGTGCAGTTCCTTCGCCATTTGCGGCAGCGTCGGCGCGCCGTCGCGGAAACGTCGCAGCATGATCTGTTGCAGCGCGCGATCGAAAGCGTCGGAATCCGGCATGGCCGCGAGCAGCGCCTGCGCCTGGCGATCGAGCAGCGCGCGCAGCCCGGGATCGGAATGCGGCATCGGGATGGAAAGGTAGGCCAGCGGAAAACGCACCCGCGTGTGCGTGTCGCCGAAAACAACGGGACAACCGAAAAACGCGTCGTAGGCCGCGCGTTCGGTGGCGTCGTCCGGTGCCGGATACACGAAGCTGATGGCCGACGGCGGCGGCGGATTGTCCACCTGCCGACGCAGGAAGGCGATCAGCGCGGCGATGCCGACGCTGTCGCCCAGCAGGTCGCCGATGCTGTCCGCGGCGCGCCAGCGGATCTCGACTTCCCGCGCATCGAGGCTGACCTCGGCGACGTCGACGCCGTAGAACAGGCGTTCGTAATGCTGGTACGCAAGCAGCGCCTCGCCCAGCGTGTTGCTGGCCAGTACCAGATAACCCATCACGCCCACGTGACGCGGCTGCACCAGGGCGCCGATGGCCAGGCCGGGTGCCGCCAGCCGCGGCCGCAGGGCGGCGGCGCGCGCCAGCAGGTCACGCCAGACCGGCAGCGGCACGACGTCGTCCGCGGCGCGGCTGGCGAGCACGGCGCGCAGGTCGGGTGCGGGCAGGTGCTCGCTGTCCAGCCACTCGGTGAGCACCTGGGTCCAGGCGCCGGTCACGCGCATCACGCGGGCCATGGCAGCTCCGCGGCCAGGGGCCGGTCGGTGGTCGCGATGGCATGGATTGTCAAAATCAAGGCATGGATCGTCAAGCCATGTAACCCCGGACGGCGTTGAAATGGGGCCAGAACGACAACAGACAGCCCCGGAGGCTGCCATGACCTTCACCGAGACCCTCACCGACATCTGGACCCGCAGCGGACTGGCCGATCTCTGGGCCACGGTCGCGCCCCTGCTCGCGCTGGACGAGCGGCAGGCCATCTTCGTCATGGCCTCGCCGGTGTTCATCGGCCTCGCGCTCTGGGAGTACCGGAAGATCCGCCATGATCCGCGGCTCACCGAGGCGAAGGAGTCGATCCGCAACTTCTTCCTCGGCGCCGGCTACCAGACTACGGAGCTGCTGTTCGCCGGCATCATCGCTTTCCCGGTGTTCGCGCTGGCGTATCACTTCCGCATCGCCACCATCGAACTGACCTGGGTGAGCGGTATTGCGCTGTTCGTCGCCTTCGAATTCCTGTTCTACTGGATGCACCGTTTCAGCCACCGCGTGCGCTGGTTCTGGTGTGCGCACGTCGTGCACCACTCGTCCGAGCGCATGAACCTGTCGACTGCCATGCGCCAGAACGCCACCAACATCTTCAACGGCGGCTGGCTGCTGTTCGTCCCGCTGGCGTTCATCGGCTTCAACCCGGTGTGGATCGGCGTGGTGTTCGCGCTGGATCTGGTCTACCAGTTCTTCATCCACACCACGCTGGTGGGCAAGCTGCACCCGGCGATCGAGTTCGTGTTCAACACGCCGAGCCACCACCGTGCGCACCACGGCCGCAACGAGCGTTACATCGACAAGAACTACGGCGGCGTGCTGATCGTGTTCGACCGTCTGTTCGGCACCTTCGAGGAAGAGCGTGCGGACGAGCCGGTGGAATACGGCATCCTGCGCCAGGTGCACACCGAAAGCCTGGTGAAGAGCTGGACGCACGAATACGTCGACATGGCGCGCGACATGCGTGCGCCGGGTCCGCTGCTGCAGCGCCTGAAGCACCTGTGGATGCCGCCCGAATGGACGCGCGCGCAGCAGACGGCCGACGTGCCCGTACTCGATACGCCCGTCCGCTCCTGACCGAAGGGTCACGCACGCTCTTTCCCGACGCGCCGACAGCTTCCCTGCACCGGCGCGCCCGGGTGACGTGCGGATGTCCCGAGCGATGAGCGAGGGACGCAGCACGTCACCCGAGGCAGCCGGCGGCACGACGCTGCCCTGTGCGGTCATCGCAACTGGCCCTTAAAGCCAGCCAGCTGGCACCCAGGGACTTGTCGTCGACGCCGATATGGTGGAAATCTCGGGGCTACCCCGAGCATCACCATCAAGGAAGCGCCCGCATGAATACCGTCACCGCCCAGCCCGCCTGGCGCGACAGCAAACGTTACTGGTGGCTGCTCAGCCCCATGGTGCCGGGCATCGGCATCCTCGCCGGCATCGCCTTCCTGCTCACCGGCGAAGGTCTTTTCCTCTGGACCGGCCCCATCCTCATCTACGGCATCATCCCGCTGCTCGACTGGCTGATCGGCGAAGACAGCAGCAATCCGCCGGAATCCGCCGTGATGCAGCTGGAAGACGACCGCTATTACCGCGCCATCGTGTTCAGCTACGTGCCGCTGCAGTACATCATGACCCTCGCCGGCGCCTGGCTGTATGTCACCTTCGATCTGGAAACCTGGGTGATCGTCGGCCTCGTGCTCAGCATCGGCGCCATCAACGGCATCGGCATCAACACCGCCCACGAGCTCAGTCACAAGCGCGAGGAATTCGAGCGCTGGCTGTCGAAGATCACGCTGGCACCGGTGGCCTACGGCCACTTCTACACGGAGCATGTCCGCGGCCACCACAAGAACGTCGCCACGCCGGACGATCCGGCCAGCTCGAAAATGGGCGAGAGTTTCTGGCGTTTCCTGCCGCGCACGGTGATCGGCAGTGCGATCTCTGGGTGGAAAATCGAGAAGGAGCGTCTGGCGCGCAAGGGCCTGCCGGTGTGGACCTGGCAGAACGACAACCTGCAGGCCTGGGCGATGACCGTGGTGCTGTTTGCCGCCATCACCACCGTGCTCGGCTGGAAGGCGCTGCCCTTCCTGCTGCTGCAGGCGGCCTACGGCGCATCGTTGCTGGAAGTGATCAACTACATCGAGCACTACGGCCTGTTGCGGCAGAAGGACGCGAACGGCCGCTACGAGCGGGTGACCCCGCAGCATTCGTGGAACAGCAACCACGTAGTGACCAACGTGTTCCTCTACCAGCTGCAGCGGCACTCCGACCACCACGCCAATCCGGCGCGCCGCTTCCAGGCATTGCGTCACTTCGACGACAGCCCGCAGCTGCCGTCCGGTTACGCGTCGATGCTGGTGCCGGCGTACATCCCGTGGCTGTGGTTCCGGCAGATGGATCCTCTGGTCATCGAACACTACAAGGGCGACCTGACGAAAGCGAACCTGCTGCCGTCGAAGCGGGAAAAGCTGCTGCAGCGCCTGGCGCGCAAACAACAGCCCGACCTGGTGATCCACGCGCCGGCGAAAACCGCCGCGGGCACCGGCGGCGCTCCGCTGGCATCCGGCTTCGCCCGTTACCGGTGCACCGACTGCGGTTTCGTCTACGACGAGCAGGAAGGTTGCGAGCGCGAAGGTTTCGCGCCGGGCACCCGCTGGGAAAACATTCCCGACAGTTGGAGCTGTCCGGACTGCGCAGTGCGCGACAAGGTGGATTTCGAACGGATCGGCTGACGCGTCAGCCGGTCACGGCGCGGTAGCGGCCGTTCTCGCACACCACCGAGGTCATCGCGAACTTCGGATCGTGGGTGTAGAACAGGCGTATGCCGCGCTGCGCGCACTTGGCGAGCAGCACGGACTTTTCGTCGATCAGCAGTTCCGGATAACGGTCGTAACCCATCGTCAGCGGCACGTGCACCCAGGGCGTGCCGGGGATGAGGTCGCTGGCGAACAGTACGTTGCCGCCGGCCTCGCGCGGCATGGCGATTTCCGTCATCAGCAGGCCCGGCGTGTGGCCGTCGCTGTAGTGGAAGCGGTAACCGTCGCCCAGCAGCGGCGTGTGCGCGCCGTGAATGACATGCAGCCGCTGGCTGGCGGCCAGCAGCTTCTGCAGTTCCGGAATGAAGGAGGCGCGATCGCGCGGATGCGGATGGTTGGCGCGATCCCACGCCTTCTGGCTGACGACGAAATGCGCGGCCGGGAAGACCAGCGACGGCGCATGGCCTTCGTACCAGGGCGCAAGCAGACCGCCGGCGTGATCGAAATGCAGGTGCGACAGCACGATGATGTCGATGTCGGCCGGCGAGAGGTCGTGCTCGACCAGCGAATCGAGCAGCACGTGGCGGTCTTCCACCACGCCGTAGCGCTCGCGCAGTTTCGGCTCGAAAAAGGCGCCGATGCCGGCCTCGAAGAGGATGTGGCGCGTGGTGCCGTTGGGCATCTTCTCGCGCACCAGCAGGCAGCGGCAGGCCAGCTCGATGCGATTCTGCGCGTCGGCCGGCGCCCACTTTTCCCATACCGCTTTCGGCGCGTTGCCGAACATGGCGCCGCCGTCCAGGCGTTGCGAGTTGCCGGTGAGGGGAATGAGCTGGCGCGTCATGGCGGATTCGTCGTCCCTGGCAGCTTCGGCGACGGCCGGAGCGATGTCAGCCCTGAAGCAGCCCGATGTCGGCGGTCTTCAGGAACAAGCCGCGCAATTGTGTCAGCAGCGCCAGCCGGTTGGCGCGGACTTTCGGATCGTCGGCATTGACCATCACCCGGTCGAAGAAGGTGTCGATCTCGATCCGCAGGCCGGCCAGCTTGCCCAGTGCCGGCGTGTAGTCGCCGCGGGCGAACAGCGGCGCCAGTTCGCCGTCCATCGCGGCGACGCAGGCGGCCAGGGTTTTTTCCGCGTCGTCCTGCAGCAGCTTGTGGTCGACGCTGCTGCCGGCGGCGGTGCCGTCTTTCGCCAGGATGTTGCCCACCCGTTTGTTGGCGGCCGCCAGCGCGGCAGCTTCCGGCAGGGCGCGGAAAGCCTGTACGGCCTTCACGCGGCGCGCGACATCCAGCGGGCGCAGCGTGCCGACGGCCAGCGCCGCCTGCACGGTATCCGGCGCAATGCCCTGCTCGGCGAAATACGCCGGATAGCGGCCGGCGATGAAGTCGAGCACTTCGGCGCGCACGTTCCGGTTGTCGATGCGGTTGCCGAGCTGGCCGATGGCGGTGTCCACCAGCACGGAAAGATCCAGGTCGAGATTCGCTTCGATGATCGTGCGCAGCACGCCCAGGGTGGCGCGGCGGAGCGCGAACGGATCCTTGTCGCCGGTCGGCGGCTGGCCGATGCCGAAAATGCCGACGATGGTGTCTAGCTTGTCGGCGATCGCCACCGCCTGGCCGGTTTTCGTGTTGGCAATGCGGTCGCCGGCGAAACGCGGGCAGTACTGCTCGTCGAGCGCGGTGCCGACTTCCGCCGGCAGCTCTTCCGATTTCGCGTAGTAGCGGCCGGCGATGCCCTGCAGTTCCGGGAATTCGCCGACCAGTTCGGTGGCCAGGTCCGCCTTGCACAGCAGGCCCGCCTGCCGGGCGTACGCCGTGTTGCCGCCGATCATCGAGGCAATGATCTCCGCCAGCATGGACGCGCGCGCGGCCTTGTCGTACACGCTGCCCAGCTTCGCCTGGAACACCACGTTCTTCAGTTTTTCGTTGCGCTGCGCCAGCGGGACCTTCAGGTCCTGCTTGTAGAAGAATTCGGCGTCGGTGAGGCGCGGACGCACGACCTTCTCGTTGCCGGCGACGATGTATTCCGGATGCGGGCTGTCGATGTTGGCGACGGTGATGAACACCGGCAGCAGCTTGCCCTGCCCGTCGACCAGGCAGAAATACTTCTGGTTGTCCTGCATGGTGGAAATCAGCGCTTCCTGCGGCACGTCGAGGAAGCGTTTCTCGAAGGTGCAGGCCAGCGGCACCGGCCATTCGACCAGCGCGGTGACTTCGTCGAGCAGCGCGTCGGGCATGATCGGCGAGCCGCCCTGCTCCGCTGCCAGCTTCTGTACCTGCGCATGGATTTCCGCGTGGCGGGTATCGAAGTCGGCGATCACGTGCGCCTGCCGCAACAGCGGCAGGTAGCGCGAGGGCTCGCCGATCGCCACGGCCGCCGGATGATGGAAACGGTGGCCGCGCGTTTCGCGGCCGGCCTTCTGGCCGAGAATCTCGCAGTCGATCACGTCCTTGCCGAACAGCATCACCAGCCACTGCGACGGCCGCACGAAGTCGATCCGGCGCGCGCCCCAGCGCATGCGTTTGGCGATCGGCAACCGGTCCAGCGATTCCTGCACGACTCCCGGCAGCACGGCCACCGCCGCCTCGCCCTTGACCTGGCGGACGATCTTCAGCTTCTCGCCGCTGCGATCGACGGCAGCGATGTCGACGCCGTTCTTTTTCGCGAAGCCCAGGGCGGCCTGGGTGGGATTGCCCTGCGCGTCGAACGCCGCCTTCACCGGCGGGCCGTCGATGTTCTGCGTACGGTCGGGCTGCTGTTCGATCAGCGCTTCGACCAGCACCGCCAGCCGGCGCGGCGCGGCATAGGCATGCACGGCGCCGTGCGCGAGACCGGCTTTCTGCAGGCCGGCGACGATGCCGTCGCGGAACGCGTCGCGCAGTGCCTTCAGCGACTTCGGCGGCAGCTCTTCGGTGCCCAGCTCGACCAGAAAATCACGGGAAGACATTATGCAGACTCCTTCTTCGCCGCTTCCGCTTTCGCGATCACTTCATCGCGCAGGTGCGCGGGTGCCAGCGGGAAGCCGAGCTTCAGCCGCGAATCGAAATAACTTTGCGCGACCGCACGCGCCAGCGTGCGCACGCGCAGGATGTAGCGCTGGCGCTCGGTGACCGAAATCGCCCGGCGCGCATCCAGCAGGTTGAAGGTGTGCGACGCCTTGACCACCATCTCGTAGGACGGCAACGCAAGACCCAGCGTCATCAGGCGGTTGGCCTCGCCCTCGTAGAAGTCGAACAGGCCGAACAGTTTCTCGACGTTGGCGTGCTCGAAGTTGAAGGCGCTCATTTCCACCTCGTTCTGGTGGAACACGTCGCCGTAGGTCACTTTGCCGAACGGGCCGTCCGTCCAGATGAGGTCGTATACGCTGTTCACGCCCTGCAGGTACATCGCCAGGCGCTCGAGACCGTAGGTGATTTCGCCGGTGACCGGATAGCACTCGACGCCGCCGACCTGCTGGAAGTAGGTGAACTGCGTGACTTCCATGCCGTTCAGCCACACTTCCCAGCCGAGGCCCCAGGCGCCCAGGGTCGGCGATTCCCAGTTGTCCTCGACGAAACGGATGTCGTGCACCGTCGGATCGACGCCGATCGCGCGCAGCGAATCGAGGTACAGCTCCTGGATGTTGTCCGGATTCGGCTTCATCACCACCTGGAACTGGTAGTAGTGCTGCAGGCGGTTCGGGTTCTCGCCGTAGCGGCCGTCGGCCGGGCGACGTGAAGGCTGCACGTAGGCCGCGTTCCAGGTTTCCGGGCCCAGCGCGCGCAGGAAGGTCGCGGTGTGGAAGGTGCCGGCACCCATTTCCATGTCGTAGGGCTGCAGCACGACGCAGCCCCGGTCGGCCCAGAAGCGCTGCAGGGCCAGGATCAGGTCCTGGAAGGTTTTCGGGGCGGTGGCCGTCATGACTGGGTCGTCCGGGGTGGCGCCGGGTAGCCGGCGGGCAGCGAAAAAGGCCGCCAAGTATAGGAATCGCCGGGGTTCCGGGCCATCGGGCATGGCGCGATACTGGGCCCGGTCCGCCCTGCGGGGCGGACCGGCCGCCCGCAACCTGCTTCCCGAGACCATGACCGCCAGTTCCCGCGACGCGCTTTCCCGCTGCCCCTGGTGCGGCACCGATCCGCTCTATGTGGACTACCACGACCGCGAGTGGGGCGTGCCGGTGCACGACGACCGCGTCTGGTTCGAGTTCCTGGTGCTGGAAGGCGCGCAGGCCGGCCTGAGCTGGATCACCATCCTGAAAAAGCGCGAAAACTACCGGCAGGCCTTCGACGGGTTCGACGTACGGAAGGTCGCCCGCTACACGCCGGCGAAGATCGAAAGGCTGCTGCAGGACCCCGGGATAGTGCGCAACCGGCTGAAGGTCGAGTCGGCGGTTTCCAACGCGAAGGCCTTCATCGCCGTGCAGAAGGAATTCGGCAGTTTCGACGCCTACATGTGGCAGTGGGTCGACGGCAAGCCGCTCGTCAACCGGCCGCGCAGCCCCGGCGACGTGCCGGCGCGTACCGAACTGTCCGACCGCATCAGCAAGGACATGAAAAAACGCGGCTTCCGTTTTGTCGGCAGCACCATCATCTACGCCCACATGCAGGCCACCGGACTGGTGAACGACCATCTGGTGGACTGCCACCGTCATCCGGCGCGCGGCAAACGATGAAGCGATTCCTCGTCATCAAGACCGGCCGGACCTACGACGGCATCCGCGACCGTCACGGCTGCTTCGAGGACTGGATCGCTGCCGGCCTCGGCGTGGACCGCGACCGCGTGCGGACCGTGGCGGTGTTCGAGGGCGGATTGTTGCCGGCGCGACTGGAGGGCGACGACACGGTGTGCGGCGTCGTCATCACCGGCTCGCCGGCGATGGTCACCGACCGCCAGCCATGGAGCGAGGCGGTGGCGCGCTGGCTGGCGTACGAGCTGGTCGAGCGCCACGCGCACATCCCGGTGCTGGGCATCTGCTACGGCCACCAGCTGATCGCGCATGCGTTCGGCGGCCGCGTCGACTACAACCCGCGCGGCCGCGAAATCGGCACCGTGCCGCTGCGCGCCACCGAACAGACGGCCGCCGATCCGCTGCTGGGCGACATCGAATTCCCGCTGCTGGCGCACGTGACGCACCTGCAGAGCGTGCTCGAACTGCCGCCGGGCGCGGTGCATCTGGCCAGCAGCGCACTGGAGCCGCACCAGGCCTACCGGATCGGCGACCGGATCTGGGGTGTGCAATTCCATCCGGAATTCACCGCCGACATCATGCGGGCCTATCTCGACGTGCTGGCCGAGCGCCTGGCCGGCGAAGGCCTCGATCCGGAACACGTACGCGCCGGCGTCGCTCCCGCACCGCTGGCAACGGCGGTGCTGCGGCGCTTTGCCGCCCTGTGCGAAGGCGGCATGCCCGCCTGACGCCGCCGGCGTCCGGCACTCCGTTACGCACGGACACTTGAGCCCCCGGGATCCGCGGCATACCCTGCGCCTCCGTCCCGCCCTCCCGCCCGTTGCCTGCATGCCGCTGTTTCCCCGCCCTTCCGTCCTGCGCTGCCTCGCCCTGCCGGCGATCGCGGCCGGCGCCCTGCTGCTCGCGGCCTGCGACGGCGAAAAGGTCGAGTACGACAGCGACCGCTACGAGATCGAATGGACCCGCATCAACGGCGGCGCCGGCCCGGTTACCGGCCTGACCGCGGCCGGGACCTACGGCACCCTCGGGGTTGCCGACCCGGCCAACCGTCCCGGTGCCCGCAACGGGGCCGTGTCCTGGACCGACAAGGACGGCACTTTCTGGCTGTTCGGCGGTATCGGCTACGACGTCACCGGCACCTCCGGCCGGCTCAACGACCTGTGGAAGCTGGAGGCCGGCGGCTGGAAATGGGTGGCCGGCGCGAACACCGCGGAGGGAGCGGCCACTTACGGTACACAAGGCGCCGCGTCTGCATTGAACACACCGGGCGGGCGCAGCCAGGCGGTCGGCTGGGCCGATGACGACGGTGTGCTCTGGCTGTTCGGCGGCAACGGTCTGGACGCCGCCGACAACCTCGGCCGGCTGGGCGACCTGTGGAAATTCGACCCGGCCGCCGGCCAGTGGACCTGGGTCGACGGCAGCGACCTTGTCGAGCAACCCGGGGTCTACGGCACGAAAGGCACGGCCGACCCGGCCAACCAGCCCGGCGCCCGCCATGCCGCCGCCGGCTGGATCGACACCGCCGGCCTGCTCTGGCTGTTCGGCGGGCAGGGCCGCGCAGCCGGCAGCAGCTGCTGCTGGCTCAACGACCTGTGGAAATACGATCCGGCGACCGGCCAGTGGACCTGGGTCAAGGGTTCCGACACCGCCAACGCGGCGGCGGTCTATGCCACGGCGGCGGCGGTGGCCGACGACCCGGCGACCACCACCGTCGATGAGTCGCGGCCCGAAATCGTGGCGGCCGATCTCACGCCGGGCGGCCGTTACGGCATCGCGGCCTGGCACACACCGGACCCGCTGCCGGATGACGGCACGCCCTCCGAGTACGCCTGGGTCTTCGGCGGTACCGGCAACGACGCCGGCGGCGACCGCGTGGTGTTCAACGAACTCTGGCGCTTCAACGGCACCGACTGGCTGTTTGCGCACGGGGCGCAGGGCAAGTTTTCCGGGGGCCACTACGGTGGCCGCGGCTTCTTCTCCTTCAACAACGATCCGCCGGGTCGACACCGCCCGGTCGCCTGGCAGACCGGCTCGACGCTGTGGCTGTACGGCGGCGCCGTGGACGCACTGGACGACGAGCAGGACCTGCCGGTCTATCCGAACGACCTCTGGCGCTGGGACAGCATCGGCTGGACCTGGGTCGGCGGCAGCAACGACATCGAGGCCGACGCGGCGGGCAAATACCCGGCCGATCTCGGCGGCCGCGGCTTGCCGGCCGGCCGCGAGGGCGGGGTGGGCTGGACCGACTCCACCGGCGGCCTGTGGCTCTTTTCCGGAGTCGCCGAAGGTGATCTGACCGGATCGAGTGTCTTCGACGACATCTGGCTGCAGCAACCCTGACCAGCCGCCCATGGCCGCCGGCGGGCCGCCGCCCGTCCGTGGCCACGGATATTGCCAACAGGGTCTGCTTGTCCGTCGCGGTAAAAAAGTACACTGCACCTCCCCTGCTCGAATGTCTCTGCGGACGGACCCGCGCCATGGGTAGTCGGCAGCAAGGAGTGCGCCGCCATGAAGCCTGTTTTCCGGCCCGTTTTGTTCGCGTTCGTATCGATTGTCCTGGCGTCCTGCGACACCGGGGACGGCGATACCGATGTTTCTCTGGAGCTGCCGCCGTCGCCCCGCATCGAACAGACGGCGTTCCCGGCCGGCGATGTCACCTGTCCGGACGGCGGCCTCCTCGTCACCGCCGGCTTCGATCTCGACCGTGACAGCACGCTCGATCCGGAAGAAATCCTCGACAGCCAGAAAATCTGCAACGGCGGCGACGGGCTGACGGCGCTCAGCGTTACCGCGACCGAACCGGCCGGCATCAATTGCGCCACCGGCGGCCTGCAGGTGGACAGTGGCCTCGACGATGACCGCGACAACATGCTCGATGCGGCGGAAGTCGACAGCACGAGCTACGTCTGCAACGGCGCCGCCGGCACGAACGGCACCAATGGCACCGACGGCTTCACCTCGCTCACCACGGTGGTGACCGAGGCGGCGGGCGCGAACTGCGCGGCCGGCGGCCAGCGCATCGACAGCGGCCTCGATCTCGACCGCGACAATATCCTCGACGCCGCCGAAATCGACGTCACCAGTTATGTCTGCAACGGCGCCGCCGGCACCAACGGTACGAACGGCACCGACGGCTTCACCTCGCTGCTCAGCGTGGCGGTCGAACCGGCGGGAGCGAACTGCGCGGCCGGCGGCCAGCGCCTCGAGACCGGTCTCGATCTCGACCGCGACAGCGTGCTCGACGCGGCGGAAATCAGCATCGTCCGCTTCGTCTGCAACGGCATCGACGGCATCGACGGCCTCGGCACGCTGACCACGGTGGTGGCCGAACCGATCGGCCTGAACTGCCCCGCCGCCGGCAACCGCATCGACAGCGGCCTCGACGACGATCGCGACGGCATCCTCGATCCGCTCGAAATCGACAATACCAGCTATGTCTGCAACGGCGCCGACGGCAGCAACGGCATTGACGGCATCAACGGCGCAAACGGCGCCGACGGTTTCAACTCGCTGGCGACGGTCATTGCCGAGCCGGCCGGCGCCAACTGCGCCAATGGCGGCCAGCGCGTCGATGCCGGCATCGACGACGACCGCGACGGCATCCTCGACGCCATCGAGATCGACAGCACCGGCTACGTCTGCAATGGCGCCGCCGGCAGCAACGGCGCCGACGGCTTCACCTCGCTCGCCACGATCACCACCGAACCGGCAGGCGCGAACTGTACCGCCGGCGGCCAGCGCATCGACGGCGGCCTCGACCTCGACCGCGACAGCGTGCTCGACGCCGGCGAAATCACCACGACCCGTTATGTGTGCGACGGCGTGGCCGGCAGCAATGGCAGCAACGGTACGAACGGCCTGACGGCGCTGACCGCGCAGACCGGCGAACCGGTCGGCGTGAACTGCGCGGCCGGCGGCCAGCGCATCGATACCGGTCTGGATGATGACGGCAACGGCGCGCTCGACGTGCTGGAAATCGACAGCACCAGCTACGTGTGCAACGGCATCGACGGCACGAACGGCAGCAACGGCACGAACGGCAACGACGGCTTTACGGCCCTGGCGGAAATCACCGCCGAACCGGCCGGCGTGAACTGCGCGGCCGGCGGCCAGCGTCTGGATACCGGCCTCGACGCCGACCGCGACGGCCTGCTCGACGCGCTCGAAGTCACCGCCACCCGCTACATCTGCAACGGCGCCGACGGAACCAGCGGCGCGAATGGCGCCGACGGCATCGACGGCCTGAGCACGCTCACGGTTGTTGCCGGCGAGCCGGCCGGCGTGAACTGCGCCACCGCCGGCCGGCGCATCGACACCGGTCTGGACGATGATCGCGACAGCGTGCTCGACGCCCTCGAAATCGACAGCACCAGTTATGTCTGCAACGGCCTCGACGGCTTCAGCGCCCTCGTGGCTGTCAGTTCCGAGCCGCCAGGTGCCAACTGTGCCGACGGTGGCCGGCGCATCGACAGCGGTCTCGACGATAGCCGCGACGGCATCCTGGATGCGGCCGAAATCGACAATACGTCCTATGTCTGCGACGGCGCTGCCGGTGCGAACGGCAGCAACGGTTTCGACGCCCTCTCCACTGCGACGCCCGAGCCGGTCGGCGCCAACTGCGCCACCGGCGGCCAGCGCATCGACAGCGGCCTGGACGACGACCGCGACGGCATTCTCGATGCGCTCGAAATCGACAACACCGCCTACGTCTGCAACGGCCTTGCCGGTGCGAACGGCGCCGACGGCACGAACGGCGTCGACGGCTTCACCTCGTTGACCACGATCGTGCCTGAACCGGCGGGCGTGAACTGCGCCGCCGGCGGCCAGCGCATCGACACCGGCCTTGACGACAACCGCGACGGCATTCTCGATCTCGTCGAGATCGATATCACCACCTACGTCTGCAACGGCGCCGACGGAACGAACGGTACCGACGGCTTCAACGCCCTGGCCGACATCGTGGCCGAACCCGCCGGCGTCAACTGCGCGGTGGGCGGTACGCGCATCGACAGCGGCCTCGATCTCGATCGCAACGCCATCCTCGGCGCCCTCGAGGTCACCGCCACCCGCTATGTGTGCAACGGCATCGACGGCAACAATGGCGCCGACGGCTTCACCGCCCTGATGCTGCTGTCGGCCGAGCCGGCCGGCGCCAACTGCGCCTATGGCGGCCAGCGTGTCGACACCGGCCTGGACGACGATCGCAACGGCGTGCTCGATCTCGCCGAGATCGACAACACCAGCTACGTCTGCAACGGCGCCGACGGTGCGCCGGGCGGCGACGGCCTCAACAGCCTGGTGACGGTGACAGCCGAGCCGGTCGGTGCCAACTGTGCCAATGGCGGCAGCCGCATCGACACCGGTCTCGATGACGACCGCGACGGCATCCTCGACGTGGCGGAGATCGACAACACCAGCTACGTCTGCAGTGCCAGCGTCCCGGTGCTGATGGTGAGTGAAGACCACCCCGAGCTCTGCCTGCACGGCGCCACGTTGCTGCTCTCCGGCCTCGACCTGAACCTGAACGCCGTGCTCGATGCCGGCGAAGTCACGTCCACCACCACGATCTGCCAGGGCAATGCGGCGCCGTCGCTGGCGCCGGACTGGTTCGGTGAATCCGGCCAGAACTGGTTCGGCACCACCGCCGTCTACAGCAGTGCGACCCGCACCTACACCATCGATGCCTACGATCTTGGCGGCTCGATCGGGTTTGTCGGCAACGATGCCAACGGCGACCCGCTGCAGGCGGTGTATGTCGCGCCGCCGGCCGGCTTCAACTACTTCACGTCCACCGGGTTCGGCGGGACGTCCATGAGCATTGCGCTGGCGTTCGATCCGGCGATCGGCGCCGGCAGCAACAGCTTTACCTACGGCGTGACCGATACCGAGGCCGCCACCGTGCGCACGGTGGCGCTGACCCTGCATGACGCCGCCTGGACCTTCACGCCGCTTGTGGCCACCGAGGGCACCGACACCCATGCCGAAGTGGCGGTGTCGTTCTCCGTGCCGCTGATCGCCAACGTCGAGGTAGAGCTCGACTATCCGGTGTCGCTGTTCGACCGGCTGTGCGATATCTCGGGCAACAACTGCCAGCCGCTGGCCGACTACAACTTCTTCTGCGGCGGCGAAGTCTGCATGCCGGTTCCGTACACGCTGCCGGTCTCGCTGCCGGCCGGCACGACGTCGTTCCTGCTGCGGCGGCCGATCCAGAACGATTCGATGTGGGGCCAGTTCCCGCCCGACTTCGTGCTCGGCCTGACGCCGGCATCCGGCAGCGGCGATTCGACCCAGTCGTTCCCGCTGCTTAACGGCGCCTTCACCGTCACCGACGACGATCCGGCGCCGACCGTGACGTTCATCGGCAGCTCGGCCACCGTTGCATCCGGCAGCAGCCTGCTGATCACCCTGCAGTCGACCCAGACCAACACGCCGGTCACCCTGCTGCTCAGCGGCGACGGCGCCAACGGCGTCGATTACAGCGTCACCACGAGCATCAACACCTATCCGGAACAGGAGCCGGGCGTATCGGTGTTCGACCTGTCGTTCGATGCCATCCTGAACGACTTCCTGGCGAGCAACCTCAACGTTACGCTCACCATCGATACCTCGAACGGCCTGCTGACCGGCGCCAACCCCGTCTACACGGTGACCATCACGCCGCCGCCGCCACGCACCGCCGCCTTCTTGCAGGGCGCCGATGCGGTCAGCCGCTACGATGCCCAGGCCTGCGCCAGCGTGCAGCTCTCGCGCGAAAACTTCATCGCCAACGTCACGATGGATGTCGCGCTCGGCGGTACCGCCGTCCCCGGCACCGACTACGTCGTGCCGACGGAAACCAGCCTGACGATTCCGGCCGGCCAGTTGTCCGCCGACTACTGCGTCGATCTCACCGGCAGCGAAAACCTGCTCGATGTCGACCTGCAACTCGACATCAGCAACATCGTCGGCGCGGATCCGGGCAGCACGCTGGGCAGCATCGTCACCCTGACCGGCGGACCGCTGCCGGCGGTCTCGTTCGTGTCGGCCGGCAATACCGACCTGACGTCGGAGCTGTTCGACAGCACCTGTACCGATCTGTCGCTCAACTTCACCCAGACCGGGAACGTGGAAGTCACCGTCGACATCTCCGGAACGGCGGTGGAAAGCACGCACTATGCGTTCAGCGACAGCGGTTTCTGGCTCGATGCCGATACCCGCCTGTACACCTTCTACGAAGGCAGCGGCAACACGCTGTCCATGTGCGTCAACCGCGTCTCCGGCGGTGAAACCGCCGCCGGCACGGCGATCGATCTCACGGCCACGATCGTCGGCGTCAGCTCGTCGCCGGGCGCCATCGTCGGCACGATCCCGGCATCGACCTTCGATCTGGTGCAGGCCTACGGCACCCGCTACTTCCTGCACGCCACCGACGCCTACCAGACCGAATCGCTGGCGCTCGATGCCATGCGCGACGGTCGCGTGCTCGGTGCCGGCAGCGCCGGCGACTACGTGTCCGGCTGGCAGCCGTATGCCACCCTGCGGGCGGCCGACGGCACGCGCATCTACCAGACGCCGCTGTACAGCCGCAACGTCAACTACGGCATGAACATCGTCGACGGTCTCGTCGACGCGGCGGGCAACGCGGCCGTCCACTTCCGGATCTACGACTACACCGGTCCGCTGGTGGTCAGCGAACACGTGGCAGTGCTCGACAGCACCGGCACCGTGCTCCACACCCAGAGCTACGCCGAGAACCAGGTGAAGCTGCTGGCGATCGATGCCGGCACCGTGCTGATCCTGGACAACTTCTCGTTCCCGATGCAAAGCGTGGTCGCCATCGACAGCGCCGGCACCGTCGCCTTTACCCGCAGTTCGGCCGATGACGGCTGGAATGACGGCGGCAGCAGCTGCGGCGATCCGATGGTGGTGAACGCCCTGCCGGCCAGCGACGGCGACGGCTTCCTGATCCAGCGCCGCATGCAGTTCGGCGGTTCGTTCTGCGTCGTCGATGCCGACGCGGACGGCACCCCGAGCCAGCACTCGGTCGCCAGGGTCGCGTTCGACGGCACCCAGCTGTACCTGCTGGAAGACGCCGGCGCGCTGGGCGAGTTGCCGCAGCCGAACGACAGCTGGGCGCAGGACGCCACCGGCAACCTGTATCTGGCCGACAGTGCGCAGCTGATGCGGATTTCGCCCGCCGGCGTTCCGCAGTGGAGCGAGCCCTACGTCTGCACCAGCTGCAGCGGCGATCTGCTGGCGCGGCTCTCCGTGTCGCCGAACGGCAACGTGGCCCGGGTGATGCGCGAGCTCAACCTGTCCGGCGTGGATCTCGTCGTGGAAGCGTTCGACGCGACAGGCGTGCCGTTGTGGACCTACAACTACGACGGTTACTACGCCGCGACGGATGCCTGGACGGTGATCAAGGACGACGGCAGTGCCGTGGCCGGCATGAGCCTTGAGGCCGTCAACGGCTTCAACACTTCGCGCATCGTCTCGCTCGATGCGCTGGGCCAGACGGTCATTGCGTCCGCCAATCCGTACTTCAGCGGCAACGGAACGGTGCCGTTCCTGCTGGATTCCGGCGATTACTACTCGCTGAACAACGTCATGTTCAACCCGGGCTATGTCATCCGCTCTCCCGAATCGCAACTGGGCGGCGGCATCTCGGGCGAGACGATCTTGAGCTTCATCACCGGTTCGGATGTGCTGGGCTCCGGCGAAAGCCTGATGATCGGCGTGGTATCGGCGGTGCCGCAGACCCTCGTGCAGTTCCTGTTCGGCGGCGACGCGGTTCGGGACAGCGATTACACCGTGGTGTCGTCGGTGGTCACCGAGGAGTTCGATGCCGTCACCTGGCTGCTGTTCGACACGGTGCGCAACGAGGCGCAGCCCGGCTCGATCTTCGCGCAGCTCACCATCGACGACACGATGACCGTGTACCCCTACCCCAACCCGTTCATCACGGTCGAAATAGGTCCGGCGCCGCCGCGCGTCGTTCAGTTCGCCGGCACCGGCTACACCGAACCGCCCCTGCTGGCCGGCCAGGTCTGCTCGACGCTGGAAATGAACGCCGAGGATTTCATCGCCAGCGTCACGGTCGATCTCACGATCGGCGGCACGGTGACCGCGGGCGTGGAATACGAAGCGCCGGCGACGACACAGGTCACCTTCCTGCCCGGTGATACCTCCGAGCAGTTCTGTATCGACCTGACCGGCAACACACGCTCCACCGGCAACTCGCTGCTGCTCAACATCAGCAACATCACCGGCAGCGCGTCGTTCGGTAGCCTGCTGACCGACACCTACGGCCTGTTCTTCGACGGCAGCCGTCGCCTGATCGGCTCCCGCGAGGACGGCCGGGCACTGCTGGCCGGTACCGGCATCGGCGGTTCCGAGCTGCCGTACCTGCTGCTGCTCGACAGCGACGGCACCCGCCGCTTCAACGTCAACGTGGCGCCGGCCACCGGCGACGACTACGACTTCGGCGACGGCTACATCGACGAAGCCGGCAACGTGGCGGTGTCGCTCGACAACGTGAACGCCGGCACGACCCGTGTCCTGGTCTACGACCAGAACGGCGTGCTGCTGCTGGATTACGCCGCCGTACCCGGCAGCGAGCTGCTGACGCTGGAAGACGGCGTGGCGCTGGTGCACGACCCGCTGACGCAGGACATCACGGCAGTGGATTCCGCGACCGACACCGCGCTGTTCACCCGCACGCCGGCCGACGACGGCTGGGCGGCCTGCGGTGCCGGCTCCATGATCGCCGGTGCGCTGGCCGACCGGGCCGGCAGCGGCTTCATCATCCACCGCGGCCAGAGCGGCAACTGCGCGGTCGATCTCGAAGCCGACGGCACCACCGGCCTGCAGTCGCTGGTGAAGGTCGACCTGAGCAACGCCGTGCTCTATGCCCGCGAGGACGCCGGCGAGATCGGTGTCGAGTTCGGCGACGGCGGCGTCACCTGGGACGTGCAGGGCGACCAGGATGCGGCCGGAAATCTCTACTTCGCGCCGATCCCGACCATGCTGATCAAGTTCGCTGCCGACGGCACCGCGGAGTGGAGCCGGTCGTACGCCTGTGCGGACGGCTGTCTGTCCACCTACTCCGGCGCGCTCGCTGTTTCGCCCAATGGCAACGTGGTGCGCGTGCTCCGTGACCTGTACAGCGGCGGCTTCAACGACTGGGATGTCATGGTGCAGGCCTACGGCACCGGCGGCGCGCCGCTGTGGGCCTATGAATACGTCACCGTGCAGCAGGTGGCCGAGTCGCCATGGGTGACGATCGACAATGCCGGCGTCGCTGTCGGCGGCTTCAACCTGCAGAGCAACGTCGAGTCGTCGCCGTCGCGCCGCATCGTCCACTTCGATGCCGGCTCGATCTTCACGCTGGAGAACGCCGATCCGTACATCACCGGCACGACGCCGCGCCTGCTGGCGGCCGGCGACTACCTGGTGTTCTTCAACGGTCAGGTCCGGCGGGTGCCGGAGGCGGACATCGGTTCGCCCTGACGGCGTCTGCGCAATGACAAAAAGCCCGGCAATTGCCGGGCTTTTTGCTGGTTACCGAGGCAGCGGGCGCTGCCCGTGCTACGGATTCGCGCCGCCGAAGACCTGCCGCAGCAGTTCCGTGGTGCGTTTCGCCGGATCCTGACGGATCAGTTTTTCCTCGTCGGCGAGCTTCACGAACAGGCCGTCGAGCGACTTGTCGAGGATGTGCTGTTCGAGATCCAGCGACGGTTTGTCCGCCACCGGCAGCTTGTTGTAGACCGAGAGCATGGACTTGTAGCTGTCGTAGTAGCCCGTCTGCTGCAGGCTGCCGGTGATGATCGGCGAGAATTGCGTGCGCAGCGAGCTTTCGGTCCTGCTGCGGAAATAGGTCGTCGCTGCGTTGTCGCCGCCCTTCAGGATGCCGACCGCGTCGGCCAGCGTCATTTGCGTAACGGCCGTCCGGAACACCGGCACGGCTTTCGCCGCGGCCAGTTCCGCCGCCTCGTTCATGTCCGCCTCGACCTTGTCGACGTAGGAGCCCATGCCGAACTGGCGCAGCGTTTTCACCACCGGCTGCACCGAATCGGGCATGGCGATGCGCAACAGCGGATTCTTCGCGTAGCCGCCGCTGGCGGACAGCGTGGTGGCGGCCCGCTCGCTGCCGATGGCCAGCGCTTCACGGATGCCGGCACCGACGGTCGCTTCGTTGCGGACGCCGCCGACCTGCTGCGCGGTGCCGAGCACGCGCTCCAGGGTGGCGGCGTCGAACTGGCAGCCGGTGAGCGCGGAGGACAGGCCGGCAATCGCCGCGGCCAGCAGGATCTTTTTCATGAGCGGCAGGCTTCCTGTTTTTTCCGTTCGCGGATTTCCTGCGAGCGCATCCACGACAGGATGCGGCCGCCGAGCTCCGGTTTCTGCGTGGCGCGGGCGGCGATGGCCACCGCCTCGCGCAGCCCGGCGACGTCGATGCCGGTGTCGAGACCGCTGCTTTCCAGCAGGTAGACCAGGTCTTCCGTCGCCACGTTGCCGGTGGCGCCCGGCGCGAACGGGCAGCCGCCGAGGCCGCCGATGGACGCATCGAACTTGCGCACGCCCAGGTCGCAGGCCGTCCACGCCAGCGCGGCGGCCATGCCGCGCGTGTCGTGCAGGTGCACGAAGAATTTCTGCGCGCCGTGTTCGCGGATCAACGGCGCCATGATGTCCTTCATCTGTTGCGGATTGCCGGCGCCGATGGTGTCGGCAATGGCGATCTCGTCGCTGCCGGCGGCGATCATCTGCCGCGTCAGCGCATGCGTGACGGCCACCGGCGTGGTGCCGTCGTACGGGCAGGCAAACGCGCCGGAAATGTAGGTGCGCGTCTGCAGGCCGTCCTTTTTCGCCTGCGCGAGGATGTCGATACAGCTTTGCGTAGCCTGCGCCAGCGACATGTTGAGGTTGCGCTGGTTGAAGGTGTCGGTGGTGGACAGCACCAGGGCGGCGATCCGGTAGCCGCTGTCGCGTGCCCGCTCGTAGCCTTTCAGGTTGGGTACCAGCGCCGCCAGATGCAGCGAGGGATCCTGCAGCGGCAGCAGCGCGGTGAGTTCCGCGGCGTCGGCCATCGCCGGCACCGCCTTCGGATGGACGAACGACACCGGCTCAACATGCCGCACGCCGGCGCGTACCAGCGCATCGAACATCCGCTTCTTGGTCGCGGTATCGACGATCACCGGCTGGTTCTGCAGGCCGTCGCGCAGGCCGACGTCGTTGACGATCACTTTCTCGCGCATCGCGTGCTCTTCTCCGTCAGTTGCCGGCGACCGCCGACCGCAGTTCGTTCAGCAGTTCCGCGCCGCCGAAATCCCGGCGACCGCCCTGCTCCGCCGCCCGGATCAGCGCGATCAGGCGGGCATTCACCGGCGCGCTGCGGCCGAGCGACCGCGCCAGCTGCAGCACCTCGCCGTTGATCCAGTCGATTTCGGTCCGCCGCCCGGCCTGCAGATCTTCCCACATCGACGAGCGCGCCAGCGGATCGATCGCCAGCATGCGGTTGGCCAGCAGCCGGAACAGCGGATCGGGCACCGTCAGCAGTGCCGGGATCCAGTGCGGCGGCAGCGGCGTCAGCCGGGCCAGCGGTTGCCGGGCGACGGCCAGCAGGTCCAGCGCTTCCCGTTGCGCCAGCGCCAGGCAGCGACGGAAATCGCGCTGCGACAGCTCCGTTTTCAGCGGCAGCCCGGACAGCGCGTTCACCGCATTGTTCAGGTTGAGCAGCAGCTTGGCCCACAGCACGGCCGGCATGTCGTCATGTTCGTCCAGCGGCAGCCCGGCGCGGGCAAACAGCGCGCGGAACGGCGCCAGCAGCGCGTGTCGTTCCACCGCCGGTTCGCCGGCCGAGCCGCGGTGGAAACGGCCTTCGCCGCGGTTCACGACATTGAACGGCACCATGCCGGTCAGCACGGCGTGCTGCGGCAGGCGCGCGCGCAACTCGTCCGCATTGTGCAGGCCGTTCTGCAGGCTGAGCACGACCGCGCTTTCACACAAATGGCCGGCGATTTCGGCGGCGGCGGCCGCCGTGCCGCCGGATTTCACGCAGACCAGCACCAGGTCGGCGTCGGCCAGCGTGCGCAGGTCGGTGGAGAAGCGGATGTCGTCGGCGGCGACCTGCTGTTGCGTGCCGTGCAGGTCGGTCAGCGACAGCCCGTGCCGGCACAGCACGTCGCCCATGGTCTGCCTGCCGACGAAGTGCACTTCACCGCCCGCCGCCGCCAGCCGGCCGCCGACGTAGCAGCCGATGCTGCCGGCACCGAAGACCACGATCCGCAGTGGCGGGCACGCCGGTGTCGGCATGACGGCTCACTCGCCCTCGAGCGGGATCAGGAACCAGAGGATCAGGTAGACGATGATGCCGGGAAACGCCGCGCTGAAAATCGACACCAGCACGTAGATGATGCGCAGCTTTACCGGATCGATGTCGTAATGCTTGCCGAGGCCGCCGAGCACGCCGGCGATGATGCGGTCGTCGCGCGAGCGGCGCAGCGGGGCTTTGGTGCTCATCGTAAGTCTCCTCTCGGTGGTGACAATCGCGGGGGAAGGTTGTGCCGGCGATTATCCGTCAGCCGGCGGGCAGGCGGTACCAGAGACTGCGGTCGTGCAGCGGGGTTTCCGGCGGCAGCAGCGGATTCTGCAGGTCGATGATCCGCCGCTGCGCCAGCCGGGCGAGGGAAAACGCCCGCGCATTGACCGGATGCCGGCGGAATACCTGTTCGAAGGATCCGTCGGCCTGCGCGATCCGCAACCCGCGTTCGATCCGCTCGCCGAGCGCGCGGTTGTGGCGGCTGACGAAGAAATAATTGTCGACCTGATAACGCAGCAGCAGGGTCGGCTCAACCATCAGCATGTCGCGGCCCGGCACTTCGAGTTCGCTCCACGGCTCGTTGAAGGCGCGCGGAAAATAATCGGCGCGGCCCAGCGCGAGCATGCCGAACAATCCCTGGTAGTCGCCGCCGCGCGCCACCGGCAGGCCGTTTGCTTCGAGGATGTCGGCATCCGGCCAGTCATGGCCCTGCACCGCCACCAACTGCCGCAAGTCGGCCGGCGAGCGCACGGCGGCGAAGCGCGCGGCGTCGTCGCGGCGGATCAGCGGCAGCCGCCAGCCCATCAGGCCGCGCAGCAGCGGAATGCGCACCGGCTGCACCTGCGCCTCGCGCCGGCGCGTGGTCATGGTCCACAGCACGTCGATCAGCTCGCCGCTGTCCAGCGCGCTCAGCGCGCGGCTCTGCGGAATCGTCGACGACGCAGCCTCGAGCCGGAACGGACCGTCGCGCCGGGCGGTTTTTTCCAGCGCCAGCCGCAGCAGGGCCAGGAAATAGTCGTTGCGCAGGTCGCCCGGACCGTCCGGCCGGATGTGGCGCACGACGGTGGTCCGCGGTCGGGGCGGCGTTGCCCGCGCGACCGGCAGCGCCAGACTGCCGGCGGCAGTGGCGGACAGGATCAGGAAGCGGCGACGGGAAGGATCCATGACGTCGCCGGCGCGCTCACCGCTGCACGGCGCGCGTGCGGCCCTGCTCGTCGATGGCGACGAAAGTGAACTTGCCTTCGGTGACTTTCTGCTGCTCGGCCAGCACGTCGCCGACCCAGACCTCGACCAGGATCTGCATCGAACTGCGGCCGATGTTGATCAGGCGCGCGTAGCAGCTCACCACGGCACCCACCGGCACCGGCCGCAGGAACACCATCGAATCGACCGCCACCGTCGCCACCCGGCCGCGGGCGGTGCGGCGCGCCAGCACGGCGCCGGCGAGGTCCATCTGCGACAGCAGCCAGCCGCCGAAGATATCGCCGTGGTAGTTGGCGTCCTTCGGCATGGCGATGGTCTGCAGGGCCAGCTCGCCGCCGGGACCGACCACCGTCTCGTCGTCGTGCCGCGGCAGGGTGCGCTCGTTCATGCAGGGGATTCCGTCAGGGCCGGGGCTGCCGGCGGGCAGGGCAGGGGGGTGGGGCGGGGCGATTATAGCCAGCGGCCATGGCCGGCCGCCGCCCGTCGGCCCGGCCCGGGCCGACGGGTGTCATATCGCTGTCACACCGGATACCCAATATTCGCCGCGTACGCCGCGAGGCTGCCGTCTTCATGACCGGGCGGCCGGGGCGTCGAAACCTTGCCGGGGCGACCCGCAAGGCCCGTATCCAGGCCCCCGGGCCGGTATTGCAGGAAAGCCACATGAAGCTGAAACAACTGTTCGTCGCCGCCTCCCTGTCGGCCGGTCTGGCCGCCGCGGCTCCGGTCGCCTTCGCCCAGGGCGCTGCCGTCGACGCCAAGCTGCCGTCCTACAGCAAGACCACCGGCGTGTCCGGCAACCTGTCTTCCGTCGGTTCCGACACCCTGGCCAACCTGATGACGTTCTGGGCCGAGGACTTCAAGAAGGAGTACCCCAACGTCAACATCCAGGTCCAGGCTGCCGGCTCCTCCACCGCGCCGCCCGCGCTGACCGAAGGCACCGCCAACCTGGGCCCGATGTCGCGTGAAATGAAGGCCAAGGAAATCGAAGCCTTCGAGAAGAAATTCGGCTACAAGCCGACCGCCGTGCCGGTCGCCATCGACGCCCTGGCGGTGTTCGTCCACAAGGACAACCCGATCAAGGGCATGACCATGGCGCAGATCGATGCCGTGTTCTCCTCGACCCGCAAGTGTGGTGGCGCGGCCGACATCACCACCTGGGGCGGCCTCAACATGAAGGGCCCCTGGGCGAACCGCGACATGCAGCTGTTCGGCCGCAACTCGGTGTCCGGCACCTACGGCTACTTCAAGGAGCACGCCCTCTGCAAAGGCGACTTCAAGCCGAACGTGAACGAACAGCCGGGCTCCGCCTCGGTCGTGCAGTCGGTGGCCACCGGCATCAACGCCATCGGCTACTCGGGCATCGGCTACACCACCAGCTCGGTCAAGGCCGTACCGATCCAGGGCAAGGACGGCATGACCTTCGTCCCGGCCACGGCCGACAACGCGATCAAGGGCACCTACCCGCTGTCGCGCTTCCTCTGGGTCTACGTGAACAAGGCCCCGAACAAGCCGCTGCCGCCGCTGGAAGCCGAGTTCATCAAGCTGGTGCTCTCGAAGCAGGGCCAGACCACGGTGGTCAAGGACGGCTACATCCCGCTGCCGGCCAAGGTCGCCGACAAGGCCCGCAAGAGCCTGGGTCTCTGATCTGACCCGCTCCTGCCGCGGCCTCCGGGCCCGGCGGGGGACGGGCAGGCCGGACGGGACAAGCAGAGGGGGACGGGCGGCCAGCCCGTTCCCCTTCTTTTTGCCGCCGATTCGCTGTAACAAGGACGACCCGCACTTCACGCCGGGTTGTCCGCCCTGTAACCCGATTGTCATAAACGGGACCCAGAATCGCCGGCCATGACCGACCAAGCCCCCACCTCCAGCGGCCCGGCCCCGACGCTGTCGCTGCTGACTTCCGACCAGTCGGCCCGACTGGCCCGCATCCGCCGCGCCAAGGACCTGCTGGCCCGCGGCATCATCATGCTCGGCGGTTTCGGCGTCATCGCCGCCATCCTGCTGATCTTCTTCTACCTCCTGTGGGAGGTGATGCCGCTGTTCCAGTCGTCGTCGATGGAAGAGCAGGGCCGCTATTCGCTGCCGCTGGCGACCGAGGCCGACGACGGCCGAACCCTGGCGCTGGTGCTGGAAGAACAGAACGAAGTCGGCGCCCGCCTGACGGCCGCCGGCGAGCTGGTGTTCTTCGAGGTGGCCAGCGGCCGCACCGTCGGCAGTGCGCGCCTGACGCACGCCGCAACGCCGACGGCACTCGCCGTGCCGGCACCGGGCGGCGAAACCTTCGCCCTCGGCTTTGCCGACGGCCGCGTGCTGCTGGCGCACCAGACTTTCCGCGTCACTTACCCCGACAACGTGAAGACGGTGGATGCCGCCGTCGAATACCCCTACGGGGAAGAAGCCGCCGTCATGTTCGCGCCGGATGCGACCGGTGCGCGCGGCGTCGCGCAGCTGGCCGTGCGCACCGGCGACGACGGCTACACGCTGGCCGCGCGCGCCGCCGACGGCGCCGCCGTGCTGCATACGGTCGACATCGCCGAAAACATGATGACCGGCGAAGTCGAGCAGACGGTGTCGCGCCGGGAATTCCGCATCGACGGCGACATCCAGGGGCTGTATTTCAACAACGACGGCTGGTTCCTGTTCGCGGTGCTGGCCGACGGCAACGTCCGGGCCTACGACCTGCGCGGCGAAGATGCGCCCACCTGGCAGCAGGTCGCGTTGCCGACGGACGAGGGCGTGCCGGCGAAGGCGACCGCCAGCGCCATGCTGCTCGGCAACATTTCGCTGCTGGTCGGCGACGACCGCGGCCGCATCCACCAGCTGTTCATGGTCCGCGATGCGCAGAACAACTACGTGCTGACGCCGGTTCGCTCGCTGCGTCTTTCCTCGGCGCCGATCTCGACCATCGTGCCCGAGCAGCGCCGCAAGTCCTTCGCCGCCATCGATGCCGCCGGCACCATCGGCTTCATCAGCACCAGTGCCGAACGTCTCGCGCTGGAACAGACGGTCGCCGGCGGTGCGGCCGGCATCGCCGTATCGCCGCGCGGCGATCGTCTGCTGGTGGTCGAGAACGGCCGTGTGCGCGTGCATGCGGTGCACAACGAGCATCCCGACGTGTCGTGGAGCGCGTTGTGGGGCAAGGTCTGGTACGAGGGCTACGACGAACCGAAATACATCTGGCAGTCGTCGGCCTCCAACAACGACTTCGAACCGAAATTCTCGCTGACCCCGCTGGCCTTCGGCACGCTGAAGGCGGCGATCTTCGCGATGATCCTCGCCATGCCGCTGGCGATCTGCGGCGCGATCTTCACTGCCTACTTCATGGCGCCGCGCCTGCGCACGCTGGTCAAGCCGACCATCGAGATGATGGCCGCGCTGCCGACGGTGATCCTCGGCTTCCTTGCCGGCCTGTGGCTGGCGCCGCTGTTCGAGAGCGCGCTGCCGGCGGTGTTCACCATGCTGATCGTCACGCCGCTGTTCATCGTCGCGGCGGCGATGCTGTGGAGTCTGGCGCCGGAGCGCCTGCGGCTGGCCGTTGCGCCGGGCTGGGAACCGCTGCTGCTGGCGCCGGTGATCGCGCTGGCGGTGGCGTTGCCGTTCATGAGTTCCGGCTGGATGGAAGCAACCTTCTTCGGCGGCGACGTCCGCGTCTGGCTCACCAGCACGCTCGACATTCCGTTCGACCAGCGCAACGCACTGGTGGTCGGTTTCGCCATGGGTTTCGCGGTCATCCCGACGATCTACTCGATTGCCGAGGATGCGCTGTTCGAGGTGCCCAAGCACCTGACGCAGGGCTCGCTCGCACTGGGCGCCACGCCGTGGCAGACCATGATGCGCGTCGTCCTGCCGACGGCCTCGCCCGGCATTTTCTCCGCCGTGATGATCGGTTTCGGCCGCGCGGTCGGCGAAACGATGATCGTGCTGATGGCCACCGGCAACACGCCGGTGATGACCATGAACATCTTCGAAGGCTTCCGCACGCTGTCGGCCAACATCGCGGTGGAAATGCCGGAGTCGGAAGTCGGCAGCACGCACTTCCGCATCCTGTTCCTGGCGGCACTGGTGCTGTTCCTGTTCACCTTCCTGGTGAACACCACCGCCGAAATCATCCGCCACCGGCTGCGCAAGCAGTACGGCACCCTCTGAGGAGACTGAGTCATGCCCGTCCAGAGTCTCCGCGAGAAAGGCCTGCGCGAATGGATCCGCCAGGGCACGCCGTGGATCTGGCTGAACGCCGGCGCACTCGCCATCAGCCTGATGGCCGTGCTCGGCCTGCTCGGCTACATCTTCCTCAAGGGCGTGGTGCACTTCTGGCCGCACACCATCTACGAAGCGGAATACGTCCAGACCGACGGCACCCGTGAAACGGTGCTGGGCGAAATCGCCGCCAGCGAGATCGTCACCGCCGCCCGCCTGCGCGAAGCCGGCGAGGAAGTCGAAGGCGACGCCCTGGAATTCACCCGCCATCTGGTCAAGGTCGGCAACCGCGACGTGTTCGGCCGCGATTTCCGCTGGCTGCTGGCGCCGCGCCTGCAGGATCTGCGCGAACCGGCCGATGCCGTACTGGTCGAGCGTCGCGAGTGGGGCAACTTCTACGGCCGCCTGGTGGCGGTGAAGGAAAACGGCAACACGGTGAGCGAGGGTGCCGCCGCCTGGGATGACGCCGTGGCCCGCGTCGAGCGTGCGAACGGGATCGTTGCCGGCATTATCGACATACAGAAAGGCGAGATCGGTGCGGTGAACTACCGCATGGAGCAGTTGCGCCTCGACGAGAAGCGCCTCGTCCTCGAGCACGCCCCGAACCCGGTGCCGGCCGATGCGTTGGCCGCGCTGGCGGCAGAGAAGGCCGCGCTCGACGCCGAATACGCGCGCCTCGCCGAGGACCTCGGCAAGCTCCACGAGCAGCTCGACCGCGATGCGATCGTGCTGCGTGCCTCCGACGGCAGCGAGCACGAAATCGAACTGTCGAAAGTGGTGTTCATCGAGCAGCCGAACAGCCTCGGTCTCGGCGGCAAGATCACGCACTTCCTGGGCAAGCTGTGGGAGTTCGTCAGCGACGATCCGCGCGAGTCCAATACCGAGGGCGGCATTTTCCCGGCCATCTTCGGCACCGTGATGATGGTGTTCCTGATGACCATCATCGTCACCCCGTTCGGCGTCATCGCCGCCATCTACCTGCGCGAATACGCCAACCAGGGCGTCATCACCCGCGCGGTGCGCATCGCAGTGAACAACCTCGCCGGCGTGCCGTCGATCGTCTACGGCGTGTTCGGCCTCGGCTTCTTCGTGTATTTCCTCGGCGGCTCGATCGACGAACTGTTCTATCCGGAAGCCGCACCGGCGCCGGTGTTCGGCACGCCCGGTCTGCTGTGGGCCTCGCTGACCCTCGCGCTGCTCACCGTACCGGTGGTGATCGTGGCGACCGAGGAGGGCCTGTCCCGGGTACCGAAATCCATCCGCGAAGGCTCGCTCGCGCTGGGCGCCACCAAGGCCGAAACGCTGTGGCGCGTCATCATGCCGATCGTCAGCCCGGCGATCATGACCGGCATGATCCTCGCCATTGCGCGCGCTGCCGGCGAAGTGGCGCCGCTGATGCTGGTCGGCGTGGTCAAGCTGGCCCCGACCCTGCCGCTGGACGCCAACGCGCCGTTCCTGCACCTGGACCGCAAGTTCATGCACCTGGGCTTCCACATCTACGACGTCGGCTTCCAGAGCCCGAACGTCGAGGCCGCGCGCCCGCTGGTCTATGCCACGGCCTTCCTGTTGGTGGCGGTGGTCGCCCTGCTGAACATCGTCGCCATCGTCATCCGCAACCGCCTGCGCGAAAACAACAAGGCGCTGGAAAACTGAGATGAGTACGCACACCATGTCACTCGACACCACCGCCAACCCGGGGAACGCCAACATGGAACGCCGCGACCCGCCGACCCACGCCATGGACATCGGCGCCCTGGGGCGCAAGCCGGGCGAACGCCGTCTCGACGACGAGGCGCTTGCGCTGGAAGTGCGCGACCTCAACCTCTTCTACGGCCAGAAGCAGGCGATCTACGGCGTCAACATGAAGATCGCCCGCCAGCGCGTCACTGCCTTCATCGGTCCGTCGGGCTGCGGCAAATCGACGCTGCTGCGCTGCTTCAACCGGATGAACGACCTCATCGAAGGCTGCCGCATCGAAGGCCAGATCCGCCTCGACGAGCGCAACATCTTCGACAAGTCGGTCGACGTCACCGACCTGCGGCGCCGCGTCGGCATGGTGTTCCAGAAGCCGAACCCGTTCCCGAAGACGATCTACGAGAACGTCGCCTACGGCCTGCGCCTGCAGGGCGTGAACAAGAAGCGCGTGCTGGACGAAGTGGTGGAGAAGTCGCTGCGCCGGGCCGCGCTGTGGGAAGAGGTGAAGGACCGCCTGCACGAATCCGCGCTCGGCCTGTCCGGCGGCCAGCAGCAGCGCCTGGTGATCGCCCGCGCGATCGCCGTCGAGCCGGAAGTGCTGCTGCTCGACGAGCCGGCCTCCGCGCTGGACCCGATCTCGACGCTGAAGATCGAAGAGCTGATCTACGAACTGAAAGAGCGCTACACGATCGTCATCGTCACCCACAACATGCAGCAGGCGGCGCGCGTTTCCGACTACACCGCCTTCATGTACATGGGCGAGCTGGTGGAGTTCGGCGATACCGACACGATCTTCACCAACCCGAGCAAGAAGCAGACGGAAGACTACATTACGGGCAGGTACGGCTGAGATGAAAAAGGACGACTACCAGCATCACATTTCGCAGCAGTTCAATGCCGAACTGGAGACGCTCCGCACCCATCTGATGGAGATGGGCGGCCTGGTCGAGAAGCAGCTTGCCGATGCCATCGTGTCGCTGGTCGACAGCGATTCCGGCGTCGCCGCCGAAGTGTTGCGGATGGAGCCGAAGATCAACGCGCTGGAGGTCACCATCGACGAGGAATGCCAGCGCATCCTCGCCAAGCGCCAGCCGGCCGCTTCCGACCTGCGCCTCATCATTGCCGTCACCAAGTGCACCAGCGACCTGGAGCGCATCGGCGACGAGTCGGCGAAGATCGCGAAGATGGCGATCAACCTGGCGGAAGAGGGCGCCAGCCCGAAGGGTTACGTGGAAGTGCGGCACATCGGCTCGCTGGTGCGGGCGATGGTGCACGATACCCTGGACGCGTTCGCGCGTTTCGATGCCGAAAAGGGCATCGCGGTGGCGCGCAAGGACAAGGAAGTGGACGTCGAATACAAGTCGGCGATGCGCGCCCTGGTGACGTTCATGATGGAAGACCCGCGCTCGATTTCGCGGATTCTCTCCGTCATGTGGTCGCTGCGTGCGCTGGAACGTATCGGCGACCACGCGCGGAACGTGTCCGAGCAGGTGATCTATCTCGTCAAGGGCAAGGATGTGCGGCACCGGCCGCTGGACGAGATCGAGGAGCATGTGGTGAAACCGGGGTCGGGTGGGCTGACGCGCTGATTGGATAGTGCGGTTGGCAGTGAGCGCGCGCTGCGGGGATAGTGCGGTTGGCTGCCTCGGGTGGAAGCGTGAGCGCGCTGTAACTCTGTGCCACCGGCTGCCTGGGGTGGGTGTACGCATCCCCGCTCGCTGACCGCTCGGAGGATGCATACACCCACCCCGTCGCGCCGGCGCTGATGCTGGTGCGGCGCGCGTGATGATGGCGGCCTGCGGCCTTGCGTGGTGAAAAAGCGAAGCGATGCGCCTGAACAAGTTCATCAGTGAGTCCGGGCTCTGCTCGCGGCGGGAAGCGGATGCGCTGATCGCGGCGGGCGAGGTGACGGTGAACGGTGCCGTCGCTTCCCTCGGTACGCAGGCGGAGGAGGGCGACGAGGTGCTGGTGCGTGGCCAGCGCGTCGGTGCCCGCAGGCAGCACGTCTACATCGCGCTCAACAAGCCGGTCGGCGTGACCTGCACCACCGATCGCCGCGATCCGACCAACATCGTCGATTACCTCGACCACCCGGAGCGCATCTTCCCGGTCGGGCGGCTGGACAAGGACTCCGACGGCTTGATCCTGCTCACCAACAACGGCGACATCGTCAACGACATCCTCCGCTCGGCGCACAACCACGAGAAGGAATACGTTGTCACCGTCGACCGCGACCTCACGCCGGAATTCGTCGCCGCGATGGCCGCCGGCGTACCCATTCTCGATACGGTCACCAAGCCCTGCCGGGTCAGCCGGCTCGACGAACGCACCTTCCGCATCGTGCTCACCCAGGGCCTGAACCGGCAGATCCGCCGGATGTGCGAGCACTTCGGCTACCGGGTCCGGTCGCTGACGCGGGTGCGGATCATGAACATCCGCCTCGGCGGCCTGAAACCGGGCCACTGGCGGAACCTGCGGGACGACGAACTGGCCGGGCTGCTGCCGGCGCGTGATCTGCCGCAGGTGCGCCGGACCCGGCGGGGCGATGCGGAGTGACGGCCGCCGTCCCGTTGCCTGCATGCCGCCGCCGGCTTGTCCGTTGCCGCCCGTGCCGGCGTGCTCTGCGGCCCTTCCCGAAAGCCGCCCGCCGTCATAAGGTTACGCTTTCGTTCCCGGCCCCGTTCCGGTCCTTCTCCGGTCCTGCCTGAACCCCTTTTCCGAGCTTCGAAGTACCCATGGATTTCGCGCAGTTCTGGCAGGAATTGACCGCACGCCCCGACTTCTGGGGTTTCGTCACCATTCCGATCACCGCCGCCGTCGTCACCTGGATCCACGTCTGGATGGCGATGCAGATGGTGTTCTATCCGCTGACCTTCTGGGGCAAGCCGCCGTTCCTCGGCTGGCAGGGCATTATTCCGCGCAAGGCCAAGAAGATGGCCGGCATCGTCGTCGACAAGTCGCTGAACAAGCTGGGTTCGCTCGACGAATTCTTCAGCGAAATGGAACCGGAAAAAATCGCCGCCCACATGGCCAGGGCGGTCAGCCAGCGCGTCGAGGAATTCACCGACGAGATCATGGCCGAGCGCAACCCCGTGCTCTGGGAAAACCTGCCGATGATCGTCAAGCAGCGCGTCTATTCGCGCGTGCGCAAACAGATCCCGGCGGTGATGGAAGACCTGCTGCACCAGATGCGCAACAACATCAACGACCTCGTAGACATCAAGGGACTGGTCGTCAAGCTGCTGGACGGCGACAAGGCGCTGATGGTCCGCATGTTCCAGGAAGTCGGCCAGAACGAGATCGACTTCGTCGTCAACGTCAGCTTCTGGATCGGCCTCGCGTTCGGCGTGCTGCAGATGATCCTGTTCTATTTCGTGCCCTGGCACGGCGGCCTGCCCCTGTACGCGGCGGTCCTCGGCCTGGCCACCAACTGGATCGCGCTCAACATGGTGTTCCGCCCGCTGAACCCGATGAAGATCGGCCCGTGGCGCATCCAGGGCGTATTCCTCAAGCGACAGGCCGAAGTCGCCGACCACTACGCGCGCCTGACCACCACCGAAATGCTCACCGTCGGCAACATCATGCGCGAAATCCTCACCGGCGACCGCGCACACCGCACGCATGCCCTGATCAAGCGCTCCATGAGCCCGCTGGTGGATTCCGTGCCGGTACGCACCGCCGCCCAGATGACCATGGGCCCCACCGGCTATGCCCAGCTGCGCAACACCATTGCCGAAAAAGCCGCGCAGATGTCGCTCGACCCGCTGTCCGAGCCGGCGTTCAACAAGGAACGCTCGCGCGTTCTGGAAAAGATCCTCTCCGACCGCATGAAGGCGCTGTCTTCAGCTGAATTCCAGGACCTGCTTCGCCCGGCGTTCCAGGAAGACGAGTGGATCTTCCTCGTGCTCGGCGCCGTCACCGGCCTGTTTGCCGGCACCATCCAGCTGATGCTCGGCTTCGCATGACCCTCGGCCGCCGCATCGGGCTCGCCATCGTCTTCGGCTGGTTCTTCTTCGGCGGCATCGGCCATTTCATTGTCGCCGACTTCTTCATCGGCATCGTCCCGCCGTGGCCCTTCGCCGAACCCTGGCCGCTCACTGCCTGGAGCTGGCCCGAGTTTGCCGTCTACGTCAGCGGCGTCATCGAAATCGCGCTCGCACTCGCCGTACTGCATGCGCCGGTCCGCCACTACGCCGGCTACGCCCTGATCGCGCTCACGCTCGCCGTCACGCCGGCCAACGTCTACATGTGGCTCAACCCCGAACTCTTCGCCCAGCCGCCGTACGCCACGCCGTACTGGGTGCTCACCCTGCGGCTGTTCATCCAGGTCGCGCTGCTGTGGTGCATCTGGTGGAGCACGCGGCCGCCGGGCCCGTCGCGCAGTACGGGTGCCGCCGAAGCGGCCTGAAGCCACGACCTAGCGACCGCGCAACAGATCGATGCGATCCAGCGGGCTCAGGACGCCCTGACCGCCCACGCGATTGATCACGTGCGTGTAGATCATCGTCGTGCTGATATCCGCGTGCCCCAGCAGTTCCTGGATGGTGCGGATATCGGTGCCGCGCTCCAGCAGATGCGTGGCGAACGAATGCCGCATCGTGTGCGGCGTCACGTGCTTGTCGATACCGGCGGCCTTGGCTGCCCGCTGCACCGCCCGCTGCACGCGCGCTTCGTCCACGTGATGTCGGCGGATGGCGCCGCCGCGCGGATCGCGCCCCAGCCGGGCCGCCGGAAACAGGTACTGCCAGCCCAGCTCCCGGCGGGCGCCGGGAAACTTGCGCGCCAGTCCGTGCGGCAGGTACACGTTCGCGTGCCCCGATGCCACGTCCTGCGCGTGCAGCTCGCGAACACGGGCGAGCTGCTCCTCCAGCGCCGGCACCAGCGAGTCCGGCAACACCGTGACCCGGTCCTTGTCGCCCTTGCCCGAGTGCACCGTGATCGCATGGCGCGCGAGATCGACATCCTTCACCCGCAGGCGCAGCCCCTCGAGCAGCCGCAGCCCGCTGCCATACAACAGGGCAATGATCAGCCGGATCTCGCCATCGGTCTGCGCCAAGACACGGCGGACTTCGTCCTCCGTCAAAACCGTCGGCAATCGTTTCGGGCGCCGGGCGCGCACAATTTCGTCCAGCCACGGCAGCCGGACGCCGAGCACGACCTTGTAGAGGAAGAGCAGAGCGGCCAGCGCCTGTGCCTGGGTGGCCACGGCGACATCACGCTCCATTGTCAGACTGGTCAGGAAGGATTCAACATCGTGGAATCCCAGATCCATCGGGTGCCGGTTCTGGTGATGGCGTATGTAGCGCCGCATCCAGCCCAGATAGGCCTCTTCGGTACGGATGCTGTAATGACGCAGGCGGATCTGCTCGCGGGCAAGCTGAAGCAGTTTGGGTTCGTCTTCCATGGCGGGGAACACCGGGTTGCAAACAGGAATAACACTTTTCTGGAAACAGGGCGTGACATGCACTCCCCCCGCAGGCTAATCAAGCAGTTGCGCCAGTGTCCCGGTGTTATTCTCCATTTTCGGGGTAATCCAAAGCCCGGATTTGAGGTCGAATAAACGTTGGGCGCCAGTGAATTTACTTCGAAGGATGGGCGAGCGTTTTCTGGTCGTGCGTGCGTTGTAGATAAGTCGAAAGGCAGAATGGTTTTTGTGCCAGCGTCGGCGCTCTGTTCGCGGTAGTTCGGCCTCGCGCAAGCGGTGCTTGGCAAGTTACTCAGCCGTCAGGCGCATCGCCTTGTTCAGTTCCGCCCACCGTTGATGCTCGGCCGCATTTCTGGTGTTGCGCTTCGTAAGGGGGTTTTTGGGTTTGCTTGAGTCTCGGCGGTTACGCTTGTACTCTCGGTCGCAGTCGGGTTGTCGCGAGTGCTGTACGCCCAACAGGTCGTTCAAGCGGACGGCCCTGTCGGGCCGCCGCTTAACTCGCACGTTAGATTGCCCGGGAAACTATGTCGCATCTTGAATCCTTAATCGTCGAGTACCTGGATTGGCAGGGTTATCTCGTCCGCCGCAACATGAAGGTCGGAAGGCTTAGGCATGGTGGTTGGGAAATGGAGTTGGATGTAGTGGGGTATCACCCCCATACCGGCGATCTGGTGCATTACGAGCCGTCAATTGATGCTCATAGTTGGGAAACGCGAGAGGCCAGATTCACCAAGAAGTTTTCTGCCGCTAAGAAGTACGTTTTTTCTGAGGTGTTTTCTTGGCTCCCACCGGAAACCCCAATGCGCCAATTGGCCGTACTTATCAGCCACCCCAGAGATAGGCATACCTTGGCGGGCGCACAGATCATCTCTGTAGATGAGTTAGTGGCGGAAATCAGAGAGAAAGTCGTGCAGTGCGGTCCGGCTGCAAAGAACGCTATATCCGAGTTGTATCCGTTGCTCCGCACTATGCAGTTAACTCACTGTGGCTATGCGCGGGCAATCTAACCGCTCATTGAAGGCCGACGTCCCTGACGGGCCGCGGCCTTAATTCGAACGTTAGGCCAATTTAGGAGGCAGTGTGCGAAAGAACATTTCCCTTGTTTCCTTTCTCTGCTTCTTCATGGCACAGGCATCTGCTTGTGACCTTGCTGAGGCTGATCGTGCGTACCGTGTTTATGACGCATCGTATGCAGCCATGAAGTCTCATGACGATGAGATCGTTACTAAATTCATGTCAGAACAAGCGAAAGATGCGTTCCGTGCAGGTGTAGAGAAGCGTAAATCCACCATTCGTGGAAATGGTCAAATTCAATGGGCTGCTGGCGTTGACCCGGAAAAGGGAATGCTTTTGCTACTGCAGAAATTCCGTGGGCTGGTTCCAGAGAACGCGAAGGCTTCTGTTAGCGGTAATGAGAACCAAGCACAGATTGAATACCACTGGTCAACAGAAGATCTTTTTCAAAAGAGAAAATCAGACTCTCTGATCAGCGTATCTCACAATGTGAGGTTTGCTTATATGATCTGCCAAGAACGGTGGTTGGTAGATCGCGAGGAACAATCAAGTGAGGAAACAAGAGAGTGGCGCCTAGATGGCGGTGGTGTAGAGCCAGAGGCCACTCCAGGCGGGAAAGTTAGGTGGCATTTTCCATAAAGCGAAATTGGCCTAACCACTCGTTGAAGGCCGACGTCGCTGACGCGCCGCGGCCTTAACTCGGACGTTGGGCCCCCGTGATTTAGCTTCGAATTAGGGGTTTGCAGTTTCGGCGAGTGCGCGCGTTGTAGCGCTGTCGAAAGCCAGAATGAAAATTGTGCCAGCGTCGGTGCTCTGTTCAAGGTAGCTCGGCCTCGCAAACGCAGCATTCGGCAAATTGTTCAGCCGGCTGGCGCTTCACCGGGTTCAGTTCCGCCCACCGTTGCTGCTCGGCCGCACTTCTCACGCCTCACTTCGTAAGGCCGTTTTTGGTTGGGTTGTGCTGCGCAACGTCGTGCCGGTATGCTCGGTCGCAGTCGGGTTGTCGCGAGTGCGGAGCGCCCAACCCTTCGTTCAAGCGGACGTCCCTGACGGGCCGCCGCTTAACTCAAACGTTAGAGTTTCAATCCCAGAGTCAGCGCGTATTCCCATGTACTCGACACTTACGCCCGAATCTGCAAAGAAACAGCCAAGTTGGTTCTTGGCAAAAGCCATGAATGAATGCCGTCCGGATAGCGGTGCATACATGGTTGCGAAGAACGAGCTCGACTATCGCGCGTCGAAGCGGAAAGCAGTACTGAGACTTGTAGTGGCAGTCTCTGTGGCCGCCGTTGCGGTAATCGCGTGGCTCGTGAAACTCTAACAATTCGCTGCAGGCGCGACGGCCCTGACGGGCCGCGGCCTGAGCTCAAACGTTATGCGGCAAGGAGGCACTGGTGATTTATTTCATGTTGAGCCTGATTGCACTTTTCGGCGCGTACTCGGCTATATGCGTTGATGTGCTCGGTTCCTGGAACAGCACCACTACCTTTGGCTCGGCCTTTCTCTCTTTGCTTGCTTTTGTATTGGTCCACGTCGTGGGTACTTATCACCCATCAATTACTGGGTGGCCAAGGACCGTTGCGCGGCTGGTGCTGGCACCGCTGGCCGCAATCGCAGTTTCGGTTACGCTGTTTCGCCTTGAAGTGGCTCAAGGTTCTATTGGCTTGGTGTCGGGTCTTCTTTTGATCGGTGCGCTATATCTAGCGTCAGATCCGTGGGGGCTTATGAGCAAGGCGGTTCGGGAGGCCGTTGAGCGTAGGCCGAAAGATCAATTCATTTCCGCGCTGGTCGTAGAAAACTCGGCGGCTAACTATCTACTTTTGGTGGCAGCCATATGCGGTTTGTTTGTTGTATTTGCGGCCATCAAGCTTCAGCAGCGAAGCGTGTTGCCGCATAACAACTCGTTGAAGGCCGACGTCCCTGTCGGGCCGCGGCCTTAACTCGGACGTTAGAGTTCTCTATGAAGATTCTGCAAAAAATCATCCTTACTCTGCTCGTTTGTTCTGGCGCCTCTGCATTTGAGGTGCCAGATGATCAGAAAAATCTAAAGCCCCTATCTAATGCACAGATAG
>JBMOON010000014.1:0-2653 GCA_049323295.1 Pseudomonadota bacterium
TCGGCGAGCATCGCGCGCAGCTGCGTCCACACCGGATCGCGTGCGGTATCGCCCATCAACACCCGGTGCTCGATCAGCCACGCTTGCTTGCCGCGACCGAAGGCCCAGACCGAGACTTCGATGCGGTCCTTCTGTACGTCGGCGCCACCGACCAGCAGCAGGCCGCCGTGCGGCACGCTGCCGATGCGGTAGTCCTCGCGCCGTTCGAGCAGTTGTTGCCAGTCCGGTGCTTCGCCGTCCTCGACCCAGGTTTCACCCAGCTCGGTGTTCTTGAAGGTCTTGATCGCGGATGCCGAACCCGTGGTCTTGTCGACCGCGCTCTCCCAGGCCGCCGCGATCTCGCGCCAGCTGCGCCAGCCCACCGGGCTGTACAACGACGACAGGTGGAACCCGGCGGTCCGGCCGTTGCCAGGCGCCGTCGCCCGCCACTGGCCCTGCGCCAGCATCGAGGTCTTGTGGTGCTCGGCGATGGGCATCTCACACGACTCGCAGAGGTAGGCCACCGTCTCCGGTCGTCCACGCTCCCAGCGCAACTGCTCGAAGCGCAGCCACTGCGTGTGCGCGCAGTGCGGACACGGCAGGAAGTAGCGGCGCTGGTCGGACGCCTCGTACTCGCGCTCGATGCTGCTCGCGCCCGCGATCGTCGGCGTCGATACGATGAAGATCTTGCGTCGGGCGAAGGTACGCGTGCGCGCCTCCGCCAGCGTGATCGCATCGCCTTCGCCCTCGACGTCGAGCGGATAACCATCCACCTCGTCCAGGAACAGATACCGCACCGGCATCGAGCGCAGGCCGACCGCGCTGTTGGCGCCGGTCATCACCAGCACGCCGCCGCGAAACTCCTTGGCGAGGATGGTGTTGCCCGCATCGCGCGATCGTGCTGGCGCGATCAATCCGGCCAGCGCGGGCGACTCCTCGATCAGCGGATCGATCCGCTGCTTGGAGTTGCGCTTGGCCATCTCCACCGTCGGCCACACCGCCATCATCGGCCCGGGCGCGTGGTGGATCACGTATCCAATCCAACAACCCGCACTCTCCGTCGCACCCACCTGTGCCCCTTTCATGAACACCACGCGCTCGATGGGAGACGCTGGCGAGAGGCTGTCGAGAATCTCGCGCAGGTACGGCGTGCGTGCTGTACGCCAGCGCCCCGGTTCCGCGGACGCCTTGCTCGACAGCATCCGGTGCTGGTCGGCCCACTCGGAAACCGACAGCAATGGATCGGGCGTTAATCCTTCGTGCCAGGCGCGCTCAATGGCATGCGCGCCTTCGTAATCGAACATGTCTGAACCTTGTTGCGCTGCGACGTCGGTGCCGCTTGGCTTCTGGGTCGAACAGCGCGTACATGCGATCCCCGGCCGCAACGGCCATCAGGACACCACCATGAACGACACCCTCCGTAACGCCCTCCACCTCATCCGCCAGCGCATCGGGCAGCTGCATGGCGAGCACGAAGACGATGAGAATTTTCAGGAGGGACTGAACTTCGCGGTCAGCGGCATCGAACAGGCGCTCGGTGCGGTTGGCGGCGACATTGCCGGCGTTATGCATGCCGAAGACGCCATCGACAGCATCGAAAGTTCGCTGGCCGAACTGCACATCCGCATCGAAACGCGCAGCGACGCATGGATCGACGATCCCGCCATGCGCGCCAATCTGCCGCTGGCCGATCATCTGCTCGCACAGGCCTGCGCATTGCTGGCGGACGATTAATCCACCTTCACCCGTACCTCGCCCAATTCGGCGAGGTGCGCGCGTACCGCCGCTTCCAATGCCAGATGCATCGCATGCGGATCGACCGCGAGCGCCGCCGCCATCTGCGCCGACACCCGCGCGGGCCAGTTGAGCCACGCATCGCGCTCGTCGCGCGCCAGCTTGAACACGTGCGCCACCACCTGCGAACGCTCGACCAGTTCGCCCTTCAGGCGCGCCAGCCGCACCTTGTTGGTCTGCGCCTTCACCACCTCGTTGACGGTGCGCGCCTGCAGCAATGACGCGCCGCCGGCCGGCAGCGCCGCAGCGCCCGCGTCTCGACCCGCGTCGCGCCCGATGTCGGCCGCCTCCGGCACCGCCACGCGCGGTGCGCGCGCCTGCGTCCCGCTGCGCGCGGGCGCGGAATTGCGCGCCCACTCCGCATCGGCCTTCACCGCATCGATGGTGCCGTCGGCCTCCGGTGTGACGCGCCCGGCGCGGATCGCCTTGTGGACCGCGGTGTCGGTGACGCCGCGATGGCGCGCATACGCGCGGATCGAAATTCCCATCCGAATGCTTGACCAATGACTTGACTTCGCGCGCACACAGCGCGCCAGGCGACGGCGTCCCGTCCGTTGGCTTAACACCACTCGCATGCGCGACATCGGGCTTGGCTTCGGTGGGGAACAGCGCGTTCATCCCATCGCGCCAACCACATCCAACACCACCGACTCAGGAGCACACCATGAACACCGCAACGACCGCCAAGCCGATCACGCTCAACGACACCCAGATCGCCGTGCTGACCCACGCCATCGACCACACCGGCGGCACGGTCGAATGGTTCCCCGACACCATCAAGGGCGGCGCGCGCAAGAAGGTCATCGAGGGCCTCTTCACCCGCGCGATGATCATCGGCAGCAACGGCGACTGGATCGTCACCGACGCCGCCTACGCTGCG
>JBMOON010000015.1:0-2622 GCA_049323295.1 Pseudomonadota bacterium
GTGGTGCGGCTGCAGCAGGTCGGTGGTGTGCAGCACGAAGCCCAGCGTCTGGAAGGTCGGCGACTGCTGGAATTTCGAGTACCAGTACTGGCCGAGGTTGTCGATCGGCTGGAACGGCATCTCTTCGAAATCGTCGTACATGGACTTCGACGAGTAGGAGCCGATGCGGTAGTTGGCTTCGGTGATGCCGTAGGTGTTGTACTTGCTGTTGTCGCCGAACCAGCCGCGCATGCCCGACTTGCCGTCGTCCATGTAGTCGCCGACCAGCCAGGTGGCGGCCATGTTGTCGATGTCGCCCCACACGGTCAGCAGGTCGTAGTTGTAGCCGCCCTTGTCGTTGCCGTGGACGTCGGCGCCGCGGGTGTGCTGCTGGAAGTGGAAGTACGAGGTGTACTTCACGATGCCGGCCCCCAGGCCCCAGACCGGAGCGGTCTGGCAGTCGCCGGTGGTGGCGCCGCAGAAGTAGGTGTCCATGAAATCGTCCACGTCGTACGCGCCCTGGCCGAGGACCTGCGCCATCTGGTCGACGGTGTAGCCGGCGCGCTGGGCGGCCGCGGCGAGCTTGGCGTAGTTGGTGGTGGTCGGGTTGGCGCGCATGTAGTTGACCGCGTCGATCGCGATGCGCTTGTGGGTTTCCTGCGAGAAGGCCTGGACGTCGGTGGCGGCGAAGGCAACACCGGCGGCGAGAAGGGCGGTAGCGATCTGTTTCATGTCGGCTCCCTGGACTGTTTGTTGTTCTGTTTTCGGAATCGAACATTCCGAAAGCGTGGGCGCAGTCTAGGCAGCTGACATGATGGTCAATACGGCAAAAAGTGACAGGTCAGAGGCTCGCCGTGACATCCGGATGACCGGGTAGTTCTGTCTGATACTTTATGCTTACCTTATATTTTTCCATGAGTTGCATTGGCTCTTTCGTACCAGATTCTGGCCTGCCAGCCGTTGTTGCGGGCCGGTTCGTTTTCGCGCATCCGGAGTCGGGTGGAAAAAAGGCCGGCCGGGCTGATGCCGGCCGGCCGCAAACCGGGGCAGGGAAGTCCCGGAACCTCAGAAGCGGTTGGCTGCGTGGTCCAGTACGCGCACCGCCATGGCGATTGCGTGCGGCACCATCAGTTTCGCCACCCGCACCCGTTCGGCGTGATCGGTGGTGTACAGCACGCTGCCGCCGTTGGCGTAGGAGTAGGCGCCGCCCTGGGTCAGGAGGGGCCGGATTTCCGTGGTGTTGGCGGCGATCGGGGTGAAGTCGGCCAGCGCGGCGGTGACCAGCGCGGAATTGTTCAGGCCGGCGCTGTAGTAGTAGTCGTTGATCCAGCCTTCCCAGCCGCTGTGGTTGAGTGCCAGCGTGTTCCAGGTGTGGTGCGGCTGCACGAGATCGGTGGTGTGCAGCACGAAGCCCAGCGTCTGGAAGGTGGGCGACTGCTGGAACTTCGAGTACCAGTACTGGCCGAGGTTGTCGATCGGCTGGAACGGGAAGTGCTCGTAGTCGTCGTACATCGACTTCGACGAGTAGGAGCCCTGGCGGTAGTTGGCTTCGGTGATGCCGTAGGTGTTGTACTTCGTGCCGTCGCCGAACCAGCCGCCCATGCCGTATCGGCCGTCGTCGAGGTAGTCGCCGTACAGCCAGCTTTCGGCCAGGTCGTCGATGTCGCCGGAAACAACCAGCTTGCTCGGGTCATAGCCGCCCTTGTCGTTGCCGTGGACGTCGGCGCCGCGCACGTGGCTCTGGAAGTGCCAGAACGAGGTGTATTTCGCGATGTCGGTGCCCAGGCCCCACAGCGGAGCGTGCACGCAGTCGCCGGTCACGGCGCCGCAGATGTAGGTGTCCTGGAAGTTGTCGACGTCGTATGCACCCTGGCCGAGGACCTGCGCCATCTGGTCGACCGTGTAGCCGGCGCGGGCAGCGGCCGCGGCGAGCTTGTTGTAGTTGGTCGTCGTCGGGTTGGCACGCATGTAGTTCACGGCGTCGATGACGATGCGCTTGTGCGTTTCCTGGGAAAACGCCTGCGTTTCGCCGGCGATACCGAGGGCGAGACCGGAAGCGACGAGAGTGGCGAGGGCGCGTTTCATGGATTCCTTCTCCGCTGGAGTTGTTGTTGTTCGGACCGGGGGAGGTCTCGATGCGGAGGGAGTCTAGGCAGGCGGGCAAATCCGGTCTTGACGCGAACGGCGTGATGACGGTGTTTCCGGCGCCTAGGGAGTTTGTCGTACCCCGGAAACGGAAAAGGCCGGCATGAAGCCGGCCTTTTCCGTGTTGCGTCGAGCCTGCGCGATCAGAAGCGGTTGGCCGCGTGGTTCAGGATGTGCACCACCATGGCGATGGCGTGCGGTACGACCTTGCGACCGACGACGACGCGATCGGTGTGTGCGGTGGAGGACAGCACGATGCCGCCGTTGGCGTAGGAGTAGCCGCCGCCCTGGGTCAGCAGCGGGCGGATTTCGGTGGTGCCGGCGGCGATCGGGGTGAAGTCGGCCAGCGCGGCGGTGACCAGCGCGGAGTCGTTCAGGCCTTCGGTGTAGTAGTAGTCGTTGACCCAGGTTTCCCAGCCGCTGTGGTTCAGCGCGGAAGTGGTCCAGGTGTGGTGCGGCTGCAGCAGGTCGGTGGTGTGCAGCACGAAGCCCAGCGTC
>JBMOON010000016.1:0-2574 GCA_049323295.1 Pseudomonadota bacterium
ACCGCATCGAAGTCTCGGTCTGGGCCTTCGGTCGCGGCAAGCAAGCGTGGCTGATCGAGCACCGGGTGTTGATGGGCGATACCGCACGCGATCCGGTGTGGACGCAGCTGCGCGCGATGCTCGCCGAAACCTGGACGCACGCCTGTGGCGCGCAGCTGCCGCTGGCGCGCTTCGCGATCGACACCGGCTACGCGACGCAGGCCGCCTACACGTTCGTGCGCGCCTGCCGCGACAGCCGGGTGATGGCGATCAAGGGCGTGGCGCGTGGCGCGGCGCTGATCGGCACGCCAACGGCGGTGGATGTGTCGGTGGGCGGCAAGAAGCTGCGTCGCGGACTGAAGCTGTATTCGGTGACGGTCGGCATCGCGAAACAGGAGATCTACAACAATCTGCGCAAGCAGGCGTCTGTTGCCGAAGACGGCGTGACGCTCACGTATCCGCCCGGTTACATCCATTTGCCGAAGGTGGATGCCGAGTACCTGCAGCAGCTGTGCGCGGAACAGTTGGTGACGCGCCGCGACCGTAACGGCTATCCGGTACGCGAGTGGCAGAAGCTGCGCGAGAGGAACGAGGGTTTGGACTGTTTCGACGAACAGACCGAGGTCTTGACGCGCAACGGATGGAAACCGTTCGCAGCCGTGACGTATGGCGACGTGCTGGCCACGGTCAACCTGGACACCGACTTCATCGAGTACCAGACGCCGCAGCATCTGATCGCACGCGACTACGCCGGTCCGATGCTGGCGGTGGCAGGTACGCGCCTGAATTTCATGGTCACCCCCAATCACCGGATGGTGACCTACCGCAAGCAATTCGATCGCACGATCATGCGCTGGCGGTTCGATACGCCGCCGCAGATCACGCTGGCGAAAGATCTGACCATTCACCACACGATCAAGATCAATGCGTACTGGCGCGGCATTGCGCACGCGACCGTCACCATTCCGGCCAGTTGCAAGCGCAGTTGCCGCACGGTGATCGAACCGGAACAGCAGGTGAGCGCGACGATGCTGGCGCGATTGCTGGGCTGGTTTGTGGCAGAGGGCACCTGCTCGATCACCGCGCATCAGCACAGTATCCGCCGCCGTGTCGAGATCGCACAGACCAAACCGGAAGGTCGCGCACTGATCGCGACCGTGCTTGACCAGCTGCCGTGGACCTGGCACTGGACCGATACCAGTGCGGTGATTACCTCCAAACAACTGTACGACTACCTGCAACGCGAGTGCTGGGGCTTGCAGCATCAAAGGCGTGTGCCGCAATGGATCAAGGATGCCGATCAGGACGTGATCGCGGCTTTTGTCGATGCAGCGGTCGCAGGCGATGGCTGGATACAGAACGGGCATCGTTCTTATGCCACGACCAGTCGTGCGCTGGGCGATGACATGGCCGAGTTGTTTTTCAAACTCGGTGGAACGCCGAGCATCACGGAGCGCCAGTTCACGCAATGGTCGATCGGCGGCCGGTCGGGTACCGATGTGCAGTTGCAGTACCACGTGCGTGAGAACAACAAACGGCGCAGTGCGGCGCTGGATGGCAAGGACCGCAAGTTCATGGTGAACAGCGTCCCGTATCAAGGGCGTGTGTATTGCGCCACGGTGCCCAACGGCACCCTGGTCGTGCGCCGCGCCGGCAAGATGCTGATCGCCGGCAATTGCGTGGTCTACAGCCGCGCCGCTGCATCCGCCGCCGGCCTGGACCGCTTCGAGCAGCGCCACTGGCGCGAACTGGAACGCTCGCTCGGCATCAATGACGCGCCCGACCGACCGCCAATCGCCGCAATGCAATCAGACAACGAGGCCACCGGCGACGGTGGCCTGTCCACATCCGCGCGCCCGAATCGTCGGCGCGTGGTCAAGAGCCGCTGGCTCCACCGCTGAACTCCACCGAGTCAACACCGCATGGCCTACACCCCCGAACACCTCGCCGCGCTCGAACGCGCGCTCGCGACCGGCGAACAGCGTGTGACCTTCGGCGATCGCACCGTCGAATACCGCGCGATCGACGACCTGATCGCCGCGATCGGCGTCGTGCGACGCGGTCTCGAAGAGCAGGCGATCACCGCCGGCACCGTCAAGCGCCGCCCGCGCCGTGTCGTCGTGAATACCGACAAGGCGACGTGATCGCATGAGTTGGTGGTCGCGGCTGCGCGCCCGGATGTTCGGCGCGTCGCCCACCTACGACGGCGTCGGTGGCGGACGTCGCGCGCGTTTCTGGCAGATCGGCAATCCCGGCGCGGTCGCGGCGCTCGCCTACGCGCAGGACGAACTGCGCGCCAAGAGCCGCGATCTGGTCCGCCGCAACGCCTGGGCGGCGACCGGCGTCGAGGCGTTCGTCGCGAACGCCATCGGTACCGGGATCAAGCCGCAGTCGATGCTCGCCGATCTCGGCCAGCGCGAAACGATACAAGCCCTGTGGCGCGACTGGTGCGAGGAGGCGGACGCGGCGGGGCTGACGGATCTGTACGGCCTGCAGGCGCTCGCGTGCCGGGCAATGCTCGAAGGCGGCGAGTGCCTGGTGCGGTTGCGCTACCGGCGGCCGGAAGATCGGCTCAGCGTCGGCCTGCAGCTGCAG
>JBMOON010000017.1:0-391093 GCA_049323295.1 Pseudomonadota bacterium
GAAGGTGATGGCGTGGCGGGAGCGCAGGGGGAGTTGAGTGGCGGCTTGGGTGTTAGTGCATCGGCCTACAGCGTCTCTTGATGTGGCGGGCTGGAGGTATGCGGGTGAGCGGCTGCGCAGAATGGATCAGCAGACAGCCTGCCGAGGGTGGTTGTAAAACGAACCATCGGCACTCGAGCTGAAGCACGAAATTCGCAGGCTTTTCGAAAAATCCGCGCGTCAATTGCCCATATAAACAAAAAGCGGCCGAGGCCGCTTTTTGTTTATAAATCAACGCCTTGCGACGTCTTTTTGCGTGGTGGCTAGGCCCGGAATCGAACCGGGGACCCCGGCATTATGAGTGCCGTGCTCTAACCGGCTGAGCTACCTAGCCTGAAACCGGAAGGGCGCGCATTGTCGGGGGGGCTCCGGGGGGGTGTCAAGGAAGCCCCGCGGCCCTTCAGACGTTGAACCGGAAGTGCATCACGTCGCCGTCCTTGACCACGTATTCCTTGCCCTCGAGCCGCAGCTTGCCGGCTTCCTTGGCGCCCTGTTCGCCCTTGTACTGGACGAAGTCGTTGTAGGCGATGGTTTCGGCGCGGATGAAGCCTTTCTCGAAGTCGGTGTGGATGACGCCGGCGGCCTGCGGGGCGGTGGCGCCGATCTTCACGGTCCAGGCGCGCACTTCCTTCACCCCGGCGGTGAAGTAGGTCTGCAGGCCCAGGAGTTCGTAGCCGGCCCGGATCACGCGGTTCAGGCCCGGCTCGCTCATGCCGATGTCCTTGAGGAACTCTTCCTTGTCGGCGTCGTCGAGGTCGGCGATCTCGGCCTCGATCTTGGCGCAGATCACCACCACGCCGGCGCCCTCGGCTTTGGCGAAGGCCTTCACCTTGTCCAGCAGCGGGTTGTTGTCGAAGCCGCCCTCGACCACGTTGGCGACGTACATGGTCGGCTTGGCGGTGAGCAGGTGCAGTTGCTTGAGTACCGTGCGCTCATCGGTCGACAGGTCGAGCGTACGCACCGGTTTGCCTTCGGCCAGATGCGGCTGCACCTTGTCGAGCACGGCTTTCAGCGCCGCGGCCTCCTTGTCGCCGCCCTTGGCGGACTTGCCGGCGCGCAGCAGGGCTTTCTCGACGGAGTCGAGGTCGGCCAGTGCGAGTTCGGTGTTGATGGTATCGATGTCGTTCAGCGGGTCGACCTTGCCGGCGACGTGGATCACGTTGTCGTCGTCGAAGCAGCGCACCACGTGGGCGATGGCATCGGTCTCGCGGATGTTGGCGAGGAACTTGTTGCCCAGGCCTTCACCCTTCGATGCGCCGGCGACCAGGCCGGCGATGTCGACGAACTCCATCGAGGTCGGAATGACCTTCTCCGGCTTGACGATGCCGGCCAGCACGTCGAGGCGGGCATCCGGCATCGGCACGATGCCGGTGTGCGGGTCGATGGTACAGAACGGAAAGTTTTCCGCCGCGATGCCCGCCTTGGTCAGCGCGTTGAACAGCGTGGACTTGCCGACGTTGGGCAGGCCGACGATGCCGCATTTGAAACCCATGTTCCGTTCTCCTGACCGCCTACGCGGCAAAACCGTTCAGTTTGTTCATGGCACGCGAAAAATCGCCGGCGACGATCACCGGCGTTTCGCGGATCGCCTCGGCGATTGCCGCATCCATCTTTTCCTGGTCGACGGCCTGCGCCTTGCCCAGTACCCAGGGCGTGACCTGGTCCTTGTGCGGCGGCCGGCCGATGCCGATGCGCAGCCGCAGGAAATTCGCGTTGTTGCCGTGCGCGGCGACCATGTCGCGCAGGCCGTTGTGACCGCCGTGCCCGCCGCCGATCTTCAGGCGCACGGTGCCGGGCGGCATGTCGAGTTCGTCGTGCGCCACCAGGATGTGTTCCGGCGCGATCTTGAAGAACGTCGCGAGCGCGCCGGTGGCCTGGCCGCTGCGGTTCATGAAGGTGGCCGGTATCAGCAGCCGAACGTCATGACCGTTGACCGACGCGCGCGCCACCCGCCCGAAATACTTCGGTTCGTTGACCAGCGTGACGCCGAGCTGACGCGCGAGGCGTTCGACGTACCACTGGCCGGCGTTGTGCCGCGTGTGCTCGTACTCGTGCCCGGGATTGCCGAGCCCGACGATGAGCGCGATCGACTGGGTCATGGGATTCAGGCCGCAAGAAAAAGGGCCGGAACACGTCGTCCGCGATGCGAACGCTGCATTCCGGCCCCGGAGAGTACCCGGAGAGGCTCCGGATTACTCCTTCTTGGCTTCCGGCTTCTCGGCAGCCTTCTCGCCCTCGGCCGGAGCGGCGGCGACCGGAGTTTCCTCGGCCGCAACCTTGACCGCATGCACGTTGGCGACCGCGAGGTCGTGGTTGTGCATGAGCTGTACCAGCTGGACGCCTTTCGGCAGCTTGATGTCGGACAGGTGCACGCTGTGGCCCATGGTGACGGCGGCCATGTCGACTTCCAGGTATTCCGGCAGGTCGCGCGGCAGACAGCTGACTTCCACTTCGGCGATGTCGTGGTGGATTTCGCCGCCCTGTTCCTTCACGCCGACGCAGGCCTCTTCGTTGATGAAGTGCAGCGGGATGCGCAGGGTGATCTTCTGGTTCTCGTCGATGCGCTGCAGGTCGAGGTGCGTGGGCACCTTGCGGACCGGGTGGCGCTGCAGGTCACGGAGAATGGCCTTCTCCGGCTTGCCGTCGAGCACGATGGTGAGAATGTGCGAATAGAACGCCTCGTTCTCCAGCGCCTTCGACAGTTCCTTCAGGCCGACGTGGATCGGCGTCGGGGTCTTGTTGGCACCGTACATGATGCCGGGCACGCGTGCTTCGAGACGACGCAGGCGGCGGCTCGCACCCTTGCCCTGGTCGCCGCGGGTTACCGCAGCCAGTTCGAACAGGTTGGCCATGATGGCTTTCCTCTCTTTTTCATCCGCGCCCTGCGACCGGGTTGGCGGACGGTTGCTGAAATCCGCCACGTTCAGGATTGATCGTGACGGGGTTGAAAACTCGTTCGGAAACCGGGGACCGGACTTTTCAGTGTCCGGACAGGGGCCCCACGCTCTCGAACATGGCCGAGAGCGACTCTTCGTTGTTGGTGCGACGCATGGCCTCGGCGAGCATGCCGGCCATGCTGACCACGCGGATCTTGCCGCAGGCCTTCGCGCGTTCGCTGAGCGGGATGGTGTCGGTCACCACCAGCGTGTCGAGCTTGGAGCTGGTCAGGTTGTCGATGGCCGGGCCGGACAGCACGGCGTGCGTGCAGTAGGCGACGACTTTCTTCGCGCCGTTGTCCTTCAGGGCGGCGGCCGCCTTGCACAGCGTGCCGGCGGTGTCGACGATGTCGTCGATCACCAGGCAGGTCTTGCCTTCGACGTCGCCGATGATGTGCATCACCTGCGCTTCGTTCGCCTTCGGGCGGCGCTTGTCGATGATGGCGAGGTCGGCGTCGTTCAGCTGCTTGGCCATGGCACGGGCGCGCAGCACGCCGCCGACGTCCGGCGAGACGACGATCAGATCGGCGTACTTCTGGCGTTCGATGTCGGCCTGGAGCACCGGCGTCGAGTAGACGTTGTCGACCGGAATGTCGAAGAAACCCTGGATCTGGTCGGCGTGCAGGTCGACGGTGAGCACGCGGTCGACACCGACCGTGGTGATCATGTCGGCGACGACTTTCGCGGTGATCGGCACGCGCGCCGAGCGCACACGGCGGTCCTGGCGGGCGTAACCGAAATACGGGATCACGGCGGTGATGCGGCCGGCGGACGAACGACGCAGGGCGTCGGCCATCACCACCAGTTCCATCAGGTTGTCGTTGGTCGGCGCGCAGGTCGACTGGACGATGAACACGTCCTTGCCGCGCACGTTCTCGTGGATCTCGACCGCGGTCTCGCCGTCGCTGAAGCGTTTGACTTCAGCGTCGCCCGGCGGGATGTGCAGGGCCTTGCAGATCTGCTTCGCGAGTTCCGGATTCGCGTTACCGGTGAAGACGACGAGTTTGGACACGGCTCGCGCTCCGAAGGTCGCGGTTGAATCGGTCGGTGAAGATGGCAGGGGTAGATGGATTCGAACCACCGAATGGCAGGATCAAAACCTGCTGCCTTACCGCTTGGCGATACCCCTGTGGAAACCGGTGACTGCGCTCAGATCCCGAGGGCCAGGTGCGCGGGCGAACGATCTACGCCGCGTGCCACGAACCCGGAAAAGCGGGGCGGGAGCTGCTGCAGGATGCGTCGCGCTTCGTCTTCGTTACCGGTGGCGAGGAACACGCAGGCGCCGGTGCCGGTGAGACGGGAGGAACCGAATTGCCCGAGCCAGTCGAGCGCGTCGGCCACCTCGGGATGAAGGCGTCGAACCACTGCTTCGCAGTCGTTCCGCAACCGAGTTTCGTACCCCGGTTCGCGGAGGGTCGCCATTGTCATCAGGGGGGTATCCCGTGTCAACGACGGATCGCGGAATATCCGCGCGGTTTCCACGTGACAACCGGGGTTGATCACCACGTACCAGCGGTCGGGCAAAGCGAGCGGCGACAGCCGTTCGCCGACGCCTTCGGCGAAGGCGCTGCGGCCGTGCACGAACACCGGGACGTCGGCGCCGAGGCCGAGGCCGATGGCCGCCAGCGACCCGGTATCGAGCCCCAGTTCCCACAACCGGTTCAGTGCCAGCAGGGTGGTGGCGGCATCGGACGAGCCGCCGCCCAGGCCGGCCCCGGCCGGCAGCCGCTTGTCCAGCCGGATGCGGGCGCCGGGTACCGGCCGGCCCTGCCGGCGGGCCTGTTCCTGCAGGGCGGTGGCCGCCCGCCAGACCAGGTTGGCTTCGCGCGGCACGCCCGGCAGGTCGTTCAGCTCCAGCCGGTCGGCCGGGGCAAAGGTCAGGCTGTCGCCGGCGTCCAGCAGCTGGAACAGCGTCTGCAGCAGGTGATAGCCGTCGGCGCGGCGGCCGACCACGTGCAGGAAGAGGTTGAGCTTGGCCGGAGCCGGGACGACCAGCACGGTTCAGGGCCGGGTCGGGGCCGGCGTCCGCCAGCGTTCGATCAGCAGGGTCACCCGGCTGTCGCCGCCGGTGGCCACCACCTTGTGCGGCAACAGGCGTCCGCCGCCGTCGGCCTGCCAGCGGTCGTAGAGCACTTCCCAGCCCTGCTGGCGCAGCCGGGCCGGCCGGCCCTCGCCGTCACGGACGATCTCGATGCCGGCATCGCCGTCCTGCGGCGCCGGCAGACCGCGCACCCACCAGGCCAGGCTGTTGACCGACACCGGCCAGCCGATGGCTTCCGCCAGCAGGGCTTCCGGATCGCCGCTTTCGCGGCTGCCTTCCGCGGTTTCGATGCGCACCCGCTCGCCGTTGCCGTCGATGCGTACGCTGCCGGCGCCCAGCGGCCCGGAGGCGGTGAGACGGTAGCGTTCGCCGTCCTGCTGCCAGAGCAGGCTCGCGCTGCCGCCGGTTTCGCCGCGCCGGAAACCGACCTTGCCCTGGATGTCGAAGCGGGTGACCAGTGCCATGTCGTCGGCGGTCCAGGCCGCCAGGGGTGCCGTCGGCCGGTGCGCGCAGCCGGCCGGCAGCAGCACGGCAGCCAGCAGCAGGACGACCGGCAGCCGGTTCATGGCAGCAGGCGCTCCAGGGTGCGCTGCAGGGCTGCATTGTCGGGATCGACGATGCGGGCGCGCTCCCAGATCCGTTTCGCCTCGCGGCGTTTGCCGAGCGTCCACAGCGCTTCGCCGAGATGGGCGGCGATTTCCGGATCCGGCGACAACGCATAGGCGCGGCGCAGCCAGGGCACGGCTTCTTCCACGCGGCCGAGCCGGAACAGCACCCAGCCCATGCTGTCGATGATGGCCGGATCGTCGGGCGCGAGCGCGAGCGCCTGCTCGATCAGCGCCTGCGCTTCGGCGTAGCGCGTGGTGCGGTCGGCCAGCGTGTAGCCGAGCGCGTTGAGCAGCATGGCGTTGTCCGGGTGTTCGGCCAGCAGCAGGCGCAGGTCGGCTTCCACCACGTCGAGCTGGCCGAGGCGTTCGGCCGCCATGGCGCGGGCGTAGCGCAGATCGTCGTCGTCCGGCAGCGTGGCGAGCGCCTGGTCGAGCAGGGCGCGGGCGCCGGCGGCGTCGCCGGCCCGGGCCAGCAGTTCGCTCTCCGCGACATACAGTTGCGAGGCCGCTTCCGGCGTCTGGCGGCGCAGCGAAGCGATCAGCGCGCGCGCATCGGCGAGCCGGCCGAGTTTCTGCCAGGCGTAGGCCACCTGCACCTGGGCCGCCACGAACTGTGCGCCGCGCACGTTCTGGAAATAACCCGCCGCTTCTTCGTAATGGCCTTCGGCCAGCGCGACCCGCCCGGCATAGTTCCAGGCCTCGTCCTCGCGGTAGCCGGATTCGGCGAGTTCGATGAACAGTTGCTTGGCGCGTGCCGGATGCCCGGTTTCCCACTCGACCATCGCCAGCGACAGCGCGAGATCGCCGTCGTCCGGCCAGCGGCGCTGCATGTCGGTCAGCTCGCGGCGTGCGTCGTCGCCGCGCGCTTGTTCGAGCAGCACGCGCAGGTGGGTCAGTCGCAGGTCGCGGTCGTCGGGGAAGCGCTCGCGGCCGTCCTGCAACCGGCGCCGCGCGGCATCGGCGCGGCCGGTGGCGGCCAGCAGCCGGCCTTCGAGTTCGATCGACACGGCGTCGTCTGGCTCCAGTTCGCGGGCGCGCTCGACCAGCGCCAGCGCTTCGTCGTACTGGCCGGCGAGTTCGGCCAGCGCAGCGCGGGCCAGCAACAGCCGTGCGTGGCCGGGATGGCGGGTCGACAGGCCGGCCAGCAGCGCGGTGAGTCGCGCGCGCATGTCGGGTTCCGCGGACTGCGCGTACTGCAGGATGAAATTGAAACGCACCGGCACGGCCGGATCCGCCAGCAGCCGGTCGAGCAGCGGCGTGGCCTCCTCGATGGCGCCGGCCTGGATCAGGCCCATGACGGCGTTGGCGTTTGCTTCCGGATCCTGCGGCGCCAGTTCCGCCCACAGCGTCGATGCTTCGCGGATCCGTTCCGGCTGGCGGGCGTACCAGGCGATGCGGGTGGCGCGGGCGGCGAGGGCCGGATCGCGCAGCGCGTGCGCCTGCCGCAGATAGGCCGCCAGCGCTTCGTCGAGGCGGTCGCGCTGCCCGGCCACTTCGCCCAGCAGCAGGTCGTACAGGGTGTCGGCGGACCAGGTGCCGGGCACGACCGCCGGCGCGGCTGTCGCGGCCGGTGGCGTCGTCGCCGCGCCGGCTGCCGGCCGTTCGGCCGGCAGCGAGCTGCAGGCGGCCAGCAAGGCGGCAGCGAGGACGGCGGGCAGTAAGTCCGCGGGATTCCGGACGGCTTGCGGCATGAGGGGCGCTGGGTTCCGGGCGGGGCGGCGGGAAGGGAGGCTGCCCGGATTCAAACATGCCGTTCGTCGGCCGGGCAAGCCGCGTCCGGCCCGCGCGCCGCGCGATGCGACGACATGCGCGCGGGGCGGCGCGACGGCGCGGCGCGGTTTGTTTTCCGGCGTCCGATCGCGCAAAATTCGCGGCGTTTCCCGCACACCGCGCGAACGGCCCCGTACGCCCTTCCTGGACAGAACATGACCCTGCTCGCGGTCGGCGTGAGTCATCGCACCGCTCCCGTCGAATTGCGCGAGCAGTTGACCGTGGAGGCCGGACGGTTGCCCGAACTGCTGGCCGCCATGCGCCACGAACTCGGGCTCGGCGAAGTCGCGGTGCTGTCCACCTGCAACCGCACCGAAATCTACTGTGCACAGGACGACGGGCCGTCCGCTGCCGCCGTGCTGGCCTGGCTGGCGGCGCGGCAGAGGGTCGCAGCCGATCGGCTGCTGCCGGTCCACTACGCGCATGCCGGGCTCGATGCCGTGCAGCACATGATGCGCGTCGCCAGCGGTCTCGATTCGCTGGTACTCGGCGAGCCGCAGGTGCTCGGGCAGATGAAGGACGCCTATGCCGTGGCGCACCAGGCCGGCACGGTCGGCAAGGAACTCGAACGCTGCTTCCAGCAGGTGTTCGCCGTGGCGAAAAAAGTCCGCACCGAAACCGCGATCGGCGCCAGCCCGGTGTCGGTGGCCTTCGCCGCGGTCTCGCTGGCGCGGCACCTGTTCAGCGACATATCCCGTACGCGCGCGTTGCTGATCGGCGCCGGCGAGATGATCGAACTGGTGGCAAAACATCTGGCGGAGCAGGGCGTGCGCGAAATCGCCGTTGCCAACCGCACGCTGGAGCGCGCCCATGCGCTGGCCGACCGTCACGGCGGCCGGGCCGTCACCATGGAAGAGATTCCGTACGCGCTGGAAGGCGCCGACATCGTCATTTCGTGTACTGCGGCGATGGTGCCGGTGCTCGGCAAGGGCGCCGTCGAACGGGCGCTGAAGAAGCGTCGCCACCGGCCGCTGTTCCTGGTCGATCTGGCGGTGCCGCGCGACATCGAGCCGGAAGTCGCTGCCCTGGAAGATGTGTACCTGTACAGCGTCGACGACCTGCAGGGGGTGATCGACCAGAACGTGCAGGCACGCGCCGATGCCGCCCGCGAAGCGGAAGCGATCGTTGTCGCGCGCAGCCGCCAGTACGGCGTGCAGCAGCGCGAGCAGGGGGCTGCGCACACGTTGCGACGCGTGCATGCTCGCGTGGAGATGCTGCGCGATGCCGAAGTAGAACGTGCGCTGGCCGAGCTCGCGCGTGGCGCCGATCCGGCGGAGACGCTGCAGCGCATGAGCCGCGCGCTCACCGGCAAGTTGCTGCACGACCCGAGTCTGGTCCTGCGGCAGGCGGCGGCCGACGGCCGTGAGGACCTGCTGGCTTTCGCCCGCACCCTCTTCGCGGTGCACGAGGAGCGCGACGGCGACGATCGCCCGGAGCGCCGCGATGGCGACCGCGGGGATTCCGCGTGAAGGAATCCATCGTGCGCCGGCTGGAGCGGCTGGTCGAACGCCACGAGGAACTGGCCGGCCTGCTGGCCGAGCCCGCGATCGCCTCCGACGGCGAGAAATTCCGCCGCTACTCGGTTGAGTACGCCGGCCTGGAGGCGGTGGTGGGCGGCTTCCGCGAATGGCGCCATGCGATCGACGAACTGGCCGCCGCCGAGCAGCTGGCCGGCGAGGGCGATGCCGACATGCGCGCCATGGCCCGCGAGGAAGCGGATGCGGTCCGCGCCCGGCTGCCGCAGCTGGAATCGGCGCTGCAGGCGCTGCTGGTGCCGAAGGATCCGCTGGACGGCGCCAACGTCTTTCTGGAGATCCGCGCCGCCGCCGGCGGCGACGAGGCGGCGATCTTCGCCGGCGACCTGTTCCGCATGTACTCGCGTTACGCCGACCGGCGCCGCTGGCAGGTCGAAGTGGTGAACAGCAGTGCCGGCGAGCACGGCGGTTTCCGCGAAATCGTCGCCCGCATCGCCGGTGCCGACGTTTATTCGCGGCTGAAATTCGAGTCCGGCACCCACCGCGTGCAGCGGGTGCCGGCCACCGAGGCGCAGGGGCGCGTGCATACGTCCACCTGCACGGTGGCGGTGCTCGCCGAACCGCCGGAAGTGGAGGCGGTGGACATCCGCAAGGAAGACCTCAAGGTCGACACTTTCCGCGCGTCCGGCGCCGGCGGCCAGCACGTCAACGTCACCGAGAGTGCGATCCGCATCACCCACCTGCCCAGCGGCATCGTCGTCGAGTGCCAGGACGAGCGTTCGCAGCACAAGAACCGTGCGCGCGCCATGTCGCTGCTCGCGGCGAAGCTGCTGTCCGGCGCGCAGGAGGCGCAGGCACGGGATACGGCGCAGACGCGGCGCCTGCAGGTCGGTACCGGCGACCGTTCCGAGCGCATCCGCACCTACAACTTTCCGCAGGGCCGGGTTACCGACCATCGCATCGAACTGACGCTGTACCGGCTCGACGAGATCGTCGGCGGCGACATCGATGCGCTGGTCGACCCGCTGCTGGCCGAACACCAGGCAGAACAGCTCGCGGCGCTGGCGGAGGGTGCGGCATGAGCACGGTCGGCCAGTTGTTGTTGTCGGCGACCCGCCGGCTGGCGCAATCGCCGTCGGCGGCCGACACCCCGCGTCTCGATGCCGAACTGCTGATCATGCGGCTGCTGGGCGTCGACCGCGCCTGGCTTTATGCCCACCCGGAGGCCGCGCTGCCGGCGGCGGTGGCGGCGGCGTTCGATACGCTGGTCGACGCGCGCGAGCGCGGCATGCCGGTGGCCTATCTGGTGGGCGAGCGCGAATTTTTTTCGCGGCCGTTCCGCGTGACGCCCGACACGCTGATCCCGCGGCCGGATACCGAGCGGCTGGTCGATGCGGTGCTGCAGCTGAAACTGCCGGAACGTGCACGCGTGCTCGACCTCGGCACCGGCACCGGCGCGCTGGCGGTGACGCTGGCGCTCGAGTGCCCGGACTGGGACGTCACCGCCACCGACATCCACGACGCAACGCTGGCAGTGGCGCGCGACAATGCGGCGCGCCTCGGCGCCTGCGTGCGGTTCGCCGCCGGCGACTGGTTTGCCGCGCTGCCGCCCGGCGACCGTTTCGATCTGGTGGTCAGCAATCCGCCCTACATCGCCGCCGACGATCCGCATCTGGCGCAAGGCGACGTGCGTTTCGAGCCGCGCCGGGCGCTGGTGGCCGCCGACCAGGGCCTGGCCGACATTGCCCGCATCGTGAACGACGCGCGCGGGCGCCTGCATGACGGCGGCTGGCTGATCGTCGAGCACGGCTGGACGCAGGCCGATGCGGTATGCGATCTGGCGCGCGCGGCCGGTTATGCGCCGGTGAGGACGCTGCTCGATCTGGCCGGCCGTCCGCGCGCGCTGCTTGCCGGCTGGCAACAGCCGGACAATCCCGAAGACGCCCACCACGCCTGAGGCCGCGCATGAGCCGCGATGCCGAATTCAGCGACGACGACCTGCTGCGCTACAGCCGCCAGATCCTGCTGCCCGGTTTCGAGCTTGCCGGCCAGCAGGCGCTGCGCGCGGCGCGGGTGCTGATCGTCGGTGCCGGGGGGCTCGGCAGTCCGGCGACGCTGTATCTGGCGGCTGCCGGCGTCGGCGCGCTGACCGTGGTCGATCCGGACGTCGTCGAGTTGTCGAACCTGCAGCGGCAGATCGCGCACCGCACGGCCGACGTGGGGCGGGCCAAGGCCGAGCGCGCGGCGGAAGCCGCCGCCGCACTCAACCCGCAGGTGACGGTGCGCGGCATCGTCGCGCGCGTCGACGAGCGCTGGCTGCAGGCGGAACTGGGGACGACGGCAGTGCCGGCTTTCGATTGCGTGCTCGACTGCAGCGACAACTTCGCGGCCCGCGCGGCGGTGAACCGCGCCTGTCACCGGACCGGCGTGCCGCTGGTGTCCGGCGCCGCCATCCGCATGGAAGGGCAGCTGGCGGTATTCGATTTCCGGCATGCGCGCACGCCGTGCTACGCGTGCCTCTACGGCGAAACGGGCGGCGAGGATGAAGCCTGTGTGCGCAACGGCGTCATGGCGCCGCTGGTCGGCGTGATCGGTGCAGCGCAGGCGCTGGCGGCGATCCGGTTGCTGGCGGCCTACGGCGACCGCGCGCACGGGCGGTTGTCGTTGTTTGACGGCCTGCGCGGCGAATGGCGCCAGCTGCGGGTGACGGCAGATCCGGCCTGCCCGGTCTGTGCCGGCGCGTGCTGAAGACGCGTCAGGGCGCCTTGGCCAGCTTCATGAAGTCGTCGCCGATTTCGCCGAGATAGCGGTAGACGATGCGCGGCCGGTTGTCGGCCGGTTTGGCCAGCACCGGCTGCACGAATTTCCAGCGCGCCTCGATGCGGTTGATCGTCACCCGCTGGATCGGATCGTTGTCGTCGATCTTCTGCCGCGCCTCGGCCATTGCGGTTTCGAAGTCGCGGGTGGCCGTGGCCAGCGTGGCGCCGGCCTTGTCCTCGAAGAATCCGGTGGCCATGCGCGCGTACTGGGCGGCCAGTGCTTCGACGGCCACCGCGCTGCGCAGCATCGCGACCTGGCGCTGGTCACGGCCGCCGGCTGCGGTGACGGCCTTGCCGAGCGCGGTTTCCAGCGCCGGCATCAGGTTGTGCACGTCGGTGGCACGCTGGAAAGCGTTGAAGGCACCGTTGTTGATGTATTTCTTCTGCTCGGTGCCGATGATTTTCTGGATGTCGCGGGTCACCAGCGATTCCACCGGCGCCCAGGCTTCGCGGATCGCCTGGATCTGCTGCGAGCGTTCGCGATTGCCGTTGACGTTGTCGTCGCAGGTGTCGAGCGCCTTGCGGTAGGCGTCGGTGCGCGCCGGCAGCGAATCCAGCAGGCCGCTTTGCGCGTCCTCGTGGGTCGACATGTAGAAGGTGCCGGCCAGCCGGTACAGGGCGTACTGCTGTGCGTACAGGCCCTCGCGCCAGGCATCGGCGTATGCCGGCAATGCGCAGGCGGACAGCAGGAGCAGGGCAGACAACCGGCGAAGTGTCATGGACAACCTCCTTGTCGTTCGATTCCGGGAATGTGGATGGCGGGGCAGCCGGAGTGCGCCGATTCGTTCAGCGCACCGACAGGTCCACGACCTGCTTGTTCAACCGCATGATGTGTTTGGCCATGTCCACCAGCAGCGAGTGGATCATGGTCGGGTTGGAGCGGATCAGGGTGGCGAACTGGTCGCGCGGCACCTTGACCACGGCGCAGCGCAGTTTCGCGCGCACCGTGGCCGAACGCGGTTGCTCGGTGAGAACAGCCAGTGCACCGATGATCTCGCCTTCCCCGATCTGGCCCACCACCACCTTGTCGACCAGTACCTCCGCCTCGCCCTCGAACAGGCTGAAGACGTAGTCGGCGCGGTCGCCCTGCTGGATGATGGTTTCGCCCGGATTGAAATACTGGAAGCCGGGCGTGGCCTGCGTTTCACGGTCGCTGGCGGCGGCGATGCAGCGCACCATCAGTGCCTGCTGTGTCAGCAGCAGCTTGGTCCAGGCGCGGCCGGCCTCGCGGTCGCCGAACACTGCCTGCATGAACTGCAGGGTGTCGAAACCGGTGAGCTGCACGACGCCTTCGGCTTCGTAGTTCAGCACGGCGGTGGTGGCCGAGGCCTGCAGGCCGGCGTCCGGCAGCAGCAGTTCGCCGGCTTCCAGCGTGTACAGGAGCTTGCGGTCGTAGACGACGGTCAGCGTGCCGCTGTCGACGCGATAGATGCGTTGCGGACTGAGGCCGCCGGCAATCGCGTCACGCGTGTTGTTGAGCGTCAGTACCTGGCCTTCGGCCTTCGTCTTGGCAACGACATCCTCGACCAGTTTGCGGTACTGGCGCGAGAGTGCGGTGAAGCTGGCATCGACTTCCGCCTGCGGCAGCATGGGTCAACCTCCGAGTTTTTTCAGCAGCAGTTCGTTGACCTGCTGCGGATTCGCCTTGCCCTGCGACTCCTTCATGATCTGGCCGACGAAGAAGCCCAGCATCTTCTTGCGCTTGCCTTCGTCCGCCGCCCGGTATCCTTCCACCTGGGCGGCATTGGCCGCCAGTACCTTGTCGACGATCGCCTCGATGGCACCGGCATCCGAGACCTGTTTCAGGCCGCGGGCCTCGATCACCGCGTCGGCACTGGCGCCTTCGCCGTTCCACAGGGCATCGAACACCGTCTTGGCCAGTTTCGAGCTGAGGGTGCCGTCGGCAATGCGGGCCACCAGCCCGCCAATCTGCCCGGCCGACACCGGCGATGCCGTGATGTCCTTCTCATCGGCATTCAGGCGGCCGAGCAGTTCGGTGATGGTCCAGTTGGCCACCAGCTTGGCCTGGGCGGCACCGGCCGCCTGCACGGCCTGCTCGTAGAAGCCGGCCAGCGCACGGTCTTCCACCAGCCGGGCGGCGTCATAGGCGCCCAGGCCGAAGTCGGCGATGAAGCGCGCCCGCTTGGCGTCCGGCAGTTCCGGCAGCGCGGCGCGCTGCTGCGCGATGAAGTCGTCGGTCAGCACCACCGGCAGCAGGTCCGGATCCGGGAAGTAGCGGTAATCGTTGGCGTCTTCCTTGCTGCGCATCGCGCTGGTCTTGTTGGTCGCCGGGTCGTACAGCACGGTGGCCTGCACGATGCTGCGCCCGGCTTCCAGCTCGTCGATCTGCCACTCGATCTCGCTGTTGATCGCCTTCTCGATGAAGCGGAACGAATTGACGTTCTTGATCTCGCGGCGGGTGCCGAATTTCTCCGTGCCCTTTTTGCGTACCGACACGTTGCAGTCGCAGCGCATCGAGCCTTCGGCCATGTTGCCGTCGGAGATACCCAGATAGACGATCAGCGCGTGGATCGCGCGGGCATAGGCCACGGCCTCCTTCGCCGAACGCATTTCCGGCTCGGAGACGATTTCCAGCAGCGGCGTGCCGGCCCGGTTGAGGTCGATGCCGCTCATGCCGTGGAAGTCCTCGTGCAGCGACTTGCCGGCGTCTTCTTCCAGGTGCGCGCGGGTGATGGCGATGCGTTTGGTACTGCCGTCTTCCAGTGCGATGTCGAGATGGCCCTTGCCGACGATCGGCAGCTCGTACTGCGAGATCTGGTAGCCCTTGGGCAGGTCCGGATAGAAGTAGTTCTTGCGGGCGAACACGCTGCGGCGACCCAGTTCGGCGTCGACCCCGAGCCCGAACAGCACGGCCATGCGCACCGCCTCGGCATTCAGCACCGGCAGCACGCCCGGCATGCCGAGGTCGATCAGCGAGGCCTGGGTGTTCGCGTCGGCGCCGAAGCGGTTGGCGCTGCCGGAGAAGATTTTCGATTGCGTGGCCAGCTGGACGTGGATTTCCAGACCGATCACCGCTTCCCAGCCGCTCATGCGAAAGCCTCCGGAATGCGCGTGTGCCAGTCGGTGGCCTGCTGGTAGCGGTGCGCGACGTTCAGCAGTTTCGCTTCGCTGAAATAATTGCCGATCAGCTGCAGGCCCACCGGCAGGCCGCGGTCGAAACCGCACGGAATCGACATGCCGGGGATGCCGGCGAGGTTGACCGCGATGGTGTAGATGTCGGCCAGGTACATCGCCACCGGATCGTCCTTCTTCTCGCCCAGCCGGAACGCGGTGGACGGCGAGGTGGGTCCGAGGATCACGTCGACGTCGGCGAAGGCGCGCACGAAGTCGTCCTTGATCAGGCGGCGCACCTGCTGCGCCTTCAGGTAGTAGGCGTCGAAATAGCCGGCCGACAGCGCATAGGTGCCGACGAGGATGCGGCGCTTCACTTCGGCGCCGAAGCCTTCCGAACGCGAGCGTTCGTAGAGGTCGGCCAGATCCTTCGGATCGGTGCAGCGGTGGCCGAACCGCACGCCGTCGAAGCGCGACAGGTTGGACGAGCATTCCGCCGGCGCGATCACGTAGTAGGCCGGCACCGAGAGGTCGACGTTCGGCAGGTCGATCTCGCGCACCGTGGCACCGAGCTTCTCGAACTGGCGGACGGCGTCGCGCACGCACTGTTCGGTGCCGGCATCGAGGCCGGCACCGAAGAACTGCTTCGGCAGGCCGATGCGCAGGCCGCGCAGGTCGTCGTTCAGCGTTTTCGTGTAGTCGGGCACGGCTTCGGCCAGCGACGTGGAGTCTTTCGGATCGTGGCCGCTCATGGCGTTGAGCAGCAGCGCGCAGTCTTCCGCCGTCTGCGTCATCGGTCCGGCCTGGTCGAGCGACGAGGCGAACGCGATCATGCCCCAGCGCGAGACGCGGCCGTAGGTCGGCTTCAGGCCGGTGAGATTGCACAGCGCGGCCGGCTGGCGGATCGAGCCGCCGGTGTCGGTACCGGTGGCGCAGGGCGCGAGGCGCGCCGCGACCGCCGCCGCCGAACCGCCGGACGAGCCGCCGGGCACGCGCGCGGTGTCCCACGGATTCTTCACCGCGCCGTAAAAACTCGTTTCGTTGGACGAACCCATCGCGAACTCGTCCATGTTGGTCTTGCCGAGCATCACCATGCCGGCGGCGGCGAGCCGCGCGGTCACTTCCGAGTCGTAGGGGCTGGTGAAGTTGTCGAGCATCCGCGAGCCGCAGCTGGTGCGCACGCCGGTCGTGCAGAAGATGTCCTTGTGCGCGATCGGCAGTCCGAGCAGGGGGCCGGTCTCGCCGGCGGCGCGGCGGCGGTCGGCGGCGGCGGCGGCGGCGAGGGCCGCGTCGGCAGTGACGGTGATGAAACTGTTCAGCTGCGGATCGCGGCCGGCGATGCGGTCGAGGAAGTGGCGGGCGAGCTCGACGCCGGAGAACCGGCGTTCGGCCAGGCCGCGCGACAGCTCGGCGAGGGTCTGGCGGTGCAGGGGCGTGCTGGACATGGCCTTACTCGATGACGCGCGGGACGAGGTAGAGGCCGTTCTCCACGGCCGGTGCGATGCGCTGGTAGTCGTCCCGGCGGTTGCTTTCGGTCACCCGGTCGGCGCGCAGCGGCTGGACGGCGTCCAGCGGGTGGGCCATGGGCTCGACGCCGGCGGTGGCGGCGGCCTGCAGCCGGTCGACCATGCCGAGGATGCTGCCCAGGCGGGCGGTGACCGCGGCACGCTCCCCGGCGTCGATGCGCAGGCGCGCCAGGCGGGCGATTTTCTCCACGTCGCTTTCGGTCAGCGCCATGTGTGACTCCACGAACTCGGGTTGGGCAAATCGGGTCGGGGTGCTGCGGGACGGAACGCGTGCCGGGCGGGATACGGAAAATGTGCGAGACGTCCGGAAAATCGCGGGGAATCCGCCGGTTTCGTTCTTGCCCCGGCGCAGCCGCCGTTGCTAGAGTTGCCGACTTCGATCCGGGGCCCGGCCCAGCCGTCCCGCATCCGCCCCCGATTCCCGTCCAGGCCCGCGCAGGTTTTCCACGCCGCCATGAATTTTTTCAAGAATCTCCGGAAGGCCTTCAAGACCGACCTCTCGATCGACCTCGGCACGGCCAACACGCTCATCTACGTGCGGGACCGGGGGATTGTATTGGATGAACCCTCGGTTGTCGCCATACGCCACAACGGCAACCAGAAGAACGTCATCGAGGTCGGCACCAACGCCAAACGCATGCTCGGCCGCACCCCCGGCAACATCACCGCCGTGCGTCCGCTGAAGGACGGCGTGATCGCCGATTTCGAAGTCACCGAGGACATGCTCAAGCACTTCATCCGCAAGGTGCTCGACCGCGGCTTCCTCGCCACGCCGCGGGTCATCGTGTCCGTGCCGTACAAGTCGACGCTGGTCGAGCAGCGCGCGATCCGCGACGCCGCGGAAGGCGCCGGCGCCAGTCAGGTTGAACTGATCTACGAACCGATGGCGGCCGCGGTCGGCGCCGGCCTGCCGGTGGCGGAAGCCAGCGGCTCGATGGTGGTCGACATCGGCGGCGGCACCACCGAGATCGCGATCATCGCGCTCAACGGCATCGTGCACGGCGATTCGGTGAAGATCGGCGGCGACAAGTTCGACGAGGCGATCGTCGCCTTCGTGCGTCGCCAGTACGGCTCGCTGATCGGCGAAGCAACCGCCGAGCGCATCAAGCAGGAAATCGGCAGTGCGTTCCCGTCGGACGAACTGCGCGAGATCGATGTGCGCGGCCGCAACCTCGCCGAAGGGGTGCCGCGCAGCTTCACGCTCAACAGCGAAGAGATTCTCGAGGCGCTGCAGGAACCGCTCACCGGCATCGTCAACGCGGTGAAAAACGTGCTCGAATCCTGTCCGCCGGAACTGGCGTCGGACATCGCGCTGCGCGGCATCGTGCTCACCGGCGGCGGCGCCCTGCTGCGCGATCTCGACAAGCTCCTCTCGGAAGAAACCGGCCTGCCGGTGGTCGTGGCCGAGGATCCGCTTACCTGCGTGGCGCGCGGCGGCGGCAAGGCACTCGAGCTGCTCGATACGCCGGGCTTCGAGCTGATCGTCATCTGACACCGCGCGGGCGCCGGCGCGTCCGCGCAATCCTGGGGAAGGGCCGGCAACCGGCGATCGCATGGCCAAGACGCTTTTCGCGGACGCGCCCGATTCCATTTACCGCCTGCTTGCCGCGGCGATTCTTTCCGCGCTGCTGCTGTTCGCCGATGCGCGCGCGCCGGCATATACCGGCTGGGCGCGCGATGGTATCGCGCTGTTCACCGAGCCGTTGATCGTCGCCGTCGACCTGCCGCGCCGCGCCGCTTCCGGCATTGCTGCCTTCTTCACCACCCGCGGCGCGCTGGCGGAAGAAAATGCCCGGCTCCGGCAGGAAAATCTGGTGCTGCAGCGGCACGTGCAGCGGCTGGCTTCGCTGACTGCCGAAAATGCGCGGTTGCGTGAACTCCTGAATTCGTCGGCCCTGCTCGATTCCAGCGTACTGGTGGCGGAAATCATTGCCTTCGATCCCGATCCGTCGCGCCTGGAAGTGGTGATCAACAAGGGCAGTGATGCCGGTCTCTATCGCGGCCAGCCGGTGCTCGATGCCGGCGGCATCATGGGGCAGCTGATTGCCGTCGGTCCGACCCAGAGCCGGGTGATCCTGGTCACCGACAGCCGGCACGGCGTGCCGGTGGAAGTCAGTCGCAACGGCGTGCGCAGCATCGCCACCGGCACCGGCAATCCGGGCACGCTCTCGCTGCAGTATCTGCCGGTCACCGCCGATGTCCGCGAGGAAGACCTGCTGGTGAGCTCGGGTCTCGGCGGCGTGTTCCCGCGTGGCTATCCGGTGGCCCGCGTGGTGCGCGTGGTGCGCACGCCGGGCGAAACGTTCATGACGGTGGAAGCCCAGCCGACGGCTGCCCTGCAGCGCAGTCGCCAGGTCCTGCTGGTCTTCGCGCAGGCGCCGGTCGCCGCTCCGGCCGGAGGCCGGCCATGAGAACCGAACGCCGCGCCGCCTGGGTGGTCCTGCTGTGCCTGCTGGCTTCACTGCTGCTGGCCATTGCGCCGCTGCCGGACTGGCTGGATCTCTTCCGGCCGGTCTTCCCGTTGCTGGCCCTGGTGTTCTGGTCGATCGCGCTGCCGGAACGCTACGGCACCTGGACCGGCTGGCTGCTGGGGCTCGTCTTCGATGTCCTGCGCGGTACGCCGCTGGGGGCGCACGCGCTGGCCTTCGCGGTGGCCGCCTTCGCCGCCAGCCGGCTGAGTGCCCGGATCAAGGTGTTCCCGACCGTCCAGCAGGCGCTGGTGGTGGGGGCGATCGTCGGCGGCAGCACCGTCATCCAGCACCTGCTGGCCGGTCTGGGCGGCAGCGCGGTGAACCCGGGCTTCTTCGCGACCCTGCTGCCGGTTGCCGCCACGGCGCTGGTCTGGCCCTGGGCCCAGGGCCTGCAGGACCACCTGCGCCGCCGCTTCAACGTCAGCTGACGCCCCGTGTCTGCCGTTATTGTCCTTGCCTCGGCCTCGCCGCGCCGCCGCGAGCTGCTGGCGCAGGTCGGCGTGCACTGCCGGGTGGCGGTCGCCGGTCTCGATGAAACCCCGCAACCCGGCGAGGAGCCCGATGCCTGCGTGCAGCGGCTGGCGCTGGCCAAGGCCCGGGCCGTGCTGGCGCAGGCCGGCGGCCTGCCGGTGCTGGGTGCCGACACCCTGGTGATCCGCGACGGCAGCATGCTGGGCAAGCCCCGGGATGCCGCCGACGCCCGGGCCATGCTGTCCGCGCTGGCCGGCCGCCGGCACGAGGTGCTGACCGCGGTGGCGCTGGTGCAGGGCGGCCGGGAGGCGGTGGCGCTCAGCCGGACCCGCGTCTGGTTCCGGCCGCTGGATGCCGCGGCCATCGACCGCTACGTCGCGACCGGGGAGCCGATGGACAAGGCCGGCGCCTACGGGATCCAGGGTCTGGGCGGGGCCCTGGTGGCGCGCATCGAAGGCAGTTACAGCGGCGTCGTGGGCCTGCCGCTGGGCGAGACGATAGACTTGCTGGATGCGTTTTCCGTGCCTTACTGGCGCCGGCCGTGACTGAGTCCCGCCTGTCCCTCCATTACCAGCGCCTTGCCCGTGTTCCCTGGCTGACCGTCGGCTGGGTGGCGGCGACGGCGCTCGCCGTGCTGATGGCGCTTTACGTCGTGGCGGCCGGCCAGTTGCTGGGCCTGCTGGCCGAGCGGCGCCCGGCGGTGGCGGAGTGGCTGGGCAACCGCATCGGCATGATCGCGCAGATCGACCGCATCGACGGCGAGATGCGCCTGCTGACGCCGGTGATCCACCTGCGCGGCGTGCGTTTCTACGTCCGCGACCTGCCGCTGCAGCCGGATACCGCGCCGGCGCTGGCGGCGCCGGCGATCGATCTCGAAATCGATACGCTCGCCTCGCTGCTCGAGCGGCGGCCGGTGCTGAAGCGCCTGCGCGTGGAAGGCATCGATCTGGTGCTGATCGAGGACGAGAGCGGCCGCTTCCGCATCCGCGGCATGCCGTTCAACGTGAACGATCCGCAGGCGGAAGAAAAGCTGCGCCAGGCCCTGCGCGTGCTCTACAGCCAGCAGGAAATCCTCGTCGAGCGTTCGCGGCTGGCGGTGGAATCGGCGCGGGTACCGGTGACGGCGCTGGAAAACCTTCGCCTGCACATGCACAACGACGGCAGCGAGCACGGCGTTTCCGGTTCCGCGCAGGTGCTGGGACCGAGCCGGCTCTCGGCGTCGTTCGTGCTGCGTTTCCAGGGCGAGCCGGTGAGGCCGCAGGATCTGGTCGCCGATCTCTACGTGCGCGTGCTGCCGGCATCGCTGGAAAACTGGCTGCCGCGGCGCGACTCCGGCGAATTGTGGATCGATGCGCTGTCCGGCGGCGGCGAAGCGTGGTTGCGGCTGGAACGCCGGCAACTGACCGCGGTCACCGGCCGTGTACAGGTCGACAGTCTGGCCGCCAGCCTGGCCGACGGCCGCAAGCTGGAAGGATTGCTCGGTCTGTCGACGCGGTTCCGCTGGCAGGCGCAGGACGACGGCTGGACGCTCGCCTTCGGCGGACTGACGTTTCGCCGCCAGGGCGCCGGCTGGCCGGAAGCGGACGGCGCGCTGGAAGTGCGCCGCGATCCCGCCGGCACTACGCGGTTGCGCGCCATGCTGTCGCGCGGCGACGTCGGCATGCTGGCCGGTTTTGCCGAGGTGCTGCCGGAATCGCAGGCTGCCTTGCGCGAGCGTCTGGCGCGGCTGGCTCCCGAAGGACAACTGCACGGTTTGCGCCTGACCCGGGAATCGACGGCCGACCAGCCGGCGCGCTGGCACGTCGCCACCGGTTTCGCCGGCGTCGCGCTGCGTCCCGACGGCAACCTGCCGGGCATCGGCAGTCTGTCCGGTCGCCTGGAGCTGTTGCCGGATGCCGGTTACCTCGAGCTGGCGGCGACACAGACGCAACTGGCCTGGCCGCATTTTTTCCTGCAGCCGGTGCCGGTCGACGATCTTCAGCTGCGCGCGGTCTGGCGCCGCGATTTCGGCGGCTGGCATCTGGCCAGCAACCGTTTCTCGTTGCGCAATGCCGACGCGCGCGCCAGCGGTCTGCTCAGCGTCGAGCTGCCGGCCGACGACAGTTCGCCGCGCCTGCAGCTGCTGGGCATGATCGAGGAGGGACGCCCGCGGGCGGCTGTCCGCTATCTCCCGCGCACCGCCAGCGACAACCTGCGCCAGTGGCTGGGTTCGGCGTTGACCGGCGACGGCCGCCTGCGCCGCGGATCCTTTCTTTTCCACGGCCCGCTGCGTCGCGAGCCGGCGCTGTTGCGCGAGCGCACGTTCCAGATGCGCTTTCAGGGCGACGGGCTGACGCTGGCCTTCCTCGCCGGCTGGCCGGCGCTGCGCGGTGCCGATGCCGACGTCTATGTCGCCAACGGCCACGTCGAGGCACAGGGCCGCCAGGGGCGTCTGCTCGACAGCGTGGTGCGCGACATGCGGGTGCGGATCACGCCCCCGTCGACGCTGCCCGCGCCGGATCCGGCGGCGAAACCGCTGCCCTCGCGGCTGGACGTGACGGCGCAGGTCGACGGCGACGTCGCCAACGTGTTCGCACTGTTCCGCGACACCCCGCTGAAGGACGTGGTGCCGGCAGAGCTGCTGCGCTGGGACGGCAACGGTCGTCTCGGCGCGACGGTGGAAGTGAATTCCCTGCTCGGCGCGCCGGGCAATCCGCCGCACGTGCGGGTAGCCGGCACCATGGCCGGCGCCACGCTGCATTCGGTCGCCCATGCGCTGGAAATCACCGACGCATCCGGCGAATTGCGCTACGACACGGACGACGGTTTCTTTGCCGACCGGTTGCGCGGCCGGGCGCTGGACAGCGAGTTTGCCGGCAGTGCCCGCACCACCGGCGGCGGTGGCCGGCCGCAGACCACGGCCATCGATCTGCGCGGCACCCTGCGCATGGCGCCGGTCAGCGGCTGGCTGAAGCTGCCGGCGCTCGCCCTGCTGAGCGGTGAAGCCGAGGCGGCACTGCAACTGCGTTTCACCCGCGGCGCCGACAGCCTGCTCGATGTGCGCAGCGACCTGCGCGGCATCGCCGCCAGTGCGCCGATGCCGCTCGGCAAACCGGCGGCATCGGCGGTGGATACCCGCCTGACCTACACGCTCGGTACCGATACGCCGCGCCTGACGATGGTGTACGGACGCCAGTTCGCGGCCGACCTGCAGATCCGCAACGGTACGCCTCATGCCGGCGCGGTCGCACTCGGCAGCACGCGACTGCCGCAACCCGGTACCAGCGGTCTCGCGATCGAGGGCAGCGTGTCCGAACTCGATCTTGCCGAATGGCTTGCGTTCTCGCGGCGTCTGGCCGGCCTGCCGCCGGCACCGGCGCAGACGCCGTTTACCGTGTCGCGCGCCGTCGCCGGCATCGTTGCGCTGGGCGATACGGTGCAGCGCATCAATGTCGCCGCCGCCCGGGTCGACGCCGGCGTGTTTCCGCTCGCCGATGCGCGGCTGCAGATGGGGCGCGAAGGCGAGGGGTGGCAGGTGCGGGTCGACAGCCGCACGCTCGACGGCCGTCTGGTGTTGCCGGACGGATACCAGGAGCGTGGCGACAAACCCTTGCTGGTGCAGATCGACCGCCTCGCGTTGCCGGCGGCGACCGGTGGCCGCAGTCGCTTCGTCGAGCCGCTCCCGACGGTCGTGCCGCGGCTGACGCTCACCATGGACCAGCTCGACATCGGCGGCGAGAACTACGGCAGCTGGTCGCTGGAAGCGTTTCCGGAAAACAACGGCGTGCGCTTGCGCGACGTGCACGGCCGGTGGCGTGCCCTCGATATCCGCGGCGATGCCTGGTGGTCGGTGCCCGAGGACGGCAAGGCCCGCACCCAGTTCACCGGGCAGGCGACGGCGACCGATCTGGCGCGCGTCAGCGAAGCGTTCGGCTTCGCGCCCAACCTGAGTTCGGCAGACGCAAAAGTCGCGTTTGACCTCGGTTGGCCGGGCGGTCCGTGGAGCATTGATCCGCTGCAGGCGCGCGGCACGCTCGCACTCGATGTCCGTGATGGCCGCTTCGTCACGGCGTCGGCGAAATCGCAGGCCCTGCGCGCGCTCGGCGTGTTCAACATCAGCACCTGGCAGCGCCGCCTCAAGCTCGATTTCACCGATCTGTACAAGAAGGGCGTCGCTTTCGACACGTTCACCGGCGATGTCGCGCTGGACAGCGGCCGGCTGTCGACGACCAACCTGGTGGTGAAGGGGCCGTCGGCATTGTTCGAGGTTTCCGGCAGCACCGACCTGTCGTCGAAGGCGATCGACAGTCGTCTCCGGGTCACCCTGCCGGTGAACAGCAATCTCTACGTCGGCTGTCTGGCCGGCCTGCCGGCCTGTGCCGGCATCGTCGTGGTCGAACAGCTGTGGGGCGAGCGGCTGGAAAAAATGACCACCCTGGCCTACGAGGTCAGCGGTGTATGGGATGATCCGAAGATCCAGCAGGTTGAAGGCGGCAGCGGCGGCAAGCCGGCGGCCCCCGGAGGTTGAGACATGCAGAGCGTGAAGGCAGCGGTAGTGCAGATGGTGAGCGGCCGCGATCCGGTGCTGAACCTGGAAAGCGCGGCGACCCTGGTGGCGGAGGCGGCGCAACAGGGCGCACAGCTGATCGTGCTGCCGGAGAATTTCGCGGTGTACAACCCGGTCGACCTGCCGTCGCTGGCGGAAATCGCCGGTGACCCGCAGGCGCCGTTCCAGTCGTTCATGTCGCGGCTGGCGAAACAGCACCGCATCTGGCTGGTCGGCGGCAGTATTCCGGTGCGCCCGGCGCGCGACGACAACGATCCGCGCGTGTTTTCCAGTTGCCTCGTCTACTCGCCGGAAGGCGAGCTGGTTGCCCGCTACGACAAGCTGCACCTGTTCGACGTGGACATCACCGATGCGCAGGGACGCTACCGTGAGTCCGAGCGTTTCCGCTACGGCGACAGCGTGGTCGTGTTCGACACGCCGTTCGCGCGCATCGGCGTGGCCGTCTGCTACGACCTGCGCTTCCCGGAGCTGTTCCGGGCACTGACCGAGCGCGGCGCGGAAATCATCGTGCTGCCCAGCGCCTTCACCCGGCTCACCGGTCAGGCGCACTGGGAAATCCTGGTGCGCGCCCGGGCCATCGAGAACACCTGCTTCCTGCTCGCCGCCGGCCAGGGCGGCCGGCACGATGCGCGGCGCGAAACGTTCGGCCACAGCATGATCGTCGATCCCTGGGGCGTGGTGCTGGCCGGGCTCGGCGAGGGCGAGGCGGTGGCTGTCGCCAATCTCGATACCCGCACGCTGAGCAATGTGCGCGAGCGACTGCCGTCGATCGCCCATCGCCGGTTGCGCATCGAACACACGGTGCAGCGGCCGGAAGGCGCCCCCAACCCGCTGCTCGACCACAACGCGATTCCGGAAAACGAGTGAGCCCGACGATGAACGATGCGGCGCGTGCCCTGGCCGTTGCCGAGCGCGAGATCCTGGCGCCTGCCGGACTGGCGCGGGATGCGCTGGTGAAAGTGCTCGACGGCATGCTGTCGCATGATGTCGACGCCGCGGATCTTTACTTCCAGTGGGGCCGCCACGAGTCGTGGCTGCTGGAAGACGGCATCGTCAAGGAAGGTTCGCACGGCATCGAGCAGGGCGTCGGCGTGCGCGCCGTCAGCGGCGAGAAAACCGGCTTCGCCTTTTCCGACGACATCGTGCTGCCGGCGCTCGCGCAGGCGGCCGGCGCGGCGAAGAGCATTGCCCGGGCCGGCCAGCACAAGCGGGTGCCGGTGTTGCGCGAAAGCGTGGCGAGCCCGCTCTACAGCGCCGGCAATCCGCTGGACGTGCTGGCCGCACCGGAAAAGATCGCCCTGCTGCAGCGTCTCGATGCCGCTGCCCGCGCACTCGACCCGCGCATTACCCAGGTGCAGGTGTCGCTGGCCGGCGAACACGAGTACATGCTGGTGGCGGCCGGCGACGGCACGCTGGCCGGCGACGTGCGCCCGCTGGTGCGGCTCAATGTCAGCGTGCTGGCGGAACACAACGGGCGCCGCGAGCGCGGCTCGTCCGGCGGCGGCGGCCGCGTCGATTACCGCTGGTTCCTCGACGGCGGCGCTTTCGACAAGACTCGCGCCATGGGCTACGTGCGCGAGGCGGTGCGCCTGGCGCTGCTCAATCTCGAAGCGATTCCGGCGCCGGCCGGCCGCATGCCGGTGGTGCTTGGGCCAGGCTGGCCCGGCGTGTTGCTGCACGAGGCGGTGGGCCACGGCCTGGAAGGCGATTTCAACCGCAAGGGCAGCTCGATGTATGCCGGCCGCATGGGCCAGCAGGTGGCGAGCCGGCTGTGCACCATCGTCGACGACGGCACGATCGCCGACCGCCGCGGTTCGCTCACCGTCGACGACGAGGGCACGCCGACGCAGCGCACCGTGCTGATCGAGAACGGCATCCTCACCGGTTACCTGCAGGACCGGATGAACGCGCGGCTGATGGGCGTGGCACCGACCGGCAACGGCCGTCGCCAGTCCTATGCGCACCTGCCGATGCCGCGCATGACCAACACCTACATGCTGGCCGGCGAATCGGATCCGCAGGACATCGTCCGCTCGGTGAAGAAGGGCATATTCGCCGCCAATTTCGGCGGCGGCCAGGTCGACATCACCAGCGGCAAGTTCGTGTTCTCCACCACCGAGGCGTACCTGATCGAGGACGGGCGCATCACGCGGCCGGTGAAGGGCGCGACGCTGATCGGCAGCGGCCCGGAAGTGATGAACCGGGTGTCGATGGTCGGCAACGACCTCGCGCTCGACGGCGGTGTCGGCACCTGCGGCAAGGAAGGGCAGAGCGTGCCGGTCGGCGTCGGCCAGCCGACGTTGCTGATCGACGAAATCGTGGTCGGTGGCACGGCATGAATCGGTGGCGCAACGACTGCGGGCGCACCGTCGCCGTGCTGTCGGCGGCGTTGTTGCTGGCCGGCTGCAGCATGACGTCGGCACTGGTGCGCGACCGGCCGGCGGTGGCGCCGGAATTCCGGGTCGATGCCGACGACCGTGTCACGGTCGTCGTCGATGCGCTGCCGGACGTGGTGATCACCGCCGACGAACGTGCGCGCTGCGCGGCCACCGTCGGCGAGCGCGTGCTGCGGGCGGCGGCCGACACGCTGGCCGACGGTACGTCGCGCGAGTGGCGTCTGGCCGTGCACATCGGTCGCTACGACCACGGCAATGCATTCAAGCGCTCGGTGCGGGCCGGCATGGGCGCGATGCACATCGAATCGCGGGTGGAAATGTTCGCCGCCGACGGCAGCCGGGTCGGCGAATTCGCCGCTGACCGTACCTACGACTGGGGCGGCACCCTGGGCGGCCTGGCCACCATCGACGATCTGGAAAAAATGCTCGGCGACCTGATCGGCCGCCGCATCGTCAGCCAGGAACGGCCGAAGCCGGTGAAGTCGATGCGCTGAACGCGCACCGGGCCGACATCAGTCGCCCAGTTCCTTCAGCAGCTGGAACAGTTTCTGGTAGTTCGGGCTCTTCGGCTGGTTGCCCGGCGGTACGCCGGCTTCCTGGGCCTTCGCCAGTTCCTCGCGTTCCCGGCGTGCGTTGCGCACCAGCTGGCGCAGGTGCTGCACGTCGATGTCGGGATGCTGCTGGATCAGTGTCTGCAGCGCCTGTTCGTCGGCCAGCAACTGGTCGCGCAGGCGTTCGAGGCGGACCAGCCGGCTGGGATCGGTCAGTGCGGCATGCGCCTCGCGCACTTCCTCGCCGTTGCCTTCGCGCAACAGGCGGCCGATGTACTGGATGTGGCGGCGCTTCGCCTCCCAGCTTTTCATCTTTTTCCAGTCGCCGACGGCCTGTGCCGTCCGATCGTCCAGCGGCAGCTTCGCCAGCGTCGCCGGCGGCAGCTCGAGCAGCAGTTCGCCGAAATCCTGCAGATCGTGCATCTGCTTCTTGCGCTTGGTCTTGCTGATCTGGCTGTCGGGCAGCGGCGGGATTTCGTTGCTCATGCGGGGGCTCGGGCGGCTTCGGGTGCGGGCGTCGGGGATGCGTCGGAGCGCGGCCGCACGGGTGCTAACATCGCGCCATCTTAACAGACCGCCCCCGGGCGCCGGAGTCTCCGTGGCCAATCCGCCGATCCCCGCCGACGACAGTTCGATCGTGGCCGAGCGGCCCCGCCTGGAATCGCTGGTGCAGCAGATACTCGACGAGGCGCGCACGCAGGGTGCCAGCGCGGCCGAGGTCGGCGTCAGTGCCGAACGCGGCCTCTCGCTGTCGGTGCGGATGGGCGAGGTGGAGACGGTCGAGTTCACCCGCAGCGGCGGTTTCGGCATCACGGTGTACGCCGGCCGGCGCAAGGGACACGCCAGCACTTCGGATACCCGGCCGCAGGCGATCCGCGAAGCGGTGGCGGCGGCGCTCGACATCGCCCGGCACACCTCGGAGGATCCCTGTGCCGGCCTGGCCGATCCGGCGCAGCTGGCGCGCGACCTGCCGGATCTCGATCTGCACCATGCCTGGCCGCTGACACCGGATGCCGCGATCGCCCTCGCACTCGAGTGCGAGGATGCCGGCCGCGCGGTGGATGCGCGCATCGTCAATTCGGAAGGCGCCGGGGTGAACACCCACGAGGTGTACCGCGTGTACGCCAATTCGAACGGTTTCTTCGCCGGTTATCCGTCGACGCGCCATTCGCTGTCCTGTGCACTGATCGCCCGCGAGGGCGAGGACATGCAGCGCGATTACTGGTACGACGCCGCGCGCGATGCCGCGGTGCTGGCACCGGCGGCGCAGATCGGGCGCCTGGCCGGCGAGCGGGCGGTGCGGCGCCTGGGTGCGCAGGCCATCGCCACCGGAAAAATGCCGGTCCTCTTCGTGCCCGAGCTTGCGCCGTCGCTGATCGGCCACTTCCTGTCGGCCATTGCCGGCGGTGCGCTGTACCGGCGCTCGTCCTTCCTGCTCGACCGGCTCGGACAACAGGTTTTCCCGGACTGGCTGCAGATCGAGGAACGGCCGCGCCTGCGCGGCGAACTCGGCAGCGCGTCGTTCGACAGCGACGGCCTGCCGACCTGCGACAAGCATTTCGTGCGTGACGGCGTGCTCGCCAGCTATGCGCTGGGCCTGTATTCCGCGCGCCGGCTCGGCATGACGCCGACCGCCAACGGCGGCGGCACGCACAATGTTTTTGTCGGCGGCACCGGTGAATCCTTCGCGGCGCTGCTGGAAAAAATGGGCAGCGGCATCGTCGTCACCGAGCTCATGGGCAACGGCGTGAACCCGGTGACCGGTGATTATTCGCGCGGTGCGGCCGGCTTCCGGGTCGAGGAAGGCCGCATCGTGCATCCGGTGTCGGGCATCACCATTGCCGGCAGCCTGCCGGAGATGTACCGGCACATCGTGGCAGTCGGCAACGATGCCGACCGGCGCGGGCACGTGCACTGCGGCTCGGTGCTGCTCGAAGCGATGACCGTGGCGGCGGAAGGCTGAACCATGAGCGCGGAAAACACTCCGGCGATTTCCTTTGGCGTGGTGCAGGTGCTGCCGTTCCCGGCGGCGCGCGTGTGGCCGGTGCTCGGCGATTTCTCGCGACTGCCCGACTGGTTTCCCGGCATCGGCGATTTTTCTGCACAGGGCGTGCAGCCCGGCGCGACGCGCCGCATCGTCATTCCGCCGTTTCCGGCGGTCACGCACCGGCTCGAGCGGCAGGACGACGCGGCGATGTTCACGCAGTACCGGGTGGTCGACGGCCCGGGGCTGTCGGAAACGACCGGTTTCGTGGTGACCATCCGGCTGCATGACGATGCTGCCGGCTGCACTGTCGACTGGCAGGCGCGGCTGGCGCAGCGGCCGGCACTGGTGCCGGCCGGCGGCGAGGCGGCGTTCGCCGCCCGTACGGAGCAGAGTTATCGTCGCGCCCTCGATCGTCTGGTTGCCCGCCTGACCGCCGGCGAAGTTTGATCCTGGTCACGAAATGGCCGTCGTCCGGGAACGAAGGTCGGCAAGCGGCGTCATAAGCGTTACTCTTTCCGGCCCGGAAAGTTCCGATTCCCCCTGGAGGCTCCATGCGCAACATCACCCGTACCCTCGTCGTCGGCATTGCCGGCGCCACGCTGCTGGCCGGCTGCATGACCTATGACCCGTACACCGGCGAGAAGAAAGTCAGCAACACGACCAAGGGCGCTGCCATCGGCGCCGGCATCGCGGCGATCGGTGCCTACATCGACAACCGCGACGACGATCGCCGTACCCGCCAGGAGCGCATGCTGAAGGCCGCCGGCGTCGGCGCCATCGCCGGCGGTGCGGTCGGCAACTACATGGATCGCCAGGAAGCCAAGCTGCGTGCGCAACTGCAGGGCAGCGGCGTCAGCGTCGTGCGCGACGGCGACAACATCACGCTGGTGATGCCGGGCAACATCACGTTCGACAGCGGCAAGATCGACGTCAAGCCGAGCTTCTTCGACGTGCTGGACTCGGTGGTGCTGGTGGTCAAGGAATTCGACCAGACCGTGCTGGAAGTCGCCGGTCACACCGACAGCGACGGCAGCGACAGCTCCAACCTCACCCTGTCGGAAGGCCGCGCCAACAGCGTGGCCAACTACCTGCGCGGCAAGGGCGTGAAGCCGGAACGTCTGACCACCATCGGTTACGGTGAAACCCGTCCGGTGGCCGGCAACGACACCGCTGCCGGCAAGGAGCAGAACCGCCGCGTCGAACTGACGCTGCTGCCGGTGAAGTGATCGCGACAACCGCTGTACGAAAAGGGCCGCTGATGCGGCCCTTTTTCTTTTTCCGGTGATGTTGCCGGGTCGTCAGGTGTAGAACACGGCCGCCAGACCGAGAAACGAGAAGAAGCCGACGACGTCGGTGATGGTGGTCAGGATCACGCTGCCGGCCAGCGCCGGATCGATCTTCATGCGCTTGAGGATGAGGGGCAGGCTGGCACCGGCCAGCGCGGCAGCCACCAGATTGATCACCAGCGCAGCGCCGATCACCAGGCCGAGCTTGTTGTCGCCGAACCAGAGCATGGCGACGACACCGACGACGACACACCACAGCAGGCCGTTGAGGAAACCGACGCCGAGCTCCTTGTTGATCAGATAGCGGGTGTTGGATTCGCCGACCTGGCCCAGCGCCATGGCGCGGATGACCAGGGTGAGCGTTTGCGAGCCGGCGATGCCGCCCATGCTCGCCACCACCGGCATCAGCACCGCCAGCGCCACCACCTGCTCGATGGTGTCGGCGAACAGGCCGACCACCGCCGAGGCGATGAAGGCGGTGACCAGATTGACGCCCAGCCAGATCGCGCGGCGGCGGGCGGTCGGCAGTACCGGGGCGAAGGTGTCCTCGAACTCGTTCAGACCGGACATCGCCATCAGCGAGTGATCGGCATCGCCGCGGATGACGTCGACCACGTCGTCGATGGTGACGCGGCCGACCAGCTGGTTGGCGGAGTCGACCACCGGCGCGGAAATGAAGTCGCGCCGCTCGAACAGGTTGGCGACGTCGCGGATCGGCATGTCGACCCGGATCGGTTCGACGTCGGTACTCATCGCCTCGCGTACCGTCATTTCCGGATCGGATACCAGGACGCGGCTCAGCGGCAGTACGCCGACGAACTCGTCCAGGCGGTTGACCACGAACAGCGAGTCCATGGCCTTCGGCAGCTCCCCGTGCACGCGCAGGTAGCGCAATACCACGTCCAGCGTGATGTCCGGGCGCACCGTGATGCTGTCGGTGTTCATGATGCCGCCGGCGGTATTGTCCGGATAATTCTGCGTCTGCTCGATGCGGGCGCGGTCCTGCGCATCGAGACGGGCCAGCACTTCGCGGGTGACGTGGGCAGGCAGTTCGTCGAGCAGGTCGGCAAGATCGTCGGGGTCGATGTCTTCCAGCACCTCGACGGCCTTGGCCACATCCATCCGGGCGATGAACTCGCCGGCGATGTCCTCGTTCAGCTCGGCCAGCACGTCGCCGTCGATTTCCGGATCGACCAGCTTCCACAGCAAGGTGCGCTCGCGCGGCGGCGAGGATTCGAGCAGGTGGGCGATTTCCGCCGCCGGCATGGCGTTCAGCAGGCGCCGCACCTGGGTCATGGTGCCGCGTTCGAGTGCCCGGTTGAGGGCGTGGCGCTGGGTTCCGGTGCTTTCGCTGCTCATGGGCGCGGCGTCACTCGTCTTCGTCGAAACGGTTGGCGACCAGTGCGCATACCGCATCCGCGAGTTGTTCTTCGTCCGGGCCCTCGCACTCCATATCGAGCTGCGTGCCCCGGTTGGCGGCCAGCATCAGCATGGCCATGATGCTTTTGGCGTCGACACCTTTCTGCCCGGGGCGACCGAGCGCGATGCGCGCGCTGTAGCGCCCGGTCAGGCCGACCAGCTTCGAGGCGGCCCGTGCATGCAGGCCGAGCTTGTTGATGATCTCGATGCGGCGCCGGATCACGGGCGGTCATCCCTGCCGGTGCGCGCACTGCCGGCATCCGGATCCCGCGCCGTCGCCGCCTGGGCCAGTTCGCGATGGCGTACCTGGACGTGTGCCGCCACGCCTTCCAGTTGCCGGGCGAGCCGTTCCGCGACATAGACCGAGCGGTGGTAGCCGCCGGTGCAGCCGATGGCCACCGTCATGTACTGGCGGTCGTTCTGCTCGAAGCGCGGCAGCCACTTGTCGAGATACAGGCCGAGGTCGGCAATCATTTCCTGCACTTCCGCGTGGTTGTCGAGGAAGTCGATCACCGGTTTTTCGAGGCCGGTATGCTGCCGCAGCGGCGCGATCCAGTACGGATTCGGGAGGCAGCGCACGTCGAAGACGAGGTCGGCATCCGGCGGCACGCCGTGCTTGAAGCCGAACGATTCGAAGAGCAGTGCCATGCCCTTGTGCGACTTGCCGAGCACCCGCGCGCGCACCAGGTCGCGCAGCCCGTGTACCGTGAGCTGGCTGGTGTCGATGACCAGATCGGCAAGGGTGGCGATCGGCTCCAGCAGGCCGCGTTCGTTTTCCATGGCTTCCGCCAGCGACACGCTTTCGCTCGACAGCGGATGCTTGCGGCGGGTGGCGGCGAAACGCTTGAGCAGGGTGTCGTCGTTGGCGTCGAGGTACATCACCTCGCATTCACCACCTTCGGCCAGCGTCATCTCGGTGGCGATGTCGCGCAGGATCTGCGGGAAGCGCTCCAGCTGCCCCGGGACGTTGCGGGCGTCGATGCCGACCGCGACCTTCGCCAGCCGCGTACTGCCGTCGCGGCCGATCTCCGCTGCCAGTTGCGGCAGCAGGGCGACCGGCAGGTTGTCGACGCAATAGAAACCGGCGTCCTCCAGGACCTGGAGGGCGGTGGTCTTGCCGGAGCCGGAGCGGCCGCTGACGACGATCAGGCGCATGGAACCCGGGACAGGAATGGGGTGGACCGAGGCAGGCGCGGCGACGCGCCCGGACGCTCTACAAACTAACCGTTGCCGGCATCCCGTTCAAACGTCTGTATGCGCTCGAAGAGTTCGGTGCCCGACTGCGCGGCGCGCAGGTCGGCACGCATGACGGGGTCGTTGAACATGCCCGCCACGCGCCCGAGCAGCTGCAGGTGCTCGTCGGTGGCCTCCTGCGGCACCACCAGCACGAACAGCAGATCGACCGGCCTTCCGTCCGGTGCGTCGTAGTCGATGCCTTCTGCCAGCCGCAGCAGCAGGCCGACGGTCTGCGTGCAGCCGGCCAGCCGGCAGTGCGGTACCGCAACGCCTTCGCCGAGCGCCGTGCTGCCGAGCCGTTCGCGGGCCAGCAGTGCATCGAAGACCGTGCCGGCCATGTCGCTGGCGCCGAGAGCCTTCTCGACGGCCTTGGCGGCATGTTCGAGCACGCGTTTCTTGCTGGTGACGACCACCCCGGCCTGGACGCGGGCGGGAGTCAGGATATCGAGGATCTGCATGGGGCCGGTCTGCATGGACCGCAAACGCAACCGGCGCCGCAGGGGCGCCGGTGTCTGCGTGCTGCGATCACTTGTGGTGGGATTTGATCTTTTCCTTGTGGCGCAGGATCTGCCGGTCGAGTTTGTCGATCAGCAGGTCGATGGCGGCATACATGTCGCCATCGGTGCAGTCGGCGAAAACTTCGCCGCCGGAAAAACGGATGGTGGCTTCGGCTTTCTGCCGGTTCTTCTCGACCGAGAGCACCACCTGCGTGCTGGTGATGTGATCGAAGTGTCGCGAAAGCCTGGTGAATTTGTCGCTGACGTAGGTCTTGAGCGGTTCGGTGAGGTCGACGTGATGTCCGTGGAGATTGATCTGCATCGTCATGCTCCTTGCGGGAGACCGGCTCCCGGTGTTGCCCTGCCGTTCATACGAGGCGCTTGCGCTCGCTGGACGACAGGATGTTGAGCGATTCGCGATACTTCGCGATGGTACGGCGGGCGACGTTGATGCCCTGCTCGACCAGCATATCGGCAATCTGGTTGTCACTCAGCGGTTTGCGCGGGTTTTCGGCGGCAACCAGCTTCCTGATGATGGCACGGATGGCGGTGGAAGAACACTCCCCGCCGGCCGCCGTGCCGACGTGGCTGGAGAAGAAATACTTCAGCTCGAAAATGCCGCGCGGCGTGAGCATGTACTTCTCCGTGGTAACGCGGGAAATCGTCGATTCGTGCATGCCGACCGCGGTCGCGATGTCGGCCAGCACCAGCGGTTTCATGGCCTCCGGCCCGTGCTCCAGGAAGCCCTGCTGCACCTCGACGATGCGGGTGGCCACCTTGATCAGCGTCTCGTTGCGCGCGCGCAGGCTCTTGAGCAGCCAGCGTGCCTCGTGCAGCTGGTTGCGCAGGTACTCGGCATCGCGCCGGGAGCCGCCCTCGCGGGCCAGTGCGGCGTAGCCGGCGTTGATGCGCAGGCGCGGGGTGGCATCGGGGTTGAGTTCGACCTTCCAGCGCCGGCCTTCGCGACGCACGATCACGTCCGGTACCACGTAACCGGTGTCTTCGGCGGCGACGGCGCCGCCGGGCCGCGGATTCAGGCTGCGGATCAGCCGTATCACCTGCGCCAGCTGTTCCTCGTGCAGGCCCAGCCGGCGGCCCAGCAGGGCGAAATCGCGACCGGCCAGCAGGTCCAGGTGATCGGTGACCAGGCGCAGGGCCTCGCTGCGCCAGCGGGTCTTTTCCGGCAACTGGCGCAGCTGGATCAACAGGCATTCCCGCAGGTCGCGCGCGGCGATGCCGGCCGGCTCGAAGGTCTGCACCAGATGCAGGACGGCCTCGATGTCGGCGAAATCCAGTGCTTCCTCGTCCGGTTCCAGCACCCGGGCTTCCACCTGGGCCCGCAGGTCCTCGTCGGCCAGCACGGCCTCGCGGATCTCCGTCAGCGGCACGGTCAGGTAGCCGTCGCTGTCCAGGCATTCGATGATCGCGAAGGCGATGGCGCGGTCGAGATCGCCCATCGGCGTCAGGTTGAGTTGCCAGAGCAGGCGGTCGGTCAGCGATTCGCGGGTGCCGCCGGTCTCGAAGTCGCCGTCCTCGTCGCCGCCGGCCGGCGCGGCCGACCAGGTGCTGTCGAAAACGTCCTCCCAGGCGCTGTCCACCGGCAGTTCATCGGGCATCGAGGCGGCTGCATCGAGGTCCATCGCCTGGGTGTCGGCCGGGGCATCTTCGCCGCCCACTTCGGCGGCGGCGGTGCTCTGGGCCTGCTGTTCGAGCAGGCGGAGCGGGTCGGGGCCCTCGTCGAGGGGTTCGTCGTCGGCGCGGTCGCCGTCCTCGTCCATTTCCAGCAGCGGGTTCGATTCCAGCGCCGTCTGGATCTCCTGCTGCAGGTCCAGCGTCGACAACTGCAGCAGGCGGATGGCCTGCTGCAGTTGCGGCGTCATGGCGAGCGTCTGGGAGACGCCCAGCTGGAGAGTGGGCTTCATGCCCTGCAGGATAGCAGCCGGCCGGCCGGGGACTGCAAGATGTGTGCCTGACCGCCCGGGTCTTGACGAAAAGCCCGCGCCAGTGCGACGGGCGGAAGGCCTAGAGGCGGAATTCCTCGCCCAGGTAGACCTCGCGCACCTTGCGGTTGGCCAGCACCTCGGCCGGTGCGCCGGCGGCGATGATGTGGCCCTGGCCGACGATGTAGGCACGCTCGCAGATGTCGAGGGTCTCGCGCACGTTGTGGTCGGTGATCAGCACCCCGATGCCGCGGTCGCGCAGGTGGCGGACGATGTTCTTGATGTCGCTGACCGAGATCGGATCCACCCCGGCGAACGGCTCGTCGAGCAGCACGAAAGCGGGGCGCGAGGCGAGCGCCCGGGCAATTTCCGCCCGCCGCCGTTCGCCGCCGGACAGCGCCTGGCCCAGGCTTTCCCGCAGGTGGGCGATGTGGAACTCGGCCAGCAGCGCATCGAGCTCCTTCCGGCGTCCCGCGGCATCGAGATCGCGGCGCAGCTCGAGGATGGCCATGATGTTTTCGGCGACGGTAAGCCGGCGGAAGATCGACGCTTCCTGCGGCAGGTAGCCGATCCCGCGGCGGGCGCGGCCGTGCATCGGCAGGGCGGCGATGTCGTCGCCGTCGATGCTGATGCGGCCGCCGTCCTGCGGGACGAGGCCGACGATCATGTAGAAACAGGTGGTCTTGCCGGCACCGTTCGGTCCCAGCAGGCCGACGATTTCACCGGAACTGACTTCCAGCGAGACGTCCTCGACGACCCGCCGGCCCTTGTAGGCCTTCTGCAGTTTTTCCGCGCGCAGCGTGCTCATGGGGTGGGCTCGGCCGCTTTCGGCGGCGGGGTTCCGGTGGCGTCTCCCTTCGCCGGGGTGGGCGGCAGCACCAGCAGGACGCGCGACGAGCCGCCACCGCTGGCGTTCACCCGCCGTTGTGCCACGTTGTAGTCGATGTGGGCGCCCTGGAAGAGGCGGTCGCCCTGTTTGAGCGAGGCCTGGTCGTCGAGCAGCATGCGGTCTTCCTCGATGAGGAAGGTGATGTGACGTGCTTCGGCGTGGATCGCCTCTTCGGTGGCGGTCGGGGCCTGGTCAAGCAGCACCGGGCGGCCGTGGGCGACGGCCTTCGTTGCCTTGCCGTCCCGGATATAGACCGTGAGTTCGCTGGACTGCAGTTTCAGGGTGCCCTGCTGCAGCAGCACATGGCCGCGGTAGATCGCGCTGCCCGAGGGCTCGTCGATCACTGCCGAATCGGCCTCGATCTGGATCGGCTGGTTGCGGTCCAGCGTCAGCGCGGCGTGCACGCTGCCGGCGAGGGCGGCCAGCAGCGCGACGGCAGGAACGACGACCGCCGCCGCGGCGGGCGACAGGCGGGCAAGACGGGGGGGCAGCGACGGCATGCGGCGGGTCCGCGGTGATTCAGCGCGGGACATAGTATCCCCGGACCTGCGACAGCAGGTGCATCTGGCCTTTCTTCAGATCGATCTGCATGCCGACCCCGTGCAGTTGCGCACGGTCGGCCCGCAGCACCACCGGGCTGTCGGTGGAGGCGACCTCCTGCTTGCCGAACACCGTCAGGCGCGCGGTTTCCATCGTCATCTGCATGGCATTTTCGTCGCTGCGGGCCCGCGCCACGCGCACCGAACCCTCCAGGTCTAGCCGGTCGCCGCCGTCGGCGATCACGCCGCGTGCGGCGGTCAGTTGCCAGGGATCGGCGGCCGGCGGTGGCGCGGCGGCGGGATCGGCGGGCGCCATCGTCGAGCTGTTGCGATAGAACACCATTTCCGGCGCCGTCAGTTCCGCCCGTTCCGGGTGGGGATAGTGCACCAGGCGGGTGGCAGTGAGTTCGTAGCGCAGGCGGCCGTTCTCATCGAGGTCGATCGCGTGGAAATCGGAGATCCGGTAGTCCGGCTCGCGGCTGGCCGCCGTCTCGGTTTCGTTCGGCAGCAGCGGCAGGCGCTGCGGCCAGTAGCGCAGGGTGTAGAACACGGCGATTGCCAGCAGCAGCATGCCGGCGGTGTTGAAGATGCGGCGCCCGTGTTTCACGCACGGTTTCCGGTGTCGATGGCCAGATAGGGTGCCAGTGCGGCCGGCAACGTGCCCTGCGCCTGCATCAGGAAGTCGGTGATTTCACGCACCGCGCCGGCACCGCCGGCCGCAGTGGTCACCCAGTCGGCGTGTTCGCGCACCAGCCCGTGTGCATTGGCGGGGGCAATGCCGAAGGCTGCGGCGCGGATCGCCGGCAGGTCCGGCAGGTCGTCGCCGCAGTAGGCAATGGCGTCGAGAGCGATGCCGGTCTGCTGCGCGAGTTCGCGCAGGGCGACCAGCTTGTCCTCGCGGCCCTGCAGCAGCAGGTTGTCGATGCCGAGTTCGCGCGCGCGCCGCTTCACGATTTCGCTCTTGCGGCCGGTGATGATTGCCACCTGCACGCCGCTGGCACGCAGCAGCTTGATGCCGAGGCCGTCGAGGATGCTGAACGCCTTCAGTTCCTCGCCGTCGTTGCCGTACAGCAGGCTGCCGTCGGTGAGCACACCGTCGCAGTCGAGGGCGAGCAGGCGGACAGCCCGGGCTTTTTCCTGGACGGACTGCATGTCAGAACACGCCGGCGCGCAGCAGGGTGAGCATGTTCAGCACGCCCACCGGACGCTGGTCGTCGTCGAGCACGACCAGGCCGTTGATCTTTTTGTCTTCCATGATCCGCAGGCACTCGGCGGCGAGGATGCCCGGCTTCACCGTGGTGCACCTGACGTTCATCACCTCGCGGATCGGCGTTTTGCGCAGGTCGACATCGTGATCCAGCGTTCGGCGCAGGTCGCCGTCGGTGAACACGCCGAGCAGGCGGCCGGCGGCGTCGACCACCGTGGTCATGCCGAGCCCCTTGCGGGTGATTTCGAACAGGGCGTCGAACAGTGCCGCATCCGGCGTCACGCGCGGCACGTTCTCGCCCTTGATCATCACGTCGTCGACCATCAGCAGCAGGCGGCGGCCGAGGCTGCCGCCGGGATGTGACAGCGCGAAATCCTCGGCGGTGAAACCGCGGGCCTCGAGCAGCGCGACGGCCAGCGCGTCGCCCATCGCCAGTGCGGCGGTGGTGGACGAAGTCGGCGCCAGATTGAGCGGACAGGCTTCCTGCGCCACGCCGACATCCAGATTGGCGTCGGCCATGCGGGCCAGGGTCGAGCCCGGCTTGCCGGTCATGCTGATCAGCGGCGCCTTCATGCGCTTGATCAGCGGCAGGATGGTGAGCACTTCCGCAGTCTCGCCGGAATTCGACAGCGCGATGACGGCGTCCTGCGGCGTGATCATCCCGAGATCGCCGTGACTGGCTTCGCCCGGGTGCACGAAGAACGCCGGCGTGCCGGTGGAGGCGAGCGTGGCGGCGATCTTGTTGCCGACGTGGCCGCTCTTGCCCATGCCGGTCACCACCACCCGACCGGTACAGCCCAGCAGGATGTTGCAGGCGCGCGCGAAATCGTCGCCGATCCGCTGCTCCAGTGCGCCGACGGCTTCGGCTTCCATGCGCAGCACGCGCCGGGCCGAGTCCTGGAAATCGTGGGTTCGCTGCATGCCGGGGCCGGTCCGGAGAAATGTGGGGGGGCGAAAACGGGCGCCTAGGATACCAGAGCGGGATGCAGGGACGGTCACGGGAGGCCGGGGGCGGCGATGCTATAGTGCGGCCTCATTTCCGGGGACACGGCATGTCCGGACACGACCAGCAGAAAACCGTACGGGACAACGCGCCGGGCGCGCAGGACAGCCCGCACCACGTCGAGATCCGCGGGCTGGTTTTCCACCGCGGCGAGCGTGCCATTTTCGACGGCATCGACATCGACATCGTCCGTGGCCGCATCACGGCCATCATGGGCCCCTCCGGTACCGGCAAGACCACGCTGCTCCGGCTGATCGGCGGCCAGCTGCGGCCGGATGCCGGCACGGTGCGGGTCGAGGGACGGGACCTTGCCACACTCAACCGTGCCGGTCTTTACGACGTGCGCAGCCGCATGGGCATGCTGTTCCAGAGCGGCGCGCTGTTCACCGACCTTTCGGTCTACGAGAACGTCGCCTTCCCGCTGCGGGCGCACACCGACCTGCCGGAATCGATGATCCGCGACCTGGTCCTGCTCAAGCTCAATGCCGTGGGCCTGCGCGGCGCCCGTGACCTGATGCCGCAGGAGCTGTCCGGCGGCATGGGCCGGCGGGTCGCGCTGGCGCGGGCGATCGCCCTGGACCCGGACATGGTGATGTTCGACGAGCCGTTCGCCGGCCAGGATCCGATCGCCATGGGCGTGCTGGTGAAACTGATCAAGTCGCTGAACCGGTCGGTGGGCGTCACCAGCGTCATCGTCTCGCACGACGTGCCGGAAACCGCCAGCATTGCCGACTACATCTACGTGATTTCCGGCGGCAAGGTGATCGGCCACGGCACGCCGCAGGAAGTGATGCACTCGGATTCGCCGGAAGTGCGCCAGTTCATGCGCGGCGAACCGGACGGCCCGGTGCCGTTCCATTTCCCCGCCCGCGATTATTCCGAGGACCTGCAGCATGGCTGACCCGGGGGGCGTGATCGCGCGCGTGCAGGCGCTGGGCCGCGCCGCGCTGGAGATCGTCGAGGCAACCGGCCGTGCCGGCACCATGCTCTTCCACAGCGTCGCAACGGTGCCGGATCCGCGCACCGCGCTGCCGCTGCTGGTGAAGCAGATCTACGCGATCGGCGTGCTGTCGCTGGTGATCATTGTCGTCGCCGGCCTTTTCATCGGCATGGTGCTCGGTCTGCAGCTGTACCGCGTGCTGGTCGATTTCGGTTCCGAGGCGGCGCTCGGGCAGATCGTCGCGTTGACGCTCAACCGCGAGCTGGGGCCGGTGGTCACCGCACTACTGTTCGCCGGGCGCGCCGGCTCGGCGGTCACCGCGGAAATCGGCCTGATGAAATCCACCGAACAGTTGTCGAGCATGGAGATGATCGGCGTCGATCCCTTGCGCCGCATCGTTGCGCCGCGGTTCTGGGCCGGCGTCATTTCCATGCCGCTGCTGGCGATGATCTTCACTTCGGTGGCGATCATGGGCGGCTGGCTGGTCGGCGTCGAATGGCTGGGCGTCTACGACGGTTCCTACTGGTCCTCGATGCAGAATTCGGTACAGTTCGGCGAGGACATCGTCAACGGCATCATCAAGGCCGTGGTGTTCGCCGCCGTCTGTACCTGGATCGCGGTGTACCAGGGCTACGACTGCGAGCCGACTTCGGAAGGCATTTCGCGCGCCACCACCCGCACGGTGGTGTATTCGTCACTCGCGGTGCTGGGCACGGATTTCCTGCTCACCGCCGTCATGTTCCGGGGGTTCTGACCTATGAAGATGCGGACACTGGAGCTTTCGGTGGGCGCTTTCCTGATCGCCGGTTTCCTGGCGTTCGCGTTCCTGGCGGTGAAGGTCAGCGGACTGTCGTTCAGCGCGCCGGCGGACAGCTATCGCCTCTATGCCAGGTTCGAGAACGTCTCCGGCCTGACGGTACGCGCCCGGGTGACGGTGGGCGGTGTACTGGTGGGCCGGGTCACCGACATCCGGCTGGACACCGAAGATTCCACCGCCGTTGTGGAAATGGCGATCGACGGTGCGGTGCGCAACCTCACCACCGACAGCACGGCGGCGATCCTCACTTCCGGTCTGCTGGGCGAGAAATACATCGGCCTGACCACCGGCGCCGACGAGACTCTCCTGCAGGACGGCGCCACGATCCGCGACACCCAGTCGGCGCTGGTGCTGGAGAACCTTATCGGGAAGTTCCTGTCCAACAAGCTGAACGAAGGTCCTTCCGGGGAGTGAGTTGCCGATGAAACGCCTGATCCATGTCCTGCTGGTATCGCTGCTGGGCGGCGGTGCCATGACGGCCGGTGCGGTGGCCGCCGACCCGGCTGCCCTGCCGCCCCCGCACCAGGTGGTACAGAAGGCCACCAGCGACGTGCTGGCCCGCATCGTCCGCGAGCGGGCGCAGTTCGAAAAGCACCCGGCGCATCTCAACACCATCATCGAAGAGAATCTGGTGCCGTACGTCGATTTCGACCGTATCGCCCGGCGGGTGATGGCCAAGCATTACCAGAAGGCGACGGCGGATCAGCGCGTGCGTTTCCGTCAGGCGTTCAAGGACGGTCTGATCCGGGCCTACGGCAGCGCGCTGGCCAACTACAACGACCAGAAATTCGAAGTGCTGAAGCCGGGCAAGGGCGACGTGGAAGCCGATCGGGCGACGGTGAACATGGCCATCGCAATGCGCGACGGCTCGGTCTACCGGGCACAGTACGCCATGTTCCTCGACGCCCAGGGCGCCTGGAAACTGGAGAATCTGGTGCTCGAGGGCATCAACCTCGGGCTCACCTACCGCAACAATTTTGCCGAGATGTACCAGCAATACGGCGGTGACATCGACCGGGTGATTGCCAACTGGTCGTCGCGCGTCGAGGCCGAGCGCAACAAGAAACCGGCCGGCGGGAAGGGCGGCTGATGACCACCGTGCACGCCGTCGGTGGCCGCATCGAGGTGGCCGGCGACCTGCTGTTCGCCGATGCCGTGCCAGCCCGCGATGCCGGCCGGGCCCTGGTGCAGGCGGCGGCCGGCCCCGAGGTGGTGGTGTCATTGGCCGGACTGGGCCGGATCAACAGCGTTGCGGCGGTGGTGCTGCTGGACTGGCAGCGGACCGCCCGGGCCGCCGGCCGCCGGCTGCGGGTGACCGATGTGCCGCCGCAGCTGGCCGGCATCCTTCGGCTTTCGGGCCTGGACGAAGTTCTCGCCGGCGGCGCCCCGGCCACGCCCTGAGCGCAGGCTTTCGCCTTATCATTCGCGCTCCGGCCGGTCGGCTTTTTCCGTTGCATATCCCCATGTCCCCCCAGGAAGTCCAGGCCCTCATCGCGCAGGGCATCGATGGTGCCACCGTCCTTGTCGAGGGCGACGGCGGCAAGTTCCAGGCCACGGTGGTCAGCGACCGCTTTGCCGGGCTGTCGCCGGTGAAAAAGCAGCAGATCGTCTACGCGACGATCAACCCGCAGATCGCCAGCGGTGCGATCCATGCCATCAGCATGCAGACCTACACCGTGGCCGAATGGGCCAGGAAGCAGAAATCCGGTTTCTGATCCGAACGGCCGTCGACAGAACACCGCAGTTGTGCCGACGGCCAGATTTTTCTTCGAGAAAACAGGTTCCCGATGGACAAGTTGATCATCACCGGCGGTCGTCCGCTCGACGGTGAAATCCGGATTTCCGGTGCCAAGAACTCCTCGCTGCCGATCCTGGCCGCGACCCTGCTGGCGGAGACACCGTCGGTGATCGGCAATGTGCCGCACCTGCACGATGTCACCAGCCTGATCGAGCTGATCGGCCGCATGGGCGTCGAAGTGTCGATCGGCGACCGCATGCGCGTCGAGATCAACAGCAGTTCGATCCGCGACTTCACCGCGCCGTACGAACTGGTGAAGAAAATGCGGGCCTCGATCCTGGTGCTTGGCCCGCTGGTGGCTCGCTTCGGTCAGGCGGTGGTGTCGCTGCCCGGCGGCTGCGCGATCGGCTCGCGGCCGGTCGACCTGCACCTGCGCGGTCTCACCGCCATGGGCGCCGACATCGAGGTGAAGAACGGCTACATTCACGCCAGCACGCACGGAAAACGCCTGAAAGGCGCGCGTTTCGTATTCGATACGGTAACGGTCACCGGTACCGAGAACCTGTTGATGGCCGCGGCGCTGGCCGACGGCACGACCGTGCTCGAGAATGCGGCGCGTGAACCGGAAATCGTCGATCTTGCCGAGTGCCTGATCCGGATGGGCGCCGACATCGAGGGTGCGGGCAGCGACAAGATCGTGGTCCGCGGCGTGCCGTCGCTGCGCGGCTGCACGCACGACGTGATCGCCGACCGCATTGAAACCGGTACCTACCTGGTGGCGGCGGCGGCGACCGGCGGCCGCATCCGGTTGCGAGACACGCGGCCGGACACGCTGGATGCCGTGCTCGACAAACTGGTCGAGGCGGGCGCTTCGATCGCGACGACGGCCGACACCATCGATCTCGACATGAAGGGCAACCGGCCGAAGGCGGTGAGCATCCGTACCGCACCTTACCCGGCCTTCCCCACCGACATGCAGGCACAGTTCTGTGCGCTCAACGCGGTGGCCGAGGGCACCAGCACGATCATCGAAACCATCTTCGAAAACCGGTTCATGCATATCCTCGAGATGCAGCGCATGGGCGCCGATTTCCAGATCGAAGGCCACACGGTGGTGTGCCGCGGCGTGCCGCGCCTGTCTGCCGCGCCGGTGATGGCGACGGATCTGCGGGCTTCCGCCAGTCTGGTGATTGCCGCGCTGGTGGCTGATGGGGAAACCCTGATCGATCGCATCTACCACATCGACCGCGGTTACGAGTGCATCGAGGAAAAATTCCTCGCGCTCGGGGCGCAGATCCGGCGTGTGGGTTGACCCAGGCGGAGCGCGCGCATGACTGCCCCGGTGATCCTGGCCCTCTCCAAGGGCCGCATTCTCGACGACACGCTGCCGTTGCTGGCGCGTTGCGGCATCCGGCTGACCGATGATCCGGCAAAGAGCCGCCGTCTGGTGTTCGATACCACCGAGCCCGGGCTGCGGGTGATCGTGATCCGTGCCACCGACGTGCCGGTGTTCGTCGGTAACGGTGCGGCCGATCTCGGTGTCGCCGGCAAGGACGTACTGATGGAGCACGGCGCGGCCGGCGTCTACGAGCCGCTGGATCTGGGCATTGCCCGCTGCAAACTGATGGTTGCCGCGCCGAAGGACGGACCACCGGTGCAGGGGCGACTGCGGGTGGCCACCAAATTCGTCAACCTGACCCGCAACTATTACGCGGAGAAGGGCGAGCAGGTCGATGTCATCAAGCTGTATGGTTCGATGGAACTGGCACCGATCCTCGGCATGGCCGACCGTATCGTCGACATCGTCGATACCGGCAACACCCTGCGCGCCAACGGCCTGGAACCCACCGAACTGATTGCCCCGGTGAGTGCCCGGCTGATCGTCAACAAGGGCAGCTTCAAGATGAAGCACGCGCGGGTGACGTCGCTGGTTGATCGTCTGCGCACCGCCTGCGCAGGCGGAGGAACGACGTCGTGAGCGGGTTGCAGATACGCCGCCTGAATACACGGGATCCCGGCTTCGCGGCGGCATTGACGCAGGCGACGGCCTGGAACGAAGAGAGCAACGAGAGTGTCGAGCGCACGGTGCGCGATATCGTTGCCGATGTGCGTGCGCGCGGCGATGCCGCCCTGCTCGAATATACCAACCGCTTCGACCGCCGCGCGGCGACGAGCGTGGAAAGCCTGGAAATCCCGCGTGCCCGCCTCGCGGAGGCAGTTGCCCGCGTGCCGGCGGCGGCGATGATCGCGCTGCGCGAGGCGGCGTCGCGCATCCGTCTGTTTCACGAGCAGCAGCGCGCGACCGACTGGGAGTTCGACGACCCGCTGGGCAACCGGCTGGGGCAGCGCGTGACGCCGCTGGACCGAGTCGGCCTCTACGTGCCGGGCGGCAAGGCGTCCTATCCTTCTTCGGTGCTGATGAACGCGATTCCGGCGAAGGTTGCCGGCGTCCCGGAAGTGATCATGGTGGTGCCGGCACCGGAGGGCGAGCTGAACGAGCTGGTGCTGGCAGCCGCGCACGAGGCCGGCGTGGATCGCGTGTTCACCGTCGGCGGCGCGCAGGCGGTGGCTGCCCTGGCCTTCGGCACGCAGACGGTCCCGGCCGTCGACAAGATCGTCGGGCCGGGCAACATCTACGTCGCGACGGCGAAGAAGCAGGTATTCGGCCGGGTCGGCATCGACATGATCGCCGGGCCGTCGGAAATCCTGGTGATCTGCGATGGCCGCACCGATCCCGACTGGATCGCGATGGACCTGTTCTCGCAGGCCGAGCACGACGAGAACGCGCAGGCCATCCTGGTCAGTGCCGATGCCGGTTTCCTTGATGAAGTGCAGCGCAGCATGGAGCGCCTGCTGCCGACCCTGCCGCGTGCGGCGGTCATCCGCGCCTCGCTGGAGGGCCGCGGTCTCTTCGTGCTGGCGCGCGACACCGCCGACTGTTGCGCGGTTGCCAACCTGGTGGCGCCGGAACACCTGGAGCTCTCGGTCGCGCATCCGCAGACCCTGTTGCCGCTGATCCGGCATGCCGGCGCGATCTTCATGGGCCGCCACACGCCGGAGGCGATCGGTGACTACTGCGCCGGACCCAACCACGTGCTGCCCACCAGCGGCACGGCACGGTTCTCCTCGCCGCTGGGCGTCTACGATTTCCAGAAGCGCAGCTCGCTGATCTTCTGTTCGCCCGAAGGTGCGGCGGCACTGGGCCGGATTGCCGATACCCTGGCGCAGAGCGAGGGCCTCGACGCGCACGCGCGCTCGGCCGCGATGCGGACGAAGGGCTGAGCCATGAAAGAAAACGGCGGATCGAAATACTGGAGCGATTTCGTCCACCGGCTTGTGCCCTACGTGCCGGGTGAACAGCCGAAAATCGCCAATCTGGTGAAACTGAACACCAACGAGAATCCGTACGCGCCCTCGCCGAAGGCGATCGCGGCGATGCGTGCCGAACTGGGCGACAACCTGCGCCGTTATCCCGATCCGGTGTCGGGTGCGCTGGTCGATGCCGTTGCCGCGCACTGTGGCGTGCCGCGCGAGTACGTGTTCGTCGGCAACGGATCGGACGAGGTGCTCGGCCATGCCTTCCTCGGCCTGCTGAAGCACGACGCGCCGGTATTGTTCCCGGACGTTACCTACAGCTTCTATCCGGTGTACTGCGGCCTCTACGGCATTTCGTACGACACCGTACCGCTGGACGACGCGTTCCGGATCCGGCCGGGCGACTATCGCCGGCCGAACGGCGGCATCGTGATTCCCAATCCCAATGCGCCGACCGGCATCGCGCTGTCGCTGGCGGAGATCGAGCAGCTGGTGGCCGGCAATCCGGACGCCGTCGTGCTGATCGACGAAGCCTACGTCGATTTCGGTGCGCAGAGCGCGGTGCCGTTGACGCGGCAATATCCCAACCTGCTGGTCGTGCAGACGCTGTCCAAGTCGCGCTCGCTGGCCGGGCTGCGGGTCGGTTTCGCCATCGGCCAGCCGGCCCTGGTCGAGGCGCTGGTCCGGGTGAAGGACAGCTTCAATTCCTATCCGCTGGACCGCATGGCGATCGTCGGCGCGGCGGCGGCCATCGCCGATGTCGACCATTTCGAATGCACCCGCCGGGCGGTGATCGACGGTCGCGAGGCGCTGGTGAAGGAACTGGCGGCACTCGGTTTCGAGGTGCTGCCGTCGGCGGCCAATTTCGTGTTCGCCCGGCATCCGCGGCATGCAGGCGCGGAGCTGGCACAGGCGCTGCGCGAGCGGGCGGTGCTCGTCCGCCATTTCCGCAAGCCGGAACGCATCGCGCCGTTCCTGCGCATCACCATCGGGCTGCCGGAAGAAAACGCGGCGCTCGTCGCCGCCCTGCGGGAAATCCTGCGCTAGCGCGCCGACCGCGGCTTCAGTTGCGCGTCGGCGATCCGTTCACCGGGCGTTCGGCGACGGCCGCCGTGACCGTTTGCGTCATGCCTTTGCGCGCCAGCGTCAGCCGGACCGATGTGCCCGGCTCCAGGGCGGCGACCCGTTCGACCAGTGCCCGCGGCGCCAGCACCGGATCGCCGTTCAGTTCGGTGATCACGTCGCCCGGCAGTACGCCGGCCCGGTGTGCCGGTCCGTTGCGCACCAGGCCGCTGACCACCACGCCCTGCGTTTCGCGGATGCCGAGTGCCTGCGCCAGTTGCGGCGTCAGCAATTGCGGTTCCAGTCCGAGCCAGCCGCGCACCACGTGCCCGTGTGCGAGGATGTCGTTCAGCACCTGCTCGACGATGCGCGTCGGGATGGCGAAGCCGATGCCCTGGTAACCGCCGCTCTGCGAAAAGATCACGCTGTTGATGCCGACCAGGTTTCCGGTTGCATCGACCAGGGCGCCGCCGGAGTTGCCCGGATTGATGGCGGCGTCGGTCTGGAGGAAATCCTCGAAGGTGTTCACGCCCAGCTCGCTGCGGCCGGTGGCGCTGATGATGCCCATGGTCACGGTCTGGCCGACGCCGAACGGATTGCCGATTGCCAGTACCACGTCGCCGATCTGCAGCGAGCCGGAATCCCGCAGGGCGATCACCGGCAGGTCGTCAAGACGGATCTGCAGCACGGCGAGATCGGTTTCCGGATCGCTGCCGACGACCTGCGCACGGGCCTCGCGTCCGTCGCGCAGCGCGATCACGATTTCGTCGGCATCGGCGATCACGTGGTGGTTGGTCATCACGTAGCCGCGGGCACTGACGATCACCCCGGAGCCGAGGCTGGATTCCATGCGTTTTTGCGTCGGCACGCGGTCGACGCCGAAAAAGCGGCGGAAGCGCGGATCGGCGAACAGCGGGTTCACCGGCGTTTCGACGGTCTTGCTGGTATAGATGTTCACCACGGCCGGCGCCGCGCGCGCCACGGCGTCGGCGTAGGACACCGGACCGGTGGCCGGGGCGGCCGCGGTCGTTGCCGGAGCGCCCGTGACGGGCATCACGACGGCCGGCGCGGCAACCGGTGCCGTCGCCGCGTCCGGCGGTTGCCGGTGTAGGAACAGGATGATGGCCAGCGCGGCCACCAGGCCGGCGGCAACCGGCCACAACAGGAAGCGCAAGACAGGGTGCATGACGGGGACGGCCCATGGCACGGCGGAGTGCGCACAGGGTAACGTATCCCGACCACTTGCCTCTTTGTCGCCGCCTCCATGTCCACTGTCACCCGCCAGGCCCTGGTCGCTGCGCTCGACCAGCTGCTGTCACCGCAACTGTTCGGCGATTACTGCCCCAACGGCCTGCAGGTCGAGGGCCGGGCGGACATCCGGCGGGTGGTGACCGGCGTGACGGCCTGCCAGGCGCTGCTGGATGCCGCCGTCGAGGCGCGGGCCGACGCGGTGCTGGTGCACCACGGATATTTCTGGAAAAGCGAGGATCCGTGCGTCACCGGCATGAAGCGGCGCCGGCTGGCGACGCTGCTCGCGCACGACATCAATCTGCTGGCCTACCACCTGCCGCTCGACGCCCATCCCGAGCTCGGCAACAACGTGCAGCTGGCGCGCCGGCTGGGGCTGGTGGTCACCGGCCCCCTGGATCCGCGCGGCCCGTATGAAAAGAGCCGGGTGGTGGGCAATACCGGTGAACTGGCGGTGCCGGAAGCGGCCGGCCGTTTTGCGGCGCGGGTCGGCGCGGTACTGGGCCGCGAGGTGTTCCACATCGGCGATGCCGCGGCGCCGGTCCGCACGGTCGGCTGGTGTACCGGCGCCGCGCAGGGCTACATCGAGCAGGCAGTCGCCGCCGGGGTGGATCTGTATCTCACCGGCGAAGTGTCGGAGCAGACCGTGCATGTGGCCCGCGAAACGGGCATCCAGTTCCTGGCCTGCGGCCACCATGCCACCGAACGTTACGGCGTGCAGGCGGTGGGAGACTGGCTGGCGTCGCGTTTCGGCATCGAGCACCGCCACGTCGACATCGAGAATCCGGTCTAGGACGTCAGGCCGGCGCGGCGTTCAGTGGCTGACGATGCGGATCGGTGCCGCGAACACATAGCCCTGGGTGCGTGCGGAGCGCAGCGGTGAGTTCTCGCCGTCGCCCTGCAGCTTCTTGCGGAGGCGGCTGATGGCGGCTTCGATGCGGCGTTCGTCGAACTGCATGAAATCGTGGCCCAGCGCTTCCACCAGCGCGCGCCGGCTGGCCACTTCCGGCGCGGCCTGCGCCAGTTGCAGCATCAGCAGGTATTCGGTGTGTGTCAGGCTGGCGGCGGCACCCGCCGGCGAGATGACTTCGCGGCGCGTGGTGTCGAGCTGCCAGGCGCCGTTGCGGCCGGCGACGCGCCGGCCGACGCTCGCCACCACGGCGATCAGTTCGCGCAGGTCGACCGGCTTCACCAGATAGGCATCGGCACCCAGCGAGAGGCCGTGCAGCTTGTCGTCGATCAGGCCGCGTGCGCTGAGGATGACGATGCCGGTTTCCGGGTGGTCGCGACGCAGGCGGGCGGCGATGCTGAAACCGTCCTCGCCCGGCAGGCCGATGTCGAGGACGACCACGTCGGGAATGCGGCCGGTGGCCAGCGAGTGGTCGAGGGACGGCCCGTCGGCGACGCCCAGTGCATCGTGACCGGCGTGGCGAAGATGGAAGACGACTTCTTCGCGCAGATCGCCGTTGTCTTCGATGACGGTAACGCGGCTCACGACGGCGCCCGGGGTGGCTTGCAGGAAGGACGGAAAGATACAGCAGTGCCCGCTGCCGCGTGCCGGCAGCGGGCTGACAAACCCTGACTGGGCGTAGGGAAAAGGCGCATCAGCCACCCTCCGCACGGGGCAGCCAGCATTCGAAACGGGCCCCGCGGCCCGGGGGCGGCACGATGCAGCGGAGGGTGCCGCCGGCCTGGCCCACGATGTGGCGTGCGACATAGAGCCCGAGCCCGAGGCCGGCGGTGGCGGCGTTCTCGCCGCCACGGAAGTACTTGTCGAAGATCCGTTCGTGGTCGGCCGGCGACACGCCGGCACCCTGGTCGGTGATCAGCCAGAGGTGGCCGTCGCGGCCGTCGCGTCTTTCCATTGCCACTTCGATGTCGATCGTCGAATGCGGCGGCGAATACTTGCAGGCGTTGTCGATCAGGTTGATCAGCACGAAGCGCAGCAGTTCGGCGCGCCCGCGCACCGCCGCTTTTTCCATCGCCATGAATACGTTCAGTTGCTGGTTGTGTTGCGGCTCGAACTGGTCGACCACGTCGTAGGTCAGTTCGATCAGATCGCACTGGCCGCCGGCCGTCTTCCGGCTGCCGGGACGGACCTGGTTCAGCGCAAGCTCCAGCAACAGGTTGAGGCGCAAAACGGCGCGCTGGATGCGTTCGTAGCGCGCCGCGCGTTCGAGCGGCGGTTTCTCGTCGAGCAACTGCAGCGACTGGGTGGCGGCGTCGATGACCGAGATCGGGGTGCGGATCTCGTGCGCGACCATCGACAGGAACTGGTCGTGCTCGTCGCGTTGCCGGCGCTCGGACTCCATTTCGTTGCGCGCCCGCGCCGCCTGCAGGGCCAGTTCTTCCCGCTCGCGCGTACTGTCGCGCATGTGCAGCACGATGGCGGCATGCAGCAGGAACAGATGCGCCAGGTTGCCCAGATGGGCACTGACCAGCGACAGGCGGAATGCCGGCAGCAGGCCGAGCGCCGGCAGCGAACTGCCGAGCACCATCAGGCCGTAAACGATGAAGGCGAGGCCGGCCAGGCGCCGGGTGGTGGTGCCGCGCCGGACATGCGCGACGGCGACCGGCAGCGTGCACAGGATGATGACGGACAGCGTTCCCTGCAGCCAGGGACCGACGTGGAGGTAATAACCGCCGACCGCGGAAACGGCGGTAAGGATGGCCACGACCGTGCCGCCCATGAACAGGCGCTCCAGCCAGCGATGGCCGTTGGCCAGATCGAGCATGCGCGCGAAAAACGCCAGTCCGAACGCGGCGGCCAGCGAGAGGCCGAGGCCGACCATCAGGTCCGGCAGTGCCGGCGTATCGGGGATGAGGTATTGCGCGACGAGTCCGCTGGTGGAGAGGCTGTACAACAGCAGCATCGCGACATAGGCGACATAGAGCAGATACAGCGGGTCGCGCAGCAGCAGCCAGTTGATGCCGATCAGCAGCAGGATCGCGGCCACCAGTCCGAGATACAGCCCGTACACCAGGTACTGCGCGAACGAGGCCTGCATCAGCGCGTCCTCGCGCCACAGCCGGAGGATGCCGATCATCGAGCTGCTGGTGGCGATGCGCAGGTAGGCGGTGTTCTCGCCGGCCGGCAGGTCGAGGCGGAACAGCAACGCGCTGTGGTCGAGATCGCAGGCATCGCGCAGCGTGCGGTCGCCGCAGCGGCGCGCGTCGACGCTGCCGTCCGGGTGGATCAGGTACAACTGAACTTCGTCGAGGAAGGAGGGCAGTACTTCCAGCCACCAGCGGTCCGTTTGCGACGCGGCGGCGATCCGGAAACGCAGCCAGTACACATCACCGGTGAAGCCGGCACCCAGGTTGCCGGCCAGCGGCTGCAGCCGCCCGGCTGCATCGGCAGCGCGGACATCGCCGAGGGTCAGGTTGCCGGCAGGGTCCGCCAGGACAGCCAGCTGGCCGTTGTCCAGCGGCTGGAACGGTGCGGCGTCGGGACCGGTACGGGGGGGAGGTGTCGTGTCGCCGGTACCGCCGATGCCTGCTGCCGGCAGCGCCAGCAGCAGGAGCAACAGCAGGCGCGCGGCGGGCACTCAGGCCGGTCCGGCGCTTTTCCCGGCGTGCCCGCCGCGCAGGCCATAGCCTTCCGACAGCGTGCCTTCGTCGTCCGGTGTCTCGCGCTCGTAGTAGTCGCGCGGCATGGCGACGGAAGAGAAATCCAGCTCGGTCTGGGCGGTGGAGCGGTTGTCGGCATGATCGCCGGCTCGCCGCTGCAGGCCGTAGCCCTCGGCCAGCGTCCCGCCCTGGCGGCGGTCGGTGTGGTAGTAGTCGCGCGGTACGGCCGGCAGATCGCCGTCGGTCAGCAGCGGCGCGAGGGTCGAGCGCCGGCGTTCGCGGGCCACGGCGTAGGCACGCCGCAGCTGACGGCGACGGTCCAGGCCCGGACGCAGGGCCAGGCCGCAGGCAAGGCCGGCAATGAAGGCAACCAGCAGGATGGCGAGGATCATGACGCTTCCTGTTGCGAAGGGTGGATGGCGGCGAAAGTGAGCGGCGGCGGCGATCAGCGTATGCTCCGGCCCTCTCGACTCCGCATCCTGAACCCGACTCGCCGGATTGTATGCAAGTAGTCTCCGAAACCGAAGGCATGCGCCTGCTCGTTGGCATGAACGAGGGCGCAGCGGCGATTGCCGGTCCGGCCGGTGCCATCGAGTTGCGGGTGGACGTGCGCGATGACCTCGCAGGATCGCCGTTGCGCGGGGTCGATCTGGTGATCTGTCATCCGCATCCGCTGCACGGCGGCACGCTGGACAACAAGGTGGTGCACACGCTGGCGCGTGCCGCCCGTGACGAGGGCGCGCGCGCCGTCCGCTTCAATTTCCGCGGTACCGGCCACAGTGCCGGCGTGCACGACCAGGGGCGCGGCGAAGTCGACGACCTGTGCGCCGTGGTCGCGGCACTGGCACAGGCGTCGCCGGGCCGGATGCTGCTGCTGGCCGGTTTCTCTTTCGGTGCCTTCGTGGCGGCATCGTCCGTGAACCGGCTGGCAACGCACGGGCAGTTGCCCCGGGCGCTGTTGCTGGTGGCGCCGCCCGTGCATTACCCCGGTTTCGATGCCCTGCCGCCGTTTCCGCTGCCGGTCGCCGTATTCCAGGGACGTGCCGACGACGTCGTCGAGCCGGCCGCGGTTGCGGCCTGGTGCGCCGGGCGGCGACCACCCCTGCAGCCGGTCGGTTTTGCGACGGGACACTTTTTCCACGGTGCCCTGCCGGAACTGAAGACCGCCGCGGCGGACTGGCTGCGGACTGCCGTCTTTGCGGAAGACGGGCAGGGCGGTACATTGCCGGCCCCATGAATGCCGCCGCCATGACCCGTCTCCCGCGCGCCACACCCGCCGAACGTTACCGCCAGGATCTGGCCCGGCCGGGCTTCCAGCCCGACCCGGCGCAGGCGCGGGCTGTCGAGCGACTGCAGGGGCTGTATGACGTGCTGGTGGCGCGCTGGCAGGCGGACCGCGGCGTGATGGGCCGCCTGCAGCGGCGCATGGGCGGCCGCGAGCCGGCGACCGGCCTCTATTTCTGGGGTGGCGTCGGACGCGGCAAGACCTGGCTGATGGACATCTTTTTCGAAAGCCTGCCGTTCCGCCGCAAGATGCGCAGCCACTTCCACCGCTTCATGCAGCGGGTGCACGCGGAGCTGCGGACGCTGTCCGGCGAAAAGAATCCGCTCGACATCGTCGCCGACCGTTTTGCAAAGGAGGCGCTGGTCATCTGCTTCGACGAGTTCTTCGTCTCCGACATCACCGATGCGATGATCCTGGGGACTCTGTTCGAGAAGCTGTTCGCGCGCGGGGTCACCCTGGTCGCCACCTCGAACATCGAGCCGGACGATCTCTACAAGGACGGCCTGCAGCGCGAACGTTTCCTGCCGGCGATCGCCATTCTGAAGCGGCATGTCGAGGTGGTGAACGTCGACAGCGGCATCGATTACCGTCTCCGCGTGCTGGAGAAGGCGGAAATCTTCCACTCGCCGCTCGACGCGGCGGCCGAAGCCGGTCTGCTGCAGAGCTTCCGCGAGCTGGCGCGCGGCATGACCGACCGGGCGGACGAAGGCTACATCGAGATCAACGACCGCCGGGTCCTGGTGCGCCACATTGCCGATGACATCGTCTGGTTCGACTTCGACGAAATGTGCGTCCGTGCCCGTTCGGCGTCCGATTACATCGAGATCGCCCGCCAGTTCCATGCCGTGCTGCTGAGCAACGTGCCGCAGATGGATGCAGCGAGCGACGATGCGGCGCGACGCTTCATCAACATGGTCGACGAGTTCTACGACCGGCACGTCAAGCTGATCCTGTCGGCGGCGGTGCCTGTCGATGCCCTGTATGCCGGCGGCCGCCTGGATTTCGAGTTTGCCCGTACCCGCAGCCGGCTGCTGGAAATGCAGTCGCACGAATACCTGGCCCGCCCGCATCTGGCGTAGGTCCAGACCGGTTTCAATCACGCAGAACGACGAGGAAAACTGCCATGATCCCGCGCACCCTGTTCAACTCCGATCACGAAATGTTCCGCGATGCCCTGCGCAAGTTCCTGGAGAAGGAATGTGCGCCCCGGCACGCGCAGTGGGAGGAGGACGGCATGGTTTCCCGCGATGTCTGGCTCAAGGCGGGCGAGCAGGGCTTCCTGTGTCCCTGCGTCGCCCCCGAATACGGCGGCGCCGGCGCCGACTACCTCTACAGCGCGATCGTGATGGAGGAGGTCTCGCGCCTCGGCCTGACCGGTATCGGCTGGGGCCTGCACACCGACATCGTGGCGCCGTACATCGAGCACCATGGCAGCGAGGCGCAGAAGCAGAAGTTCCTGCCGAAGATGATCAGCGGCGAATGCATCGGTGCCATCGCGATGACCGAGCCGGGCGCCGGTTCAGACCTGCAGGGCGTGCGTACCACCGCCGTCGACAAGGGCGACCATTACCTGCTCAACGGCTCCAAGACTTTCATCACCAACGGCCAGAACGCCGACGTGGTGATCGTGGTTGCCAAGACCGACCCGAATGCCGGCGCCAAAGGCATTTCCCTGTTGCTGGTCGAGCGCGGCATGGCCGGTTTCGAGCGCGGCCGCAACCTGCACAAGGTCGGGATGAAAGCGCAGGACACGTCGGAACTGTTCTTCAATGACGTCAAGGTCCCGAAGGAAAACCTGCTCGGCAAGGAAGGCATGGGCTTCGTGTACCTGATGACGGAGCTGCCGCAGGAACGGCTCGGCATTGCGCTGAACGCCATCGCGATGATCGAGGGCGCATTCCGGTTGACGCTGGACTACGTGAAGGAGCGCAAGGCCTTCGGCAAGCGGGTCGCCGACTTCCAGAACACCCAGTTCAAGCTGGCCGAGCTGCACACGAAGATCGAGATGGGCCGCGCCTACGTCGACCGCTGCCTCGAACTGCACTGCAACCGGAAACTCGACGCGGCGACGGCGTCGGCGGCCAAGTACATCGCCACCGACCTGCAGTGCGAGATTCTCGACGAGTGCGTGCAGCTGTTCGGCGGCTACGGCTACATGTGGGAATACCCGGTGGCGCGCATGTGGGCCGATGCCCGCGTACAGCGCATCTACGGCGGCACCAACGAGATCATGAAGCTGGTGGTATCGCGCGCCCTGCTTGCCTGAGCGCCGGCCGGGGCCCGGAAAGGCCGCGCCCTGCGCGGCCTTTTTCGTTGGCGGCGGCCGACCCGTTCGTCGGAGCCGGCCCGGCCTGGTAGGCAGTCCCGGATTGTATTGGTACTATGGTGCCAATTTTGATCCTGCGGGCGGAGGCGGACATGGGCATTGCGGCGGGCGACCGGGCGGCACTGGTTACCGGGGCATCGAGCGGCATCGGCCGCGACATCGCGCGCGAGCTGGCAGCGCGGGGCTACCACCTGGTGCTGGTGGCGCGCCGGCGCGACCGGCTGGCGGAGCTGGCGAACGAGCTGCGGCAACAGTACGGCATCGAGTGCGAGGTGCTGGATGCCGATCTGGCCGACCGCGCCCGGCTGAACGGTCTGATGGCCCGTGTGGTGTCCTGGGTGACGGCGCGACGCCTCACGCTGACCCTGCTGGTGAACAACGCCGGTTCCGGCCTGTGGGAATGGTTCGAGAAGCAGCCGCGCGACATCGTCCAGCGCGACATCGACCTCAACGTGACCGCGCTGACCACCCTGACCCACGACTTCATCGCCGTTGCGAAGGCGCATGGCCGGCCGGCGCAGGTGATGAACGTGGCGTCGCTGGTGGCCCTGCTGCCGGCGCCGCGCTACACCGTCTACGGCGGCACCAAAGCCTACGTGCGGCAGTTCTCCGATGTGCTGCGCTATGAGCTGCGCCATACCAACATCGGCGTCACCTGTGTATGCCCGGGCGGCGTGAAAACGGAGTTTGTCGCGCTGGCCGGCCAGGAGCTCAAGGGCGATACCGGCATGATGGAGTCGCCGGAAGTGGCGCGGCTGGCAGTCGACGCGACGCTGCGCGGCGACGTGCTCTACATCCCGGGTGCGCTCAACCGCCTTTCCGCACTGGTGCGCTTCCTGCCGCGCTGGCTGCGCCTGCCGATAGTCGAGAAAAGCATGCTGATCACGGTGCAGGAGAAGTGACGCCGCGCGCGCTTTTCGCGCCGGTCCGGCGTGCGGAGTACGTGTTCTGGTTCCTGCTGCTGGCGGCGCTGACACTGCATCTGGTGCCCGGCAGTCGTCGCTTCTACGCCGACAATCTTGTTGCAGCCGGCGCGGATGCGCGCCAGATCGCCTGGGAAAGCATTCTCTGGCACCACGGCGTGACCTTCCTGGTTTTGTTGCTGCCGTTGCTGCTGTTGCGGCCGGCCGGCATCCACGCCCGCGGCTTGTCGTGGTTCGCGCCGGGAGACTGGCGCGCCGGCCTGAAGTGGACGCTGGCTGCCGCCGTTGTCTGTACCGGCCCGGCGTGGATCCAGGCGGGCGATCCGGTCTGGCAGCGCGAATATCCGCTCAGCCTGGCTGCGTTCGACAGCGCGGCGATATTCGCCGTGTTCCTGGGCAGCTATCTGCTGTACTACATCGGCTGGGAAGCATTTTTCCGCGGTTTCGTCGGCTTCGGCATGACCGGGTTGGGGTACACGCCGTTTCTCGCGCTGGCGACCCAGGTCGCGCTGTCGACGCTGGTGCACATCGGCAAGCCGGATGCCGAGTTGCTGGGGGCGATACCGTTCGGCATCCTGATCGGTCTGCTGGCCTGGCGCACGCAATCGTTGCTCTGGCCGTTGCTGATCCACTTTTATCTGGGTGCGATCAACACGTGGTTCTGCTGGCTGCGACTGGCAGCCTGAACGACATCAGGGCGACGGATTCGGCTGCTGAGTGTGGATGGCCTCGATGCCGGCCAGCACGTCGTCCGACAGCTTCACCTGCGCGCTGTCGATGTTGGTCTTCAGTTGCGCCAGCGATGTTGCGCCGATGATGTTGGCAGTGACGAACGGGCGCGTGGTGACGTACTGCAGCGCCATCTGGACGGGATCCAGGCCGTGCTGCTTCGCCAGCTCCACGTATTTCGCCGTGGCGATTTCCGCCTGCGGATTGGTGTAGCGCGAAAAACGTTTGAAGAGCGTGATGCGCGCGCCTTCCGGGCGGGCGCCGCCGAGGTACTTGCCCGACAGCACGCCGAAGGCGAGCGGCGAGTAGGCCAGCAGGCCGATCCGTTCGCGGTGTGCGATTTCCGCCAGTCCGACCTCGAACGAGCGGTTCAGCAGGTTGTAGGGGTTCTGGATGCTGGCCACCCGCGGCGTGCCGCGTGTTTCCGCGTCGACCAGATAGCGCATCGTGCCCCACGGCGTTTCGTTGGACAGACCGATGTGCCGCACCTTGCCGCTCTTCACGATGTCGGCCAGCACGTCCAGCGTTTCGGCGATCGGGGTCGAGACCTCGGCCGGATCGTGCCGGTAGCCGAGCTTGCCGAAATAGTTGGTGTTCCGGTCCGGCCAGTGCAGCTGGTACAGGTCCAGCCAGTCGGTCTGCAGGCGCTGGAGACTGCCCTCGATGGCGGCGGTGATGTGTTGCCGGTTCAGGCGGGGTTTGCCGTCGCGGATGTGCGGCAACCAGTCGCCCTGGCCCACCACCTTGCTGGCCAGCACGATCCCTTGCCGCCGGCCGGGGCGGGCGGCAAACCACTGGCCGATGATGGTTTCGGTGGTCCCGTAGGTTCTGGCCGTGGGGGGTACGGCATACATCTCGGCCGTGTCGAAGAAGTTGATGCCCTGCTCCACGGCAAGGTCCATCTGGGCGAACCCGTCGTCCCGGGTGTTCTGCTCCCCCCAGGTCATGGTGCCCAGGCAGAGGCTGCTGACCCGGATGCCGGTGGTGCCTAGCTCGCGCATTTCCATGGGGGTCTCCGGGGCGGACGGGGCCGGGGGGATTTCCGGGCGGGGCCGGATGTTAGCAGGGGCTGCGGGCTGTCCGGGCGGGGTCTCCGGCGTTGCCAAGGGGTGGGTGCTTGAGTAGAATGCGCCCTCCTTTTTGGGGGCCACCCGCGGGCGAACCGCCCGGCGACACTGGGTTTTTCCCGCAAAAAACCCCGATCCGGCCGCTAGTTTCGAGGCAGCAAGAACATGAAGACTTTCAGCGCCAAGGCGCATGAAGTGAAGCGCGACTGGTTTGTCATCGATGCCGATGGCAAGACCCTGGGTCGCATGGCCACCGAGATTGCCCACCGTCTGCGTGGCAAGCACAAGGCCGAGTACACCCCGCACGTCGACACCGGCGACTACATCATCGTGGTCAACGCCGGCAAGATCCGCGTCACCGGCAACAAGACGCTGGACAAGAAGTACTACACGCACACCGAATATCCGGGCGGCATTCGCGAAGAGACCTTCGAGAAGCTGGTGGCCCGCAAGCCGGAGCGCGTGATTGAAATTGCGGTCAAGGGCATGCTGCCGCACAACCCGCTCGGCCGCGCCATGCTGCGCAAACTCAAGGTGTACGCCGGTGCTTCGCACCCGCACACTGCCCAGCAGCCCCAGGAACTGAACGTAGGCTGAGGTCTTCGTGGACAAGAACATCGGCACCGGTCGCCGCAAGACCGCCACCGCCCGCGTCATCGTCCGCAAGGGCAAGGGCAACATCACCATCAACGGCAAGTCGCTGGACCAGTACTTCGGTCGCCCGACCAGCCGCATGATGGTCCGTCAGCCGCTCGAACTGATCGAAGCCTCCGACAAGTTCGATATCTTCGTCCGCGTTGTCGGCGGCGGTCCGACCGGTCAGGCCGGCGCGATCCGTCACGGCATCACCCGTGCCCTGATCCGCTACGACGAGACGCTGCGCTCGCCGCTGCGCAAGGCCGGTTTCGTGACCCGCGATGCCCGCGAAGTCGAGCGCAAGAAGATCGGTCTGCGCAAGGCGCGTCGTCGTCCGCAGTACTCGAAGCGCTGATCGCCTGCTGTTTCGGAAAACGCCCGGCTCGCAAGATCCGGGCGTTTTTTCATGTGTGGGACCGCCGGTCCGGATCCGTTTGTCCCTGCGATCCGTGTTGGCAATAACAGGCCTTTTCTTTACCATTTGAGCCCCTTTTACGGGGTCCCGTTGCGTCCGGCGTGTGTGTACGGACGGCGGATGCGGAGAGCACTCGATGAGCACTGATGGTGTAGACAACAGCAGGCGCACTTTCCTCGTCGGCCTGACGGCCGGTGTGGGTGCGGCAGGTGCGGCGGTCGCTGCCGTACCGTTCGTCATGTCCTGGATGCCGAGCGCGAAGGCCAAGGCGGCCGGCGCGCCGATCACGATCGATATCAGCAAGGTGGACACCGGCGGCTTTGTCATTTACGAGTGGCGCGGCAAACCGGTCTGGATCCTGCGCCGGACCCCGGAAATGATCGCCGACCTGCCGAAGCTGAACGATGGTCTGCGTGATCCGGAATCGGCCGAAGAACAGCAGCCGGCCTACGCGAAAAACGCGACGCGTTCGATCAAGCCGGAGGTTCTGGTGCTGTTGGGCGTGTGCACGCACCTGGGTTGCTCCCCGCGCTATGAAAAACAGCCGACCGTCGATCTGCAGTACGGCGGCTTTTTCTGCGCCTGCCACGGCTCGAAATACGACTTTGCCGGCCGCGTCTACAAGGGCGTTCCCGCGCCGCTCAATCTGCAGGTGCCGCCGCACTATTACCAGTCCGAGAGCGTCATCGTGATCGGTGAAGAGAAGGAGGCCGCGGCATGATGAACTGGCTCAGCAAAACCGCCACCGACCTGATGGGTTGGGTCGATGCGCGGCTGCCGGTCACGGCACAGTACAAGGCGCACATGTCGGAGTACTACGCGCCGAAGAATTTCAACTTCTGGTACTACTTCGGCGTCCTGTCGATGATCGTGCTGGTCAACCAGCTGCTGACCGGCATCTGGCTGACCATGTTCTACACGCCGACCGCCGAAGGCGCATTCGCATCGATTGAATACATCATGCGCGACGTGGAGTACGGCTGGCTGATCCGCTACATGCATGCGGTCGGGGCTTCGGCCTTCTTCCTCGTCGTCTATCTCCACATGTTCCGCGGCCTGCTCTACGGTTCCTACAAGGCGCCGCGCGAACTGGTGTGGATCTTCGGCATGCTCATTTATCTCGCGCTGATGGCCGAGGGCTTCATGGGCTACGTGCTGCCGTGGGGCAACATGTCCTACTGGGGCGCGCAGGTCATCATTTCGTTGTTCGGCGCGCTGCCGGTGATCGGCGAAGACCTCACCGTCTGGATCCGTGGCGACTATCTGCTGTCGGGCGCGTCGCTCACCCGCTTCTTCGCCCTGCACGTCGTGGCGATCCCGATCGTGCTGCTGGCGCTGGTCGTCGTGCACATCCTGGCGCTGCACGAGGTCGGTTCCAACAATCCGGACGGCGTCGAGATCAAGAAGAAGAAAAACGCCCAGGGTATCCCGCTGGACGGCATTCCGTTCCATCCGTACTACACGGTCAAGGATACGGTCGGCATCGTCGTCTTCCTGATCCTGTTTGCCGCGGTGATCTTCTATCTGCCGACTGGCGGCGGCTATCTGATCGAGAAGCCGAACTACGAGCCGGCTGATGCGCTGAAGACTCCGGAACACATCGCTCCGGTGTGGTACTACGGCGCCTATTACGCCATGCTGCGCGCGATTCCCCACAAGCTGACCGGCGTCATCGTGATGTTTGCCGCCATCGCCATCCTCTTCCTGCTGCCGTGGCTGGACCGCAATCCGATCAAGTCGATCCGCTACAAGGGCATGGTCACCAAGGTCGCCACCATGCTGTTCGCCTTTTTCTTCGTCGTTCTGACCTGGCTGGGAACCCAGCCGGCCGGCGTGCCGATCTTCAGCCTCTGGACCGATGCCGAAGGCAACCCTGTCTCCTTCACCTACACCACACTGGCTCAGGTGGGTACGGCTTATTACTTCCTTTTCTTCCTTCTGCTGCCATTCATGCACAAGTGGGAAAAGTCGAAACCGGTTCCCGAGCGCGTGACGGGTTGAGGAGCAAACAGTCATGAAGAAGATTCTCCTCGGCGTCCTGTTTGTCCTGCTCGCGCCTTTGGCGCTGGCTGCCGGCGGCGGCCACAATCCCTACGTGGTCGAAGCGCCGATCTCGATCACCGACAAGGCGCAACTGCAGCGCGGCGCCCAGCTGTTCGTGAACTACTGCTACGGCTGTCACTCGATGAAGTACCTGCGCTACGAGCGCATGGCGACCGACCTCGATATTCCGCTCGAACTGCTGGGCGGCAACCTGATGTTCAACACCGACAAGCCGGGCAGCCCGATGCTGAACGGTCTTGACCCGGTGCAGGCCAAGAAGTGGTTTGGCGTGGCGCCGCCGGATCTCTCGCTGGAAGCGAAGCTGCGTGGCGCGGACTGGGTCTATTCCTACCTGATCAGCTTCTATCCCGATCCGTCGCGCCCCTGGGGCGTGAACAACCACGTATTTCCGAACGTGGGCATGCCGCACATCATGGCGGACATGCAGCGCACGCTGCCGGAAGACGAGTTCAAGTCCCGCATGGCGGACCTGACCGCGTTCCTCGAATATGCCGCCGAGCCGATCCAGGCCACCCGGCAAGCGATGGGCTTCTTCGTCATCGGCTTCCTGCTGATCCTGCTGCTGTTCGCCTGGCTGATGAAGCGGGAGTTCTGGAAGGACGTCCACTGACCGGTCGTCAGTCCGCCGTAACAATCCGGAAAGGGTAGCTGAGCGATCAGTTACCCTTTTCGCGTCTCTCGATGAGGGGTCCGATGAGCATGGGTGTCGTCTCCAAGCGGTCGTCGATGGTCTTCTTCTCCGATGGCCTCGATCACTACAGCCATCGCGTGCGGATCGTGCTCGCGGAGAAGGGCGTGGCCGTCGATGTGGTCGATGTCGATCCGGCGGACCTCCCGGCCGAAGTGACCGACAACAACCCGTACAACACGGTGCCCCTGCTGATGGATCGCGAGCTGGCCCTCCACGAGCCGGACGTGATGATGGAGTACCTCGACGAACGGTTCCCGCATCCTCCGCTGTTGCCGGTGTATCCGGTGGCGCGTGCGGAGAGCCGGCAATATCTCCGCCGCATCAAGCGTGACTGGTGCGACAAGGTCGATCTGGTGCTGGCCGGCAGCGAAAAGGAGCCGGTGATCACCCGGTCACGCAAGGAGTTGCGTGACAGCCTGCTCGCCCTGTCGCCGATTTTCGAGCAGAAGCCGTTTTTCATGAGCGACGAATTCACCATTGTCGACTGCGCCATGGCGCCGATCCTGTGGCGGCTGCCGCTGTTGGGCATTGAATTGCCGCCGAAGCAGGCCCGCGGCCTGCTGAAGTACTGCGAACGGTTGTTCCGTCGCGACGGTTTCCAGGCCAGCTTGTCCGACCGGGAGCGCGAGATCCGGCAGCCCTACTGACTAGACTATCCGGCCGCGGAACAGCCCCGCCGCGGGCCTGTCCGCCCGGAGACCCCATGACCCCGACCCGTCCTTATCTCGTACGCGCTTTCTATGACTGGATTCTCGACAACGGCATGACGCCTTATCTGCTCGTCGATGCCACGGTCGAGGGTACTTTCGTGCCTGCGTCGTACGTGCGCGAGGGCAGGATCGTGCTCAACGTTGCTCCGGCGGCGGTGACGGATCTGCATCTGGGCGTCGCCCACGTCAATTTCAGCGCGCGCTTCGGCGGGATCGCGCAGGTTATCCGGCTGCCGGTTGCTTCGATCATGGCGATCTATGCGCGTGAAAACGGCCAAGGCATGTTCTTCGGCAACGAAGACGAGGAAACGGTCGACGGACCGCATTCGCCTGACGATCGGGCTCCCGAACCGGTGCGCGGCCGTCCGGCCCTGCGCGTCGTCAAATAAACGCGACGCCCGTCAGCGTGTCGCGTTACGGGCGTCGATGTATTCGACGATCTTCACGATCTTCTGTACGCCGTAGACGTTGCGGGCAGCATTGACTGCCATTTCCGTCTCTTCGCGCGTCAGCAGACCCATCAGGTATACCACGCCGTTCTCGGTGAGCACCTTCACGCGCCGGCCGGGGACGTCCGGACCGAACAACAGGCGCATTTTGACGCGTGCCGTGATCGAGGCGTCGCTGCTGCGTGCCCAGAAGCCCACTGGTTCGCCGACGGTCAGTTCGTTGTGCACGTGCAGAACGTGCCGAACGGCGGCGACGGTTTTCTCCACCTGCTGCCTTTCGTTGTCACCGGGGACCTGTCCGGCAAGCAGTACCTGGCCGTTCCAGCTGACCACGACCAGCCGGCCATTGTCGCGCAGGGTCGGCATCGAGCGCGTGACGTTGATCCAGGCGACCCGCTCGATGCGTTGATCCTCGATGCGGGCGCCCATGGTGCGTGTGCCATGGAACGTGTCGAGCTGCTGCTCCGAAAGCGGTGCGATCCAGCTGGCGCATCCGGCCAGCCACAGCAGAAGGAATAGCGGAAGGATGCGCGGGACAACGTTCACGGGGTGTCTCCGAAAAGTTCTCGTTCGAGCAGATCGCACAGCACATTGAGCAGCAGCAGATGGATTTCTTCCGTGCGCGCCGTGGAAACGGTCGGCACCCGGATCTCCAGATCGTCGTTGCCGAGTACGCGGGCGATGTCGCCGCCGTCGTGACCGGTGAGCACGATTGCCGTCATGCCGCGGTCGTGCGCGGCGAGTACGGCCTGTACGGTATTGGCCGACATGCCGGAGGCCGAGATGGCAATCAGGATGTCACCGTGACGGCCCAGGGCGCGCAGCTGACGGGCAAACATGTCGGCGGCACCGTAATGACCGGCGAGCGAGGTGGCAAGGGCCGCGTTTTCGGCCAGACAGAACACCGGCAGCGCCGGCCGCTCGCGCTCCAGGCGCCCCAGCAGTTTGGCGGCAAATTGCTGGGCGTTGGCCGCCGAACCGCCGTTGCCGCAGGAAAAAATACGTCCTTCCTCGAGCAGGCAGCGTACCAGCCGTTCCGCCGCCGTCAGCAATCCGGTGGTTTGGGTTTCCAGCACGCCGGCTGCCGCATCGATGTGGCTGCTGATCATGTCGCGTACGGCGCTTTCCGGTTCCATGTCGTCTTGTCTGTCATGAGTGGACTGAGAACGCATCGCTGAGCCAGCGTACGGCGGCGCCGTCGATGGCGACGATGTCGAAACGAGCCGGCAACTCCGCGGCCTGCGGATGCGAGGCCAGCCAGGCACGGGCGGCACGCACGAAGCGGCGTTGTTTGCCGTGATCGATGCTGGCCAGTGCATCGACCGTGTTGTGTTCGCGGCGGGTGCGGACCTCGACGAAGACCAGGACGTCGCGGTCGCGCATCACCAGATCCAGTTCGCCCAGCCGACAGCGCCAGCCGGCGTCCAGGCAATGCAGGCCGCGGGCTTCCAGATATTGCCGCGCCTGCAGCTCGCCGGCGATGCCTCGCTCGCGACGGGATTCAGGGGGGGTCATCAAGCGGTTCTGCCCGGCCGTTGCGATACACCATCCAGTCAAGCCGGCGATGGATGCTCCGCGCGTCATCCAGCGACAGTGCGCCGCTGAGGCCATCGATTTCGCCGCCGTTCTGGCGGGCGAGGACAGGCAGTTGGGTTCCCAGTCGCCAGGCATCGATTCCAAGGGCGTAGAGCCGCAGGTAGCGATCGTCCGTATCCTGCCAGGCGGCGGCAGCCTGGCGACGCAACGGTTGGCCCGGGTCGGCTATCCACGGCATTTCGACGAAACGTACGCCGGCCAGATCGCGGGCGGAGGTGGTGGTCGGCTGGCCGTTCACGTGCGAGGTGGCATACAGCGGCAGATCGCCGCCGTGTTGATACTGCACCGCCGGCACCACCTGGGTGCCCTGCAGCGTGTTGCCGACGATGAACAGGCAATCGATGTCCTGGCGACGAAGTGGTTCGAAGCCGAGCTGCAGGCCACTGATGCGCTGGATCCGGGCGTGACGCAGTTCGCTGAGCGTGATTTCCAGCAGGTTGCGTACCACCTCACTGTAGTCGCCGTTGCCCTGATAGGTGCCGACCGCCCGCAGTTCGCCGCCGTTGTCGTGCATCGTCTGGGCCAGTTGCCGCGCCATGCGTTCGCCCCACTCGCCGGCCGGTACCAGGGCGACGCCGCGCCGGTGCCCGGCTGCCAGCGCAGCGCGGGCGATCTGTGCGGCTTCGTCTTCCGGCGCAAGCCCGAAAAAGTGCAGCGCAGCCGGGCCGCCGGGGGCATCCGGATAATTCAGCGCGATGGTCAGGGCGGGCAGGCTGCCGCGTTCCTGCAGCAGTTTCAGGTTTTCCTTTTCCAGCGGGCCCAGCACGACTTCGGCTCCGTCGCGCACCGCGAGGTCGTAGATGGCCGTGAAATCGCTGCGGCTGGAGTCGTAGAAACGCAGTACCGGCATCGGTGCGCCGATCGCGCGGGCCTGGAACCAGGCAGTGAGAATGCCGCGGCGAATGGCGATGCCGGCACCGGCCAGTTTGCCGTGTTCGGGCAGCAGGACGGCGATTTGCGCGGGCCCGGTCGTGGCGCGCGCACTGCGTGCCTTTTCGACAGCATCCGGCAGACGCCGTGCTGCCGGATGTTCGGGGTGTTCGCGCAGCCAGGCTTCGATGCGTGCGGCCTGCAGTCCGGGGTTGCCATCGCTTTCGCGGGTCAGCCGCGCCAGTGCGGCCCAGTCGCGGACTTCCGTTTCCGGATCCTCTTCCAGCTGGCGCAGCGGTTCGCGCCCCATCCGCATCAGCAGCGTCCACAGGGCGTCTGCATTGCCGTCGCGCAGTCCGGCCGGCAGGGTGCGGGCCGCCTGTGCGCGTTCACGGGCGGCGGCTGCCGCCAGCCCGCGGCGCTCGAGTACCGCTGCCCGGCGCTCGGCGACGCGTGCCGCGTCGACCGGTTCGAGATCGTCGATGAAGGCATAGCGGCCTTCCGGAAGTCGCGCCGCGGCGCGCCAGGCTTCCTCGACGTTGCCGCTGCCCAGCCGTGCATCGATGACGGCAACCAGGAAATCGCCGCGCTGGTGTCGGGCCAGGGTGCGACCATCGATCCGGTTGAGTGCTTCTTCCGCCTTCGCGTAGGCTTGCGCCGAATTGTAGAGTTGTGCGGCCGACAGCAGCCGTTGCCCGGCAGTGGCGCCAACGGCGTCGGCGACCAGGGCATCGGCCCGGCGGATCTGTTCGTCGGCGGGTATTGCGGCAGTCAGCGGACTGCCCGACTGACAACCGCTGCTGAGGGCGACCAGCAGCAGGGCAAGCAACAGGCGACCGGCGAGGGCAGACGTTTGCATAGTTCCGGCGATATCCCGGTGGAAGTAGGTGTGCTCTATGTCGTCGCGACGCCCATCGGGCATCTCGACGACATCGGTATGCGCGCGATCGCGATCCTGCGCGGTGTCGACATTATAGCGGCCGAGGATACACGCCACAGTTCCCGCCTGCTCGCCCACATCGGCGCCGAGCAGGCGCAGTTGCTGTCGCTGCATGAACACAATGAGACCGGGCGCACGGAAATGCTGTTGCGTGCACTGCAGGCAGGCAAGCGGGTAGCGCTGGTCTCCGATGCCGGCACGCCGCTGGTCAGCGACCCGGGATACCGGCTGGTGGCGGCGGCCCACGATGCCGGCATTCGCGTCAGCCCCGTCCCCGGACCCTGTGCGGCCATTGCGGCGCTTTCGGCCGCCGGACTGCCGAGCGATCGCTTCCTGTTCGAAGGGTTTTTGCCGGCAACGGCCACGGCCCGGCGCGCACGTCTGGATGTGCTCGCCGCGCAGCCGGCGACGCTGGTGTTCTACGAGGCACCGCATCGCCTGCTGGCGACACTGGCGGACATGAACGAGGTCCTGGGCGGCAACCGTCCGGCGACGCTGGCGCGTGAAATAACCAAGACCTGGGAGACGATCCGGCGCGGCACGCTGGCATCGCTGCAGGAATTCGCGCTCGCCGATTCCGACCAGCAGCGTGGCGAGATCGTCCTGCTCGTACAGGGTGCCGCGGAAGAGCGCGGCGCGACCACACTCGACGAGACGGCGTTGCTGAAAGCGCTGGCCGGCGAGATTCCCGCCACCCGGGCCGCGAAAATTGCCGCCCGGCTGCTGGGTCAGCCGCGGCGCGATCTCTACCGGCGCCTGCTGGAGCTGGGTGCTGCCGACGGGGACGGTGACCAGGAATAGGCGGCCATCGGCTAGAATGCGCCCCGTGTGGGTCGGCCAGGCAGTCGCTGCCGTTGCGCTCGTTCGCGACGGGGGAGGAAAGTCCGGGCTCCGCAGGGCAGGGTGCCAGGTAACGCCTGGGCGCGCGCCGGTTTCCGGCGTAGCGACGGAAAGTGCCACAGAGAACGAACCGCCGATGGCCCGCAAGGGATCAGGCAAGGGTGAAAAGGTGCGGTAAGAGCGCACCGCGCTGCCGGCAACGGGAGCGGCACGGAAAACCCCACCCGGAGCAAGGCCAAATAGGGGTCCCATGACGCGGCCCGCGTCGGACCCGGGTAGGCTGCTCGAGGTCGCCGGTGACGGCGACCCTAGAGGAATGACTGTCCACGACAGAACCCGGCTTATCGGCCGGCCCACACACTTCTTAAAACCAGAATTTCTTATTCCAAGAAATTCTAGAACCTCACGTACTTTGTGAGGATGCCTCTGCAGGCAACTGAACCTGCAATCTTTCGGGTAGTACCTACCCGCTCCCCACCCGCGCAATACCATCTAACCCATTGATTCTAAAGGCCCTATGCCCGAGGCCTCAGGGCTCCGTTTGCTTGACGCTGCCGACAGGCGGTTCCTATAGTGCGCCGGTGGGAAAAAGTGGAAAAAAGTGGGTTTTTGGGTAGCCAAACGGGCCGGGAAGGCTCGCCACCAGCGGGTAGCAGCGCGTGTTCCAGGGAATCACCTCCGTCACAGTCGATGCCAAGGGGCGCCTCGCCATTCCGACGCGCTTCCGGGATGGCATTGCCGATCGTGGCGGCAATGCCGTGGTAGTGACCGCTCACCAGTATGACGGCTGCCTGGTTGTCTATCCGCTGGCCGACTGGGAAGAGATTGCCCGCAAGGTCTCGGCTCTCCCGGATGCCAGCGCCGACGTGCGCAACATCAAGCGTCGCTTCATCGGTCAGGCCACGGACCTCGAGATCGACGGTGCCGGCCGGATCCTGTTGCCGCAACTGCTGCGCGGTTTCGCCCGTATCGAGAAAGGCGCCGTGATGCTCGGCCAGGGCCACAAGCTCGAGTTGTGGTCGGAAGAGCAGTGGGCGGCCAACGAAAAGATCAACGCCACGCTGGACGACGCTTCGGCATTGCCGGAAGCCGTGCAGCAGCTTTCGTTCTGACGCGCGTGACGTACGAACACCGCACCGTCCTCTTGAATGAGGCGGTCGATGCGTTGCAGGTCCGGCCCGACGGCATCTATGTGGATGGCACGTTCGGTCGCGGCGGGCACAGCCGCGAAATCCTGCGGCGGCTCGGCGCCGCGGGCCGCCTGCTGGCGATCGACCGCGATCCCGAGGCGGTGGCGGCGGGCGAACGACTGGCGCACGAGGACGGACGGTTTGTCATCGTGCATGGCGATTTTTCCGCGCTGTCGGTGCAGGTCGATGCGCGGGGGTGGCGAGGCCGGGTGAACGGCCTGCTGCTGGATCTGGGCGTGTCGTCGCCGCAGCTGGACGATCCGGCGCGCGGCTTCAGTTTCTTGCGTGACGGGCCGCTCGACATGCGGATGAATCCGCAGGCGGGTGAGAGTGCGGCGGAATTTCTCGCGCGGGCGAGTGCGGAGGAAATGGAAACGGTGTTCCGGGAACTGGGGGAAGAACGGTTTTCCCGACGCATCGCGCAGGCCATTGTCCGCGCGCGGGCGACGCATCCCCTGACGACTACCGGCCAGTTGTCCGGCATCGTTGCCGCTGCCATTCCGTCCCGCGAAGCCGGCAAGAATCCGGCGACCCGCGTCTTCCAGGCCCTGCGCATCCACGTCAACCGCGAACTCGAGCAGCTGGCCGATACGCTGGCGCAGGCGATCGACCTGCTGGCGCCCGGCGGCCGGCTGGTGGTGATCAGTTTCCATTCGCTGGAAGACCGCATCGTCAAGCGGTTCATGCAGTTCCACGAGCGCGGTCCCGAATTGCCGCGCGGTCTGCCGCTGCCGGCCGGAGCGCACGCATCGCGTCTGCGCACGGTCGGCAAGGCGGTGAAGGCGGGAGATGAAGAAATAGCAGCCAATCCGCGGGCACGCAGCGCCGTGCTGCGGGTTGCCGAGATCCCGGCCGGGGTGCTGCATGGCTGAGCAGCGCGGCGGCGAGTGGCGGATGGCGCGTGACGTGGTGTTGCTGGCCGGCGCTTGTGCTTTCGCGCTGGTGTCGGCGGTGGGAGTCATTTACAGCGTGCATGTCTCGCGCCAGATGGTCAGCGAACTGCAGTCGCTGCAGCGCGAGGGCGAGCGGCTGCAGGTGGAGTGGGGGCAACTGCTGCTGGAAAAGAGCACTTGGGGATCGTATGCCCGCGTCGAGCAGTCGGCACGGGCGAAATTGAGCATGTACCTGCCGACCCTGCAGGAAATCGTGGTGGTGGAGCCTTGAGGGCACGACCGTGAAAGTGGTGAAACGCGGGCCGAATCTGCTGTTGCCGGGACGATTGCTGATCGTCACGGCGCTGCTCGCCTGCGCGGCCCTGGCGCTCGTTGCCCGGGCGACACAGCTGCAGGTGGTCGAATCGGATTTCCTGCGCGCGCAGGGCGATGCGCGCAATGTTCGCGTCGAGCCGCTGGCGGCGACCCGCGGTCTTATTCTCGATCGCAACGGCCAGCCGCTGGCGGTCAGTACGCCGGTGGTCTCGATCTGGGCGCATCCGCCGCAGCTGCTCACCGCGCGCGATCGCTGGCGGGCGCTGGCCCGCAAGACCGGTGTCGATTACGAGGAGTTCAAGGATCGCGCGCTGCGGGCGCAGGGCCGCGAGTTCGTCTATTTGCGCCGTCATCTGGCGCCGTCCGCCGCGGAAGCCATCCTTGCGCTCGGTGTGCCCGGTGTCTACGGCATGACCGAATACCGTCGCTATTACCCGGCCGGCGAAGTCGCCGCGCACGTGGTGGGTTTCACCAATATCGACGACGCGGGCCAGGAAGGCATGGAGCTGGCATGGGAGCAGCGTCTCGGCGCCCATGTCGGCAAGCGCAAGGTGGTGAAGGATCTGGCGGGCCGCGTCGTCGAGGACGTGGAGATCATCGAGGATGCGCGTGCCGGGCAGGATGTCGTGCTCAGCATTGACCTGCGCATCCAGTACCTCGCCTATCGGGAACTGGCCGCTGCAGTGAAGCAGCAGAACGCTTCCGGTGGCAGCGTGGTGGTGCTGGACGTCGACAGCGGTGAAGTGCTGGCGATGGTGAACCAGCCGGCCTACAACCCGAACAACCGCGCCGGCGCGCGTACGGCCTGGCTGCGCAATCGTGCAGTCACCGACATGTTCGAGCCCGGCTCGACGATGAAGTCGTTTACCGCTGCGGCAGCAATCGAGAGCGGCAAGTTCCGTCCGGAAACCCTGATCGAGACCTCGCCGGGCAAGCTGCGCGTCGGCGACAAGGTCATCAGCGACCACCAGGACTACGGCCTGATATCAGTCACTACCATGCTCACCAAGTCGAGCAACATCGCGGCGACCAGGATGGCGCTGGCGATGGAGCCCGGACAGCTGTTGTCGATGTTCCGGCGTGTCGGTTTCGGCAGCGCCACCCGCACCGGTTTCCCCGGCGAGAGCGGCGGTACGTTGCCGACGCGCAAGAAATGGCGGCCGATCGAGCTGGCGACCCTGTCGTACGGGTACGGCGTGTCGGTGACCTCGCTGCAGCTGGCGCAGGCCTACGCGACGATGGCGGCCGATGGCGTGTTCCGGCCGGCGACGCTGCTGCGGCGCGATGCGCCGGTGGCAGGCGAACGGGCGATGGATGCGCAGCTGGCGCGCACGCTGGTCCGCATGCTCGGCACGGTGACCACCGACGCCGGTACGGCGTCGCGCGCGCGCATCAACGGTTACAGCGTGGCCGGCAAGACCGGAACCGTGCACAAGCTCACCGGCGCCGGTTATGCCGAGAAGGATTACCTGTCGCTGTTCGCCGGCATGGCGCCGGCATCCAATCCGCGGGTGGTCACCGTGGTGATGATCGACAATCCGCGCGGCACCGATTACTTCGGCGGCCTGGTAGCAGCGCCGGTGTTTTCGGCCGTCACCGCCGGCGCCCTGCGCACGCTCAATGTCAGCCCGGATGCGGTGGCGCCGGCGATCGTTGCCGACGGCGGCCGCAATACGGCGGGAGGCACGCTGTGAGCGCTTTCCGTCCGCAATCGCGCACGCACCGGCTGGCAGACCTGCTGGCCGCCGCCGGCATCCGGGTGACGCTCGAGCCGTTCGCGGCCGATGTGCAGGTGCGCGGCATCTGCGACGACAGCCGGGCCGTTGCCCGTGGCGACCTCTACATCGCGCTGCGCGGCACGCAGTCCGACGGCCGCAGCTACATCGCGCAGGCGATCGAGCGCGGGGCGGTGGCCGTGCTGGCGGAAGCCGATGACAGTGCGGCTGTCGACAGCATGGTGAATGCCGTACCGGTCATTGCCGTGCGGCACCTCCGCGCGCAGGCCGGTGTCATTGCCGCACATTTTTTCGGCGAATCGTCGCAGCGCCTGTCGGTGGTCGCGATCACGGGTACCAACGGCAAGACCACCACCAGCTGGCTGGTGGCGCAGGCGCTGGAGCGACTGGGCTGCCGCGCCGCCGTGCTCGGCACGCTCGGCGTCGGTTCGGCGACGGTGGACGGCGCACGCGAGCCGCTGCGCAACACCACGCCGGGTGCTGTCGAACTGCAGACGCTGCTGGCCGGGCTCGCAGATGACGGGTATGCCGCCGTGGCGATGGAGGCATCGTCGATCGGTATCGAACAGCACCGCATGGCCGGCACCCGGGTGCGTGCGGCGCTTTTCACCAACATCAGCCGCGATCACCTCGACTATCACGGCACCATGGAAGCCTATGCCGAAGCCAAGGCGGCACTGTTTTCATGGCCGGGTCTCGGTGGTGCCGTCATCAACGGCGACGATCCGCATGCGCTGCGCTGGCTGGCCGAAGGCCGCGTGCAGGCGGCGCGCGTCCTGACCTACGGTGCCGCCGGCCGGGGTCACGACATCGAGCTGCTGGCGCTGATCGCCGGTCCGCGCGGTTCGCGTCTGTCGCTGCGCATCGAGGGCCGCGAGCTGACCGTCGATACGCAACTGCTCGGCAGTTTCAATGCCGCCAACCTGATGGCGGTGGCCGGCGCCCTGCGTGTCCTGGGTTACGACACCACGGCGATCGCCGCGGTGCTGGGTGAGCTGCGGCCTCCGGCCGGCCGCATGGAATCGTTCGGCGGCGGCGATACGCCGCTGTGCGTCGTTGATTACGCGCATTCGCCGGATGCACTGGAAAAAGTGCTGGCGGTGTTGCGCGAGCGTACCCGCGGCAGTCTGTGGTGCGTATTCGGCTGTGGCGGCGACCGGGATCGCGGCAAACGGGCGCAGATGGGTGCCATCGCGGCACGACTGGCCGACGTGTCGGTGATCACCAGCGACAACCCGCGCAGCGAAGCGCCGCAGGCGATCGTCGACGACATTCTTGCCGGCATGGGCGAGCTGGCGCCCGGCCGGGTACGGGTCGTGCTCGACCGTGCCGATGCCATTGCCCGCGCCGTGCAGCAGGCGCAGCCGGCCGATACGGTACTGGTCGCCGGCAAGGGGCACGAGGATTACCAGGAAGTTGCCGGCGTCCGGCTGCCGTTTTCCGATCGGGAAAACGTCACGGCGGCGCTGGCGGCGCGTGCCGGAGGTGCCGCATGAAGATGCGCCTGTCCGCCGCCGCCGCCGCCATGCAGGGCACCCTGCGAGGCAGCGATGCCGAATTTTCCGCCGTGAGTACCGACAGCCGCAAACCGGTGGCCGGCACGTTGTTTTTCGCGCTCAGGGGTGCCAACCACGACGGCCACGATCATGTGGCTGCCGTACGTGCTGCCGGCGCGGTCGCCGCCGTGGTTGCACGGGAGAGCGGTTCGCCGGGCGAGCCGCGCATCGTGGTCGACGACACGCAGCTGGCGCTCGGACGCCTGGCTGCCGCACACCGCGCCGCATCGCGGGCAAAAGTGGTGGCGATCACCGGCAATTCCGGCAAGACCACCACCCGCGAACTGACCGCGGCGGTGCTGCGCCGTGCCGGCCGCACGCTGGCCACCCGCGGCAACTACAACAACGAGATCGGGCTGCCGCTGACGCTGCTCGGTCTCGAGGCCGACGACTCCTACGCGGTGGTGGAACTCGGGCAGGGACGCCCGGGGGACATCGCCTATCTCGTCGACATCGCCCGGCCGGACATCGCGCTGGTGACCAATGTGACCGGCGCCCACCTGGCCGGCTTCGGCACGCTGGAGGCGATCGCTGCCGGCAAGGGCGAGGTATACGCGAAGCTCGCGCCGGACGGCGTGGCGATCATCAACCGCGACGACGCTTTTGCCGATTACTGGCGTGCGCGGCTGCCGCCGTGCCGGGTGCTGAGCTACTCGGTGCAGGAGCATGCGATGCAGGGGCCGCCGGTCGACGTGCGCGCCGAGGGCGCGAGTCTCGGTGCCGACGGCTGCGCACGTTTCACGCTGGTGGCGAACGGCAGCCGTGTACCGGTGACGCTGTCGGTACCGGGACTGCACAACGTGTCGAACGCGCTGGCAGCTGCCTGCGTCGGCATCGCCTGCGGTCTGGCGCCGTCGGCGATCGCGGAAGCGCTGGCCGACGTGCAGCCGGTTGCCGGTCGCCTCGCGGTCCGCGTGCTGGCCGACGGCCTGCGACTGATCGACGACACCTACAACGCCAATCCCGGTTCGGTGAAGGCGGCCGTGCGCACCCTGTGCAGCTATGCCGGCCGCCGTCTGCTGGTGCTGGGCCACATGGCGGAGCTCGGCGCCACGGCGGCATCGCTGCATCGCGAAGTCGGTGCCTTTGCCAGCGCCGCCGGTGTCGACGCGCTGTACGTGACCGGCGATTTCGCGGCCGAAACCGCGGCCGGCTTCGGCACCCATGCCCGCATCTTCGCCGACGTCGACGGCCTGGTCGCCGCACTGCGGGCCGACATCGACAACGACAAGCGGCAACGGGACATCACGGTGCTGGTCAAAGGTTCGCGCAGCGCCCGCATGGAACGCGTGGTCGCTGCCCTGACGGGAGAAAAAGATGCTGCTCTGGCTCACTGAATACCTGACGCAATACCACTCCGGGTTCGCGGTATTCCAGTACCTGACCCTGCGGGCGATCCTCGGGGTGATGACCGCGCTGGCGATCGCGCTGCTGCTCGGTCCGTGGATGATCGAGCGCCTGCGGGTGATGAAATTCGGCCAGGCCATCCGTATCGACGGTCCGCAGTCGCACCTGTCGAAGGCGGGCACGCCGACCATGGGCGGTGCGCTGATCCTTGTCGCGATCCTTGCCTCCACCCTGCTGTGGGCCGATCTGGAGAACCGCTACGTCTGGATCGTACTGGCGGTGACGATGATTTTCGGCGCTGTCGGCTGGGTCGACGACTACCGCAAGGTGGTGGAAAAGAATTCGCGCGGCCTGCCGGCCCGCTGGAAATATTTCTGGCAGTCGGTGGCCGGCCTGGGCGCTGCCATTTTCCTGTACGCCTGCGTACAGGGCACGCCCGCGGAAGCAACCCAGACCACGCTGATCGTGCCGTTCTTCAAGCACGCGACCATTGATCTCGGCCCGATCCTGTTCATCGTGCTGGCCTATTTCGTGATCGTCGGCACCAGCAACGCGGTCAATCTCACCGACGGTCTCGACGGGCTGGCGATCATGCCGACGGTGATGGTCGGCGCTGCGCTGGGCGTGTTCGCCTATCTCTCCGGCAACGTGAAGTTCGCTTCCTACCTGCTCATCCCGCAGGTGGCGGGAGCCGGCGAGCTGGTGGTGATCATCGGTTCGCTGGTCGGCGCCGGGCTCGGCTTCCTGTGGTTCAACAGCTATCCGGCGCAGGTGTTCATGGGCGACGTCGGCGCGCTGGCGCTCGGTGCGCTGCTCGGTGTGGTGGCGGTGATTGTCCGGCAGGAAATCGTGCTGTTCATCATGGGCGGGATCTTCGTGCTGGAAACGGTGTCGGTGATGATGCAGGTCGCCTCGTTCAAGCTCACCGGCAAACGCATATTCCGCATGGCGCCCATCCATCACCACTTCGAGCTGAAGGGATGGCCGGAACCGAAAGTCATCGTGCGTTTCTGGATCATCACCTTCGTGCTGGTGATGATCGGATTGGCTTCGCTGAAGATCCGCTGACGCAAAGGGAGCAGGCAGACGGTCATGTACGTCGTCGTGGGACTGGGCAAGACGGGCGTTTCCTGCGTGCGCTGGCTGCGCGCGCGGGGCGAGTCCGTGCGCGCCATCGATACCCGCGACATGCCGCCGGGGCTGGCGGCCATGCATGCCGAATTCCCTGATCTGGAAATCCACACCGGCGGGCTGCGCGCCGACTGGCTGCAGGCGGCGCAGGCGATCGTGATCAGCCCCGGCGTCGCCGTGGCCGAACCGGAAATCGCCGCTGCCGCTGCGAAAGGCGTGCCGGTGATCGGTGACATCGAACTGTTTGCCCGTGCCGTGCAGGCGCCGGTGGTCGGCATCACCGGCGCCAACGGCAAGAGCACGGTGACGGCGCTGGTCGGCGAGATGGCGAAGGCGGCCGGCGTGAAAGTGGCGGTCGGCGGCAATTTCGGCACGCCGGCGCTCGATCTGCTGGCAGAGCAGGCGGCGCTCTATGTGCTGGAGCTGTCGAGCTTCCAGCTCGAGACCACACATACGCTCGGGCTGGCGGCCGGCACGATTCTCAATCTGACCGAAGACCACATGGACCGCTATGCGTCGTTTGCCGACTACGGCATGGCCAAGCAGCGGATCTTCGCCCACTGCGCGCTGGCGGTGGTGAATCGCGACGATGCCTGGTCGGCACCGCGTGGCGCGTACGCCGGCCGTACTGTCAGCTTCGGTGCCGGCGCCAGCGTCGAGGGTTTCGGCATCGCCGTCCACGACGGCGAGCGCTGGATCACCCGTGACGGCCGGCCGCTGGTGTCCTGCGCCGGATTGCGCATCAAGGGCACGCACAACCAGCTGAATGCGATGGCTGCACTGGGACTGGGGATCGGCGCCGGCCTGCCGATGGCGGCGATGCTCGACGCGCTGCGTCGTTTCCCCGGCCTGCCGCACCGCTGCCGTTTCGTGGCCGAGCAGGGCGACGTTGCCTGGTACAACGATTCCAAGGGCACCAACATCGGCGCCACGGCAGCCGCACTCACCGGGCTGGCGGAGAACATCCGCGGCAAGGTCGTGCTGATTGCCGGTGGCCTGGGCAAGGACCAGGATTTCCGGCTGCTCGATCCGCACGTACGCTCGCACGTCCGCAGCCTGCTGCTGATCGGCCGTGATGCGCCGCAGATCCGGGCAGCGATGAGCGAACCGCAGAAAATCGTCGACTGCGCGTCGATGGAGGATGCCGTGGCCGCCGCCGCGCGACTGGCGCAACCCGGCGATGCCGTGCTGCTGTCGCCGGCCTGCGCGAGTTTCGACATGTACAGCGGCTACGACGCGCGCGGCATGCATTTCGAGAAGCTGGTGCTGGCGCGTGCCGGCGCGGCGGGAGGGCAGTCCTGATGCTGCCGTTCCTCAGCGCCCGCCAGCAACTGGTGCTCAGCGCCGGGCTGCTGCTGGTCGCCGGCTTGTTGCTGGTGATTTCCGCCTCGATCTACTACGCCTCGAACAAGCTGCATGCACCGTTCTATTTCGGCATGCGGCATGCGCTGTTCGTGCTGGTCGCACTGACCGGCGCACTGGTGGTTGCCCGGTTGCCGGTAGAGCTGTGGCAGCGCTTCAGTCCGTTGCTGGTGCTGGCCGGCATTCTCGGCCTGGTGGTCGTACTGATTCCCGGTCTGGGTCGCGAGGTGAACGGCAGCCAGCGCTGGATCCCCCTGATCGGTTTCAACGTACAGCCCAGCGAATTCGCCAAGCTTGCGCTGCTCGCCTTCATGGCCGATTACCTGGCGCGCCGCCGCGAGGAACTGGCATCGCCGGTGGCGGTGGCGAAGCCGCTGGGCGTGCTGGTGGTGATGCTCGGCCTGTTGCTCATGGAGCCGGATCTCGGCAGTTCGGTGGTCATGGTGGCGGTGGTGTTCGCGCTGCTGTTCCTGGCCGGCCTGCCATGGAAATACGTGGCGGGCCTGCTGGTCGCCGGCATCGGCGCCGTCACGCTGCTGATCCTGACGCAGCCGTACCGCATGGCGCGGCTGACCAGCTTCATGGATCCCTGGCAGCACCAGTTCGATTCCGGCTATCAACTGGTGCAGAGCCTGATCGCATTCGGTCGCGGCGAAGTGGCCGGGGTGGGGCTCGGCAACAGCGTGCAGAAGCTGTTCTACCTGCCGGAGGCGCATACCGACTTCGTGTTCGCGGTCGCTGCGGAGGAATTCGGCCTGTTCGGCGTGATGGCGATTGTGGCGCTGTTCGTGCTGCTGGTCGGCGCCATCCTGCGCATCGCGCGCGACCGTGCGCAGGCCGGCGATGCCTTCGGCGCCTATTTCGCCTGGGGCGCGGCCGTGCTGTTCGGCGTGCAGGCCTTCATCAACATGGGCGTCAACATGGGTCTGATGCCGACCAAGGGTCTGACCCTGCCGCTGGTGAGCTACGGCGGTTCGAGCCTGCTGGCCAACTGCCTGCTGCTCGGCGCGCTGTGGCAGCTCTCCGCGCCGGCAAGCGGCGCCACCCGTACCACGGCGCGCACTGCGCGCGGGGTGGTGGCGGCATGAGTCGTCGTGTCCTGGTCATGGCCGGCGGTACCGGCGGCCACGTGTTCCCGGCACTGGCTGTTGCGCAGCGCATCGTTGCCGACGGCGGCAGCGTGCACTGGCTCGGCTCGCAGGGCGGCATGGAAGTCGAACTGGTGGGCAGGCACGGTTTCGCGATCAGCACGCTGCCGGTTTCCGGCATCCGCGGCGGTGGCGCTTCCCGGTTGCTGGCGGCGCCGTTCCGGCTCCTGCGTTCGCTGCTCGGCGCGCTGGCGGTCATCCGTCGCGAAAAACCGCAGGTGGTGATCGGCTTCGGCGGTTTTGCCTCGGGCCCCGGCGGCATTGCCGCACGGCTGGCCGGCATTCCACTGGTGGTGCACGAGCAGAATGCGATCGCCGGCCTGACCAACAAGCTGCTGGCGCGGGTAGCTACACGCGTGCTGGTCGCGTTCCCGGAAGCGGCGCGCCAGTTGCCCGGCGCGACGGTGGTCGGCAATCCGGTGCGGGAGGCGATCCGTGCGCTGCCGACGCCGGAAGTGCGGTTTGCCGGCCGCACGGACGAGCTGCGCGTGCTGGTCGTCGGCGGCAGTCTCGGTGCGCAGGCGCTGAATGCGCAGGTACCGGATGCGCTGTCGCGGGTAGCGCGCGGCCGGACGGTGAGCGTGCGTCACCAGACCGGTCGCAAGGACGTCGAGATCACCCGCGGTCATTACGCGCGGGTCGCTCTGGCGGCGGAAGTCACGGCCTTCATCGACGACATGGCCGCAGCCTACGCGTGGGCCGACCTCATCGTCTGCCGCGCCGGTGCGCTGACGGTGAGCGAGGTGGCTGCTGCCGGGCTGCCGGCGATTTTCGTGCCGTTCCCGCATGCGGTGGACGATCACCAGACCCACAACGCGACCCATCTGGTGCAGGCGGGCGCGGCACGCCTGCTGCCGCAGACGGCGCTCGACGGCGCACGGCTGGCGGCAGAAATCGAAGCGATCGCCGACCGTACGGTGCTGACTGCCATGGCGCAGGCCGCACGGCGTGCATCTTTCGGCGACGCCGCCGGCGCAATCGCCGGCATCTGTTACGAGGTAAGTGCATGAAGAGCGCCAACACCGATCATTCCGTGCGCTTCCCGGTACCGGAAATGCGCCGCATCCGCCGCATCCATTTCGTCGGTATCGGCGGATCCGGCATGTGCGGGATCGCCGAAGTACTGCTCAACCAGGGCTACCAGATCAGCGGTTCCGACCTGAAGGAGAGCGCGGTCACCCGCCGCCTGAAAAGCATGGGTGCGACGGTGTTCATCGGTCACGCCGGCAGCAACGTCGAGGATGCCGACGTCATCGTGGTCAGCACGGCGGTCAATGAGCAGAATCCGGAAGTGGCGGCTGCCCGCGAAGCACGCCTGCCGGTGGTGCCGCGTGCCGAGATGCTGGCCGAGCTGATGCGCTACCGTCACGGCATAGCCGTCGCCGGCACGCACGGCAAGACGACCACCACCAGTCTGGTGGCCTCGATCCTTGCCGAAGCCGGCTTCGATCCCACCTTCGTGATCGGTGGCCGCCTGAACAGCGCCGGTTCGAACGCCCAGCTGGGCGGCAGCCGCTATTTCGTCGCCGAAGCGGACGAAAGCGATGCTTCGTTCCTGCACCTGCAGCCGATGGTGTCGATCGTCACGAACATCGACGCGGATCACATGTCGACCTACGGCGGCGATTTCGCGCAACTCGAGCACACCTTCGTCGAGTTCCTGCACAACCTGCCGTTCTACGGGGTTGCCGTGCTGTGCGTCGACGATGCGGTGGTGCGACGGGTGCTGCCGCGGGTCACCCGCACGGTGCTCACCTACGGCATCGAACAGGAAGACGCCGATTTCCGGGCCAGCGACATCCGTCACGACGGCATGCGCACGCATTTCACTGCACACCGCCCGGCACCGCATGCGCCGCTGGCGGTAACGCTGTCGATCCCCGGCCGGCACAACGTACTCAATGCGCTGGCGGCGATTGCCGTCGCCACCGACGAGCGGGTGCCGGACAAGGCAATCGTCGCAGCGCTGGCGAAATTCCAGGGTGTCGGTCGCCGCTTCCAGGTCTACGGAACCTTCGATGTCGCTACCGGCGGCGAGCGGCCGGTACAGGGCGTGACGCTGGTCGACGACTACGGTCACCACCCGCGCGAAGTGCAGGCGACGGTCGCCGCGCTGCGCAAGGTCTGGCCGGAACGTCGGGCCGTGATGCTGTACCAGCCGCATCGCTACACCCGCACCAAGGAGCTCTACGAGGACTTCGTCGGCGCGCTCTCGGAAGTCGACGTGCTGCTGCTGATGGACGTTTACGCGGCCGGCGAGCCGCCGATCGCCGGCGCCGATGGCCGCAGCCTGTGCGGCAGCATCCGCGCGCGCGGCCGCATCGACCCGGTGTTCGTCGAGAGCGCCGGGGATGTGGCGAAGGTCTTGCGCGGCGTGCTGCGCGACGGGGATGTCCTGTTGACCCAGGGTGCCGGCGACATCGGCAGCATCGCCGCGAAGCTGGCCGACAGCGGCATGAAACTGGATTGAACGGAAACCGGAAGAAAGAGTGACGAGATGAGCAAGAAGATCGCAGTCCTGTTCGGCGGCACCGCCGCCGAGCGCGAGGTGTCCCTCAAGAGCGGCCATGCCGTGCTCGAGGCCCTGCGCGCGCGCGGTGTCGATGCGACCGGCATCGATACGCGCGAGCTGGACATCGCTGCACTGAAAAAATACGACGCGGCCTTCATCGCCGTGCATGGCCGCGGCGGCGAGGACGGTTCGCTGCAGGGTGTGCTGGAAACCATCGGCCTGTCGTATACCGGCAGCAGCGTCATGGCATCGGCGATCGGCATGGACAAGATCCGCACCAAGCTGCTGTGGCAGGCCTGCGGTCTGCCGACGCCGGGCTTCCGTGCGCACCGCGGCGACACGGTATGGGTCGACCAGCTGGAGCCGGGTCGTTTCCCGCTGATGGTGAAGCCGGCCCGGGAAGGATCGAGTATCGGCATGGGCAAGGCGAACGATGTCGCGCAGCTGACGGCGGCGCTGGCGAAGGCGCAGCAGTACGACCGCGATGTCGTCGTCGAGGAGTGGATCGACGGTCCGGAATTCACCGTGGCCATCCTCGGCAACCGTGCGCTGCCGCCGATCCGCCTGAAAACCACGGCCGAGTTCTATGACTACGAGGCGAAGTACATCCGCAACGACACCCAGTACCTGTGCCCCTGCGGTCTGGATGCGGTGCGCGAGGCGGAACTGCAGCAGCTGGCGCTGGCAGCTTTCGCGGCCGTGGGTTGCCGCGGCTGGGGCCGGGTCGACGTGATGATGGACGGCGACGGCCGCTTCCGCCTGCTGGAAGTGAACACCGTGCCCGGCATGACCGATCACTCGCTGGTGCCGATGGCGGCGCGGGCAGCCGGTCTGGATTTTCCGGCCCTCGTGCTGGCCATTCTCCGGGAATCCGGAATCTCCGTGGAGGCCCGCACGCCATGACTGCGGCCCTGCGCGACAACCTGCTGACGCGCGAAGCCGCGACCCGCACGGCGCGGGTCGCGGCCATGGCGCGTCGCGTTGTCGTGCCGGCGGCCGTGTTGTCGGTGGTCGCCCTGGTGATCGCCAGCTTGTGGTTTGTCGCGCACCGGGCACTGGATGCCACGCGCATCGAGACGGTCCGCGTGGAGGGTTCGTTCGGTGCGCGCACGCAGGGCGAGATCGAGCATTCGCTGGCCACGCTGGTGGCGGGGCAGTCGCTGCTCAATGTGCCGATGGCCGAGATTGCCGGCGAGCTGGGCGGACTGTCGTGGGTCAGCGCGGTGGACGTGTACCGGGTGTGGCCACACGGACTGATCGTCCGCGTGACCGAAAAAGTGCCGGTCGCGCACTGGAACGGCGACGGCTACATCAGTCACGTCGGTGAAGTCTTCCAGCCGGAAAACGCCGGCGCTGCCGGCGCGCTGCCGGCGTTGTACGGCCCGGAAGACAAGGCCGTGCAGGTGATGGCTTTCTACAGCGCGGTGAACAGCATGTTCATGCCGCTGGGGCTGTCGGTGCAGGAACTGCGTCTGAACGACCAGCTGTCGTGGGAAATCGTAACCGGCAGCGGCATGCGTTTGCGCGTCGACCAGGAAGAAGCCCTGAGCCGCATCCGGCGCTTCCTGCGCATCTACGAAAAGCGACTGTACGAAGTGGCCGGCCGGATCGACAGCGTCGACCTGCGCTATATCGGCGGTTTTGCCGTGCACTGGGCACCGGCCATCACCGCCCTGAACGAATCAACGGGAAATCCGGAAGGAAACCATGGCACGTACACCCGGTAACGACATGATCGTCGGCCTCGACATCGGCACCTCGAAGGTGGTCGCGATCGTCGGCCAGGTGCTGGCCGATGGCGGCATCAAGGTGGTCGGTTTCGGCATCAACCATCCCACGCGCGGCATGAAGAAGGGCGTGGTGGTCGACATCGATTCCACCGTGCAGTCGATCCAGCGGGCGGTAGAAGAGGCCGAGTTGATGGCCGGCTGCCAGATCCACTCGGTATACGCCAGCATTTCCGGCAGCCACCTGCGCAGCATGAATTCGCACGGCATCGTTGCCATCCGCGATACGGAAGTGACGCGCGCCGACGTCGAGCGGGTTATCGACGCGGCGGCGGCAGTGCCGATCCCGGCCGACCAGCGTGTGCTGCACGTGATTCCGCAGGAATACGTGATTGACGACCAGGACGGCGTGCGCGAGCCGCTGGGCATGTCGGGCGTGCGCCTGGAAGCGAAAGTGCACATGGTCACCTGTGCGGAAAATGCGGCGCAGAACGTCGAGAAATGCATCCGCCGCTGCGGACTGGAGGTCGACGAGCTGGTGCTGGAGCAGTTTGCCAGCGCCTACGCGGTGCTGACCGAGGACGAGAAGGAGCTGGGAGTTTGCCTGGTCGACGTCGGCGGCGGCACCACCGGCATGGCGATCTTCAACAACGGTGCGATCCGCCACACGGCGGTGATCCCGATTGCCGGCGACCAGGTGACCAACGACATCGCGATGGCGTTGCGTACGCCGACGCCCTCGGCCGAGGAAATCAAGATGAAGTACGCCTGTGCGCTGGCCCAGCTGGCGCGTCCGGGCGAAACCATCAAGGTGCCGAGCGTGGGCGATCGCGCGCCGAAGGACCTGTCGCGGCAGGCGCTCGCCGAGGTGATCGAGCCGCGCTACGACGAACTGTTCACGCTGGTGCAGCAGGAGCTGCGGCGCAGCGGTTACGAGGAAATGATTCCGTCCGGGATCGTGCTTACCGGCGGCTCGGTGAAGATGGAAGGTGCGATCGAGCTGGCGGAAGAGGTTTTCCACATGCCGGTTCGCCTGGGCTATCCGCAGGGCGTCGTCGGGGTGACCGACGAAATCGCCGGCAATCCGATCTTTGCCACCAGTGTCGGCCTGCTGCACTACGCGCGGCGGCTGCATGCCGAAGACCGGCGGGAAAGAAAAACGAAGGGCGGCGGTGACTCGCTGCTCGATCGCATGAGCAAGTGGTTCAAGGGCAATTTCTGATTTTGTGTTGCGGGAAGCAAGTGCGTTGCCGAAGTGCGGGTAAAACAAGAGTGTCAATTCAGGAATGCGGGAGTTTTGGGAGGAAGTCATGCCGAATTTTGAACTGATCGACAACGTGCCGCAGAATGCGGTCATCAAGGTGGTGGGCGTCGGTGGCGGTGGCGGAAACGCCGTCGAGCACATGGTCGCCAACCATGTGGAAGGCGTGGAGTTCATCTGCGCCAATACCGACGCGCAGGCACTCAAGCGCCATTCGGCGCGGACGCTGCTGCAACTGGGCAGCCAGGTGACCAAAGGTCTCGGCGCGGGCGCCAACCCGGAGATCGGTCGCCAGGCAGCACTGGAAGACCGTGATCGCATCGAGGAAGTGCTGCAGGGTGCCGACATGGTGTTCATCACTGCCGGCATGGGCGGCGGTACCGGCACGGGTGGTGCGCCGGTGGTGGCCGAAGTCGCGCGCAGCATGGGCATCCTCACCGTGGCGGTGGTCACCAAGCCGTTCCCGTTCGAAGGGCCGCGTCGCATGAAGGCGGCGGAGCACGGCATCGCCGCACTGGCCGAGCATGTCGATTCGCTGATCACCATCCCGAACGAAAAGCTGCTGAGCGTGCTCGGCCCGCGCACCTCGATGCTGGAAGCGTTCAAGGCGGCCAACGACGTGCTGCTCGGTGCGGTGAAGGGCATTGCCGACCTGATCCTGCATCCGGGCATGATCAACGTCGATTTCGCCGACGTGCGTACCGTGATGAGCGAGATGGGCATGGCGATGATGGGAACCGGCACGTCGCGCGGCGACGGCGGTGCCCGCGAGGCCGCGGAGCGCGCGCTGCACAGCCCGCTGCTCGAGGATGTCCACCTGCAGGGTGCCCGCGGCATTCTGGTGAACATCACGGCCGGCATGAACTTCGCGATCGGCGATTTCGACGAAGTCGGCCGTGCGGTCAGCGAGTTCGCGGCACCGGACGCGCAGATCATCATCGGCACCGCCTTCGATCCGGCGATGGAGAACGAGGTCCGGGTGACGGTGGTGGCCACCGGTATCGGCCGTGCGGCCCATCACGGTCTCAAGGTCGTCGAGCCGTCCGTGCTCGCCACGCCGCGTGTAACGACCCCGGTCCAAGGGGCCACCCGTCCGGTGGCGCCGCCGGCCGAGGAGAACCGGCCGAACTACCGCGAGTTCGATCGTCCGCCGGCCATGCGCCAGCGCGGTCAGGCGGCGGCGGCCCCGGCCGCGAAGCCGGCCGGGGACATGGACTTCCTCGACATTCCGGCTTTCCTCCGCCGGCAGGCTGACTGATCGGTCACGAATGCCGGCCATTGCGGTAGCATGCAGCCCGGTTCCCGCCCGGGCGGCATGCCGGCCGTCGGCCGCGCAGCAACGGCAAGCCTTTCCCCCGGCCCGGGTTCCTCCCCCGGGCCGGTTCTTTCCGGCCCCTTCGGCAATCCGCAGTCCGGCCGGTTTGGGGAATTTGAAAAACTTTGTTACTATTCGTGCAGTCCTTGGGTTCTGGATTCAATTGCTTGATAAACAACGGGTTACAGCAGGTTTGCCTGGCATGATTCGGCAACGCACCCTCAAGAATGCGATCCGCGCCACCGGTATCGGTCTGCATACCGGGGACAAGATCTACCTCACCGTGCGCCCGGCGCCGGTCGATTCCGGCATCGTGTTCCGTCGCGTCGACCTGCCGTCCTCTGCGGCCATCCGTGCCACGGCCGAGGCAGTCGGCGAGACCACCCTGTCGACCACGCTGGTCGACGGCGACGTCAAGATTTCCACCATCGAACACCTGATGAGCGCCTTCGCCGGCCTCGGCATCGACAACGCGATCGTCGAGATTTCCGGTCCGGAAGTGCCGATCATGGACGGCAGCGCCGGTCCTTTCGTTTTCCTGCTGCAGTCGGCCGGCATCGCCGAGCAGAAGGCCCCGAAGAAGTTCATCCGCGTGAAGCGGCCGATCACCGTCGAGGATGGCGACAAGTCGGCCACCTTCGTGCCGTTCGACGGTTTCAAGGTCACCTTCACCATCCACTTCGACCACCCGGTTTTCCGCGGCCGCAACCAGACGGCCAGCGTCGACTTCTCGACCACTTCTTTCGTCAAGGAAGTGAGCCGGGCGCGTACCTTCGGTTTCATGCGCGACATCGAGTACCTGCGATCGAAGAACCTGGCGCTCGGCGGCAGTGTTGAAAACGCGATCGTGGTCGACGAGTACCGCATCCTCAACGAGGACGGGCTGCGCTACGAAGACGAATTCGTGAAGCACAAGATCCTCGATGCGATCGGCGACCTTTACCTGCTCGGTCACAACGTGATCGGCGAGTACATCGGCCACAAGTCCGGCCATGCGCTGAACAACCGGCTGCTGCGGACCCTGCTGGCGCAGCCGGATGCCTGGGAAGTCGTCAGTTTCGACGACGAGAAGACGGCGCCGATTTCCTACGTGCAGCCCGCGCTCGCGACCGGCTGACGCTCCCTCCCCTGTCTATTGGTTGTCCCGCGACGATGCTTCCGCGGCGGCGGCCAGCTCTTCCAGTGCCCGCCGCAGCCGGACGTGCGGCTCGTCGGCCGCGAGCGCCCGCAGCGCGCCCACCGGCGCCCCTATCGGCCGGGAGGGCGGAGCGGGGCGCATGCGCGCGGCCGGGGCGGCCAGCACCAGGCGGATTTCCTGCAGGCTGCGGAAGGCCGGCAGCCGGGACAGGTGGCGCCGGACCGCCGGCTCCTGGAACCGCCAGTGGGTCGCCAGGGCCGGTTGGGCCAGCCGTATCCGCAGGACACCGCCGGACCAGCCGGTCACTTCGATCTGTGCCGCCAGCCGCTCATCGACCGCCTTGCGAACGTGATCCGTCAGGACTGTGAACTCGGCCAAGGATCGGTAAAGTCGGGCGAGCATCGTGTCGCCGCGGGTGCTAGCCTCGGTCCCGGCAGTCAAGGTTGCCGGCATAGCCCGGACAGGTCGGTCAGCAGAATCGGCGGCCGTCATAGATAAAAGAACCGGGTCGTTGTGACGCAGGGTGCGGACAACGTCCAGCAGTCCATACGAAGGTCAGGATGCAGGTCATCATACTGGACCCCAAGCGGGGTATCAGCCGAACCATCCGTCTCCCCGAACGCTGGTATCTCTGGCTGGGTGTGCTGTTGCTCGCCCTGCCGATGCTCGGTGCCTGGGGCGGCTACGCCTGGTATGCCGACCGCGCCGGGGACCCGGTGGTGAGCGGTGAAGTCGGCCGCGATGCGGCCACGGTCTGGCGCGATCGGCTGGCAGCCCAGCGCGAGGCGATTACCGAGGCCCGCGAGCGGGCGGAAGAGAAACTGCGGGCGATGACGGTCCGGGTGGCCGAGATGCAGGCCAAGCTGCTGCGTCTGGATGCCCTCGGCGAACGCCTTGCCCGTACCACCCGGATCGGCACCCAGGAATTCGATTTCAGCCGTCCGCCGCCGGTGGGTGGCCCGGAGGAGGCCGGCAGCCCGGCGTACCAGCAGCCCGACTTCGTGGCAACCCTCGATCGTCTGGCCACGCACATCGATGCCCGCGAGACCGAGCTCAAGGTACTGGAAAACCTGCTGTCAGGCGGTCGCCTGCGCGAGGAAAGTTTCCTCGCCGGCAATCCGGTGCATGTCGGCTACCTGAGCTCGACCTTCGGTTACCGGATCGATCCCTTCCACGGCAACGTCGCTTTCCACCGTGGCATCGACTTTGCCGGCCCGTCCGGTGCCGACATCGTCGCCACCGGCGACGGCATCGTCACCTATGCCGGTACGCATGCCGGCTACGGCAACATGGTCGAGATCACGCACGGTGACGGTATTTCCACCGTCTACGCACACGCCAGCCGGGTTCTGGTGCGCGTCGGCGACATCGTGCGCGAGGACCAGGTCGTGGCCAAGCTTGGCAACACCGGCCGCTCCACCGGTCCGCACGTGCATTACGAGGTCCGCCGCAACGGCGTGGCCATCAATCCCGCGACGTTCGTGACGGTCGCCCGGACCGGCCAGGATGCGGTCACCCGTTGATTCCCCCGGGGATCGTGGTCCCCGATGTCTCCCCGTTACGGTAGAATTCCCGCGCCTTTGACGGCCCCCTTCCGGGGGCCGTTCCACATCCGGCGCGTTCCGCTCGCGGTGACCGCGTCGTCTGCAGCGAGTGCTCTCCATGCTGGCAAGTCTGCTCCGCTCGGTTTTCGGTACCAAGAACGCGCGCGAGATGAAGCGCATCGGCCGCCATGTCGAGGCGATCGGCGCCCTTGAGCCGGCGATGCAGGCGCTCGACGACGGCCAGTTGCGCGCCAAGACTGCGGAATTCCGTGCGCGCCTTGCGGCAGGTGCCGAGCTCGACAGCCTGATTCCGGAGGCGTTTGCTGCGGTACGCGAAGCGGCTCGCCGTACCCTGGGGCTGCGTCATCACGATGTGCAGCTGATCGGCGGAGTTGTCCTGCACGAGGGACGGATCGCCGAAATGCGTACCGGCGAGGGCAAGACGCTGGTGGCGACGCTGCCGGCCTACCTCAATGCGCTGACCGGTCGCGGCGTGCACGTGGTGACGGTCAACGATTATCTCGCCCAGCGCGATGCCAACTGGATGCGCCCGGTATACGAATTTCTCGGCCTCAGCGTCGGCGTCGTGCTGTCGCAGCAGGACCAGGCGTCGAAGCGGGCGGCCTACGGTGCCGACATCACTTACGGCACCAACAACGAATACGGTTTCGATTACCTGCGCGACAACATGGCGCTGTCGATGGACGAGCGCGTGCAGGGCGATCTTGCCTTTGCCATCGTCGATGAAGTCGACTCCATCCTGATCGATGAGGCGCGCACGCCGCTCATCATTTCCGGTCCGAGCACCGACAGCTCAGCCATGTACCGGAAGATCAACGAACTGGTCCCGATGCTGCGACGGCAGGAAGACAAGGAGTCCGAGACCCGTGGCGACTTCCTGATCGACGAGAAGGGGCGCCAGGTCGAGCTTACCGAGGACGGTCATCGCCTGGTCGAGGACCTGCTGGTCCGCAATGGCCTGCTCAAGGAAGGCGACACCCTTTACGCCGCCCACAACCTGCACCTGCTGCACCACGTGCAGGTCGGTCTCAAGGCGCACCACCTGTTCCAGAAGGATGTCGAATACATCGTCCAGGACAACCAGGTGGTAATCGTCGACGAGCACACCGGCCGCACGATGCCGGGCCGTCGCTGGTCCGACGGCATCCACCAGGCGATCGAGGCGAAGGAAGGCGTTCCGGTCCGCAACGAGAACCAGACACTGGCCTCCACCACCTTCCAGAATTATTTCCGTCTCTACGGCAAGTTGTCGGGCATGACCGGCACGGCCGATACCGAGGCGGCCGAATTCCGTCAGATCTACGGCCTCGACGTGGTGGTCATTCCGACGCACCGGCCGATGGTTCGTGAAGACCTGAATGACCTCGTGTACCTGAGCGTCCAGGAGAAGTACGAGGCCATCGTCGGGGTCATCCGCGAGATCAACGCCAAGGGGGCGCCGGTGCTGGTCGGCACGGCGAGCATCGAGACCTCCGAGCTGCTTTCCGCCTTCCTGAAAAAGGAAAAAATCCCGCACGCCGTACTGAACGCGAAATACCACGCCCAGGAAGCAGAAATCATCGCCCAGGCAGGGCGGCCGGGTGCGGTCACCATTGCCACCAACATGGCCGGTCGCGGTACCGACATCGTGCTCGGTGGCAGCTGGCAGGCCGAGGCGGCGAAGATCGAGAATCCGTCGCCGCGGCAGATCGACCAGCTCAAGGCGGAATGGCAGGTGCGGCACGAGCAGGTGCTGAAATCCGGCGGCCTGCACATCATCGGTTCCGAACGCCACGAGTCGCGGCGGATCGACAACCAGTTGCGCGGCCGTTCGGGCCGCCAGGGCGACCCCGGCATGACCCGCTTCTACCTGTCGCTGGAAGACACGTTGATGCGCCGCTTCGCCGGCGATACGGTACGCGGCATGATGCAGCGCCTGGGCATGCAGAAGGGCGAGGCGATCGAGCATCGCTGGGTGACCCGTGCCATCGAGAACGCGCAACGCAAGGTGGAAGCGCACAACTTCGACATCCGCAAGCAGCTGCTTGAATACGACGACATTGCCAATGACCAGCGGCGCGTGGTGTACCAGCAACGCCGCGAGCTGCTCGAGGCTACCGATGTCCGGATGAGCGTCGAGGCGATGCGCGAAGACACGCTGTCGGAAATCGTTGCCCAGTACATCCCGCCGGAAAGCGTCGAGGAGATGTGGGACGTTCCTGGTCTGGAACGGGCCCTTGAGGTCGAATTCCACCTCAAGGCGCCGGTCAGGCAGTGGCTTGATGCCGAGGACCATCTGGCCGAGGAGGGGCTCAAGCAGCGCCTGCTCGACCAGCTGGTGACGGCTTATCGTGCGAAAGAAGCCCTGGTCGGCGAGGACGTGATGCGCCAGATCGAGAAGCAGCTGATGCTGCAGGTGCTCGACAAGGCGTGGAAGGAGCATCTGGGTGCGATGGACTACCTGCGGCAGGGCATCCACCTGCGCGGCTATGCGCAGAAGAATCCGAAGCAGGAATACAAGCGCGAGGCCTTCGAGCTTTTCGAGCAGATGCTGGACCAGGTCAAGCACGAACTGGTGCGCATCCTGTCGACCATCGAGTTGCGTCGCAAGGAAGAGGCCGAAGAACTTGAGCGCCAGCGTCGCGAGGAGGCGGAGCGGCAGAAGATGAATTTCCTGCACGCCGATCCGGACTCGATTCCGAAAACGGCGGAAGAAACGAAGGCGCAGCCGCGCGAGCGGGAGTTCGCCAAGGTCGGCCGCAATGATCCCTGCCCCTGCGGGTCGGGCAAGAAATACAAGCAATGCCACGGAAAAATCGCCTGAGCCATGGCTGTCGGTCCTGAAACGGTTCCTGCCGTCGTCCATTCCGTCCCCGGCGTCCGCATCGGCGTCGTCGAGGCGGGCATCCGCAAGAAGAACCGGCGTGATCTGGTGGTGTTCGGCTTCGCGCCGGGCACTGCGCTGGCCGCGACGTTCACCAGGAACCAGTTCTGCGCGGCGCCGGTGACAGTGGCGAAGGAGCATCTCGCCGCTGCGCCGGCCGGTGTCCGTTATCTGCTGATCAACACCGGCTGTGCCAATGCCGGTACCGGCGCGCCGGGGCTCGCCGATGCGCGGACGTCGTGCGCTGCGCTGGCACAACTGGCCGGGGTACCGGCGGCGGCCGTGCTGCCGTTTTCTACCGGTGTGATCGGCGAGCGTTTGCCGGTCGATCGACTGGTGGCGGCGCTGCCGCAGGCACTCGGCGCCTTGGGCGCCGAGTCCTGGCTCGATGCTGCGCACGGCATCATGACCACCGACACGCGGCCGAAAGTCGCGTCGGTACAGGTCGCGATCGACGGGCGTCCGGTCGTCATCACCGGCATCTCGAAAGGCGCCGGCATGATCTGCCCGAACATGGCGACCATGCTGGCTTTTGTCGCCACCGACGCGGTTGTGGCGCCGGCGGACCTGCAGCATTGGCTGTCGGCGGCCACCGAGCGCTCTTTCAACCGCATCACGATCGATGGCGATACGTCGACCAACGATGCCTGCGTGCTGGCGGCCACCGGTGCTTCCGGTGTCGCGATCCCCGCGTCCGGGCCACAGGCCGACATCTTCCGTCGTGCCCTCGATGCGCTGATGCTGCAACTGGCGCAGGCCATCGTGCGCGATGGCGAAGGCGCGACCAAGTTCATCGAGGTGCAGGTCGAGGGCGGACGCGATACCGCCGAATGTCTGGCGGTTGCCTACACCATTGCCCATTCGCCGCTGGTGAAAACCGCACTGTTCGCATCGGACCCCAACTGGGGACGCATTCTGGCGTGTGTCGGCCGTGCCGGCCTGCCGGCGCTCGATGTTTCGCGGGTCGACATCCATCTCGGCGATGTATGCATCGTGAAGAACGGCGGTGTCGCGCCGGATTACACCGAAGCGCGCGGCGCGGCGGTGATGCAGCGCGAAGACATCGTCATCCGGGTGTCGCTGGCGCGCGGCGACGCCCGGGACTGCTTGTGGACGACAGACCTGTCGTTCGACTACGTGAAAATCAACGCCGAGTACCGCACCTGAGCGGTTGCCGGCGACCGGAAAGACGATGAGCGCGAAGCTGGTGCATGTTGCCGTTGCCGTCATTTACGACGGTGCCGGTCGCGTACTCTGCACGCAACGCCTGCCGCACCAGCATCTGGCCGGCCTCTGGGAATTTCCCGGCGGCAAGCTGGAGGCCGGAGAATCGCTGGCCGACGGCCTGCGTCGCGAGATCCACGAGGAACTCGGTATCGAGACCGGTGCCATTGCGCCCTTGTTGCGTGTCGAACACCGTTACCCCGAAAAGACAGTGCTGCTGGACGTGTGGCGGGTACTGGACTGGCGTGGCGTGCCGCACGGGCGCGAAGGCCAGCCGTTGCGCTGGCAGCATCCTGACGAGATGCAGGCCGGGGAATTTCCGCCGGCCGATGTGCCGATCATCGCCGCGTTGCGATTACCGTCGCGCTACGTCATTTCGCCCGATGCGGACGATGAGGCGGAGCTGGCCGGTTTCGTGCAGCGGGTGCGCGCCGCCGACATCCGGCTGCTGCAGGTCCGGTTGAAGAAGCGACCGGACCTGGCGCTGTCGTTGCAGGAAATGCTGCGTGCCGCAGTGCCGTCTGCGCGGCTGCTGGTGAACAGCGACACGCTGGCGGCCCTGCCGTCCGGTTCGCTGACGCGGTTCGACGGCGTGCACCTGACGGCCGCCGCGCTGCAGTCGGCCGGCGCGCGCGCACCGGGTGTCTGTGCCGCCTCCTGCCACAATGCCGGCGAACTGGCACTGGCTTTCGCGCTCGGCGCCGATTTCGCGACCCTGTCGCCGGTGCTGGCGACGGCGTCGCATCCCGATGTGCCATCGCTGGGCTGGGACCGGTTTGCAGCGTTGACGTCGACAGCCGGATTGCCGGTCTACGCGCTGGGCGGGATGCACGCCGGTCGTCTTGATCGTGCGGTGAGCCATGGCGCGATCGGCATTGCGGGCATCACCGCCATGCTGGCGGAATCCTGATGCTCAGGGATCGTCCCGGCCGGGCATGCCGTCCGGTGGCGTCTGCTCCGGAATCCGGTAGTTCTCGTTTGCCCAGGCACCGAGATCGATCAATCGACAGCGTTCGGAGCAGAATGGCCTGAACGGTGAGCCGGCATCGAAGCGTACATCGCGGCCGCAGCCGGGGCAGGGCACGACCGGCGTCTTCTTCCCGGTGTTGTCTTTCATGCGCGGGCCAGCTCGAGGTAACGGGCGTGGAGCCGCTCCAGCTGCGCATGGAGTTCGGCCAATGTTCCGTCGTTGTCGGCGATGTCGTCCGCTCTCGTGCGACGTTCGCTGCGCGGCATCTGCGCTGCCATGATGGCGCGCACCTGATCCTCTTCCACCTTGTCGCGGGCGGCGGTGCGGGCGACCTGGCGGGCTTCCGGCACATCGATCAGCAGGGTGCGGGCAACGAAGTCGCGTTGTCGTGTCTCGAACAGCAGCGGTGATACCAGCAGGGCGTACGCCGATGTAGCCGCGGTCAACTGGCGCAGGATTTCCTGCGCGATCAATGGATGCGTCAACTGTTCCAGCCAGCGGCGCTCTTCCGGTTTCTCGAACACGATGCGCCGGAGTGCGGCCCGGTCGAGCGTGCCGTCGGCCTGCAGTACGTGCCGACCGAAATGTTCTGCAATGGCGGCCAGCGCCGGCGTGCCGGGTTCGACCACCTGCCGGGCGACGACATCGGCATCGACAACCGTGATGCCCTGGTTGCGGAACCAGTCGGAAGCGGCGGTTTTCCCGCTGCCAATGCCGCCAGTGAGCCCGACGATGAAGCGTGCCATGTCAGCCCAGGCGGAACAGTTGCAGCGGCCCGTCCAGCAGCGCATCGCCCCAGAGAAGGGCAATGAAACCGGCGACAGCGAGGAACGGGCCGAACGGTATCGGGTGTGCCCGGTCGCGTCCGGCGACGAGGATCAGCGCGATGCCGAGCAGTGCGCCGACGCCGGATGAAAGCACGATGACCAGCGGCAGTTTCTGCCAGCCGACCCAGGCACCGATGGCAGCCAGCAGTTTGAAATCGCCGTAGCCCATGCCTTCCTTGCCGGTGGCCAGCCGGAACGCCCAGTAGACACTCCACAACGCAAGATAGCCGGCGGCAGCACCGATCACCGCATCGGCCACCGGCAAGCCGCCGGCCGGTATCGCCACCAGCAGGCCGAGCCAGAGCAGCGGCAGGGTGATGTCGTCCGGCAGCAGCTGCGTGTCGTAATCGATCATCGTCAGCGCGATCAGCGACCAGGTGAACAGCAGCATGGCAAGCACTGCCCACCCGGTGCCGTACAGCGCGACGATCAGCAGGGTCAGCGCGCCGGTGACGGTTTCCACCACCGGATAGCGGACGCTGATCGGTGCCCGGCATGCGCTGCAGCGGCCGCGCAGCGCCAGCCAACTGAGGACGGGAATGTTTTCGTACCAGGGGATGCCGTGGCCGCAGTGCGGGCAACGGGAACGCGGAACCGCTAGGTTGTACGGCGCGCGTGCCGGTGGCGGCTGGTCAGGGTGATCGAGCGCGTAGGCATCGTCACGCCACCGTTGCTCCAGCATGCGCGGGAAACGGTGGATGACGACGTTGAGAAAACTGCCGACGCAGAGGCCGCCGAGCAGGGCGGCGGCCAGGGTGAGGGTAGACAAGCAGTATCAGCCGCTGACGACCTTGCCCATCTGGAAGATCGGCATGTACATCGCGACCATCAGGCCACCGACCACGATGCCGAGGAAGGCCATGATCGCCGGTTCCATCATCGAGGTCAGACCGTCGACCGCGTTGTCCACTTCGGCCTCGTAGTAGGTGGCGACCTTGTCGAGCATCGCATCGAGCGAGCCGGCTTCCTCTCCGATCGACGTCATCTGGACGGCCATCGGCGGGAAAATGCCTGTCTGGCGCATCGAGAATGTCAGCGCCTGGCCGGTAGAGACATCGTCGCGGATCTTCATGATCGCCGTGTAGTAGACGTTGTTGCCCGCCGCATCGGCGCAGGATTTCAGGGCTTCGATCAGCGGCACGCCGGCGGCGAACGTGGTGGCCAGCGTGCGGGAATAACGCGCAACGGTCGACTTGAGGACGATGTCGCCGACGATCGGCAGTTTCAGGTACAACTGGTCGAGTCGATCGCGCAGCGCCTTGGATCGTTTCTTGGTCTCGGAAAAGGCCCAGCCGGCGCCGCCCATGATGATCAGGGCAAGCAGGCCCCAGGACTGGACCCACTTCGACATGTCGATGGCGACCTGGGTCGGTTTCGGCAGTTCGGCGCCGAAGCTGCCGAACAGGTCGGCAAACACCGGGACCACCTTGACCAGCAGGATCACGGTCACGATCGCGGCGATGGTGAGTACCGTGATCGGATATTTCATTGCCTTCTTGATCTTCAGTTTCAGCGCTTCCGACTTTTCCTTGTACGTCGCCACCCGGTCGAGCATGGTTTCGAGGGCGCCGGATTGTTCGCCGGCGTGCACCAGGCTGACAAAGAGGTCATCGAAAAGATCGGGGTAGCGCCGCAGTGCGTCCGCGAAGCTGTTGCCGCCTTCGACGTGCTGCTTCAGGCCGAGCACGATTTCCTTCATCTTCGCGTTCGTCAGGCCGTCGGCCACGATGTCGAAAGACTGCAGCAGCGGCACGCCGGCGCGCATCATCGTCGACATCTGTCGCGTGAAGATGGCGACGTCCATCGGATTGACCTTGCCGCCACCACCGAACAGCCCCTTGCCCTTCTTGCGGATTTTCGGGTTGTTGATGCCCTGCTTGCGCAACTGGGTCTTGACGGCGGCCTCGGTCTTGGCGCTGATCTCGCCCTTGACCTTGGCTCCCTTCTTGTCGACACCTTCGTAGACGAAGGTGATGTTGTTTTCCGCAGCTGCCATGTTTGGGTCCCGGCTGTTACGAGGTCTGGGTTGCGAACCTGTCTGTGCTTACGAGGTAATCCGGTCGACTTCGGCGAGACTGGTCAGGCCCATTTTCACCTTGTTCAGGCCCGAGCGCCGCAAGTCGTTGAAGCCTTCCTTGCGGCATTGGTCGCCGATCTGGATCGAGTTGCCTTCCTCCATGATGATCCGGGCGATCGCATCGGTGATCTTCACCACTTCGTAGACGCCGACACGGCCCTTGTAGCCGCCCTTGCAGCGTTCGCAGCCGACCGGTCCGTAGACGGTGAAGGTGCCGATCTCGTCATCGCCGTAACCGAACTTCTTCAGCGTTTCCGGCGGAACGTCCTGCGGTTTCTTGCAGTTCTCGCACAACCGGCGACCCAGTCGCTGGGCGATGATGAGGTTGACCGAGGTGGCGATGTTGAACGAGGGAACGCCCATATTGCGCAGACGGGTTAGCGTTTCCGGCGCCGAGTTGGTGTGCAGCGTGGAAAGCACCATGTGGCCGGTCTGCGCGGCCTTCACCGCGATGCTGGCGGTTTCCAGATCGCGGATCTCGCCGACGAGGATCACGTCCGGATCCTGCCGCAGGAACGCTTTCAGGGCGGCCGAGAAGTCCATGCCCTGTTTCGGGTTCACGTTGACCTGGTTGATACCTTCGAAGTTGATTTCCACCGGATCTTCGGCAGTGGAAATGTTGCGGTGCACTTCGTTCAGGATGTTGACGCCGGTGTACAGCGTGACGGTCTTGCCGGAACCGGTCGGGCCGGTCACCAGCAGCATGCCCTGCGGGCGGTCGAGGGCGGCCACGTAAAGTTCTTTCTGGTGCGGCTCGAAGCCCAGCATTTCGATGCCGATCTTTGCACTGTCCGGATCGAGAATCCGGAGTACGATTTTTTCGCCCCACAGGGTCGGGCAGGTGTTGACGCGGAAGTCGATGGCCTTGCTCTTCGAAATCCGCATCTTGATGCGGCCGTCCTGCGGCACCCGGCGCTCGGAGATGTCGAGGTTGGCCATGACCTTGAGGCGGGCCGCGATCTTCGCCGATTGCGATACCGGCGGCCGCACGACTTCGTGGAGCATGCCGTCGGTGCGGAAACGCACGCGATAGGATTTCTCGTACGGCTCGAAATGCAGGTCCGACGAGCCGCCCTTCACGGCATCCAGCAGCAGCTTGTTCACGAAGCGCACGATCGGTGCGTCGTCGGAGCCGCTGGTGTCGGAGCTGCCGCCGGGCTCGTCGTCGCCGGCCATGGTTTCCAGGTTTTCGAGGTCGTCGTCCAGCCCCTCGAAAGCCCTGGATTCGGTCTGGCTGAGGAATTTCTCGATGGCCTGCGTCAGTTTGTCGGCTTCGACGACGATGGCTTCGGTGTTGAGGCCGGTGTTGAACCGGATTTCGTCCAGCGCCTGCAGGTTGGCCGGATCGGCAATGGCCACGAACAACCGGCTGCCGCGCTTGAGCAGCGGCAGCACCTGGTGTTTGGTGATCAGCGCCTCGCCGACAAGCTCCTTGGAGAGCGAGGTGGGGTCGATGGCGGCGAGATCGAGCAGCGGATCACCGAATTCCTCGGCGGCGGCCACCGCGACATCGCGCGATTTCGCCAGCTTGTTGTCGATCAGATATTTCGCCAGCGACATCTTCTGCTGCTGGGCGGTACGCACCGCTTCGCGGGCGGTGTTCTCGTCGATCAGGCCGTCGGTGACCAGCCGGCGGGCCAGACCGCTCAGCATCACATTGGGTGGACTGGACATCGTGGCAGGGCCCCCATGGCAAAAACCGTTCCGCGAGAACGGGTTGGACGAGACTGTTAATTGTTGTTGGCAGCAGGGGAAATTAACAGGAAAACGCCGGTGCCGGCCAGCGGCGGAGCGCGTTCCGGAGGTATCGTCTGCGCCGGCTGCGACAGACATCACGCCAGGATGCGGGGCCTCTCCGGCGGAGATCTGACAAAAAACGTCACTACCTGCCGCGGTCGGGGCACCGGCGCGGCCGGATCGTCCGGGGGGCCGGGCAATGTTGTTGCCAAATCAGCAGGTTATGGCTAGGTTGGCGCTGGCCTGATTCGTGCATCGGATATGGCCAGTCGTAGGCGCAAGCCCGTGACTCATTACAAACCTTGGGAGACGTCTCATGAAACTGCAGAAAGGCTTTACGCTGATCGAACTGATGATCGTCGTGGCGATCATCGGCATTCTGGCGGCCGTAGCTATTCCGGCCTACCAGGACTACATCGCCACCTCCAACATGGCCAAGGTCAAGGCCCACTACGAGGAAGGCTGCCGCGCTGCCCGCAACGAGCTGTCGAAAATCAGCTCCAAGCTGGGTATGGGCGCCGGCGCCGAAGCCGAGTTCCCGATCTGGGGAGCCGAAGCCACCATCATCACCAACGTGATGGACAAGGACGGCCGTTCGGCACCGGGTGGTGGTGCTGCTTACCAGGCAGCCCCTGCAGGCGGCACTCTGGACGACGCGGGCGTGGTGGCTGTCAACGGCCTCGTTCCGCCGGTACCCGGCCCGGGTACCGACTGGAGCCCGGTGAACCTCGTGCTGTGGCAGCCGGCCTACAAGGACCTGGTCCAGGATTCCTGCCGCGTTGCTTTCACCAACCTCTGATCGAGGCTGGGATCGACAGAGGGGCGCCGCAAGGCGCCCTTCTTTTTTGCAGCGTGCCGTCGGATGCGCCGGCACGACTGGCGCCACCGGCCGCCGCGGCCGTATCGTTACGGAACGCGCGCCCGCGACCCTGACTGCCGGAGTACCCGATGCCGACTGGAATCCGTTCTGCCGCCCGCCGGCTTGCCGGCTACACCCTCGTCGAACTGATGGTGACCGTGGTGGTGGTCTTCACCCTCGCGGCCTTTGCGATACCGGTCTACCAGGATTACCTGACGACGGCGCGCAAGGAACGGATCATCGAGACGGTGCGTGGCTTCACGCTGTTCCAGCGCAATTACCATATCGAATACCGGACGTACGCGACCGGCGAGTACAAGGCCGGCGGTTCGGTCAACACCTTCCCGGCGGACATGAATTTTTCCATGTCCAACAACCAGGACCAGGTGTCCTTCGTCGTCGAGGCCGGCGCCTGCGGCGACATCGCCGAATGCTACCGTGTCATTGCCACCGATTCCGACGGCGGCACCCAGGGTACCTTCGAGGCCAGCACCGGTACCTGGACCTGGGGACCCTGAGCCCGCCGGGCTTGCGCCCGGCCAGCGGACTCGGTACTTTGCGCGCCCGTGCCGGAATAGCTCAGTCGGTAGAGCAGCGCATTCGTAATGCGAAGGTCGGAGGTTCGATTCCTCTTTCCGGCACCATTCCTCCTGCCTGCACCGGCCACCCGCATCAGGGGAATACGACCCCGGGAGAGGCGATCGCTGCCTCGATGCGTGCGCGACGCTGCGGGTCCAGCGGCACTTCGTCCGCGAACTGCCGGTAGAGCGCCTCGGCCTCCTCGCGGCGGCCCAGAAAGCCCAGGTTCTTGATGTATGACTCGCGTGCCTCCGGCATGCCGAGCTCGGCCGCCTCGCGCGACAGTGCCAGCCCTTTTTCCGGCTGGCCGTCGATCTTGATGTAGAAGGTGCCCGCCGCGCGCTTCAGCAGCGCCGTCGAAATACGGTTCTTGCGCGGGTTGGCCACCAGTGCGTCGATGAAGACGGAAAATTCCCGGCGATCCAGATGACACTGCGACGACAGCATGCACAGCGCCATGCTGTTCGCCGCGTTCAGCATTTCCGGCGTGACCGGGCGCGTGGCCGCGATTTCCTGCAGGCGTTGCCAGTACGGCCGGGTCTCGTGCGGCTTTGCCTGCCACAACAGGCGGCTCAGCGGCGTCGCCGGCTGCTCGCTCAGCGTGACGGCACGCCGGAGGGCCTCATGTGCCTGGCGCATGTGGATGCGCTGCATGGCCGGATCGTCGTTTTCGCGGACCAGTGACTCGTAGTAGCCGGCAATGTCCAGCGTCGAACTGTAGGAGCCGGCCCAGCGCGGGTGCATCAGGTGGTTGGCGAAATCGCTGGGAGTCGACCACACCTCGACGCGCTGTGCCAGTTGCCAGGCGCACGCGGTCACCGCGCCCGCGAACAGAACGTGGCGCAGTGGCCGGTAGCGGACCGCATGGTGCACGGTCCACGCGAGCGCGAGCAGCAGGCCGAGGGCCGGCAGGTAGTTGCGGTGCTCGTAGGCCAGGACCAGTCCGAGCAGCGACGACTCCAGCAAGTGTCCGGCCACGAACAGCAGGATGCCGAAAGCCGCGACCGAAGGCCGGCGCAGCAGCTCGCCGAGGCAGCAGCCGATGACGGCCAGCCAGCCGGAGACGGCGGCGAGCGTAACGGCAGGATCGAGCAGCGACCGCGAGATCGCAAAGGCATCCAGATAGATGTTCATCCGCGCCTGGTCCGGCCAGAGGATCTCGCTGACGTAGAACCAGAGGATGCGCGCCTCGGTGAGCAGGCGTTCGACGGGGAGGAAATCGCGTTGTCGGTAGGAGCCCGCGATGTATGAAGGGGGAAAGCTGGCCGCGAGCGCCAGCACGGCAAGAAATGCCACCGCCAGGCCGGCGCCGAGCCAGTACGGATGCGTGATGCGGGAGCGCCGGCGTTCGTCCAGCAGCAGCAACTCCAGCAGCAGTGCCATCGGCACGACCAGTACGGCATTTTCCTTCGACAGGAGTCCCAGTCCGGCCAGGACGACGGCTGCTGCCGCCCACGCCTGGCGGTGCCTCCGGTCGACGGCGAGGAAGCGGGCCTGCAGGTAACAGGCGAGCGCGAGCACGGAGAACAGCGTGGCCATGATGGTCATCCGCTGCACGACGTACAGCGTCGTCGAGACATGCAGCGGGTGCAGCAGCCACAGGGCCGTGGTGAGCGCGACCAGGCTGCCGGGCAACTCGAAGCGGTTACGCTGCGCACCGGCGCGCGCCAGGCTGCGCAGCAGGAAGAAGATGGCAGCCGCCGTCAGCAGGTGCAGGGCGACATTGGTCAGTTTGTAGCAATGCGGTTCCTTGCCGCACTGCAGGTGGTTGAGTGCGAACGACACCATCGGCAGCGGCCGGCTGGGGTACTTGTCGTCGGCGTGCCGCAGGTTTTCCGGCGTCAGCACATCGATGGCGATGTCCGGGTTGCGCGTGATCTGGCCGAGGTCGTCGTGCAGGAACGGGCCGTTCGTGCCCGGCAGGTACAGCAGGAAGGCCAGCAGCAGGGTCGCCAGTGCGGCGAGGGTATGCAGGGGAAGCCGGCGCTGCCCGTCAGGATGTGCGGAGGACATGGGCGGCAAGGCTCCGTATCGGGTCGGGATCAGGGGAATAGCCGGAAGACGACGCGGCCTGTTTCCGGCTCCAGCACCAGGTGGCCATTGCCGTAGCGGGATCGTGCCGGCAGCAGCAGGAGTCTGCCTTCGCGCAACGTCTCCGGTGCGATCCCGGCGGCCGCCAGCCCGGCGGCGAGGTCCGGCGGCAAGGGCTTGCCGGCCAGCTTGCGGGCGGCCGCACGGACCTGCGGCAGTGTCGTCGAGAACGGGATGTACAGCGACGCGTTGAATTCGACCGAAGACCGGTTGCGCAGCGCGTTCCGGATGAGTGGTTCGCGGGCAAACGGATCGGCCGGCATGTCAATGGCGATCCAGGCCGGCTGCTGTTCCGTCAACTGCGCGATACGCTGGCGCGCCGCAGGTTCGTCGGCGAAAGCCGACCAGGGGCGTGAGTACAGCGTGCCATCGACCCAGAACACGGCGCAGGGCCGTTGTTCCCGTATCAGCCACGCGCCGGCGGCCAGTGCCAGCAACTGCAGGCCGGCAATCAGCGAAAGATCCAGCCACAGCAGGTGGCGTGGCTTGGCGGGATTGGCGACCAGCCAGGTCAGCATCGGACCGAGCACCAGCGCGGTACCGCTCAGCAGGAAGAGGGCCTGCCAGCCGCCGTCTGCAACGAACAGGTAGCCGGGAAACCAGTCCAGTATCACCAGCGCCAGCAGGCCCAGCACGATCAGTGTCAGTCCCAGATGAATGAGGACGGACAGGTGGCGAAAGCCCGGCGGGCGCTCCGATACCGGTCCGGGAGCCGACGACATCAGTGCGCATCCAGCCGCATCGACAGGTCGATGGCGCAGACATGCTTGGTCAGCGCGCCGATCGAAATGTAGTCGACGCCGGTTTCCGCCAGCGGCACCAGCGTCGCTTCGTTGACGCCACCGGATACTTCAAGTTTCGCGCGGCCGGCATTGACGGCAACGGCGGTGCGGATCTCGGCCGGCATGAAATCATCGAGCATCACGATGTCGGCGCCGGCGGCAAGTGCGGCCTGCAGTTCGTCCAGGCTTTCCACCTCGACCTCTACCGGCCGGCCGGGCGCGTTCCGCCGGGCAGCGGCTACCGCGGCGGCGATCGAGCCACAGGCCGCGATGTGGTTTTCCTTGATCAGGAACGCATCCCACAGCCCGAGGCGGTGATTGTGGCAACCGCCGATGCGTACCGCGTATTTCTGGGCGATGCGCAGGCCGGGCAGGGTCTTGCGGGTGTCGAGCAGTTGCACGCGGGTGTGGGCGACGCGATCGGCATGGCGACGGGCGGCGGTGGCGGTGGCAGACAGTGTCTGCAGGAAATTGAGCGCTGCCCGCTCGCCGGACAGGATGGCGCGCGCCGGTCCGGCCAACCGGAAGAGGACGCTGCCGGCGCGCACCCGGTCGCCTTCGCGGGCCTGCCAGACAACGGCAACACGCCGGTCGAGCTGGCGGAACACTTCGTCGACCCAGGGGCCGCCGGCCAGCACGCAATCTTCGCGGGTGATCACCCGGCCGGACGACCACTGGGCAGCGGGCACGAGACCGGCGGTGAGGTCGCCGTCGCCGATGTCCTCGGCCAGCGCAGCATGCACGTTGTCGACGAGGGTTTGCCGGAACGGGCGCAGATCGGGTAGCGGCACGGAGGGCACTCGCGGGGCGGTTCGGAAGCAGGCGCCCACTGTATCGGCTGCGGTCGCCCGCAGCCAAGGCCGGCCGGAGAGAAACCGGTCACGTCCTGCCCGCTTCCGCTGGAGTGCCGGGAGGTCGCTGGGATAGGCTATCCGCTCTCCGCACCCGAGTCGCTCCATGGCCGTCCTTCCCGACAGTCTCGACAGCGTGCGCAAGGAAGCGGTCGACACGCTCCGCTCCCGTCTCGGTGCCCTGTGCGACGAGGCGGACGACAAGTTTTTCGACTTGTCGCAGAATGCGCCACCGGAAGAGCAAAGCCTCTATTTCGAGGCGATGCGCGAGCTGCGCGTGCGGCGGTCGGCCATCGTCGACGGCATGTGCGCGGCGACGGATCGCGATTTTTCCGCCCTGGCGGGCGGCGATGCGGCAGCCGGCAAGCCTGACAGTCTGACGGCCGCGCCCGACGGACTGTCGCTGCTCGATGACGACGAGCTTGACGTGTCGGTGGCCTTCCAGGGCATGGTGGCGCGTGCACGCGATGCCGCCGGCAACGACCTCGATCACCTGCGGCAACGGATCGGCAAGGTTCTGCAGCGCGGCGAACTCGATCCGGAACGCCTGCCGCTGCATCCGGCACGGATCTGCGAGCATTTCCGGTCGCTGGTCGACGGGACCGCGATCTCGCTGAAGGGGCGCCTGATCCTCTACAAGTTTTTCGAGCGTACGGTGCTCGAGTCGTTGCGCGACATGGTGGCGCAGGCGAACCAGACGCTGATCCAGGCCGGTATCCTGCCGGAGATCAAGTCGGCCAGGCCGCGGCCGACGCCGTCGCCGGATCGCAGTCGTGCGAAGGGCGACGCCGACAAGGCGCCTCCGACCCGGCCCGCACCCGCGCCGTCCGAGCCCGGCGGCGCGCTCTCCGAGTTGCTGGCACTGGCCCGCCAGGCGCTGGGTGTGCAGGGTGTGCACGGCGGGGCCTTGCCGGGCGGCATCCCCGGAATGACCGCGATGCCCGGCCAGCATGCGCCGGTCGTGGCCTGGCAGGAACGACCGGGCGGGCAGTTGCCGGTCATGATCGACGGCAAGCTGGTGGCCGGCGGGATGTTCCTGCAGAGCGACGTGCCGGTGCATGTCATCGCGCCGTTCGAACTCACCGAGCTGCTCACCCGGTTGCAGCAACTGCAGCCGGCGGCGCTGCCACCACCGGGCCAGATCATCGAGCATGCCGAACTGGTCGATGTGAAGGGCGGGATTTCCGAGCTGATCGACGAAGCGGCGACAACGTCGCCGCAGGCCATCAGTGGCGCCGACGACGACCTGATCAGCGTCGTGTCCATGCTGTTCGATCTGATCCTGGAGGACCGCGAAATTCCACCGGAACTCAAGGTGTTGATCGGCCGGTTGCAGATCCCGATGCTCAAGGTTGCGCTGCTGGACCGCAATCTCTTTTCCATGCAGGAACATCCGGCGCGCCTGCTGCTGAACGCGATGGCGAAGGCCGGCACCGGCTGGACGAAGGAAAGCGACGACGGTCTCTACCAGCGGATTTCCGACGCCATCTACAGCGTGCTGAACGAGTTCATCGACGACCTCGGGTTCTTCGAGCGCCTGTGGCACGACTTCAGCGCCTTCGTGGCCGAGCGTGAAAAGCGCATGGCGCTGATCGAGACCCGGTTGCGCGACCGCGAAGAAGGGCAGGCCCGTTCCGAGGATGCGCAGCAGCAGGTCCGGGCCGCGATCACGGCCATGCTGGGCGGGCGTTCCCTGCCGGATGAAGTGCTGACATTCGTCCAGGAGTGCTGGCAGCCGGTGCTGTACATGACGGCGTTGCGCGAAGGCGTGGGCAGCGCAACCTGGCAGCAGCGCAGCAAGGCGCTGGAAGTACTGGTCTGGTGCGCACAGAAGCCCGATAAACCGGATGCCCTGACGAGGCAGCGGGCACTGGTACCGCGGCTGCTCATCAGTCTGCGGCGCGGTCTGGATGCCGCCGGCAACAGCGTACATGGCGCCGATGCACGGCTCGACGGCTTGCAGGCGGTGCTGCAGCGGCTGGGTGAGGGCGCGGAGCAGCATACGGTGCGGGTTGTCACGGAAGTGCAGCCGGAAGCCCCCAAGGCCATTGGTGATGCGCCGAAGCCGCCGACACGGCCGACCGATGCCGTGCAGGTAGTGCGGCGCAGCGAGGACGAAGTGGTGATCATGGCGCCGCCGTCGCCACCGGACGGAAATCCGCCGACAGATGAGCGCTGGTTGCAGCTGGCGGACAATCTCGCACCCGGCACCTGGATCGAATTCGTCGAGCATGACTTCAAGGTGCGGGCGAAAATTGCGGCGCGCATCCGCGTGCAGAACAAGTACGTATTCGTCAACGGGCGCGGCGTGAAGATCGCCGAGAAGACCGTTACCCAGTTGGCCCTCGATTTCGAGCAGGGCGTGGCCCGCATGGTCAGCGATGCGGCGTTGTTCGATCGTGCGCTGGAGGGGATGATTGCCCGCCTGAAGACGGGACAGGTGGCAGGTTGATGCAGGGCACGGAGCGTCTGCTGGATCAGGGATGGGTCAGGGGCGTGCGGCGCTGTCCGTCGCCCAATTTCAATGCGCGGCCGGCCGGCGAGCGCATTTCCCTGCTGGTGATCCACAACATCAGTCTGCCGCCGGGGAAATTCGGCGGGCGCTGGATCGAAGACCTGTTCTGCAACTGCCTCGACCATACGGCGCACCCTTATTTCGAAACCCTGCGCGGCATGGAAGTGTCGGCGCACTTCCTGATCCGTCGCGACGGATCATTGCTGCAGTTCGTGTCGATCGACGACCGCGCCTGGCACGCCGGCAAGTCGTCGTTTGCCGGCCGCGAGAACTGCAACGATTTCTCCATCGGCATCGAACTGGAAGGCACCGACGACCGTCCGTTCACGCAGAAGCAGTACCGCCGTCTGGCATCGCTCACCGGCTTGCTGCTGCGCGCCTGTCCGGATCTTTCGCCGGCGCGGATCGTCGGCCACAGCGACATCGCGCCTGGCCGCAAGACCGATCCGGGCCCGGCGTTCGACTGGCCGGCCTACCGCGCGGCGCTGGCGGACGGGCAGCCGGCCGGCATGCGGAGTGCCCGGCGATGAAACTGCTGGCGCTGCTGATCCTGCTGGCGTTGCGCCGCGTCGAGTGGCAACACGATCCGGAACGCTGGCGGCGGGTGGTCGATCGCCTGCTGCTGGCGCCGTGGCCGCTGGCGGCGGCGCTGGCCGGCTCCGCGGCCGGCCGTCTGCTGGTGCTGGTATTGCTGTGGGCGGCGGTCGGGTTCGTCGTGCGCTTCGGGCTCGACGATTTCCTGCTGTCGTTGCCGTTGCTGGCACTCTATGTCGCGTTGTTGTGGGCGCTGGTGGGCCGCGACCGGCTCGGTGCCGACCTGAACGAATACCTGCGTCTCTGGTTCCTGCACGATGCGCCGGCGCTGCGCCGTTTTGCCGGCATGCGTTTCGCACTGACACTGCCGGTCGACGTATCGCCGGGTGCCCTGCACCGTGCGGTGCTGCGGGCGCTGTTCGTGCGTGCCTTCCGCGAGAGTTTCATCTGGATCATCGTGTTCGCCTTTACCGGTTTGCCGGGTCTGCTGGTGCTGGCCGCGATCGAGGCGGTGCGGCGCGCGCAGGGGGCGGACGCCGTCCGGCTCGATGCCCTGCTGCCGCAGGTGGCTGCCGAGACCCGGGCCCGGGTCGACTGGCTGGCGGTGCGTCTGCTCGGCGCGACCCTGCTGCTGACCGGCAATTCGTCGCGGGCCTGGCCGGTCCTCGACAACCGGGTGCTCGACGAGGACGACCCGGCGGAAGATCTGGCGGCCGACCTGTGCGTGGCCGCGGCCGGCCTGCCGCTGCAACCGGCCGACGAGCCGGACGTGGGGCTCGACGTCACCGATGCGCGCGGTCTGCTGCTGCGTACGCAGGTGGTCTGGATCCTGTTGATGGCGCTGTCGGTAATCGTCGGTTTCTGAGTCCGCCGGCCGCCCCGGCCGGCGTTCCGGGTCCTGACGCTTTCGGTCATCATCCGGTTGCAAATCGGTCAGGGCGGACCGGCGGGGAAGCTTGCTATAGTCGCGACCGCACGGTCACGGCGTCAAAAGCGCCTCCCCCGTTCCGGCACAGACAGTAAGGACGCCACACCATGGCAGACAGCAACGCGCACGACGATTTCCTTCACGGCGACCGCGACCCGCAGGAAACCCGCGAATGGCTCGATGCCTTCGCCTCCGCCCTGGAAAGGGAAGGCCCGGAACGGGCCCGCTTCCTGCTCGAAAAGGTCTCGGCCGCGGCCCGCGGCAAGGGCATCCGGCTCGCCAGCCTCAATACGCCCTACGCCAACACCATTCCCGTCCGTGAAGAACCGGGCTATCCCGGCGACAACTTCATGGAGCGGCGCATCCGGGCGGTGATCCGCTGGAACGCGATGGCGATGGTGCAGCGCGCCAACATGAGCGACGACGAGCTCGGCGGACACATTTCCACCTTCGCCTCGGCCGCGACGCTGTACGACGTCGGTTTCAACCATTTCTTCCGCGCGCCGAACGCAAATTTCGGCGGCGACCTCATTTACTACCAGGGCCATTCGGCACCGGGCATCTATGCGCGGGCCTTCCTCGAGGGCCGTCTGGATGAAAAGGATCTCGACGGCTTCCGTCGCGAGGTCGACGGCAAGGGCCTGTCGAGCTATCCGCATCCCTGGCTGATGCCGGAGTTCTGGCAGTTCCCGACGGTGTCGATGGGCCTGGCCTCGATGCAGTCGATCTACCAGGCGCATTTCATGAAGTACCTGATCAATCGCGGAATGATTCCGGACGAGGACAGGAAAGTGTGGTGCTTCCTCGGCGACGGCGAGATGGACGAGCCGGAATCGCTCGGGTCCATCGGCCTGGCCGGCCGCGAGAAGCTCGACAACCTGATCTTCGTCGTCAACTGCAACCTGCAGCGTCTCGACGGCCCGGTGCGCGGCAACGGCAAGATCATCCAGGAACTGGAAGGCATCTTCCGCGGCGCCGGCTGGAACGTGATCAAGGTGGTCTGGGGCCGCCACTGGGATCCGCTGCTGGCGCGCGACGACGCCGGTTTGCTGCAGAAGCGCATGGACGAGTGCGTCGACGGCGAATACCAGGCGTTCAAGATGCACGGCGGCGCCTACACGCGCGAGAACTTCTTCGGGAAATATCCGGAAACGGCGGCGATGGTCGCCGGCATGAGCGACGAGGCGGTCTACAACCTGAACCGCGGCGGCCACGATCCGTACAAGGTCTACGCGGCCTACCACAAGGCGGTGCATCACAAGGGCCAGCCGACGGTGATCCTGGCCAAGACGGTGAAGGGCTACGGCACCGGCGCCGGCGAGGCGCAGAACAAGACGCACCAGATCAAGAAACTCGACCTGGGCAGCCTGCGCGAATTCCGCGACCGCTTCGACATCCCGGTATCCGATGCCGACCTGCCGAAGGTGCCGTACTACAAGCCGGCCGACGACAGTGCGGAAATGAAATACCTGCGCGAGCGTCGCGCGGCGCTGAACGGTCATCTGCCGCAGCGGCGGGCGGAATCCGGCGACAAGGTGGACGTGCCGCCGCTGGAAACCTTCGCCGCGATGCTGGAGGGTTCGGAGCGCCCGCTGTCGACGACGATGGCCTTCGTGCGCATGCTGACCGCGCTGATGAAGCTGCCGGGGATCGGCGAGCGTTGCGTGCCGATCGTGCCGGACGAAGCGCGCACCTTCGGCATGGAGGCGATGTTCCGCCAGTACGGCATCTATTCGGCGGTCGGCCAGCTGTACAAGCCGGAAGACGCCGGGCAGGTGATGTATTACCGCGAGGACAAGCAGGGCCGGATGCTGGAAGAGGGCATCAACGAAGCCGGCGCGTTCTCGGCGTGGATGGCGGCGGGCACGTCGTACTCGGTGAACGACAAGCCGATGATCCCGTTCTACGTCTACTACTCGATGTTCGGCTTCCAGCGGATCGGCGATTTCGCCTGGGCGGCCGGCGATTCGCAGGCGCGCGGTTTCCTGATCGGCGCCACCGCGGGACGCACCACGCTCAACGGCGAAGGCCTGCAGCATCAGGACGGCCACAGCCACATCCTGGCGTCGACGGTGCCGAACTGCGTTTCCTACGATCCGACGTACAGCTACGAGTTCGCCGTGATCATGCACGACGGCCTCCGGCGCATGATCGGCAACCAGGAAAGCGTTTTCTATTACCTCACGGCGATGAACGAGAACTACCCGCACCCGGCGATGCCGAAGGGTGCGGAGGAAGGGATCATCCGCGGCATGTACCGCCTGAAGGCGGCGCCGAAGGCGAAAAATGCCGGTCCGGTGGTCCAGCTGCTCGGCAGCGGCACCATCCTGCGCGAGGTCGAGGCGGCGGCAGAGATGCTGGCGGCCGATTTCGGCGTGCAGGCCGACGTGTGGAGCGTCACCAGTTTCAACGAGCTGCGGCGCGACGGCCTGCAGGCGCAGCGCTGGAACATGCTGCACCCGCTGGCGAAGAAAGCGCAGCGTTCGTGGGTCGGGCAGTGCCTGGACGAGGTCGAGGGCCCGGTGGTTGCCGCGACTGACTACATGAAGCTGTTCGCCGACCAGATCCGGCCGTTCGTACGCGGCACCTACCGCGTGCTGGGCACCGACGGTTTCGGTCGCAGCGATTCGCGGCAGAAGCTGCGCGAATTCTTCGAGGTCGACCGCCGCTTCGTGGTCGTGGCGGCGCTGACCGCACTGGCCGACGACGGCAAGGTCGAGCGCAAGCTGGTCGCCGAGGCGATAAAGCGCTACGGCATCGATCCCGAAAAATGCTATCCGCCGGGGTGCTGACCATGGGCAGCATCGAAGTGAAGGTGCCCGACGTCGGCACCGACAAGCCGGTCGAGGTGATCGAAGTCAGCGTGAAGGCGGGCGACACGATCGCGAAGGAACAGACGATCATCGTCATCGAGTCCGAAAAGGCGACGGTGGAAGTGCCGTCGCCGGCGGCCGGCACCGTGCAGTCGGTGGCGGTGAAGGTCGGCGACAAACTGGTGCAGGGTTCATTGATCCTGGTACTGGCCGATGCCGCCGCGGCACCGGCGGCGGCGGAAAAACCGGCGCCGGCGGCCGCAAAGCCCGCACCTGCACCTGCACCTGCACCTGCCCCGGCAGCACCTGCCGGCGACGGGCCGCCGCGCGGCGGCGCTGCCCCGGCCGTGGCCGCCGGCAGCACGCAGACGGTGACCTTCGTCGTGCCGGACATCGGCAGCGACAAGCCGGTCGACGTCATCGAAGTCAGCGTGAAGGCGGGCGACACGATCGCGAAGGAACAGGCGATCATCGTCCTGGAATCCGACAAGGCAACAATGGAAGTGCCGGCGGAAGCCGCCGGAAAAATCGTCGAACTGTTGCTGAAGAAGGGCGACAAGGTCGTGCAGGGCACGCCGATCGCGCGCGTCGAGGTGACCGCCGGTGCTGCCGTCGTCTCCGCACCCGCGGTATCGGCGCCGGTTGCGGCGGCCCCCGCGGCGCCTGCCGTGGTGCCTGCCGCGGCACCCGTGGCGGCGGCGAGCGTACCGGTGGCCGGTGCGGCGGTGCATGCCGGTCCCGCGGTGCGCAAGCTGGCGCGCGAGCTCGGCGTGAATCTCGCCGAAGTCGGCGGCAGCGGTCCGAAAGGCCGCATCGTCAAGGACGACGTGCATGCGCACGTGAAGAAGCTGCTGACGTCGCCGGCCCGTGCCGGCGGCAGCGGGTCTGCGCTGCCGGAGCTGCCGCGCATCGATTTCGCGAAGTGGGGGGCGGTCGAGGAGCAGGCGCTGTCGAAGCTGCGCCGCGTCGCCGCGCAGAACCTGCATCGCGCCTGGCTGCACATTCCGCACGTCACCCAGCACGACGAAGCCGACATCACCGATCTGGAAGCGTTCCGGGTCAGCGAAAACGAACGACTGAAGGCCGAGGGCGTGAAGCTGACGATGCTCGGTTTCCTGGTGAAGGCCTGTGTCGCCACGCTGCGGCATTATCCGAAGTTCAACAGCTCGCTGGCGCTCGACGGGGAGAAGCTGGTGGTCAAGAACTACTGGCACATCGGCATCGCAGTGGACACGCCGGACGGCCTCGTCGTGCCGGTGATCCGCGATGCCGACCGCAAGGGTGTCATCGACATCGCCCGCGAGATGGGCGAGTTGTCGAAAAAGGCGCGTGACAGGAAGCTCTCGCCGGCCGACATGCAGGGCGCCACGTTTTCGATTTCCTCGCTGGGCGGGATCGGCGGCACGGCGTTCACGCCGATCGTGAACTGGCCGGAAGTGGCGATCCTCGGCGTGTCGAAGTCACAGACAAAACCGGTCTGGGACGGCGAGGCCTTCCGGCCGCGGCTGATGCTGCCGCTGTCGCTGTCCTACGACCACCGGGTGATCGACGGTGCCGACGCGGCGCGCTTCATCACCCACCTGTCGGCGCTGCTGGCGGATACCCGACGGCTCGCGCTCTGAGGGCCGTCGCGCACTGATACCCGTGCCGGCGGCCGGGTATCAGTGGAGTTTCAGTTTCGGGCCGGTGCTGCGGGCGATCACGTCCTTGAGCATGAACACCAGCGTGCGCAGCCAGCCGTGCAGTGCCGCCTGGTGCATGCGGTAGAGGCTGACGTACATCAGCCGCGCGATGCGTCCTTCGACGTTCAGGTCGCCGGTCAGGTTGCCCATCAGCTGGCCGACCGCGGTTTCCTTCGACAGCGATACCAGCGAACCTCGATCGCGATAGGCGAACGGCGACGGCGTGCGGCCGGCGATCAGTTCCGGCAACGCGCCGGCCAGCCATTGCGCCTGCTGGTAGGCCGACTGGGCGCGCGGCGGCAACCGTATCTCGCTGCCGTCCTTCGCCTTCAGCGTGCAGGCGGCGCAATCGCCGAGGGCGAAGATGCGTGCGTCGCGGGTGGTGCGCAGGAATCCGTCGACCACCAGCGTGTTGCCGCGCGCGCTTTCCAGGCCGGCGATGCCGTTGAGGAAATCGGGTGCCTTGATGCCGGCCGACCAGACACGCAGCTGTGCGGGGATGCGCTTGCCGCTGGCGGTGTCGATGCCGCTCTCGTCGATGGCCGTCACTTTCTCGCCGGTGAGTACCGCGACCCCGAGTTTTTCCAGCGAACGGTGCACCATGCCGGCGACCCGCGGCGTGAGTGCCGGCAGGATGCGGTCGGCGGCCTCGATCACGCTGATGCGGACGTCGGTCGGACGGATTTCGTCGAGGCCGTATTTCGCCAGAGCCTTGGCGGCGTGATGGATTTCCGCTGCCAGCTCGACGCCGGTGGCGCCGGCGCCGATGATCGCCACGTCCAGCCCGCCGCCGGCTTCACCGCGTGCCTTGGCGCGGTAGTAGCAGTTGAGCAGCGCGCGGTGGAAACGTTCGGCCTGGTCGCGGGTATCCAGATAGATGCAGTGCTCGCGGGCGCCGGCGGTGCCGAAATCGTTGGCCGTGCTGCCGATGGCCACCACCAGGAAGTCGTAGGACAGATCGCGCGTTTCCAGCACCGTCTTGCCGTGCTCGTCCTGCATTTCGTCGAGCCGGATCCGTTGCCGTTCGCGGTCGATGGCGATCATCCGTCCGGGCTGGAAGGAAAAGCCGTGCCGCTGCGCCTGGCCGAAGTAGTTCACTTCGTCCTCGTACGGATTGAGCGAGCCGGCGGCCACTTCGTGCAGCAGCGGTTTCCAGATGTGGGTGAGTTGCGCATCGACCAGCGTGATGCGCAGCTTGCCGCTGCGTCCGTAGCGGTTGCCCAGCCGGGTGGCGAGCACGAGGCCGCCGGCACCGCCGCCGACGATCACGATGTGGGGAACGGCAGACGGGTGGTCGGACATGGGCGGGCGTCGGGGCAGGCTGCGGGGGCCGGCATTCTACGCGCTTGCCGCCTCAGCGGGGATGACGCTGCCAGGTGACTTCCCGGTCGCCGCCGAGCTGCACCAGGTGCCGCGACAGCACGAACAGCCAGTCGGAAAGACGGTTCAGGTAACGCGGGAGATCGCTGTCGATGGCATCGGCCGGCGTCATCATCAGCTGCCACAGCGAGCGTTCGGCGCGCCGGCAGACGGCCCGCGCCAGGTGGGCGCGGGCGCTGGCCTCATCGGCGCCGGGCAGCACGAATTCGGTCAGCGGCGGCAACGCGGCATTCCAGGCGGCAATGTCGGTTTCCAGCGCGACCAGCGCTTCCCGGTCGAGCACCGTCGCGCCCGGCAGCGACAGTTCGCCGCCGAAATCGAACAGTTCGTTCTGCACCCTGCGCAGGCGCGCCACCAGTTCGTCGGGGATGCCGGGTACGACGCAAAGCAGGCCGATGGCGGCGTTGAGTTCGTCGATGTCGCCCAGCGCGACGATGCGCGCGTGCGTTTTCGGCAACCGCCTGCCGTTGGCCAGCCCGGTACCACCGGTATCGCCGGTGCGGGTGGTGATGCGGGTCAGGCGGTGCTTGTTCATCAGGGACTCCAGGTTTTTCCGGCGCGCCACTCGAAGCCGAGGAAGAACGCACGGTCGGGCATGCGGTAGTCGCCGGCACTGCTGCTGGCCAGCGCGTATTCCCGGTCGCCGACGTTCTCCACGCGGGCGTCGAGGACCAGTCCGGGTCTGACCGTCCAGGCAGCGCCGATGTCGACGACGGTGAAGGACGGCAGGCGGATGTTGTCGAAGGCGCTGTTGTCGCGCTCGTCCATGTGCAGCAGCAGGGTACGCAATTCGACGGCACCGATGCGGTGGCGGGCAGCGGCCGAGAGCTGTTTCTCCGGCCGGCGCGACAGACGCTCGCCGGTACCGGCGTCGACCGGATCCTGCAGTGTCAGCTGCGCTTCCAGATGCGTGGCGGTGCCGTGCCAGGACCAGGCCAGCTCGGTGCCGGTGATGCGCGCGCTGTCGATGTTCTGCAGCACGCAGTCCCAGGACGGCGGCGGCAGGGCGACGCAGACGATCAGATCGTCGATGTCCTGGCGGAAGCCGGTGAGCGTGAGCTGGTGGGTGCCGAAGCGCTGGCGCAGGCCGGCTTCGTAGCTGTCGCCGGTTTCCGGCTCGAGATCCGGATTGCCGCCGTAGCCGAAGCGTTCGATGGCATCCGGTGCGCGGAAGCCGCGGCCCCAGGCCAGCCAGCCGAATGCGGTGTTGCCGAAGCGCAGGCCCCAGCTCGCTTCGCCGGTACCGTGGCGTCCGAAGCTGTCGTAATCGGTTTCGCGACCGCCGAGCGAGAACTGCTGGCGGCCGAACGTCCAGTCACCGTGCAGGAACAGCGCGCGGCTGTCGTTCTTTTCGTCGGTTGCGGTGCCGTAGATCGATGCGTCGGCGTGCTCGCGTTCGGCATCGACCCCGCCGATCAGGGTCAGCGTTTCCTGCCGGTGCTGCAGCTCGACGCTGCCGGACAGGCGCCGGGTGTGGGCGAAGTCGACGCTTTCCTGCTGGTCGATGTCGTCGGTTGCGTGGCCGACGCGGGTGCGCAGGGAGAGCGACTCGCCGAAACCGGTGTCGCTCCACAGGTTGGCGGCAGAATTGTCGAAAGTCTGGTTGCGTTCGGTCAGCGAGAACGTGTCGATGTAGCGGGTGCTGCCGCGGGCGACCAGTGCGTCGATGCCGAAGCGGGTGTCGCCGCGCCGGGTGGCGGCATTGAACGTGCCGGACGTGTTCCGGTGCGCGCCCGCTACCGGCGAGGCTGCGAGAATGGGGTCGCCATCGGTGCGGAAATCGCCGATGCCGATCGCCAGGTGGTCGTCGCCGCGGTCGCTGGCAGCGGCGGCATGCACGGCGGCGGTGTCATCGCTGCCGCGTTCGCCGCGCAGGAAGACTTCGTCGCGGGCGCTGTCGGTGCCGGCGGTGCTGCCGGCGCGGCGGGTGGTGACGGCGATGACGCCGCCGATGGCTTCCGAGCCGTACAGCGTCGAGCGCGGGCCGCGCACGATCTCGATGCGTTCGATGTCGGCGCCGCGCAGGTTCTGCAGGTTGGCGCCGCCGAAGGTGGCACCGTTGACTTTCACGCCGTCGACCAGCAGCAGCACGCTGTCGCTGTCGGTGCCGCGCAGGAACAGGCTGGTCTGCTGGCCGGGACCGCCGCTGCGGGCGAAGGTCACGCCGCCCTGTGCGGCCAGGATGTTTTCCAGCGGCAGCGCCGTCCAGGGCGCGAGATCGTCGGCCTCCAGCACGGTGACGGCGGCCGGTGTGGTCGACAGCGGGCGTTCGTAGCGGGACGCGGTGACGGTGACGGCATCGAGCTGGTCGTCGGCCGCGTGCAGCGGCGCGGCAGGCAGCATCAGCAGGCCGGCGGCAACCGGCAGGAAGGATCGCAGGGAGAAGGGTTCGCGGGAAAACATCGGAGGCTCCGGCGTGCGCCCACCGCGCACGAATACAGGGGTTGCCGCGCATCGGGCGATGCGCGTGCCACGGGCCGGTATCCGGGCTGATGACGGCGTGCACGGGGCACGCGGCGGCGGCGCCTTCCCGGTCCGGAGGACCAGTGGCCGGCGGTGCGGAACCGCCTGCCGTCGCCTTGCGTCAATCACCGTTGCGGGGGCAGCGCAGGTCTTGCCGGCGGGAGTCGTCCGCCGTGCGCACCTGCTTCCCGTTGAACCCGTGCGAAGGCACGGGCACCCGAGGCGGGCGCATTCTCGGAGGGGGTGGGTGGCGGGTCAAGCACGCTCGCCGGGCGGACGGCCCGGCGGCGTGCGTTGCCGGACGGCGGTCAGCAGGCGTTCGTGGTGCGGCACCGGAATGCCGTGCCGTGCGGCCCGCGCCGCCACATAGCCGGTGATGAAGTCGATTTCGGTCGGCCGGCCGGCGGCCAGATCACGGTTCATCGAGGAAAAATTCTCCGCGGTGCTGCGCATGACGGTGCGTGCGAGCGTGAGCGCGTCGAGTGCGATGCCCTCGGCGTGCGCCACTGCGTCGAATTCCGCCGCGAGCGCGGCCAGCTCGGCGGCGGCGCGCGTTTCCAGTTCGCCGTTGCGGCAGCCGTGCAGTGCCGACAGCGGGTTGATCAGCGCATTGACCGCCAGCTTGCGCCACAGCGCGCCGCGGATGTCGCCGGTGACCGTCAGCAGGCCGGCCGTCGCCAGCGCCGCGACGGCATCGTCGGCGGCCGGGTCGCCGGCGTCGTCCCAGCGGCCGGCGAGCGTTTTGCCCTCGCTGACGACCTGCAGGCGATCGTCCGCATCGCGCCAGGCCGCCGCGGTGGTGACTGCGTTCCACAACCGCACGCGCGGCCACCGGGCACGCACCGCTTCGCTGGTGCCCATGCCGTTCTGCAGCAACAGCAGCAGTTGCCCGTCGCCGTCGGCCGCCAGCAGCGGCGCCAGTGCGGCGACGGTGTCCGGTGCCTTGGTGGCGACCAGCAGCCGAGCCGGCGGTGTCGCCGGTGGCGGCGTGTCGCGCCGCAGCAGCACGGCGGCGATGCCGGCGCGTTCGTAGCGGGCAGCGAACAGGCGGCCGATGCTGCCGGCGCCGAGGATGTGCCAGACGTTCATGCCGGTACCGGTTGCGGGATCCATGCGGCAGGGCGAGACTCGGACGGGCATGCATTGTGGCATGACGGGAGACGTGCGATGGGCGGGCAGACGGTGGCGCAGAAAGCGGTGACGGCTTCGGCGATCGACGGCCACATCCACAAGCTGTTTCCCAACGACCTGAATGCCAATCACACGGTGTTCGGCGGCGTGATCATGGCCACCTGCGACCGCCTCGCGCTGGTGGTTGCCGAACGCCACAGCGGCCGGGTGTGCGTGACCGCGTCGGCGGACCAGTTCACCTTCCGGGCACCGGCGCGCGACGGCGACACGCTGGTGTTCCGCGCGGCGATCAACCGTGCCTGGACGACCTCGATGGAAATCGGTGTGCGGGTGATGGCGGAAAACAGCTATACCGGCGAGCTGCGGCACATCGTGTCGGCCTATCTCACGTTCGTGGCGGTGGACGCCGACAACCAGCCGGTGCCGGTGCCGGAGGCGTTACCGGAAACGCCGGAGCAGCGGCGCCGGTACGCGGAAGCGGAGATCCGGCGCCAGGCGCGGCTGACCGCGCGTGCGCATCTCAAGGCGTACCGGGATTCGCTGGGGAAATGATGCTGCCCGCACCGGGCAGCGGGTTCAGGCGCGACGCGGCTGCTGCCAGCGCTCGGCGATGATCAGGCCGGTTTCCTGCGCCTTCGGCAGCAGCAGTTCGGCACGGTTCATCATCGCTTCCGGTTCCGGCAGTCCGGTGCCGACATCGGCCGCCACCAGCGCGATCGCGCAGCGCACCGAGTGATAGCCGGACTGGGTCTTGAATTCCTTCAGGTTCATGCCGTCGAGCAGACGACGGAAGCCGGCAGCGGTGCAGTTCTCGATGTCCGGCTGGTGGGTGATCAGCGCGAACTGGTTCGGGTGCACGCGCACCGCGATGTCCAGCGGCCGCACCAGTTGCCGCAACCGCCGGGCGACGCCGGCGACCAGCTGCGCGAACATCGGCTTCGGCATGCGGCGCTCTAGCTCGGTGTAGTTGGCGACGTGGATCAGCAGGTAGCAGGCAGCGCCGCCGCGCACCTGCGCCTGGCGCAGCGTGTCGGCCATCCGCTTCAGGGCGTAGGTGCGGTTGCCCAGGCCGGTCAGCGGATCGAGCGTGGAGAGCGTCTTCAGCTTGCGGTTCTGTTCCAGCAGTTGCTGGTTTTCCGCCAGCAGCCGGTTGTTGATGCCGGTGATGCGCTCGGCGGCCAGTACCCGCGGCAGCAACTGCTGCTGCATGCCGGTCTTGCTGACGAAGTCGTCGACGCCCTCGTCGAAGGCGGTGTTCAGCGCTTCGTCGCCTTCCTTCGCGGTGAGCAGGATGACGTAGGTATAGCGGTTGGTCGCTTCGTCGAGCTGACGGATGCGGCGGGTGAGTTCGAGGCCGTCGATGTCCGGCATCAGCCAGTCGGCGATCACGATGCTGGCCGGCCGTTCTTCCAGCGCCTTCAGCGCGTCGGGCGCGTTGGACACCGAGCGGATGTCGACGTACCCGGCCAGGCTCAGCGTGCGGTTGACCACCGCGCTGGAGAAGCGGGCGTCGTCGACGATCAGGATGGGTGTGCCGGTACGGGGGGTCATCTCGGGCCGTGGGATCGTCTGCGCGACCGGCCGATCATAACCCGGTCGCCGCCGGCAGGCGGCATCAGCGTTCCCAGCGGAAGGTTGCGGCGCTGAGCGTCATGAACACCACCGTCATGGCGGTCATGGCCGCCAGCTGCGGCCACAGCGAGGCCAGGGTGGCGCCGTCGATCATCACCGCCCGTGCACCGTCGACGAAGTGGGTCAGCGGCAGCAGGGCGGCCAGGGTGTGGATCCAGGGATCGGCCCCCTCCAGCGAGAACCAGACGCCGGAGAGCAGCATCATCGGCCAGGTGAGGAAGTTCAGGACGCCGCCCGAGACCTCGATGCTGGCGGTGCGGGTGGCGGTGACCAGGCCCATGGCGATCATCGACAGCGCGCCGAACACCGTCACCACCAGCAGGTCGGCCAGCGAGCCCTCGACCCGGAAGCCGAGCAGCCACCAGCTGGGGAAGAAGATCAGCGAGGTGATCGCCAGGGTGATGAACAACCGCGACACCACCTGCGCCGAGAGGAAGGTGAAGGCGGAGACCGGCGTGGCGCGGAAACGGCGCAGCACGCCGTTGGCGCGGTAGCGGACGATGACGTAGCCCACGCCCCACAGGCAGCCGAACATCATGTTCATGCCGATGACGCCGGGGATCACCCAGTCGACGTAGCGCACTTCCGCCCCGCTGAGCGTTTCCCGGCGCAGGGCGCGCGGCGCCGCTTCGCTGCCGAGCAGCAGTTGTTCGAGGATGTAGCCGTTCGGCGAGTCGGTGTTCACCCAGTAGCGGGTCGGCGCCGTCGCGTCGCCCGGATCGACCAGCAGATCGAGTTGGTGGCGGGCGATCTTGTGCTGCGCCTCGTCGACTGCGTGCACGACGATGAATTCGACGTGCTGCAGGTCGAGGAAGCGGGCGAGCGCCGGATCGGCCTGCCGGGCGTCCGCCGGCGTCGCGTCGACCAGCGCCACCTTGTACAGCGCCTGGTTGTCGTCGGCGAAGGCGAAGTAGAGGCCGACGATCACGAACGCGGGGAAGGCCAGCGACCAGCCGAGCGCCGAGCGGTCGCGCCAGAACTCGCGGTTGCGCGCCGCGAGCAGGGCGCTGAACTGGTGCCAGGCACGCACGATGCGCGGGATCAGGGCCATGGGCTCATTCGCGCAGCGCGCGCCCGGTGAGTTTCAGGAACAGCTCTTCCAGCCGCACGCCGGTGTCGCCGAAATGGTCGTGCAGCAGACTGTGCGGCGTGCCGGTGGCGATGATCCGCCCGTGGTCCATGATCGCCAGCTCGTCGCACAGGTACTCGGCTTCTTCCATGTAGTGGGTGGTGAGCACGATGGTCTTGCCTTCGTGCTTGATGTCGCGCACCAGTTCCCACAGGTTGCGCCGGGCCTGCGGATCCAGACCGGTGGTCGGTTCGTCGAGGAAGACGATTTCCGGGTCGTTCACCAGCGCCAGCGCCAGCAGCAGCCGCTGCCGCTGGCCGCCGGAGAGTTTCATCGCGTACTGGTCGAGGAAGGGCGCAAGGTTCAGCCGGCGCACCAGTTCGTCGACGTCGCGCGCTGTCGGATAGAAGGCGGCGAACAGCTCCAGCATTTCGCGGGTGGTCTGGAAATCGATCAGCGCGGTGGACTGGAACTGCGTGCCGTGCCGCAGCTTGAAATCGTCGTCCAGCGGCTGGCCGCGGTAGAGCACTTCACCGCTGTCCGGCTCGCGCAGGCCCTGCATCATTTCCAGCGTGGTGCTCTTGCCGGCACCGTTCGGGCCGAGCAGGCCGAAGCAGGTGCCGGCGCGGATGACCAGCGAGAGATCGTCGACCGCCACCAGGTCGCCGTAGCGTTTGCAGAGATGGCGGGCGGTGAGCGCGATGTCGGTCATGGCGATTTTTCCGCTGCCGGGGCGGCGGCCGCCGACTGCCGGAATTCGCCGTTCCACGGTGCGATCCACCACAGCAGCACCATGCCCGGCACCGCGAGCAGGGTGCACAGCCAGAAAAAGTTGGTCCAGCCCAGGTCGGCCACCAGGTAGCCGGCGGAGGCGTTGATCACCGTGCGCGGCACTGCGGCCAGTGCGGTCAGCAGCGCCAGCTGGGTGGCGGTGTAGGCCGGATGCGTGGTGCGTGCGATGTAGGCGACGAAGGCGGCGGTGCCCAGGCCGATGCCGAACGCTTCGGCGCCGACGACGATCGCCAGCGTCAGCAGGTCGTGGCCGACCACCGACAGCCAGACGAAACCGGGAATGACGATCAGTTGCGCGAAACCGAAGATCCACAGCGCGCGGTTGATGCCCAGCCGCACCATCCACAGGCCGCCGACCAGGCCGCCGACGATCGACGGCCACAGGGCGGCGTTCTTCGCCACGGCGGCGATCTCGCTCTTGCTGAAGCCCATGTCGAGATAGAACTTGGTGGCCAGCGAGGTGGCCAGCGAATCGCCGAGCTTGTAGAAGAAGATGAATGCCAGCACGGTGAGCGCCGAGGCAACGCCGTTGCGGCCGATGAATTCGCGGAACGGCTCCACCACCGCGGCCTGCAGCGAACGCGGCGGCAGCGCCTTGAGCTCCGGTTCGCGCACCAGCAGCGCCATGGCCAGGCCGGGCAGCATGAACAGCGCGGTGATCGCGAACACCGCCGGCCACGGCAGGTGGTCGGCGAGGAACAGCGCCAGCGCGCCGGGCACCAGGCCGGCGATCTTGTAGGCGTTCACGTGGATGCTGTTGCCGAGGCCGAGTTCGGCGTCGGGCAGGATCTCGCGGCGGTAGGCGTCGATCACCACGTCGAGACTGGCGGAGAGGAAGCTCAGCAGCAGGCCGATGACCGGCACCAGCGCCAGCTGCGTGGACGGATCGACCTGCCCCATCAGCGCGATGGCGCCGATCAGCGCGACATGCAGCACGATCAGCCAGCCGCGCCGCCGGCCGAGCGAGGCGACGGTGAAGTGGTCGAGCAGCGGTGCCCAGAGGAATTTGGCGACGTACGGCACCTGCAGCAGCGCCATCAGGCCGATCGCCTTGATGCTGATGTGCGCGTCGTCCAGCCACGCCGGCAACAGGTTCAGGAAGATGAACAGCGGCAACCCGGAACTGAAACCGGTGAACACGCAGATCAGCATGCGCCGGTTGAACAGGGCTTCGCGGATGGTTTCCCGGCGGGGCGTTTCCGGCGGTGTGGTGGCGGTCATCGCGGGCAGGGGTACCGGTGGGGACGTCGGGAGGAAGATCGGGAACAGGGCGGCCCTAGGTTAGGGCCCGGCATCCGGCGTTGCCAGCCACCCGTTCACCACCAGGGACCGCGCACCCGGTCGTTGACGATCTGCAGTCCCTCCGCCTGCAGTTTCCGGCGCTGCTCGCGGCCGCCGCGCGTACCGGCATCCATCGCGAAACGGCCGTCGCTGCGGATCACCCGCCACCAGGGTGTGCGGGTGCGGTCGGGCAGTTCGCGCAATACGCGGCAGACGAAGCGCTGGTAGCCCGGCAGCCCGGCACGGCGGGCCACCTCGCCGTAGCTGGTGACATGCCCTTCCGGAATGGCCTGCAGGGTGGTGATGATGGCGTCGCGTTTTTCGTCCACGGGTACTCCGCAGGTCACGGCCGGCAGGATGACGACGGTAGACTTTACCCGTTCGCAATCGCCGGTGATGCCCGCCATGGAAAACAACTCCGATCCTGCCGTCGCCGACCGCATGGCCGCCCTGGCGGCTGAACTGGCGCCGGCCGCCGCGACCTTCCTGCGCCGGCGCCTGCAGGCGGTGCTGGCCACGCAGTCGCTGGCGCGGCCCGGGTTTCCGTCGCTGTCCGCGGTGCCGTTCGCGCCGGCGCCGGAAGGCTGGCTGATCGGTCTGTTCTCGCGCATCGCGCCGCACCATCCGCAACTGGCGGCCGACGGCCGCTGTGCCCTGTTGCTGGCGCAGGACAACGACGGCGACATCCTTACCGGCGAACGTCTGGAGCTGACCGCGACCGCGCGGCAGTTGCAGGACGAGGCGGACATTGCCGCCGCGCGCGACAGCTACGTGCGGCTGTATCCGCGCGCCGACGCGTGGCACCGGCAGCTGGATTTCGATTTCTTCCGCATCGACGTGCTGGCCTGCCGCTACAACGGCGGCTTCGGGCAGGCGGCGCCGCTGGCGCCGGAAGCGCTGCAGCTGGTGTCGCCGCTGGACCGCATCACCACGGCCCGGGTGCTCGACCACATGAACGACGATCACGCCGACGCCTGCGCGCACTACTGGCAGACGGCATCCGGCGAGACGCCGGCCGGCGAGGTGCGACTGGTGGCCCTCGACGGGCTGGGCATGCACCTGCGCTGCGGCCAGCGCCTGCGCTGGATCGCGTTTCCGGAAGCGGTGCGTTCGGCCGGCGATGCGCGCCGGGTGCTGGTGGCGATGGCGCAGGCCGGTCGCGGCTGAGCCGCGCAACGGTCCGCACGCCGTTTCAGCCGCGACGATCGAGACCGCTGCGGCGTTCGTCCGGTGCACGGCGGGCGGATGCGACGTGCTGCACGATGACGGCCGTCGCCAGTGCGCCGGCCGCCAGATGCACCAGGGCGGCGACCAGCGCCGTGCGGTCTTCGCCGGCATAGAGCACGACCAGTGCGCTCAGCACCAGGACCAGTGCACAGGCCGCCTGCGCGCCGCCGCTGAGCCGGCGTTGCGGCACCAGCCAGCCGTTGCGCATGTGCCGGCTCCACAGCGCGCCCAGCAGCGCTACCCACAGGTAACCGGCAAACACATGCGTGCCGGTGAGCCAGAGCCGCAGTTCGCCCGCGGCGCGCCAGGCGATGTCTTCCTGGCCGAGGCGCGCGTAAAGCAGGCCGGGCACCAGCAGCAGGCCGCTCGCTGCCAGCACGGCGAACGCGATCGCGAGGGTGCGCGGAAAACCGCGCGGATAACCGTGCATCGGCAGGGCTCCGGCATTCAGGCGGCGAGGAGTATGCCACCGAGCCGCGCAACCAGTGCGGCGCGTTCGTCCGCGGCGGCCAGTGCGGCAACCTTGGTCAGTGCATCGGCGCGCCAGGCGCGGCGGGCGAGCACGGTCCACTGACCGGCGTGCGGTGCGTCGCCATCGCCGGCGACGATCAGGCCTGGATGACGCGGATCCGGCGCGGCGGCCACGCGCGAGGCGGCGATGGCCGCTTCGCGCAATCCGTGCACGCTGCCGGGCGTGCCGTCGGCGTGGCGCAATTGCACCGGCAGCACGAAATCGCCGAAGGCGCGCAGGTCGCCGCCGGCATTGGTCCAGCCGGCGACGGCGCCGTGCCGGCGCAGGGCCTGCACCGCGAGGTCGACGGCATAGCCCTTGGCGATGCCGTCGAAGGTGATGCACAGCGGCTGCCGCAGCCGCACCTGCCGGCCCTGCAGTCCGATGTCGCGCCAGCTGCCGCGCAGCGCCTGTTCCGCACGGCGCTCGTGCGGCCGGTGGTCCGGCAGTGCGCCGCGCCGGACCAGTTCGCCGCCGACCGTACAGTTGAAGCGGTCGTCGCTGGCCCGGCCCATGGCAAGTGCCAGCCGCAGCACGCGGGCCGCCAGCGGGCTCAGCACGATGCCGCGGTGGCCCTCCCGGTTGAGCCGCGACAGTTCGCTCGCCGGGTCGTGGAAGGCGAGCTGACGCTGGACCCCGGCGATTGCCGCGAAGCCGGCATCGATGGCGGCATGCGCTCCGGCCGCGTTGCCCGGCCGCATCGCGACGCCGATTTCGACGAAGGTGCCGAGCAGCGGCTGCTGTCGCCGGGCATCGATCACCGGACCCTCCGGTGTGCGGCGCGGCCGGCTGCTAGACTGCGCGGCGGTTGCCCGCCGCGCGGGCGGACGTACGGCGTGGAGAGAACGGCGTGAAGATCCTGGTGCTCGGCGGTGCCGGCTACATCGGCAGCCACATGGTGCGTTTCCTGCGCGAACGCGCCGTCGACGTCGTGGTGTTCGACAACCTGTCGACCGGTCATGCCTTCCTGGCCGGCGATGCGCCACTGGTCGATGTCGATGTCTGCGACGCCGCGGCCTTGCGTCGGGCTTTCGATGCGCACGGCCCGTTCACGGCGGTGATCCATTTCTGTGCCCGCTCGCTGGTCGGCGAATCGGTGCGCGAACCGGAACTGTACCGGCGGGTCAACGTCGGAGGTGCGCAGAACCTGCTCGACGTGATGCACGCCACCGGACACCGCCGGCTGGTGTTTTCCTCCACTGCGGCCATCTACGGCGTGCCGCAGACACCGTACATCGACGAAGCGCACCCGGCGCAGCCGGTGAACCCCTACGGCGAAACCAAACTGGCGGTGGAGCAACTGCTGCGCGGCCAGGCGGCCACCCGCGGCCTCGACAGCGTGTCGCTGCGCTATTTCAATGCGGCCGGCGCGCATCCGGACGGCAGCATCGGCGAACTGCACGAGCCGGAAACGCACCTGATACCCAACGTCATGCTGGCGGCTTTCGGCGGGCCGCCGCTGTCGCTGTTCGGCGACGACTGGCCGACGCCCGACGGCACCTGCGTACGCGACTACGTGCACGTGAACGACCTGGCCGACGCGCACTGGCGCGCGCTGCAGTACATGGAAACGCATCCGGGTGCGCATGCGTTCAATCTCGGCAACGGTCAGGGGTATTCGGTACGCGAGGTGATCGCTGCCGCCGGCCGGGTGCTGGGCCGGACGGTGCCGTACGCGGTGCAGCCGCGGCGTGCCGGCGATCCGCCGGTGCTGGTCGCCGATGCGTCGCGGGCGCGCCGCGAGCTGGGCTGGCAGCCGGCGTGGACGCGCCTCGACGACATCATCGCCTCCGCCGTTCCCTTCTTCACCCGGCAGGTGCTGCCGCGCCGGCTTCAGTAGAGGTACAGCGCGCCGGCATTGCCTTGCGAGTTGTTGGCCTGGGTGCCGCCGTTGAAGACGCCATCGGCACTGCTGTCCTCGCCGTCGGCACCGACCGCGAGCACGCTGCCGTCGGCGGACAGGGCGAGACTGCGCGAGAACTGGTCGTTGGCTTCGGTATTCAGCGCCTTCACGTAGCTCCTCTGCGTCCATGCCGTGCCGCTGTCGGTGAACACGTAGACGGCGCCGGCGCCGGTCGTCGAATTGTTTTCCTGGTCATCCGTGTTGCCGATGCCCTTGCCGCCGCCGGTTTCGTTGAGTGCGCCGACGGCGAGCACGTCGCCGTTGCTGCCGAGGGCGATGGTGGTGCCGAACTGGTCGCCGCTGCCGGTGTTCGAGGCTTTCAGGTAAGTCTGCTGCGACCAGACGCCGGCATTGCGCACGAACAGGTAGGCAGCGCCGGCCGACGACGCATCGTTGTCTGTTGCATCGCCGCCGATGCCGGTGGCATCGCTGTCCTCGCCGGGAGATCCGACGGCCAGCCGGGTGCCGTCCGCCGACAGGGCGACGGCGGTACCGAACTGGTCGTTGCTGTCGGTGCTGGCTGCCTTGATGTAGGCCTGCGGGCTCCAGGTGCCGCTGCTGCGGCCGTACATCCACACGGCACCGGAGCCGGCACCGGCTACGTTGTCGGCCGGATCGCCGTCGATGCCGGTGGCGGCGCTGTCGTCGCCGAATGAGCCGACCGCCAGCGTGTCGCCGTCACCCGACAGCGCCAGTGCCGCGCCGAACAGGTCCTGCTCGCTGGTACTGCCCGCCTTGATGTAGGCCTGCTGGCTCCAGACAGTGCTGCTGCGGGTGAACACATAGACAGCGCCGGCAAAGAGCGCGGCATTGTCGGTCTGGTCGCCGTCGATGCCGGTGGCGCTGCTGCCTTCGCCGGCGGCGCCGACCGCGAGCGTGTCGCCATCGGCCGACAGGGCCAGCGCACCGCCGAAGAAATCCTGCGCCTCGGTATTGGACGCCTTGAGATATGCCTGCTGCGGCCAGGTGTCGCCGCTGCGCGCGAACACGTAGACGGCGCCGGCGAACAGCAGCGAATCGTCGGTCTGGTCACCGTCGATGCCGGTGGCATTGCTTGCCTCGCCGAGTGCGCCGACGGCGAGCGTGTTGCCGTCGGCCGACAGCGCGATGGCGCGGCCGAACAGGTCGTTGTTGTCCGGGTTCGAAGCCTTCACGTAGGCGGTCTGGCTCCAGTTGCGGTCATCGTCGCGCCGGAAGATGTACACCGCCCCGGCGCAGCCGACTGAGTTGTCGCTGGGCAGACTGCTGCCGCTGCTCTCGCAGGGCGCGCCGACGGCGAGCGTGCGGCCGTCGGCGGACAGCGCGGTCGCGGTGCCGAATGCATCGGCGGCATCGCTGTTGCCGGCCTTGAAGTAACCGATGGCCTGCAGCATCCGCAGGCTGGTGGTGATCGCCGGCGATGTGCTGCAGCCGAAGGCATTGCACGCTTCCAGCCGGTACAGCGCCGTCGTCCAGCCCTGCAGGTGCACCGATACCGTTTCGGCGTAGCGCGTATCCGCGATATCGCCGCCGATCTGGCTGTAGTTGCTGCCGTTGTCCGTCGACTTGTACAGCCGGTACCAGCTGGCGCCGACCACCGGATTCCAGGCCAGCACCAGTTCCTGTGGCCGGGCGGCGGTGCCCAGCAGCAGTGTCGGCGCCGCCGGGGCGTGATCGATGCACTCGAGGCCGATGTTCGTCACGTTGTTGGCGAACACGGTGCCCTTGCCGCGGATCACCGAGCAGACGCGGTCGACCGGCTGGGTGAGGATCGTCACGTCGAAGTCGTGGTTGTGCAGTACCGGGATTGCGAAAGTGAAATTGCCGGCCGCGTCGATCACGAGATCGTCGCCGCCGTTGTTCTGCACCACCAGTGAACCGGAAATGCCGGTGGCAGTGCCGCCGATCGTGTAGGAAAGGGTGGAGCACGCGATGGCGACATCGGTGACGTCGGCGGTGGCGGTGCCGCTGCCGCCGGCGGTGATGCTGCACGCCTGACCGGCCGGCGCGGCGAGGATGCTCACGTTGTACTGGCCGTTGTGCGAAACGCGGTTGCTGAAGGCGAAATTGTTGACGGTGACCGGATCGTCCGGTGTCGGGTCGTCGATGTCCTCTTCGGCGTCGCGGGTGACGAGCAGCGTGTTGCCCAGGTTGTTCTGCAGGGCGATCGATCCGGCCAGATTGGTGACGGTGCCGCCGATGCTCCAGGTACTCGGAGCGCACTGCACGACCACGTTGGCGACATGCCCGGTGGCGGTGCCGCCGGCGTTGAACACCGTGCAGGTATTCCCGTCCGGTTTGGCCAGGACGGTGACGCTGTACGGGTTGCCGTGCGTGACCGGCGTGGCGAAGGTGAAGCTGCCGTCGGCCAGCAGCGTGAGGTCGTCGCCGAGATTGTTCTGCAGGGTGACGGCGCCGGCGAGCCCGGAAGCCGAACCGCTGATGGTGTAGACGTTGCTGACGCAATTCACCGTTACCGAGGTGACGTCGGCAGTCGCCGTGCCGCTGCCGCTGCCGACACTGCAGGTCTGGCCGACGGGTTGCGTGTGCACCGTCACGCTGTAGTGGCCGCCGGTGTTGATCGCGGACGGAAAGGTGAAGCTGCCGTTGCTGCCGCGAGTCAGGTTGTCGGTGCCGTTGTTGCGCAGGGTCACGCTGCCGACGAGTCCGCCGATCGTCCCGCCCACGGTGTGGGCACCGGCGCCGGCATTCACCGTGCAGTTGACCAGCACGCTGCTGACGTTGCCGCCGTTCACCTCGCCTGCGCCGAGGTTGACCGTGCAGGTCTGGTCGGCCGGCTGCGTTTTCACGACGACCTCGTATCCGGCGCCGTCGGCGAGCCGGCGGGCGAAGACGAAACCGCCATTGGCGGTGAGGGTCAGTTCGGCACCGTTGCCGGCATTGCGCAGCACGACGGTGCCGGTCAGTCCGGACAGCGTACCGCCGAGGGTGTAGGTGGGGGCGACCGGGCCGCCGTCGTTGTCGTCGCCGTCGCTGCAGGAGATGAGGGCGAACGGGAAGAGGCAGACGAGCAGGGTGCGGGTGCAGAGGGACACGACAGGGTTCCGGATGGCGGATTCGGGGATTCAATCCAGCCTAGGCCAAGCCGCCGGCCGATCAACAGGCGGCTTGTAGCGGGAATGTTGCGGAGCGTAAGCCCTTGAAAGGCGGACGGTCGCCCCTATTTCCGGGCCCGGCGGCGGCGCTGTCCGGGCAGGGCAGCCGGCCGTTGACTCCCGGGGATCCGTCCCTATGATTGGCACTCCCTGCGGGGGAGTGCTAATTCCGGGCTGGCCCGGCGGCTAACCCGTTGAATCTGCAACCTGTTTTATTTCAGCTGTGACCTACTTGAGGGAGACGAGCGAGATGAAGATCCGTCCTCTGCACGACCGCGTGGTCGTCAAGCGCGTGGAAGAAGAAACCAAGACCGCCGGCGGCATCCTGCTGCCGGGCAAGGCCGCCGAGAAGCCGAGCATCGGCGAAGTCGTCGCGGTCGGTCCGGGCAAGGCCCTGGACAACGGCACGGTCCGCGCCATGGGCGTGAAGGCCGGCGACAAGGTGCTGTTCGGCCAGTACGCCGGCGCCACCGTGAAGGTCGACGGCGACGAGCTGCTGGTCCTGACCGAAACCGAGATCTTCGGCGTCATCGAGAAGTGATCCGCGCCACGCGCTGATCACGCTCCATTTACAGAATTCGCAACCCCCAGAATTCGCAAGAGGTAAGAGACATGGCAGCAAAAGACGTGAAGTTCGGCGATGTCGCCCGCAACAAGATGCTCAAGGGCGTGAACATCCTGGCCGACGCCGTGAAAGTGACGCTGGGCCCGAAAGGCCGCAACGTCGTGCTCGACAAATCCTTCGGCGCGCCGACCATCACCAAGGACGGCGTTTCGGTGGCCAAGGAAATCGAGCTGAAGGACAAGTTCGAGAACATGGGCGCGCAGCTGGTCAAGGAAGTCGCTTCCAAGGCCAACGACGAAGCCGGTGACGGCACCACCACCGCTACCGTGCTGGCGCAGGCCATCGTCAACGAAGGCCTGAAGGCCGTCGCGGCCGGCATGAACCCGATGGACCTGAAGCGCGGCATCGACAAGGCCACGCACGCCGTCGTCGAGGAAGTGAAGAAGCTGGCCAAGCCGTGCACCGACAACAAGGCGATTGCCCAGGTCGGCACCATTTCCGCCAACGCCGATTCCTCCATCGGCGAAAAAATCGCCGAGGCGATGGCGAAAGTCGGCAAGGAAGGCGTGATCACCGTTGAAGAAGGCACCAGCCTGGAAATGGAACTGGATGTCGTCGAAGGCATGCAGTTCGACCGCGGCTACCTGTCGCCGTACTTCATCAACAACGCCGAGGCGATGGCCGCCGAGCTCGACAGCCCGTTCATCCTGCTGGTCGACAAGAAGATCTCCAACATCCGCGAAATGCTGCCGGTGCTGGAAGCGGTCGCCAAATCCGGCAAGCCGCTGCTGATCGTCGCCGAGGACGTGGAAGGCGAAGCGCTGGCCACGCTGGTGGTCAACACCATGCGCGGCATCGTCAAGGTCGTGGCCGTGAAGGCCCCGGGCTTCGGCGACCGCCGCAAGGCCATGCTGCAGGACATCGCGATCCTGACCGGTGCGACCGTCATCTCCGAAGAGATCGGCCTGCAGCTTGAAGGCGCGACCCTGAGCGATCTGGGCACCGCCAAGAAAGTGCGCGTGACGAAAGAGAACAGCACGATCGTCGACGGCGCCGGCAAGCAGGACGACATCAAGGCGCGCGTCGAGCAGATCCGCGCCGAGATCGAGCAGTCCACCAGCGACTACGACAAGGAGAAGCTGCAGGAGCGTCTGGCCAAGCTGGCCGGCGGTGTGGCGGTGATCAAGGTCGGCGCCGGCACCGAAGTCGAAATGAAGGAGAAGAAAGCCCGCGTCGAAGACGCGCTGCACGCCACGCGTGCGGCCGTTGAAGAAGGCGTGGTGGCCGGTGGCGGCGTCGCCCTGGTGCGCGCGCTGTCGACGGTTGCCGGCAAGCTGAAGGGCGACAACGAAGAGCAGAACGCGGGTATCTCCCTCGCGCTGCGCGCGATGGAAGCCCCGCTGCGCCAGATCGTGGCCAACGCCGGCGACGAGCCGAGCGTGGTGCTGAACAAGGTCAAGGAAGGCAAGGGCAACTTCGGCTACAACGCCGCCACCGGCGTGTACGGCGACATGATCGAGATGGGCATCCTCGATCCGGCCAAGGTCACCCGCAGCGCGCTGCAGGCCGCGGCATCCATCGCCGGCCTGATGATCACCACCGAAGCCATGGTCGCGGACCTGCCGGAAGACAAGCCGGCCGGCGGCGCCCCGGACATGGGTGGCATGGGCGGCATGGGTGGCATGGGCGGGATGATGTAAACCCCTCACGGCACCTGTGTTTTACGGAAAGCCCTGCGGGAAACCGCGGGGCTTTTTTGTATCCGGACAGCGCTCGCCGGAATGGCTCTCCCGCATCCGGCCTGCGATGCCCGAGTGCGCCGGAGGCGGGTCCTTTCAATCCGGATATCGCTCGCGTAGGCTGGCTCGGCCAACATCTCCTGAGTAGCGCTGAACATGTCGTTTGCGGTCGATAACGCGCCGGTCCGGCCAGATCTTGTTTTTGACGTTGGCGCACATCGTGGCGAAGACAGTGCGTTTTATTTGCGACTGGGTTATCAGGTCGTTGCGGTCGAGGCTAACCCGGAGTTGGTTGCCGGACTCCGGGAGCGGTTTGCAGGGGAAATCCTCTCGGGACAACTCGAGGTCGTGCCATATGCCATTGATGAAAACGAGGGCGATGTTCTCTTCTATGTCAACAAGAAGCTTTCGGTATGGGGCACTACCAGCGCTGACTGGGCAAGGCGAAACCAGGGTCTCGGCGCTGACTCGGAAGTGGTTCGGGTTGGCAGTGTCGCGTTCGCGACGCTGCTTCGACAGCATGGGGTTCCGCATTATCTGAAGATCGACATTGAAGGGGCCGATCTTCAGTGTGTGCGCGCTTTGTCCGGCTTTGCGGCGAGACCCCGCTATTTGTCCCTGGAATCCACGAAAACGTCATGGCGTGCGCTGCTCGCGGAGTTCGATTTGCTGGAGTCGCTGGGCTACGACCGGTTCCAGGTTGTCAACCAGCGCCATCATCGAAAGCGGAACGGAATTTACGTAGAACTGTCCGGCGCAAGGTTCGGCTATGCGTTTCCGCCAGACTCATCCGGCCCCTTCGGAGAGTGTCTTGGCGGGGAGTGGTTGACGCGCCGGGAGGCACTTGCGCGTTACAGATGGATATTCCTGGGTTACTTCCTGTTTGGCGACAATACGCCCGGTGCAAGACTCGTGCGCAGGATTCCGTTTTTGCGGCGAGCGCTGCGCCATGTGAGCTGGTATGACACGCATGCGCGGCACCGGGGTGCACCGGTTCGGCCGCCGGACGAACAGCAGATATCGGGGATCCGGACGTCCGTATAGTCCGGGAATCTTGTTGCCGGCAGCGCGTATCCCCGATGACGGCTTGTCATTTTTCTTCGTCCTTTTGCGCGCGATGGTTGTACAGGGCGATGATCACTGCGCGGGTTCGTGATTGCCGGCTCTCCGGTGCATAGTGATCCTCAACCAGTGCCCTGTTGGCGGCACGGGCAGGTTCCGTTAATGGCGCCATGAGGGCGCAGGCAGTCATGTTGCGGATTTCCCCGATTGAGCCGATTTGCCCGCCCCGGGACCGCAGCCATTGATAGAGAGGACTGGCCGGGTGCATGTAGATGCTCGCTCCCCGCAACATCAGGGTGCATATGTTGCCGAGAGCCTGCTGGCGCAGATGATTCATGAATGCGTGGCCGCAGTCCGCCAGGATGGACGCGTACGCCTGACCCGGCATGTATTCAACCAGCGGCGTGAAGCATGTGCCGAATCGTGCCTGGCCGGCCTCGATGATCCGGTCCCGATACCAGTCGTCGCCATAGCTCAGCGGCACGACGATCCTGCGGTTCCCGGTGCCGATCTGTGCCAGCAAATCGAAGATCTCGAGATGATTGTTTTCCGGAGTGGCGCTGTTGCCGATGAGAATGCTGTTGCCTGGCGTGCTGAGGTCGACGCCAGCGGGCAGCGCGAAGTCATCCAGGGTCCCGTAATTCCAGTCGAGGTGCCTGGCCTGGAACCATGGATTCAGATTGTGTGCCATCCCGAACTCGGTCTCGAGGACGGGAGAGAAGTAGTCGACTCTTGCCAGTGCATGTCGCCGGGTGCCGCAGGTGCCGGAGACAAGCGCATTCATGTGTCGGCGGAACTGCCGCATGGCCCTTTCCGGCAGGGGCCGGCGTGGGCGGGTTGTCATCAGGCCGAGTGTCTGTGGCAGCAGCAGCCCATGCGGGAACGCACTGGCCAGCAGGCGCGAGTAATAATCGTAGCCCCAGCCGATCCACAGCACGCAGCGCTCGCGGGGAATGGTCGGGAGCAGATCCAGCATGGCATCGGGTAACGAATGGAAGATGACGGGTCCGCCCCGGGCGGTGCGCAACAGCCGGCGCAATTCGGTTGTCGACGCGAATTCGGTCTGCGGGCTTTTTACATGACGCAGTGGTCGGGGACCGCCGGGGATGATCAGTCGATTCCGGCCGGGCGCGATGGCTTCAAATTCACGGAAACCCATGTCGACGAACTTTTCGTCCGTTGCGACATGGATGAGGGGCGGCATCCGGTGGTGCGACGGGATCGCATGGTCGGGCACGAGTATTATCCGGTTGCCGGTCGGTCGGCGAGCTTGTCTGTGCGCCCGATTTTTTGCGAGGATGACGTTGCTGGCAAGCCATTCCGGTGGCCCGGGATCCGCATTTACCGGTGTGCGGATAGCCGGTATGGTGCATGCCGGCATGGCCGGGCCGCGCGGCGCCCGGCTGCCCCAGAAAAGTGGTGACGCCGGTGTATCCCGAGAATCGCCTTGCCCATAACTGGCTGGCCAAGCGGATATTGAACAGGAAAGTCGGGCCCCGGATGCGCCATTTCAGTGGCAGGGTGCTCGACCTGGGGTGCGGCTCCAGGCCATTCGAGCGCGACATCCTGAGGCATGCGCAGCAGTATGTGGGCGTCGACTGGTCCAATAGCCCGCATGAGCTCATGGCGGATATCGTGGCCGATCTCGGTGCGCCGCTGCCACTATCGGACGAAGCGTTTGATCATGTCGTTTCCTTCGAGGTTCTGGAGCATCTGGCCGAGCCGGACATCATGCTGGGCGAGGCGTGGCGTGTGTTGCGCCCGGGAGGCCAGATAACCTTGTCGGCCCCGTTCCAGTGGTGGGTGCACGAGGCGCCCTGGGACTACTGCCGCTACACTCGCCATGGACTTGAATATCGTTTGCGCAAGGCGGGTTTTGTCGATATCCGGATCGAGGCCACGAGCGGAGTCTGGGTCACGTTGATCCTGAAAGTGAACTATCAGTTGGCAAAACTGGTTCGTGGCCCCCTGCTGCGCCGTCAAATCATGCGTGCCCTGCTCGTTCCTTTCTGGTTTGTCGGGCAGGTGGTGGCGCCGATGCTCGACCGGGCCTGGCCTGACGAGAGGGAAACGGCTGGCTACTTCGTGACGGCCCGCAAGCCGTGAGTCTGAATCGACCTGCCATTTCTGCCGTCCGCTGGACCACCATCTCTGCGCTGGTCCGTGCGCTGCTTGCGATTGCACAGCTGATGCTGCTGGCGCGATTGCTCGTGCCAGCTGATTTCGGGTTGATGGCCGTTACTGCCGCAATCATTGCTGTGGTCACGTTGTTTTCGGACCTGGGTGTGAATCGCCTGATCATGCACCGGCGTGACCTGTCGCAGGAAACATTGCGCAGTCTGTACTGGATCAACCTGTTGGCCGCGACCTTGCTGGCGCTGCTGCTGGTGGTGATTTCGCGCTGGGTGGCCGTGATCTACCGGGAGCCGGAACTTGCCGATGTGCTGGCCTGGAGTGCACTGGTCTTTCCGTTGTCGGCCATCGGCTCGCAATTCAGGACGCTGGCGGCCTGCGAGATGCGCTTTGATGTGCTGGCCCGTAGCGAGATCATCGCTGCGCTGCTCGGCTTTCTGGCTGCGGCGTGGTCTGCATTTGCCGGCCTGGGCGTTTACGCACTGGTTGTGGCGGCGCTGGCGACCACCGCGACCGGCTCGCTGCTCGCCTGGGTGTGGCTGTCCGCCGGATACCGGCCAGGGTGGCGTATCACGCTGCATGGGTTGCGCGGGCATTACGGTTTTGGCGGCTTTGTTGTCGGCGAGAGCCTGGTTGCCGCGCTTAATCGCGAGCTGGACGTGTTTCTTGGCGGGGCCCTGGTCGGCCCTGCCGCGATGGGGGTTTACTCGTTGCCCCGTGATCTCTGTCTGCGGATCGCCAATACGGTGGTGAATCCGGCGGTCAACCGGGTCAGCATCCCGGTCATGGCGAAGGTGCAGGACAACACCGTGCAACTTCGCCGGGTATACCTGGAAAGTCTGCGGATGACGTCATCGGTCAATTTTCCGGTTTATGTGCTGATCGGTCTTTTTGCGGAAGATGTGGTTGCAACCTTGTACGGTGCTCGCTGGCACGAGGCGGTTTTCTATCTTCAGGTGCTGGCGGCATGGGGATTGTTGCGCTCGATGGGGAATCCGGTCGGCAGTCTGGTGATCGCGGCCGGCGTGGCCCGACGGGCCTTTGCGTGGAATCTGGCCATGCTGCTGGTGACGCCATGCGCGCTGTGGCTGGGCGTGAGTATCGGTGGCGTGCCCGGTTTGGCGTTGGCGATGCTGGCGATGCAGGTTGTGATGATGATGCCGATGTGGCGTTTCCTGGTGACCCCGTACTGTGGTGCCGGGTGGTTTGATTGCCTGGGTCTTCTGTTGCCGGTGCTGTCGATGGCCGTCCTGTCCGGTCTGCTGGCGGTTGGTACCGTGCATGCCATTGATGGTTCCTGGGTCCGCCTCGCGTTGGGGGGAGTGGTGATGGCGGCCATATATCTGGCGTTGTCATCCCGCTATAACCGGGAATGGTTTGACGCCATGGCCAGGTTGCTGGGAATGACGAAGTACCCGGACAGGGGGAACTGATGGGTTGGCTCCTGCATGGTTTCAAGCGAGTCCTTTTGCGGTTGAAAGCGATAGTCGCCGATCCATCCGCGCCCTGGTTCCACTGTCCGGTTTGCGGTTACCGCGGCCCGTTTCTGGCGATGCACCGGCTTTCGGGTGATCGTCGTCACGCGCAGTGCCCGGACTGCAAATCCCTGGAGCGTCATCGTTTGCAGTATCTGGTCCTGGAGCAGGTGCTCCGCGGCAGGCCATGCAAGTCGATGCGCATGCTTCACTTCGCGCCGGAACCGTTCATGCAGGGATATTTCCGGCGCCGCTTCCGTTGCTACGAGACGGCGGACCTGCATATGACGGGCGTCGACCACAAGGTGGATCTGGCGGCGTTGCCGTTTGAGTCAGACAGCTATGATTTCGTGTTTGCCTCGCATGTGCTGGAGCACGTCCGCGATGACCACAGGGCATTGGCCGAGATCCGGCGGATACTGGCGCCTGGCGGTATCGCCGTGCTGCCGGTGCCGCTGGTAGCGGAGACGACCGTCGAGTACCCGGAACCCAACCCGGCCGAGGACTATCATGTACGGGCTCCCGGCTATGATTACTATGATCGATACCGGCTGTTTTTCGCGCGGATCGATCAATACGCCTCGGATGCATTCCCGTTCGAGCACCAGGTGTATATCTATGGCGATCGCAGCCAGTTCCCTACCGCCGAATGTCCGTGGCGGACGCCGATGGCAGGGGATCGCCATGCCGATGTGGTACCGGTTTGTTATCGCTGAGCCGTATGCCTTGCAGTGATCCGTCTGCATTTCCGGGCGATTTTTTGTCATGACTGCTCCACTGGTGTCCGTGATCATCCCCACCTGCGGCCGGCCGGAATACTTGCCGCGTGCCGTGGCCAGTGCACTGGCGGGAATGGAGCCCGGCGCGGTCGAGGTGATCGTCGTACCGAACGGTCCTGATGAGTCGTGGCGTGCCGTGCTCGCCGCGTATCCCTCCGTCAAGGTGATGCCCGTGCCGGTCCGGCACGCCAATGTCGCGCGCAATCATGGGCTTCGGAACGCGAGCGGGAAATATGTCCGATTCCTTGACGATGACGATTTTCTTTATGCTGATGGCGCGCGGCGCCAGTGCGACGCCCTTGAGCGTGGTGAAGCTGATGTCTGTTCCGGCGCCTTCGATGTTGTGGACAAGAACATGACGGTGCTGACAACCATACGTCAGGCAGATACCGTCGATTTGATATCTGCGTTGTTCTGGCGTGACGGCATGTGGCAGCCCACTGCGCACGTATTCCGTCGTTCGGCGATCATGCATCTGGCCTGGGATGAGCGGCTTCCCTGGTGCCAGGACTTTGATTGGCTGCTGAAAGTTGCTCTGATTGACCGATTGCGCTGGATTCGTTGTGACTGGACGGTGGGCGCGTGGCACCGGCATCTGGGCGAACGCATCAGCATGGACTCGGGGCCAGAAGAAAAACGTCGCGTAGTCGCGGACCGGGTCATCAGTGCAGTGGATCTTCTGGAGGGTGAGGGGCGACTCACGCGAGAGCGGCGCGAGGCGGCTGCAGCATGCCTGTGGAACGGCGTGCACGCCGCGCTTTGTTTCAGCCCGCGATACTGGACCCGGGTTGCCCGTCGCGCCAGCGAGCTTGCGCCCGGCAGCCATCCCCAGATTCCGCTGTACGACCTGCGTTGGGCCCGTCCTTTCCGGCTTGATCCCTTGCTGTGGGAGTGGATGATGCTTCCGCGCAGAAGGCTGGCATGGTGGTTTCGTCGGGTCAGGCGAGCCAGCGGCCTGGCGAGGCATGACTGATGGGCGTCGTTGCCGGCGAGAAGCCGCGTGTTTCCGTGGTGATGCCCGCCTACAATGCCGCGCGCACCTTGCGTGCGGCGATCGACTCCGTGCTGGCCCAGGATTTTTCCGACCTTGAGCTGATCGTCTGCGACGATGCGTCGCGCGACGACACCGCTGCGTTGCTGGCCACCTACACGGATCCGCGACTGAAGGTTGTGCGCAATGCCGCCAACCTCGGCGAGGGCGGTGCCCGGGACCGGGCAATTGCCGAGGCCCGGGGTGCGTGGATCGCGGTCATCGATGCCGACGATGCCTGGCTGCCGGGGCGACTGTCGGCATTGCTGGCAGCTGCCGGTACGCGAGAGGATGTTCTGGTTTTCGATGACCTGCTCGAATGCCACGATGTGGATGGGCGCATGGTGCCATGGCGCCGCCTGCGTGGTGGCCGCGCATTCGGGGCCAACCGGACCGATCCGGTGGCGGCTGCGTTTCCGGATTTCATCCGCCAGCGGCGGTTGTTGATCAAGCCGCTGTTCCCTGCGCGACCGGTACGCGATTTTTCCGTCTGCCACAGTGCCCGGCGCTTCGGTGCGGACACGGAATATTTTCTCCGGCTGATCGGGCATGGCCTGTCCCTGCTCTATGTGCCACACGCGTTTTACCTCTATCGGTTGACTCCGGGTTCGATGAGTTCGACTTCGGGGCGCGAGTCGTTGATGCTGGAAGTGCTGGTTGCCGCATCCCGCCAGGTCGGGTGGTCCCCCCCCGAGCGGGCTGGACTCGCATACAAGATCAGAGCCGTCGAGCGCTCGGCGCGCTATGCCGGTTTTCTGGCGGCGGTACGGGGGCGGAGCTGGCTGGCTGCCTGCCGGCAACTGGTCGGCAACCCGGACCTCTGCTTCGAGTTCCTGTTGCGATTACCGGAGACGATTGCTTACCGTCTGCACCGGAAGTGGCATGGCGGGGCGGGCAGGCCGGTGAGCGGAGTGCGACAGGAATGAATAGCGGGGAGCAGCCGCGAGCGAAGCGGGTCATCACCTTCGGCACCTTCGACGTGCTGCACATCGGCCACCTTCGTATCCTCGAGCGCGCTCGCGCACTCGGCGACCATCTCATCGTCGGCGTTTCTACCGACGCGCTCAATGTCGACAAGAAGGGCCGGGCGCCGGTCTTCCCGCAGGATGAGCGCCTGCGGCTGGTGGCGGCATTGCGTTGCGTGGATGAAGTTTTTTTCGAGGAATCACTGGAACGAAAGCGGGAATACATCCTGACATCCCGCGCCGATGTACTGGTTATGGGGGATGACTGGAGCGGTCGCTTCGATGGATTCCGTGACATCTGTGACGTGGTTTACCTGCCGCGGACGCCTTCGATTTCAACCACTGCGGTCATCGAAAGGGTTCGTCTGTGAATCTGACCGGGCTGCGCAGGGCCGTCAGCGAGTTCGTGTTCGCATTGTTGTCGCGCCTGCTGGCGCAGCCGGTGGGCTGGTTGCTGCCGCGCGATCCCCGGCTGTGGCTGGTGCTGGGCCGTGAACACGGCCGCTACCTGGACAACGCGAAATATTTTCACGCCTGGCTACATGCCAACCTGCCAGCCGGGCATCGCGTGGTGTTCGTCGGTGAGCGACGCGGCGATCTGGCCAGGGTAGCGGCCGCCGGCGGCACTGTTGCGCATTACCCGGACTGGCGTGCGTGCGGGTTGTTGTTGCGGGCCGGCAATGTGGTGTTCGACAGCGCGGATGCCATCGATCACGGGCGGATAGGATTGATGGCCGGCGCGCGTCGCGTGCAGTTGTGGCACGGCGCACCTTTGAAGGAAATCGAATTGCCGCTGCACCAGCGTCGACTGGCGACGCTGCCGGCCCTGCTGCAGCCGGCACTGCGATTCCAGAAGTTCGTGCTTGGGCGCTACGCCGCCTGGGATGTGCTGGTGTCGACTTCCCGCCATTTCACGGAGTACGCCTTCCGGACCTGCCTGCCGGCCAGGCAGATCGTGGAGACGGGTTATCCGCGCAATGACGTTCTGGCCGGTGCGGATGGATATCCGGCGGCCTTGTTGCGCGTCAATGTTGACGAGAATGCCGAGGCGCGACTGTCGGCGCATCGTGCACGTGGCGGCCGGGTCGTGCTCTATGCGCCGACCTTCCGCGCCGACCACGGTTCGCCGTTTGCCGACGGCCACCTCGACCTGGCGGAGCTGTCGCGTTTCGCTTCCGCTCATGACGTGCTGTTTGCGATGAAGCTGCATCCGGTCATGTCCGGTCGTTGCGTGGTGGATACCTGGCCTGGCGTGGTCGAAATCGATGCGGCTTCGGATGTGTATCCACTGCTGTCCGAGGTCGACGTTCTGGTCACCGATTACTCGTCCATATTTTTCGATTTTCTTTTGCTCGACCGACCGATCGTGTTCTATCCCTACGATCTCGATCGATACACCACCGACGAGCGTCGCCTGCTGTTTCCCTACGAGGCAATGACCCCGGGACCGAAAGCCCGGGATTTCCCCGGACTACTTGCCGCGCTTGCCGCCGTGCTGTCCGGTGACGGCGAATGGCCGGCACAGCGCGCCCGTGTACGCGCACTGGCTTTCGAGCACCACGACGGCCAGGCGTCGCGGCGGCTGGCGCAGGCGTTGCTGGCAGGGGCGGCGTCGTGAACGTGCCCTGTGTGCGCTCGGTACTGCCGCAGGGCAATGGCGCCTTCATCGTCCATCGTGCGTTGGCCGAGGGGTTGCGGTCCTACGAGTTGCGTGGCCTGAACCCCTGGCTGGCATCGGTCCCCGGTTTGCCGTACCCGGCAATGCGCCGCTGGTTGCGTGCAGCCGATGTGTTGCATCTGCCCGCCGAGTTCGGTGTGGTGCCGCTGGCATCGCCGCCGCGCCGGGTAGTGACACTGCATGGTTACTATATCGACGACGAACACCTGCGGCGTTCGACGTCCGCGCAGCGCCTGTATTACCGCCAGATCTTGCGGCGGACCATCCCGGCGGCCGTCTCCGGCGCCGATCGCGTGGTCGTGGTCAGCCATTTTCTCGCCGACATGCTGGCGCGCGAGGGGCTGACCGGACATGCCCCGGTCGAGGTCATCCACAACGGCATCGACACCGGTCGCTTCGCGCCGGTTCCCGGTCGCGACGACCGGCCGCTGCGGGTGTTGTTCGTCGGTAATCCGACCCGCAACAAGGGGTTCCACCTGCTGGCGGCGATCGCCGGAAAATTGCCGCCGGGCGTGGAGCTGTGGTTTACCCGCGGCATGCGTCGACAGGTACACCGGACGGCGCCCGGACTGCATGCGCTTGCCCCCGTTCCCTACGATCGCATGCACGAGGTCTACCAGCAGGCAGACGTCCTGTTCTTCCCCACGTTTCGCGAAGGTTTCGGTCTATGCGTGGCGGAAGCGATGGCCTGCGGGTTGCCGGTGGTTTCGACCCGCTGTTCGGCGATTCCCGAACTGCTGGACGAGGGCCGCGGCGGTTTCCTGCTGCCGCCCGACGACATGGCCGGCATGGTCGCCGCGCTCAACCGTCTGCTGGGCGATGCCGCGCTGCGGGCGGCGATGGGCGCGCACAATCGCGAGCGTGCGGTGCGTGATTTTTCCCTGCCGCGCATGCTGCGCGAGTATCGCGAACTGTTTGCCGACCTGCGCCGCTGATCAGTCCAGGCGCCGGTACAGCGCACGGTAGCCGGCAGTGACGGCCTGCCAGTCGAAGCGGGCCCGGATGTCGGCGCGTACGCGGTCGTCGATCACGGGCAAACTGCCACCGGCAGCACCGGCGAGCAGTCCGGCCAGCGCCTCGATGTCGCCCTGCGGCGCCAGCAGGCCGTGCGTGCCGGGCACGACCACGTCGCGGATGGCGCCGTAATCGTAGGCAATCACCGGCGTGCCGGCGGCCAGCGCTTCCACCGCCACCAGCCCGAGCCCTTCGCGGTCGCCGTCGCGGGCGACGATCGAAGGCACCACCACCGCCAGGCTTTCCGCCATCACCTGCGGCACTTGCGCGGCATCGATCCAGCCGGCCTGCGTCACGTGCGCGGTGAGGTCGAGGCGGCGGATCGTGGTGGCGACGGCGTCGCGCAGCGGACCGTCGCCGACCAGCAGCAGGTCCGGAAAATCGTTCGTCATGCGGGCGCGTGCCTGTGCGTACGCCAGCAACAGGTCGTTGACGCCTTTCTTTTCCACCAGCCGGCCGACGAAGCAGAAGCGCCGCCGCCGGATCGTCGCCGGTACGGCAAAGCGCGCCAGATCGATGCCCATTGGCGCAATCGCGGGTGGCCGCCGGAGCGGCGCGAGATCGCGCTGCAGGTCGTTGCGCAAATGCGTCGAGACGGCGGTGACGGCATCGGCACGCCGCAGGACGAGCCGTTTCAGTCGCCGCCCGATGCGGCCATGGAAGGCGTAGGCATCGCCGCCGTGCGCGGTGACAACCAGGCGCGTACGCGGCAGTAGCCAACGCAGCAGCGCGCCGACAACGCCCTGCGGAATGATCCAGTGCGCGTGCACGATCCGGATGCGGTGACGGATCGCCAGCCGCCATGCCGCGAACAGCATCGCTGCGAGATAGGGCGGCAGCAGGAGCAGCCGCAGCGGATTCTCCCGCACGTTGGCCAGCATGCCGCCGCCGTAGGCCAGCGTCTGCCAGCGGGCGAGCGGCGCGTAACGGAAACGGTGTACCTGCACGCCGTCGAGGTTTTCGCCGGCGGCAGCACCGGCAGCACCGGGCGCCAGCACGTGCACTTCGCAATCCGGCAGGTGCCGGCAGAAGTCGCGGATGAACGCCGGTTGCCGGTCACCGCTCCAGCGCGGGAACGTGGAGGCGAGGACCAGTACGCGCAGTGGCGCTTCGGAATGGGCCATGGCCGTCAGCGGCGGTCCGAATCCTTGTAGAACAGCTGCGTGATCTGCTCGGAGATCAGCCCCATCAGGAAAATCAGCAGCGACGTGGTGTACAGCAGGGCGCTCATGTTGGTAAAGCGGCCGTCCTGCACATAGGTGTATCCGTAGTAGCCGCTGGCGACGGCGAACACGAAGGCCGAGATCGGCACGAACAGTTTCAGCGGCGAATACAGTGAACCGATCTTGAAGATGATCAGCAGGAAGCGCACGCCGTCGCGCAACGGGCGGATGTGGCTGCGCCCGATCCGTTTCTGTACCGGAATCGGGTGGTAGCCGACCCGGAAACCGGAGCGCAGGAAAGCCATCGTCACGGTGGTCGGGTACGAAAAACCGTTCGGGAACAGGTAGAGGAAACGCATGAACAGTTCGCGCCGGCTGGCGCGCATGCCGGAGGTGAGGTCGGCGATCGGATAGTTCGCCATCCAGCTGGCCAGCCAGTTGTAGATCGTGTTGGCGGCAAAGCGGTGCACGCCGGCGTGGCCGTCGTAGTCGCGGGCGCCGACCATCATGTCGCAGTGGCCGTCGGCGACCGGAGTGAGCAGGGCGGCAATGTCTTCCGGCCGGTGCTGGCCATCGGCGTCCATGGTGACGAGCACCTCGCCGCTGGCCCGCCGGGCGCCGGACTTGACCGCCGCGCCGTTGCCCATCGACTGCGGATGCCGCACCAGGATGGAGGCGTGCCGGCCGGCGATGGCGGCGGTGTCGTCGGTCGAGCCGTCGTCGACCACGATCAGCTCCGCATCCGGGTACAGGCGGCGGATCGCCGGCAGCAGGGTGGCCAGCGAGGCGGCCTCGTTCTTGGCGGGAATCACGATGGAAAGCTGCATGGGGACGGGTATCCTGCGCGCCGGGCCTTGCTCCCGGGGACGGCCGGGGCTGGCTATCATGGATCGTCGCCGGGAAGCTCCGGCGACAGTGCATTATGTCCGGGTGCCGGCGCGGCGCCTATCGGCGTCCCGGGGTCGGCAGCAACAGGAGGTGCAGCGTGTCCCAACGTATCGTCGTGCGGCTGGCGGCATGCAGTCTCTGGCTGGCGTTCGCCGGTACGGCTGCCGCGAGCTACAACGAGGAGTGCCGGCAGCTGGCCATGCGTCTGGACAGCGATCCGGGTTCGCTCAAGGTCGGTGAACTCGATCTGCTCAAGAGCTGCCTGTCCGACCTGCAGCGCAGCATCGTGCTCGGTGAGCCGCCGCCGGAGAAGGGGCCGCCGCCGGCCTGTGAAACGAAGCCGCCGGAATGCCCGGTCTGCGCGGCCTGCCCGGCCGCGGAAACGGTGCGCCAGAAAGCGCCGTCCCCGCCACCGCCGGTGCGGAAAAAAGAACGCGAGCGGGAAGACGATCGCCGGCTCAAACCCTATCTGCCCCAGTACTGACGGATTCCGATGTTCGGTTTGTTCACCCCGCGCTGGACGCGCGCCGAAATTGCGTTCAGCGCCGGCCTGGTGGCACTCGTGCTGCTGCTCGGCGTACTGGGCGACCCGGCCCGCGATCTGCTGCGCTACGACCGCGAGGCAATCGCCGCCGGCGAACTGTGGCGGCTGGTGAGCGGCCATTTCGTGCATCTGGGCGCCGCCCACCTGGCGCTCGATACCGTCGGCCTGGTCCTGCTGCTGCTGTTTTTCCGCGATGTCCTGGCGCCGCGCGACTGGCTGCTCGCGGTGCTGCTCGGCGCGCTGGCGATCGGGCTGCTGTTGTGGTGGCGGGATCCGCAGGTCGAGCGTTATGTCGGCATCTCCGGCGTGCTGCACACGCTGCTGTTCGCCGGCCTGCTGCTCAGTTTCCGCCACACGCCGGTGATCAACGGCATCGTGTTCGCGGCGATGGCGGCGCGCCTGTGGGCCGAGCAGCAACCGGGCTACGACGTGAACTACCTGCACGACACCATCGGCGGCGCGGTGCTGGTGAACGCGCATCTCTACGGTGCGCTGACGGCGCTGCCGCTGACGGCGCTGCTGTGGCGGCGATCGCAGGAGCGGCAGCGGCGTTTCCGCGCGCTGCCGGCCGGGGAGTGACCATGCAGGAAACGTCGCGCCGTCGTTATCTGGCACTGCTCGGCATCGATCTGTGGCTGCCGCGCGATGCCGTCGATGCCGTTGCGGAAGCACCGTCCGCGGAGCCGCCGGTTGTGCCGTCGCCGGCGGTGGCGGCACCGCCGCCCCCCGCTGCCGAAGCCGTGCCGGCCGCACCCGAACCGGTGCCGGCCGCCACGCCGCCGCCCGCAGCAGCGGCCGCCGTGGCGGGCGACGTCGGCCCGCTGGGTTGCAGCCTCCTGGCGCTGCCCGACGGCCTGCTGGTGATCGCCGCCTATGTCACGCCGCAGGCCCCCGGCCTGTCCGGTCCCGAGCACGCCTTGCTGGCCAGCATCGCCGCGGCGCTGGCGCCCGGCGCCCGGCTGCCGGCGCCCGACGAATTCCGCTGGCCGCCGCCCGGTGTGCGCCTGCCGGCGGTGGCCCGGCCCGGTGCCGGCGCCGATGCCCTGATCGGCCTGCTGGCCGAGCAGCGCCGGCGGCGCAACCTGCGCGATCTGCTGTTGCTGGGCGAATCGCTGGCCGCGCCGGTGCAGGAGGCGGCGGTCCGGCTGGGCCTCAACGCCGTGGTCGCGCCCTCGCTGTCGGCAATGCTGGCCGATCCGGCGCGCAAGCGCGCCTGCTGGGACGTTGCGCGGCCGCTGCGTCGCGGCGGCGAACCCGGCTGAGTCGCGCGCCATGCTGTTGCGGGCCATGACTGCGGGCGACCTGCCGTCGGTGATCGCCATCGAGCGCGCCAGCCAGCCGGTGCCCTGGACCGAGGGCATGCTGCGCGATTGCCTGCGCGCCGATTACTGGAACACCGTCGCGGTCGACCATGACGGCACGGTGGCCGGCTTCGTCGTGCTGTCGTCCGGTGGCGGCGACGCGCACGTGCTCAACATCGCCGTCGACCCGCGTTACCGGCGGCGCGGCATCGCCCGCCGGCTGCTGGCATCCCTCATGGAGGCCGCGCGGCTGCGCGAGGCGGACCAGCTGTTCCTCGAGGTGCGGGCCGGCAACGAGCCGGCGCTGACCCTCTACCGCGACCTGGGCTTTGCCGAGGTCGCGGTCCGTCGCGCCTACTACCCGCGGGTCGGCGGCGGCCGCGAGGACGCGATCATCATGGCGCGGGTGCTGTAGGCGGCCGGCGGCAGGTCGTGCCGGCCGCTTATAATGCGCGCCCTTCGCCGTCTGCCTGCGTATCCCCCATGAGCCAGTTCCTCGCCGAGATCGCCCGCCGGCGCACCTTCGCCATCATTTCGCACCCGGACGCGGGCAAGACGACGATCACCGAGAAGATCCTGCTGTTCGGCGGCGCGATCCAGATGGCGGGGACGGTGAAGTCGAAGAAATCCGATCGCCACGTCACCTCCGACTGGATGGCGATGGAGCGCGAACGCGGCATTTCGGTGACCACCTCGGTGATGCAGTTCCCCTACGGCAACTGCACGGTGAACCTGCTCGACACTCCCGGCCACGAGGATTTCTCGGAGGACACCTACCGCACGCTGACCGCGGTCGATGCGGCGCTGATGGTGGTCGACGGTGCGAAAGGCGTCGAGGAGCGCACCATCAAGCTGATGGAAGTGTGCCGCCTGCGCGATACGCCGATCCTCACCTTCGTCAACAAGATGGATCGCGACATCCGTGACCCGATCGATCTGCTCGACGAAATCGAGAGCGTGCTGAAGATCCGCTGCGCGCCGGTCACCTGGCCGATCGGCATGAGTAAGTTCTTCAAGGGCGTCTACAACCTGCTCACCGACGAGACGTACCTGTACACCCAGGGCATGGGCCATACCATCCAGGAAAAGCGCGTCATCAAGGGGCTCGGCAATCCCGAGCTTGACGCAGCGGTGGGCGAGCTGGCGAACGAGCTGCGCGAGCAGCTGGAGCTGGTCAAGGGCGCCAGCAACGAATTCGACCGCCAGCAGTTCCTCGACGGCAAGCTCACGCCGGTGTTCTTCGGCACCGCGCTGGGCAATTTCGGCGTCGATCACTTCCTCGACGGTCTGGTCGAGTGGGCGCCGCCGCCGAAACACCGGCAGGCGAAGGAGCGCGACGTGCAGGCCGCCGAGGAAAAATTTTCCGGCTTCGTGTTCAAGATCCAGGCGAACATGGATCCGAAGCACCGCGACCGCATCGCCTTCCTGCGCATCTGCTCCGGCCGCTACCAGAAGGGCATGAAGTTCCACCAGGTGCGACTGGGCAAGGACGTGCGCATCGCCGACGCGCTGACCTTCATGGCCGGCGAGCGGGCGCACCTCGATGAAGCCTGGGCCGGCGATATCATCGGCCTGCACAACCACGGCACCATCCAGATCGGCGACACCTTCACCGAAGGCGAGACGCTGAACTTCACCGGCATCCCGCACTTCGCGCCGGAACTGTTCCGCCGCGTGCGCCTCAAGGACCCGCTGAAGAGCAAGCAGTTGCAGCAGGGGTTGAAGGAGTTGTCGGAAGAGGGTGCGACCCAGGTGTTCATGCCGCTGCGCAACAATGACCTGATCGTCGGCGCCGTCGGCATGCTGCAGTTCGACGTGGTGGCCTACCGGCTGAAGGAAGAGTACAAGGTCGACTGCGTCTACGAGCAGGTCAACGTCGCCACCGCGCGCTGGGTGTATTGCGACGACGACAAGAAACTCGCCGAATTCCGCGACAAGGGTTACGAAAACCTGGCGATGGACGGCGGCGGTTATCTCACCTACCTGGCGCCGACCCGGGTCAACCTGTCGCTCACCGAGGAGCGCTGGCCGACGGTGCGTTTCCGTCCGACCCGCGAACACTGACGCCGGGGTGCGGAAGCCCTAGCGTTTCGCCAGCCCGGCGGTGATCGCGCCCAGGTCGCCGGCCACCTGCTCGGCATAGCGATCGACCAGATAGGGCACGCTCTTCTCGTTGTAGTTGAGCAGGCTGGTGCGTATGAAGGTCCACTTCATGCCGACTTTCTTCATCGCCTCGGCGGCCTGCTTGTCGGCGGCGGTGTGCTGTTGCGCGGCCTGCAGCATGCCGTCGATCTTTTTGGTGGCGACGGCGATGTCGAAATCGTCTTCGGCGCCGATCGCCGGATCCATCTGCGAGGAGCGTTTGGTGTAGGCGGCAGCCGTGCGCTGGATCAGCACGTTGATCGCCTGGATTTCTGCCGCCTTGCCGGGCGTTTTCTCCAGCGCCTTCAATCCGCCGGCCAGTGCGGCATCGAGACGGTCGGCGACGATGTAGATATCGCCGACCAGGTTCTCGTCGGTGTAGCCGTCTTCGGCCACGTTGTTGGCCAGCACCAGTTTGCGGAACGCAGCCCATTCCCGGCGCGCGTTGGCGAACGCCGCGTCGGCCTCGGCGTTGCCGGTATCGGCGAGCGCGGCGTTGAGTTTGTCCGCCGCGGCAACCGCCGTCCGCAGCTTGGCGGTGCGCTTCGGGTCGCCGGCGAGCAGGGTTTCCATGTGGAAGTCGCGCACGATGGCGTAGACGGCGACCTGGGCGCTGCGCGCATCGGCGAGCGCATCGGCCAGTGCTGGTGCCGGCAGGGCGACGAGCAGGGACGTCAGGAGCAGGCCGCGGCGCAGCAGGCCGGGCAGGCGGAGGGTGGGGCGGCGGACCGGCATTGCGTGGCTCCGGGGGGGCGGCAGTTTCTTGTTGTCGGGCGACGCTAACACGGTAATAAGTGTGCGGGGATGGAGGAATCCCGCAACCGCCGGTTTTGTCAGCCCTGACTGCCGTTCGCGCGTCCGGGCGGCACGTTCGTCGCCGGCAGGACGACCGGATGTGCGAAGCCGGGCACCCGGACCTCGCGGTCGCCGAGTTGCACGTCGCGGCCGTCGACCACGCCGTCGCCGAAGCGATAGCGCGGCGCGAAGCGCCCGGCGGCGGCTTCGCGTTCGTAGTCGGCGCTGCGGGCGACGACCTGTTCGTGCCGTCGCAGCCAGGCCGTCATGGTCGTCCGGCCGTGGCGTTCGGCGAGCAGGCGCTGCGCGACGTGCGGCGCAAGGATGACGCCGGTGGCGTTGTTGCCGCCGAAGCCCTTGGCGTTGATCAGTGCGACGTCCATCGCTTCGCGACCGACAGGGCGGTGCTCGGGAGTGATGTCGAGGTGCGAGCGGTTCACGTCGGCCGCGATGTGATCGATGGTGGCGATGCCGGGGATCACGCCGTGCCCCCAGGTGCCCAGTGCGGCGGCCACCTGGTCGCCGGCGGCAGCACCCAGCGAATGCCCGAGGTAGCACTTGATCGCGGCCACCGGCCAGCCGGCGATGCCGAAGGCCTTCGCGGTTTCGTTGAGCACGTGCGATTCGGTGGTGCGGTTCTGCGGCGTGCCGGTGCCGTGCGCGTGCACGAAACTCCGTTCGCGCAGCGCCTGTTCGCCGAGCAGGCTGCGGGTCAGCGCGGCTGCCTTCGCCATGGTCAGGTAGTTGCCGGCACCGGGCGCCGAGATCGATTTTTTCCAACCGTCGGCATGGATGAACACGTCGCTGGCGATGCCGAAGATCTGCGCGCCGAGTTCCAGCGCCAGCGCGTCGTCCATCAGCACCAGATACTGGGCACTTTCGGCAATGGTGAACCCGATGTTGGTGCTGAACGGACGGCAGGCGCGTCGCCAGTCGGGTTCGCTGCGGCCGGGATCGAGCGCCAGCAGGTCGGCGTCTTCGCCCAGTGCGCCCATGGCGCGGTAGCCTTCGATCACTTCCGGAATGATCGGTGCCTCGCTGGCACCGACGATCACTACCCGGCGACGACCGCTTTCGATGTCGCGGATGCCTTTTTCCAGGTTGTAGAGAAACGTGGCGCAGGCACCCAGCATGCCGCCGGTGGCGCCGATGTTGCCCAGCACGTAGGCGTTGATGAAATCGGCCGGCATTTCCGCAAAACCGAGCGGACACTGCTTGCTGGAGGTGCGCCGGCCGCTGGCGCCGGCCTTCATCATGCCGCCGAAGCCGGCATCGTCGAGCTGGCCCATGGCGTTGCTCGCGTAGACGGCCATCGCATCCGGCGGCAACGCATCGCGCAGCGCATCCCAGTCGATGCCGCTGGCGAACAGTGCGTCGGAGGCGGCGAATACGGCCATCTGCAGCGCGCGCGGATGGTGATGCGACGGATAGTGCGCGCCGGGATCGAAGCCGTCCGGCAACTGGCCGGCAGCGCGCACGCCGGACTTGCGGCTGGCCGGCAGCAGGATTTCCAGTCCGGCACGGATGGCGATCTCGACCTCGTCGCCGAGATCGGCCTGGATGCTCCAGTTCTCCGGCAGCTTTTCCGGCAGGTCACGCCGGCGCAGCACGACACGGATCGGTTCGCTGCCGGCGCGCAATTCGACGCGGCGGTTGTAGGGGATCGCTTCGGTGTCGAAGTGCGTGCGGCCGATGCGACGCACGCAACTGCCGTCCAGCAATGTGCTGCGCAGCGCGTCGTCGAGCTGGTGCCCGTCGGCGCCGCGCAGTTGCCCGGTGAGCCCGGCCAGCGCGAGCAGCGTGGCACGGCGCTCGTGCACCGGCAGTGCGTCGAGCACCATGCGGCGGTAGGCGTGGTGAAACGAGGAGCGGCCCGCGGCGTTGATGCCGCCGAAGCCGACGATCACGGGAAGCTTCTGCACAAACGGATCCGGCAATCGCATGACCGTGCGGTCAGGAGGCGCTCATTCTAGGGACGCCGCCGCCACGCGCCGGTCAGCAAACTGCAACAAGGTGTGTAACCCGGACCGGCGTGCCAGCCCGGGCGGTGACGGATTGCGCGTCAGCTGCGCAGTGCTTTCTTGTCGAGCTTGCCGACTGCGGTGAGCGGCAGCGCGTCGTGGAAATGGATTTTCTTCGGCACCTTGTACGCGGCCATGGTGGCGCGGCAGAAGGCGAGGATTTCCTGGTCGATTTCGCCGCGGTCGCGCTGCTTGCCTTCCGGTGTCAGCTGCACGTGCAGGTGCACGATGTCGTTGCCCGGGCGCTGCTTGTCCTGCTCGCCGATCAGCGCGCACAGCTCGATGAAGGCCAGTTCCTTGAGCTTGCTCTCGACCTCCACCGAAAACACCTTGTAGCCGCCGACGATCAGCATGTCCTTGCTGCGATCGCAGATCGTCAGGTAGCCCTCGTCGTCCATGACCGCCACGTCGCCGGTGTAGAGGTATTTCCGGCCGTCGAATTCACGCACCGTCTTCGCGCTGGCATCCGGCAGGTTGAGATAGCCCTTCATGATCTGCGGGCCGCAGGCGATGATCTCGCCGGGCTCGCCTATCGCCATTTCCTTCGTGCCGGTTTCCACGTCGACGATGCGCACGTCGGTGCCCACGACCGGAATGCCCACGGTGCCGGTCTTCGGCCGGGTCGGCGGATTCGAGGTGAGCAGCGGCGACGATTCCGTCATGCCGTACACCTCGCAGAGTTTTTTCTCGCCGATGATCGCTTCCAGTTTGCGGATGGCCTCTACCGGGAACGGTGCGGCACCGGACAGTGCGACGCGCAGGTTCGAGAAATCGATTTTCCGGAACTCCGGCGACTCGGTCAGCATCATGTACAGCGTCGGCACGTTGGCCAGCACGGTCGGCGGGAACTTCTGCATCTGTTTGCAGAAGAATTCGACGTTGCGCGGATCGGGGATGATCAGGAAGCGGGAGGCGGTCTGGATCGACATCAACACCAGCGACAGGCCGGCCATGTGGAAGAACGGAAAGGCGGCGCCGACGGTGTCGTTGCCGTGGTTGTACGGCGCAAATGCTTCACCCTGGCGGGCATTGGCGAACATGTTGCGCAGCGTGAGTTCGGCACCCTTCGGCTTGCCGGTCGTGCCGCCGGTGTACTGGATGTAGATCGTGTCCTCGAAGGCGATCGGCGTGTGCACGCGGGTCGTTGCGGCCGCGTTGAGCAGCGTCCAGCCGTCGTGCACCTGCGTGTCCTGCATCGGCGCGATGTCGACCTTCGGTACTTTTTTCAGCGTGTAGGCCAGCCACTTCTTCCAGCCCGGCAGGAAATCGACCGGGCCGGTGACGATCACGTGCTGCAGGGTCGGCGTGTCGCCGCCCACCGGCTGCACGGCCTTGTACAGCTGGTCCAGGGTGAGCAGCACCTTGATGTGCGCATCGTTGATCTGGTGGGTGATTTCCGGCGCGGTCAGCAGCGGCGACACGCCGGACACGACAACGCCGCATTTGGCCGCACCGAGCAGGGCGACCACGTATTGCGGTGTGTTGGGCAGGTGGATGCCGAGCACGTCGCCCTTCTTCATGCCCAGCGACTTCAGCAGGTTGGCGCAGCGGTTGCCCCAGGCGTCGAACTGCCGCCAGGTGATCGTCACGCCGAGGTATTCGAAGGCGCTGGCGTCCGGACGGGTGCGCAGGTGCTCCTCGACGAAATCGGCCAGGCTGCGTTCCGGCACGACCGGGGCGGTGCCCGTCACGCCGAGTTCGCGATAGACCTTGTGCCAGGGGCGTTCCGCGGTGATCTGTTCCTGTGCCGTCATGTCCGTGCTCCGTCGCGCCGACGGCCGTCGGCGGGTGGGTTCATAAAGTGCAGCCCGGCATTCTATGGGCTATGACCAATCGGTCACAAGCTGGCCCGGACGGACTGCCGCCCTGGTCGCCGGGCTCAATAACTTATTGATAATGTTCTGGTTATTATTTTCCATGCCCGGCTTCCCTGTGGCCGCCGACGATGATACAAAGAACAGAATTTGTCTCATCGTCCGCCCGCAGGTGTCATGTGACAACCGTCCGCCCCGTCCCGCCCCCCGCGGTCCTGGCCACTGCCCTGCAGGATGCCGGCGCCGACGCCGGCCGTCAGGCGCCGATCCTCGACGCCGCACTGGCGCTGTTCCTCGAATTCGGCACCCGGCGCACCACGATGGACGACGTGGCGAAGCGCGCCGGCGTCGGCCGCGCGACGCTGTACCGCGCGTTTGCCGACCGCAATGCGCTGGTGCAGGCGGTGGTGGTGCGCGAATGCGCGCGTGCGATACGGGCGATCGAACGGCAGCTGGCCGAAATCGACGACGACGAACAGCGTTTCGTCGAAGGCTTCGTGCTGGTGGTCCGCGATGCACGGGCCCACCCGCTGGTACGTCGCCTGTTCGATATCGAGGCCGAGTGGCTGCTGCCGCATTTCACCGTGCACGGCATGCCGGTACTGGAGATCGCCCGCACCTACGTTGCCGACCGGCTGCGCGCCCTGCAGGCACAGGGTCGTTTCCCGGCACTGGATGCCGACGCGGCGGCCGAGCTCCTGTTGCGGCTGGCGCACTCGCTGGTCCTGACCCCGGGAAGCCTGGTGTCGGCGCAGGACGAAGACAGCCTGCGGCGCTATGCGCGGCATTTCGTGTTGCCGCTGCTGCGCCGGCCGTGAGGCCGGACGTTCCGCGCCATCCCCGTTTCCTTTCCTGACTGCCGAACCTTCCGGAGTTCCCGTTCATGAATGCGCCGTTGACCGAACCTGTCCGCAGCAACCCGCCGCAAGCGCAGTGGGATCCGCCGCTGAGTCCGGAGGAATGGGACCGCCGTTTTCCCGGCATCCTCGACAGCATTCCGCTGATGGCCGGCACCGCGAACTCGATCATGCAGCTGGCGCGCCTGCCGGTGGGTTACGGCGTGATGCAGAGCAAGGTCGACAGCGGCAACATCTTCAAGCGGCCGGCGAAACGCGCGCGCACCACGCTGACCTATCTCGCGGTCGCCATGCTGGGCACCACGGAGGAAAAACTCGCCTACCGGCGTGCGGCCAACACGTCGCACGCACAGGTGCGGTCGGAGCCGGGCGCATCCGTGCCGTACAACGCGTTCGATCCCGAGCTGCAACTGTGGGTCGCGGCCTGCCTGTACTGGGGCTTCGCCGACATGAACGAGCGGCTGTACGGAAAAATGAGCCCGGAAAAAGCCGCCGAGTTCTACCGGCTGGCCGAGCCGCTGGGCACCACGCTGCAGGTGCGTCCGGGCATGTGGCCGGAGGATCTCGCTGCCTTCCGGCGCTACTGGGAGCAGGGCATGGAGAAGCTGGAGATCGACGCTGCGGTGCGCGAGCACCTGACCATGCTGGCCGACGCGAAATTCCTGCCCCCGCTGCAGCAGCGGCTGGTCGGCCCGGTCAGCCGTTTCTTCACCATCGGTTTCCTGCCGCCGCGGGTGCGCGAGCTGATGCATTTCGACTGGAGCCCGGCGCAGCAGAAACGCTTCGATCGCTGCCTGCGGGCGATCGCGGCGGTCAACCGGCGGTTGCCGCGCCGGGTCCGTCAGCACACGATGCTGCGGATGATGGCCGACCTGCGCAGCCGCATGGCGCGGGGACTGCCGCTGGTGTAACGGTACTGCGGCAATGAAAAAGCCCCGCCCGGCCAGCAGGCCGCGCGGGGCTTTTTGCGGTCGGCCGGGCGAACGTCAGAGCAGCTCGATCGCCACCGCGGTGGCTTCGCCGCCGCCGATGCACAGCGCGGCCACGCCTTTCTTCTTTCCGTGCTGCTGCAGGGCGTTGATCAGCGTGACGATGATGCGCGAGCCGGAGGAGCCGATGGGATGGCCCAGCGCGCAGCCGCCGCCGTACACGTTCACCTTCGCGTGGTCGATGCCGTATTTCTTCATCGGCATCATGGTGACCATGGCGAACGCTTCGTTGATTTCCCACAGATCGACGTCGCCGACCTTCCAGCCGGCCTTGTCGAGCACCTTCTGGATGGCGCCCACCGGTGCCAGCGTGAATTCACTCGGGTGGCGCGAATTGGTGGCATGGGCCACGATGCGTGCCTGCGGCTTCAGGCCGCGCGCCTTCGCCACCGATTCACGGGTCAGCACCAGCGCCGAGGCACCGTCGGAAATCGAGGAGGAGTTGGCGGCGGTGACGGTGCCGTCCTTCTTGAAGGCCGGTTTCAGTGTCGGGATCTTTTCCGGTTTCGCGTTGCCCGGCTGCTCGTCGTCGACGACCAGTACTTCGCCGGACTTGCCCGGCACCGGCACGCCGACGATTTCCGGTCTGAAGGCTCCGGACTTGATGGCGTTCTGCGCACGGCGCAGCGACTCGAGTGCAAAGGCATCCATGTCCTCGCGGCTGATGCCTTCCTTGTCGGCGACTTCCTGCGCGAAGGAGCCCATGAGGCGACCGGTTTCGGCGTCCTCGAGACCATCGAGGAACATGTGGTCCTTCAGCTCGCCGTGGCCGAGCCGGTAGCCGCCGCGCGCCTTCGTCAGCACGTAGGGCGCCTGCGACATGCTTTCCATGCCGCCGGCGACCATGATGTCGGCGCTGCCGGCCTTGATGAGGTCGTGCGCGAGCATCGTGGCCTTCATGCCGGAGCCGCACAGCTTGTTGATCGTCGTCGCGCCGGACGTGTTCGGGATGCCGGCCTTCAGCATCGCCTGGCGGGCCGGGCCCTGCTTCACGCCGCCGGGCAGCACGCAGCCCATGATCACTTCCTGCACGTCTGCCGGCGCCAGGCCGGCGCGGGCGATCGCTTCCCGGATGGCAATGGCGCCCAGTTCCGGCGCGGTGAGCGCCGACAGGCTGCCCTGCATGCCGCCCATGGGAGTGCGGGCGCCGTTGACGATGACGATGCTGTCGGACATGGACGGAACTCCGGGGACCGGTGCCGGTCTGTGGCTGAGGACGGGGGCGCGATTCTACCCCTGTCACGGAAAAAGGTGACGGCGTACGGTCGTACAGCACCGGTTCGGCGATTACGTACCGAAACTGGTTGCCGGTGGCCGTGCTCTGTTAAGGTCTGGCTGCGTCGGCAACCGGCCGTTCAGGCCGGTTTTTCCCACTCCCCGGTGAAGATGTATCCCATGAACAATCCGTTCCTGCGCGTCGCCCTGCTGGCTCTCTCCGTCACGCCGTTCGCGCTGCTGCCTGCCACGGCGCAGGCCGCCGACCCGGCTCCCAAGGCGGCGCCGGCCAAGCCCGCGGCCAAGAGCGCCGCCAAACCGACGGCAGCCGGCGAACAGGCCGACATTCCGGCCGACGTCCGCGAAGAGATGAGCAAACTGGTGACACAGGCGGCGCAGCTGGCCTCGGGTCCCCTGCAGGCCGGCGACGAGTTCCAGCCCTACGGCGTACTGCTGCTCAACGACGACACGCTGAAGTCGGTCAACTGGCAGAAGCCCAATCCGCCGCCGGCGCTGGAAGTCTTCCGCCAGATCTATTTCGCGATGCAGCGCGAAGCACAGAAGAATCCGGCCGTGAAGGCCGCCGTGACCATCGCCCCGACGGCGACGATGGCTACCGTCAGTGACCAGAGCAAGAAGACGGTCCAGGTGCAGATGCTGCGCGCCGAAGTCGATCACCGTCGCGGTTCGCCGCTGATCGTGCTGCTGCCCTACACCCGCGAGAACGGCAAGATCGTGTTCGGTGAAACCAAGTACCTGCCGGGCCAGAACGCGATCTTCCTGCGCGGCCAGCCGGCCGCCCCGGCTGCAGCCAAACCGGCGAAGCCCTGAGTCGCGTTCTTCCCCGCGTTCCGTCCGCGAGCCGCCAATGACCGACCCCACCCGCCGGGACATCCGTCTCGGCGATCTTTCCGCGCTGGATCACGTTGCCGGCGACACGCCGGAGCCCGGCCTGTCCGGACTGGCCGACGTTGCCACCACCCAGCAGATGCCGGCGGTCCCGCTGCCGCCGCGCCACCCGCCGGCGGCGCCGGCCCGGCACCCGGTCGCCCTGTGGGTGCTCGGCACGCTGGTGCTCCTGCTGCTCGGCACGGCGGGTTTCCTGCTGCACCAGCAGCGCGAGCTGTCGCGTTCGCTGGCGGTGCTCGAGGCGAAGTCGCGCGAGTCGGTGGAAACACTGGCCGACCGGGTCTCCAGCACCAGCACCACGTTGCGCAGTGCCGACAGCGAAACGCAGCGTTCGCTCAACCTGCTTGCCGGCGACATCGGCCGTCTCGACAAGGCGCTGGATCGTCTCGACAAGTCGCTGGCCCAGCTCGCGCGCCAGCAGGCCGACACCGCCACCGGCCTGAAGGGTCTTGCCGCCGAACTGCAGCGGACCGTGCAGGCACAACAGCAGGCCGACGGTCAGCACGATGCGCGCCTGAAGTCGCTGGCCGAGGCCCTGGATGCGGCGATCGCCCGGCAGAAAGCACTGGCCGACCAGGTCACCCGTCTCGAGCGCAACGGCGATGCCGCGCAGCTGCGGACGGAAGTGGCGCTGCTGGGCGCCAGCCTGCGCGAGATGCAGCATGAGTACGACCGCCGGCTGAAAGCCGGCGAGCAGGGCATCGCATCCGCCGACGCGTTCCGGCGACAGGTGAATGCCACCATCGACCGTCTCAACCAGCAGGTTGCCGAGCTCTACCAGCGGCGCTGAAGCCTGCGGGGAAGCTCGCTGCCGGCCCGGGGTGTCCCGTGGTAAGGTCGGGGGCTGTCCGTTTCTTCCGGCCCTGCCGACGCCTATAACAGGGATGCACCGCCCATGAGTCCGACCGACGACAAGCAGAGTCGGCTGTCCACACTCAGTCAGGACGTGATCGCCGTAACGAAAAAAACGGCGACACCGGCTTCCTCTTCTGCGCGCACTCCCGAGCGCACGCAGGAGCGCCGGACCATTCCGCCGTCGCAGGACGTGTTCAACATTCCCCCCGAACCCGCCGTGCCGCCGCCGGCACCGGTGCACCGTCCGGCACCGGCCCTGATGACGGCGCCGCCGCCGGCCGCATCCCGCATGACCTGGGTTGCAATGGCGCTCGCCGCCGTGGCCGTCGGCCTGGCCCTGTACGTGGCGGGAACGGTCGGCGGCCAGCCGGCCATCGTGGCGGCGGATCCGCAGCTGGCCGCCCTGCAGAACGAACTCCGGCAGGCCGGCGAGCGCATGCAGCAACTGGAACAGCGCCTGAACGCAGCGCCGCCGGAGGCGGCGGCGTCCGAGAACAAGGCACCTGCCGCCAGCCTGCAGGCCAACACGCTGCAGATCAGCGCGGCCCTGCGCGAACTTCGCAACGACCTCGACAAGCTCGCGAACGAGCAGGCGAAACTGGCTGCCCAGCTGGGCGAGATCCGCAACCAGTCGGCGGCGGCGGCGAAGGACGCCAATGCGGCGCTGGCACGCAGCGAGCAGGTGGCGGCCCGCGTTTCCGGCATGGCCGAACAGCTCAACGGCGCGCGTGCGGCGCCGGCAGCCACTGCCGAGACACAGGCGCAACTCAAGGCGCTGGGCCAGAAGACCGACAAGATGGCCAACGACATCCGGCAGCTCTACCGCCTGCTGGAAAACCGCTAGCTGCTAGAATCGGCGCCGCTGCAGCGGCGCCGCGCCAGTGGTGAAACTGGTAGACACGCCGGATTTAGGTTCCGGTGGAGCAATCCGTGGGGGTTCAAGTCCCTCCTGGCGCACCAGTCGCTGACGCACTCCGACGCTTCCCTGCTCAGCCGTCCCAGCTTTCCAGCAGCCGTCGTGCGCGGCCGTGATGCAGGTCGTAGCTGGCCTCGGCACGCACCGACATTTCCTGGTTCAGTTCGCGGTACAGCTCGCCGGGCAGCAAGTGCGCCCAGGCCGGCATCACGGTGATGCCGAAGCGCGCGGGATCCACCCGCTGGTGGCCCAGCGCCCGCAACAGTTCCAGGGCACCGAAGGCGGGCGACTGGTCGGCGTGGTGCCGCACGCCCAGTGAACGCAGGGTTTGTGCCAGCAGCTCCGGATCGAACACCGACAGCCGCGCCGCGGCGACTTCGTCGACCAGCCGGGTCAGGCGGTCCCACACCAGCTGTTTCTGTTCTTCGCTGTAGGCATTCCAGTCGATGATCTCGTGCGCATAGCGCTTGCAGCCGCGGCACACGTCGCCACCGTAGGTGGTCGAGCAGATGCCGATGCAGGGCGTACGGATGCGCATGGGACGGGCAGCAGGGAGGCGGGCGGGCAGTGATTGTAGCAACCGTCACCGTCGCGGAGCGGTTGCCGCGGGCCTGCCGGCTCGCGCATAGTCGGCGACGCGACTATCCGGTCATACCGTACTCCCCGTGACGACAGATTCCCGTCAGCCCCCGGCACCGCCCGCCACCTCCCTGCAGGAGGCACGCGTGGTGCACGTGACCCGCGAAACCCCGTCGACGGTCACCGTGACCTTCGCCACCGAAACGCCGCTGGCCTACCGGCCGGGCCAGTACGTGCACGTCGAGGTCCTGCTGGGCCGCGGCCGCTACCGGCGTGCCTTTTCGCTGTCCTCGATCCCGGGCGATCCGCTGCCGGCGATCACCGTGAAGCAGACGCCCGGCGGCAAGGTCAGCGATCACTTCGTGCAGCGGCTGAAGCCTGGGGACCGTTTCCGGGTCTCGGCGGCCGAAGGCGGTTTCCTGCTGCCGGATTCGCGGGCCGGGCGCCGCTTCGTGCTGCTGGCCGGCGGCTCGGGCATCGTGCCGGTGATGAGCCTGCTGCGCACCCTGCTGGCGATGCCGCAGCCGCCGGCGGTGACGCTGCTGTACTACTCGCATGCCGGCAACGACATCATCTTTCGCGCGGCGCTGCAGGCGCTGGCCGGTACGCATCCGGAATTCGATCTGCGGCTGTACGTCACCGGCCCGGGCGAGCGCCGGGCCGGCCCGCCGGAATCGTTTTGTGTCCGGCACGTGCAGGATCTGGTTGCCGCGCCGACCGACACGCTCTGGTTCCTGTGCGGTCCGGAGTCGTTGCTGGAAACGGCGCGCACCACGCTGGAGACCGGTGGTGTCGACCCGTCGCGGATCATCGTCGAACACTTCACGGCACCGCCGGTGCGCGTCCGGCCGGGCGGTCATCCGGTGACCTTCATCACCCGTGGCCCACTCCGGTTGCCGCGCCGGGCAAGGGTGTACGGGCGCGATGGCGAGACCCTGCTCGATGCCGCGGAGCGTGCCGGCCTCAAGGTGCGCAGCCGTTGCCGCAACGGTTCCTGCGGCAGCTGCCGTGCCACGGTGCTGCGCGGCGAGGCCGTGATGGACGAGCCGAACGGGCTGTCGCCGGCGGATGCCCGGGCCGGCCGGGTGCTGACCTGCATTGCCCATGCGGCCACGCCGGTGATCGTCGATCTGCGGTCCTGAGCGCCGGCGCGCCCGTCGGGCGCGGCCTTGGCATCCCGCGGGCAAATAAGGGATAGTTACCGCCCATCCCGCACTACCAGCCGACGGTCGGCCCTGCCGACCGGAGACTCCAACAATGACAAGAACTCTGCATGTGCAGCGGTATGTCGGGGCGGTGCTTGCTGCCCTGCTGCTTTCCGCCTGCCAGTCCAAGCCGCCCACCGATGCATCGTCGTCGTTCGATTCGGCCGGCAAGGCCGTCCAGCGTCTCGCGCCTTCGACCCTGCCGCTGGTAACCACGCCGGGCACCTGGCTGCGGCCACCGCGCGGCCCGCTGTTCGAGCCGATGGATACGCTCGATCCGCGCAACGCGATGATCTATGTGTATCGCCCGTCGACTTCCTGGGAAGACCAGGAACTGCAGGCGCCCACTTTCTTTGTCGACGGCAGCAAGGTGTTCGGCCTCAAGAGCGGCAGCTACACCTGGCTCGAACTGCATGCCGGCACTTTCCAGTTCTACGCCAAGCGGCCGCTGACCATCTTTTTCATCAAGAAGGTCTTCGAGCTGGAGATGACCGTCGAGGGCGGCCGCAACTATTACCTGCGCTATTCCGAGGACGCGCCGTTCGACTACGTTGCCGAAGGGCTGGACCCGAAGGACTTCATGCAGGCCGGTTTCCTGCAGGAAGTGCCGGAGAGCGTCGCGCTGGCGGAAATCGCCTCGCTGAAGCTTGACCAGCAGGGCGTTTATTTCGAGGCCGGCCGGATCGCCGAGCAGCGCTGGGCACCGTTCGAAACCTTCCCCGAAACCGGTGTCGATCCCGACGACGTGCTGGCCGCGCCGGAGGAATCCGCGCCGGCGGAAGAGGGGGGCTGGTGGTCGCGGACCCGGTCCTTCTTCGGCAACCTGTTCTGAGCCGCGGCGCGCCACCTCGCGCGGAATGCAAAAAGGCCGATCGCAGCGATCGGCCTTTTTGTTTGTGGTGTGCGGCCGGTGAAGCCGGCGTGCCGGTCACTCGAAGCGCGAGAAATCCGGCTTGCGTTTCTGCAGAAAGGCGCCGACCGCTTCCATGGCCTCCGGCGACTTCAGCCGGGCCATGAAGGCGGCGCCTTCGGCGGCCATGACCTCGCCGAGCTGCGGGAAAGCGGCCCGCATCTGCTGCTTGGCCAAGCGCACCGATGCCGGCGGCTGGGCTGCCAGCTGTTCGGCTTTCGACCAGGCCTGCGTCTGACAATCGGCGTCGTCGAACACCGCATTCACCAGCCCGTACTGCAGGGCTTCGGCCGCGCCGAAGGCACTGCCCAGCATCAGCAGTTCAGCGGCCCGGCGATGTCCGACCAGCAGCGGCAGCAGCAGGCTGGAACCGCCTTCCGGGCACAGGCCCAGCGACACGAACGGCATCTGGAATTTCGCGCCGTTGCCGGCGTACACCAGATCGAAGTGCAGCAGCATGGTGGTGCCGACGCCCACGGCCGGGCCGTTCACCGCGGCGACGATCGGCTTCTTCGCGGTACGGATCGCGTTCAGGAAGCGGCTTACCGGCGAGTCGGCTGACTGCGGCGGATTGTTCATGAAGTCGACCATGTCGTTGCCGCTGGTGAAACAGTCGGCGGTGCCGGTGAGGAACAGCACGCGCAGGCCGGGTTCGCTCTCCAGGCGGGCGATCGCGTCGCTCATGGCGGTGTACATGCCGTGTGTCAGGGCGTTCTTCTTGTCGGCGCGGTTGAGCGCCACCCGCAGGATGTGGCCCCGTTGTTCGACGAGTACGTGCGTGGCGTCATGCGACATGTTTTTTCTCCTCGGCGAGGGGTTCGGGATGTGTGCGGAAATCATGGCGGGCAAATTCGCGTTTGGCGGCCAGCATGTCGCGCCAGCGCAGCACCGGTTCCGGTAGCGCGGGCGACACGGCGTCGATGCGCAGGCGCGCCAATGCCTGCGCCATCGGTATGGCCTTGCCGCGATGCAGGTGTGCCAGGCGGATGAAGGCGTGCGTGCACAGCCGGCCTTCGCTTTCGAAACGTTGCTCGTAGTACACGTACTTTTCGTCCCAGCCGACCAGCCGGGCGCTGACGGTGAATGGCTGCCAGGTACGCAGTTCGCGGATGTAGCTGATTTCGGTGTTGGCGACCACGGCGTTGGTGCGGCCGCGGATCATCCGCCAGAGCAGGCCGCTGGCCAGCATCTGCGCCAGGCGGGAGCGGTCCATGTATTTCAGGTAGCGCGCGTTGTTCAGGTGCAGGTTCAGATCGATGTCGGTGAGCCCGACCCGGAATTCGCGGCTGACCGTGTCGAACAGGCCGTGCGTCGGTGTCGCGTTGCGGTGCCGGAGGATGTTGAACAGCTGCAGCATGCGGAATCGACAGTGGCCGGATGACGGGCGGGCGGCAGACTCGCATGCGTCCGGTCTGCCGGCAATGACCGGAATGGACAGTCCGGGCGGAACCGGCGGTCAAGACGGGCCGCAGGTGACGTTGTCCCGGCTTGCGCCTAGGCTGGCGGCATGGAAATCGATGTGTCCCTGCTGCCGCAGGGCATGAATGCCGCCCTCGGTGCGCTGGCCGCCGCCGTCCTGCTGCTGGTGCTGTACGTTGCGCCGTGGCGACAGTTGCGTGCCGTGCCGATGCGGCAGCACCTGTTCTTTCTGGTGACGTTGTGTCTCGCCCTGCTCTGGGCGGGCAGTTTCCGGCCGGCGACCGGCATCACGCTGCACCTGCTCGGCATGACGGCCGCGACATTGCTGCTCGGCGGCGCTCTCGCCACGCTGGCGGCGCTGCTGGCGCTGTTGTTCCTGGCGCTGCTGGAGCGTGCCGCCTTTCCGGCATTGCCGCTCGGCTGGCTGCTGAGTGCGGTGGTGCCGGCATTCACCGTTTCCCTGTTGCTGCGACTGCCGGCCCGGTTCGGATTCAGCAACCTGTTCGTGTTCCTGCTCGGCATCGGTTTTGCCGGCGCCATGGTGAGTGTGCTGGCGGTGGCGCTGTGCGGGTTGCTGGTGCTCGCCGCCGCCGGGCAGGAGGCGCTGGTGGCGGCGGCCCTGCGGCACGCCACCATGCTGCCCCTGTTGCTGTTTCCCGAGGGTTTTCTCAACGGGGCGGTGGTCAGCATGCTCACGGTCTATTTCCCGCATCTGGTGCGGGGGTTCGACGAGAACCGCTTTCTGGGCGACCGGTGACTACCGCGTCACAAAATCCGATGCCCGGTCGCCGCATCGCTTCCGGCGGTCTCGACGGCAGGCGTAAAGTGATTCCGGAACACATGAAAACAGAGCAAGAGAGGAAAGAACCATGCCTGCAACCCGTGGCGACGTCACGCTCCGCAATGTGGACGGTGCAGCCGTGCACACCCAGGTCGAGCAACTCAAATCCATGCTGCGCGAGATGATGCCCGACGACAGCATCGAGGCGAACAACCTGCGCAATGCCATCAAGCTGCTGTCGGACATCGAGCGCCAGCTCGACCGGAAATCGGCCACCCACCACTGACGATTACCGGCGTTCGAACAACTCCGTACCGGGAGCCGCAAGGCTCCCTTTTTGTTTGCCGGCGACGCCGCGCGCTCAGTCGTTGCGATGCCGCTCTTCGATGCGGCGCCAGGTGCCGTCGCTTTTCAGTTTCGCCAGCCCGGCGTTGAAAATCCTCACCAGTCCGGCATGGTCGTGCCGCTGGCGCGAAAAGGCCGCGTACAGCGGCTGGACCTGCAGCGGCGGTTCGATGAACTCCACGGCATCGCCGATGCCGGGGTGCTGCGGTTCGAGTGCGTGCCGCAGGTGATACCGGTCCACGGTTTCGGCGCCGGCCATGAGGTCGATGCGCCGCAGGTACAGCATGCGCATCCCCTGTTCGCTGCTGTCGAGCGGAATCTTGTTCAGGCGCGCATCACGGTCGAAAAGCTCGCTGTTGGCGTAATGGCGACCGACGCCGATGCTCCAGCGCCGCAGCGAGTCCATGCTGCCGTCGAAGCGGATGTCGGTGCGGTCGCGGCGGCGGAAGAAGCCGGTGCGCACTTCGCCGATCGGTTGCGAGTAAATGAACCACCGTGCGCGCTCTTCGGTATGGAAAGCGGCGAGCAGGCAGTCGCGTGCACCGCTGCGCGTTTCCTCCACGGCGCGGGCCCAGGGCAGGAACTCGAGTGTCGCTTCGATGCCTTGCGAGGCAAACGCGGCGTGGACCAGTTCCCACAGCCAGCCGTTGCCGGGCAGCGCCGGCGAAACATAGGGCGGATAGGGTTCGGTGGCGCAGCGTACCGGCGCCGGCGCGGTATCTGCCGTACCGGCGGCGACCGGACCGGCGAGCAGACCGGCAACGAGCAGAACGAAGGCCGGCCCGTGCCGGACGGAACATGGCGACATCATGATGTGCGCACTCCGCAAGCGTTCGCCGCCGATCATAGCCCGGGGTCAATCACGCCGCTGCGGGCGCGTTAACATGTCGCACGACGACCGTCGAATTCCGATGGCCGGACCTGCCGGGATATCCATGTCGCGTTCGCGCACGCCGCTGGCCGTGGCCTCCGCGGTGAATCTGCTGGCCAATCTGCTGTTCCCGGCGCTGGCGATCCGGGCGCTGGGCATCGGACCGGCTGCCGATGCGTTGTTCATGGTGTTCATCCTGCCCGGCGTCGTGGTCGTGCTGCTGGGCAACAGCGTGCTCAACTGGGCGACGCCGCGACTGGTCCGGCGCAGCGATCCGGCATCCCGCCGGCAACTGGCCTGGAGCCTGCTGTGGATCCTGCTCGGCGGTGTCGGTGCGCTGTGCGTGCTGCTCTCGTTGCCGGCGTGGTTGTTGCGACCCGGGCTGGCCGCCGGCAGCAGCTACGCCCTGGCCATCGATGCGCTGCCGGCCGGTTGCGTCGCGATGCTGGCGGCAACCGGCGCCGCCGTCGGCCAGGCGTTGCATACCGCCGGCCGGGCGGTTCTCGAGAGCGAACTGCGCACCCTCGTAGCCAATGCCGTCATCCTGGCGGTCTGGTTTGCGGTCGATCCGTCGACACTGGCGGCATGCGCCTGGTTGTTTGCGCTGCGCGGCGTGCTGCATGCCGGCGTGCTGCTGCCGCGACTGGGCATGCCGCGCCCGGCCGATCTGTCCGATCGCGACCTGCGCGAGGTGCTGCGCGATTCGCGCCTGCTGTTGCTGGCGGCGACCTATTACAAGAGCGAACCGTTCGTCGATCGCCTGCTGTTCGCCTCGGTATCGGGCGGCGCGGCGGCGGCGTTCCATCTGGCGCACCAGTTGCTGGCCACGGTGACGTTGCTGATGAACCGGGTGATCACTGCGCCCATGGTGGCGCCGCTGGCCGAACGCGTGCATGCCGGCGACGGTGCCGGCGCGCGGCGCGTGCTGGCGCGTGCCCTGTGGCGCATGGCGCTGACCGGTGTGCTGGTGTGGCTGCTGTTCGCGGTGGCCGGCGAGCCGCTGGTCCGGCTGCTGTTCCTCGATGCCGTGCCGGAAGCGGCACATGTCGCGCTCACCGCGCAGCTGCTGGTGCTGCTCGGCGGCTACATGCTGGCGATCCTGCTGGGCCAGACGCTGGCGCAGGCCTACTACACCACCGGCCACACGCGCGCCGTGATGTGGCTGGGCATCGCCGGGTTCACGCTGGGACTGGCGATCAAGGCACTGGCGCTGTGGTACTTCGGCGCGGCCGGGCTGGCCGCCGCGCTCAGCGTTTCCTGGCTGCTCAACGTGTCGCTGTACGGGCTGTTCCGGCCGGCGATTTTCCGTCGCCGGCCGGCACCGGCCGGCTGAACCTCAGAAGGTCAGCAGCACCGACAGCGACGGCAGGAAGACGATGTCCTTCTCGCCGGTACGCGGATGGTCGATGCCCACCAGCGCCTTCACCGAACCGCTCACCACCACGTGTTCGGCCGGCGAACGCTCGAAGCCGAAGGCACCGAGCACCGCCATGTCGGCATCGTATTCGGTGTTGTCGACATCGACGTTGGCGGCGCCGATCTGCCAGAACGATCCGTTCTGGTAGCCCTGCGGATAGATCTTGTAGGTGATCTCCGGGATCGAGGAGTACTCGCCCCAGGCGTAGCCGAGCGTCCAGCCCGACTGCCGGGTGAGGTAGCCCTGGTAGAACAGGTTGAGCGTGCCGTCGTCCGGCTCGAACTGGCCGTGATCGATCAGGCGCACGAGGTCCATGCCGATGGCGTGCCGGTTGCCGGCTTTCGTTTCTTCCGCCGCGGCGGGCAGGGCGGTGGCGAGTGCGGCGGCGAACGTCAGCAGCGGGATGGCGTGTTTCATGCGGAGTCTCCGGTCGGATGTCAGGGGCGGCGCTTGCGGTAGGGACGGTTCCAGGGATTGTCCGGATCGTCGTGGGCGGGACGTTCGTCGGCCGGCTCTTCCTCGTCTTCGGCGTCGTCGAGGTAGTAGCCGTCCTCGTCCATGAGTTCGTCGTCGGGGCCGTCGAGCGTGTCGAAAAAATCGTCGAGCACGTCCTGTGCGTCCGGCAGGTGTTCTTCCAGCACCCAGACGTCGACCAGCCCCTGCAGCGGCAGTTCGCCGGCCACGCCTTCCAGATGTTCGCCGGTGATGAAGGCGCCGATGCCCTGCTGCTCCAGCATGTGCTTGAGCAGGTGGGCCTCGATCGTGTCGTCGGCAGAGTAGAGCCGGACCATCGGCATCGCGGAAATCCCGGGTGGGCGAACGCTGCGTGCAGGCTAGGGGCAGCGTCGTCGACGGTCAATCTGTCGTTCTCCGTTCTGTAACGCAGGCCTCATCGCCCGTTCACCGGCCGATCACGGCGCCGACACGGTCGACGGCTACGTTGCACGCAACCGGGCAACGAGAGACCACCCCGCATGCTGACCACCGCCTCCTGGCACATCAAAGCCTTTGCGCCGCGACTGGGCAGTGCCCTGCGCGAAACGCGTGACCGTCTGACGCCGGGCAGCCTGCTGCTGCGGCAGTTGATTGCCGCCGAGGCGCTGCCGCTTGCGCTGCCGGCGCTGGCGGAAAACGACGGCGGCCGGCTGGTCGCGGAGCTGACCACGTCGCGCCGCGACATTCTCGCCGCACAGCGCCTGCGCTACCGGGTGTTCACCGAGGAATACGGCGCCCGTTTCGACGGTATCGCCGGCATCGATCGCGACCGTTTCGACAAGCACTGCCGTCATCTGGTCGTGAAGGACGTGCTGAGCGGCCAGGTGGTCGGCTACACGCGCATTCTCACCGGCGAGCATGCCCGCCGCGCCGGCGGCTGGTACTCCGCCGGCGAATTCGAGCTCGGCATGATCGATCGACTGGCGGGCCGGGTGCTGGAAATCGGCCGCACCTGCGTGCACCCGGATTACCGCAACGGCGCCACCATCGGTGTGCTGTGGAGCAAGCTGGCCGAAGTCCTGCAGGCCGGGGATTTCGACTACCTGTTCGGCTGCGCCAGCATTCCGCTGGCCGATCCGGCCGCCGCCGCGATGCTCGCCGGTCTGGCGCAGCGCGAAGAACGCGACACGCGTTTCTGCGTGCAGCCGCGGCTGCCGTTGCCGCCGCTGGCAGCCGTCGACGACGCGCCCGCGAAACTGCCGCCGCTGCTGCGCACCTATCTGGCGATGGGCGCGAAGATCTGCGGTGCGCCCTGCTGGGATCCGGACTTCCATTGCGCCGATGTTTTCGTGCTGATCGACGTCGAGGCGATCCCGGCGCGCTACAAGCGGCACTTCATGGCGCCGCACGCCGCGGCGCGGGCGACCGGCAACGCCCGCGACACCGGGCTGGTCGCCTGAACGCGGTGCGCGGTCTGCGTCGCGGCGCGCGCGCGGTGCGCGTGGTGATCCACATCGGCACCGGTTTCGTCGTCGCTTTCGGTACCGGCGCCTTTTTCTCGTCCCGGCCGCGGCCGCTGGTCCGGGCGGCCACGCAGTGGTGGCTGGGCAAACTGGCGCGCATCCTCGATGTCGAGACCGTGGTCACCGGCACGCCGGCGGCACAGCCGGCGCTGTTTGTCGCGAACCATGTCTCCTGGCTGGACATTCCGGTGCTGGGCGGCCTGTCCCGCCTGCATTTCCTGTCGAAGGCGGAAGTCGGCGACTGGCCGCTGATCGGCCGGCTGGCCACCGCCGCCGGTACGCTGTACATCCGGCGCGGGCATGGCCAGGTACGGGAGCGGGCACGACAGATTGCCGATCACATCGGTGCCGGCCGGTCGATCCTCGTGTTCCCCGAAGGCACCACCACCGACGGCCGCGACGTGCGCGATTTCCACGCGCCGCTGTTTGCGGCCGCCACGGCCGGCGGCCATCCCGTGCAACCGGTGGCGATCCGCTATCGCGACCGCCGCGGCGAGCCCTGCCGGCTGACACCCTTCATCGGCGACGATGAATTCACCGGCCATCTCTGGCGGCTGCTGGGCGCCGACGGCCTCCGTGTCGAAGTGCACTTCCTGCCGCCGTTGCCGGCCGCCGGCGACCACCGCGAGCTGGCTGTCGCGGCCCGGCAGGCCGTCCGCGCGCGGGTAACGGCCGCGGACCGGTGACGCCTGCCGCTTGCCGCCCCTATACTCCCCGCCGCTTCTGACCCATCAGTCACACATGCAGGGGAGTCAACCATGGACATCAAGGGCAAAGTGGCCGTCATCACCGGCGGCGCTTCCGGTCTCGGCCTGGCCACCGCCGAGGCCCTCGTGGCGAAGGGCGGCAAGGTCGCCATCCTCGACCGCGACGCCGAACGTGGCCAGAAGGCTGCCGCCGACCTCGGCGCCAGCGCCTTCTTCGTGCAGGGCGATGTCACCAGCGCCGACTCGATCGCCGCGGCGGTGAAAGCGGTGGTCGGCAAGTTCGGTGCCATTCATGTCTGCGTCAACTGCGCCGGCGTCGGCTCGGCGATGAAGACCGTCGGCCGCGAGAACGTGCCGCACGACCTGGGCGTGTTCGAAACCGTGCTGAAGATCAATCTGATCGGCAGCTTCAACGTGCTGCGCCTGTGCGCTGCGGAGATGGCGAAGAACGAGCCGGGCGAGGACAACGAGCGCGGCGTGATCGTCAATACCGCGTCCGTCGCCGCCTTCGACGGCCAGATCGGCCAGGTGGCCTACTCGGCGTCCAAGGGCGGCGTCGTCGGCATGACCCTGCCGATCGCGCGCGATCTCGGTCCGCTGGGCATCCGCTGCAACACCATCGCGCCGGGCATCTTCAACACGCCGCTCATGAATGCGGCGCCGGACAAGGTCAAGCAGCCGCTGATCGAGATGACGCAGTTCCCGAAACGCCTCGGCATCCCGTCCGAGTACGCGGCGCTGGTCGTGCACATGGTGGAGAACAGGTTCTTCAACGGCGAGACGGTACGTCTCGACGGCGCCATCCGGATGCAGCCGCGGTAAGTACCGTTTCGTGAGGAAAATAAAAAGGCGCCCGCGGGCGCCTTTTTATTTTATCGGCAGGATGCCGTTCAGTTCCGGCAGGTAACGCAATTCGAAGAAGAGGCTGTCCTTGCCGCAGGGCGCCCGCTGCACCAGCAGGCCGCGCATGTCATTGCCCGCCGGCTCGGCGCTGAAGGCGGCGTCGGTGCCGGTTTGCCGGAAAATCTCGTAGATCAGACCGTGCGCAACCTGCGCGTCACAGCGGTGTACCGGTGCCAGGTAGAGGTTGCGTTCGGCCGGCAGCAGTTTTCCGGTGCCGATGCCGTCCTGTACCCACGGGTGCACGCCGGTGCGGGCGATGTCGCGCAGCAGGCCGGCGTAGGCTTCCGGCGCCATGTTGCCGGCGAAGAACGTGCTGACGTACAGCGGTCGCTGCGTGTCCGCCGCCATCGTCGCGCTTTGTCGCAGGTAGCTCAGGAGCGCGGCTCGCGGGGCGGCGTCGCGCCAGCGCCGGTCGTCGATTTCGAGCGGCAGGTACCAGCCGGCAATCGTTGCGCTGTCGGCATCGTGTTGCCAGTTATCGAGCACTGCACGGTCCTGCGCATGCAGTCGGCGGAAGTACCGGGCGAGGGCATCGCCGTGGCGCTCCAGCCGGGCAAAGGACTGATAGTCGGCGGTCAGTCCCAGCACCGTCTGCAGCCCGGCGCGCCGTGCATCCAGCAGGCGCGCCCGCAGCCAGGCGTGGCCGGCAGCATCGTCGACACTGAAGCTGAGGCGGCCGCCGAGCGGGTCGCCGTGTGCCGTCCATTGCACGACCAGCGTGTCGAAGCCGCGCGCATGCGCCCTGGCGAAAACGGTCGGCCATTGCTTGTCGGGAACCGCGCGATCGCCGTTCTGCGGCTGGTAGAAGATCGCGGTCATCGCACCGGCATGCGCGATGGCCCCGGCAAACAGCAGGCAACAGGCCAGGAGTTTCGTCTTCACCAGCGCACTCCCGCGCTCAACACCAGCGCATCCGATTCCTGCAGATAGGTGCTGAATGCATGTTGCCACTCGACCGCAAGCCGTCCTTCATGCCGCCAGGCATCGTAGACCGAATCGGCGAAGCGCAGGCGCCAGGCGACGCCGATGCCCGCGCGCAGATCCTCGTCGCTTTCCTCGTCGGCGACATGCGTGGCCTGCAGATGCAGATAGGGTTCGACGGTGGCGCCGTCGCGGGCCAGTTTGCGCTGCTGGCCGACATGGTAGTCGGCAGTGAGCGCCGTGCGCCCGCTGGTGGTGTGCCAGGCGCCGTCGAGGTAGAGGTTGTGGTTCAGCCAGGCGTTCACCAGCGGTTGCCACTCGCTGCTGCGCGGGCCGCCGTCCGGGAAGGACGCGCTGATGCGCGCCACGAAATCGGGATCGCCGCGGTCGGTCAGCGGCCACTGTTGTTCGATGCCGGCGAACACGGGCTGCGAACGCCAGGGTTTGGCGCGCAGGCCCAGGCCGAGCACCGGATCGTGTACCGGCAACGCCGAATCGCCGCTGCCGCCGCCGGCGAACACACGGGCAGTTGCGTCCAGGCGCTGTTCGTTGCGCCAGCGGGCGGGGCCCAGACGGTAATCGGCAGCCACTTGCGAGTAGCTGCGCCAGGCGGTGCCCGGGTCCGGCGCATCGGCGACGGCAGTCATCCGCGTGCCGGACAGTGCATCCGCACTGAAGGTCCAGCGCCGGTCCAGGTCGGCATGCAGGCGGCGGAAGACATGACGCGGTCCGGGATCGTCGCGCAGGGCATCGATCGCGCGTTCGCTGTAGCGGCGCGCGGCGTCGTTGTCGCCCTGGTCGCGGGCGATCCATGCCAGTTGACGCAACAGTACGTCGTCGGCGGGCTCGGCGGCGAGCAGGCGTTCCAGCTCCGTGCGGGCGGCCACGGCCTGGCCGGCCTGGTTGCGTGCGGCGGCGAGCGCGGCGCGCAGCTCGCTGTCGTCCGGTTGCATGTGCACCGCCCGCTGCAGCGAGTCGGCGGCGGCCGCAGGATCGCCGGCGGCGCTTTGCCGCTCTGCCAGCCAGGCGTAGTAGACCGGGTCCGGACGGAGGTCGATGGCCTGTTGCAGGTCGGACACGGCGGTCGCGGCGTCCGACCGGGTCTGCGCCCGCAACCACCAGTAGCGGTCGTCCTGGTTCCCGCCGCGCAGCACATAGGCATCCAGCCAGCGGCGTGCGTCCGCGAACGACCGCGCGCTGACGGCCGTGGTGGCGGCCGCCATGCGTTCCTCGTTGTCCAGGGTATCGCCCGGCAGCGACTGCCAGGCGGCGAGTGCGGTGCGAAGGTCGCCCGTATCGTATGCCGCGTAGGCCAGTGCGCGTGCCGACAACGGATCGGCGCCGCGTTGCCATGCCTGCGCATAGGCGTACTGGGCCAGGCCGGGGAAGACGCCGTGGTAGCAGTCGCCGAGCCGCAGCCAGTCGGCGTGCGTGTAGGCCGGCGACAGGTCGCCCAGCAGGGCACGCACGGACGCACAATCTTTCCGGACGGAGAAGACCGCTGCTGCGGCACCGCGTCCGCCTGCTGTCGCCGGCAGCGGCGACGGTATCGCCAGCGGTTGCCGGTGCGCGACGGTCTGCTCCGGATGCGCCTGCAGCAGGCCGGCCAGGCGCGCGAACAGGGCGGTGCGATGCGTTTCCCCGGCGTCGTCGTTGCCGGCAAACGGCCAGGCCTGCAGCAGCAGGGTAGTGGCCTGCGCGCCGCCGCCGGCCTGCTGCAGGCGGAAGCTCAGGGCGTCAAGCTGTGCCGTTTGCCGGGACTGTTCCCACAGCGCGCGCGCGTGGACGACGGCGTCGTCGAATGCCGGGCGGCGCAAGGCCAGCGTGAAGCGTGCCTCGCGCAGGACGTCGGCCGGCAGCGGTGCCAGCAGCGTACGCGCTGCTGCATCGCCGGCGGCGGTTTGTGCGCCCAGCAGGGACGGCACGGCAATGCCGGCATGGTAGAACCGGTTGCCGGCAAACCGTGGCCGGTAGCGCAGTGCCGGCGCGGCGTCACCGTTGTTCGCCGTTTTTTCCAGCAGCACGATCCACTGGCGTTCGTCGGCTGCGTCCGCGAATGCGGGATCGTGCTCGCCCAGCCAGCGCGCCAGCTCCGCTGCGCGCCCGGGCTGCGTCGACAGGCCCTGCGCCCAGGCCAGCACCTGTGCCGGCGCGTCGAGGCGATGCTGCTGTTGCCAGGCGCGGGCAGCATCAAGGCGGCCGAGCGCGAGCAGGACGTTGAATCGCTGCGCGCGTTCGTCGGCTGTCAACAGGCCGCGCCCGGCCAGCGCGGCGAGCGCCTGTTCCGCCGCAGACCAGTCGCGACGGTAGATCGCCTGTTGTGCGCTGTCGCGCAACATGGCGATTTCGTCGGGCCCTGTTGCCGCCTGCTCTGCCGCCAGCAGCACCTGCAGGCGGGCGAGCAGTGTCGCGTTGCCGGGCGTGACGATCAATTGCGCGCGCAGCAGTCCGATGGCCCGGGCGGTTTTCCCGAAGCGATGCAGGGCATCGGCGAGGTACAGGGCCGTGGTCGGATTTTCCGGCAACAACTCGCGGGCGCGGCCGAACTCGCGCAGGGCGAGATCGGCATCGCCGCGTTCCTGGGCGGCGAATGCCTTTTCCAGGTGCGGGTAAACGATGAAGCGCTGGTATTCGCTCACGCCGTCGCCGAGCCGGAAGTCGCGCGGGTCGGCGTGGGCACTGCCGGTCGCCAGCAGCAACACGCCGAGGAAGGACCGTAGACGTCGCGCGTGATTGCTCCTCATGCAGGAAGCGCTCCCGCTGCTGCGTCGATCAGTTCACCGATGGCCGGTTGCAGCGTGCGCTGCAGGTTGAGTGCGTCGTCCAGGGTTTGCCGGCTGATCACGCCTTCGCCGACCAGGAAGTCGCCCAGACTGCTGTGGCTGCGTTCATGACGCAGCAGCAGCGACTTGAGGGCGGCGCCGTCGATGTGGCCCAGCGACATCAGGATTTCCGCCAGCAGGACCTGGCGCGACACGAAGTGCCGCCACAGCCGGTCGGCGCAGGTACGGTCGATGCGACCCGCATGCACGGCGGTCTCCAGCTGCTGACGCGGATCGGCGACGCTGCGTCGCGCGTGCCAGTAACGCAGACCGACCGTCACCTGCCCCTTGGGCACGATCACGCAGCGCACCGGGCGGCCGATCTTGCGTGCCAGGGCCGCCGTGGATACCGGGTCCAGATCGCTCTCGCAGGCGACCACCAGCGTACGTCCCTCGTTGCGGATCGGCAGTACGGCATAGTGCAGGGCGACCGGCGCCGGGATCGTCGCGAGCAGCGCCGGCGCAATGGCGTGGGGATCGATCGTTTCCCAGGCGAGATGGCTCTGGGCGGCAAGTCCGGCGGCGAGCTGTTCCGGCGTCACCGTGCCTTCGTGCACCAGCCAGCTGCCCAGCTTCAGGCCGCGGGATTTGTGCTGCAGCGCGGCATCCAGTTGTGCCGCCGTGAGCACGCCCTGCTCGATGAGTATGCTGCCCAGCGGCCGGCGCGCGCGGTTCTCGCCGCCGACACTGGGAAATTCATGCATGGTTTTTTCCCAGGCGACGCGGCGTGGGCTGCCTTGCTCGATGATCTGGCGGATTGCGCGCCAGTTCGCCATGAAGTTGATGTAATTTCCCCAGAAGATGCGCGGTACCGACAGCACGCCCTGCCACAGTCCGTAGTAACTGCTGACGAAAAACATGCGCTGGACGATCCGGTTTGTCATCAACAGCAGGTTGGCGTAAAGCAGGAACATCAACCAGGCATCGCCCTCGAAGATAGACAGGAAGCGGTAGGCATCGGGCCACAGCTGCTGGTAAAGCCAGACGGCAAGCAGCTGCAGGAAAATGATCATGGCGGCGAAGCTGACGAAATTCCCGATCGCGCCCTTGCGATCGCGCCACAGGAAATAGTTCAACAACCAGTCCCCGGACCATTTGTGGGTCCGGAAGCCCTGGAAAACGATGCCGATGATCCAGCGGGATTTCTGCCGGATTGCCGCCTCGGCGGTGTCGGGAAAGTACTCCCTTACGCAGATCACGCTCGATTCGCGCCGGCTGGCGCCGAATACGGTCGCGGATTGCGGGTCGCTGACTACCGGGAAGCGCACGAAAATCTCGCTCATGCCTTTCTGTTTCAGGCGAAATCCGATGTCATAGTCCTCGGTCAGACTCTGCACGTCGAAGGCGATGCCGTCGCCGTCGGCCAGCAGTGCGAGCACGGCCCGGCGGCTGAAGCAGGTGCCGACACCGGCGCTGGGTACCTGGCCGGCAATGGCTTCGCGCACGAGAATATCCTTGCCGTGGATCTCGGCGAATTCGTCGAGGTAGTGCAGGCAGGTAAAATTCCGCCACGATTTCTCGAACGGATAAACCGGCAGCTGGATCAGGTCCTTGCGCGCGACGAGGTAGTTGAATAGCCGGAGTTCCAACGGCGAAATTACGTCCTCGGCATCGTGCAGAACGAAGCCGGCGAACTCCACATTGGCGCGCTGCTCGAACTGCAGGATGGCGTCCAGTACGTTGTTCAGGCAATCGGCCTTGCTGGTGGGGCCGGGGCGTGCGCAAACCACCTTGTGCACGTTTGGGAATCGTGCGCACACCTCGTCGACATCGCGTTGTGTGTCGGGGTCGTTCGGGTAGGTACCGACGAAGATGTGGTAGTTCTCGTAGTCCAGCGTCGAGGCGGCGAGTTCCGCCATCCGGCCGATGACGCCGGTTTCATGCCAGGCCGGAACCATCACGGCCAACGGCTTTTCTGCCGGCTCGTACAGCGCCTGGTATCCGAGCGGTCGGTGCTCGCGGTACACGGTGAGCGCACGCCGCAGTCGCCGCATCCAGTACACGGCATCGATCAGCAGGTCGTCGATGCTGCTGACCAGAATCAGCACGCAGACGGCCAGGGCGATGAATTTCAGGCCATACAGATAGCTTGAGAAAAGGTCGACCAGCCACATCGGCGTTCAGGCCCTCAGTGCTGCCGGTACGCCGAGGGCGAGGCGCAGGTGATCGACGATGCGGACACAGGCGCGGCCATCGCCGAACGGATTGCCGGCGCGTGCCATCCGGGCGTGCGCCGCGGCATCCGTCCACAGCCGCTCGACTTCGTCGATGATCGTCTGCCGACGAGTGCCGATGATTTTCGCGCATCCGGCGGCCACCGCTTCCGGGCGTTCTGTTTCCTCGCGCAACACCAGCACCGGCACCCCGAAGGTGGGGGCCTCTTCCTGCAATCCGCCGGAATCGGTGAGCACCAGCCAGGCATCGGCGATGGCCTGCTGCATCTGCAGATAGTCGAAGGGCGGCGTGAGTTCGACGTTGGGCAGTCCGCCGAGGATGTCGTGCACCGGTTTCCGGACCACCGGGTTGAGGTGTACCGGAAAACGTACGCGCAGGTCCGGATGCCGGTGCGCGATCGCAGCGATGGCGCGGCATATTTCGTCGACGTCGTTGCCCCAGTTTTCGCGGCGGTGCACGGTCACCAGCAGTTCGCCGCGACCGGTGCTGCGCCGGTGTACGCCATGGTGCGCCACCGTCCACTCCTGCGCGTCGATCACCGTGTTGCCGGTGACCTCGATGCGGTCGGCAGGAATCGCTTCCCCGCGCAATGCGTCGCGCGCGCGCGCGGTCGGCGCGAAGTGGAACCGGGCGATGCGGCCGATCATTTGCCGCAACCCCTCTTCCGGAAAGGGGCGATCGAGGTTGCCGGTGCGCAGCCCGGCTTCCACGTGTGCCACCGGCACCCGCTGATAGAACGCGGCCAGCGCGCCGAGGAATGCGCTCTCGGTATCGCCCTGCACGATCGCCAGCGACCAGTTCCTGTCCGCCAGTACCGCGTCGAGCTGGCGGCGGCAACCGGAACTGAATTCGCCAAGACTGTTGCCTTCGCGCCGGAGAACGATGTCGGGCACGATGTCGAAGCAGGCCAGGATTTGCTGTGCCATGTCGCCGTGCTGGCCGGTGTGCAGCCAGACCGGCCGTGCCCAGCCGGTGGTGTGCAGGGCATGGAACAGGGGCGCAAGCTTGATGATCTCCGGGCGGGTGCCGGAGACGAGCAGGATGTCCTTCATGGATCTGGCGTCGGAGTGGCGTCAGGTCGGGCGCCGCAACTTACAGGCCCCGCTGGTGTGACGCCATTGCCAGATGTGACGAGAACTGCGTCACAACGGCATTCGGGCCGGTTATTTACTGACCAAGTCTGATATTGGCACTATCGTCTTGATTTTCCGGCCCGCGCGGCAGCAATCGCCAGAGGAGGCCCGCCACGGCCAGCGTGCCGGCCAGCAGGACTGCGTACAGGATGGCCAGTTCGCCGCGCAGCACCACCAGTACCACCACGGCGAGCACACTCGACAGCACCATCGCGAGCGCGTTCAGGAGGTTGACGGCGGCAAAGGTGCGCGCGCGGCTGTCGACCGGGCTGCGCAACTGCAACACGGTGTACAGCGGCACGATGTACAGGCCGGCGGCGATGCCGATGCAGGTCAGTATGCCGATCAGCCAGACGAAATCCGGCGAACCGGCGACGCAGAGCCGCACGATCTCGGCGGCGAACAGCGCCAGCAGCAGCAGGCCGGCGATGGCCAGCCGGGGACGCACCGTACCGCGCGACAGCCGGCCGCAGAGCAGGGCGCCCAGGCCGATGCCGACGGAGAATGCCAGCAGCATCTGCACGTAATGGCCGGCGTCGCCGTGTGCGATGTCGCGGGCCAGCACCGGCAGTTGCGTCAGGTAGGCCGCACCGACCAGCCAGAACCAGGCAATGCCGATCACTGCCGCCAGCGCTTCGCGGTTGCCGCGCACGAAGGCCAGCGACGAACGCAGCTCGCGCCACGGATGGAATTCCAGGCGGCGGTCCGGTGCCGCGGCAGGCAGCCGTGGAATGTTCCAGGCGCAGGCCAGCCCCAGCAGTGCCACCAGGCCCATCCACAGCGCCGGCTCCCACGGATGCCCGGCATATGTCACCACGTACACGCCGCCGACGTTGCCGAGCAGGATCGCGAGGAAAGTGCCGGCGGCCATCAACGCGTTGGCGGTGGAGAGTTCACGGGCCGGCACCAGTTCCGGCAGCACGCCGAATTTCACCGGTCCGAAAAATGCCGAGTGCAGACCCATCAGTGCCAGTGCCGTCAGCAGCAGCGGCACGCTCGACAGCCAGAAGCCGATGCCGGCGACGATCATGATCGCCACCTCGGCCACCTTCACCAGCCGGGCGACCCGGTGTTTCGGGAAATGATCGGAGAGCTGGCCGGCCAGCGGCGAGAACAGGAAGAACGGCAGGATGAACAGCGCTGCCGCCAGATTGTTGATCATGCTGGCGTCGCTGCCGACGAGCCGGAACGTGACCAGCGTCACCAGCGCCTGTTTCAGCAGGTTGTCGTTGAAGGCACCGAGGAACTGGGTGCCGAACAGCGGGCCGAAGCGGCGAGTGGCCAGCAACCGGGCATAGCCGGCATCGGTGTCCGCGACGCTGTCGGCCGGCGACGTGCTCACTGATCGATGATCCGGCCGCTGTCGGCATCACCGCCGGTGCGGCGCTGCATTTCCCGGCGCCAGGCAGCGATCAGTTCCACCTGCCGGGCCTTGTGGTAGGCGGTCAGAGCCGGAACGAAGTGCGCCATCCATTGCCAGAAGCCGGCCTCGAACGGCCAGGCCATGGGATGGTCGATGACCCAGAACGCGATCAGCAGCCAGAAGGCGGCGCGCACGAAATGGCCGTTGTAGATCTGGCCGAGGCCGGGGATCACGAAACTGAGGACGGCAGCGAGTCCGGGGCGGAACATGCAGGCTCTCCAGCGGAATGGCGCGCCGGCGGCGCGACGACACCGCAGGTTATTCGATGCCGGTGCGCGCGAACAGGTCCGGCTGCCGGGGTTCGCCGTTTTCGTCGGGCAGTGTCAGTTTCACGCCGGCACCCAGCAGGCGCACCGGCGGCGGCCGGTGGTCGAACGCGGCCAGCAGCAGCTCGCGGAAGATCCGGCCGTCGATCGCGGTGCCGGCGCGCTGGCGCGACAGGTCATGGAAATCCGCGTAGCGCACCTTGATGTCGAGTCCGGTGATCCGGTAGCGCGGATCGATGCGGGCATGGCGGGCGCGCAGTTCGTCGACGAGCCGCTCCAGTGCGGCGAGACATTCGTCGCGGCCGTGCAGGTCCTGCGCCCAGGTGTGTTCCACCGACAGCGACTTGCGCGTGCGGTCGGTGCGCACCGGCCGGTTGTCGATGCCGCGGGCGAGTTCCCACAGCCGGCTGCCGTAACTGCCGAAGTTTTCGTCGAGCCGTTCCCGCGACCATTGCTGCACGTCGGCGCAGCTGCGCAGGCCGAGCCGGTGCATGCGGGCGGCCGTCACGCGACCGACGCCGAACAGTTTCTCCACCGGCAATGCGGCGACGAAGGCGTCGACGTCGCGCGGCCGGACCACGTAGAGGCCGTCCGGCTTGTTGATGTCGCTGGCCACCTTGGCAAGGAACTTGTTCGGCGCCACGCCGGCGGATACGGTGATGCCGATTTCGCGGCGCACGGCGGCGCGGATTTCTTCGGCGATGTGCGTCGCACTGCCGAGCCGCTGCGCCGCTTCGGTGACGTCGAGATAGGCCTCGTCCAGCGACAGCGGTTCGACCAGCGGGGTGTAGCGCCGGAAGACGGCCTGCACTTCACGGCTGACGGCCTTGTACTTCGCCATGTCGGGCCGGAGGATGACCAGATCCGGGCAGCGGGCAAGGGCGCGGCGCGAACTCATCGCCGAGTGCACGCCGAAGCGCCGGGCGGGATAGTTGCAGGTGGCGATCACGCCGCGTTGTTCCGGTGCGCCGCCGACCGCCACCGGCCGGTCGCGCAGCGACGGGTCGTCGCGCATTTCCACCGACGCGTAAAAACTGTCGCAGTCGCAGTGGATGACGCGGCGCAGTCCGGCTCCGGCGTCGTCGTTGCCGGTGTTCACGCGCCGCGTGGCGACCGCCGGCGCCGGAGCAGGAGCAGCGCCAGCATGCCCAGGCTGCCGGCCAGCACGCCGCCATCGTCTTTTTTCCGGGCCGCGCGTGCCAGCACGTATACCCGCGATGCACTGTTGTTGCTGGCGTAATAATCGCCGGAGGTGGTGCTCGCGGTGCCGACGATACGGAATGTTCCCGGGCCGGGAAATTCCAGTTCGACATCGATTATCGCGCTGGCGCCGGGTGCGAGGGTGCCGAGCACGCAGTCCTGGTCGCCGGCCGGCGTTGCGGCACAGGCGAACGTGCTGCCGGTGCCGACGATGGTGAACGGATTGCCGTCGCGGGTGATGGCGACCGTCGTATTGGCGGCGGCGTTGAACTGCGACAGGTTGTCGATCGTCACCCGCGCCACGGCGTGCCCGCCGGTGAGGGTCAGTTTGGTGACCGTGGTGCGCAGGTCGGGTTGCGACTGCGCGCCGACAATGAAGGCGCTGAATTGACCTACCCGCGTATAGACCCCGGGGAAGTCGGCCTGCGCGCAACCGGATTCGTCGCCGAAACTGGTGATGCCGATCTGCCGCCAGGCACCGCCGCCGATGGCCCGCAGCAGCGGGCCGCCGCTGTCGCCGCGGCAGCTGTCGCGCGGCGGATCGGTCAGATAGCCGGCACAGACATTTTTGCCCGGCAACTGGTTGCCGTACAGGTTGTTGCAGGTGTTGTAGGCAATGTAATCGAGAACCGCCTCCTGCAGTACCGGCGTGATCGTCGCCGGGTTCTCGTCGATCAGTCCCCAGCCGATGGCGGTGACATCGTCGCCGTTGACGAGGCTGCCGGTCGTGCTGTCGTCGTCCGGTGCAAACAGTGCGTCGGTGGCCGCATCCTGTGCCAGATGCAGCAGGGCGAGGTCGTTGGCCAGTGTGCTGTCGTTGTAGTCGGGGTGCCGAATGATGCCGTCGACCGGGATGCGCGTTGCCGTCGCGGCCAGGTGATCGAGCGTGGTGGCGCCGGCGATGACGGCGATGTCGTCGACAGCGGTCACGGCGCCGTTGTCCCGGGTGACGCAGTGGCCGGCGGTCAGGATCCAGCGGGCAGCGATGATCGTGCCGCCGCAGAACTGTGCGTCGAGATCGCTGCTGGTGACGGCCGGATCGACCAGCGCGGCCATGAACGGGTATTCGCCGTTGCCCGCGTCGTTGCCGCCGATGATGCGCGGTACCGGGTCCGCGCCGGCCGGCGCGGACAGCAGGGCCAGGCAGCAGAGAACGGAGCGAAGCGGCAGGTGCGGACTCATGACGGGTACCGGGCAAACGCGGGATGCGTCATTCTAGCCGGGATTGCGCGCCGCTCCGCTCCGGAGCCGGGCATCGCGTGCCGGCTGAATGACGCCGGCGAACGGGCGACGGACCAACAACATGGGAAACGAAACGTTGCCGACGATCGAAGGCCGCTGCCTGCCGCGTTATGCGCCGCTCAAGGATGCGCTGCTGGCGAATTTCCGCGAGGCCGGCGAACTGGGTGCGGCACTGGCGGTTTATCTCGACGGCGAGCCGGTGGTCGACCTCTGGGCCGGCAGCATCGACAACCGGCATTCCGCGCCGTGGCGCGAGGACACGCTGGTCAACGTGTTTTCCACCACCAAGGGCATGGTGTCGGCGATGGCGTTGCGGCTGGTCGCCGAAGGAAAGCTGTCGCTGGCGCGGCCGGTGGCCGATTACTGGCCGGAATTCGCGCAGAACGGCAAGGGCGGCATTCCGGTGCAGTGGCTGCTGACACACCGCGCCGGGTTGCCGGCCGTGCGGGCGCTGCTGCCCGACGCCGCGCTCTATGACTGGGAGGCGATGTGCGCCGCGCTGGCGGCGGAAACGCCCTGGTGGCCGCCGGGTACGCGGCACGGCTATCACCCGATCACATTCGGCTGGCTGGTCGGCGAGGTGATCCGGCGTGTGTCCGGGATGCGGGTCGGTGAGTTCTGGCAGCAGGCGTTCGCGCAACCGCTGGGACTCGATTTTTTCATCGGCGTGCCGGTCGCCGAGCAGGCGCGCATCGCGCGGGTATCGAAGCCGCTGGCCGAGCCGGGCAACCTGGAAGTGCTCGGCTTCATGCAGAAAATGATGGCCGATCCGCAGGGCATCACCGCCCGCGCCTTCGCCAATCCGCTGAGCATCACGACCGGCACCAACACGCCGGAATGGCGCAGCGCGGAGATTCCGGCGGCCAACGGCCACGGGACGGCGCGCGCGGTGGCGCGTTTCTACGCGGCGCTCGCCGGCGGCGGGACGCTGGACGGCGTGGAAGTGCTGCCGCGCGACATCCTGAAATACTGCAGCGAGGAGCAGTCGGCCGGCAGCGATGCGGTGCTGGGCATCGATACCCGTTTCAGTTGCGGCTGGATGCTGTCGCAGAACCGGCCGAATACGGCGTTCGGTCCCGGGCGGCGCAGTTTCGGGCATCCGGGCGCCGGCGGTTCGGTGGGGCTGGCCGATCCCGACCGGCGCATCGGTTTCGGCTACGTGATGAACCGGATGGGCGCGCACATCCTGCTCGACCCGCGGGCGACGCGGTTGATCGATACGCTGTATCGCTGTCTCTAGCGGTGTCGATCAGGGCCGTCGCCGGCCCTTCAAAGCGACGGTGCGGTAACCACCGGCGGCGAGCTCGGGTGTTTCTGGGCGCGCAGCACCGAACTGCGTGCCCGGGCGATCAGCTGGTCGATCGCCACCGGATCTTCCGGCATCGCGATCATGCCAAAGGTGACGCGGGTTTCCGGCGCGTTGGCGCGTGCCCAGGCGTCGAACAGCTCGAACATCGCGCGGGCCAGCGTTTCGGCGCCGGCCGGCGGCGTATCGAACAGCATGAACACGAATTCGTCGTCCGACAGCCGGGCGACCACGTCGCTGCGCCGGGCGCGCAGCCGCACCACGTGGCCGACCTGGCGCACGGCGGCAGCGCGCTGTTTCGCGGTGAGCGGTTCGGCGCCGCGCCGGTCCAGGCTGGCCAGCATGATCACCAGCGGCAGCTGCGTACGCTGCTGCAGCGGTACCAGGTACTGCGAGGCATTGTCGAAACCGCGCCGGTTCAGCAGCTGCGTCTCGATGTCCTGGTCGGCATGCTGCGCGGCTTCCGCGACCAGCGTGCTGCGGCGCCAGGCCAGCAGCGCGCAGTACAGCAGGCAGAGCGCCATGAAGACGAGCAGGTAATCGATGCCGTGCGCGACCGGCACGGGTACCTGCCAGCCGCGCAGGGCAAAGGCAGCGGTCACGGCGACGGCAACGGCGGCTGCCGCACCGAGGAAGCCGTACAGGCCTTGGCGCAGGCCGCCGTTCAGCGTTGCGACCAGCGCCAGCAAGAGCGTCGGCGGCAGTTCGAACGGATCGGAGGCCAGGGCGCCCGCAATGGCGGCGGCGTCGATCAGCGTGGCGGCCACCGGCACCCACCAGCCTTCGCTGGTCGCCAGCACGCGGCCGTACAGCGCGCGCGCGAACAGCAGGGACTGGGCAACCAGATAGCCGACCAGCGTGGCAACCATGAGCGGCAGGTTGCCGTTCCAGCCGTCGACCGGCATGGCCACGAAGAACGCGAAGACGGCGACGGCGAACAGGAGGCGGGCACCGAACTCGAGGGCGAGCGTGAGGTGGTCCCGGGCAAAAGGATTCATGCAGCTGCTTACAAGATTCGACAGGGGGAGGGGCGGGCGGCGACCACCGCCGGCGGGTGGCGACCTATGATAGAGGGCGTGCCCGGTCCGGCACAGTCCCGGACCGCCCGGCAGGACGCCCATCACCAGAAGGGGATCGCAGGACCATGCAGGCAGGCATGACATCGGATCCCGGCGCCGCGCGCCCGGTTGCCGGCAACGATCCGCACGCGCCGCTGCGCGAAAACGTGCGGCTGCTGGGCGAGATGCTCGGTGAAACCCTGCGTGAGCACGGCGGCGCGCCGCTGTTCGACCGCATCGAGCGGATCCGGCGGCTGGCGGTGGATGCCCGTGCCGGTCGCGCCGACGTGGCCGAACTGTTTCCGGAGCTCGCGGCGCTCGACGGCGACGCCCTGCTGCACGTGGCGCGCGCCTTCAACCAGTTCCTCAATCTGGCCAACATCGCCGAGCAGCATCACCGGGTGCGGATGCACCGGCAGACGGTGCTGGCCTGCGGCTGGCCGCCGGAGAGCGGCACCCTCGCCGCGCTGGCGGCGGCCACCGGCCGTGCCGGCATCCCCCCGGCACGGGTGGCCGAGGCAGTGCGCCGGCTGTCGGTCGAGCTGGTACTCACCGCACATCCCACCGAGGTGACGCGCCGCACCCTGATGCACAAGTACGACGAGATTGCGCGCCGGCTGGCCGAACTCGACCGCGAGACGCTGACGCCGGGCGAACGCAACGCCGCGCGCGATGCGCTGCTGCGCACGGTGTCGGCGGCCTGGCATACCGACGAAATCCGTCGCGCGCGACCGTCGCCGGTCGACGAGGCGAAATGGGGTTTCGCCACCATCGAACAGACGCTCTGGCACGTGCTGCCGGTGTTCCTGCGCGATGTCGACCGCTGGCTGCGCGCCCACACCGGCGAAGCGCTGCCGCTCGACTGCGCACCGGTGCGTTTCGCCAGCTGGATGGGCGGCGACCGCGACGGTAACCCGTTCGTCACCCACAAGGTCACGCGCGAAGTGATCCTGCTGGCACGCTGGCAGGCAGTGGAGCTGTTCCTGCGCGATGTCGAGCAGCTGCAGGGCGAATTGTCGATGCACGAGGCCGGTCCCGCCCTGCGGGCGGTCGTCGGCGACAGCCGCGAACCGTACCGCGTGCTGATGAAGGAGTTGCGCGACCGCCTGCGCAATACCCGTGCCTGGATCGAGGCGCGGCTGGCCGGCCAGAAAATCGACGCCGGCCCGACGATCGATTCCGACGACGACCTGCGCGCGCCGCTGCAGCTGGCGCACGATTCGCTGGTCGCCTGCGGCATGGGACGGATCGCCGACGGCCTGCTGGCCGACACCATCCGCCGGGTCGCCGTCTTCGGTTGCTGTCTGTTGCGGCTCGACGTGCGACAGGAATCGACCCGGCACGCCGACGCGCTGTCGGCCATCACCCGCTGGCTCGGACTGGGCGACTACCACGCCTGGAGCGAAAGCGAAAAGCAGCAGTTCCTGCTCGGCGAATTGTCCGGCCGGCGGCCGCTGGTGGGCGCCGATTTCCGCGCGTCGCCGTTGTGCACGGAAGCGATCCGCGAAGTGCTGGACACCTTCGACACCATCGCCGCGCTGCCGCGCAATGCCTTCGGCGCCTACGTGATCTCGATGGCGCACCAGCCGTCCGACGTGCTGGCGGTGGCGTTGCTGCAGAAGGCGGCCGGCGTGGCGGATCCGCTGCCGGTGGTGCCGTTGTTCGAGACGCTGGACGATCTCGACCGCGCACCGGCGACGGTCGACGCGCTGCTGGCGCTGCCGGCCTACCGGGCGCGCATCGGCGATTACCAGCAGGTGATGATCGGTTATTCGGATTCGGCCAAGGATGCCGGTTATCTCGCCGCGAGCTGGGCGCAGTATCGCGCGCAGGAGGCGATCACCGAAGTCTGCGCGCGCCATGGCGTGCAGCTGGAACTGTTCCATGGCCGCGGCGGTTCGGTGAGTCGCGGCGGTACGCCGACGCGGCAGGCGCTGCTCTCGCAGCCGCCGGGTTCGGTGCAGGGGCGCATCCGCGTCACCGAGCAGGGCGAAATGATCCGCTTCAAGTTCGGCCTGGCCGGCGTCGCGCTGGAAAACCTCGAGGTGTACGTGGCATCGACGCTGGAGGCGACACTGTTGCCGCCGCCGGCGCCGGCGGCGGAGTGGCGTGCGCTGATGGATGCGCTCACCGCGGTTTCCGTGCAGGGCTACCGCGACGTCGTGCGCGGCGAGCCGCGCTTCGTCGATTACCTGCGCACGGTGACGCCCGAGCAGGAGCTGGCGACGCTGGCGCTGGGTTCGCGGCCGGCGAAACGGCGTGCCCAGGGCGGACTGGAGACGCTGCGCGCGATCCCGTGGGTGTTCGCCTGGACGCAGATCCGGCTGATGCTGCCGGCATGGCTCGGCACCGACAACGCGCTGGCCTGGCTGCGCGGGCATCCGGAACAGCAGGCGGTTTTTGCGGAGATGCTGGCCCGCTGGCCGTATTTCCAGGCGGTCGTCGACATGCTGGAAATGGTGCTGGCGAAGGCCGACATGCGCATTGCCGCGCATTACGAATCGCGATTGGCCGACGCCTCGCTGCAGCCGCTGGGTCGTGCGCTGCGCGGCCGTTTCGATGCCACCGTGCGCGACCTGCTGCAGCTGACCGACCGGCACGCGCTGCTGGAAACGAACCCGGTCATGCAGTGGTCGATCGCCGTGCGCAATCCCTACACCGATCCGCTGCACCTGCTGCAGGCGGAGCTGATCCGTCGCCATCGCGAGCGGCTGCAGGCCGGCGGCGAGATCGATCCGGGTATCGATCTCGCGCTCAAGGTGACGATCGCCGGCATTGCGGCGGGCATGCGCAACACCGGCTAGCGTCCGGCCTCAGGCCGTCGTCAGCGTCGCCCGCAGACGTTTCGTCGCCCGCACCATGTTTTCCAGTGCCGCCTTCGTCTCCGGCCAGCCGCGCGTTTTCAGGCCGCAGTCCGGGTTCACCCACAGCCGCTCCGGCGGAATGTGTGCCGCGGCGGCGTCCAGCAACTGCTGCATGGCATCCGCTTCCGGCACCCGCGGACTGTGGATGTCGTAGACGCCCGGTCCGATCGCGTTCGGGTAGCGGAAGGCCGCGAAGGCCGAGAGCAGTTCCATCGCCGAGCGTGCGGTCTCGATGGTGATCACGTCGGCATCCAGCGCCGCAATGTGTTCGATGCAGTCGTTGAACTCCGAATAGCACATGTGGGTGTGGATCTGGGTGTCGTCGCGCACGCCGGCGGTGGCCACCCGGAACGCGCGCACCGCCCAGCGCCAGTAATCGCCCTGCGCGGCCTGCCGCAGCGGCAGGCCCTCGCGGAACGCCGGTTCGTCGACCTGGATGGCGGCAATGCCCGCGGCTTCCAGGTCGCGCACTTCGTCGCGCACCGCCAGCGCGAGCTGCAGCGCCACCTGCTCGCGCGGCAGGTCGTCGCGCACGAACGACCAGCACAGCAGGGTGACCGGTCCGGTCAGCATGCCTTTCACCGGTTTCGGCGTGAGCGACTGCGCGTAGCGCGCCCAGTCGACGGTCATCGGCGCGCGGCGCGCGACGTCGCCGGCGATCACCGGCGGTTTCACGCAGCGGCTGCCGTAGCTCTGTACCCAGCCGTTGGCGGTCACCAGCACCCCGGCCAGGCGGGCGCCGAAATACTCCACCATGTCGTTGCGTTCGGCCTCGCCGTGCACCAGCAGGTCGAGGCCGGCTTCCTCCTGCCAGCGGATCGCCGCGGCGATCTCCTGCTGCATCGCACGCTCGTAGCCGGCGGCATCGAGCCGGCCGGCGCGATGTTCGGCGCGGGCGTGGCGGATTTCCGCCGTCTGCGGGAAGGAGCCGATGGTGGTCGTCGGCAGCAGCGGCAACTGCAGGCGTTGCTGCTGGGCGAGCGCGCGTACCGGATATGCGCTGCGCCGCTGCGCATCGTCCGGCGTCAGCGCCGCGATGCGCGCCCGCACGGCGACATCCGGCGTCGTGAATGCCCGGCGCCGCGTGTCGGCAGCGCGGCCGGCGGTCGCCAGCGCCGCCTGCACGCCCGGGCTGTCCGGATTGCCGACGGCATCGCGCAGGATGCGCACCTCGCCGAGTTTCTGTCGCGCGAACGCCAGTACGAACCGCGCTTCCGGCGCCAGCGTGGCGCCATCCTCGCTGTCGAGGTCCACCGGTACGTGGAGCAGCGAGGCCGAGGTGGATACCCACAGCCGGTCGCCCAGCCGTTCGTGCGCGGTGCGCAGCAGGGCGGCGCTGGCGGCCAGGTCGTTGCGCCAGACGTTGCGGCTGTCGACCACGCCCAGCGACAGGATCTTGTACGGCGCGTGGCGGTCGAGCACGTGTTGCCACTCGCTGCCGCTGCGGGTGACGTCCAGATGCAGCCCCGCGACCGGCAGCTGCGAGACCGTCCACAGGTTGTCGCCCAGCGGCCCGAAATACGTCGCCAGCAGGATGTTGATGTCGCGCCGCTGCAGGCGGTGATACGCGCGCTCGAACGCGCTTTGCCAGGTGCGCGGCAGATCCAGGGTCAGGACGGGTTCGTCGAGCTGTACCCACTCCACGCCGAGCGCGGCGAGACCGTCGAGCAGTTGCCCGTACACCGGCAACAGGCGGTCGAGCAGCGTCAGGCGGTCGAAGGCGGTGCCCGGCGTTTTCGCCAGCCACAGCCAGGTGAGCGGGCCGACCAGCACCGGTTTCGGCCGGTGTCCGAGTTGTTGCGCCGCGCGCACTTCGTCGAACAGTCGCGTGCAGGCCAGGCGGAATTCCTGGTCGGGGCGCAGTTCGGGCACGAGGTAGTGGTAGTTGGTGTCGAACCACTTCGTCATTTCGCAGGCGATCGCGTCGTGCCCGCAGGGCGCGCGGCCGCGTGCCATCCGGAAACGCAGGTCGAGCCCGATCTCCGCCGGCGCGCGGCCGAAGCGTTCCGGCACCACGCCCAGGCGCGCGCTCTGGTCGAGCACGTGGTCGTAGAACGAGAAATCGCCGACGGCGACGAAGTCGAGACCGGCCGCCGCCTGCAGCTGCCAGTGCCGGGCCCGCAGCTCGTGGCCGGCGGCCTCCAGGCCGGCGAGATCCAGCCGGCCGTGCCAGTAGGCCTCGAGGGCGGTTTTCAGTTCGCGGCGGGCGCCGATCCGGGGGAAGCCGGAGACATGGGCTTTCATGGGAGATCCTGTGGGCTCGGGCCCGCCGGGCCGGCGGGCAGATGTCCGGCAGTCTCCGGGCGACTGTTTTATGAGACAATCTCAATCATTTTTTAATAAACATGAGAAATATTCATGTTTCAGGCATCCATCCCGGACTTGCGTGGCCTGCGGACCCTGAAGGCGATCCAGGAAACCGGCTCGCTGGCCGAGGCGGCTGCCCGGCTGCACCTGACCCCGTCCGCGCTCTCGCACCAGTTGCGGGAGATCGAGACGGCGACCGGCCTGCCGGTGCTGCTGCGCAAGACCCGGCCGCCGCAGTTCACCCCGGCAGGTGAGCGGTTACTCGCGCTGGCCGACCAGGTGCTGGCCGCCTGCCGCGAAGCGGAGCGGGATCTGGGGCGGCTGCGTTCGGGGGTGGCCGGGCGGCTGGTGCTGGCCATCGAATGCCACAGCTGCTTCGACTGGCTGATGCCGGTGATCGGCGATTTCCGCCAGCACTGGCCGGACGTGGCGATCGATTTCCGCGGCGGGATGCACGACGACGCGCAGCAGGCGCTGGCGGCCGGCGAGCTGGACCTGGTGGTGACCTCGGATCCGGAGCCGCGCCCGGGGCTGGCGGCGCTGCCGCTGTTCGAATACGAGTCGCTGCTGCTGGTGGCGCCGGAACATCCGCTGGCGGGGCGTGCCTTCGTGCGGCCGCAGGATCTGGCCGGGGAAACACTGGTGACCTATCCGGTCGCCGAACCGCGGCTGGACGTGTTCCGCACCTTCCTCACGCCGGCCGGCGTGCGGCCGGCGAAAGTCCGGCATGCGGACGTGACGCAGCTGGTGGTGCAGCTGGTGGCGAGCGGGCACGGGGTGGCGGCGCTGCCGAACTGGGTGGCGGAGGAATATCTCGCGCGCGGCTGGGTGCGCGCGGTGCATCTGGGCGGCGACGGCGCCTGGTGCACGCTGTATGCCGCGCTGCGCGAGACGGACCTGGAGCTGGCCTACGTGCAGGATTTCGTCGGCACGGCGCGCGATCGCTGTTTCGAGAACCTGCGCGGCATACGCGCGGTGCGCCGGAGCTGAAGGCTCCGGCCGCGCTCAGTTGCGGAAGACGACGTTCTCGGCGAGCGGGGCGCGGCCGACGCGGGTGCGGTTGGCGGCGATCGAGGTGTCTTCGTAACCGAAGGAAATGCCGAGCAGGATGCCCATGTTTTCCGGCAGGCCGAAGACCTCGCGGACATCGTCCGGGTAATAGCGCATCGAGCCCTGCGCGCAGGAGCCGATGCCGAAGGCGGTCATGGTCAGCATCAGCGTCTGCACGTACATGCCGACGTCGAGTGCCACGGTGATGCCGAAACGCTTGTCCATGCCGATGAACACCACGTGCGGTGCGTCGAACAGTTCGAAATTGCGCAGCGTCGCCTTCATGCGGCCCATGTGGTCGTCACGGGCGATGCCCATGTTGTTGTACAGCTCGACGGCGCAGTCGACCTGGCGCTGGCGGTACACGCCCTCGAATTTCGGCAGGTGCTCGTGGTCCGGTTTCACCGGCTTGCCCTGCATCGCGCTCTCGACCATGCGCTTGCGCAGGTCGTCGCGGGTGCTGCCCGAGGCCACGTAGGCATGCCAGGGCTGGATGTTGCAGTTGGACGGCGCGTGCTGCGCCAGCGCGAAGACCTGTTCCAGTACGTCCTGCGGTACGGCCTGCGGCAGGAAGCCGCGCACGGAGCGGCGTTCGGTGATGGCCTGTTCGAGACTGATGCTGGCGGGCGAGGGCTGGGTGGCGGGCATGGCGGGATCCGGAAGTCGTGGCTGACGGGTGCGCGGCGTGGAAAGGGGCACTACAGTAACGAGCTTCGACCGCACAGTCACGGCCTCCCGGCCGGCAGGAGCACAAGGACATGGGCCCGCTCAAAGGCTTCCGCATCATCGAACTGGCCGGCATCGGCCCCGGCCCCTTCTGCGGAATGATGCTCGGCGACATGGGCGCCGACGTGATCCGCATCGACCGCCCCGGCGGCAATCCGGCAGCGCAGGGCGGGCACGACATCCTGTTCCGCAACCGGCGCGCGGTGGCGGTCAACCTGAAGCATCCGGACGGCGTGAAGACGGTACTGCGTCTCTGCGAAAAGGCGGATGCGGTTTTCGAGGGCTACCGTCCGGGCGTTGCCGAGCGGCTGGGCGTCGGCCCGGCGCATTGCATGGCGGTGAACCCGAAGCTGGTCTACGGCCGGATGACCGGCTGGGGCCAGACCGGGCCGCTGGCGGAAGCGGCCGGCCACGACCTCAACTACATCGCGCTGACCGGCGCGCTGCACGCCATCGGCCGGCGCGGCGAGAAACCGGTGCCGCCGCTCAACCTGGTCGGCGATTTCGGCGGCGGCGGCATGCTGCTCGCCTTCGGCATGGTGTGCGCGTTGCTGGAAGCGCACAAGAGCGGCCAGGGCCAGGTGGTCGACGCGGCGATGGTCGACGGTGCGGCCGCGCTGATGGCGATGTTCTACGGCCTGAAGGCCAACCGCCTGTTCGACGACACGCGCGGCACGCACATGCTGGACGGCGGCGCGCACTTCTACGACGTGTACGAAACGAAGGACGGCAAGTACGTGTCGATCGGCTCCATCGAGCCGCAGTTCTACGCGCTGCTGATGGAAAAGGCGAAGCTGCCGGCCGATCCGTTCGCGGCCCAGTACGACCGGCAGCGCTGGCCGGAAATGAAAGAGAAAATTGCCGCCGTGTTCCGCCTGAAAACGCGCGCCGAGTGGTGCGAGCTGATGGAGGGCACCGACGTCTGTTTCGCGCCGGTGCTCGGGCTGGACGAAGCGCCGAAGCATCCGCACGCGCTCGCGCGCCGCGCCTTCATGGAAATCGGCGGCGTGACGCACCCGGCGCCGGCGCCGCGTTTCTCGCGTACCCACCCGGCGATTCCACGGGCGATGACGAAGATCGGCATCGACACCCGTGCGGTGCTGGTCGATGCCGGCTTCGAGCGGGCGGAAATCGATGCCCTGGTGGCGTCCGGCGCGGTGGCGACGGTCTGAGGCTCAGCCCTCGACCATCACGTCCATGCAGATGACGCACTGCCCGTACGCCTTGTGCACGGTGGCGCAGGAAAACGTCACGCACAGTTTCTGTTCGGTGAGCGACAGGTAGGGTCGGGTAGCCTGTACCCGGCCCGGTTGCTCGACCGCGCGCCGGAAGTAGTGCCGCCGCGACCAGCAGGCGCCGCTGGCGTTGGCCAGCGGGTGCGGCGTGCCGCGCACCGCGCTGCGGGTGAGTGCCGTGTCGCCGATCTGGAAGCCGTTGTTGTCGATGGCGTAGATGCGGGTGATCTGCGGTTCCGCGATTTCCTGGGCGATGAGGTCGATCGGCTTGCCGTCGCGGAAGGCCGACCAGACATCCATGAAGCGGCTACGGAAACGTTCGCTGTCGCTGCGCTGGCGCAGGGCATGGTTCTGCGAAACGCCCATCACCTTTTCGATGCGCTGCCGGCAGACGGTTTCGTCCGGTGGCACGGCGGCCGGCTCGGCAAAATAGTAGCCCTGCAACAGTTCGGCATCGGCGTCGATGGCGATGTGCGCCTGCTCTTCGGTCTCGATGCCCTCCACCAGCACCAGCGAACCGGCCTCGCGCAGCAGTCCCACCACGTGCGGGAACAGGCGGCGTGCGCGCGGCGAAGCGGAGGCGTTGGCGATCAGCGAGCGGTCGAGCTTGATGATGTCCGGCTGGATGCCGATCACGCGGTCGTAGTTGGAGGCGCCGGAACCGAAATCGTCGATCGCGATGCGGAAGCCGGCGGCGCGGTATTCCTGCACGAATTCGCGCAGCTCGCGGTCGCTGAGACCGGCACGCTCCACCACCTCGAGCACGATGCGCGAGGGCGGCATGGCCAGCGCGCCCAGTTCGGCGGCGACGGTGTCGGCGGTGAGCACGCGGCGGCGGATTGCCTCGGGGTTCACATTGAGGAACAGCCAGTCGTTGCCGCGCGGCGCCGGCGGCGCATTCAGCACGTGCAGCGCGCGCGACAGCCGGCAGACCTCCACCAGCAACTGGTCGCCCAGGCCGGCGAAGAAATCCGGTGTCGGCACCGGCCCGGCCGGCCCGGCCACCCGCAACAGGGCCTCGCAGCCGACGCTGCGCAACAGCGCGGGACTGACGATGGGCTGGTAGGCGCTGGTGAGCTGCAGGTTGTCGAAGCGGCCGACGGCGCGGCCGTCGATGTCGTCGATGTCGTCGATGTGTTCGCGGGGGACGAGGCTGAACGGGTGATTCACGGATAACTCCCGCTGGAATGTAGGCCGGCGTCCTGCCGCAGAAGGGTACGGAACAGGCCAAGCAAAAAGGATGCCGGCCCGTCGGGGTCTATTCCGGCGTTCCGCGCACGTTTCGCGATGAGGATGCGCCATTGCGGCGCGGCCGCGATCGGGCGTGCGACATCCTGGTGCGGTACTGCGGCTCCGGACCGGAGGGTGCCGGGCGACCGGAATCCGGCCCGTCATGCCTCCGGATACGGACGTTTCCGCGCTCTTTTTCCACGAGATTTTCCGGCAGGAAATTCTCCGTTGCCGCGGGATTTTCCGGTCCGTGAATCTTTAACGAACATTAACGAAGTTCTCTTATTTTTAATAACGCGTAATTGATCGCCCGTTTGGCGTTGCGGGATTACGGTTTTCTCAGGCCGGGAAACGGTCCTGCAGTTACCAGCAACGAACAACACGGGAATATCCATATGAAGGGGATCTCATTGAGTGCCCTTGCGGGCCTCGCTTTGCCTGTAATTTCCTGCCTGCCCGGTTTGGCGGGGGCCGCCGAACCCCTGTCCGACGACGAGTTGCAGACGGTCGTCGCCCGGGGTGGTGAGACGGCCGAATCGCCGGGGGGGCACCTCGACGAAATCCGGTCCCTGATGCCGGCGGACGGCACGGTGGCCGGGCAAGTGTCGGCCATGCTCGGTGCCGGGGACATGGACGCAGAAGAGCCGCTCAAATTGATGGTTGCGCTGATGCTGCCGTCGCAACTGTTCGATTTCCGGCTGGAAACCGGCGATATCATCTGGGGCGACAAGCCGGCCGTGAAGGCGCTGGCGGACGGTGGTTTCGAGGCCCCCCTTCCGGCCAGCATCTCCTACATCCGTCTGCTCCGCCTGGGTATCCGCGGCCAGTCGACGTCGCTCGGTGATGTCGAGCTCGTCGATATGCGGTTCAGCGGCGACAGCACGGTCCGGGTGTCCTTTTTCTGACACCCGGGTCGCGGGAGTCAGGATGACGACATCTGCGACTGCAGGTAGTTGGACAGGCCGACCTTGCCGATCAGGTCGAGCTGGGTTTCCAGCCAGTCGATGTGCTCTTCCTCGCTGGCAAGAATCTTCTTGAACAGGTCGCGGGTGACGTAGTCGGCGACCTGCTCGCAATGGCTGATGGCGGCTTTCAGGTCGGGCACTGCCGCCAGTTCCAGTTTCAGGTCGCAGTTCAGCATTTCCTCGGTGCTCTCGCCGATCAGCAGCTTGCCGAGTTTTTGCAGGTTGGGCAGGCCTTCGAGGAAGAGGATGCGTTCGATCAGCTCGTCGGCGTGCTTCATCTCGTCGATCGACTCGTGGTACTCGTGGTCGGCGAGCTTCTTCAGCCCCCAGTTCCGGTACATGCGGGCATGCAGGAAGTACTGGTTGATCGCGATGAGTTCGTTGCCCAGCACCTTGTTCAGGTGCTCGATGACCCTGGCGTCGCCTTTCATGGCAGCTCTCCGGCGGAGTGGGGAATGCGGCTGGAGAGCCTAGCCTAGCCCCGGGCCGGGCGGGCAGGGGGGGTGAGTCGTGTTCTCAACTGGCGAGCGGAAACATCCGCACGACATTGCCGGCGGCGGCCACGGCCCGGTAGCTGGCGGCGGCCTCGTGCTGGGCGGCATGGACGATGGCCAGCGCGGCCCGGGCACAGCGGCCGCACTCCTGCGCCACGCCCAGATCGCGGCAGATGCGCCGGGCGTCGGTGTCCGGCTGGCGCCCGGCGGCGTCGCGCAGGGCACTGTCGGTGATGCCGCGGCAGAGGCAGACGTACATGGGGGGATACCGGCGGAACGTTAATGGGAACGATTCGCAGGATAGCTCGTAAGGAGAACGATTATCAACAACAGCCCGTCCGGTTTCCGGCGGCCGGTCGCTGCTGGGCGTTCGGGTCAGGATTCCTGATACAGGCCGTCATTGGCGGCGCCCGGGGGCCGGACTAGGATCGCCTCCTGACTCACGGGTCACGCGACCCGGCAAACCCGCTTTCCCCCGGAGCCGCCGATGAACGCCAAGCAACCCCTGCCTGCCCGCAAGCCGGAAACTGCCGCCGAACGCTGGGCACGCTTCAAGCCCATCAGGACCGGCGAGGATTATCTCGATTCGCTGCGCGGCCGGCCGCTGAAGCTGTTCCTGTTCGGCAAGGAAGAGCCCAACCCGGTCGACAACCCGATCATCCGTCCGTCGATGAACGCGCTGCGCCAGACCTACGATCTGGCAATCGAGGATCCGGAACTGGCCACCGCGCATTCGCCGCTGATCAACGCGCGCGTGAACCGTTTCCTGCACATCGTCGAATCGCCGGACGACCTGGTGCAGAAAAACAAGATGCAGCGCCGCATGGGCCAGCTCACCGGCACCTGCTTCCAGCGCTGCGCCGGCCTCGACACCATCAGCGTGATGCACTCCATCACGTACGACATCGACCGGAAACACAAGACGCCGTATCACCAGCGTTTCCTGGCGTTCCTGAAGAAGGCGCAGGAAAACAACGTCATCATCGGCGCCGGCATGACCGACCCGAAGGGCGACCGCAGCAAGCGGCCGCACGAGCAGGCCGATCCGGACCTGTTCCTGCACGTCACCGGCCGCAACGAGCAGGGGATTTTCGTCACCGGCGCCAAGGCGCACATGACCGGCGGGCTGAACTCGCACTGGATCTTCGTGATGCCGACCATGAACCTCGGCGAGAAGGACAAGGACTGGGCCGTGGTCGGCGCGGTGCCGGCCGACGCCGAGGGCATCACCTACATCTACGGCCGCCAGAGCTGCGACACGCGCGCCCTGGAGGGCGGCGAAATCGACCAGGGCAACGCGCAGTACGGCGGCCAGGAAACGCTGACCGTGTTCGACCATGTGTTCATTCCGTACGAGCACGTGTTCATGGACGGCGAGTACGAGTTCGCGCAGGAGATGGTGGCCCGCTTCACCGCGTACCACCGCGCTTCCTACGTCTGCAAGACGGGTCTCGGCGACGTGATGGTCGGTGCCGCGGCGGCGGTGGCCGAGTACAACGGCGTCGAGACCGTCTCGCACATCAAGGACAAGCTGGTGGAGATGACGCACCTGAACGAGACGATCTATTCGTCCGGCATCGCTTCCTCCTACGCGGCTTCGAAGCTGCCGTCCGGCATTTACATGAACGATGCCATGCTGTCGAACGTCTGCAAGCACAACGTGACGCGTTTTCCCTACGAAATCGCGCGCCTGGCGCAGGACATCGCCGGCGGCCTGATGGTGACGCTGCCCTCGGAGCAGGACTTCAACCATGAGGAGGCCGGCCCGATCCTGGAGAAATACCTGAAGGGCCGCAGCGACATCCCGACCGAAACCCGCGTGCGCATGCTGCGCCTGATCGAGAACATGACGCTGGGCCGCAACGCGGTGGGATATCTCACCGAGTCCATGCACGGCGCCGGTTCGCCGCAGGCGCAGCGCATCCAGATCCAGCGGCAGATGAACGTCGAGCAGAAGAAGTGGTATGCGCGGCGGCTGGCCGGCATCAAGCAGGAATCGTGAGCAACGGAAACACCGGAGAGCAACCCGTGACTTCTTTCGCCAGTGCACTCAAGGCCGGCCACACCAGCACCGAAGAGGCGCTCGCCATCTTCGATGCCCTGGATCCGGTCGACACCGATTTCATGCTCGGCGCCTGGAAGGGCGAGGGCTTTCCCACGAATCATCCGCTGGACGGCGTGCTCGAGGCCTACCGCTGGCACGGCAAGCGCTTCGAGAGTACCGAGCATGTGCATCCGCTGGTATTCGACACCCTGGGCGGCAAGACGGCCAGCGTCAATCCGCTGCTGATGCTGCCGACGCTGGGCCTGCTGGGCCGGATGTCGGTGCCGCGTTCGAACGCCGCCGGCCGCACCTTCCAGGCACTGATTCCGCTGATGTCGACGCGCGCGTCGCGTGCCCGTCTGCGCATGACGACGTATCGCGGCAAGAGCAGTGCCACCATGATCTACGACAGCCTGCCGATCAACGACGTGTTCCGCCGCGTCGACGACAATACGGTCATGGGCGTCATGGATCTCAAGGGCGTGAAGCAGCCCTTCTTTTTCGTGCTGCGGCGGGAAACGGCGGCCTGAGGCCGTCTTCGCCGCAACAAGCCGATTTTTCAAGCCACGCACCAGAGGAGCGCGTTCCGTGACCCATGCCTACATCGTCGATGCCGTCCGCACCCCGGGCGGTCGCCGCAACGGCCGACTCGCGAAAATCCATCCCGCCGACCTCGGCGCGAAGGTGATCGATGCGCTGCTCGAGCGCACGAAGATCGATCCGGCCAGCGTCGACGACGTGATCTACGGCTGCGTCAGCCAGATCGGCCCGCAGACCTTCAATATCGCGCGCACCTCGATTCTCGCCTCGAAACTGCCGGAATCGGTGCCCGGCGTGTCGATCGACCGCCAGTGCGGCTCCTCGCAGCAGTCCATCCACTTCGCGGCGCAGGCCATCATGTCCGGCACCCAGGACGTGATCATCGCCGGCGGCGTGGAAGTCATGAGCCAGGTGCCGATCCTGTCGGCGAAGGACGTCGCACAGAAGGCCGGCATGGGCAATCCGTTCGATTCGGTGCAGATCCGCAAGCGCTATCCGGGCTGCGAATTCAGCCAGTTCGACGGCGCCGAGAAGATGGCGAAGAAATACGGCGTCACCCGTGCCGAGCTCGATCACTTCGCCTGGCAGTCGCACATGAAGGGGAAGGCCGCCTACGAGGCCGGCCGCTTCGAGCAGGAGCTGGTGAAGTTCGATGTCGAACTGGAACTGGACGGCGTGAAGAAAGTGGTCCGCCACGAGATGGACGAAGGCCTGCGCTTCAATGCCACGCTGGAAGCCACGGCGGCACTGCAGCCGCTGGTGCCGGGCGGCGTGATCACCGCCGGCACGGCGTCGCAGATCTGCGACGGTTCGGCGGCCGTGCTGCTGATGAGCGAGAAGGCGATGAAGGCCGCCGGCCTGAAACCGCTGGCGCGCATCCATGCCATGAGCGTGGTCGGTTCCGACCCGACCATGGTGCTGGAAGGCCCGATTCCCGCCACGCAGAAAATCCTGAAGCAGACCGGCCTGAAGATTTCCGACATCGATCTCTATGAAGTGAACGAGGCCTTCGGGTCGGTGCCGCTGGCCTGGGCGAAAGCCGTCGGCGCCGACATCGGCAAGCTGAACGTCAACGGCGGCGCGCAGGCGCTGGGGCATCCGCTGGGCGCCACCGGCGCCAAGCTGATGGGCACGCTGGCCTACGAACTGCGCCGGCGCAAGGCGAAGTACGGTTTGCTGGCGATCTGCGAAGGCCTGGGTACGGCGAACGCGACGATCATCGAGGGTTGCTGAGCACGCGCAGTGCGACGCCTGAACTGACCAGGGCCGGCAATCGTCGGCCACTGTTCAGTGGCGGGTTGGAAGCCTGTCGCAGTCGAAGGGCATCGACAGGTGCCACAGCGTTTCCAGTTTCACCCCGGCGAGCGTGCCGGCCGGTGGCGGCAGGCGGCGCGCATCGGCCAGCCACTGTTCCTGCCAGGCGAGTGTCCCGTCGAGCCGCGCCACCTGACTGTGGTTGACGATTTCCCAGTCCATGCGGGCGCAGGTGAATTTCCGGCTGCCGTTGATCAGCGGCAGCGACATCCAGCGATCCAGCCGCGCGATTTCCGGCTGCAGGTCGGCGAGCGGCACGTCGCGGTCGAGAGTGTATTCGAGCGCGACCAGCCGCGTGCGGTTTTCCTGCAGCACGTCGAACTGCCCGAACTGCGTGCCTTCGCCCTGCGCCACCGGCGCCAGTATTTTCGGGAAACGGTAGGGCCAGCGCCCCATCCAGACCGCCGGCCGCGAATCGAGATACAGGATCAGCGAGTGCAGCAGGTCGCCTTCGATGTCCGGGTGCCGGACGTGCGGAATGAAGACCGCGAATTCCTGGTACGTCATGTCGATCAGGAACTGCATCAGGTGTGCTTTCTTCGGCGTTGCGGTGGAGAACAGCACGATCAGCGGATGCCTGCCGTCCTCCCGGCCTTCGAAGGCGGGCGCGAGCGTCAGCGGCGCCGGCAGCAGGGCGCGCACGGCCGCCTCGTCTTCCTGCACCACGAAGGCGCGCACCGTGACCTGACCGTAGCCGGCCGAGTACCAGTCGCGGGCCGCCGCCGGCGCTGACGACAGGAACGCAGCGCACAGCAGGAAGAACGGGCGAACGAACGGCAGCATCAATCGATCCTTGCTCCGCGCAGGCGCAACGCGTTGGAAATCACCGACACCGAACTCAGGCTCATCGCCAGTGCGGCGATCATCGGCGACAGCAGCCAGCCGGTGAACGGATACAGTACGCCGGCTGCCAGCGGGACGCCCAGCGCGTTGTAGACCAGCGCGAACAGCAGGTTCTGCTTCATGTTGCGCACCGTCGCCGTCGACAGCCCGCGGGCGACGGCGATGCCGCGCAGGTCGCCCTTCACCAGCGTCACCTGTGCGCTGCTCATCGCGACATCGGTGCCGGTGCCCATGGCGATGCCGACGTCCGCCTTCGCCAGTGCCGGTGCGTCGTTGATGCCGTCGCCGGCCATGGCGACGATGCGGCCCTCGGCCTGCAGTTTTTCCACCAGTGCCAGCTTGTCGGCCGGCTTCACTTCGCCGATGACTTCGGCGATGCCGAGCCGGCGGCCGACTGCAGTGGCGGTGGTGATGCCGTCGCCGGTGGCCATGATCACCCGCAGGCCGGCCTCGCGCAGGACGGCGAGGGCTTCCGGTGTGCTGGCCTTCACCGGATCGGAAACGGCGATCAGGCCGGCCAGCCGGCCGTCCACGGCCAGATGGACGACGCTGGCACCTTCGATCCGCAGTTCTTCCGCCTGCGCATGCAGCGACCAGGCATCCACCTGCTGCTGCGTCATCAGTGCCATGTTCCCCAGTGCGAGCCGGCGGCCGTCGACTTTCCCGCGCACGCCGATGCCGGTGCCCGATTCGAATTCTTCCGCCTTCGACAGTGCCAGCCCGCGTTCGCGTGCAGCGGCGACGATCGCCGTCGCCAGCGGATGCTCGCTGCCCTGGTCGAGGCTGGCGGCGAGCCGCAGCACTTCGTCCTCGTCGAAGCCGGCGGCCGGCACCACGCGTTCGAATGCCGGCTTGCCGGCGGTGAGCGTACCGGTCTTGTCGACCACCAGTGTGTCGACGCGCCGCAGGTGCTCGATCGCGGCGGCATCGCGGAACAGGACGCCGGCATTGGCGCCGCGCCCGGTGGCCACCATGATCGACATCGGCGTGGCGAGGCCGAGGGCACAGGGGCAGGCGATGATCAGCACGGCGACGGCATTGATCAGACCGTAAACCCAGCCGGGATCCGGACCGAACAGCCCCCAGCCGAAAAACGTGGCGACGGCAATGGCGACGACGGCGAGCACGAACCAGCCGGCCACGGTATCTGCCATGCGCTGCATCGGTGCCCGCGAGCGCTGAGCCTGCGCCACCAGTTGCACGATCTGCGCCAGTACCGTCTGCGAGCCAACACGCTCGGAACGCATCACCAGCGAACCGGTGGTATTCAGCGTCGCGCCGATCACCTTGTCGCCGGGCTGCTTGCTCACCGGCAGCGGTTCACCGGTCAGCATCGATTCGTCGACTGCGCTGCGGCCTTCGGTCACCGTGCCGTCCACCGGCACTTTCTCGCCGGGCCGGATGCGCAGCAGGTCGCCGACGTGCACATGCGCGATGTCGACGTCCTCCTCGCTGCCGTCGGCCCGGATACGCCGCGCGGTTTTCGGCGCCAGGCCGAGCAGTGCGCGGATCGCCGCCGAAGTCTGCGAGCGTGCCCTCAGTTCCAGGATCTGGCCGAGCAGGGTGAGCGAAATGATCACCACCGCCGCTTCGAAGTAGACGCCGACGCGTCCCATCGAGTGGAAACTTTCCGGGAACCAGTGCGGCACCAGCGTGGCGGCGGTGCTGTAGACGAAGGCCGCGCCGGTGCCGAGGCCGATCAGCGTCCACATGTTCGGGCTGCGGTTCACTACCGATTCGAAGCCGCGCACGAAGAACGGTGCGCCGGCCCACAGGATCACCGGCAGGGCGAGCGCGAATTCGATCCAGGTCTGGGTGCGCATGTCGAACAGCGCGAGGTCGTGGCCGAACATGGCCAGCAGGGTGACGGCGACGGTCAGCGGCAGTGTCCAGAGGAAACGCCGGCGGAAATCGGTGAGTTCGGGGTTCTCGGCCTCTTCCGCCGACGGCATTTCCGGTTCCAGTGCCATGCCGCATTTCGGGCAGCTGCCGGGGTGGTCCTGGCGGATTTCCGGATGCATCGGACAGGTGTACATCGTGCCGGGCGGCGCTGCGGCCTCTGCGGCCCGCTCATCCGCCGGCATCAGGTATTTCCACGGATCGGCGCGGAATTTGTCCACGCACTTTGCGCTGCAGAACAGGTATTCGCTGCCCGCGTGTTCGTGCCGGTGCGGCGTGTTTTCCTGCACCGTCATGCCGCAGACGGGATCGCGCCGGGGTTCGTGCACCGGCGCGGCTGCCGCGCCTTCGCCGACGCGGCAGCAGGCGTGCCCGGCGTCGTCCGCGTGACCGGCATGATGATGACCGTGGTGGTCGTGATGGTGGTCGTGGTGTTGCGTACTCATGGCGTACCTCCTGGTGCGTCGCCCGCCGGGCGGGGGGTGACGCGGATGATCAGGTGCTCTTCCGGGCGCGGCCCGGTGGCGGACAGGCAGGCGGCGGCGAACTCGCCGGCGCGGGTGAATTCCCAGATGATTTCCGTCGTGCTGCCGGGCCGCAGCCGCTGCGAGGACGGGCTGTCGAACACGCCGCCGGGGTGCTGCCGGATCAATGCCGACTGCGCGTGCACATCCTCGACCCGGCCGATCACGAACTGGCAGACGGCATCGCCGTTGTTGCGGGCGAGCAGACGCACCGTTTCACCCTGCGACAATGCCGGCGGTTCCGGCGACAGTCGCTGTCGTGCATCCACGCTCAGCTCGACGATGCGCCCGGCCTCGCGCCGGGCGCCCATGCGGCCGAACGCGGATTCGGCCGCCTCGATGCGGTTCTCCACCTGCATGTCCGGATCGAGCGGCGCGTGATCGCCGTGGGCGGCGAGCGTGGCCGGCAGCAGCAGGATGCACAGCGGGCACCAGCGTGCGCGCCGCGACGGCGCGGCGGCCCTGCGTTCAGTGATGTTCATGGCCGCCGGGCGCTCCGCCGGGTTTGACGACATTGATTTCGGTGCCGGTGGCCGGTGCACTTTCCGCGCGCGCGGCTTCCGGTTCCTCGCCCTGCCATTCGTAGGCGACAGTGCCGGCCGGATGTTCGTACCAGCCGGGATCGCGGTAATCGTCGCGCGGCTGGTTGTTGCGCACCTTGAGCACGCTGAACATGCCGCCCATCTCCAGCGGGCCGAACGGTCCGCGCCCGCTCATCATCGGCAGCGTGTTCGCCGGCAGCGGCATCTGCATGTCGCCCATTTCCGCCATGCCGGTGGTGCCCATCGGCATCAGGTAGCCGGGCACCAGCCGCCGCATTTTCTTCGCGAGATCGTCCTGTTCGATGCCGATCAGGTTCGGCACGTCGTGGCCCATCGCGTTCATCGTGTGGTGCGACTTGTGACAGTGGATGGCCCAGTCGCCGGGGTTGTCGGCAATGAATTCGACGACCCGCATCTGGCCGACGGCGACGTCGGTGGTGACTTCCGGCCAGCGCGCCGCCTTCGGCACCCAGCCGCCGTCGGTGCCGGTGACCTCGAAGGTGTGGCCGTGCAGGTGGATCGGGTGGTTGGTCATCGTCAGGTTGCCGACGCGGATCCGCACCCGCTCGCCGGTGCGCGCCACCATGTGGTCGATGCCGGGGAACACGCGCGAATTCCAGGTCCAGAGATTGAAATCGGTCATCGTGTTCACGCGCGGCGTGGCGGCACCGGGCTCGATGTCGTAGGCGGCGAGGATGAAGGCATAGTCGCGGTCCACGCGCAGCGTGTTCGCGTTTTTCGGGTGGACGATGAACAGGCCCATCATGCCCATTGCCATCTGCACCATTTCGTCGGCGTGCGGGTGATACATGAAGGTGCCGGACTTGTTGAGCCGGAACTCGTACACGTACGTTTTTCCGACCGGGATCTGCGGCTGGGTGAGGCCGCCGACGCCGTCCATGCCGTTGGGCAGCAGGATGCCGTGCCAGTGCACCGCGGTGTGTTCGGGCAGCTTGTTGGTGACGAAGATGCGCACCCGGTCGCCTTCCACGGCCTCGATGGTCGGACCCGGGCTCTGGCCGTTGTAGCCCCACAGGTTGGCGGTCATGCCGGGCGCGAGTTCGCGGCGCACCGGCTCGGCCACGAGATGGAATTCCTTGACGCCGTTCTTCATCCGGTACGGCAGCGTCCAGCCGTTGAGGGTGACCACGGGGTTGTACGGCCGGCCGTCGCGCGGCGTCGTCTGTGTACCGGCATCGACGGCGCTGATTTCGTCGGGAATGCCGGCGGCGGAGGCCCGCGACACCAGGCCGGCGCCGAGGGCGATGGCGCCGGCGGCACCGAGCCCGGTGCGGCGCAGGAAATTCCGGCGGTCGATCTTGTGCTGGTCGCTCATCGCGGCGTTCCTCGTTTGCCTATTGCCGGGCGGAAGCGAGTTCCGCCTCGGCGATCCAGAAATCGCGCAACGCCTGTTGCGCGCGGAGCGTCGCTTCGGCCTGCTGCTGTCCCTGTTCGATCACTTCGAACGGACCGACCAGCATGCCGTTGAAGCGCAGCAGCACTTCCTCGGTGATCTTTTCCTGCAGCGGCAATACCCGGTCGCGATAGCGTGCCGCCACCAGCCACGCGGTATCGGCCGCCGTCCAGGCGGTGCGCACTTCGCTGCGGGCGTTCACCGCGGTTTCGCGCACGCCGGCCAGTGCCGCCTCGTACTGCGCGCGCGCCTGGCGACCGCGGGCGACGCCGAAATCGAACAGCGGCAATTCCAGCGTGACCTCGAAACCGGTCTGCGTCGGTTCGCTGTCCGATTCGTTCGACTGGTAGCCGACTTCCAGCACGTTCACGAAACGGGTGACGCGCTGCAGGTTCCAGGCCCGGGCGGTGGCTTCTGCGTGCCGCCTTGCCGCCTGGACGTCGAGCCGGCGGTCGATGGCTTCCTGTTCGGTGACGGTCGCGGCCGGCAGCCGTTCGGGCAGCGCCGGCAGGTGTCCGGGCAGTTGCAGGCGCTCGCCGTCGGCGATGCCCAGCAGGCGCACGAGTTTTTCGCGGGCAGCCAGTGCTTCGGCGCGGGCGCGCAGCCGTTCGCCGTCCGCCTCGGCATGAAAGGCGGCGGCACGGGCGGAATCGAGTTGCGTTCCGTTGCCGGTATCGGCCAGCCGCTGTGCGTATTCGCGGGCGGTGTCGGCCGCTTCCCATACGGTGAGCGCGTACGACCAGTGCATGTCGGCGGCCACCGCCTCCACCCAGGCGACGCGTACATCGCGCGCCAGCGTCAGCGCGTCCCGCAGCGCGGCCTGCCGTTCGGCCTGGTGCCGGCGGTCGGCCATGCCGCGCTCCAGCGGCCAGGTCAGCAGGCCGATCAGGTCGATGGCGATGCCGCGTTCGGTTTCCGTTTCGCTGCCGCGCTCGAGGCGCGCCACGGTCAGCGACGGATTCGGCGGCCGCGCGGCGGCCAGCCGTTCGGCGGCGGAAATTTCCAGTTCGGCATAGCGGCGCTGCAGGGCGGGATTGCCCAGCAGGGCGACGACGACGGCGTCTTCGCGGTCCAGCGGCCGTGCCAGCAGTTCGTCGATCCGCGCCTGCAGCGCGGCGGCATCGGACGGCAGCGCGGTGCGTTCGATGCCCAGCCGTTCCGCCGCATCGGTGCGCAGGGCCGCGGCTTCCCGGCCGGTGCCGGCGCAGGCCGACAGCAGCAGGGCGGCGAGCAGGGCGGCGGCAGACGGCAACATCCTGTTCATCGGTGACCTCCATGCCGGGATGACAGACCCCGGCTACATGATGCACTCATCATGCAGAGCCGGGGGTTACCCGGAGGTTAGTCCCCGACCCTACCGTTCATCCTGAATTTGGCAACGCCTATCCCCAAGGAGGTGGGCGCAGGCAGTCTGCTCGTGAACATTGGTCAGCTGGATAACAAGAACCATCGCGAACCATGACCTGAGGGATACGGGCATGTTCGACCGGGCCCCTCCTTCTATGGAATTCACCTTCGCCACGGTTCCGCAGCTGGTCTGCGCACCCGGAGCCGTCGCGCGTGCCGCCGAATTTGCCCAGCGCCGTCGTCTGCAGCGCATTCTGGTAGTCGCCGATCCCGGCGTCATCGCCGCCGGCCTCGTCAAGCCGCTGCTGGATTCGCTGACCGCCGCGAAACTCGACTGCACCGTGTTCAGCGACGTGGAGCCGGATCCCGGCGAACACATCGTCACCGCGGCCTACAAGAAGGCGCGCGATTTCGGCGCCCAGATGGTGATCGGCATCGGTGGCGGCAGTTCGATGGACGTGGCCAAGCTGGCCGCCTATTTCGCCGATTCGGCGGAAACGCTGCGGCAGATCATCGGCGTCGAGCAGGCCAAGGGCCGCCGGCTGCCGCTGGTGCTGATCCCGACCACCGCCGGCACCGGCTCGGAAGTCACGCCGATCGCCATCGTGACGCTGGCCGACCAGACCAAGGGCGGTGTGGTGTCGTCGCTGCTGCTGCCCGATCTGGCGTTGCTCGATCCGCAGCTGACGCTCAGCCTGCCGCCGGCGGTGACCGCGCATACCGGCGTCGACGCCATGGTGCATGCCATCGAGGCGTACACCTCGCGGCACCGCAAGAATCCGGTATCGGATTCGCTGTCGCTGCGCGCATTGCGCCTGCTCAACGACAACATCCGCGTCGCCTTCCGCGACGGCGGCAACATGGAAGCCCGGCAGAACATGCTGCTCGGCGCCTGCCTGGCCGGCATGGCGTTCGCCAATGCGCCGGTGGCTGCCGTGCATGCGCTGGCCTATCCGCTGGGCGGGATCTTCCACCTCTCGCACGGGCTGTCGAATGCGGTGGTGCTCACCGAAGTGCTGCGCTTCAACCGCGAGGCGGCCGCCGGCCTGTATGCCGATCTCGGGCGCGCGCTCACCGACAGGGCGATGGGCGACGGCGAGGCGGTCGATTACCTGTTCGCGACGCTCGACGGCCAGCTCTCCGACCTGCGGATCGACACCCGGCTGGGCAGCTACGGCATCGTCGAGCGCGATCTCGACCGGTTGGCCGAGGACGCGCTGCGTCAGCAGCGGCTGCTGGTCAACAATCCGCGCGAGATGACCTTTGCCGATGCGCGCGGGATTTACGCCCGGCGATTGACCGCCGCCTGAGAACCTGACAAAAAAGCGACAGCCCGCCGGCACCGCACCCTGCGGTGCCGTTTTCCGTCTTCTTCCCCGTTCGCTGTCTGCCCCACGGAATGTCCATGAAGGAATTTTCGGTAAAGGACGCGCGTCCGCTGTTTCTCGCCAACCGCCCGCTGCAGACGGTCGATACCCTGCCGGTGATCGACAAGTTCCGCGGCGAGGCCTTTGCCGTCGTCTGCGTGGCAACCGCGCCGCTGGTGGCGCAGGCGGTGACGGCTGCGCTGCATGCCGAGGCGCCGATGCGCCGGCTGCCGGCGTGGCGCCGGCGCGACGTACTGCGTCACTGCGTCCGCCGCTTCGAGGAGCGGCGCGACGAACTGGCCGATGCGCTGTGTCTGGAGGCCGGGAAGCCGATCCGCGACTCGCGCGTCGAGGTGACGCGCCTGATCGAGACGTTCTCGATTGCGGCCGAGGAAGCCACCCGCATCAAGGGCGAAGTGCTGCCCATGGACATCAGTCCGCGCGGCGAGGGCTACAGCGGCATGTGGATGCGGGTGCCGGTGGGCGCCTGCGGCTTCATCACGCCGTTCAACTTTCCGCTCAATCTGGTGGCGCACAAGGTGGCGCCGGCGATAGCCGCCGGGTGCCCGTTCGTGTTGAAGCCGGCATCGCTGACGCCGCTGGGCGCGCTGATCATCGGCGAGGTCCTGGCGGAAACCGACCTGCCGCCCGGTGCGTTTTCCATCCTGCCGGCCGAGCGCGCGGCCGCCGATGCGCTGGTGACCGACGACCGGCTCAAGCTGCTGAGCTTCACCGGGTCCGACGCCGTCGGCTGGGACATGAAGGCCCGCGCCGGCCGCAAGCGGGTGACGCTCGAACTGGGCGGCAACGCGGCGGTGATCGTCGACGAGACCGCCGACCCCGATTTTGCCGTGGAGCGCTGCGCGTTCGGCGCTTTCTACCAGAGCGGCCAGAGCTGCATCAGCGTGCAGCGCATCCTGGTGCACGAAAGCCTTTACGGGGAATTCCGCGACAGGCTGGTGGCGAAAACGCAGACGCTGGTCACCGGCGATCCGCGGCTGGAAACCACGTTCTGCGGACCGGTGATCAGCGAGAAGGAAGCGAAGCGCATCGAATCGTGGATCGACTCGGCGCGCCGCAACGGCGCCCGCGTGCTGTGCGGCGGCGAGCGCAACGGCTTGCTGATCACTCCGTGCGTGCTGGAGAACGTGCCGAAAGGCGAAGCGGTCTGCGAGGGCGAGGTGTTCGGCCCGGTATGCCTGCTGGAGCCGTTCGCCGGTTTCGACGAGGCGATCGCCCGGGTCAATGACTCGCGCTACGGCCTGCAGGCCGGCGTGTTCACCCGCGACCGGCTGCGCGCCCACCGGGCCTGGCAGGAACTGGAGGTCGGCGGGGTGATCGTCGGCGACATCCCCAGCTGGCGCATGGACCACATGCCCTACGGCGGGGTGAAGGATTCCGGCATCGGCCGCGAGGGCGTGACCAGCGCCATTGCCGACATGACCGAGGTGCGGCTGCTGGTGTCGCGCGACAGCTGAGTCGCGGCGGCCGCCCGGCCTGATTGATTTGCATACAAACTAATTGCGTGGCAGCATCCCTCCGTCACCAATCCGGAGGGTTACCCCATGGCCACGGCCTTCGACTTCACCGTCAACGACATCCACGGCAAACCGATTGACCTCGCGCAGTACCGCGGCAAGGTCCTGCTGGTGGTCAACACCGCCAGCAAGTGCGGTTTCACGCCGCAGTACAAGGGGCTGCAGGCCCTGCACGAGCGCTACAAGGGCGAGGGTCTGGTGGTACTCGGTTTTCCCTGCAACCAGTTCGGCAACCAGGAGCCGGCCCCGGAAGAGCAGATCGAGCAGTTCTGCGAAATGAATTTCGGCGTCTCCTTCCCGCTGTTCGCCAAGGTGGACGTCAACGGCGGCGAAGCGGCGCCGATCTACAGGCACCTGAAGGAAGCGGCGCCCGGCCTGCTGGGTACCGAGAGCATCAAGTGGAACTTCACCAAGTTCCTGGTCAGCAAGGACGGCAAGACGGTCAAGCGCTATGCGCCCACCGACAAGCCGGAGGACCTGGTGAAGGACGTCGAGAAGATGCTCAAGGCCTGAGCGCCGGGCGCACGCCCATGTCCTTCGAAGACGAGCTGCTCAAGCTCGACAACCAGCTGTGTTTCCGCCTGTACGCCGCGTCCCGCCAGGTGACGCGGCTGTACCGGCCGCTGCTGGACGAGCTGGGCCTCACCTACCCGCAATACCTTGTGTTGCTCGCGCTCTGGCAGTGGGAAGCCGAGAACGACGGCACGCCGAACACGGTCGGCCGGATCAGTGACCGGCTGCTGCTGGATGCCGGCACGCTCACGCCCCTGCTGCGACGCATGGAAGAAGCGGGGCTGCTGCGTCGCGAGCGCACGGCCCGCGACGGCCGCGAGGTCCACGTGACGCTGACGCGCGCCGGCCGGGCGCTGAAGAAACGCGCGGCCCGTGTGCCGCAGGCCCTGGTCTGCGAGCCGGGACTGCCGGTGAACGAGATCCCCGCGCTGCAGGCCGGCCTGGGCCGGCTGCTGGCGGCGCTGGCCGGGCGTCCCGGGGCGTCCTGAGCCGGCCGGCCGCCGGGCCGGGAACTTTGCCGGGGCTGTTCCGGTCCTCTCGTGCCGTCAGCGGACGCTGGGTACACTGGCGCCGCTTTTGCGCGGAGCCTTTTCCCCGCGCGATCACAGGGGACCTTCCGATGATACGCATCGACGACCTGCACAAGTCGTTCGGCCACGTGGCGGCCGTGCGCGGCATTTCGCTCGCCGTGCAGCCGGGCGACGTGCTCGGTTTTCTCGGCCCGAACGGCGCCGGCAAATCGACGACCATGAAAATGATCACCGGTTTCCTGCTGCCCGACCGCGGCACGGCGACGGTGTTCGGCCACGATGTGGCGCGGGCGCCGGAAGCGGCCAAGCGCCTGATCGGCTATCTGCCGGAGGGCGCGCCGGCCTGGGGCGAGATGACCGTCGCGGCCTTCCTGCGCTTCATCGCCGACGTGCGCGGGTTCCGCGGCGTCGAACGCGAAGAGCGGGTCGCCCGCGTGCTGCGCGAGCTGGAACTCGACGATGTGCGCGAGCGCGCGATCGAAACCCTGTCCAAGGGCTACAAGCGCCGGGTCGGCCTCGCGCAGGCGATCCTGCACGATCCGCAGGTGCTGGTGCTCGACGAGCCCACCGACGGGCTCGATCCGAACCAGAAACACCAGGTCCGCGAACTCATCAAGCGGTTGTCGCCGGGCCGCATCATCATCATCTCCACCCACATTCTCGAAGAAGTCGCTGCCGTCTGCACCCGGGCGGTGATCATCGCCGACGGTGCGGTGGTGGCCGACGGTACGCCGGCGGAACTGGAGGCGCAGTCGCGCTATCACCGCGCGCTCACCGCGACGGTGGACGGCGAGGGCGTGGACGAGGCGCTGGCACAGTTGCCCGGCGTGACGGCCGTCGAGCAGGACGGCAACCGCCGCACGCTGGTCGGCGACGGTACGACCGACCTGCTGCCGGGATTCCTGGCGCTGGCCCGCGAGCGTCACTGGAGCGTCACCGACCTCGTCATCGAACGCGGTCGTCTCGACGAAGTCTTCCGCCGCCTGACCCGCGACCGCGCGGCCTGATCCGGAGAGTCATCCATGAACAGTGTCCTGGCCGTCACCCGCCGTGAGCTCCATTCGTATTTCGCGACGCCGCTGGCCTATGTGTTCCTTGCCATTTTCCTGGTGCTGACCGCCGTCTTCACGTTCTACATCGGCAATTTCTTCGAGCGCCGGCAGGCCGACCTGCTGCCGTTCTTCGCTTTCCATCCCTGGCTCTACCTGTTCCTGATGCCGGCGCTGGCGATGCGGCTGTGGGCGGAAGAGCGCAAGGGCGGCACCCTGGAACTGCTGCTCACGCTGCCGATCCGGCTGCGCGATGCGGTGCTCGGCAAATTCCTCGCCGCGTGGCTGTTCGCCGGCCTCGCGCTGGCGCTGACGTTCCCGCTGGTGCTCACCGTCAACTGGCTGGGTGCGCCGGACAACGGCGTCATCCTCGCGGCCTACCTGGGCAGCTGGCTGATGGCCGGCGCGTACCTGGCGATCGGTTCCTGCCTGTCGGCGATGACGTCGAACCAGGTGATCGCGTTCATCGTCACCGTCGTCGTCTGCTTCCTGCTGGTCATCACCGGTTTCCCGATGGTGCTGGCGGCCTTCAAGGGCTGGGCGCCCGGACTGCTGGTCGATGCGGTCGCCAACCTGTCGTTCCTCACGCATTTCGAGGCGATCAGCAAGGGCGTGGTCGATTTCCGCGATTTCGTTTACTTCCTGCTGATGATCGCCGGCTGGTTGCTGGCCACCGCGATCGTCATCGACCTCAAGAAGGCGGGCTGAACGATGAAGGACATCATGAAGAAGCGCGCGCTGTATTCCGGTACCGGCCTGCTGGCCGTGGCCGTCGTGGTGATCGCGCTGGCGCAGACGGTCAGCCTGGTGCCCGGCCTGCGGCTGGACCTCACCGAGGACAACCTCTACACGCTGGCCGACGGCACGAAATCCATGCTGAAGGGCATGGAGAAACCGGTGAAGGCCGAGCTGTTCTTCTCGGCCGGCATGGCCGATGCCGTGCCGCAGATCGGCAACTACGCGCAGCACGTGCAGGAAATCCTGCGCGAATACCAGCGGCTCTCCGGCGGCAAGCTGGAATTCACGGTGATCGATCCCGAGCCGTTCTCCGGTGAAGAGGACCGCGCCACCGAGCTCGGTCTGGTCAGCGTGCCGGTGATGCCCGGCGGCCCGGAAATCTGGTTCGGCCTGGCCATCAGCGGCGAGGGCGGCAAGCCGGAGGTGATTCCGTTCTTCCGGCCGGACCGCGAGGAAACGCTGGAGTACGACCTCAGTCAGGCGGTGTGGAAGGCGTCGCGCAGCACGGCGCCGAAAATCGCGCTGCTGACCGGGCTGGACGTGCAGGGCGGGTTCGATTTCATGAGCCGCCAGCCGTCGCCGCCCTGGGCATCGTTCGCGCAGCTGGAGCAGCTCTACGCCATCGAGCCGCTGGCGCCTGATTTCGCCGCGATCAACGCCGATGTGCGCCTGCTGCTGATCGTGCATCCGGGCGAACTGCCTGAGCAGTCGCTGCGGGCGATCGACCGTTACGTGCGCGGCGGCGGCGCCACGCTGGTGTTCGTCGATCCGGTGGCCGAACGGGCCGGCGGCGGCATGTTCGGCGGTGGCGACACCGCCTCCGATCTGGCGCCGCTGTTTGCCGCCTGGGGCGTGGCCTACGACCCGTCGAAAGTGCTGGGCGACGCCTCGCTGGCGGTGCCGGTGGCCAGCAATGAATACGGCCGTCCGGTGCCGCATGTCGGCATCGCGCAGTTCGGTCCCGGCGACTTCCCGACACAGGATCCGGTCACCGCCCGCATCGAACGGCTGATCATGGCCTCTGCCGGCGTGCTGAAGCAGCGCGAGGGTGCGACCTCGACGTTTGTTCCGCTGGTGCACTCCAGCGACCAGTCGATGCTGATCGAGGCCAACCGTTTTGCGATGCTCGACGACCACACGACGCTGTACGAAGGCTTCCAGCCCACCGGCGAGCGCTACACGGTGGCGGCGCGGGTGACCGGCAAGGTCGGCAGCGCGTTTGCCGACGCCGGTGCGTCGGCGGTGTCGCTGACGGAAGACCAGCCGGCCAACATCCTGATCGTCGCCGACACCGACGTGCTCAGTGATCGCCTGTGGGTGCGGGTACAGGATTTCATGGGCCAGCAGATGGCGGCCGCCTTTGCCGACAACGGCGATTTCGCCACCAACGCGGTGGACGGACTGATGGGCAGCGCCGACCTGATGAACATCCGCGGCCGTGGCCGCTTCGAGCGGCCGTTCGACGTGGTGGACAGTCTGGAGCGTCAGGCGGCGATGGAACTGCAGGCCCGCCAGCAGGGACTGGAGGCACAGCTGGCCGAGACCGAGGCGAAGCTGCAGGCGCTGGAGTCGAAGAAGCAGCAGGATGCGAAAGCGTTCGAGCTGGACGAGGCGCAGGTGGAGGAAATGGAGAAATTTCTCGCCGAGAAGCTGCGGGTACGCAAGGAGCTGCGCGAGGTGCAGCACCAGCTGGGCAGCGACATCGAGTCGCTGGGTGCGATCCTGAAAGTGCTGAACATCGCGCTGGCGCCGCTGGTCCTGGTGCTGCTCGTATTCGGCGTCGCGCGCTGGAAACTGTCCCGCCATTGATCGGGATCAGATCGGCAGCAGGCGCGGTCCCGCTAATATCGGATCGTCCCTGCTACCGGAACAGCCATCAAGGAGAGATCGCCATGACCGACCAGAAGTCCTATACCCGCATCGAAAGCGAGGTCGTTCCCGCCTACCGCCGCAACGTTGCCGCTGCGGAGTCGGCCGAGGACGTGCGCAAGTGCTTCGCGCGCACCGTGTGCGAGTTGCTGGTGAAGGCCAGCGACGAGAGGGTCCGCGTGCGGCACGAGGATGTGACGCTGCAGCCGGGCGCCGCGGCCCCGCACTATGCGTTGTCGGATGAGTTGACGGGGCAGGCGGCTTATCGCGCGCTGGCGAAGGACAGCGATCTCGGCGCGATCCTTGCCCGGCTGGCCGAGCCGGCGATCCATCGCCACACCCACCTGGCCAAGCACCAGGAAAAGACCAACACCAACAACTACATCCACCACTGACGCGGGTTCAGACCACGCCGCGCTGCCGCAGCCCGTCGATTTCGCCAGCCGACAGATTCAGCACATTCCGCAGCACTTCCTCGCTGTGGCTGCCGACTTCCGGACCGGGCCACTCGGTGCCGCCCGGGGTCGAAGCCAGTTTCGGCAGGATGGCGGGGATTGCCAGCGGCTTGCCGTTCACGGTGACGTTCTCGAACATCCCGCGGGCATTGAAGTGCGGGTCGGCAAACATGTCGGCCACGCTGTAGATCGGGCCGCCGGGCACCTGGGCCTCGTCGAGGGCGCGCAGGATGTGTGCCGCGTCGTGGGCCGCGCACCAGCCGGCCAGTGCCGCGTCGATTTCCCGCTCGTGCCGTACGCGTCCGGGATTGGTTGCCAGTCGCGGATCGGTGGCCATGTCCGGATGCCCGGCCGCCTTCATCAGGCGCTGGAAAATCGAATCGCCGTTGCCGCCGATCACCACGAATTTTCCGTCGCGGCACTTGTAGGTGTTGGTCGGCACGATGCCGGTCAGCGTGGTGCCCGATGCCTCGCGTACCAGACCGCAACCGGAAAATTCCGGTACCACGCCTTCCATCAGGTTGTAGATCGATTCGTACAGGGCGACATCGACCACCTGGCCCTGTTTGCCGTCGCGGTGCTGCTCGCGGTCCCACAGTGCGATCAGGATGCCGAGCGCGGCGTGCAGGCCGCCGATGCTGTCGCCGATCGAGAGGTTGGGCCGCACCGGCGGTTCGCCGGGGAAGCCGTTCACATAGCGGAACCCGCTGAAGCCTTCGGTCACCGACGCATAGCCGGGCTTCGGCGCATAGGGACCGGTCTGGCCGTAGCCGGAGATGCGCGCGTAGACCAGTTTCGGATTGGTCTGCGCGATGTCCTGCGGCCCGAGCTGCCAGTTTTCCATCACGCCCGGCTTGAAGTTTTCGATCAGCACGTCGGCAGAATCGATCAGCCGGCGGGCGAGCGCCCGGCCCTCGACGTTCTTCAGGTCGAGGGTGATGCACTTCTTGTTGCGACCCAGCGAACGCCACCAGTAAGAGGTGCCGTTTTCATCGAGCTTGCGCCAGCCGCGGATCGGATCGCCGCCCGGCGGCTCGATCTTGATCACCTCGGCGCCGAAATAGGCGAGCAGGGTACCGGTGAACGGGCCGGCCAGCAGCTGCCCGAGTTCGATGACGCGGATGCCGGCGAGCGGACGGTGCGAGGTCATGGCAGTCCCCGGAAGCGGGCGCGGATCACTGGTCGAGCACGACGATCAGGATTTCCTTGATCAGGAAGGCGGCGACGCAGAGACCGAGCACGAGAAAGATGATGAAGGTGCCGAATTTCCCGGCGCCGGATTTTTTCGCCAGGTCGTACATGATGAAGCCCATCAGCAGGATCAGGCCGCCCACCCCCACTTTCAGGGACAGATCGGCGAACTGGGCTTCGGTCATGACGGTCTCCGCAGGGCGCAGGGGGTGGGCGATTATCGCCGTCTGCCCGGCCGATCGAAAGGCCGGTCAGAGCGGCTGCAGGTAACGTGCCGGCTCCGGATCGCGACACCAGGCGGCGAAGGCATCGCCAAGCCGGCGGCTTTCGTCTACCGCCGCCCGCCAGAACCGCTCGCGGGTGAGGTCGTCGTAACGCGCGAAATCCCTGCGGTCCGGCACGGCGCCGCCGGGCAGGGCGGCGACGAAGGCCGGCGAGGGGGCCACCAGCAGCGTGCGGTTGCGCAGGGCGCCCCGCGGCGACCGCCAGCGCAGCAGCTTGTCGAACCAGCCCGGGGTGATGTGCGGGTAGAAGTGCGGGTAGAGGACCAGTCCCGGTGGTGCATCGATGTCGAGATCGAAGTGATAGTCGGTGATGCCGCCGTCGCGATATACGCCGGGCGGTGCACCGGCGATGTCGCGGCGGGGCGCGAAGACCATCGGTACCGCGGCGGTGGCAAGCAGCGCGTCGACGACGTTGTCCTGCGTCAGCGCAGTCTCGCGCGCCGGCAGGCCGCGCAACTGCAGCGCGCTGCGATCGCCGCTGGCGAACAGGATGCGTTCGAAATGCAGGGCCAGCGACCGCCGCGACACGATATTCAGCACGGCTGCCAGTGCCAGTGCCGACAGCAGCGGGCCGCGGGCCTCGTGCGCCGCGTAGCCGCGACAGCGCGCGGCGACGATGTGGGTGTGAAAAACCCGGTTGTCGACGATGTCGCGGGCCCCGTGTTCGCCGAGCAGGATGCCGAGCAGGCGTTCGGCGGCGGCGGTCAGTTCCGCCACCGTCGGTTGTGCGCTGTAGCGCTGCGCGAGGTAGGCCGCGAGGAAGCGGTCGAGCGCGGACAGCGGATCCCGCTGCGCGAACATGGCATGCCGCCAGGTGCCGACCGACGTGCCCAGCAGCGCCAGCGGTGCGTTGCGATCGCGAAAGAAATCACCCATCAGCTGCCGGTCCAGGCCGGCGAGGATCAGCCATTTCGGCCCGCCGGAAGCGCCGAGCAGGGTGGCGAATGCGTCGGCCGACACGCCGTCGGTGGCGATGCGGGCACGTGCTTCCGGGCCGGCGCGCAGGGTCAGGGTTTCGGCGATCTGTCGATTCATGGCGGCGATTGCAGGACGGATGTCAGGCCGGCCGCGGCATCAGCAGCCAGCCGGTTTCGTGCAGGCGGGACAGGCCGCGCGCCCGGAACCTTTCCTCGGTCGCGAGCAGGTCCTCGCGACCCAGGGCGGCAATGTCGCAGCGGTTGCCGAACAGCGAGCGGATCTCCGCCTGCGGCACGCTGAACGGCGGCCCGTCCATTTCCGCCTGCGGATAATCGAAGGAGACCAGCAGGATCCGCGCGCCGGCCGGCAACAACCGCAGCAGCCGTGCCGCATAGTCCGCGCGCATGGCCGGCGGCAATGCCACCAGCGCGGCCCGGTCGAACACCGCTGCCACCGGACCCAGCAGTTCCGGCGTCAGGCGGAAGAAGTCGCCGCACAGCAGGCGCAGGTTGCCGCATTCGTGGACGGTGAAACCGTCAACCTTGCGTACCGTCGGCTGCAGTTGCTGTTCGCGGAAAAAAGTTTCGACGGCCAGCGGGCTGAGTTCGACACCGGTGACGCGGAAACCGCGGTCGGCGAGGAAGCGCAGGTCCCGGGTCTTGCCGCACAGCGGCAGGAAGACGGTGTCGCCGGGCTGCAGCATGAGCGCCGCGAGTTGTCGCTCCAGCCAGCGGTTGACGGTGTCCTGGTGAAAGGCGGTTTCGCCGCGCTGCCAGCGGGCCAGCCAGAAATCATTGTCCATCGGCGATATCAACGCGCGTTGTTGCGTACCCGTTCGATCAGCAGATGGCCGAATTCACGCTGCGCGGGCTGTCGCCATTTCGGATCGGCCACCAGTTCGCGCATGTGCTTGAGCGTGTAGCGCGGCACCAGTGTCACCAGCGTATTTGCCAGCCAGCGCGGTACGTTGCCGGCGGGATCGACGTGACCGGACCACTCGACATAGAGGAGTCCGTTGGCACCGGGACGCATGAGCCAGGTGGACTCGATCGACGGGATGCGGATGTGGTCAGGCTGCGGCGGCAGGTAGTCGGGCGCCGCGACGCCGATCAGTCGCAGTTCGCCGGTGGCCGGCACCAGATCCGGAATCACCTTCACCACGGCATCGCGGTCTTCCAGCGGCCAGATGCCGTCGATCTTGAGATGCACGTACATCGTGCCGTCGTCGTGTTCGGCGAGGATGCGGGCTTCCTTGCAGCGGAAAACCCAGTGTGTCATGGCCTCGGTGTCGTGCAGGAAGGCGGTGACGCTTTCCATCGGCACCTCGACGTGGGTGGCGCCGCGGAAGGCCTTCAGCTGGGCGCCGGGCACGGTGCGCGTCCACAGCGAAATGTCGGCGGGCGAGCGTGCCTTGGCGGCCAGTCGCCACGGATTGTCTGTCGCCGTTTCCGTCGCGGCTGTTGCCGGCGATGCGGCAAGAAAAAAGCTGGCGAGCAGGGCGAACAGGAGCGCGCAACGTGACATGTCGTATCCCCGGCGGTGGGGGGTCAACATAGCACATTCGTTCCGCCGGTCGTCATGCACCGCCGGTCAGCCGGGGACGACCCGGTCGGGTGGCAGCGAGCCGGCGATGATCGTGCGTGCCTGCTCCATCAGGTCTTCGGCGCTGCTGCCGGCGACCTGGGCAGCGGAAATCGGCCGGTGTACGACAATTTCGGTGCGTCCCGGCAACAGGCCGAGCGTTTTTGCCGGCAGTACGCCGTCGCTGTTGTACAGCGTGACCGGCAGGATCGGCAGGTTCATGTCCTTGGCGGTAACGAACGCGCCTTTCTTGAACGCGTGGAGACGGCCGTCCTTGCTGCGCGTGCCTTCCGGGAAAAAGATGATCGACGCGCCGTCGGCGGCGAGTCGCGGTTTCGCGGCATTGAGTGCGCGTACCGCGGCGTGCCGGTCGGCGCGATCGATGTAGATGTGGCCGAGACCGGCGCAGGTGATGCCGATCACCGGCACCTTGCGCAGTTCCTGTTTCATCACGAAGCGCAGGTCGAAATCCGGCTGTGCGTACAGCATGAGGATGTCGATGTGGCTGAGGTGGTTGGCGACGATGATGTAGGACTGGTCCGGATCGATGTGTTCGCGGCCGCGGACCGCCACTGAGGCCGGGATCAGCGCGAGGTTCGTCCGCGCCCACCAGACGGGGATGAAGCGGTTGACCCGTTTCGGGGGCAGGAACGTCAGCAGCAGCATGCACAGCGAGCCGAAGAACAGGGTGCTCAGGGCAATGCCGGGAATGGCGATCAGCCACTTCCAGGGCGTGTAGGCGGACATTTTCATGGGCGGGAGTCGGATCCTGCGGGGGACTGCGGCGGCACGGGCCGGGATCGGGTGGCGCCATCATAAACGTCCGGTGCCGACGGGCGGCGACGGACGGAAATGCGGGTTTTGTAACGGGGTTTGAAGGCCTTCAAGTCGCTCCGGGCATGGTGTAGTGTCGGTTGATACTACATTTTGCGTATCGACGGGCGCGCGGGCCGTGTCGCCAACGGTCCGTGTGGTTCAGGGAATGGCCGCCATGATGGAACTTCTCGTCACGATCGGCGTACTGGCCGCAGCTTCGCTGGCGGCGTTCGTCTGGTTGCGCCGGCACGAACCGGCAGCCGACAGCCTCCGGCTGGAACTCGATCCGGCGCAGTTGCCCGGCGTGTACTACCGGCGTCGCGCCGACGGCAGCGGCCAGGTGCTCGTGGCCGGCGCGGTCATTGACCTGACCGGTTTCACGGCCGACCAGTTCGATGCCGGCCTTGCCCGTCTCGACGATCTCGTGCTCGAGTCCGATCGCCCCCGCCTCGCCCGGGCGCATGAGGATGCCCGACGCGGCGACGGCAGTTACGCCCTCGAGTACCGCCTGCAGACCCGCCTCGGTGAAACGCGCTGGGTCTACGATCGCGGGCGCCTGCGCGCCGACGAGCGCGGCGTCCTGCTGCGCGAGGGGGTGCTGGTCGATGTCACGCCGCGCAAGCTCTACGAGCAGCGACAGCGCGAACAGGACGAGCTGCGGCGGCGTGAACAGCAGGAGCTGGTGCGCATTGCCACCTCGCCGGCGGTCATCGAGGGGCGGCTCACCGATGCGGCGCAGCAGATCAACATCGCCGCGGCCGGCCTGTTGCTGGTGGAGCGGGCCAGTTGCTGGCTGCTGGCCGAAGACGGCCGCACCATGACCTGCATCGATCTGTACGAGCGCACGCCGCGGCGACACTCCACCGGCAACAGCCTGACGGCAAGCGATTTCCCCCGCTACTTCGAGGCCCTCCGCACCGGCCGGGCGATCGATGCCGTCGATGCCGCGCAGGATCCGCGTACCGTCGAGTTTGCCGCCAGTTACCTGTCGCGCCACGAGATCACCTCGATGCTCGATGCGGCCGTGCGCGTCGCCGGCCAGGTACGGGGTGCGCTGTGCCTGGAGTCGGTGCGCCAGCGCCGCCAGTGGACGGCCGAGGAAGTCGCGTTCGCCGGCGAACTGGCCGACCAGTTTGCCGGCGTGCTCAGCAACCATGCGCGCCGCAGCGACGCGACGGAAAAACGACGCCTGGAATCGGAACTGATCCAGGCGCAGAAAATGGAGGCAATCGGCCATCTGACGGCCGGCATCGCCCACGATTTCAACAACATCATCACGGCGGTCTCCGGTTACACCTCGCTGGCCCGCACCTATTCGCGCCGCGATCCGGACATGCTCAATGCCTGCCTGTCGCGCATCGACGATGCGATCCGTCGCTCGCGCCTGCTGGTCAAGCAGCTGATGAAGTTCGGTTCCTCGTCGCCGATTGCCGTCACCCGGATCGATCTCGGCGAACAGCTGGCGGCCACGCTCGACTTCCTGCGTGCGGTCCTGCCGTCCTCGGTCGAGGTGGAGAGCAGTCTTTCGCTGTCGAAACTCACGGCGCTGTTCGATGCCGACCAGCTCGACCAGGTCATTCTCAATCTGGCGCTGAATGCCTCCGACGCGATGGACGGGCAGGGTTTGCTGCACCTGGGAACCGATGCAGCCCAGCTCAAGGAATGTTTCTGCGACGCCTGCCACCACGCGTTCTCCGGCAGCTACGCCATGATCCGGGTGACCGATACCGGCAGCGGCATCGGCGAAGACGTACGCGGCCAGATGTTCGAGCCGTTCTTCACCACCAAGGGCGAGGGGCGCGGGACCGGCCTCGGGCTGGCGATGGTCAACCGTCTGATGCACGAGTACGGCGGCCATGTGGTGGTCACTTCGGAAATCGGTCGCGGCACGACCTTCACCCTGTACCTGCCGCTGGCCGAAGAACCGGCGGCCACCCCGGCTGCCGAGCCCGGCGACGTGACGCCGGTGCTGGTGGTGGACGACGACGCCGGCGCCGGCTCGTTCGTGGCAGAACTGCTCATCAGCCACGGCTACCGCGTGCGGCCGGTGACCAGCGCGGCGGAAGCGATCCGGCTGGTGCGCGAGTATCCGGGTCAGGTGCGGCTGGTGATCACCGATTATTCGATGCCGGAAATGGACGGTGTCACCCTGTCGCGGGAACTGTTTGCGCTGGATGCCACGCTGCCAGTACTGCTGGTTTCCGGCTACGGTGCCGACATCAACATCGCCGACTTCGGCAAGCACAACATCCGTTCGATGTTCGCCAAGCCGATCGAGACCGAGAAGCTGCTGGCCGCGGTGCGCCAGGCGGTCGAGGCCGGCAGTCCGGCCTGAAGTTGTCGGTGCCGGCAGAAAGAAAAAAGGGCCGCAGTTGCGGCCCTTTTTCATTGCGGCTTCCGGTTCACGCGAATTGCTTCGCGACGAACTCCCAGTTGACGTAGTTCCAGAACGTTTCTACGTACTTCGCGCGCAGGTTGCGGAAGTCGATGTAGTAGGCATGTTCCCAGACGTCGACGGTCAGCAGCGGCTTCTTGCCTTCGGTCAGCGGGCAGCCGGCATTGCCGGTGTTGACGATCTCGACGCCGCCGTCCTTGTTCTTCACCAGCCAGGTCCAGCCGGAACCGAAGTTGCCGACGGCGCTGGCGGAGAATTTTTCCTTGAAGGCGGCAAACGAACCGAAGCTCTTGTTGATCGCCTCGGCCAGCGCGCCGGTGGGTTCGCCACCGCCGGCCGGCTTCATGCAGTTCCAGTAGAAGGTGTGGTTCCACACCTGGGCGGCGTTGTTGAACATGCCGCCGCTGGAGGACAGCACGATCTGCTCCAGCGTCTTGTTTTCGTGTTCGGTGCCCTTCACCAGGTTGTTCAGGTTGGTGACATAGGCCTGGTGGTGCTTGCCGTAGTGGTAGTCGATGGTTTCGGCGGAAATGAACGGGGCAAGCGCGTCCTTGGCATAGGGAAGCGGCGGCAGTTCGAAGGCCATGTCCTGATCTCCAGATGGCGTGGTGAAAATATCGGGTCCGGCAGCGCACCGTCGGCGCCGGTGCCGGCGGGGCAGGGGCCCAAGTATTGGCCTGCAGCCGGGAAATTCAATAGCAGTCGGTGATTATTGCGTGCGGCACGGCAAAACCGCCGGGCCGGCCCGGTCAGGGCGGCAGCAGGGTGGCCACCGGCGGGTTGCGCACCTCGCGGTCGAAGGCGGCCGGGCCGGCCTCGCCGACGCTGTCCGGGAACCACAGCGTGTTGTCGAGCATCGCGAACTGGAGCTTGTTGAAATCGAAGCCTTCTTCCCTGGCCACCTGCTTCATGACCCGGAGTACGTGGCCGATGCGGTAGTCCTGCAGGTTGCCGCCCTCGATGATCGAGCGGCGCGCGAGCCGGACCAGCTTTTCCTGGTCGGCCGGCCGGAAGCCGAGGCGGCGGACATCGCGGACCAGCATTTCGGCGAGGTCTTCCAGATCGTCGATCCGGCCGCTCTCGATCAGTCGCCGGTGCACGAGATTGATCGTCTGGTTGAGGCGATCGAGTTCGCCTTTCTCTTCCAGCGCGATCATCTGGTCGATCAGGTCCTCGACGCCCTCCAGCTTGCTCAGGTCGACGCCGCGCAACGAGGTGAGCAGACTGTTGACGATGGTCGGCATGCCGCGGGTGGAAATGCCGAAGCGCGGCCCGCCGCCGGGGATCCGTTCGCCCTTGCGGGTCAGGTCGGCGCCATCCTCGTAGACCATGTGCAGGTCCATGCCGGACAGGAAGGCCTGCAGCAGGCCGTCCGGCTCCACCGAGAAATTGTTGCTGAAGAAAAACTGCCAGCCGCGCCGGCTGTCCATCCACAGCCAGTCGCCGGGCATGCGCACCGTGTTCATGGTGTTCTCGATCGGGCTCATGTGCCCGTCGACGATCGCCCGTTCCGGCGAATCGTGCACCGCTTCCCAGCGCACTTCCGCGCCATCGAGATTGGCGAAATCGATGGTCGCCTCGATGCGCGGCTCCTTGATCAGGTTGATGAAGTACTTGGCGGCATCAAGGCTGTCCAGGCGCACGCGGGCGAGCAGGCTGCCACCCTGTTCGTAGAGCGCGGCGTTCACGAAGTCGTGGAAGACGGGCAGGCCGGCGTAGAAAATACGCAGCTTGACCAGCAGTACCGCCCGCACCGGACCGTCGCGCACCGCCACGGCCTGGACACGGATGTTGTCGGTGGTGTTCAGCGAGAACCGCAGGTTTTTCTGCATCAGGCCGGTGCTGACCTCGCCGTAGACGCCGTCGACGATGTTCTTGCCGCTCGACGGCCCCACCCGGGGCGCTATCTTCTTCAGCTTCGCCATCGAGGACGGATCCCATTCGATGTCCGCCACCGTGGTTTGCGCGGTGCCGCGGGCGACGTCGACATCGACGTAGTCGGCCTTCGAGCGCAGCGGCTGGTCTTTCATCACGTAGGCATAGCGCGGTGCGAGGCCGTCGCGTTTCAGTTCGAGCACCGCCAGCACCTTGCCGTGCATCTTTTCCAGCTCTTCCGGCGTGGCGCGGCGCAGGCCGGCGTCGCGGTACATGAACACCAGTTCGTCGCCGCGGTCGTAACGGCCGGCGATGCCGTCCGGTTTCCGTTCGCGCTTGATGAAGCCGGGATTGAGCAGACCGGGCGTGGGGACGCCGGGGATGTAGACCAGTCCACGGGTATCGAACTCGTCGATCTGGAACGGGATGGGTACGACACGGCCGTCGTGCAGCGCGACCACCGACAGCTGGCCGATCGGCAGGCCTTCCAGTGCCGGGTAGTCCTGTGCCCGCAGGATCATCGGGTACAGCCAGGTGAAGTGCGTGTTGCCGGTGGCGGCGATCGCCTGCGCCATCTGCGGCGCCGACAACCGTTCCAGGATCGGCCGTACCCGGGTCATGCCGCCGGGTTCGTGCAGCACCGCGCGGACCAGTTGCGCGAACTCGGCCTCGGAAACGCCTTCGGCACGAAGCGGCGCCGGAGTGCAGGCGGCGACGGTCGCCAGGACGGCGAGCAGGACGGCGGGAAGCGTGCGGGACACGGTCGCTCCATGTTGTTGTTGTCGGCCAATCGTGTAGTTTGGCGCGGCCGCGGGTCAGGCCCGGGCGACAGCGACTTTAGCCCGCGCGCCGGGCCTTGCCTATGACCGACGATTCCCCAGCCGACCGTCCTGCCGATCCCGTTGCCGCCTGTGCCGACGCGCAGCGTCTGGACGAGGCCCTGCGTGCCCTGCTGCCCGGCGCCCGCCTGCAGGCAACCACGTTGCCGCTGGTGCCGGAGATCCGGCTCTGGCTGATCAATGCTGACTACCCGGCGGGACCGTTGCCGCCGGAGGTGGCGCGGGTGTTGATGGAGCAGCCGCCGTACTGGGCCTTCTGCTGGGGCAGCGGAGCCGTGCTGGCGCGCTGGCTGCTCGATCATCCGGAGCGGGTGCGCGGCCGCACAGTGCTGGATTTCGGCGCCGGTTCCGGCGTGGTGGCGGTGGCGGCGGCGCTGGCCGGTGCGCGCTGCACGATTGCCTGCGACATCGATCCGCAGTCGCTGGCGGCGTCGCGTGCCAACGCGCGCCTCAACGGCGTGGCACTGGATACCGTCGGCGATTTCCTTGCCTGCGAGGGCGACCTCGACCTGGTGCTGGCGGCCGACGTGCTCTACGACCGCGAGAACCTGCCGCTGCTGGCCCGGTTCCGCGCACGGGCAACCAGCGTGCTGGTGGCCGATTCGCGGGTGCGGAATTTCGCCGAGCCGGGTTACCGGCGCCTGTGGTCGCAGGACTGCATCGCGGTCCCCGATCTCGGCGAGGCCGAATGGGTGCGGCACGTCACGGTGTACGGCGACGACCAGACGATCTAGAGACCGAAGCGCTCGATGAAGAGCGCGGCATCCTTGTCGACGATCCGCCGGGCGCCGCGCTCGGCGCGCATCGCATCGTGCTGGGCGATGGCGTCGATCAGCACGCGGTAGTCGGGCGCATGGAACGAATCGCGGCTGACGCGGTGCATCACCTTGCCGAACAGCACGTAACCGTCACGCAAGGTGTTGAAGGCCAGCTTGTAGGCGATGTTGCCGCTGGCGTCGACGATGGTCGCCCAGATGGCGAGCAGCCGGCCCTGCAGTGCGGCGTCGTCGGTGGCGGCGGGCAGTTCGCGCGCCTGCAGGCGCAGCGCCGTCAGTTGCGCTTCGGTGTGGCGGAGCGCGGCCAGGCGGGCTGCATCCACGGCCAGCGCGGTGCGCATCTCGATCAGGCTGCGGACGGCATCGCGCCGGTGCCTGCCGTCGGCGGTGCTGACCAGGTTCAGCAGCAGGTCGAGGCCGGAAGTCGACAGATAGGGTTCGACCCGGGTTCCCCCGCCGTGCACCGTCGCCACCATTTTTGCCTGCGCCAGCCGGTTGAGCGCCTCGCGCACCGCGCCGCGGTTGACGCCGTACAGTTCGACCAGCTCGCGTTCCGCCGGCAGCCGGGTACCCGGCGGGAATTCGCCGGCGATGATCCGGTCGCGCAGGGTTTCGTACAGCGATTGCGCGCGCCCTTTCGGGGCCGCCCGCCGGCGCGGCGTTGCGGTGGACATGTCAGATTCCTCCGGCCGTTTCCCGGCCGCGCACCAGCCGGTAGTGGCGCACCCGCGCCAGTTGTTCGCCGTTCGGCAGGAAACGGCATTCGCAGGCGGCATAGTGTGCCGAAATCGCCCGCCGATAGCCCGTCGAACGGTTGCGGCCCGAGCCGTGCAGCAGCAGGGGATGGAAGAACAGTGTGTCGCCGGCCGCCATCGGAATGTGCACGCGCCGTTCGAGATCGACGTTCCGGGCGCCGAAATACGCCAGATTGATGTTGCGGTTGTCGTCGATGTTGCCGTGTTCCAGCAGCTCGCCGCGGTGCGAACCGGGAATCACCGCCAGGCAGCCGTTCTCCCGGTCCACCGGCTCCAGCGCGGTCCAGACGGCGACGATGCGCGCTGCCGGCCGGAAGGGGAAATACAGCAGGTCCTGGTGCAGCGGGTGGCGGCCGTCGACGCCGGGCGGCTTGTTGATCAGCATGTTGTGCACGGTCTTGATGTCCGGACCGCAGAAATGCTCCACCAGGTCGAGCAGTCGCTCGTGGTGCAGGAAGGTGGCGAACACCGGATCGTCCTGCAGGTCCTGGAGCTTGGCGATGGCGTCCTGCGGGCGGGCGGCGGCGACCCGGCCCTTGGCGACCATGATGTCCTTCATCACCAGCATGCCCGGCGCCGGGATCCGGCGTCCGGTCAGGATGTCTTCCAGTCGCTGCAGCCAGGGCGCGAGGTCGGCGGCGGCGAACAGCCCGGGTACCAGCAGGTAGCCCTCGGTGTCGTAGAACGCCTGCTGTTCCGGGGTGAGGGGCGGCATCGGCATGGGAAAACCGTGGCTGCAATTGGTCTGACCACTTTGCCGTCCCGGCTCTGCTGCCACAAGACGGTCTGTCGTCCGATCATCGGGAATGACCCGATGGTCAGACCAATGGCAGACTGCGGCAGTACCCGCCGGTTCCGGGCGGGCAGGCTACCGGGGAGATGTCGATGGCTGCTGCGGCCGCGCCGGACGGGATCCCGCACGACAACGGGGCCTGGCCCTTCCAGTACTTCGTCGGCTTCTACCGCGACATCGGCCGCGCCACCCGCGAAATCTATCGCCGCAACGGCCCGGTGGTGAAAACCGGCTGGGGTCCGTTCACCTCGGTCGGCCTGTTCGGCCCGGACGCCAACCAGCTGGTGCTGCAGAACCGCGACGATGTCTTTTCCTCGCGCCTGGGCTGGGGCTGGGTGATCGATCACGTGTTCCCCGGCGCGATCATGACCATGGACGGCGAACAGCATCGTTTCCAGCGCCGCATCATGAACCAGGCGTTCAAGAAACCGGCGCTGGTGAATTATCTCGCGCACATGAATCCGCAGATCGCCGCCGGCCTGCGCGGCTGGCAGAGCGGTGGTGATTTCCGCGTTTTTCCTGCGGTGAAGCAGCTGACGCTCGACCTGGCCTCGCGGGTATTCATGGGCATCGAACCAGGGCCGGAGGCGACACGTTTCAATCAGGCGTTCGTCGATACCGTGGAAGGTTCCATCGCGCCGGTCCGCTTCGATCTGCCGGGCACGTCGTATCGTCGCGGTCTGCGCGGCCGGGCGCATCTGGTGCAGGAATTCCGTACCCTGCTGCCGCGCAAGCGGCAGTCGGACACCCCCGATTTCTTCAGCGCCTTCTGTCGTGCGGAAAGCGAAAGCGGCGACCGCTATACCGACGACGAGATCGTCGATCACATGGCATTCCTGATGATGGCGGCGCACGACACCACCACCTCCACGCTGACCACCATGTTCTATGCCCTCGGCCGCGAGCCGGCCTGGCAGGAGCGCCTGCGGGAGGAATCGCGCGCGCTGCAGCGCAGCGGCCTGGAATTCGACGACCTCGAGCGGCTGGAGGGCATCGGCTGGACGATGAAGGAGGCCCTGCGCCGTTACCCGCCGTTGCCGGCCATGCCGCGCTATGCGACGAAGTCCTTCGAGTTCATGGGCTACCGGATTCCTGCCGGCACGCACGTCGGCATTGCGCCGATCCATACCCACCACATGGAAGAGCTGTGGTCTCAGCCGTACCGGTTCGATCCGTTGCGCTTCGCGCCCGGTCGCGAGGAGCACAAGCGGCATCCCTATGCGTGGATTCCGTTCGGCGGCGGCGCCCACATGTGCATCGGCCAGCATTTTGCCGACCTGCAGGTGAAGGCGGTGATGCATCAGGTGCTGCTGCGTTTCCGCTGGAGCGTGCCGCGGCACTACCGCATGCCGTACCAGCTGGTGCCGATCGCGAAGCCGCGCGACGGACTGCCGGTCACGCTGACCCGGCTGTAGACTGGACGGCGCAGCGGTACGGCACACAACAAGAACGACAACGGAGGCCCGTCATGGCAACCAGCTGGCAGGCGCAACTGCTGAACTTCGGCGCCCGCAATTTCGTGAAACCGGTCATCAGCCGGGTGACCTTCACGCCGCGGTTGATGAAATTCTCGCAGCTGGGTTTCGATGCGCTGACCATGGTCCTCCCGGTGCCCGGCAATGCGGAAATCGTGCCGGTGCATGCCGACGACGTCCCCTGCGAGTGGGTGATGTGTGCCGACGGCCTGCACCAGGACCGGGTGTTCATCTACCTGCACGGCGGCGCCTATTTCTTCGGATCGCCGCGCTCGCACCGCACGCTGACCTGGCGCATTTCGCAGGCCGGCCGCATGAAGGTGCTCGCCGTCGACTACCGGCAGCCGCCGGACCATGAATACCCGGCCCCGATCTGGGACGTGGTGCGCGTCTACCGCTGGCTGCTGCGCCGCGGCTACGAGCCGCAGAACATTTTCATCGGCGGCGACAGTGCCGGCGGCAACCTGACACTGGTGACGATGCTGAAACTGCGCGAGCTCGGCCTGCCGCTGCCGGCGGGCGCGGTGCTGATTTCGCCCTGGGCCGACCTGAGCGCCACCGGCGAATCGCTGCATGACAACGCCGACCACGATCCCTACATCCCGGTCAACGTGCTGAAATTCGTGGCCGGCGTCTATGCCGGCGAGCACTCGCCGCGCGATCCGTCGCTGTCACCGATCTACGGGGATTTCACCGGCTTCCCGCCGATCCTCGTCCAGGTGGGCGGCAACGAAGTGCTGTTGTCCGATGCCGAGCGGGTGGCGGAGACGGCGCGCCGTGCCGGCGTACCGGTCTGGCTGACCGTGTACCCGGACATGATGCATGTCTTCCAGGCGCTGGCCTATTTCATTCCGGAAGGCAAGGCGGCGATCCGCGAGATCGGCCGCTTCATCCACAAGCACATCGGCCGCGAGGCCGACCATCCGGTGGACGTGATCCCGCTGCACGGCAGACGGAAGTGAAAAAACGACAGGCCGGGCAAGCCGGCCTGTCGTCGTAGCGTGGCGGGTGTCATTCCTGCTTGTCGGTGCACTCGCCGCGCGAACCGTCGAGCTTGCAGCGGACCTTGCGCAGCAGGGCCAGCATGTCGCCGTCGTAGTAACCCTCGCCGCGCAGCTGGATGCGTGCCTCGCGCATCATCAACTCGTAGCGCAGCATGTCGGCCTTGGGAATTTCTATCCAGTATTTCTCCGGCACGTCGCCGATGGTTGCGTTGAGGATTTCCATCGTCGATTCGAAGTGGCGGCCGATCAGGCTGCGCGAGTACTGGATCATTTCCGGCGGGAATCGCTCGTGGCGCACGATCACCTGCGCGGTGAGGAAGGTCAGCGGGAAGCGGACGATTCCGCCGCGCGGTTCCAGGCCTTTGTACAGTTCGAACGGACGGTAGGCCGCCAGCGGAGCGGCGATGATGTCCACCGTGCCGTTGTTGAACTTGCCGGCGAAGTTGGTGACGTTGACCGGTACCGGGGCGCCGCCGATGCCGGCGACCATCTTCGCCATGGTCGGGTCGTCGTCGAGGACGGCGATCCGCTTGCCGGCGGCGCGGGCGATTGAGGTGACATTGCGGTCGTTGGTGAAGATGTAGGCGGGGCCGATAGGTACGAAGGCGGCGACTTCGTACGGACCCTGGCGCAGTTTGGGCGCCATGCGCGGATCGGCCAGTGCTTCCAGCGCCAGTTTGAGATGGTCGCGCGAGGGCACGGCACCGAAGGCATCCAGCGACCCGGCAAAGGTCAGGAAATTGCGCGCCCGCAGCGTCATCAGGTTCACCGCGTCGCAGCGGCCGGCCTTGAAGTCCTCGGCGGCGATCCGTTCGTTGGTGTACGGAACCAGCTCGAAATCGATGCCGAAGCGCAGGATGCCGATCCGCATGTCGGAAATGGCGCGGAAGATGTCGCCGTTGGCGCCGGCGATGTCCCAGACGCAGAACTTGCGTTTCAGCGGCGGTCCGCTGACCGGTTTCGGGGCCGGCAGATCGGCCGGCGCCGTGTAGTTCTTGCCGGCGATTTCCAGGGCTGAGGCGGCCGGCGACAGCAAGGTCGCCAGCAGCAGGGCGGGCATGGCCCGCAGCAATGCCAGACGCAGGTTCATGGGTGTTCTCCTGTTGTTGTTATTCTTTCTTGTCCGTGCATTCGGCACGGGAACTGTCGACCTTGCAGCGAACCTTGCGCAGCAGCGACAGCATGTCGCCGTCGTAATAGCCTTCGTCACGCAGCTGGATCCGGGCATCGCGCATCATCGTCTCGTACTTGATCTTGTCCGGCTCCGGGATCTTCACCCAGTACTTGGCCGGCACGTCCTTGCTCATTTGCGCGAGGATTTCCAGAACCTTGTCGAAATTCCGGTACACCTGCTCGCGCGCGTACTGCAGCATGGCCGGATCGAATTTTTCGCTGCGCACCAGCACCTGGGCGGTCAGCTGGGTGAAGGGGTAGTCGATGATCCCGCCGCTGGGCTCCAGCCCCTTGTACAGCTCCAGCGGGCGATAGGCCGCCAGCGGCGCGGCGATGATGTCGACCGACCCGTTGTTGAACTTGCCGGAGAAATTGGTGATGTCCGACGGTACCGGTGCCGCGCCAAGCTGCGAGACGAGCTTGGCCTGCGTCGGATCGTAGTCGAGCACCGCGACGCGCTTGCCGGCGGCCTTGGTCAGCGAATCGATGCGGCGGTCGCGGGTGAAGATGTAGGCGGCGCCGATCGGTACGATGCCGGCGACTTCATAGGGGCCGCTTCTCAGCTTCGCTGCCGAGCGCGGATCGGCCAGCGCGGCCAGCGCAAGACGCACGTGTTCGGTGGTAGGCAGGGCGCCGATGGCGTCGATGGTGCCGGCCGACTTGATGAAATTGCGGGCACGGAAACTGGTGAGGTCAACGGCATCGCAGATACCGGCCTTGAAGTCTTCGGCCGCGATCTTCTCGCTGGTGTACGGGATCAGTTCGAAATCGACCCCGTGTTTCAGCATCTCGATCCGGTAGTCCTGCATCGTACGGTAGATGTCGCCGTGTGCACCGGCGATGTCGAACACACAGAATTTCGCCTTGATGATCTTCGCCGGCAGCGCGTTCGGGCCCGTGGCATCGGCGGCGGCCGCCGGCCCGGAGGCGAGCGACAGCAGGACGGCGAACAGGCAGGTGCGGACACGGAGCAGCGGACGGTTCATGCGGGCCTCGGCGTTTGTTGTTCTGCGGCCCGGTGCGGGCGGGAGTCGGGAGCGCGGCCCCTATTGTGGGAGGTTTGCCACGCATGACCATGGCATTTTTGCCCGTGGCCGGTGGCTATTCGGGTGAATGCGGGTGAGGAGGTCAGGCCGGCAGCGGCGAGGGCCGGGAATTGAAGGTGTTCCAGTACAGCACCGGTCCGCGCACGGCGGCGAGCCGGTCGCCGAAGGCGGCGAAGGCCTTGCCGCTGTAGGTTTGCTCCAGCGCGATGCCGGCCGTCCGGGCCCGCGCAATGGCCGTGGCGGTCTCTCCGTTGCCGACCCCGTAGCCGCTGCCGTACCAGTCGTCGCGCAGGTCGCCGGCCGGTGCGGGCGGCAGCTGCACGCCCGGATGGGTGGCCGCGATGCGTGCCCGTGCACGGCCGATCATGCCGTCGACGATGCCCGGCGTGCAGGCGGCGAACGGACCCACGCGCGCCGGCGCCACCCGCACGCCGATCACCCGGCTGGCCAGACCCGCCAGCCGGCAGCCGAGCGTGAGCCCGGCCAGCGTTGCGGCGCTGCCGGCAGCGACCACGATTTCTTCCGGCAACGGGCAGGCGCCGCCTTCGATCTGCGCGCGCAGTTCGAAGGCGGCATTGACGTAGGCGAAGGTGGCCACCGGATTCGAGCAGCCGGCGAACAGGAAATAACTCTGCGGATCGAGGCGCCGCGGATGGCCGTACCAGGCGAGCGCGGCCGCCCACAGGGGCCCGGCGTGTACCAGGCGGGCGCCGTAATGCCGCATCAGTTCCCGGTTGTCCTGTACGGTCGGCGAATCCGGCTGGGTGAAGGTGAAGATCGTGCAGTCGATGTCGAGCCGCCGGCACAGCATCGCGGCGGCGATGCCGGCATTGGTGCCGGTGGCACCGAAGGTGTACAGCCGCCGGCTGCCGCGGGCGACCAGTTCGGCGGCGACGAACTCCAGCTTGCGCAGCTTGTTGCCGCCGTATTCGCCGTGCGACACGTCATCGCGCTTGATCCACGCGCGGCCGGCGGGAAAATCGCCGCCGGCCAGCGGTTCCACCGGCGTCGGCAGCGTGCACAGCGGCAGCGGCGCCAGTACCGGCTCCAGGGCCGGGAAGGCGTCGAACAGGGGCCAGCGGTTCACGCGGCCGGCGTCAGGCCGTGCCGGCGAGCGGTGCGAGCACCGGCCACCAGTGCTCGATCCGGTCGCCGCGCACCATCGCGAGATCGCCGAACTGCAGCAGCACGGCTTCGCTTTGCGTCGGCCGCAGGAAGACATAGTCGTCGACGCCGAGATCCACTGCCGCCGATGCATTGGCGATGGCCTGGTTCGAGCTGCTGCCGTACAGCGCGTTGTCGGCCAGTCCCGGCGGTGACACGAAATTCGCCATCCACTTGCCGCCGTAGATGAAGAAGGTGCGCCGGCGGTTGGTGTCCCACAGCGCCCAGCCCTTGCCGAGCAGATCGCTGCCGGGCAGGCGCAGACCGTCCATGGCCTTCAGCACCGGCGTGGCGATGAAGGCCGCCGGTTCGAAATCGTGCAGCAGTCCGAGGTCGAAATCGGATGGCTTGACCAGCGCCGAGCCGACCGAGATCTCGTTGACCGGCGACTGGTCGTCGTGCAGGCGGAAGGTCGGGCTGCCGGCGCCGTTCAGGGTCAGCGTGCCGATGTCGAGTGCCGGCTGCATCGCGCGCGCGCGTTCGACGAACGAGCGATAGACCGCATTGGCCTTCGCCAGCGACTGCTCGCGGCTTTCCAGCAACGACGGAATCTTGCCGACCTGGGCGTCGTATCCCATGAAACCGGAAAATTCGAGATGCGCCGGATCGCCGGCGACGATGCCCAGCAGGGCATCGAGCGCTTCCGGCGCCGCCAGCCCGCCGCGGTGCAGGCCGACGTCGATCTCGACGTTGATTCGCATCTTCGTGCCGAGGCTGCGCGCCAGTTGCTGGTACTGCTGCAGCCGCTCCGGAGTATCGACCAGCCACTGCAGCTGCCGGCGCGGATCGAAGCCGGTGCCGGCGCCGAGCTCGCGGTAGAAAGTTTCCGCCGCGCGCACCGGCATCGGTTTGCCCAGCAGCAGGTCTACGGCGGGCAACTGCGCGGCCAGCGCGTTCAGGAACGGCTGGTGGAAGCTCATCACCCGCGTGCTGCCGGTCCGGGCCAGCACGTGCCGGATGAGCTGCGGCGATGGCAGCGACTTGGCGACGATGCGCAGCTGCTTGCCGTTTTCCGCAGCGGTTTTCTTCAGACGCGCGCAGTTGCGTTCCAGGCGGTCGAGATCGACGACCAGTACCGGCCGGCCCGGTCCCTGCCGGCGCAGCAGGTCGTTGAGTGCCGCAAACCAGGGATCGTGCGGTGCGCCGCGATCGTCCGGGCGCAACAGGAAACCGCCGGCGGCAGCCGCAGCCAGACCGAGCAGGACGTGACGACGTTTCATGCGGACTCCGCGCCGGTGCCGGCGTTCAGACGCCGAGCAGTGTTTTCGTGTACGGGTTGAGCAGCCGGCCCTGTGGATCGACCCGCTTGCGTACGGCGAGGAAATCCGCGAAGCGCGGATAAAGCGTCTGCAGGTCGCGGGCGGCGAGCGTGTGCAGTTTTCCCCAGTGCGGACGGCCGCCGTATTTTTTCAGGATCGGTTCGACGGCGTCGAACAGTTCGCGGTAGTCCTGGCGTGCGTACTGGTGGATGGATATGGCGGCACCGGCACGCTGCGAGAACGGACTCAGCCAGGTGTCGTCGGCGGCGATGTAGCGGTATTCGATCGGGAAGAAGACGCCGATGTCGCGCTCGCGCATGACGGCGATCACTTCCTGCAGGCAGGCCAGCCCCTGTTCGGCCGGCACGGTGTATTCCATTTCGTTGAACGGCACGCTGCGCGGGCTGGGGAAGATGCGCTGCGCCGGGCCGACGCGATGGCCTTCGCTGACAAAGGTGCCGACCAGTTTCTGTATCAGCCCCTTGGTGAACGGGGCGGCCTTCACGGTGTCGGCGGCCAGTTCGAGCAGCTCGTTCTCGTCGAAGGTGTGTTCCACCGGCGGCGTGTCGGCCTCGTCGGTGATGTTCATCCGCTTGATGATCGCCTTGTCGCCGTAGGGGAAGGCGAGGAATTCGATGTGGCGGTCGACGTTCTTCCGCTGGTCGATGTAGTGCATCGCGTCGGCGAGATTCATCACCTGCACGTCTTCCCGCAGTTTGTAGGCGGTACGGTTGCGCAGGGTGATTTCGCTGAGGATGCCGATGCTGCCGAACGAAACGCGGGCGGCCTCGAACAACTCGCGGTCCTTGTTCGCCGAACAGGTGACGACGCTGCCGTCGGCCAGCACCAGTTTCAGCTGCGTCACGTACGCCGACAGGCATTTCAGCGTGCTGCCGGTGCCGTGTGTGGCGGTGCTGATGGCGCCGGCTAGCGACTGCAGGTTGATGTCGGGTTCGTTTTCCAGGTTCTGGCCGATGGCGGCCAGCATTTCGCCGGCGACGGCGATGCGGGTGCCGCCGGTCAGCGTTGCGGTGAGTTGCTGCGGATCGTGCGCCACCAGCGCCGTCATCTGCTCCAGCGATACCAGCGTCCCGGGCGTGGGCACCAGCGGCGAGAAGGAATGGCTGCCGCCGAAGGCGCGCAGCGGCGGCTTCGCGGTTTTCACCACGTTCACCAGCTCTTCTTCGCTGCCCGGGAAGAAAATGCCGGCCGGCTGCGCGCTCTGACCCCCGGACCAGTTCTGCCATTGGCCGGCCCCCGCTGCGCCCTCGGCCCGGGCCGCTGCCGGCAACAGGCCGGCGGGCAGCAGCGAGGCACCGGCCAGACCGGCGAGTCCGGCAGATCCGTGGGCGAGGAAGCGGCGACGTGCCGGGTCGGCGGGCAGGGCAGGACGGGACATGGAGCAGCCTCCGGGCTGTCTTTTATGTGGAACCATCGTACCAATAAAGGGGGCCGGGCGGGAACCCGGAATCCCGGCTCAGGCCGCGGTGACGGTCCGGCGGGCCTGGATCAGCAGATTACGCGGAGTGAGCGCCCGCGGGCAGAAGGTGCGCAACCGCACCTCGTAACCCTGCTCGCCCAGCCAGAGGGCACGGTCGGCCACCAGCAGGATCTCCAGCGGCCGCCGGAAGGCGTGCCGCAACAGTTGCAGGCGCCGGCTGCGCTGCAGGCGCTCGTGACCCAGTGTCTCCCAGTGCGGGAAGTCGGTATCCGGGGGCAGCTGCAGGCCATGGTGTGCTGCCATGTCGCGGCAGAAGGCGGCGAAACCGTCGGCGAGCACCCGGGCCGGCCGCGAAGGGGTCGGCAGGGCGCGGTCGATGCCGCGCACGCTGCGCTGCAACCGGTCGAAGCCGAGTCGCCAACCGGCCAGTTCCCGCGTTTGCCGGATCACCCGCCGGCTGGCGGTGACGGTTTCCTGCACCGCCAGCCGCAGGTCGTCGCGTGCGGGCGCGAGGGCGGTAAGCGGTGAATCGCGCAACGCGGCGCTCAGCGGTTGCCAGCGGACATCGCGGGTCAGGTGATAGCAGCAGGGGGCGACGTCAAGCGCGGCGACCTGCGCGCCGGCCGCGGTGCGCAGCAGTGCAAGATGGAGGTCGCCGCAGGCATGCAGGGCGACGGCATGCGCCCGGGCATCCAGTTGCGCATCGGCGGCACGGATCTGCAGCGCGTCGGCGGGCAGCAGGGTGACGTCGAGGCGATCGCGCGTTGCCAGCAGACGTCCCGATTCGCACAGCGCCGCATTGCGTTCGATGCCGGTCACGCGCACGCCGTGCAGTCTTGCCAGCAGGCGCCCCAGATGTGCCTTGCCGCAGCACCAGTCGACCACCGCGCCCTGCGGCGCGCCGGCAGCCGCGGCAAAGGCGAGAGTCTGCTGCCACTTGCGGCCGGGGACATCGCGGCCCAGCACTTCCGGCAGCGCCGGCGGCACGGGCAGCGGGGCGTCGTGCAGGCAGGCGTCGGCGGTCTGCTGCAGGGCCGCGAGCTCCGGCACCGTGGCGGCCAGCAGTCCGTGCAGACGTGCCGGATCGTTCTCCAGCATGGCCAGCGTGTCGTCGTCCGGCGCGAGCAGTGCGGCGGCGAGGGCGGGGCGGGCGACGACCCAGGGCGGATCGTCGTGAAAACAGGGCGGTTGCCAGAACGGTGCGGTGTCGGCGAGCAGGCCCGCCAGCGTCCGTACCGCTCCGGCGGACAGCGGGTTACTCAAGTTTTTCGGTGCACTCGCCGCGCGAGCCGTCGACCTTGCAGCGGACCTTGCGCAGCAGGGTCAGCATGTCGCCGTTGTAATAACCTTCGTTGCGCAGCTGCAGGCGGGCATCGCGCATCAGTGTTTCGTACTTCGCCTTGTCGGCATCCGGAATCTCGACGAAATATTTCTTCGGCACTTCCTGGCCCGCCTTGTCGAGCGCGGAGAGGATGCGGTCGAAATTGGCATAGAAGTACTCGCGCGACTTCTGCGTGAACTCCTCGGCGAATTTTTCATCGCGGACCATGAACTGCATGGTCAGCTGCACGAACGGATAATTGATGATGCCGCCGCCGGGCTCCAGGCCTTTCCACAGTTCCAGCGGTTTGTAGGCAGCCAGCGGCGCGGCGATGATGTCGACGCTGCCGTTGTTGAACTTGCCGGCGAAATTGGTGATGTCGGACGGTACCGGCGAGGCGCCTACCTGGGCAACCAGCTTGGCCTGCGAGGAATCGTAGTCGAGTACCGCGACCCGTTTGCCGGAAGCCTTGGTCAGGCTGTTTACCGTGCGGTCGCGGGTGAACACGTACGCCGCGCCCAGCGGCGCGATGCCGGCGACCTCGTACGGACCGCTCTTCAGCTTCGGCGCACTTTGCGGTGCCGCCAGGGCCTGCAGCAGCAGTCGCATGTGGTCGACGCCGGGCACGCTGCCGACCGAGTCGACGGTGCCGGCGTAGGGCACGAAGCCGCGGGTACGCAGGCCGGTCATCACCACGGCATCGCACTGGCCGGCCTTGAAGTCCTCGGACGCGATCTTCTCGTTGGTGTACGGCCGCAGTTCGAGATCAGTGCCCCATTTCATGGCCTCGATCCGGAAATCCTTCATCGCATTGAACAGGTCGCCGTGGGTACCGACGATGTCGAACACGCAGACCGACCGCTTGCTGAGTTCGGCGGCGGCCGGCGATGCGGCGATGGCCAGGGCGAGGGCGGCGAGGGTGGAGGCAAACAGGCGCATGGGAAACTCTCCGGTGTGGATCGCAGCGTGTTGTTGTCCTGGCGGAGCGGCCGGCGGCGCGCGACGGGGCGTCACCATACCATGCCGGCCCCTGCCGTCGGCCCGCTCCGTGGCGCGGTCGGCGGCGGCAGGCGACACGTTATAGTCTGACTGCGGTTCGCGCCGGAAGTTGCGGCCGCATCCGGGATCGGAACTCGGGCCGGCCGCAGGGCCCGCGGGGGAGCAGGAGGCATGGGCAGGCACGTCCGCTGGCTGGCAGTGCTGTGGTTGTTGCTGGCTGCCATGCCGGCGCAGTCGCAATCCCTGCCGCTGTCCCGGCTGCTCGCAGCGCCCGACCTGCCGCCGGCGGCAATCGGCTGGCTCGAGGATCCGGGCGGGGCGCAGACCATCGATGCCGTACGTGCTGCCGATGCCGCCGGCAGGTTCCGGCCGCTGGCCGACGGCCCGCTGGCCCCGGGCTTTTCCGCCTCCGCCTGGTGGCAGCGTTATGCGCTGCGCAACGATTCCGACATCGAACAGACACTGTACCTGGTGGTCGCCGAGCCGACGCTGGACCAGGTGCAGCTGTTCCGGGTCCGCGACGGCAGCACGCACGCCTTCCTGCCGCAGGGCCGGATGGCGCCGGCCGCCCACCGGCTGATCGATTTCCCGGCGGCCATCTTCGTGCTGACCTTGCCGCCCGGCGTGGAGGAAACGCATTACCTGCGCGTGTGGTCGCAGTCGTCGATGGTGGTGCCGCTGCGCGTCGATACTCCACTGTCGTTTGCGTCATGGCGCGAGCAGGAATACCTGTTGCTGGTGCTCTACGGCACGGTGGTCGCCACGCTGTTCGTCTATAACCTGTTCCTGTTCTTCAGCATCCGCGACCGCAGTTATCTGGCCTATTGCGCCAGCATCCTCAGTATTTTCCTCTGCGTGCTGACGGTGGACGGCTGGCATTACCTTGCGCTGGGCGACAATGTCTGGCTGAAGCACCGCGCCTTTCCGCTGTCGGTCTGCCTGGCCGGCGCGGCCGCCCTGTGGTTCGCGATGAACTTTCTCGAAACCCGGTCCCGCCTGCCGCGGCTGCACCGCAGCATGCAGGTGGCGCTGGTGGTCTATGCGCTCACCGCGCTGCTGACGCTGTTCGTGTATGCGCGCTGGCTGGTGATCCTGGCCGATCTGCTGGCCCTGCTGACGATCCCGCTGGTGGTGCTGGTCGGCGTGCTGGCGGCACTGCAGGGGCACCGGCCGGCGTTCTTCTACAACGTGGCCTGGGGCGCGACGCTGGTCGGTGCGCTGCTGACCATTCTGGCCAACCACGGCCTGCTGCCGCCGACGGCACCGTTTCTCAATGCGGTGAAATTCGGACAGGTGGCCGAGGTCGTGCTGATGTCCTTTGCCCTGGCCTACCGCATCCGGGTGATCAACGAGGAACGCGATCGCGCCTTGCGCGATGCGTCCATGGCGCAGGCGCGGGCCGAGGCGAAGTCGCAGTTCCTGGCCCACATGAGCCACGAAATCCGCACGCCGATGAACGGGATCGTCGGCATGGTCGAGCTGTTGCGCGATACGTCGCTCGACGCACAGCAGCAGGGCATGTTGCGCACCGTGCAGGAATCGGCCGACTCGCTGATCACGGTGATCGACGACGTGCTCGATACGGCCAAGCTGGAGGCCGGACGAGTGGAGCTGCGGCCGCAGCCGGTCGCACTGCGGCCGTTGCTGGTCGGCGTGGTAGATACCTTCCGCGGCGTCGCCACGCAGCGCGGGCTGGCACTGGAAGTGCGGGACGACGGCAACCTGCCGGCGGCGATCCGTGCCGATCCGGTGCGCCTGCGCCAGATGTTGCTCAACCTGCTCGGCAATGCCGTGAAGTACACCGATCGCGGCACGGTGTCGCTGGATGCGCGCGTGTCCGGTGACGGTCGCCGGTTGCTGATCCGGGTGTGCGATACCGGCATCGGCATTCCGCCCGATCAGCAGCAGGCGATTTTCGAGAGTTTCCACCAGACGCGGGCCGCGCGCGGGCGCGGCGGTACCGGGCTCGGGCTCACCATCACCCGCGATCTGGCGCGCCTGATGGGCGGCGATATCGCCGTCGACAGCCGGGTCGGCGAGGGCAGCACGTTCACCGTGTCGTTGCCGCTGGATCGTGTGCAGTTGCCGGGCGAGCAGGGTGCGCACGTCGTCGAAACGCTGTGGCGGGGACGCCGGGCACTGGTGTGCGAGGACAATGCGGTCAACCAGCTGGTGTTGCGCGGGCTGCTCGAGCGGCGCGGGCTGGAGGTGGACCTGGTCGGCACCGGCGAAGAAGCGCTGCGATATGTCGGTGCGCGCGATTACGACGTGGTGTTCATGGACCGCAACCTGCCGGGCATGGACGGCCTCGAAGCGACGCGCCGGATCCGCAGCGGCGAAAAGGCCCGCCGTCGCCGGCCCGTGCCGGTGGTGGCGGTGACTGCCGATGCGCTGCCGGAGCACCGTCTCGAGTGTCTGGCAGCCGGCATGGATTCGCACCTGCCGAAACCGGTGCGGGCGACGGAACTCGACGATCTGCTGGCGCGGTTGTTCGGCGGCGGCTTCAGTTCGAGCGCTGGCTGAGCCAGTCGGCCATCGGCTGCCATACTTCCTGCGGCGCGCGGCTGCCGGCAAAAACACCGGCATGGCCGCCGGGTGCGATGCGGAAGGTTTTGTCGCTGCTGGCGACCACATCCATGATGTGCCGAGCGGTTTCCACCCGCACGATGCGGTCGTTGTCGCCGGCAAAGGCCAGCAGGTTGCAGCGGATGCGCAGGAAATCGACATCCACGTCGCCGATCATCATGTAACCGCCGGCCATGCGGTTGGCGATGGCGAATTTCTCCGCGATGTCCTTCACCACACCGCCGGGATAGTAGGGCATGTCGGTGAACCACTGCCCCATGCTCATGTATTCGGTGACGTACTCGGTATCGGCCAGGTTGCGTACCAGATCGAGGTAGGCACGCACGCTGCCCGGCGGATTGGTGGCGCGGAATGCCAGCGCCAGCATCCAGCCGGGCAAATGCAGGCGATTCTGCCGGATCACCGAATCGAGACGGATGCCGAACTGGTTGTGCAGTGCCATGGCCGGCTTGCTGAGTGCGCCGAGCATCCGGCCGCGGGTGTCGCCCCGGTGCAGGTCGATCGGGCTGGCAATGGTGGCGAGATTGCGCACCTGGTCGTCGCCGCGCGCGGCCAGATACAACAGCGACAGCAGACCGCCCATGCAGTAGCCGACCAGCGAGAGTTCCTGCCGGCCGCTGTGTTTGCGCACGGCCGCCAGCGCCTGCGGGAACCAATGGTTGACGTAGGTATCGAGCGACAGGTCGTGGTCTTCGGCGCCGGGCGAGCCCCAGTCGATGAGATAGACCTCGAAGCCGCGCGCCAGGAAGTAGCGCACCATGCTGCGTTCGTTGAGCAGGTCGAAGATCCAGGCGTGCACGCCCAGCGGCGGCACCAGCACCACCGGCAGCCGGTGCTGGTAGCCGCTGACCGGCACCTGCCCGTCCTCGGTGACGATCACCGGCGAGCGCAACTGGGGATAGTGGCGCACGGCGAGCAGGCCGTTGCGCAGGATCTCGCCGTGCGGCGTCAGGTCGTTTTTCAGGAAGGCTTGCGGATTGGTCCGCCGGGCAATGGCGTTGCGCACGAAACGACGGCCCGTGACCAGCAGGGATTTCGCACGGTCTGGCAAAGACGGCATGAACGGCACCGGCGGTGGTTGCGGAAGGTCCGCTGCGCGGAGGTCGCGGCGGAGGCGGGGCTGGAATGCGATGACGATAGCGCAGCCGCCGACGCCCCGGAAGCCGGCGCACTGGCAGCCGTCCCGGACGACGGTTATGCTCGGGACAGTTTTGCGTCGGAGTGGAGGCGATGTCCGCGCGGATCCTGCGGGTCGACATGGCGGGGCAACCGGTCGAATGGCTCGACTGGGAGCAGGCTGTCTGTCTCTATGCGCGGAACATCATCGGCTGGACGCTCGGCGATGTCGTCTACCGCATTCGCGGCGGCCATTCCCGCGTCACCAGCCGGCAGTCGCTGGTCGAGGTGCACAGCATCATCGCCTGCGAAGGACGCCTGATCGCGCCCTACCGCACCATCCCGCCGCTCACCAACAGTTCGCTGTTTCGCCGCGACCAGAACATCTGCCTGTACTGCGGAAAACAACTCTTCGACCGCGATCTCACCCGCGACCATATCCAGCCGCGCTCGCGCGGCGGCCGCGATCACTGGCTGAACGTGGTCACCGCCTGCCGGCGCTGCAACCAGCACAAGGGCAGCCGGACGCCGGAGGAATGCGGGCTGGAACTGCTGGCGCTGCCGTACACGCCGAACATGGCCGAATATCTGGCGCTGGTGAACAGCCGCCGCATCCGCGGCGACCAGATGGAATTCCTGCGCGCCCAGTTCCCGCCGCAATCGAGATTGCGCGCGTAGTACGCGCGGGCAGGCCGCAACGTCTGCGGGCCTGACGACCGGCCGGTGCGTCTTCAGCGTTTGGCGAGCAGCTCGTCCAGCGTCATGTCGAAGGCCGGTTCGAAGTGGTCGAGGAACCAGCGCACTTCCGGCCGTGTTTCCGCCAGCTTCTCCGCCTTCAGCGAGATGTCTGCCAGCGCGGTCTCGAACTCGCGGTTGCCGGCCCGCATCTCGTGCCGGCACTTGAGCAGCGCGGACAGGGTGTCGGCGATCTTGATCAGTTCGTGGTGGGCGACGGGGATCGCTTCGTCCAGCAGCAGCGGCCGGTAGGCCTCGCGCATGTTTTCCGGCAGCAGCCGCCAGAGTTCGTGCTGCGCCTGCTGCTCGATCGCCTTGTAGGCACGGGTGATTTCCGGGGAGTGGTACTTGACCGGCGACGGCATGTCGCCGGTCAGCACTTCACCGGCATCGTGGAACAGCGCGGCGACGGCGATGGCGTTGGCATCAAGCGTGTCGCCGCATTGTGTGTTGCGGATGGTCGCCAGCAGGTGGGCGATCACTGCCACTTCCCAGCTGTGTTCCACCACGTTTTCCGGGGCGGTGTTGCGCTTGAGTCCCCAGCGGACGATGTGGCGCAGGCGACTCAGATGGGCGAGAAAACGACTCACGCGACGGTGCTCCGCTCGGTCCGGAACGGAAAAGGCCGGCCGCGTGAACGGCCGGCCTTCCGCCACGGGATTACTGGATGATGAAGGGCGGGCAGACCTTCGGCAGGATGCAGTACAGGTTCTGGTTGCTGTCCTTCTGGTATTTCAGGCGCTTGCGCTCGAAGGAACGGAAGCTGCCCGGCCACTTGGCCAGCGCTTCGACTTCGCGTTTGCGCTTCGAGGCGTACATGGCGTCGAAGGCCTCCATGGCGAACTGCGGCTTGGTCTTGGCGGCCTGGTCGAGCTGGTTGAGTGCCATGTCGATCTTTTTCTTCTTGTCCATGTACAGCATGGCGTTGGCGTATTCGTAGCGGATGATCGCCGCATTGGGCACGATCTGCAGGGCTTCGTCGAAGTAGCCCTTCACGTTGGTCTGCTTGGCGCCGAAGGTGACCCGGCCGGTTGCCTTGCCCAGTTTGCGCACGATGTTGGCATCGATGCCGGCACGGAAGGCGAGACCGAGCGGGTTCTTCGGGTCGACGTCCAGTACGTCGTTGGTGGCATCCAGCAGCTTGAAGACGTAGTTGCGGCCGATGGCCACCGGGATCGGCACGTCTTCGGCGATACGGCCGATCGAGTAGGAGTAGGCCACGCGCAGCGGCATGTAGTCGGCGTGGAACTGTTTGTCCTTGCGCATCTGGTCGAGCGCGTTGCTGTAGTCGCGCACCGTGTTCGCCACATCCTGCAGAAGCATGTGCTTGTCCTCGAGGTTCGGCTCGAGGTAGATGGCGTACATCAGCTGGGAGACCTTGCCGGGGATCTTGCCGGCGACGCCGTACTTGTCGCCTTCGCGCATGGCTTCCTGATAGTCGCCGCGGAAGAACAGGCGCCAGACGTTGACGATGTCGCGCGACAGCTGATCGAAGTCGCCGTTGAAATCGGGGTAGCTCTCGCGGAAGACCGGGAAACGATCGTAGCGGAGCCTGAGATACTCCGGCGACGGGTACAGCAGGCCCATCAGGTGCATCAGTTCCGGCCAACGCTGCTTGATCTGTTCCGGCGTCATGTCGAACGCCTGGGAACCGAACGGAGCCTTGTTCCAGGGTTTGGTGAAGACCCGCTCATTGACCGTGACCTGGTCTTCCTTCGACTGCTTCCAGTCGCCTTCCTGGGCCGCCTTGGCCTTCAGTGCTTCGATTTCGTCGAACTCGGCTTCGCCTTCGCCCACGGCTTCGGTGTCGGAGACGATGCCGCTTGGCCGCACGCCGCCGGCCGGGACCGCCTGGGCGGCCGGAACAGCAAGCGAGAGGAGAAGCAGGGCGGTCAGGAGCGGGAGTGCGGGGACGTGCCAACGTGACAGTGGAAATGCGCCCATCTGGGCCTCCATGTGGTATCGCGGTTGCCGGGCACGGCGGACCGACGGTTTTGCCGCACTATAAGGTCGCCGCGTCCGACGCCTCAAGCCTTGGGGTGTGACGCTACGGTCATGTCAGGTGACGTCAGGATGGCGCGTCGCCAGACGGCCGGGATGCGGTGCAGGAACCAGCGCCGGGCCCGGCCGCCTCCGGCAGCCTTCCAGGCCATGACGAACGGGGCCGGTTCACGCAGGGCGACGGTGCGCAACACGACCAGGCGGCCGGCCTCCACCAGCGGCAGCAGACGGTGCTCCGGCAGGGTGCCGATGCCCAGGCCGGCCATCAGGGCCTGCTCCTTGGCGCGGAAGTCACTGACCGTGATGGTGGTCTGCCGGGCCAGCAGGCCGACGCTGTACGGTGGCCGCACCCGGGACGAGTCGGCCACGGCAATCACCGGATGGCGGCGCAGTACGTCCTCGTCCAGCGGAGCCGGCTCGCGGGCGGCCGGATGGTCCGGCGCCGCCGCCATGAGGAAGCGCACCGACCCCAGCAGCTCGGTCCGGATGCCCGCCGGCGGTGCATTCGCCACCAGGCCGGCGATCACGATGTCGGCGCGGTCGGTTTCCAGGGCCTCCCAGGGCCCGCCCAGGACCTCGTCCAGCAGGCGGATGCCGGTCGCCGGCCGTTCGCGGTGGAACTCCGCCACCAGCGGGAACAGCGGATCGACTTCCTGCACGTTGTCGCAGGCGATCCGCAGTTCGGTTTCCCAGCCGTCGTGCAGCTCGCGGGCCTCCAGCGCCAGGCGCTCGGCAGCCGCCAGCAGCTCGCGGCCGCGTTCCAGCACCAGGCGTCCGGTCGGGGTCAGGCGGGCACGGTGGCCTTCGCGGTCGAACAGCACCACGCCCAGCTCGTCCTCCAGTTTCTGGATGGCGTAGGAGACTGCCGAGGTCACCCGGTGCAGCTCCTGGGCGGCAGCGGCAAAGCTGCCGCGCCGGTCGATGGCGTCCAGGACACGCAGGGCGTCGAGGGTCAGGGGCTGCATGTTCTGATTATTTGAACGAGATCCTCTGAAATTAGCGATTTCTGTTGTGCTGTCCAGTCTTTATCTTGTTTTTCATGTTCAGGCGGGACGACCAAATACCCGCAACACGCTCCGGAGGCTCCCATGTATCAGGTACGCACGGCAGACGATCGCGGCCGCACCCGGCTGGACTGGCTGGACAGCCGCCACACCTTCTCCTTCGGCGAGTACTACGACCCGCGGCACATGGGCGTCTCCGCCCTGCGGGTGATCAACGATGACCGGGTGATCCCCGGGGCCGGCTTCGGGACCCACGGGCACCGCGACATGGAAATCCTCACCTATGTCACCGAGGGCACGATCGCCCACGAGGACTCCGCCGGCAACCGCGAACAGGTGCCCGCCGGGGAATTCCAGCTGATGCACGCCGGCAAGGGCATTTTCCACAGCGAGTTCAATGCCTCCGCCGCCGAGCCGCTGAAATTCCTGCAGATCTGGATCCTGCCGGACCAGATCGGCGGCCGGCCGGGCTATGAACAGAAACGCTTTGCGCGCGTGTCCGGCCTGCAGCTGGTGGTATCGCCGGACGGCGCCGACGGTTCGCTCACCGTGCGGCAGAACGCGCGTGTCTACCGCGCGGTGCTGGCTGCCGGTGAATCGGCGATGCTCCCGTTGCCGGCCGCGCGCATCGGCTACGTGCACCTGGTGCGCGGCCGCGCACGGCTCGACGGACACGCACTGGCCACCGGCGACGGCGTGGCCATCCATGACGAAGCGACCCCCGGACTGGTAGCGACCGAAGAAACCGAGGCCCTCTTTTTCGACCTGCCGCCGGTTGCCGACCGCAACTGACGCAGGGCCCGCAGTACGCGCAAGCCACAACATCCCGACGACATCAGGAGAAACACCATGTTCGACAATCTTTTCCGTCAGTTCGCGGCCCCGCTCGATCTGGCCGGCCGCATCTTCATCGCCCTCATCTTCGTGATTGCCGGTTACGGCAAGATCGGCGGCTACGACGGCACCGCCGGCTACATGGAGTCGATGGGCGTACCCGGGGCGCTGCTGCCGCTGGTGATCCTCACCGAACTCGGCGGCGGTCTGGCGATCATCCTCGGTTTCCAGACGCGTCTGGTGGCGCTCGCCCTGGCCGGTTTCTCGATCCTGTCCGGCGTCATTTTCCACAACCCGGCCGATGCGGCGCAGCAGATCATGTTCATGAAGAACCTCGCACTGGGCGGCGGCTTCCTGATCCTCGCGGCCAACGGCGCCGGCGCCTGGAGCCTCGATGCGAAACTGAAGAAGTGACGTTGCACCGGCGCCACCCCGGGTTTCCGTGGTGGCGCCGGGGCGTTTTCCGTTCGGGCCAGAAATCTTCCCGCGATCGACTGCGTACGGAGTTCCCATGAATGCCCCGCTCAGCGACCAGGCACTGCAGCAACTGTTTCTGGATGCGCGCACCCACAACGGCTTCCTCGACCGGCCGGTGACCGACGAGCAGCTGCAGGCGATCCACGAACTGGCGAAATGGGGCCCGACCAGCATGAACTGCCAGCCGCTGCGGCTGGTGTTCGTGAAATCGCCGGCGGCGAAACAGAAGCTCGAGCCGGCCCTTTCCGAGGGCAACCGGGCAAAGACGATGGCGGCGCCGGTCACGGCCATCGTCGGCTTCGACCTGGCGTTCCATGAGCGCATGCCGCGCCTGTTTCCTTCGTTTGCCGGTGCGCAGGACCTGTTCGCCGGCAATGCGAAGCTCGCCGAGACCACGGCGTTCCGCAACGGTACGTTGCAGGGCGCCTATGTGTTGCTGGCGGCCCGCGCGCTGGGTCTCGCCTGCGGGCCGATGTCCGGCTTCGACAATGCGAAGGTGGACGCGGCATTTTTTGCCGGTACTGCCGTGAAGTCCAACTTCCTGATCAACATCGGTTACGCCGCCGAACCGCCGAAAGTGCACCCGCGCGGGCCGCGCCCGGCATTCGACGAGGACTGCCGGATTCTTTGAGCGGGTTCCCGGCTTACAGCGTTTCCGGTGTGGCTTTCAGCCGCAGGCGTTCGCGCAGCGCCAGCGAAAGCTGGTCGGCGGCGATGTTGAGCAGCGCGGTGGCCAGGATCAGCAGCAGTGCACGATCGAAGCGTAGTTCGGCAAACGCGCTGTCGACGTAGAAGCCGAGGGTGGCGATGCCGAGAATGCCGAGGATGGCGGTCTCGCGCAGGATGATTTCCCAGCGGTAGAACAGGAAGGCGAGGAATTGCCGGTAGATCCGCGGCAACACTTCGAAGAAATAACGATTGCCGCCGGTGGCGGCGTCCTCGCGCAGGGTCAGCGTGGCGGTCCAGCGGCCCATCAGGTGGGCGATGATCGCGCCGTTGTGCAGCGACAGGGCGGCGATGGCCGGCAGCGCCGAAGGTCCGGCAAGCAGCAGGCCGATGAAAGTCAGCACGTATTCCGGCGTCGAGCGCAGCGCGATGAGCACGCCGTGTCCGCCCGCGCGGGCGCCGCGTCGCAGGAACAGCGGCGAGATCAACGGGAACAGGCACAGGGCGATCAGGCCGGTCACGACCAGCGAGATGCCGCCGATCAGCAGCGTCTGCCCGGCGCCGGGCAGGATCTGGGCATCGATCAGCCGCCACAGCCAGTCAGCGAAACGTTGCCAGGTTTCGACGGTGGCCGGGTCGCCGTTGCGCAGCGGCGCCGGCACGATGTCCTCGCCGAAGAAGCGCGTGAACGCGGCGGTATCGATGCGTGCCACCGGCGGCAGCCAGGCGACGGCGGCCAGCAGGTAGAGCGGCAACAGTCGCCGGCGCAGCCACCAGCGCAACGTGCCGATCACCGCGAAGAACAGGTAGAGCAGGGCGGCCGCGCCGCTGTAGTCGCCGGTGCGGAACGCGGATTCGAGGTGGTAGCCGAGTGTCGGCAGGCCGATGAAACCGAGCACGGCCGACGAGCGCAGCGCGCATTCGGTACGGTACGAGGTGTAGGACACCAGATGCGGCCAGGCATTGGCCAGCCGCGTGTAGAGCAGCGCTGACAGGCGGCCGGTGCCGCGCGGCAGCGCGTCGGCGGCATGCGGGTCGGATTCGTCCATCAGTTCGCGATAGACGCGCGCGAAAGTCCCGGCATAGGGGACGGCAATGGCCAGCAGGCCGGTGAGCGGCGACAGGCCGAACAGCTGCAGGAAGATCAGCGCCCAGAACAGTTCATGCACCGCGCGGATGAAGGCGGCGAAGATCCGTACGGCCCGCCAGTGCATCGCGAAAGACAGCAGGAAACCGGCCAGCGCGCCGAGGGCGACGCCCTGCAGGCCGAAGGCGAGCGTGGATGCCAGGGCATGCCAGAGTCCGTCGACGTTCGCGAACGAAGGCGTCAGTGCGCCGTGCAGCATGTGCGTGAGCACATCGGCGGGATCGACGGTGGTGATCGCCAGATCGGACAGCGGCAGCAACAGCAGCGCCAGGATCGCCAGCGCGAAGCTCAGCCGGCGCAGTGGCGCGGCGGTGGTGTCGTACGGCAGCCGGGCGGACATCGGCGGTACGGCGGTCAGGCCGGTTGTCGCCGGTAGAGCGGCGCAAGATCGGACGCGCGCAGCGACGCCGCCGGCGCGTCCAGCACGATGCGGCCGTTCTGCAGGCCGACGATGCGGTCGCAGGTCGACAACGCCAGCTCGATGTCGTGCAGCGCGAGGACGACGGTCGCGTGCGCGGCGTGAATGATGCGCACGATGTCGCGCGCCTGGTATTCGTCCACCGACGACACCGGTTCGTCGCCGAGGAATGCCGGCCGCCCGGTGTGCAGTGCCCGGCCGACGGCGACCCGCTGCTGCTGGCCGCCGGAGAGACGGTCGACCGAGGTGAACAGCTTGTCGGCGAGCCCCAGCGGCGTGGCGACGGCATCCACGGCCTGCACTTCGCGTGCCTGCGGGTGCAGCAGGTTGCGCAGGTTGTAGAGCGTCGAGTGCCGGTCGAGCCGGCCCATGTAGATGTTGTGGAACACGCTCAGGATCGGCACCAGTCCCGTTGTCTGCGGGCACCAGGCGACGCGCTCCGGCTGCTGGTCGCGCAGCAGCCGCAACAACGTCGACTTGCCGGCGCCGCTCTCGCCGACCAGGGCGATCCTCTCGCCGTCGGCGATCGCCAGCGTCACCCCGGCGAGTATGGCGCGGCCGCCGTAGTGCGCCGAGGCGTTGTCGAGCCGGAACATCATTCGTCCAGCAGGCCGATGGCCTTCGCGGTGTCTTCGATCGGCGCGTAGTCCTTGTTCGCCGCCTTGATGAAGGCGCTGCGTTCGAAGGAGTCGAGCAGGTCCCTGTCGTTCATGCCGAGCAATGCCTTCTGGACCTTCTTCGTGAAGCCCTTGCCGAAGGTCCGGTCGGCATCGCCGCGTATCGTCCACTGGTAATCCGGGTAGCCGGGGGTCTGCCAGATCACCGTGACCTTCGCCGGGTCGACCTTGCCGGCCTGCACTTCGTTCTTCCACACGCTGTAGTTCAGGACGCCGGTTTCGTAGGCCCCCGATTGCACCAGTTCCAGCGTCTTCGAATGGTCGCCGCTGAAGCCGACGCGGGAGAAGATTTTTTCCGGCGCCTGTTTCAGGTGTTCGCGGATCCAGAATTCCGGCATCAGCCGGCCGCTGGTGGACGTCTTGGCGCCGAAGGTGAAGGACTTGCCGGCGATGCCTTGGGGGAATTTCCCCGATTCCTTCAGTCCGGTGGCGGCATGGGCGATGAAGTAGCTGACGAAGGCGACGTCCTCCGCGCCCTGGGCGATCGCCTGCGAGCCGGGCACCGCACGCCGTGCCTGCACGCCGGTCAGGCCGCCGAACCAGGCCAGCTGCACTTCGTTGTTGCGGAAGGCGGTGACGGCGGCCGGATAGGACTTCACCGGCACGAATTTCGTTTCCACGCCCAGCTGTCGGCCGAGATAGACGGCCACCTTGTCGAAGCGCTCCTTGAGGCGGGCTTCGTTCTCGTCGGGAATGGCGGTGAAGGTGAATACCGGGCCGGCGACGGCGATGCCGGCCAGTGTCGACAGACAGCATGCGACAAGGGCCGCGATCATGCGGGACTGCGTTTTCATGCGTGTGCTCCGTTCAATGGGGAGTTGCGCTGCGGGTGGTGGCGGCGGCATCGGTGATGTCGCCGTGCGGCGCGGTTCAATGGCGCGCCGCACTCCGGGCAGTTGCCCGGAATTCAGGAAATCAGCGGTGTTGCCGGTCGATCCAGTCGATCACCTCGCGCCGGTTGCCGCGGAAGATGATATCGCCGCGTTTCTGCGTCAGTTGCCAGTCGTACATCGGATCGTAGTAGTGGGTCAGCAGGCGGGCAATCCATTCCCGGTGCGTGTCCACGTCGCCGGTGGCGCGCTGGGCAGCGAGTGCCTGCTCCATCAGGGCGGCTATCTCGCGGTGCCGCAATCCGCCGAGCCGGCGCTGCACGCGGTCGAGATTGCCGCGCAGGCTGGCGGCAAACAGACCGAAGCCGTCGGCGCCGTGCAGTCGTTCGTACTGCGCGACGCCATCGATCACGTAGTCCTCGAGTACCAGCTGCACACGGGTGTCCAGCGGCTCCTCGATCAGCGCAATGGGTGCCGTTTCCATGTGCGGCCGCAGGTTGAGCGGGATCGCGCAGCGGCCGATCAGCCGCGATTCGTCTTCCAGCCAGAGTGGCGCGGCACCGGCGGCTTCCGCCCGCAACAGGGCGATGGCCAGCGCGTTTTCGAAGTCGATCTGCGTCGGCTGGCCGCCGGGCAGCCGGCCGAAACTGGAACCGCGATGGTTGGCGAGCGCCTCGAGATCGACGGCCGGTCGGGACAGGGCGCGCAGTGCCCGCGTTTTGCCGCTGCCGGTACGGCCGCCGATGATCGCCAGCGGCAGCGTGGCGGCGAGCCGGTCCAGTTCGGCCAGCAGGAAGCGCCGGAGCGCCTTGTAACCACCGGTCACCAGCGGATAGTCGACACCGGCCTCGCGCATCCATTCGCGGGCGGTCTGCGAGCGCAGGCCGCCGCGGAAACAGTAAAGGTAACCGTCCGGGTGCCGGCGCGCGAAATCGCACCAGCGGGCGATGCGCTCGAGTTTTTTCGCGCCGGATACCAGCCGGTGACCGAGGGCGATGGCCGCCTGCTGGCCGTCGCGCTTGTAGGCGGTACCTACCTGTGCCCGCTCGCTGTCATCGAGAATCGGCACGTTTTCGGCGCCGGGGAAACTGCCTTCGGCAAATTCGACCGGCGCCCGCACGTCAAGCAGCGGAGCGCCGGCGAGGAACAGCGCGCGAAAATCCGCCGTGTCGGCGCGCGCGCTCATGCCGGGATCAGTGGCTGCTGCCGTGGCCCGGCTTGGCGGCCGGGATCGACATCATGATGCGATCGGTGACGGCCAGGAAAACCGCCGAACCGACCAGTACGCAGTGGATGATCACTTCCCACTTCAGCTGGTGTTCGGTGAGATTTCCGGCATCGATGAACGAACGCAGCAGGTGGATCGAGGAAATGCCGATCAGGCTCATCGCCAGCTTGACCTTCAGCATGCCGGCATCGACATGGTGCAGCCAGTCGGGCTGGTCCGGATGCTCGTCGATGCGCAATTTGGAAACGAAGATTTCGTAGCCGCCGAGGATGACCATGATCAGCAGGTTGGCGATCATCACCACGTCGATCAGGCCCAGCACCATCAACAGGATGTCGGTGTGCGACAGCGTGTCGAGGTCGTGCACCAGATGCCAGAGTTCTTCGCCGAACTTGATGACGTAGACGCCCTGGGCCACGATCAGGCCCAGATAGAGCGGCGCCTGCAGCCAGCGGCTGAGGAAAATGAAACTGGCGATGTGCGGAGCGGGATTCTTCATCGGGTTCTTCCGGAGCGGGCAGGGGGCCGGCGGGGCCGGCCGAAAGCGGCGCCCAGTGTACTGACCGGCCCTGACGGGTGGAACCGCCGCGCGAGCCCGTCACCGGTGCCGGACGGCGGGGTGGCCACCGGACCCGGCTCCGGCGAAGATGCAGCGAACCGGTACCGGAATCCCCATGAGCCCACAGACACGGGCGGGCATGAACCCGCCGACCTTCATCGCGGTGATGCTGGTCGTTGCCTTGGCCATTGCCGTTTCCCGGCTGGTGTCGGCGACGGGTGACGTTTCGCTGGTCTGGCCGCCGCTGGGCATCGCGTTCGGCCTGGCGCTCGAGCGCGGCCGGGTCGGGGTGGCGGTCGTGCTGTGCGGGCTGGCGCTGTGGGTCCTGGCCAGCGGACAGTCGCCGTTGTTGCTGGTGGTGGCCGTTCCGGAAATCGTCCTTGGCGTTGCGGTGGCGCTGTTCCTGCATCGCACCATCCTGCCGGCGGCGCAGGGCGCGCTGGCCGGCGTGACCCGGCTCTATCTGGCGGGCGTGGTCGGCGGTGCCGCCGTCAGTGCGCTGATCGGTGCCACCGGTTTCCATCTGGTCGGTCTGTACCGCGACGTGGCCTTTGGCGAACTCTTTTTTGCATTCTGGGTCACGGAAGCAATGGGGGTCATGCTGTTCGCACCGTTTGCCCGCGCCGTCGCCCACGGCGGGTTCCCGGAGCTGTGGGTCGACCGCGCTCTCGCCTGGCGCTGGCTGCTCGCCGTGGCGATCGCTTTCACGCTGGTGTTGCTGGTGCGCACCGACATCCGCGACGTGGCGGTGTTGCTGACCGGTCTGTTGATCGCCTGGCCGGCGATGCGTGCCCGTCCGGCTTTCCTGCACTTTGCCGTGCTGGTCATGGCAACCATGCTGCTTGCGGTTGCGCTGCATGCCGGTGCCGACACCAGCAACCGGGCCGTGCTCGAACTGGTATTGCGTCTGGCGGCGCTGACCGTGCTGGCGCAGTTGCTCAACGCCGTGTCGGTCGAGCGCACGGACATGTTGCAGCGCGAACGCGAGCTTGCCCGGCGGGATGCGCTGACCGGACTGGGCAACGAACGGGCGTTGCGGGAGCGGTTATCCACCCTGCGCGCCAGTGACGGCAGCCTGCTGCTGGTGCGTATCGAGGACATGCCCGGTGTCGTCGATCTGCTCGGCAGTGCGGCCGCGGAAGAACTCGAGCGCACGCTGGCCGGCGAATTCGCGCAACGCTGCGGCGACGATGCCGCCCGTCTGGATCGCGGCCGTTACGCCCTGTTGCTGCGCGGGCAAGGCGCCGACGCGGCGCGCGACACGGCGCGCACTCTCTATGCAGGTCTCGACAACCGCATGTTCCTCGGCGACGAGGACCGCGTTGCGCTGCGGCCCACCCTGGCCGTGGTGCCGATCGACGACCGCGATCCCGGCGACCTGTTGCTGGCTGCCGACCAGGCGCTGGCGGTCGCGGCAACCTGCAGCGGTGAGCGGCTGGAGATCGCTGCCGGCGCCCGCGACCTGCTGGCGGTACGCCGGGATCTGCTGCGCCGCCAGGAACAGGTGAAAGTCGCGCTGCAGGAACAACGCTTCGTCCTGTATGCACAGCCGATCGTGCCGCTGGCCGGTCCGGCCGACGGCCTGCACTGCGAAATCCTGCTGCGCCTGCGCGAGCCGGACGGGAGCATTCTCGCGCCCGGTCATTTCCTGCCGGCGGCGGAGCGGGCACAACTGACCGGCGACATCGATCGCTACGTGATCGAACGACTGCTCGCCTGGCTGGCCAGGCATCCGGAAGTGCTCGGCGGTATCGCCAAGTGCGCCATCAACCTCACCGGCTGGTCGGCGAGCGATGCATCGCTGCCGGCCTGGATCCGGCATGCGGTCGCCAGTTACGGTATTCCGGCGCACAAGTTGTGCTTCGAGATCACCGAGACCCAGGCCATTGCCAGCCGCGACAACGCGCGGCGCCTGATCGACAGCCTGCGCGAGATCGGTGCGAGCGTTTCGCTGGACGATTTCGGTACCGGACTGGCGACCTTCGATTACCTGAAGGCCTTCCCGTTCGATTATCTGAAGATCGACGGCAGCTTCATCCGCACCCTGCAGGAATCGCCGGTCGACCAGGCCGTGGTGCGTGCCATGGCCGATGTCGCGAAAACGATGCGGCTGCGGACCATTGCCGAATTCGTCGAGAACGATGCGCTGGTGGTCTTGTTGCGCGACATGGGCGTCGACTATGCCCAGGGCTACGGAGTCGGCAAGCCGCGGCCGCTGGCTGAACTGCTCGGGCTGGACCCGCAGCGCTATCCGGTCTGATTCGCCGCGGCTCCGGCGCCTGTTGTCGCCGGCAGTCTATGGCGCGCCGGTTTCCGTGCCGTCCCCGCTTTTCCACTGGCCCGCGCCGAGCAGGATGAGGCGCAGCTGTTTCTCCAGCAGTCTTGCCATTTCGCGCTCGTCCTCGGGACGTCCGGCCGGCAGGTCGAGGATGTCCATCACCGCGTTCATCATCGTGCCCACGATCAGGCCCGCCATCATCTGCAGGTCTTCCGTGGGCCAGCGGTTGAGGGCCGGGAAACGGGCAAGGTCGGTGGCGAGCTCGCTGACGAACAGGCGCACCTCGGTGCGGATCGCGTTGCGCAGTGCGCTGCGGCCGCCGGCGCGTTCACGCAGCAGGAACTGGAAGTAGCGGGCGTGCGCCCGCACATGAGCCACGAACACGGCCACCGAGCGGCGGATCATCTGTTCGGTCGGAATCTGGCCGCTGCGGGCGGCGCGCATCATCTGGCGCAGGGTGTGGAACGATTCATCGACCAGCGCCAGCCCCAGTTCGTCCATGTCCTGGAAATGCCGGTAGAACGCGGTGGGCACGATGCCGGCTTCGCGGGTCACTTCGCGCAGGCTGAGGCTGGCGAAACTCTGCTCGCCGTCCAGCAGATGCAGGGCGGCATCCAGCAGGGTCTGCCGGGTCTTCTGCTTCTTTTCTTCGCGGGGGCCGGAGGGCTGGTTCATGGCATTTCCGGGGCTCTGGACTGCCGGGCTGGCAGCCGTGTACACGCCATATAATCACATAACTTATTGATATGTAAATGATAATGATATTTTAGTGCACAAGTGTTGACTTAAATGCGGTTCCGGGTATCTTGTGCACACTTGTTCACTGATGTCCCGAGAGGTGTGTCATGTCCCGGAACCCGGCAATCGCTTCCCCGTCCCGCGGCCGCCTGCCGGCACCGTTGCGCCGCCTGCTGGCGTCGGACCTGGTGGCTACCCTGGCCACGCCGCATGGCGTCGACCGTTACCTGGAGCTGTTCAACCCGCTGTGGTCGGTGTCCGAGGTCCGGGCCGAAATCGTGGCCATTGTCCGCGAGACGACCGATGCCACCACCATCCGCCTGCGCCCGAACGGCAACTGGCTGGGTGCCCGTGCCGGCCAGTACGTCCGCATCGCCGCCGAGCTGAACGGTGTCCGCCGCAGTCGCTGCTATTCGGTGTCGTCGTCGGCACGGCGCGCCGACGGCCTGATCGACATCACGGTGAAGACGGTTGCCGGCGGTGCGGTTTCCGGACCGCTGAGCGCCGCCGCTCACCCCGGGATGATCGTCACCCTGTCGCAGGCCGAAGGCAGTTACGTGCTGCCGGATGCCGCGACGATGAGTGAAGGGCCGACGCATTTCCTGTTCATCAGCGGCGGCAGCGGCATCACGCCGAACATGGCGATGCTGCGTACGTTGCTGGACGACCGCTATGCCGGACGCATCACCGTGCTGCATTACGCGCCGACCTACGACGACGTGATCTTCGGTTCCGAACTGGTCCGTCTGGCCGATGCGTACCCGAACGTCGAGCTGCGTTTCGGCGTCACCCGCGCCACGCCGGACGGCGACGACTTCGCCGGCCACTTCTCGGCAGCACATCTGGCTGCACTGGATATCGATCCGTCCTCGGTCGCGGCCTATGTCTGCGGCCCGCAGTCGCTGATCGATGCCGTACGCAACGAGTTTGCGATCCGCAACCAGGCCGACCGCCTGCAGGTCGAGCAGTTCACGGCCGCCGCGCCGGCCGCAGTAGCGGAAGCCGTCGGCGGCGAAGTGCGCTTCGCCCGGGCCGAACGCTACGTCGCCAGCGACGGTCGTTCGCTGCTCGACCAGGCGGAAGCCGCCGGTCTGAAGCCGGAAGCCGGCTGCCGCATGGGCATCTGCATGAGCTGCAAGTGCACCAAGAAGAGCGGCGTGACGAAAAACCTGATCACCGGCGAACTCTCCACCGAGGCCGGCGAAGACATCCAGCTTTGCGTGAGCGTTCCGCTCGGCGACGTCACGCTCGACATCTGATCCCGGAACGGAATCCAGCGAGGAAAACACCATGACTGCTGCCATTGCCCAATTCACCCGTACCACGACCGTCACCCCGACCATCCGCGCGATGTTCCCGCACCTGACGGCGGCCGACATCGATGCCTTCGGCGAGGCTCTGGACGCGATCCGCGAGAAGACCATTGCCGATCTGGGCGAGCGTGATGCGAAATACATCCGTCGCATGATGAAAATCCAGCGCCGCTGCGAGATCGGCGGCCGCGCGCTGCTGTTCGCCGGCATCCTGCCGCCGGCCTGGCTGGCCGGTACCGCGCTGCTCTCCGTCTCCAAGATCCTCGAGAACATGGAGATCGGCCACAACGTGATGCACGGCCAGTACGACTTCATGAAGGATCCGGCCATCAGCGGCAACAAGTACGACTGGGACACTACCTGCCCGGGCGATACCTGGCGTCACTCGCACAACTACATGCACCACACGTTCACCAACATCGTCGGCAAGGACCGCGATGTCGGTTACGGCATCCTGCGCATGGCCGAGGAGCAGCCCTGGGAGCCGAAGTATCTCGGCAATCCGGCCTATGCGCTGGCACTGGCGCTGCTGTTCGAATGGGGCGTCGCCCTGCACGACATCGAGACCGAGAAGGTGTTCTCGGGCGAGAAGTCGCGCGAGCAGGCGCTGGCCGAACTCAAGGTCGTCTGGAAGAAGGCGCGCAAGCAGGTGTTGAAGGACTACGTCGTGTTCCCGGCGCTGGCCGGCCCGTTCTTCCTGCCGGTTCTGGCCGGCAACTTCACCGCCAACATCGTGCGCAATGTCTGGGCCTTCTCGGTGATCTTCTGCGGCCACTTCCCGGACGGTACTGCGATCTTCACCGAGGAAGAGACGCGCCAGGAGTCGCGCGGCCAATGGTACCTGCGCCAGTTGCTGGGCTCGGCCAACATCCAGGGCGGCAAGCTGATGCACGTGATGACCGGCAACCTGTCGCACCAGATCGAGCACCACCTGTTCCCCGACCTGCCGGCGCACCGCTATGCGGAAATCGCCCCGGAAGTGCGCACGCTGTGCGCGAAGTACGGTCTGCCGTACAACACCGGTTCGATGACGAAGCAATTCGGTACGGTGGTGCGCCGCATCTTCGCGCTGGCCCTGCCGCCGAAAGGCAAGCGGGCTGCCGAAGCTGCTGCCGCCTGATCTTCCCGTCGACCGGAGCGATGCCATGATCGAGAAAATCGAAACGCTGAAGGACAGCCTGCAGGTTGCCGTGGACAGCGGCGCCGAACGGCTTGAACGCATCCACAACCTGATTGCCGACTACGCGGCGCAGCACGTTCGCGAAATCAGGGGCGAAGAGGTGGTCGACCGGAAGTCGATCTACGCCCTGATCCGCGGCATCAACCGCGAACTGGGCGAAGCTGCCACCGACCTGTTCGAGATGGCCGAGAGCGCCCGCCTGGCACATGCCGCCCGCAAGGAGAAAACGCCATGACGCAGGACCGTATTGCCGGCGAGCTGATGAATGCGACTCGCATGCTGACCACCGGGTTCGACTGGGGTACCCGCCGCGTCGAGCGCTTCCACCGGGTGATCGGAGATTACGTGGTCCACTGCCACGAGCAGGGCGTGACCTCGGATCGCACCTACGAGTTCGTGCGCACCCTCGGCCAGGAAGTGGGCGAGACGGTGAATGGCGCCCTGTTCATGGTGGTTTCCGCGCGACACATGCCGCGCGGTTGAACCGGCACGACATTGTCCGGCGCGGCCGGGTGATGTGTGGATGTTCTGAACGATGAGTAAAGAACAGGAACACACCACCCGGGACAGCCGGCACTCTGTCAGTCGAGGAACTTGATCGCGCCTTTCAGGTGCGGCTTGACCGCATCCTTGTCGCGCACGTCGAAGCGGATGCCAGACGAGTCCTGCTTCTGCAGGAAGGTCACTTCTGCCGGCAGGAACACCGGCAGCTTGAACGCCACTGCAACAGTGAACGGACGCGAGCCGATCTGCGGCATCAGCTTGGCCACCGCGTGGGCCTTGGTCCACATGCCGTGCACGATGTGACGCTGGAAGCCGAAGGCCTTGGCGGTCAGCGGCCACAGGTGGATCGGATTGCGGTCGCCGGATGCCGCGCCATAGCGGCGCCCCATGTCGGACGGGATGCGCCAGGTCTCGCGGACAGCACCCTGCAGGTCGTCTTCGGCGGCGGCTTCCTTCTTCTCGCCTTCCGCCACCGGATGGCGCTTCAGCATGGTGCTGGTGCTTTCCCACACGATCTTGCCTTGCGACCGTGCTTCGGTGATCACGCTGAACGACGTGCCCTTGTCATGCGGCTCGAGCGCGCCGAAACGGCAGCTGATGTCCAGCGATTCGTTGATCGTCAGCGGACGGTAGCGGGTGATGCTGTTCGAGATGTGCACCAGACCGAGCAGCGGGAACGGGAAGCCCTCCGACGTCATCAGCTCCATGTGCAGCGGAAACGCGAGGATGTGCGGGAATATCGCCGGCATTTCGCGTCCGGTCACGAAGCCGCAGGCCTGGTTGTACCGTTCCAGCTGTTTCGGATCCGCGTGGCGGTCGCGCAGCGTCACGGTCAGCGACGGCAGGGTCCTGGCACCGGCCTGCGGTTTGCGCATCAGGGCGCGGCGGTACAGCGTCAGCGTCGGGGTCGGCGCGGCGAGTTCGCGGGTGATCGGGGTGCTCATGCAGGGCTCCGGAGAATCAGGGTGATGACCGTCGCGACCGGGGGTGCGCGGGCGGCGGCCATTATAGTCAGTGGGCATTGACCCGCCATTGACGTTGCCGTCGATGTTTGCCGGCACGACTGTCCATCGTTGGCGCTGGCGTCCGCTGCCTCTACTATTGCCCGGTTGCATTGTCCCGGGCGGGGCGGTGCCGACGGGCAGGCACCAGAGCGGCAAGCCAGGGGATTGATGAGCGAACTGACCGACGGGGTGGTGGTACTGCGGATGATCTACCAGGCGATGCGCAACGCCGGGGTGGACGCCGAAGCCGTGCTCAATCGCCTCGGCATGGCGGCAAACCAGCTCGACGATGCCGGTTTGCGCACGCCGCACGCCGGGCATGTGCTGTTCTGGCGTGCGGTGCAGGATGTCACCGGCAACCCCAACGCCGCCCTGCTGCTGGGCGAGCACCTGCCGGTGTTTCGCGGACAGGTGCTCGAATATCTCTTCCTGTCCAGCCCGACGTTCGGCGATGGCCTGAAACGTGCGCAGAAATACCAGCGCCTGCTGTCCGATGCCGTCGATTCCCGGCTGGAGATTTCTCCGTCGGCCTGTTACCTCGCCTTCGGTTCCACCGAGGGCGCCGCAAGCCACGTGCCGGGTCACACCGTCGAATGCGTGGCCATCGGCCTGATCCGGTTCTTCCAGTACATCACCGACGGCGCCTTCACGCCCGAGCGCGTGGCCTTCCGGCACTCGCACGGTGCGTCGACGGCTGAATACCAGCGGGTGTTCGGTTGTCCGGTCGAGCTGGGTGCGGCGGAGAACCGGGTCTACTTCGATCGGCTGGTACTGGCTCGTCCGTCGCCGCATGCCGAACCGGAATTGCTGCGACTGCACGAACAGGTGGCCAGCGAACGGGTTGCCGAACTCGAGCGCCGGGACCTCGTCGCCGAAGTGAAGCGCATCATCGGCGAATCGCTGGAAGACGGCGAAGTCAGCCTCGAGCAGGTCGCCGCGCGTCTGGGCATCAAGCCGCGTGCGCTGCGGACACGGCTGGCGGAAGCGGAAACCAGTTTCAACCAGGTGCTTGCCGACTATCGCTGCCGGCTCGCCAAGCGGCTGCTGGCGCGCACCGACGAAACCATTGACCAGATCGTCTACCTTACCGGCTTCTCCGAGCCCAGTACGTTCTACCGTGCCTTCAAGCGCTGGGTCGGCGAAACCCCGGTCGAATACCGGAAACGCAAACAGGGAGCGGAGTGAATCCGCTGCAGGCCCGATGACCGACACGCTGACCATTACCCGCCCGGACGACTGGCACCTCCACTTCCGCGATGGTGCCGTGCTGTCGGCAGTCGTGCCGCCCACGGCACGTGTTTTCGCCCGCGCCATCTGCATGCCGAATCTGGTGCCGCCGGTGACCGACAGTGCGCTGGCGGCGGCCTATCGCGAGCGGATACGGGCGGCGGTGCCCGCCGGCGTGCGTTTCGATCCGCTGATGGTGCTGTACCTGACCGACAGCACCGATCCGGCCGACGTGCGTGCCGGTGCGCAATCCGGCGTGCTGACGGCCTGCAAGCTGTATCCCGCCGGTGCCACTACCAATTCACATGCCGGCGTCACGTCGCTGGAGAAAATCTTCCCGGTGCTGGAGGCGATGGAAGCCGTCGGCCTGCCGCTGCTGGTGCACGGCGAGGTGACCGATGCCGCAGTCGACGTGTTCGACCGGGAAAAGGTTTTTCTCGATCGCCACCTGATTCCGGTGAGCGAGCGTTTTCCGAAACTGCGTATCGTGTTCGAGCACATCACCACTGCCGATGCGGCGCAGTTCGTGCTGGGCGCCCGCGCCGGCATCGCCGCCACCATCACGCCGCAGCACCTGCTGATGAACCGCAACGACCTGTTCACCGGTGGTCTGCGTCCGCACCACTATTGCCTGCCGGTGCTGAAGCGGCGCACCCATCAGGAAATGCTGCAGAAGGTGGCCGTCAGCGGCAATCCGCGCTTTTTCCTCGGTACCGACTCGGCACCGCATGCGCGCAACGCGAAGGAGAATGCCTGCGGCTGTGCCGGCTGCTATTCGGCTCCGGCTGCCCTGCCGCTGTATGCGGAATTCTTCGATGCTGCCGGCGCCCTGGACCGGCTGGAAGGTTTTGCCAGCCACTTCGGGCCGGATTTCTACCGGCTGCCGCGCAACACGCAGACCATCACGCTGCGTCGCGAAGCCTGGACGGTGCCGGAGCGGCTCGACTATCCCGTCGGCCACGATGGCGACATCGTGCCGTTCTGGGCCGGCCGCGAACTGCAGTGGAAAGTGGCCGGCTGACGGCAAAACGGCGGTTGCAGGCATTCCCGCAACCGCCGTTTTGCCTGTCCGGCCGGGCTCAGCCGAGAATGTCCCGCGCCGTATCCGACAGGTAGAACTTCTCGAGCTGTCGCCGGATGCGCGGCTCCAGCAGGCCCTTCTTCTTCAGCATGGAAATCACCGGCGGCGCATAGCGCATGGCTTCGGCCACCATCATTTCCCGGTGCACGCCGACCTCGTCCAGGATCTCGCGCAGCGAACTGTTGCCGTACTTGTCGAAAAAGGCATCGATGCCGGTCGCAATGATGGTCCAGTAGTACTCGGTCTTGCGCAGGCGACGCCAGTATTCGTAACCGGTGACGAATCCTTCCTCCACGTCGCGCTCGGAAATCCAGTCGCGGAACTCCGCCACCTTGCGGTGCTTTTTCTCGTCCCACAGGTCGACGGCGCGCTCTTTCACCGACTCGTCCTCCAGTCGGGCCCGGATGAACTTCTCGGTACTGCGCTGCGATGCCTTGATGTTGGCGGAAATGTATTTCTTGATGCCGTCTTCCAGCGATTGTTCCAGCCCCGGCGATGCCTTGGACAGCAGGGTCTTGCCGAGTTTCAGCGCACCGGCGGCCACCTGGCTGTTCTTGGTCAGCGGGTTGTCGTTGATGTAGCCCTTGATGCCGTTGTAGAGCACATCCGATACCAGGGCGCCGTAGAGCGGATTGCCGATCGACTGCTTGATGAGCTTCTCGCGCAGCTCCTTCATCGCCATGATCTGGTCGAACAGTTCGGTGAACTGCTTGTCGCTGACCAGATCGTTGATTGCCGTGCGGTCGTGGATTTCGTGCTTGTAGATGGCGCGGGCGATGTCGCCCACCAGTTCCGGGATCGCACCGTGCAGATCCAGATCGACCGCGTAGGTCCTGACCGTATCCTTGATCTGCTCGCGGGTCACCGCTTCATTCAGGGTGATTTTCTCCGCGGCCGCCAGTGCATGGTCGAGCTCTTCCTCGATGTTCAGCCGCAGCGGTTCTTTTTCCAGTTGCGCGATCATGAAGGCGACATGGGCGTCGAGCAGGCGCTCGGCGGTGGATTGCTGTTTGCTCATGGGGTCCTCGCAGGGTGGGCGGAATCCGCATTGCGGAAAATGCGTTGGTAGAGCCAGCCGCCGGCGTACAGGGTGGCGCCGACGACCAGCAGGGTCAGGACCCGCAGCAGCGAGTCGGAGTCCTGCAGGTCGACGAGCAGCGTCTTCAGGCCGGAGGCAGCGAAAATGATCAGCGACGAACGCGCCAGATTGCGGTCACGCAGCGCGACGGCCAGCGCCAGCGTGGCCAGTGCCAGGGCGCCCCAGGCGACAGAGATGGTGAAACCGGAATCCAGCCAGCGGCTGAAGGCCAGCAGCGCGCTGACGTGTGCCGCATACAGGAGTGCGGTGCCGGCATCGGAGGCATCACGCTCGCCGCGGCGCAGCAGCAGGTAGCCGGCGTACAGGGCGCCGGCATAGGCGAACAGGACGAGATCGGGCAGCGGCGTGTGCGTTTCGCCACCGGTCAGCGTGGCCATGAAACCGATGGCGAACACGAAGGCGGCGACGATGCGCAGCGGCCACAGCGCGCCCGGGGCGTCGCGGAACAGCGGCGTGGCGGCCAGCACGAAAGCCGGCGACAGCAGGGCGGCCCACGGAATCAGGTCGTCGGGCAGCCATTCGAAGAACAGGATGTGGGCGGTGACCACCGAGCAGTAACTGCTGGCCAGTATCGCGCCGCCCTGGCGCTGTGCTGCCGGCAGCGCGCGCCGCGCGACCAGGTAGACCGCCAGTACGAACAGCGCGCTGGCCAGCGCCAGCGGTCCGGCCAGTTCCGGCGCATGGCTGCGCAGCAGCGAATACTCGAAGGCGTAGAAACAGAAGAGCGCGACCCCGTGCGCCAGCGTATCGGCGGCGTCCATGCCGCGCCGGTGCACGATCGAGAACGTCACCGCGGTCAGCGCGAACAGCAGGAACTGGAACAACTGGAAGATCGCCGCCGGTTGCCAGTCGGTGCGGATGCCGTTCAGCAGCCACGCCAGCTGGAAGCCGAGCAGGGCGCAGAACATCGCCAGCACGTAGGTGAGGCGCCGTGCTTCCAGCAGCGAGGCAGCAGCGAACGCCAGGCTCCACGCGGTGAAATAGACGAACAGGTCGCCGGCCGGCGTGCTGCCGGCCGGCAGCCACAAGGGGAACAGGTAGGTGCCGAGCACCGCGAACACCGCAAACACCGCGTGATCGAAGCGGCGACCCAGCCACAGCGTCAGCAGGCCGGCGGCGGCCACCGCGGCAATGGCTGCATGACGGCCGATCAGGTCGTAATAGAGATGTGCGCCGTAGGCGGCCACGTAGAGGATCACGCTGCCGGCGGCCGGCAGCCAGGCGGCGTACTCGCGGCCGGCCCGGTCCTCGCGCGCCAGCCAGAGCCCGGCGGCAATCAGTACGCCGGCGCCGAGTACGGCGAGGGCGATCTCGCGGGCCGGTGTGAGCCAGCCGCTGTCGTAGACCACGCGCAACAGGTAGACGGCAGCGAGCAGAAAGGCCGTGGCGGCACCGCCGGCCATCCAGCGCGCCGCGAGGTGGCCGTCGTCGGCATGGCTGCGGGCGGGCAGCGGCGTGCGCGGCGCGGCGGCGGGTTTCGTCGCCGGCAGTGGCGCTGCCGGTCCGGTGGTGCCCGGGCCGGACGGGTTGCCGCTGCGTTCAAGTGACATCAGGCGCGCACCGACCTGCTGGAACTGTGTGTCCATGCGCGCCAGCTCCGCTTCGATGCGTGCCAGCTGCGCGCGCAGTTCCTGCACGGCGCTTTCGTCCGGGGGCAGATTCATGGGCGATGCTCGTTCCGTGGTGCAAAAGCCGGTGCAATGGCCGGACAGACGTTAGCAGACGCCCCCGGAACCGCATACAAAAAAGGCCGCTGGTGCGGCCCTTTTCTTTTGCGGTTTGTTGCGTCTTTCAGGCACCGATCAGCGACTGGCCGCAGACCCGTACTACCTGGCCGGTGACGCCGTTGCTGGCCGGATTCGCGTACCAGGCGATGGCTTCGGCGACGTCCAGCGGCAGGCCGCCCTGGCTCATCGAGTTCATGCGCCGGCCGGCTTCGCGGATGGTGAACGGGATCGCAGCGGTCATCTGCGTTTCGATGAAGCCCGGCGCGACGGCATTGATGGTGACGTTCTTCGCCTTCAGTACCGGGGCCATCGATTGCACCATGCCGATCACGCCGGCCTTGGAAACGGCGTAGTTGGTCTGGCCGAGATTGCCGGCGATGCCGGAAATCGAGCTGACGCAGATCACGCGGCCGTTGGTCTTGATGGCATCGGCGGCGAGCAGGGCGTCATTGATGCGTTCTTCGCTCGACAGGTTGATGTTGATCACCATGTCCCAGAACTTGTCCGGCATGTTGCCCAGCATCTTGTCGCGGGTCACGCCGGCGTTGTGGACGACGATGTCGATGCCGCCGTGCGTTTTCTTCACGAAGTCGGCAATGGTGCCCGGCGCTGCCGGGTCGGTGATGTCGAGGGCGAGGGTGGAGCCGCCGAGGCGGTCGGCGACGGCTTTCAGTTCGGCGCCGGCCTGCGGGATGTCCAGGCAGATCACGTGGGCGCCGTCGCGGGCCAGCACGCCGGCGATCGCTTCGCCGATGCCGCGCGAGGCGCCGGTTACCAGGGCAGTCTTGCCGGCCAGCGGTTTCGTCCAGTCGGCGACGACGACATCGGCCTTGCCGACGCGTACGACCTGGGCGCACACGTAGGCCGACTTCGGCGACAGGAAGAAGCGCAGCGAGGACTCGAGGTTGGCCTCGGCACCTTCGGCGACGTAGATCAGCTGCGAGGTGCCGCCCTTCCTGATTTCCTTGCCCAGCGAACGCACCAGGCCTTCCAGGGCGCGTTGTGCCGTGGCCGTTTTCGGGTCGCTGCACTGTTCCGGCGGCCGGCCGATCACCAGCACGCGCGAGCAGACCGCCATCTTCTTCACCACCGGGTGGAAGAAGGTCCACAGCGCCTTCAGCTGTTCCGTGTTGCGGATGCCGCTGGCATCGAATACCAGACCCTTGAATTTCTGTTCCGATTCCTGCGCGCCGTCCCAGGTTTTCGCACTGCCGCCGAACGCGGCAGCAGCGCCTTCGCCACCCCGGGCATAGACGAACACTTCCGGCGCGCCGGTTTTCAGCACGCCCGCCACGGCACGCGCCACGGCGCCGTCGCCGGTGGCACCGACCAGCACGGCACCGTTGATCAGGTGCGGCTGTTCCGGGTTGTAGCGTTCGAGGGCGATCGGCGTCGGCATGCCGAGCGAACCGAGCAGCGAGCGGCCGAACGAGGAATTGGCAAACGCGGTGTAGCGATCCATGGCGGTATCTCCCGATTGATCCGGCGGGCGCCGGCGCAGTGCATGCAAGGACAGGAAAACCCGGTCGCACCGGACCTTGCGGCCGGGCGCCGGGCGAACGGCGCGCATCATAAGGCGTGACTGATCGGTCAGGTATTGACCCGTACGGAGCGGACCCCGGTCACCCCGGCAAACCTGCCGTGCCGCACGGCCTGTAAGATGCGCGCATCGGGAAACACCGTTGTTTCCCGCCTTCTTGCACTGCCCGTCCACTCGAGGAGTCCGAGTCATGAGCCAGCAGATCCGTCGTGTCGCCATCCTGGGCGGCAACCGCATTCCGTTCGCCCGCTCCAACGGCGCCTATCTCGGCGTTTCCAACCAGGAAATGCTGGCAGCCGCCATCCAGGGCCTGGTCGACCGCTACAACCTGAAGGGCGAGCGTCTCGGCGAAGTGGCCGCCGGTGCGGTCATGAAGCACTCGCGCGACTTCAACCTCGTGCGCGAAGCGGTGCTCGACACCACGCTCGATCCGCACACCCCGGCCTACGACGTGCAGCAGGCCTGCGGTACCGGTCTGGAAGCGGCGATCCTGGTCGGCAACAAGATCGCGCTGGGCCAGGTCGAGTCGGCCGTTGCCGGCGGCGTCGACACCACGTCCGACGCGCCGATCGGCCTCAACGATTCGCTGCGCCGCAAGCTGATGGTCATCAACGCGCAGAAGACCAACCAGGACAAGGCGAAGAAGGCACTGGGCCTTCTTTCTTCCGACTGGTTCCGGCCGGACATCCCGAAAAACGGCGAGCCGCGCACCGGCCTGGCGATGGGCGACCACGCGGCCATCACGGCAAAAGAATGGAACATTGCCCGCCAGGCACAGGATGAACTGGCCGTTGCCTCGCACCAGAACCTCGCGAAGAGCTACGCCGACGGCTGGCAGAAAGACCTGATGACGCCGTTCAAGGGTCTGGAAAAAGACAACAACATGCGCGGCGATTCCAGAATGGAAAAACTCGCCACGCTGAAGCCGGTGTTCGGCGGTGCCGACGGCACCATGACCGCCGCCAACTCCACGCCGCTCACCGACGGCGCTTCTGCCGTGCTGCTGGGCAGCGAGGAATGGGCCGCGAAGAAGGGCCTGAAAGTACTGGCCTACCTGAAGGACGCGGAAACCGCTGCCGTCGATTTCACCGGCCGCAACGGCTACAAGGAAGGCCTGCTGATGGCGCCGGTCTATGCCGTGCCGCGTCTGCTGGCCCGCAACGGCCTGTCGCTGCAGGATTTCGATTACTACGAAATCCACGAGGCCTTCGCTTCGCAGGTGCTGGCCACGCTGGCGGCCTGGGAAAACGAGAAGTTCTGCAAGGAGCGTCTGGGCCTGTCGAAGGCGCTGGGCAGCATCGACCGCAGCAAGCTGAACGTGAAGGGCAGCTCGCTGGCGGCCGGCCACCCGTTCGCTGCCACCGGCGGCCGCATCCTGGCCAATGCCGCCAAGCTGCTGAACGCCAAGGGCTCGGGCCGCGTGCTGATCTCCATCTGTGCCGCCGGCGGCCAGGGCGTGACGGCGATCGTCGAGAAATAATCGACCGCCTGCACCGCGAAACGCCGCCTTCGGGCGGCGTTTTCGTTGGCGGGACCGGCGGGCTGCCGGGCCTGACGTATGCTCCTGCGGACGGCCCCTTCCGGGGCGGCATGCGCAGGGAGGCAACATGCTGTCACCGCAGCTGCACGCGTGGCTGGAAACACTGGCCGATCTCGCCCTGCTGGCGCTGGCGATCGTCCTGCTGTTGCTGGTGCTCACCCTCATCGGCATGTGGCTGCAGGACCGTTTCTTCCAGCAGGCGCATGCCATCCGCCGCAATTATCCGCTGCTCGGTCGCTTCCGCTATTTCTTCGAGCGGATGGGCGAGTTCTTTCGCCAGTATTTCTTCGCGATGGACCGCGAGGAGTTGCCGTTCAACCGCGCGCAGCGCGCGTGGGTCTACCGCGCCGCCAAGGATCTTTCGACGCTGGTACCCTTCGGTTCGACCAAAAGCATGCTGGCGCCGGGCCGGGTGATCTTCCTCAATTCGCCGTATCCGACACTGGACACCAACAAGGCGGAAACGCAGCCGTTGCTGATCGGTCCCCATGCACGGCAGCCGTATCTGGCGAAGTCGCTGCACAACATTTCCGGCATGAGCTACGGCGCGCTGTCGAAACCGGCCGTGCAGGCGCTGTCGCGCGGTGCGGCGAAAGCCGGTTGCTGGCTCAACACCGGCGAGGGCGGCCTCTCGCCCTGGCACCTGGAGGGCGGCGCCGACATCGTGTTCCAGATCGGCACCGCGCGCTACGGCGTGCGCGATGCCGGCGGCAACCTCAGCGACGACAAGTTGCGCGAGGTGGCGGCACATCCGCAGGTGAGGATGTTCGAGATCAAACTCAGCCAGGGCGCCAAGCCCGGCAAGGGCGGCATCCTGCCCGGCGGCAAGGTGACACCGGAAATCGCCGCCATCCGCGGCATTCCGGCAGGCGAGCCCTCGATCAGCCCCAACCGGCATCCGGACATCGGCGACAGCGGCGAGCTGCTCGACGCCATCGCCCGCGTGCGCGACGTCACCGGCAAGCCCGTGGGCATCAAGCTGGTGATCGGCACCTCCAACTGGCTCGACGATTTTTTCCTCGAGATCCACCGGCGCGGCATCGAGTCGGCGCCGGACTACATCTCGATCGACAGCGGCGACGGCGGCACCGGCGCGGCGCCGATGGCGCTGATGGACGACGTCGGCCTGCATCTGGCCGAGTCGCTGCCGCTGGTGGTGGACCTGCTTTGCGGCTACGGCCTGCGCGAACGCGTGCGCGTGGTGGCGGCCGGCAAGCTGATCACGCCCAACATGGTGGCCTGGGCGCTGACGCTGGGTGCCGATTTCTGCGTGTCGGCGCGCGGCTACATGTTCGCGCTGGGCTGTATCCAGGCCATGCAGTGCGACCGGAATACCTGCCCCACCGGCGTGACCACGCACAATCCGCGACTGCAGCGCGGCCTGGTGCCGCTGGAGAAGGCGGAGCGGGTCTACCAGTTCCACCGGCATCTGGTGCACGAGGTGGAAGTCATCGCCCATGCCTGCGGCGTCGGCGAACCGCGCGAACTGCGCCGCCACCATGCGCGGATGGTTACCGGCGGCCCGCGTTCGGTACCGCTCAGCGAGATCTGGCCGCCGGTGGAAGCGGGCCTCTACCTGCGCCAGGGACGCCGTCCGGCAACCGGCAGCGGGCGTCCGGTGCCGCCGCCGGCGTGACGGCAACGCCGTGTCTGCGGCAGGATAGGCGACCCCCGTCAGTCGTATCCCGTCCATGTCCGGCCTCGCACTCACCGCGGAACAGATTGCATTCGTCACCGGCGGTGACGGCGGCATCTCGATCACCGTTTCCGCGCGCGATGCGCGCCGCGTGCCGTCACTGATGAAGGCGCTGGGCTGCCGTGTTGCCGCCGACGGCAAGCGCATCTCGCTGCTGTTGGAGGCGCACGCCGCGCGCCAGTTGCTGGCCGACGTTGTCGCCACGCGGCAGGTGGCTGCCGTGTTCTCGCTGCCCCGCACGCACCGCACGCTGCAGCTGAAAGGGGATGAGGCGGTGGTCGGCGAGCTGCAGACCGGCGACCGTGAACTGATCGTGCATCATGCCGAAGCCTTTGCTGCCAGTCTGGTACCGCTGGGCTACCGCCGGGAGTTCGCGCTGGCGGTGCACGGTGTCATGCCCGGTGCCGAACTGTGTGCACTGACTTTCACCGTGCGCGATGCGTTTGCCCAGACCCCGGGACCGGGCGCCGGCGTGCGCCTGCCGCGTCCGGAGGGCAGCGCATGAGCCAGGGCATGACGACGCTGTGCCTGGATTCGTTGCGCGCCTGCTTCGAGGGTGCCGTGCCTTCGATGCTCGCCACCTGCGATCCGGCCGGCGTACCCAACGTGACCTACGTGTCGCAGGTGCACTACGTCGACGAGCAGCACGTCGCGCTGTCATTCCAGTTCTTCAACAAGACCCGCGAGAACATCCTCGCCAATCCGCAGGCGACGGTGCTATTGATCCATCCGGATACCGCAGCCTTCTACCGTCTTGCGCTGTTGTACCGGCGCACCGAAACCGAGGGTCCGCTGTTCGAAAGCATGAAGGCGAAACTCGCGGGCATCGCCTCGCAGACCGGCATGAGCGGCGTGTTCCGCCTGCAGGGCTCGGATGTTTACCAGGTGCTCGACATCGAACCGGTGCCCGGCGCGCCGGCGGCGGCCCTGCCGGCGCCGCGCAGCCGGCTGACGGCGCTGCGCGCGCTGTTGCCGGCGATCTCCGCCAGTACGGACCTGGGCGCGTTGCTGGAGCGCACGCTCTCCGGTCTGGCAACGCACTTCGGGATCGGCCACGCGATGATCCTGTTCGTCGACGGCGAGAAGCTGTACACGGTCGCCAGCCGCGGCTATGCCGAATCCGGCATCGGTTCGGAGTTCCCGCTCGGGCGCGGCGTGATCGGCGTCGCCGCGCAGCACCGCACGCCGATCCGCATCCAGCACATGGCTTCCGAATACGCCTACAGCCGCGCCATCCGCGAGCACGCGGAGAGCGCCGGCCTCACCGACCTGCTGGAAACGGAAATCCCGTTCCCCGGCCTGCGCGAGCCGCACAGCCAGCTGGCGGTGCCGGTGCTGGCTGCCGGTCGTCTGCTCGGCGTGCTGCACGTCGAGGCAGCCGAGCCCTGGCGATTCAGCTGGGAAGACGAAGATGCGCTGGTGGCCGTTGCCGCGTTGCTCGGCGAAGCGGCACTCGCCACCCAGCAGGCGGCGGAAAACCTGGACGAAACGACGCCGGGCGGCGACATGCGTGTCGCCGACACGGCGACCGGTGCGCCGCTGGCCGTGCGTCGCTACACGCAGAACGACAGTGTTTTTCTCGGCGACGACTACCTGATCAAGGGTGTCGCCGGCGCCATCCTGTGGCGCCTGCTCGACCTGCACGTACGCGACAAGCGCTGTGATTTCAGCAACCGCGAGCTGCGGCTCGACCGCTCGCTGAAACTGCCGGACATCGACGACAACCTCGAGGCCCGGCTCATCCTGCTGCAGAAGCGGCTCGCGGAACGCGATCGGGGCATCGCCATCGAGAAGACGGGCCGCGGCCGCTTCCGGCTGGTCGTGCGCCGGCCGCTGCTGCTGCAGGAAGTGCGCTGAGTTTCAGTCCGGCTGGCGCAGCACGTTCCAGGTGAACATCAGTACCGATGCCATCACCAGGATCGAAGTCGTGGCCATCACGGGTTCCACGCCCTGGTTGCCGGTCAGCATGAAGTAGCCGAGCGCGACCATCATCGGCGGCAGCGCGAGGTTGTGCAGCCAGAACTGGGTCTTCGCGAGCCGCGAGGTGGCTGCCGCCGGGAACGCGCGGTAGCAGAAACCGATCAGTGCCAGCGACACCCAGCCCAGCAGGTTCAGGTGCGCGTGCACCGGCATCAGGCGGTGATCGTGGGTGGCGCCCATGAACACGCCGATGCCGACCGCGACGGCGAAATAGACGACGGCGACGCGCAGCCAGCGGTTGGCGGCGACGACCGCCGCGGTTTCCGGATTGAAGCGCTGTTGATCGCGGATGTCGGCGGTGGCCGACGTGCTGTGGGTGGACATGTAACCTCCGTGCGGGTGGTGAGGAACGGGTGGTGTTCAGGCCATGCCGACATAATCGGTGGGCCGGAATTCGAGGCCGAGTGCGGCCGCCAGCTGTTGCCGCTGGCCGGCATCGAGCAGCGGCAACAGACCGGCAAGCGTGTCGGCGAATTGCGCTGCCGGCTGCCGTGCCTGCAGGCCGGCGACCAGTCCGGCGCGTTCGCCGGCGGTCAGGTTGGGCAGCATCCAGCGCAGCGACAGCCCTTTCTCCTGCGGCGTGATGTCGGCATGGATGGCCTGTTCGAGGGCGCGCAGCTCGTCGTCGGAATGCGTTTCCCACAACAGCCGGTTGTGTTCGCGCTCTTCCAGTGCCATGTGTTCCAGTTCGCCGGCCACCAGGCGGGAGAAATCGTGGTGGAGGCGGGTGGCCAGCGCGGCACGACGCAGTTGCGGCAGGTGTTCCAGGCGGAAGGCGATGGCCAGCAGCTCGTCGATCTCCCGTTCCTGGCGGGCGTGGTCGCCGGCGGCCGTGCGCGTGCTGCCCGGCCGGCGGGCTTCCAGGGCCGGGTGCAGGAAACGGTTTTCCAGTTCTCGGTGGCGCTGCAGCATGGCCAGCGTTTCGCGCAGGTCGGCCAGCAGGTTGCCGGTGTCCTGCGGGTCGCTGCCGTCGCAGCGGCCGGCGGCGACCAGGGTGGCGCACAGCCGGGCGCGCAGCGCCTTGTGGATGCGGGTGTAGGGATCGATGCGGCCGGTATCGGCGGCAGCGGCAACAACGGACATGGGGGTCTTCCTGGCGGTCGTGATGACCGGTAGCCGGCATCATCGGCATTCCCGCCCGGGTCGTTCGGCAAAAGTCCGCTAAACAAACCCTAAAACTTCCCTAAGGCCGCCCGGACCGGAAAACGACCGTTCATCCGCGATATGCGTGAACTGCTTCGCAGTATCAGGAATCCGGAGGCTGTACTGGGCACGTCGCTACTATCTTGGACCTGCAACTACGAAGTTCGGCGTATCGGAAGACGCCGGAGGTGGATGGATGGAAACCGGTCACGACCACCCGCGGGACTACGAGGCAGGTATCGACGCCGAGATCGATGCCGTGGCCGCCGAGCGCCAGCGCAGCCGCTACGGGCTCCGTTTCGCCGAGCCGCTGGAGCAGGCCTACCAGAACGACCAGCGACACCGGGCCATGCTGGCCTTCCGGCACACGGCCGTTTTCATCCTGCTGTTGTACGTACTTCTGAGTTCAGGCATCTACGCCCTGATGCCGGCGCACGAGGTCGATCGCTGGCTGAGCCTCTACGGCTGGGCCGGCGTGATCATCCTGGCGGCACAGGCCCTGAGCTATGTGTCGGCTTTCGAGCGCTGGTTTCCGCTGTACATCGGGGCCGGCAGTTTTCTTGCCGTCGCGTTGTCGGTGGCGGTGACCGGCGTGGTGCGCGATCCGGTCGCCGGCCCGCTGACGCACGCCGGCATCATGTACGCGATGGTGATCATCTACGGCATCTGCGGTCTGCGTTTCCGCCATGCGCTGGTTGCCGGCTGGGCGGGTGGACTGGCCGGCGACCTGCTGGCCACCGCGCTGGGCGGCAGCATCGACTGGGGTGTGCTGCACCGCACCTACACCGGCTCCAGCCTGCTCGGCATGTTCCTGGTGTATTACGCCGAGTTGCGCGATCGCGAATCCTTCCTGCAGACGCGGCTGCTGGAGCTCGGCCACCTGCGGGTGAGCGAATATGCACGCCGGGTCGAGCAACTCTCGCGCGAGGATCCGCTCACCGGCCTGATGAACCGCCGGCATTTCGGCGAGGTGCTGGAGAACGAATGGCGGCGGGCGCAACGCAGCCGCCGGCCGGTCGCGCTGCTGTTGATCGACATCGACAACTTCAAGCACTACAACGACACGCTCGGGCATCCGGCCGGCGACCGCTGCCTGATCCGGGTGGCGGACATCCTGGCGACCCACGCGCGCCGTTCCGGCGACACGGCCGTGCGGTTCGGCGGCGAGGAATTCCTGTTGTTCGTGCCGGATGCCGGCGAGGAAGAAGCTGCGCGGCACGCCGCGCAGCTGCATGCGGCGATCAGCGAAGCCTGCATTCCGCACGCTCCGGGCCTGGATCGCCGCATCATCACCGTGAGCGTCGGCGCCGCAGTGGTGACACCCGGCGAGAGTTTCTCGCCGGAAGACCTGATCCAGGCGGCCGACCAGGCGCTGTATCGCGTCAAGCATGGTGGCCGCAACGGCTGGCAACTGATCTCGCTGTTGCCGTCGACGCAGGCGGCCAACGAAGCCGAACATGAGGGCGGCGGCATCAGCCGGGTGCGCATCCTGCGCGGCAATCCGCACCGCCCGCCGCCGGGCTGAACGACGTCAGTCGCGCTGGCGCAGCACGTTGAAGGCGAAGATCACTACCGATACCAGAACAGCGATCGAGCAGATAGCCAGCAACGGCTCAAGCGCGGTGTTGCCGGTGAGCATCAGGCCGCCCAGCGCAAGCATCATCGGCGGCAGTGCGAGGTTGTGCAGCCAGAACTGGGTTTTCGCCAGCCGGCTGGTCGCGGCCTGCGGAAAGGCGCGATAAATGAAACCGATCAATGCCAGCGACACCCAGCCCAGCAGGTTGAGATGGGTGTGCACCGGCGTCAGCCGGTGATCGTGGGTGGCGGCCATGAACACGCCGATCATCACCGCCACCACGAAGTAGACCACGGCGATGCGCAGCCAGCGGTTGGCGAAGGCATGTGCGCTGCCTTCCGGGTTGAAGCGCTGTTCGTCGCGCAGGTCGGGGATCGCCATGATCGTTCTCCTGGGTCCGTGATGGCCGGGTCAGCCCTTGCGTTTCTTCTTTTCCGGCGCCGGCAGCGCCGACAGGTCCAGCCGCGTGTGCTGGGCGATATTGCGGCGGATTTCGGCGGACAGGATGCGCCGGGTGTCGGCTTCGATGGAGACCAGCTGCTCGCTGAAGCCGATGCGGCCGTCGGCATCGGCAGTGAACAGTCCTTCGCGCTTCATGGTGCGGATGAAGCGCTTGATTACCTGGGCGTCGAAGAATTCCGGCGAGTTGAAGGTGTACAGGATGGCCATGCGCTGGGCGACCAGCTGCGACAGTTTTTCCAGCTGTGCTTCATCGATGCTGCCGGCGTGCGTCATCACCAGCGAAATCACGATGTAGTAGCGTTCGAGCGTCTCGCGGATGGTTTGCGCCAGCACGCTCAGTTGCGCGTGTTCCAGCGTGCCGGTGGCCGGTGCCTGCAGGGAGCCGTCGGCCGCTTTCTCGATCAGCCCGGCCTTGTCGAGGGCATCGATCACCTGGTCGATGAAGGAGATCACCGAGCGCGGCCCGTGGTGCAGGAACAGTTCGGCGCGCAGCGGCACGTGGATCACCCGTACCAGCGCCACCAGCTGCTCGCGGCTGAGCGAGCGGTTGCGCAGCAGCAGGTTGGCCACCAGCGACGGCAGGGCGAACAGGTGCAGCACGTTGTTGCGGAAATAGGTCAGCGTCACTGAAGCGGCATCGTCCAGCCACAGCAGGTCGCCGAGGCTGTGCCGGTAGCGCTGGAGGATCTTCATCTTTTCGCCGTGGGCGATGATCTCTTCCGGCGTCAGCGTGGTGACGGTCACGTTCGGCCCGTAATGCATGTCGGCCAGCAGCCGCTGGTAGAGGGCCAGCATGTTGCGCAGCGATTCCTCGTCCATGACCCGCTTGGGGGTCGCCAGCAGCGCGAGGCTGAGCAGGTTGACCGGATTCACCGCCGCCGCATCGTTGATCCGGCGGTTGATGTTGCGCGCCAGTTTCTCGATCAGCGGCGCCAGCCAGGCAGCCGTGGCCTCGTCGGCCGGAGCGGCCGTGCGCCAGCCGTCCGGCGCGTAGGTGTCGAGGAAGGTGCCCAGGTCCAGCGGATCGCCGAAATTGACGTGTACCTTGCCGAAGCGGTCCGACAGTTTCCCGGTGCGGCCGAACAGGCGGGCGGCGGTTTCGAAAACGCCGCCCAGCGATTCCTTCTTTTTCTGCTTGCCGTGCAGCTCTTCCACGTACGAGCCGCTTTCCAGCACGCGCTCGTAGCCGATGTAGACCGGCACGAAGGCGATCGGCCGCGCGGTGTCGCGCAGGAAGCTGCGCACGGTCATCGCCAGCATGCCGGTGCGCGGCTGCAGCATCCGGCCGGTGCGCGAACGGCCGCCCTCGATGAAGTACTCCACGGAAAAACCGCGGGCGAACATCGAATGCAGGTATTCGTTGAAAACCGTCGAGTACAGCGGGTTTCCCTTGAAGCTGCGGCGCATGAAAAAGGCGCCGCCGCGGCGCAGGATCGGTCCCACCACCGGCATGTTCAGGTTGATGCCGGCGGCAATGTGCGGCGGCACCATGCCATGCCGGTAGACGAGGAACGAGAGCAGCAGGTAATCGATGTGGCTGCGGTGGCAGGGCACGTAGACGATCTCGTGCGTGCGCGCCACGGCCGTCAGTTTCTCGACGTGGTTGATTTCCAGTCCGGCATACAGCCGGTTCCACACCCAGTTGAGCAGGCGTTCCAGGAACCGGATCACCGTGTGGCTGTAGTCGGATGCGATCTCGTTGGCGTATTCCCAGGCCGCTTCGGTGCTTTCCTCCACCGTGCGTTTCTTTTCCGTGGCGTCCTGGCGGATGGCTTCCTTCACCGCCGGCGCCGCGATCAGGGTGTCGATCAGCGTGCGCCGGTGCGACAGGTCGGGGCCGATCATCGCTTCCCGTTCGCGGCGGAAGTGCACGCGCAGCACGCGGCCCAGCTTGCGCGCGGTACGCTCCTCGCCGAGGCCCTCGGCCAGCAGTTCCTTCAGCATCACCGGCTGGCTGAACTGCACGTAGGTCTGCCGGCCGTTGACCAGGATCATGAACATTTTCTTGATCAGGCCGGACGCCGACCAGGTATCGGACAGCAGGATGCGGATCAGCGAACGTTCCTTCTCCGGCCGGCGGCCCCAGTACACCGATACCGGCACGATCTGCACGTCCGGCGCGCCTTCGGCCCGGCCGGCGCTGACCAGCCGCTCGATGCGCTGCGAGATGTAGGGCAGGCGGTAGCGGCCGAAGAAGAGACCGTCGTTCTTGGTCAGGCAGAAGAAGCGGCGGTCGCCGCCGGTGCCGCGGATGCCGCTCGGGCGGGTCGGGCGCGGCAGCCCGAGTTTCAGGCACTCGTGCTCGACCACCAGCAGGTTGGAGAACGACTTGTCCTGCAGCGCGTAGACGACCGGCCGTTGCGGGTCGATGCCCAGGGTGGAGAAGTCCTGCGGCAGCCGGTGCGTGCGCACCCAGATGAACAGCAGCTTGCGCAGGAAGAAGAGAAAGAAACTGTCGAGGCCAAGCCAGCGCTTCATGGGTCCCGGAGTGTCCTGTGGGGCAGGGCGCGGAAGGATAGCCGTTGCCTTGCGGAAGGGTGCCTTCCGCCCCGTCGGCCCGGGGTCGGCAGATGTAACAAGTTATAAGGGTGACGGCGAACCGGTGGCGAAACGGCCGGAAAACCGCCGTGAAGTCTTCAGCCGGCGCGCGGCGTTGCCGGCAGGGTATCGAGCCAGGCAGAGACCCGCCGCACGACCGCGTCCGGGGTGCGCACCCAGCGGAAGTGGTCGGCGCGATCGCCCAGTTCGGCGCCGTCGATCACGCCCCGGGTCACCGTGGCGCTGCGGAACTTGTCGGTGACCGCCGCCATCGCCGCTTCCGGCGCGTAGGCATCGTCGGCCAGCCGCAGCGACAGCAGCGGACCGCGCCAGCGGGCGATGCCGCTGTCGAGATCGGCGGCGAGGCCGCGGGCGGAATAGACGTTGGTGAGGGCGAGGTCGCGCCAGTCGGCCATCAGCGTGCGCGCTTCGCGGCCGCCGAAACCGACCCGGTCGCCGGGGTAGTAGCCGAACAGCAGGCCGAACGCCGGCAGCAGTTGCACCAGCAGTTGCAGTTGCCGGCGCGTGCGGCCCGCGAAGGCCGGCACCCACGGCGTGCCGCAGGCGGTGAGGATGACGCCGTCGATGCGTTCCGGCAGACGGCCGGCGGTGATCGCCGCGTAGTGGCCGCCGAGACTGTGTCCCATGAGATAGACCGGCAGGCCGGGTGCCTGCTCGGCGAGGTGATCGAGCACCGCCGGAATGTCCTCCGTCAGCGCTTCACGGAAACCGAAATCGGTGCGTCGCGACGGACGCAGCGGACTCTCGCCGTGGCCGCGCTGTTCGACCAGCGCGACGTTGAGTCCGGCGGCGCACAGCGCCTGCGCCAGCGGCAGGTAGAACCGGGCGGCAATCCCCAGCGCCGCCATCAGCACGACATGGCCGCGCGGTGCCGCGGCGGCATGCCAGAGCAGCGGCACGCGATAGCCGTCGGCAACCGGCAGCCGGCGCAGTTCGTGGGAGGCAGCAGCGACGACGGTCATGGGGCGGTTCCTCCGGGGCGGGAAAAGATTACCCTGTCGCCCGACCCGAAATCTGCCCGGAGTGCGACATGAAAGTCATCGAACTGGCCCGTTTCGGTCTCGACGGCCTGACCGCCGCGGAACGCGCAGTGCCGGAACCCGGTCCCGGCGAAGTGCGGGTGAAGCTCGCCGCCGCGTCGCTCAATTTCCACGATCTGGCGACCATTCTCGGCCTGGCCAATCCGCGCATGGTGCTGCCGCGCGTGGTGCTGTCCGACGGTGCGGGCACGATCGATGCCGTCGGTCCGGGCGTCACCGCACGCCGTGCGGGCGAACGGGTGAGCAGCACGTTCTTCCCGCGCTGGCCGGCCGGTGCGCCGACCCGCGCCCGCCTGGCATACGTGCCCGGCGAACATCTCGACGGCTGCCTGGCCGATTTCGTCGTCTTGCCGGCCGACGGCGTCATGCCGGTGCCGCCGCACCTGTCCGACCTCGAGGCGGCGACGCTGCCCTGCGCGGCGCTCACCGCCTGGCGGGCGGTGGCAGTGGAGGCGAAAGTGAAGGCCGGCGACCGCGTGCTGTTGCAGGGCACGGGCGGCGTGTCGCTGTTCGCGCTGCAGTTCGCGAAGCTGCTGGGCGCGGAGACCATCATCACCTCGAGTTCCGACGAGAAGCTGGCGCGTGCGCAGCAACTCGGCGCCGACCACCTGATCAACTACAAGTCGACGCCGCAGTGGGGCAAACGCGCACGGGAAATCACCGGCGGCGAGGGCGTCGACCTGGTGGTGGAGGTCGGCGGTTCCGGCACCTTCAACGAATCGCTCAACGCGCTGAAGATCGGCGGTCACCTCAGCATGATCGGCGTGCTCACCGGCATTGCCGACCTGATCCCGACGGCGAAGATCATGGCGATGAATGCCACGGTGAAGGGCATCACGGTCGGCTCGCAGGAGGATTTCGCGGCGATGAACCGGGCGATCTCGCTGGCGAAGCTGCGGCCGGTGATCGGCGAGGTGCTCGGCTTCGCGCAGGCGAAGGATGCGCTGCAGTTGATGCAGCGCGGCGGACACGTCGGCAAGATCGCGCTGGATTTTTCGCGCTGAGGCGCGCGCCGGCCTACTCGAAGAGGTCGTCGTCGACTTTCGGTGCCGGCGGGGCGGGATCGTCCCAGAAGGTGCCGAGCGCGCCGTGCGGGGTGCGGTGGCCGGTGGCCTCCGTCCACATGCGGTCGGAGAGGGCCAGCATCACGTCGCGGGAGATGGTGTCGAGAATGCGGTATTCCGCGTTCTGCCGGAAACGCTTGCCGGCGGCGGCGAAGTCGCGCAGTGCCTTGCGCGTGGTGGCCTTGTCGCCGCCGCTGTAGGCGGTCATTGCCCAGATGACGTGGCCGAGGCGCACGCCGTCGCGTTCGCCGCGGCGCGCCACTTCCTCCAGCGTTTTCATCGGTTCGACGCCCGGCGGCGCCAGCATCGGTGCGATGTGCCACAGTGCCGCCTGCACCGCCCGCGGCACGTCCCACCACTTGGCGCTGTCGATGCAGTTCACCAGATAGCCGACCTTGGGCGCGATGTCGCGCGGCACGTTGTTGAACTGCCCGGCCTGGGCGTCGTTGATCATCGCCTGCATGCCGGCCAGCAGGCCGACCATGAACACCAGTTCGTCGAAGTCCTTGCGGAATTTCGGGCACTGCCCTTCCTTCAGGTCGCCGTAGTGGTTGAGGAAGCGCTGGTAGGCGAGGTACTGGCGTTGTGCGGCGAGCGCGTGCGCGCGTTTCTGGGCGATGCGGGCGTCCTGGGCAAGAAACGGCTTTTCCGCGTACATCGCCCGCAGGTAGGTGAGTTCGTGCTCCAGTCCCTCGAATTCCGTGCAGACGCCACTGGTCAGCTGCAGCAGGATGCCGATCTGGTCGACATTGGTGCCCACGCGCTCGAAGGCGATGGCCGGGATGGTGAAGCCGGTGGCGGCCACGCAGCCGATCTCCAGATCGTTGCCGGCCAGTTCGTGCGGGAAGATTTCCTTTTCGCCGAATTTCATCAGCTGGTCGCCGGCGAACTTGTACGGCGAGCAGCCCGCGGCCAGCAGCGCCGCCAGCAGCAGCGCGCACAGGCGCGCGTGCACGGGCATGACGACGGCGGTCGGGGCGACGAAGCGGGGCATGGGCGACGGCAAATCCGTTTCGGGTTCCGGCGCAAAGAACGGCCGGGAAGCGCAGGACTCTACCACCGCCGTCGCCGCGTCGTTTGGCCGCCGCGCCGAACGGTCGGCGCGCGGGCCAACGCCGGCGGGCCCGGATTCCGGTGTGCGTGCCGCGGTGCGCGCGGCCGTTTATGACCGATCGGTCACGGCGACGCGGTCCGCCACCGGATTTTTTTGCACGGCCGTAACCCGGATCCGTCGGCGGCTGCGTTTACCCCTCCGTACCCAACCACGGAGGTTCCCGCCATGACATTACAATTCACTGCTCCCGTCCTGCGTCCGGCTGCCCTGGCGCTGTGCCTGGTCGCCTGCGCCGGCGATCCCGACCCCGCGACCCGCGTGCAGACGGCGACCGTACCGCCGCTGCCGGCGGCCGTCCTGCCGGACGCAGCGTCCGGCCATTCCGTGCCGGTTCCGCCGGCAGCCGCAAGGCTCGAAACGGAGACGGAAGAAAGCCGGCCGGTCGCCGCCCTGCAGAAACTGCACGCCGTCCTGCCGTCGCCGGCCGCGGCGCAGCGTCGCGAGGCGTCCGCAATGGCCTACGCGGCCGAGGCGGACGCCTGGCAGCCGCCGGTGCCGGCCGCCGCCGACACCGAGCGCTACCGGCATCCGGGCGACAACGCGGTGCAGCAGGTGGCCGCGGCGCCGGTATCGACCTTCGGTCTCGACGTCGACACCGGCAGCTATTCCAACGTCCGCCGCTTTCTCGCCCAGGGTCGCCTGCCGCCGCAGGACGCGGTGCGCGTCGAGGAACTGGTGAACTATTTCCCGTACGACTACCCGCGCGCGCAAGGCGACCACCCGTTCGGCATCGGCACCGAACTGGCTGCCTGCCCGTGGAATCCGCAGCACTGGCTGCTGCGCGTCTCCGTGCGTGCCGACGAAGTCGATGCGCAGGCGATGCCGCCGGCGAACCTGGTGTTCCTGGTCGATGTCTCCGGTTCGATGGATGATCCGGCGAAGCTGCCGCTGCTGAAGGCCTCGCTGAAACTGCTGGTCGACCAGTTGCGGCAGGAAGACCGGGTGTCGCTGGTCGTCTATGCCGGTCGCGAAGCGGTGGTGCTGGAGCCGACCGCCGGCAGCGAGCGGGAAAAAATCCGCCGCGCGATCGACAACCTGTCGGCCGGCGGCTCGACGGCCGGCGAGGCCGGCATCCGGCTGGCCTACCGGATGGCGAAGTCCGGGTACATCAAGGGCGGCATCAACCGGGTGCTGATCGCCACCGACGGCGACTTCAACGTCGGCGTCACCGATTTCGAGACGCTGAAGGACCTGGTGGAGCGCGAGCGCGCATCCAGCGTGCAGTTTTCCTCGCTCGGTTTCGGCACCGGCAACTACAACGAAGCGCTGATGGAGCAGCTGGCCGATGCCGGCAACGGCAGTTACGCCTACATCGACACCCTGCAGGAAGGCCGCAAGGTGCTGGTCGAGCAGGTGCGGTCGACGCTGGTGACGGTGGCGCAGGACGTGAAGGTGCAGGTCGAGTTCAATCCGGCCGTGGTGGGCGAGTACCGGCTGATCGGCTACGAGAACCGGATGCTGGCCCGCGAGGACTTCAACAACGACAAGGTCGATGCCGGCGATGTCGGCGCCGGTGCGACGGTCACCGCGCTGTACGAACTGACGCCGGCCGGGGCGGCCTCGTCGGTCGATCCGCTGCGCTACGGCAGCGCGGCCGGCGGCGACAACAACGGAAAGCCGGATCGCCGCTTCCCGGCGCCGACGATCCAGTACCGGCGCGATCCGGCGGCCGCGGAAATCGCTTTCGTGAAACTGCGCTACAAGCAGCCGGGCGCCGCGGCGAGCCGGCTGGTCAGCGTGCCGGTGGTGCGCGGGGCGCTGCAGCCGGCGTTCGCGCAGGCCAGCGAGGATCTGCGGTTCGCGACGGCGGTTGCCGGGTTCGGGCAGCTGTTGCGCGGCGGCCGCCATACCGCCGGCTGGCGCTGGGACGACGTGCTGGCACTGGCGAACGGCGCGCGCGGCCGGGACGAGTTCGGCTACCGGGCGGAGTTCGTGTCGCTGGTGCGGATGGCGCAGACGCTCGACGGCGGCTGAGTCTGGTAGTGTCGGCCTGCCATGTCCGTCTCCGCGAGTGCCACCGACGAAGAACTGATGCGCGCGTTCCAGGGCGGGGACGCGCGCGCCTTCGAGGAGCTGTACCGGCGCTATCGCGGCACGCTGTACCGCTTCCTCGTCCGGCAGGCCGGCAGCGTGCCGGCCGGCGAGGAACTCTACCAGGACGTGTGGCTGACGCTGGCGAACCAGCGCGAGCGCTGGCAGCCGACGGCGACGCTGAGAACCTATCTCTACCGCATCGCCCACTCGCGCGTGGTCGACCATTTCCGCCGGCAGGGCCGCGAGCGCGGTTTCCTGCGGGTATCGCTGGACAATGATGACGCGCCGGAGCCGGCCTGCCCGGCGACGAGTGCCGACAGCGAATGGACGCGGCAGGCCACCGCCGACGCGGTGCGCCGCTGTCTCGACGCGTTGCCGCCGGAACAGCGCGAGGCGTTCCTGCTGAAGGAAGAATCGGAACTGGCGCTGGCCGACATCGCCGCCGTGGCGGGCGTCGGCGCGGAAACGGTGAAGAGCCGGGTGCGCTACGCGATCGCGCGCCTGCGGCAGTGCCTGGCGGAGTGGCTATGAGCAACGAACGGCAACCGGGAGCACCGGACGATTTCCCGCCGGACGACGACAGCGCGGTGCGCGTGCGCGCGCTCTATCGCGGCCTGCCGGCTGCCGAGCCGCCGGCGGAACTCGACGAACGCATACTCGCCGCGGCACGCCGCGCCGCGCGCAGCCGGCCGCAGGCGGTGCCCTGGACGGTGCGCTGGCGGGCGCCGCTGGCCACCGCGGCCTGTCTGTTGCTGGTGATCGGCGTGCTGTGGCGCCTGCCGGCGCCGCAGCACGGCGCGCTGCAGGAAGCGGTGCGCGAAGAATCGGCGGTGGCCGACGCGGCGCCGGCGCCCATTGCGACGGCACCGGCGGCCGATGCGCTGCCGGCACGTACGCCGCCGGCCGGCGAACCGGAGATGAAACCGGTGGCGCCGGCGGAAACCCGGATCACCGGCAGTGCGGCACCGGTCGCGGTGGCCGGCGCGCCGGCGAAAGCGGAGGCGGTCGCCGGACCGGATCCGGCGATGGCCGATGCCGTGGCACCGGCGGAAATGCCGCCGGCGGCCGCGCCGGCACCTGTCGCGGCGATGGCGGAAGACGAGTTGCGCGAGCACGAGGCGCTCGCGGCTGCCGCGGAACGGTCGTCGACGCCGACGGCGCTGCGCGACGGGCTGGCGAAATCTGCCGCGCCGGCCGCGCAGCAGGCGCTCGCGCCGCGCGGCGCGCCCTGGCCCTACGGTCTGGTGCCGACGCTCGCGCCGGCGACGGCGTGCGCGCGCCTGGTCCAGGAAAGCGGCGGCAGCTGCAGCGCGCGGCTGGCCGGCGGCGCGCTGGAACTGCGGCTGTCCGGCCACGATCCGGAGTGGTTGCCGCGGCTGGCGGCGGCGCTGGCGGAACTCGGCTGGCAGCCGGAGTTTGCCGGTGCGGAAGGCGCGCGCCATGTCCGCCTCACCGAGGCCGGCCGCGAACGCATCGAGTGGAGTCTGAAGTCCGGTGGCGTGCTGTCGTTGCGCCTCGTTGCCGCCGACGGTACGCGTTGAACTTCAGCGCACGCCGACGCGCGGCGGCAGGTGCCGCGTGTCGCGCAGTCCGGCCGCATTGTCGGCCGGCAGCCAGCGGTCGACCAGCTTCGCCAGCCGGCCGCTGTCGCGCATGCCGCGCACCGTGCGGTTGACGGTTTCCGCGAAGTCGCGCTCGCGCGCGGCGAAACCCAGCACCAGGTTTTCGTTGAGCAGCGGCTTCGGTTCGATGCGCATGTCGGTCCAGTCGTAGCGGGTCGACAGCCAGCGGAAAGCGGGACCGCTGAGAATGGCCGCCACGCAGCCTTCGGTGCGCAGGATCATCAGCGCCGCCTGTTCGGTTTTCGCCCGGCTCTGCCACAGCTTGCCCTGCATCGACAGCAGCGCCAGCGGCGGATACAGCTCTTCGGTGAGCGTGCACAGCTTGCGGTCCTTCAGGTTCGACGGCAGCCGGTAGTTCACCGGGTTCTCCGCCAGCGTCACCAGCACGCTGTCCAGGCGCGCCAGCGGTTCGGTCAGCACCAGCTCGCGGCCCGGCGGCCGCGTCACGCTGAAAAACAGCGCGCCGTCGGCGTGACCGCTGCGCAGCGAGTCGGTCGTTCTTTCGCGCGGGAGGAATTCATAGCGCAGTTGCCGTTTGGCGGTGCGCGCCGCCTCGTCGAGGATGTCGGCCACCACGCCCTGCGGCCGGTTGCCGCCCGGCATCAGGTACAGCCACGGCGGCGCGCCGCTGTCCGACAGGTGAAAGTTGAGCGGATCGTTGCTGCCGCGGGCGGCCGGCGCGAAGCAGGCGGCCAGCAACAGCGGGAAGAGGGCGAGACGCAGGGAGCGGAGGGCGGACATGGCGGCGGTCCCGGGGAGTGGCGGGGCAGCCATCGTCGCCACGGCCGGTTACGGGCCGATGACGGCGCCGCCATCCGGGCGGATGAACGGACCGGCCAATCCGGCCTGCGGCACAGGTCATTGTGGCCGCCGGCGCCGGGCGGCATTGTCGGTGGCAGGCCGGCCGCACCCGCGCCGGACCGTTTTTCCGGGGTTATGCCATGTCCCAGCAGCGTTTCATCAGCGAAGCCGAATTCCGCGACTGGGCCGAACAGGCGCTGCAGCGCAGCATCGATCCGGAAACCGGTCTCTACGGACCGGATTCGCTGATGTGGCGGCTGGGCCGCGAATCGATCGGTTTCTTCGGCGGCGGTCGCGCCGCGTTGCTGCAGCTGGCGCACCCCTGGGTCGCCAACGCGATCGACCAGCATTCGCAGACCCGCGACGATCCGCTGGGCCGCTTCCGCCGCACCTTCATCAACGTGTTTTCGATGATCTACGGCAACACCGGCCAGGTGATGCGGGTCGCCAACAACGTGCACCGCATCCACCAGGGCATCCAGGGCACGCTGCCGGAGGAGTCGGGCGCCTTCGCGCAGGGCTCGCGCTACCAGGCGAACGAAGTGCAGGCCATGCTGTGGGTGCACGCGACGCTCTGGGACACCCAGGTGCGGATGTACGAACTGGTGTTCCCGGCGCTGACCCGCGACGAGAAGGAACGCTACTACCAGGAAACGAAACTGTTCGCGTACCTGTTCGGCATTCCCGACGACGCGCTGCCGCCCGACTGGGGCGCCTTCCAGGAATACATGGACGGCATGTACGCCTCCGACGAGCTGGTGGCCCGGCGCGTCGGCCGCGAGATGGGCGACATGATCTTCAGCTTCCGCGGCCCGCTGCAGCCGGCGCTGCAGTGGCTGCGGGTGATGACCGCCTACATGATGCCGCCGCGGCTGCGCGAGGAATTCCGGTTGCCGCCGGACACGCCGGAAAACCGTCGCACCTACGACAACGGACTGGCGATGGTGAAGGCGGTGTACACCCGTCTGCCCGGCCGGTTGCGCTACGTGCCCAGCTACATCGAGGCGCAGCGGCGCATCGCCGGCAAGCCGCACGCCGACCTGCTGACCCAGGGCCTGAACCTGGCCTGGCTCGGCCGCCGCGAACTGGTCAGCGCCGGCGCCTGAGCGCACGGCCCGCGCATCCCGGAGATCCGTCATGTCGTCTGCCGCCCTGCAACCGGTCACCCCGGCGCTGTTCGAGGCGCAGCTCGAACGCCTGCGCAACGAGTGCGCGAATCCGCTGCACGGCCTGTTCGGGCCGGGCTCGATGATGTGGGAGATCAACAAGTATCCGTTCGCCGCCATGCAGGGTTCCGGGCGGGCGCTGCTGCTGCAGATCGCGCATCCCTGGGTCACCAACGCGATCGACGAGCACTCGCAGACCCGCAGCGATCCGGTCGGCCGCGGCAACCGCACCTTCACCCACGTCGGCCGCATGGTGTTCGGCAGCCTCGACCAGGCCATCGAATCGGCGCACGCGGTCTACAACCTGCACACGCAGATCCGCGGCCGCCTGCTGCAGGGGTCGCCGGCCTCGCCGGCCGGCAGCGACTACCTTGCCAACGAAGTGCAGGCGGCGGTGTGGGTGCATGCGACGCTGTGGGACACCGCGGCGATGATGTACGAAATGTTCGTGCGGCCGCTGACCCGCGACGAGAAGGAACGCTACTACCGGGAGACGCGCCGCTTTGCCTGGCTGTTCGGCATTCCCGACGCGGCGCTGCCGCGCGACTGGGACGATTTCATGGTCTGGAACGAGCGCATGTGGAACGGCGACCGGCTGCAGGTGAACGCCAACACGCTGGAGCTGGCCGGTTTCCTGTTCCGGCCGAAACAGAAGTACCTGCGCGCCGGCATGCAATGGATCCGCCTGGTCACCGCGGTGACGCTGCCGCCGCGGCTGGCGGCCGATTTCGGGCTGCGCAACGACGAACGCACCCGGCGGCGGGTGGCGCGGGTGGCGCAACTGGTGCGCGCGGCGCACCGCCACGCGCCGGAGCGCCTGCTGCTCAACCCGACCTACGTGGAAGCGCAGGCACGGCTGGCCGGCCGGCGCGCCGACTGGCTGACCCGCCGGCTGCAGCGGGCGGCACTGGGTCGCGAGGAGCTGGTCGGCATACAGGGCTGATGCCGGTCGCGCTAAGATGCGGCCTCCGCAAGGGAGGCCCCCATGACCACGCTGTACCAGTACGAGATCTCTCCGTTCTGCGACAAGGTCCGTCGCGTGCTGCACGCCAAGGGCGTCGATTACCGCGTGCAGGAGATCACCCTCCGGGAAACCCTCGACGGCCGCCTGAAGGAACTGTCGCCGGCCGGCAAGCTGCCGGTGCTGGACATCGAGGGCGAACGCATCGCCGATTCCACCGACATCTGCCGCTTCCTGGAAGCACGGTTTCCCGAGCCGCGCCTGATGCCGGCCGATCTGCGGGACCAGGCGCTGGTCCATTTCTTCGAGGACTGGGCGGACGAAGCGCTGTATTTCTACGAGATGCACCTGCGCTTCACACTGCCGCACAACGCCGAGCGCTGGGTGCCGGCGGTCAGCCGACATGACGGCAGTTTCATCCGCCGGCTGGCGAAATTCGCGGTCCCGCGCACGATGTTGCGCACCACGCAGGCGCAGGGCACCGGCCGCAAGCCGCTGGCGACGATCCGGCGCGAACTCGACCGGCATTTCCAGATGCTCAACCAGTGGCTGACCGGCCGCGACTGGCTGGTGGGCGATGCGCTGTCGCTGGCCGACGTATCGGTGTACGTGCAACTGGATGCGCTGGCCGGCACCAGCGAGGGCCAGGACCTGATGCGCGGCTACGAACACCTGCGCAAGTGGATGCTGCGCGTCGACGCCGCCACCCGGGCGCCGGCCGAAGCGGCCGTGGCGGCGGGTTGAACATGCGGGTTGCAGGCGGTCGCCGGCTGGCGTTGTTCCTGGCCGGCGTGTTGTGCGCGGGCACGCTCCACGCCGGCACGGTCGAGCAGGACACCCGCCGGCATCTCGATCGCCTGCGCGGCATCGCGGCCAACGCCGATGCCGCCGACAGCACGGCGCGACGCGACGATGCCTGGCAGTACTTCAATGCCGGCGGGCAGCCGGTGCTTGCCGTGCTGCGGCGCGAACTCGGCCGCGAACTGCAGAAACGGCAACCGAACGCGCTGCTGCTGCTCGATGCCGGCTACTTCCTGCAGCTGCAGGAAATTCCGGGCGACCGTGCGCTGACCCGCCGCGCGCTGCTGGCGATCGATCCCGCCGCGCCGCCGGTGGCCGCGAATCCGCAGCAGTTGTTCGATTACGCGCATGCACTGGCCGCCGTGCCGGATCCGGCGCTGCTCCCGTTCTTCGACCGCGCTTTCCTGAAACCGGCCACCGTGGTCCCGGCGTTGCCGGATGCCGCGCTGGCCTGTGCCTTCCTTTACGGTCGCCAGGGGGCGGCGGGCGAGCGGCACCTGCGCGAACTGCTGCTGCGCGAACCGGCGCTGGCGCCGCGCATTCTCGCCGTCCTCGCCTGGACAGGCACGCCGGCCAGCGTGCCGGCGGTGCAGCAGGCACTGGCCGGCGGCAACGATCCGGAGCGTTTCGTGCAGGCGGTGTCGTTCTTCCTGCGCAGCGGCGGACCGGACGGCCGCGCCGCATTGCTGGCGATCGATCCGGCGACGCTGGACAGCGTGTCGCGCGATTTCCTGCTGGCCCAGCGTCCGGGCATCGAGGCGCTGTCCTTCACCGCACTGCGTGCGGGTTTCCTCGCCGGCGACCGCCTGCCGGAGACGGCAGCCGTCCTTGATGCCGAAACGCCGGCGGCGGAACTGGTCGCGACGCTGGAGCGTCGGCGCGGCGAACTGTTTGCCTGGGCGTCGGAGAGCAACGTGCGCGAGATCGGGCTGACCAACCGCCTGCTCAATACCCTGCGCTACCGGGAGCGCTGAGCCGCACCGTCACCTGCGGTGCGCCGGCCTGCAGCCGGCCGATCACCGCCGCCTGCGCGAAACCGCGGGCGCGGAAAATTTCCAGCACTTCGTCGCGGGCGGCCGGATCGCAGGCCACCAGCAGGCCGCCGCTGGTCTGCGCGTCGCACAGCAGGCGGCGCTGCCAGTCGGCGACGCCGTCGCCGATCGTCACCGCGCTGCCGTAGCTGTTCCAGTTGCGGGCGATGGCGCCGGGGCCGATGCCCTGCTGCGCGAATTCCGCCGCCTGCGGCAGCAGCGGCACCCGTTCCAGCGCGATGTCGGCGGCCAGCCGCGATCCGCGACAGACTTCCAGCAGATGACCGAGCAGGCCGAAGCCGGTGACGTCGGTCAGCGCGTGCACGCCGTCGAGCGCGGACAGCGCCGCGCCGGGCGTGTTCAGTTTCGTCGTGCTGTCGAGCAGCGTCCGGTAGCCGGCGTCGTCGAGTTTTTCCTTTTTCAGCGCCGCGGCGAGCACGCCGACGCCCAGCGGTTTGCCGAGGATCAGCAGGTCGCCGGCACGGGCGTCGCTGTTGCGGCGGACACGTTGCGGATGTACGAGGCCCAGCGCGACCAGACCGTAGATCGGTTCCGGCGCGTCGATGGTGTGGCCGCCGGCCACCGGGATGCCGGCCTGTGCGCAGACATCGGCGCCGCCTTTCAGGATCTCGCCGATGACGGCGGCCGGCAGCTTGTCCACCGGCATGCCGACAATGGCCAGCGCGAGGATCGGCGTGCCGCCCATGGCGTAGACGTCGGAGATCGCGTTGGTGGCGGCGATGCGGCCGAAGTCGTACGGGTCGTCGACGATCGGCATGAAGAAATCGGTGGTGGCCACGAGCGCCTGGCTGTCGTTGAGGCGATAGACCGCGGCATCGTCGCTGGTTTCGGTGCCGACCAGCAGGTTGGCGTACGGTCCGGCGGCGGGAACGCTGCGCAGGATGTCGGCGAGCACGTCGGGCGCGATCTTGCAGCCGCAACCGCCGCCGTGCGCGTACTGCGTGAGACGGATGCCGCTCATGCGGTTTTCCAGGAGATCGCCTTTTCGCCGTCGGCGTTGATGCGGATGAAGGCGTCGGGATCGTCGTCCTCGTGCCAGCCGCCGGCCGCGCAGCGCACTTCCCGGCCGAGCGAGGCGTAGCAGTCGCGCGCGCAGGCGAGATCGTCGGCCCAGGGCGTGTCCGGCGAATCCAGCCAGACGCTGGTCCAGGCCTTGCCCACCGCGCCGGTGGTGATGCGCACCGGTACCGCGACGCCGTCGAGTTCGAGCACGAACTTGCTCATGGCGCCGCGCGAGGGTTCCGGCTGCAGCGGACCCAGCCGTTTTTCCAGCCAGCCACGGATATCGTCGACCGTGGCATCGCGCACGTAGATCTCGATATCGGGCTGTTTCATGCCAGCAGTTTCTCCAGCAGTCGTTCGTAGACGTCGGTGAGCACGTCCAGGTCGCGCACGCCGATGTGTTCGTCGATCTTGTGGATGGTGGCGTTCGGCGGCCCTATTTCCACCACCTGGGCGCCGGTCGGCGCGATGAAGCGGCCGTCGCTGGTGCCGCCGGTGGTGGACAGTTCGGTGTCGATGCCGCAGGTCTCGCGGATCGCCGCCTGCGCGGCGGCCACCAGCGTGCCGCGACCGGTGATGAACGGGTTGCCCGACAGCGCCCACTCGAGGCGGTAGTCGAGACCATGCCGTTTCAGCACGGCTTCCGTTTTCTGCTTCAGGCCGTCGGCCGTCTGTTCGGTGCTGAAGCGAAAATTGAACAGCACTTCGCACTCGCCGGGGATCACGTTGGTGGCGCCGGTGCCGGCGTGGATGTTGGAAATCTGGAGCGAGGTGGCCGGGAAGAATTCGTTGCCGTGGTCCCACACCGTCGAGGCCAGTTCGGCCAGCGCCGGCGCCGCCAGATGGATCGGGTTCTTCGCCAGCTGCGGATAGGCGACGTGACCCTGCACGCCCTTGACGACCAGCGTGGCGCCCAGCGAGCCGCGGCGGCCGTTCTTGATCATGTCGCCGGTGACCTTCACCGCGGTCGGTTCGCCGACCACGCACCAGTCGATCTTCTCGCGGCGCGCTTCCAGCGTTTCCACGACCTTCACCGTGCCGTTCACCGACGGGCCTTCCTCGTCGCTGGTCAGCAGCAGGGCGATGCGCCCCTTCGGCTGCGGATGCCGGCGCAGGAAACGTTCGACGGCGACGGTGAAGGCGGCGATCGAGCCCTTCATGTCGGCGGCGCCGCGGCCGTACAGCAGGCCGTCGCGCACTTCCGGCGTGAAAGGGTCCAGCGACCATTTTTCGCGCGGGCCGGTGGGCACCACGTCGGTATGGCCGGCGAACACGAACAGCGGGCCGTCGGTGCCGCGCCGCAACCAGAGGTTGTCGACTTCCCCGAAGCGCAGGTATTCGGGCGTGAACCCGAACGGTGCAAGGCGTTCGGCCAACAGGCGCTGACAGCCCGCATCCTCGGGGGTCACGGAGGGGCGGCGGATCAGCTCGCAGGTGAGGTCCAGCGTCGGTGTGCTCATAAGCCGCTGATTCTAGCAGAGGTTTTTTTCCGGCCGGGCGGCATGCACCGGACTGGCACAACTGTTGCTACGGAATCCCCCGTACAGGGCGCATGTCGTGCGCCCGAGCCCGACCGGGGCGACTTCCCAGGCAGTTTCCGGGATTACCCATGCTGAAGGTCCTGCTGTTCGATGATGGCGCGGATACCGCGCACCCCCTGCGCGAGGCGGTGCTGGCCGCCGGCTGCGAGATCGTGGGCGAAGTGTCCAGCCCCTGGGCGCTGGCCGACACGGTGCGCCGGCTGGCGCCGGACGCCGTGCTGATGGACGTCGATTCGCCCAGTCGCGACGTGCTGGAGCAGGTGGTGGTGGCCTCGCGCGACGAGCCGCGCCCGATCGTGATGTTCACTGCCGACGGCAGCGATACCGCCATCGAGGCGGCGCTGCATGCCGGCGTGTCCGCCTATGTGGTCGACGGCATCGCCGCCGACCGCATCCGTTCCATCCTGCAGGTGGCGATTGCCCGGTTCCGGGTCGACCGCGGTCTGCGCGAGAAGCTCGATGCCACCGAAAGGCGGCTGGCCGAGCGCAAGCTGCTGGAGCGGGCCAAGGGCCTGGTCATGCAGCACGAGAAGATGGACGAGGCGGCCGCCTACGCGGCCATGCGCTCGGCCGCGATGAAGCGCGGCATCAAGCTGGCCGACCTGGCGAAGCAGATCATCGAGGTTGCCGAGCGCAACGCCTGATCCGCGGCGCCCGGCGCGCCGCGTTTTTCCTGTCGTCGACCGTCGCCGCACGAAGCCGGTGCACGAAAACTCCTTCCCCGCACCGACATGTGACAGCGCGCTGCGAGCCGGTGGTGCGCAGCGCAAAACGGAATGCACGATGACAGGGCGGATCGGCCGCGATCGGGCGGGTGCGGTTTTTCTCCTGCCGTACACGCAACCTGCTGATGCGCATCGACAAAAAACAAGAAATCCGGAGTTGGCACGGCGCTTGCTCAATACTTTTCGAGCGCGTCGCAACGGTTGCTGCAAGGCAACCACCCAACGGCGGGTCGTCCGGCAACGGACAGTGCGGCGCTGCAGGTCATCTCCGGCACGGTTTCCGTACCGGGATGCGAACAGTCCGGGTTCGTGCACAAGGTAGCTGGGACATTGGCGTCCTCCGGTAACGGGGCGACGCCTTTCTTTTTTCCGGGTCGGCTTTATCAGGCAGCGATTTTTTTCAGACATGAAAACGAGGTGTGTCATGGCGGAGAAAACCAGGGTGGCGGCAGTGACGGATAGCGGAATGCCGGTCGACGGCGGCCGGCGCAGCTTCCTGCGCACGATGGCCAGCGGTGCCGCCGGCGCCGGTGCGCTCGGCGTGCTCGGTGGTCTGGGCATGGGCACGAGCAGCAAGGCCTGGGCGGCCGGCAGCGACAAGCCGGAACTGTCGGAAGTCACGGTCGGCTTCATTCCGCTGACCGACTGTGCGTCGGTGGTGGTCGCCGCGCAGATGGGCTTCGACCAGAAGTACGGCATCAAGATCAACGTCAGCAAGGAAGCCAGCTGGGCCGGCGTGCGCGACAAGCTCATGAACGGCGAGCTGCATGCCGCGCACGTGTTGTACGGCCTGGTCTACGGCGTCCATCTGGGCATCGGCGGCCAGCAGAAGGACATGGCCGTGCTGATGTGCCTCAACCACAACGGACAGGCCATCACGCTGGCCAACCAGCTGCGCGAGAAAGGCGTGAAGGACGGCGCGTCGCTGAAGAAGGAGATCCTCGCCAACCCGCGCGAGTACACCTTCGCGCAGACCTTCCCGACCGGCACGCACGCCATGTGGCTGTACTACTGGCTGGCCGCCAACGGCGTGAACCCGATGAAGGACGTGAAGACCATCGTCGTGCCGCCGCCGCAGATGGTGGCCAACATGCGGGTCGGCAACATGGACGGCTACTGCGTGGGCGAACCCTGGGGCGCGCGGGCGATCTACGACCGCATCGGCTTCACCGTCACCACCACGCAGGACATCTGGCAGGACCACCCGGAGAAAGTCCTCGGCTGTACCGCCGCGTTCGTGCAGCAGTATCCGAACACCGCGCGCGCCATGGTGGCGGCGATCCTCGATGCGGCGAAATACATCGACGAGCAGAAAAACCGGGCCGACGTGGCGAAGCTGATTTCCGGCAAGGCCTACGTGAACGCGCCGGAAGACGTGATCCTCGGCCGCTTCCTCGGCGACTACGACAATGGCATCGGGAAGAAGTGGAAGGATCCGAACTACATGAAGTTCTGCAACGGCGGGCAGGTCAACTTCCCGTACCTGTCCGACGGCATGTGGTTCATGACCCAGCACAAGCGCTGGGGTCTCGTCACGGCCGATCCGGATTACCTCGCCGTGGCGAAGAAGGTGAACCAGATCGACATCTACAAGGATGCCGCGGCGATGGCCGGCGTGCCGGTGCCGAAGGACGTCATGCGCAGCAGCAAGCTGATCGACGGCGTGGTCTGGGACGGCAAGGATCCGAAAGGGTATGCCGCCTCCTTCAAGATCCGCGCCTGATGCAATCCGGCCGGCAAACCAGCGATGAATTCCGGTGTCTGACAGGGAGCCCCACATGACTGCTGCACTGCCCGCCGACCGCGTCGGCGACGCACGACTCAAACGCGCGGCCCGCATCCGGCGACTGCGCGAGATCGGCGCCGATGCCGGCCGCTACACGGTGTTCAACATCCTGCCGGGCGTGCTCGGTCTGGCGTTGTTCATCGCGCTGTGGGCGGTGGTGGCGGAGAAAACCGGGACCCTGCCGGGCCCCGGCAGCACCTGGGATGCGGCGCTGCAGCTGTTCGCCGATCCGTTCTACGACAACGGTCCCAACGACCAGGGCATCGGCTGGAACCTGCTCAGCTCGCTGCAGCGGGTGGGCATCGGTTTCGGCATGGCGATGCTGATCGGCATTCCGCTGGGCTTCATGCTCGGCCGTTTCGCGGTCCTGCATGCGATGGCATCGCCGATCATCTCGCTGCTGCGACCGGTGTCGCCGCTGGCCTGGCTGCCGATCGGTCTGCTGATCTTCCAGAAGGCGGATCCGGCGGCGATCTGGGTGATTTTCATCTCCTCGATCTGGCCGGTGATCATCAACACCGCGGTCGGCGTGACGCGCGTGCCGCAGGACTACCTCAACGTGGCGCGGGTGCTGAACCTCTCCGAGTTCCGCATCGTGACCCGCATCCTGCTGCCGGCGACGCTGCCCTACGTGCTCACCGGTATCCGGCTCGGTCTCGGCGTCGCCTGGCTGGTAATCGTCGCCTCGGAAATGCTCACCGGCGGCAGCGGCATCGGTTTCTGGGTATGGGACGAGTGGAACAACCTGAACGTCGAACACATCATCATCGCCATCTTCGTGGTGGGCACCGTCGGTCTGCTGCTGGAGCAGATGATCATGGCCATCGCCCGCCGCTTCAGCTACGAGTGAGGACGCCCGCATGAGCAACGAATATGCAACCAGCCGCTACGTCAGCGTCGAGGGCGTCAGCGTCGAGTTCAACACCCGCAAGGGCCGCTTCCTGGCGCTGCGCGACATCAATCTGCAGGTGGCGAAGGGCGAGTTCGTTTCGCTGATCGGCCACTCCGGTTGCGGCAAGTCGACGCTGCTGAACCTGGTGGCCGGACTGCTCGAACCCTCGCGCGGCGTGCTGCTGTGCAACAACCGCGAGATCGCCGGCCCCGGTCCGGACCGCGCGGTGGTGTTCCAGAACCACTCGCTGCTGCCCTGGCTGAGCTGCTACGGCAACGTGCACCTGGCGGTGGAGAAAGTGTTCGGCGGCAAGGAAGGCGCGGCGCAGCTGAGAGAGCGGACGCTGGCGGCGCTGGAAATGGTCGGCCTGTCGCATGCCGTCGACAAGAAGCCGCAGGAAATTTCCGGCGGCATGAAACAGCGCGTCGGCATCGCCCGCGCCCTGGCCATGGAACCGCAGGTGCTGCTGCTCGACGAGCCGTTCGGTGCGCTGGACGCACTGACCCGTGCGCACCTGCAGGACGAGCTGCTGCGCATCGTCGCCCGCACCGGCAGCACGGTGATCATGGTGACGCACGATGTCGACGAGGCGGTCCTGCTGGCCGACCGCATCGTGATGATGACCAACGGTCCGGCGGCGACCATCGGCGAAGTGCTGGACGTCGGGCTTGCCAGGCCGCGCGACCGCCTCGCGCTGGCCAATGACCATCGCTACCACGAGATCCGCGCGCAGGTGCTGGAGTTCCTCTACAAGCGTCACCAGCGTCCGGCCGCATAACGCGTTCCACAACGGCAACATCCAGCGAGGAACAAGGGAGAGCATTCCGTTTCATGCAGCAAGACAGTCGCCGGAATCCTGCAGTGTCCGGCGCACGGTCCCGTCCGGTGGCCCGCCGGTGACTCCCATCATCCATTCGGCGACATTTGTCGTCGTGGCGGGCTTACCTTTTTCGCGCGAGGCCACGCGCGGCAACCGGCATGCCGGTTTGCGACGGGAACGCAAAAGGCCATACCGGCGCACAGACGCCGGGCGCTCCGCAAGGAGCCGGTTGTGACGGGAAAAACGCGGTTCTCATTAATCCTTTTTCCAGGGGTATTCCTGTCATGACGCCTGTCAGCTGCTTGCCCGTAGTCCGCACCACGCGTTCTTTCCGTACCCTGCCGCTGCTGGCGGCCATCGCTGCCGCGGCTACCGTTCCGGCCGCCCGGGCCGATGCGCTCGGCGACGCCATTGCTGCCGGCAAGGCCAACCTCGAGTTGCGTTACCGCTATGAAACCGTCGATCAGGATGCCGCTGCGACGCCGGACGAGGCAATCGCCAGCACGCTGCGCGTGCGGTTGCGCTATGCCACCGGCGAATGGATGTCCACCACCGCGCTGGTCGAGCTGGACAACGTCAGCGACATGGGCAAGCGCCACTACAACGACACCCGCAACGGCGAGACGGACTATCCGATCGTGGCCGATCCGCAGGGTGCCGACCTCAACCAGGCCTACCTGAAATATGTCGGCATCGGCAACACGGTGATCACCGCCGGCCGCCAGCGCCTGAACTTCGACGGCCAGCGCTTCATCGGCAGCGTTGCCTGGCGGCAGAACGAACAGACCATGGACAGCGTGCTGGTCGAGTACAAGGGCATCGACCGCCTGACCGCGACCTACGGTTTCGTCAGCGACGTGCACCGCATCAACGGCCCGCAGCCGTTGCCGTTCCCGAATACCGGCGCCAACGCCGCCAACCTCGGGCAGTTCGACGGCGAGACGCACCTGGTCAATCTGAAGTACGTGCTGAACGAGAAGTTCTCGGCCGTGGTCTACGACTACCTGCTGGATTTCGACAACGCCAACCCGGCGCTCTCCAGCGACACGGTCGGCGTGCGCTTCGCCGGCAAGCTGCCGGTGGCTTCGCTGAAATTCGGTTACACCGCCGATTTCGCGCAGCAGACCGAATACCGCGACAACCCGGGCGATTTCGAGGCTCCGTACATGCTCGCCGAATTCACCCTCGGCGGCGGCTCGGACGCCCTGAAGTGGGAAGCACTGGCCGGTTACGAGCTGCTGGGCGAGGACAACGGCGTGGCGGTGCAGACGCCGCTTGCGACCCTGCACAAGTTCCAGGGCTGGGCGGACAAGTTCCTGAACACGCCGGCGGTCGGCCTCAAGGACACTTACCTCGGCGGCACGGTGACCGTGAAGGGCATCGGCTTCACGCTGGTCGGCCACGAGTACGAAGGCGACGCCGACGGTGCCGACTACGGCGACGAGATCAACTTCCAGGTCAGCAAGACCTTCGCCAAGCGCTACACGCTCACCGCGAAGTATGCCGACTACAAGGAAGGCGAGGTCGCTGCCGTGGTGGACACCACCAAGGCCTGGCTGATGGCGGAAGCGAAGTTCTGAGCCTGTGAACCTCTCCGGTGCGGGCCCGATACCGCGCCGGAGGGCTCGCCGTCGGGCCCGGGGAACAGGCCTGCCGGCGGTCGGGGGCGGGATTGAGTTATACGCAATGTGATTATACTTTGCGTATAACCATCACGGACGACCCCGCCATGCACGCCACGCCGCTGTCCCTGACAGCCCGAACCCTGTATGCCGAATTGCGCGATCTGGCGCTGGCCGTGGGTGCCACCGAGAACATGGGCGAGATGCCCGGCACGCTGGTCCGCAAGCGGGTCAGGGATGTCGACTATCTCTATTACCAGTACCGCGATCTGGACGGACACACCCGGCAGGCCTATCTCGGTGCCGACACGGACACGACCCGCGGTCTGGCCGGGCGGCTTGAGCGCCGCGCACGCGATCGCGAGGCGGATTTGCGCCGGCTGGAAGAGCTGCGGGCGGCGTACGTCGGTGCCGGTGGCGGCGTGATCGAGCACACGCCGCTGCGTGTGTTGCAGGCCTTCGTCGATGCCGGCGTGCTGCAGCCCGGACTCGGTTGCGGCGTGCTGGTAGGAACGCATGCGTTCAATGTGCTGGGCAATCTGCTCGGCGTGCGCTGGGCCAGCCAGATGCATACCCAGGACATCGATCTGGCCGGCGTTGCCGACATCGACATCGCGGTCAGCCGCCCCCGTCAGGCGGTGCCGGAAGTGCTGGCGCAACTGGCGATGGGCTTCATTCCGGTGCCCACTCTCGATCCGCGTTCGCCGTCGACTTCCTTCCGGGTGCGCGGACAGGAACTGCGTGTCGACCTGCTGACTCCGCTGGTGGGCAAACCCCGCGCGAAACCGGTGTTCGTACCGGCCCTGAATGCCGTTGCGCAACCGCTGCGTTTTCTCGACTACCTGCTGGAGTCGCCGGTGCCGGCCGTCATCGTCGGCCGGCGGGCCTTGTTGCTGGCAAACGTGCCGGCACCCGAGCGTTTCGCGCTGCACAAGCTGCTGGTTTCCGAATCGCGGGTGGCGGCGTTTGCCACCAAGGCGGAAAAGGACCGGCAGCAGGCGATGCAGATGCTGGAAGTGCTGATGCAGGAAGCACCGGACGGTGTTGCGCCTGCCGTGGCGGATTTGCGCGCGCGCGGCAAGGGCTGGGCGGACAAACTGGGCAAGGCCCTGCACAAATGCGCACGGACCTGGCCGGACGTGGCGGCGTGGGTGCAGTCCCTGGGGTGACGACGATGGCGTATCTCAGCGCATGAACAGCAGGGCCAGCGTGACGGTCTGCGACAGCAACAGCAGCAGGGCGATGCCCTGCCAGACGCGCAGCGGATTGCGTACCAGCAGCGGCTTGTGCACGGCGGTGTCGCCGGCCGGGCGCAGCAGGGCGTCGGAGAATTCGGCGATGTCGCCGTAGCGCATCGCCGGTTCTGGATCGAGGGCCCGGCGCAGCACGTTGTCCAGCCAGGTCGGCACCAGCGGGTTGTATTGCGAGGCCGGCACCCACGCCAGGCGCTCGAAGCGCTGCTGCAGGTGGGCATCGGCCAGCCGTCCGCTCCAGGGCAGGCGACCGGCCAGCATTTCGTACAGCATCGCGGCCAGCGAGAACTGGTCGGCGCGTTCGCCGACCGCTCTCGGGTTCAGGGTGTTTTCCGGCGCCGCGTATTCGAGGGCGCCCACGCAGCCGTCGAGCTGGCGGTCGGCCAGGCCGGCAACGCGACACTGCCCGAGATCGATCAGCGTCGCCTGGCCGTTGCCGTCGACCAGGATGTTTTCCGGCCGCACGTCGCGGTGCACCACGTCGCGGCGGTGCAGCGCGCGCAAGCCGGTGGCGAGTTGCCGCACCAGCTGGATCGCGTCGGTGACCGGCGCCTGCGGGAACTGTTTCATCCAGCCGCGCAGCGAGCGGCCGTCGACCGGTTCGGTGAGCACGTAGAGGGCGCTGCGCGGCTGCGGCGGCTCGGCCACCCGCGGCAGGCGCGGATGCCGCACGCGGCGCAACACCCAGGTTTCGGTGGCGTATTCCCGCCGCACCAGCTCGATGTCCTCGCAGCGCGGCGAGGGCGTCTTCATCACGTAGAGCGCGCCGCTCTGTTCGTCGCGCACGCGGTAGGCCTGGCTGCGCGGGCTTTCCGCCAGCACCTTTTCCACCCGCAGGCCGTCGAGTTTCTGCCCCGGCGACAGCAGCGGCGGAATCCGCAGTGCGTCCCAGGTGTCGACCAGTTCGTCGACCGCGGCGTCCGGCAGGGTGTCGATGCGCACGATCACGCAGCTGAGGTTGTCGTCGCTGCCGGCCGCCGCCGCGGCATCGATCACCGCCGTGCACACCGCTTCCGGATCCGCGTCCGCCTGCAGCAGGCTGCGCAGGCGGTCGTCGGCGAGGAAATCGTGCACGCCGTCGGTGGTCAGCAGCCAGGTGTCGCCGGCTTCCAGCGGCAGGGCGCTGTAGTCGATGTCGATGCTGTGGTCGAGGCCCAGCGCGCGCGACAGCACGGGCTTGCCGTCGTCGAGCAGCACCCGGTGGTCGCGGGTGATGCGGTCCAGGCGACCGGCGCGCAGCCGGTACAGGCGCGAATCGCCGACGTGGAACACGTGCAGCTGCCGGCCGAGGAACACGCAGCCGGTGAAGGTGGTGACGTGCCCGCGCCGGGTGTCGCGCACCTGCAGGCCCTGGCCCAGCAGCCAGCGGTTGAGTGCATCGAGCACCTGGCCGCCGGCACGCCGCACGCCCCATTCGTCCGGCGTCGCGTAGTAGTCGCCGAGGAAGTTCTGCACGCTGGTTTCGGCGGCGATGCGTCCGGACTCGGCCGCACTGACGCCGTCGGCGACCGCGCAGGCGATGCCCTTGCGGGCGAGCGCGGTGCCGAACGGCACGCGCGCCCCGCAGGCATCCTGGTTCTCGCTGCGCAGGCCGCGCAGCGAGCGCTGGCCGAGCCGGATCGCCGGCACGATTTCCGCGCTGCTCATCGTCATTGCTCCGCGCCGCGACCGCGCATCAGCGCACTTCGATCAGCTGCACGCTGCCGTCCGGCAGCTGCTCGGCCATGTGGCCTTCCGGTTCGGCGAGGAAGCGGGTGGCGACGAACGAGATTGCGGCGGTGGCGGCCAGCACGAGGAAGAAGGCCTGCACGCTGACGAAGGACAGCACGGTGAGGAACACCACGCCGCCGACGTTGCCGTAGGCGCCGGCGAGACCGGCGATCTGCCCGGTCATGCGGCGCTGGATCAGCGGGATCACCGCGTACACGCCGCCGCAGGCTGCCTGCACGAAGAACGAGGTGATGAAGGTGATGACCAGCGCCACCGGCAGCGACAGATACGCCATCTGGCTCATCAGCAGATAGCCGACGGCGATGCCGCCCAGCTGGAACGAGAGCGCCTTGCGGCGGCCGATGCGGTCGCTCAGCCAGCCGCCGCCGGGGCGGGCGACGATGTTGGCCACCACGAAGCCGGCGGCGCTGAAGCCCGCCACCACCGGTCCGAGCGAGAACGTCTCCATGAAGAACAGCGGCAGCATGGAGACGACGGCGATTTCCGAACCGAACGAGGCGAGGTAGGCCAGCGACAGGATGCCGACCTGGCGGAAACGGTAGTTCTGCCACGCGGGCACGCCTTCGCGCAGGCGCGGTGCGTTGACCTGCCACATGCCCCAGGCCTGCGAGACCGCCAGTGCCAGCACGGTCAGCGCGGCAACCCCGGTCCAGAACGGGGTCAGCAGTTTCAGCTGCAGCGGCGACAGTTTCCACACCAGCACCGCCAGCGCGATCCACAGCGGTAGCACGCACAGGTAGTAGAGCGCGAGGTCGCGCCAGCTGCTGACTTCCAGGCCGCCGGATTTTTTCGGCTTGAAATAGGTGGCGCCTTTCGGCGTGTTGCTCACGCCGCGGAAAAAGAAGAAGGCGTAGACGATGCAGATGAGCCCGGCGACCACCAGTGCGGCACGCCAGCCGCCCAGCGAGGCGAGGCCGACCGCGGTCAGCGGCAGCACCAGTGCGGCGGCGGCGGAACCGAAGTTGCCCCAGCCGCCGTAGATGCCTTCGGCGAGCCCGAGCTGCCGCGCCGGGAACCATTCGGCGATCAGCCGGATGCCGACCACGAAGCCGGCGCCGACGAAGCCGAGCAGGAAGCGGGCGATGGCCAGCTGTTCATAGGTCTGCGCCAGCGCGAAGCCGATGCAGAAGATGCCGCCCAGCACCAGGATCAGGCTGTAGGCGAAGCGCGGGCCCATGCGGTCGACCAGCATGCCGATCAGGATGCGCGCCGGAATGGTCAGCGCGACGTTGAGGATCAGCAGCGTCTTGACCTGCGCGTCGGTCAGCAGGAACTCCGCCTTGATGTAGGCCATCAGCGGCGCATGGCCGAACCAGATGACGAAGGTCAGGAAAAAGGCGAACCAGGCGTAGTGCAGGGTGCGCACGCGCGCATCGCCCACGTGGTGCAGCGGAATGAAGGAGGACATGACGGTTTCCGGGTAGCGGGCCGTGTCGCGCGGCGGCGATGACGGCAGGGACGGCAGTAGCGTGTCCGTCGGCGTCCTCCACCCCGTTGCGGAGGGACGCGTATCGGTACCGGGTCTGTTTCAAGAAGCGGGCCAACTGCACCGGACAGAGGCGGCGCCGCGTGAAATGAGCACTGCTTGTGCAATCAGGATCGCCGGCGCCGGTTTTTTTGCACCCGCAAGGTGCACCGCGGGGGTGCGCCGGGAATTTTGTGGTGCGTGACCGGGCATCCGGACCGCGGCGGCGGCCCGGATACCGTGCTTGCGCCCCCGGCACGGTGCGGGTCGGCAGGCCGGAAGGCGTTTTTCCGGGCGTTGGCACAGGGGTTGCAACGTACAGGGCGAGACGAAGGCGTCCTCCGGTTTTTCCGGGGACGCCTTTTTTTGTTTACGCACAGCGTCGGAACGACGGTCGAGGTGAAGTATGGGCAGGCAGAACCTGGTGGTGATCGGCAACGGCATGGTCGGCCACAAGTTCCTGGAGGCGATCACGGAGCAGGGTGGCGATTTCGCCATCACCGTCTTCTGCGAGGAGCCGCGCGCGGCCTACGACCGCGTGCACCTGACGGAGTACTTCTCCGGCCGGTCGGCGGCGGACCTGTCGCTGGTCGGCGACGGCTTCTTCGATACCCACGGCATCCGGACGCTGCTCGGCGTGCGCGCGGTTGCCATCGACCGCGAGGCGAAGACGATCACCGGCAGCGACGGCAGCACGGTGCCCTACGACGTGCTGGTGCTGGCCACCGGTTCCTATCCGTTCGTGCCGCCGGTGCCGGGCAACGACCGGGCGCACATCCATGTCTACCGCACCATCGAGGACCTGGATGCCATCCGCACCTCGGCCGGCGAAAGCCGCATCGGCACCGTGATCGGCGGCGGCCTGCTGGGTCTGGAAGCGGCGAAGGCGCTGCGCGACCTGGGTCTGGAAACGCACGTGGTCGAATTCGCGCCGCGGTTGATGGCGGTGCAGGTGGACGACGGCGGCGGCACCATGCTGCGTCGCAAGATCGAATCGCTGGGCGTGTTCGTGCACACCAACCGCAGCACGAAGGACATCGTCGACGGCGAGGCGCACCGCCACCGCCTGAATTTCGCCGACGGCACCGTGCTGGAAACCGACATGCTGGTCTTCTCGGCGGGCATCCGGCCGCAGGACGCGCTGGCGAAGGCCGCCGGCATCGAAACCGGCCCGCGCGGCGGCATCGTGGTCAACGACCAGTGCCGCACCACCGATCCGTCGATCTACGCGATCGGCGAGTGCGCGCTGTGGAACGGCCGCATCTTCGGTCTGGTCGCCCCGGGCTACGACATGGCCAAGGCCGCCGCGCAGCAGATCTGCGCGAAGGCCGAGGCGCTGGAGTTCAAGGGCGCCGACATGTCCACCAAGCTGAAACTGATGGGCGTCGACGTGGCCAGCCTCGGCGACGCGCACGGCGCCACCGCCGGCGCCCGTTCGTACGTCTACATCAACGAACCGGCCGGCGTGTACAAGAAGATCGTCGTCAGCGAGGACAACAAGAAGCTGCTCGGCGGCGTGCTGGTCGGCGAAGCCAACGACTACGGCACCCTGCTGCAGGTGATGCTCAACGGCATCGCGCTGCCGGCCAACCCGGAATCGATGATCCTGCCGGCCTCCGACGGCAAGGGCAGCGCCGGCATCGGCGTCGACGCGCTGCCGGAGACGGCACAGATCTGCTCCTGCAACGCCGTCAGCAAGCGCGAGCTGTGCAAGGCGGTCAACGACGGTGCCCACACCGTCGCCCAGCTGAAGGCCTGCACCAAGGCCGGCACTACCTGCGGCGGCTGCGTCCCGCTGGTCACGCAGGTGATGAACAGCGAGCTGAAGAAGATCGGCGTCGAGGTGCGCAAGGACCTCTGCGAACACTTTGCCTACAGCCGCCAGGATCTCTACAACCTGGTGCGTGTCGGCAAGCTGAAGACCTTCGACGAGGTGCGCAACAAGCACGGCGTCGGCCTCGGCTGCGACGTCTGCAAGCCGGCCATTGCCTCCATCCTCGCGTCCTGCTGGAACGATTTCGTCCTGAAGGACGAGCACGCGCACCTGCAGGATTCCAACGACCACGTGCTGGCCAACATCCAGAAGGACGGCACCTACTCGATCGTGCCGCGCATTCCCGGCGGCGAGATCACCCCGGACAAGCTGATCGTCATCGGCGAGGTGGCGAAAAAGTACGATCTCTACACCAAGATCACCGGCGGCCAGCGCATCGACCTGTTCGGCGCCCGCCTGGAGCAGCTGCCGGCGATCTGGGAAGAACTGATCGCCGCCGGCATGGAATCCGGCCATGCCTACGGCAAGTCGCTGCGCACGGTGAAGAGCTGCGTCGGCAGCACCTGGTGCCGCTACGGCGTGCAGGACTCGGTCGGCATGGCGATCCTGGTCGAGAACCGCTACAAGGGCCTGCGCTCGCCGCACAAACTGAAGATGGCGGTTTCCGGCTGCACCCGCGAGTGTGCGGAGGCGCAGTCCAAGGACGTGGGCGTGATCGCCACCGAGAAGGGCTGGAACCTGTATGTCTGCGGCAACGGCGGCATGAAACCGCGCCATGCCGAACTGCTGGCGGGCGATCTCGACGACGTCACGCTGATCCGCTACATCGACCGTTTCCTGATGTTCTACATCCGCACCGCCGACCGCCTGCAGCGCACCAGCACCTGGCGCGACAACATGGAAGGCGGCCTGCAGTACCTGAAGGACGTGATCGTCAACGACACGCTGGGCCTCGGCGCCGAGCTGGAAGCCGAGATGGCGCACGTGGTCGGCACCTACCAGTGCGAGTGGAAGTCGACGGTGGAGGATCCGGTCAGGCGCGCCCGCTTCCGTGCCTTCGTCAACGCCGACGGCCAGGACGAGAACGTGGTGTTCGTCCGCGAGCGCGGCCAGATCCGGCCGGCCACCCCGGAAGAAAAATCCACCCGGCAACCCGAGAACGTGTAAGGAGATCGCCCGTGAAAACCAACGGCATGCAGTTCATTCCGGTGTGCAGCATCGGCGATCTCGTTCCCTGCCGCGGCGCCGCCGCGCTGGTCGGCGGCAGGCAGGTGGCGCTGTTCCGCCTGCCGCAGGGCTCGATCTACGCCATCGGCAACCACGATCCGTTCAGCGGCGCCAACGTGCTCTCGCGCGGCATCGTCGGTGACCTGAAGGGCGAACTGGTGGTGGCGTCGCCGATCTACAAGCAGCATTTCAGTCTGGTCAGCGGCCGCTGCCTCGAGGACGAAACGGTCAGCGTGCCGGTGTATCCGGTGCGCACGCTGAAGAACGTCGTCGAGATCGGCAGCGAACCGCTGGTGATCGAAGCGGCCGTCGCGAGTGCCTGAGATGGCCGACGGCAGTTCGTCCGCTCCGTCTCCGGCCGGCGCTGCGGCGCGGCAGACCACCTGCGCCTACTGCGGGGTCGGCTGCGGCATCGCCGCCGAGGTGAAAAGCCGCGAGGGCCGCAGCGTGCTGGTGGCCGGCGACCTGTCGCATCCGGCGAACATCGGCCGGCTCTGTGCCAAGGGCACGGCGCTGGGCGAGACGCTGGGCGCCGACGGCCGCCTGCTGCGGCCGCAGGTGCGCGGTGCCGACGGCGTGCTGCGTGCTGCGTTCTGGGGCGAGGCGCTGGACCGTGTCGCGTCGACGCTGAAGAAAATCCGCGACGAGCACGGTCCGGACGCGATCGCCTTCTACGTCTCCGGCCAGCTCCTGACCGAGGACTACTACGTTGCCAACAAGTTCGTGAAGGGCTTCGTAGGCACCGGCAACATCGATACCAACTCCCGGCTGTGCATGGCCTCGACGGTGGTGGCGCAGCAGCGTGCCTTCGGCGAGGACGCGGTGCCCGGCTGCTACGAGGATCTCGAGGAAGCCGACCTGATCGTGCTGTCGGGTTCCAACACCGCCTGGTGCCACCCGGTGCTGTACCAGCGCATCAAGGCGGCGAAGGCGGCGCGCGGTACGAAGATCGTGGTGCTCGATCCGCGCCGCACCGCCACCTGCGAGATTGCCGACCTGCATCTGCCGATCCGCGCCGGCACTGACGCCGCGGTGTTCAACGGTCTGCTGGCCTTCCTCGCCGACCGTGGTGCACTCGATGCCATTTTCGTCGCCCGCCACACCGCCGGTTTCGACGCCGCACTGGCGGCAGCGCGCGCCGATGCCGGTGCCGTCGACGCGCAGGGCATCGATGCGCTGGCCGCCCGCTGCGGCGTGAGCGGCGACGACCTGTTCCGTTTCTACCGCTGGTTCGCCGAGACGCCGCGCACCGTCAGCTGCTGGTCGCAGGGCGTGAACCAGTCCAGCGGCGGCACCGACAAGGTCAACGCGATCATCAACTGCCATCTCGCCACCGGCCGCATCGGCAAGCCGGGCGCCGCGCCGCTGTCGCTCACCGGCCAGCCGAATGCGATGGGCGGCCGCGAAGTCGGCGGTCTGGCGACGCAGCTCGCGGCGCACCTGCCGTTCGACGATCATGCGGCACGCGCGCAGGTGGCGCGTTTCTGGCAGGCGCCGGCGCTGGCCACCGACAAGGGCCTGAAGGCCGTCGACCTGTTCGCGGCGGTGGCGGCCGGCAAAGTGAAATTCCTCTGGATCATGGGCACCAATCCGGCGGTCAGCATGCCGGATGCCGAACGGGTCCGCGCGGCGATCGCCGGCTGCGAGTTCGTCGTGGTGTCCGACTGTGTCGACGACACCGACACCCTGCGCCACGCGCACGTCGCGCTGCCGGCGCATGCCTGGGGCGAGAAGGACGGCACGGTCACCAATTCCGAACGGCGCATTTCCCGCCAGCGCGCGCTGGTGGCGCCGGTGGGGGAAGCGAAGCCCGACTGGTGGGCGGTGGCGCAGGTCGCGCGCCGTCTCGGCTACGTGAAGGCCTTCGACTACGACGGCCCGGCGGCGATCTTCCGCGAACACGCGACGCTTTCGGCGCTGGTGAATCCGGAATCCAGCCAGCGCCGTTTCGATCTCGGCGCGCTGTCGGCGATCGACGCCGCGACCTATGAAAACCTGACGCCGTTCCAGTGGCCGTGGCGTGCCGGCAGCCAGCCGGCGCAGCGCCTGTTCGGCGACGGCCGGTTCGCGCACCGCGACGGCCGCGCGCGTTTCATTGCCATTGCCACGCACGCGCCATGCCATGCCGTCGGCACTGCTTTCCCGTTCGTGCTCAATACCGGTCGCGTGCGCGACCAGTGGCACACCATGACGCGTACCGGCACGGTGCCGCGGCTCAACCGGCACCGTGACGAGCCGTTCGTGGAAGTGCATCCCGACGATGCCGTCCGCACCGGCGTCGTCGACGGCGGGCTGGCGCGGGTGGAGACGGCCCACGCCGCGGCCGTGCTGCGCGTGCAGGTCACGGACAGCCAGCATTCCGGTGCGCTGTTCGTGCCGATGCACTGGACGCGCGTGCTCACCGCCGGCGGTATTGCCGGTGCGTTGCCGAATCCGGCGGTCGATCCCTGGTCGGGGCAACCGGAACTGAAACACACGCCGGCGCGCATCGCGCCGGTCACCGCCGCCGCGACGGCCGTGGTGCTGTCGCGCGCGCCGCTGGCGGTTCCGGAGACGGCGCTGTACGCGGTGCGGCAGCGCACGCGCGAAGGCTGGCGCCTGCAGGTGGCGGCGGCGGAAAAACCGGCGTCGCTCACGGCCTGGCTGCGCAGCCTGATGCCGGAGGAACTGCGTGCGCCGGAACAGGGTGGCGAGTGGCAGCAGGCGGAAAGCGGTGCCCGCAGCGTGCTGCTCAACCTGCGCGACGGTTTCGTGCAGGCGGTGGCGGTGGCAGCGCCGGGCGGCACGGTCGACGAGGTGGCCGCGCAGCGCCTGATCGCCACGCCGCTGCCGTCCGACGACGATCGCGCCTTGCTGTTTTCCGGGCTGCCGCAACCGTCGCCCGGCCGCGTCGTCTGCGCCTGTTTAGAAGTCACCGACGAAACGCTGCGCACGGCAGCGCCGGGCTGCGCCGATGTCGAGGCGCTGTGCAGCGCCACGCGTGCCGGCACGCGCTGCGGTACCTGCATTCCGGAACTGGGTGTGTTTGTCGGCAGCTCGTCCGCGGCGTGTTCCGGCGACGCGCGGCGGATTCCGCTGCGCGCCGAAACCTGAGGCGCCGGCGTTTCAGCGGCCGCTGCGGCGCCAGGTTTCGGGCTGCACTTCCACGCTGCTGCCCTGGCTGCTGACGAATGCGATGCCGTCCTGGATCGTGACCTGCCATTCCATGGTGCGCCCGGCCAGCGCCGCCAGCGCGGCGCCGGCTTCGGCCGGAATGCGCAGCACGGTGAGATTGTCGAAGCGGGCGAGTGCCGGCGCGGTCTTTTCCCACCATATTTCCGGCGCACGGGCGCCGAAGGCGATCACCACGACCTCGCGCGAACGGTTGCAGGCCTTGCGGATGCGCGTGTCGTCCGGCAGGCCGACTTCGATCCAGCGCACGATGTCGCCGGTGAGGTCCTTCTCCCAGAGATCGGGTTCGTCGTCGGTGCTGATGCCGCGGGTGAAGGCAAGGTGCTCGCCGGCATGCAGCGCATAGGCGAGCAGCCGCACCATCAGCCGCTCTTCGGTTTCCGAAGGATGCAGGGCGAGGGTGAGCGGGTGATCCGCGTAGTAACCGCGGTCGGTGTCGGCGACGTTGAGCTGTGCCTTGTAGACGGTGGCCTTGAGTGCCATCGCTGGCTCCGGCGGAAGCGGGGGGCCATCTTCCGCCATCCGCCGGCGCAGCGGAATCAGCGCTCGTCGTCGAACAGGTCGCCGGTGGTGTTTTCTTCGGTGACGAGCTCGGTGGCGATCTCGGCCACGGTGTCGATGAAATCGGCCCGTTCCTCGGGATCGTCCGAATGTTCTTCGGCGGCCAGGGCCAGCACGGTCGAGCAGGTGGCCATCAGCTCCTCGAGCAGCTTGTCCGGATCGCCGCCGGTGGCGGCCCGGATCTCGTCGAGGTAGTCGTCCATCAGGTCGCCGAGCTCGCCCATGAACTCTTCGCGGATCGGTGCCACCGTGTCCTCCCGCTCGGCCTCGAGGCGGCGACGGACATCGGCGAGGTGAACGACTTCGCGGGTACGTTCCCTGAACTTGTCCTGGGACATGGGTGACTCCTCGCCGGGGGCGAACTGCTGACTGGAAGGGGAGACCCGCCACGCGACGGGGCGGATGCGGGGGGCAATATGGGACCGCCTGCCGACAGGGACAAGGAGGGAAAACCCGAGGTTCCCGCCGATTTCCGCCCGCCGGTCGGGCAGCCGCTGCCCGGGTGCAGGGATGCCCATGGAAATCAACGGGTTGGATGCGTCAGTCTCGGTCAGCGAGCCGGCATCCACCGGCCCGTACCGGGCAGGCTATGTTCGCTGCTCGCCGTCCGGTCGTACGGGTCGGGCCGGACCGGTCAGGCGAACGACCTACATGAACCGTCCAGAGAACAAGGAGAAGGGGATGAAGATGTTCTGGCAGGCCGGCCTGATGGCCGGCGTACTGGCCCTGGTACCGGCCGCGATGGCCGAAGACGCTCCGGCCGCGGCCGCTGAACCGGCCGCGACGGCGGTCGAAGCGCCGGCCGCGGAGACACAGGTGGTCACGCTGACGGCGCAGGGCGACCAGGCCGTGGTGGTCAATACCGGCAACGAAACGGCCGATGCCGTGGCCAACTACGCCGCGCAGTGCACCGAGCGCGCCGCTGCCCTCAAGACCTGCGACGGCATGGGTGGCTTCAAGGCCATGGGTTGTCGCAAGATGGCCGAGATGCGCTACAAGAACGTGACCAACTGCCCGCTGCAGTAAGCAGTCGTCGCGGTTGCCGGACGGCGCGTCGGACGACGCGCCGTTCCTGTTTCTGCAGCGCTGTTTTCCATGCCTTTTCAGGCGGCCCGCAGGCCGCATTCCACCCGGACCCACCCGATCGGCAGCACGCATGTCCCGGAAAATTTCACGTCGCTTCTTTCCCCTGGTGTTCACCTTCTTCATGGCGCTGCTGATGGCATTCATCATGTCCGGCGTGATCACCGCCTTCAACACCGGGCTCGATGCGGCCTTTGTCGGTCGCTGGCTGCATGCGTTCGTGTTCGCCTTCGTCGTCGCCTGGCCGGTGGCCTATTTCGTGGCGCCGCAGGCACGCCGGCTGGCGGAAAGATTCTGCGAATAGATCCGGCCGGCCCGTCGCCGGCCCTTTCAGGGAGGAAGCCGACATGTCGCGTTCGTTTTTTCCGGCGTTGATTTTCCTGCTGCTGTGCAGCGTCGCGGCCGTCGCGGGCGTTGCCCTGCAGGGCAGCTGGTCCGGCACCGCCGACGGCGAACCGCTGACGGTCAGTTTCGGCGCCAACGGCGCCGGCACGGTGAACGGCGCGCCGATGCGCTGGCAGCTCACGGGCGCTTTGCTGTTCGTCGAACAGGACGGCGCGGTCGCCACCTACCAGGTGCAGCAGCAGGGCGACCGGCTGCTGGTCAGCGGCGGCGATTTCGCGGCGCCGGTCACCCTGCAGCGCGGCACGGCGGCGAAGCCGGTCGCGAAAGCCGGCAAGCCGGCGGCGGGCGGCGGCAGCGCGAAGGCCGGCGAACTGGTCGGCAAGTGGTGCAAGGGCGGCAGTTTCAGCGCCAATGCCGGCGGCGGTTCGTCGAGCATGACCTGCTTCGAACTGAAGGCCGACGGCAGCTACACGTACGCGCACGAAGGCAGCATGAGCGCCTACGCGCCCGGCATGTGGGGCGGCACGTCCTCGCAGTCGAACGATGCCGGCCGCTGGAGCGTCAGCGGCGGCCGGCTGACGGCCACCTCGAACGGCGGACAGACGTCGAGCTACGCGCTGGAGAAGCGCAATCACCCGAAGAACCGCGATCCGATGATCTGTCTCGACGGCGACTGCTACACCACGTACTGGCAGAAGGCGCCGTGGTGAGCGGCGCCGGCCGGATTCACGGCGCGCGGACCTGCCTTGCCTGATACGCCGCGAGCAGCGGATCGCTGTCCTGGAAGAATTTCCAGGCCGTGGCCTGCACCGCCTCGGCTTCCGAGTAGGTCAGCGCGTTCACCCAGATGAAGGGCAGCAGGCCGAGCCACATGGCGCTCTTGCGGGTGATTTCGTACTCGTACTTGCCCTGGCGCTGACCGTCGATGTACAGGTCGTAGCGGATGCGCATGCCGTCCTTCGTGCTCCACGCCGGCGTGATGCCCAGCGTGGAATAGGACAGGTAGCCGGCAGCGACCACCGACAGCGGTACCGGCTTCTGCTCGACGTGGATAAGGCAGAACACGCCTTTTTCCGGCATTTCCTCGACCGCTTCGGTATCGCGGAACGGCGTGTCCTTGCGCAACACCTGCTTCAGCGCTTCCTCGCCGCCGCCGAAGCTGAGCGCATCGAATTGCGCGATCCGGTAGCTGAGGGCCTGGTAGGGTTTGGCGGGCGGTGCCTTGCCGACCATGTCGACGGGAAAATCCCGGTAGGTCATGCAGCCGGTCAGCAGCAGGGTGGCGGCGAGCAGGACAAAATGCCGGACGTTCATCGATCGTGTTCTCCTGGCGTTCGTGCGGGCAGGCTGGTCAGTTGTGCTTGTGCAGTTCGGCGTTCAGTTCGACCGCCGACTTGTTGGTGAGGCATTCCACCGCGCCGGTGACCGAGTTGCGGCGGAACAGCAGGCCCGGTTTGCCGGCGAGGTCGCGCGCCTTCACCGTCTGCACGACCTGTCCCTTGTCGTCGAGCAGCGCGCACTTGGTGCCGGCGGTGATGTAGAGGCCGGATTCCACGGTGCACTTGTCGCCCAGCGGAATGCCGACGCCGGCGTTGGCGCCGAGCAGGCAGCCTTCGCCCAGCGAGATCACGATGTTGCCGCCGCCGGACAGCGTGCCCATGGTCGAGGCGCCGCCGCCGATGTCCGAGCCCTTGCCGACGAACACGCCGGCGGAAATGCGGCCTTCCACCATGCTGGTGCCGGCGGTGCCGGCGTTGAAGTTGATGAAGCCCTCGTGCATCACCGTCGTGCCTTCGCCGACGTAGGCACCGAGCCGGATGCGGGCGGCATCGGCGATGCGCGTGCCGGTCGGCACCACGTAGTCGGTCATGCGCGGGAACTTGTCGACGCTGTGCACGGTGAGCGTTTCACCCTTCAGCCGCGCCTCCAGCTGCCGCTGCGGCAGCTCTTCGAGATCGATCGCGCCGGCGCTGGTCCAGGCCACGTTCGGCAGCAGCGGGAAAATGCCCTTCAGGTTGAGGCCGTGCGGCTTCACCAGCCGGTGCGAGAGCAGGTGGAGCTTCAGGTAGGCTTCCGGCGTCGAGGCCGGCTCGGCATCGGTGGCCAGCAGGGTCAGCACCATCGGCCGGGTGCTGCCGGCCAGCGTGCGCGCCAGACCGGCCAGCGCCTCGTCGCCGGCCGCTTCGGCGGCGGTGACGATGTGCATCAGTTCGTCGACGTCGATGTCGATCGCCGCGTTGCCGCCGGCATGGCCGACCGCGGCGGCGATTTTCTCCGACAGCGCTGCCGCCGGGCGCAGCAGCGGCCGCGGATAGTAGATTTCCAGCCAGCCGCCCTTGCGGTTCTTCGTGCCGATGCCCAGGCCGATGGCGAAGAATGCGTTGCTCATGTCGTCTCTCGCGGTTGAATGTTGTTGAAACGGGTTTGTATGGAAAGGTTTGTCACTCGTTCCGGCGCGCCGGGGTGGTCGATGACCTTCGCGAACGATGAGTGCGCGACAGATCGCGACCGCCCCGGGCCGCCGGCGGCACGCTGCTCAGCCATACCGCTTCGAAAAATCCGCGGCATCGAACCCCACGGAAACGGCGGCGCCTTTCACCACCACCGGTCGCTTCACGATCGAAGGATTCTCCAGCATCAGCGCCCGTGCCGATTTCGCATCGATGTTCTCGCGGACTTTCTCCGGCAGCCCGCGCCAGGTCGTGCCCTTGCGGTTGAGCAGGGTCTCCCAGCCGACGGTTTTCAGCCAGCCGTCCAGCTGCGCCGGCGTCAGCGCTTCCTTCTTGAAATCGTGGAAGGTGTATTTCGCGCCGTGGTCGTCCAGCCAGGCCAGTGCCTTCTTCACGGTGTCGCAGTTGCGGATGCCGTACACGTGCAGCATGGGTCTCGTTCCGGTGAGCGGTTACTTGAGCGTTTCGACGCAGCGGCGGATGCGCGCCACGCCTTCGCGGCATTCGTCGACGCCGGCGACCAGTGCCAGCCGGATGCGGCCGGCGCCGGGGTCCTTGCCGTCGACGGTGCGCGACAGGTAGCGGCCGGGCAGCACGCCGACGTTCTCGCGCTCGATCAGCAGCCGGGCGAACTCGTCGTCGGCCACCGGCGTCTCCGGCCACAGGTAGAAGCCGGCGTCCGGCATGGCTACTTTCATCGCCGGCGCCAGGGTATCGATCGCGATGCGGAATTTTTCGCGGTACAGGTCGCGGTTGGCGCGCACGTGCGCTTCATCGTTCCAGGCGGCGATCGACGCCTGCTGCACGGCGACGCTCATCGCGCAGCCGTGGTAAGTGCGGTACTGCAGGAATTTCGCCAGCACCCGCGCGTCGCCGGCGACGAACCCCGAGCGCAGGCCCGGCAGGTTGGAACGCTTGGACAGCGAGTGGAAGGCGACGCAGCGCGCGTAGTCGTGCCGGCCCATGGCGGCGCAGGCTTCGAGGATGCCCGGCGGCGGAGTCGTCTCGTCGAAATAGATTTCCGAATAGCACTCGTCGCTGGCGATGACGAAATCGTGGCGATCCGCCAGTTCGATCAGGCGGCGGAAGTCGTCGACCGACAGCACGGCGCCGGTGGGATTGCCCGGCGAGCAGACGTACAGCAGCTGGCAACGGTCCCAGACGGCAGCCGGCACCGCCGCGAAATCCGGCTTCAGGCCGGTGGCGGCGGTGCAGGGCACGTAATGCGGTTCGGCGCCGGCGAGCAGCGCCGCGCCTTCGTAGATCTGGTAGAAGGGGTTGGGCGAAACCACCAGCGGTTTTTTCGCCGGATCGATCACCGCCTGGGCGAACGAGAACAGCGCCTCGCGGGTACCGTTCACCGGCAGGATCTGCGTGCCGGCATCGATCTTCTGCAGACGGAAACGGCGCTGCAGCCAGCCGGCGACGGTCTCGCGCAGGGCGTCGATGCCGCGGGTATTCGGATACACGCTCAGTTGCGCCAGGTTTTTCGTCAGCGCTTCCAGCACGAAGGGCGGCGACGCGTGCTTCGGTTCGCCGATCGACAGCGAGACGTGCGGCTTGCCGGCCGGCGTCGTGCCCTTGAGCAGCGCCGCGAGGCGTTCGAAGGGGTAGGGCTGCAGGCGGTCGAGTTGCGGATTCATCGGCGGGGCGGTGTCCTGTGGAGGCTCAGTCGTCGCTGTCGAGGCGGTCGCGCAGCGTCTGCTGCAGACGCTCGCGCAGTTCGATGTCGGTGAGCGGCTGGCCGTCGCTGCCGGTGACGAAGAACACGTCCTCGACCCGCTCGCCCAGGGTGGCGATGCGGGCGTTCTGCAGCAGCAGGCGGAATTCCATGAAGATGCGGCCGATGCGCGCCAGCAGGCCGGGCCGGTCGAGCGTGATCACCTCGATCACCGTGCGGCCGTTGCGGTCGTTGCTGATCGCGACTTCGGTCGGCACCTTGAAGTGGCGGTACTGGCGCGGCATCTTGCGCTGCACCAGCGCCGGGAAGGCCGTCGGGTCGCGCAGCGCCTCGGTGAGCCGGCGGCGGATGTCGAGCATCCGCGGGCCGTTGTCGCCGATATGCTCGCCGTTCTCGTCCAGCACGATGTAGGTGTCGAGGGAAAAACCCTGCGGCGAGGTGATGATCTTCGCGTCGAGGATGTTCAGGTGCATGGTCGACAGCGAGGCGACCGACGCCGCGAACAGGTTCGGCATGTCGCGGGTGTAGACGAAGATCTGCGTCGCTCCCTCGAAGGCATGCTCGTGCGTGTTGCGCACCAGCACCAGCGGGCCGCCGTCGGCCGGGTGCGCCAGGATCGCTTCCGTGTGCCAGGCGACCTCGTCGGCACTGGCGCGCAGGAAATAGTCGTCGCCCAGGCCCTGCCACAGCTTCTGCACGTTGTCCTCGACGCCGTTCTGGCGCAGCAGGGCGAGCGCGCCGGATTTCGTCTCGTCGATCCAGGACTGGCGGTCGAGGCGGGTTTCCAGCCCGCGGCGCAGCGCCCGCTTGGTCTCGGTGTAGAGCTGTCGCAACAGCGTCGCCCGCCAGCCGTTCCACAGGTTCGGGTTGGTGGCGTTGATGTCGGCGACGGTGAGGCAGTAGAGGTAGTCGAGGTGGATCTGGTCGCCGACCGTGCGGGCGAATTCCATGATCACGTCCGGATCCGACACGTCCTTCTTCTGCGCGGTGACCGACATCAGCAGGTGGTTGCGCACCAGCCAGGCGACGAGGTTGGCGTCCCACTTGCCCAGCCGGTGGTGCAGGCAGAAATCGCGCGCCTCGTTCTCGCCGATCTCCGAATGGTCGCCGCCGCGCCCCTTGGCGATGTCGTGGAACAGACCGGACAGGTACAGCAGCTCCGGTTTCGGCAGCCGCTGGTACACGTCGCAGACCAACGGGAATTTCTCGCGCACTTCCGGATAGCGGAAGCGGCGCATGTTCTTGATCACCTGCAGCGTGTGGTAATCCACCGTGTAGATGTGGAACAGGTCGTACTGCATCATGCCGACGACCTGGCCGAAGCCCGGCAGATAGGCGCCGAGCACGCCGTAGCGCTTCATTTCCAGCAGCGGCGAGTACAGCTGGTGTTCGCTGCGGATCAGCTCCATGAACAGCGTGATGGCGCGCAGGTCGTTGCGGAAGCCGTCGTCGATGCGGTGCAGGTTCTGCTTGATCAGGCGGATCGTCGAGGCACGCATGCCCTTGATGTCGGGGCTGGAGCCCATCAGCACGAAGGCCTCGATCAGTGCCGGCGGCGTGCGCTCGAACACCTTGTCGTGGGTGACCTCGAGGTAGTCGTTGCGCAGCTGGAAGCGGGCGTTCAGCGGCGTGATGACGTCCTGCTGTCCGGCATGCAGGATGGCTTCGTCCAGGTGCTGCAGCAGCATCTCGTTCAGTTGCGACACCACCAGCGCGGTGCGGTAGTAGCGCTTCATCAGCTGCTCGACGGCGAGGTTCGCCTTCGAGTCGCGGTAGTCGAGCAGGGCGGCGACGTTGCGCTGGTGGTCGAACAGCAGCCGGTTCTCGCCGCGGCCGGTGATCATGTGCAGCGCGTAGCGGATCAGCCACAGCGTGTCCTGGCTGTCGGCCAGCGCGCGGTGCTCTTCCTCGGTCAGGAAGCCGAGCGTCACCAGTTCATGCAGCGTTTTCGCGCCGAAATGCCGCTTGGCCACCCAGCCGACGGTCTGGATGTCGCGCAGGCCGCCGGGTGCGTTCTTCAGGTCGGGCTCGAGGTTGTATTCGGTGTTGTTGTGCTTGCGCCAGCGGGCGATCTGTTCGTCGTGCTTGGCGCGGAAGAATTCGCGGCTGGGCCAGACGAAATCCGGGCCGGTGCGGTGCTGCATGGCGGCGAACAGCTCGTCGTTGCCGGCCAGTGCCCGCGCTTCCATCAGGTTGGTGGCGATGGTGATGTCGGCGCGTGCCTGTTCGACGCATTCGTCGACGGTGCGCACGCTGGAGCCGATTTCCAGCCCGATGTCCCACAGGAAGGTGATGAAGGCGGTGGTTTCCGCCTTGTGCGCGCTGCCGGCGCCGTCGGCCAGCAGGACGAGGATGTCGACGTCCGAACCGGGGTGCAGTTCGCCGCGGCCGTAGCCGCCGGTGGCGACCAGCGCCACGTTGTTGTGGTCGGCCAGTCCGAAGTGCACCCAGGCGGCAACCAGCACGGTGTCCACCAGGTCGGAGCGCCCGCGCACCAGGTCACGCACCGGGGCGCCGGCGCGGAAGCCTTCGTTGAGCCAGAGCTGGGCGTCCTTCAGATAGGTGCGCATGGCCGGGCCGGGCGGGCCGGACATGCACAGCCCCAGCAGGGCTTCGACCGAGAGGGGGGCGAACGGGGCGGGGGGCGCGGCGACCTCGTTCATGGCGGCCTCAGAAGGATTCGTCGCGGCGGGCGGTCAGGACTTCACAGCCGGTGGCGGTGACCGCCAGCGTGTGCTCCCACTGCGCCGACAGCTTGTGGTCGCGGGTGACCACCGTCCAGCCGTCCGGCAGCAGCCGGGTATGGAAGGTGCCGGCATTGATCATCGGCTCGATGGTGAAGGTCATGCCCTCTTCCAGGGCCAGGCCGGTGCCCGGCCGGCCGTAATGCAGCACCTGCGGCTCCTCGTGGAAGACCTCGCCGATGCCGTGGCCGCAGTAGTCGCGGACCACCGAATAGCGGTTGGCCTCGGCATGCTGCTGGATCACGTGCCCCAGGTCGCCCAGCCGGACCCCGGGCCGGACCAGCGCGATCGCCTTGTACAGGCATTCCTGCGTCACCCGGATCAGCTTCTCGGCAAAGGGGGTGGTGTCGCCGACCACGAACATGGCGCTGGTGTCGCCGTGCCAGCCGTCCTTTATGACGGTGATGTCGACGTTGATGATGTCGCCCTTCTTCAGGATCTTGGTGTCGCTGGGGATGCCGTGGCAGACCACCTGGTTCACCGAGGTGCAGATCGACTTCGGGAAGCCCTTGTAGTTGAGCGGCGCGGGGATGGCCTGCTGGACCTCCACGATGTGGCGGTGGCAGATCCGGTCGAGCTCGCCGGTGCTGACCCCCGGACGGATGTGGGGGGCGATCATTTCCAGCACTTCGGCGGCCAGACGGCCGGCCACCCGCATCCGGGCGACCTGGTCGGGGGTCTTGAAAACGATGGTCATGGGGTAGGGGGCGGGGTCGCCCGGCAGGGGGTGTCTGTGCTATAAAGCGCGCCGCTTTCGGCGGGGCCGGAGGCCTTGCGCGGGACGCCGCATTCTAGCGGCTCCCCCGGGGTCCGGAAACGCCGGCGGTGAAACCGCCGACCCTGTCCATCATGGCCGGGGCGGTCAACCCAAAACACTCATGCATTCCGTCACGTCGTCCCGGGTGCCCGCAAGGGTAGGACGCCGGGGGATGCAGAGGCCCAACCCGAGCAGAGGAAAACATGGCACAAGTCAGCATGCGCGAACTGCTGCAAGCAGGTGCGCACTTCGGTCACCAGACCCGCTTCTGGAACCCGAAAATGTCGTCGTACATCTACGGCGCCCGCAACAAGATCCACATCATCAACCTCGAACACACCACGCTGGCGCTGAACGAAGCGCTGACGTACCTCAACGGTCAGGCTGCCAAGAAGAAGAAAATCCTCTTCGTCGGCACCAAGCGCGCCGCGCAGCAGATCGTGAAGGAAGAAGCCCTCCGCAGCGGCATGCCGTTCGTGAACCACCGCTGGCTGGGCGGCATGCTCACCAACTGGAAAACCATCCGTCAGTCGATCAAGCGCCTGAAGGATCTGGAACAGCAGGCGCAGGACGGCACGTTCGCGAAGCTGACCAAGAAAGAAGCGCTGATGCGCACCCGCGAGATGGAAAAGCTCGAGCGCGCGCTCGGCGGCATCAAGGACATGGGCGGCCTGCCGGATGTCCTGTTCGTGATCGACGTCGACCACGAGAAGATCGCGGTCAGCGAAGCCAACAAGCTGGGCATCCCGGTCGTCGGCATCGTCGACACCAACTCCAGCCCGGCCGGCATCGACTACGTGATCCCGGGCAACGACGACGCCATCCGCGCCATCCAGCTGTACGTCAAGGCGGCCGCCGAGGCCGTGCTTGAAGGCCGCCAGCACGCCGACCTGACCGGCGCCGGCGCCAAGGACAGCGAGGGTTACGTCGAAGTGGAAGGCGCCGACAAGGCCTGATTCCGCGCGCCGTCATCCGCGCCGTCGTACCAACGTTAGAAGGAGAAGGGGGCTATGCCCCCTTTTTCGAATCCACACGCATTCGAGGAATACACGATGGAAATTTCCGCCGGCCTGGTCAAAGAACTGCGCGAGCGCACTGGCCTCGGCATGATGGAATGCAAGAAGGCGCTGGTTGAAGCGGGCGGCAACATCGAGACCGCCATCGACAACCTGCGCAAGTCCGGCCAGGCGAAAGCCGCGAAGAAGGCCGGCCGTACCGCCGCCGAAGGCGCGGTCGTCACCGCCGGCAACGGCGGCACCGCGGTGCTGGTCGAAGTGAACAGCGAAACCGACTTCGTCGGCCGCGATGCCAGCTTCCTCGCCTTCGCCAACGACGTGGCGAAAGCCGCGCTGGCCAGCGGCGAAACCGACGTTGCGAAACTGGCCGCCGCCAACGGCGGTGCGATCGAGTCGGCGCGCCTGGCGCTGATCCAGAAGATCGGCGAGAACATCCAGATCCGCCGCATCGCCAGACTGACCGGCGACGTCGTCGGTACCTACATCCACAGCGGCAAGATCGGCGTGCTGGCAGCGGTCAAGGGCGGCAACGCCGACCTCGGCAAGGACCTGGCCATGCATATCGCCGCCGCCAACCCGCTGGTGGTGAATCCGGCCGACGTTCCGGCCGACGTGCTGGCGCGCGAGAAGGAAATCTACGCCGCCAAGGCCGCCGAATCCGGCAAGCCGGCCAACATCGTCGAGAAGATGGTGGAAGGTTCGCTGCGCAAGTACATGTCCGAAGTCAGCCTGACCGAGCAGGCGTTCGTGAAGGATCCGGACACCAAGGTCGGCGACCTGGTGAAGAAGGCCGGTGCCACGGTGCAGCAGTTCATCCGTTTCGAGGTGGGCGAGGGCATCGAGAAGGAAGTCACCGACTTCGCCGCCGAAGTGGCGTCGATGACCAAGGGCGTCTGATCCAGCCAGGGAACGGAGTCGCAGCAGCATGGCCAATCCCACCGCCAAGTTCCGTCGCATCCTGCTCAAGCTGTCCGGCGAGGCGCTCGCCGGCAGCGAGGGCTTCGGCATCGATCCGAAAGTGCTCGACGCGATGGCGCTGGAGATCGGCCAGATCCGCGGCATCGGCGTGCAGGTCGCGCTGGTGCTGGGCGGCGGCAACCTGTTCCGCGGCAAGGCGCTGAACGAAGCCGGTCTCGACCGGGTGACCGGCGACCACATGGGCATGCTGGCCACGGTGATGAACGGGCTGGCGATGCGCGACGCGCTGGAGCGCTCGAACATCCGCTGCCGGCTGATGAGCGCGATTCCCATGAGCGGGATCGTCGAGCACTACGACCACCGGCGCGCGCAGCATTACCTCGCCGACGGCGACGTGGTGATTTTCGCGGCCGGTACCGGCAACCCGTTCTTCACCACCGACACCGCGGCCTGCCTGCGCGGCATCGAGGTCGAGGCCGACCTGGTGCTCAAGGCGACCAAGGTGGACGGCGTGTACGACGCCGACCCCAAGCGCAACAAGAACGCGAAGAAGTTCGACCGCCTCACCTACGACGAAGTGCTGGACCGCAAGCTGGAAGTGATGGACCTCACCGCCATCTGCCTGTGCCGCGACCACAATGTCCCGCTGCGCGTATTCGACATGAACAAGGCCGGCGCGCTGATCAACATCGTCGTCGGCGGCAACGAAGGAACGCTGGTCGAGCGCGGTTGAGCGCCGGCCTGGGCTGATTCAAGTCACGAGAGGAACGGACCGTGATCAACGACATCAAGAAAGACGCCGAAGCACGCATGAAAAAGTGCATCGAGTCGCTCGACACCGCCTTCAAGAAAATCCGTACCGGCCGCGCCAACCCCGCGATCCTCGATGCCGTGCGCGTCAACTATTACGGCAACGACACGCCGATCAACCAGGTGGCGCAGGTGACGGTGGAGGATTCCCGCACGCTGTCGATCTCGCCCTGGGAAAAGAACATGGTCACCGAGATCGAGAAGGCGATCATGAAGAGCGACCTCGGCCTGAACCCGAACACCGCCGGCAGCGTGATCCGGCTGGTGATGCCGGCGCTGACCGAGGAAACCCGCAAGGACATGATCAAGGTCGCGCGCGGCGAAGCCGAGCACGCCCGGGTCGCCGTCCGCAACGTGCGCCGCGACGCCAATACCCTGCTCAAGGACCTGCTGAAGGACAAGAAAGTCAGCGAGGACGAAGAGCGCAAGGCGCAGGACGACGTGCAGAAGCTCACCGACAAGTATGTCGCCGAGATCGACGCGCACCTGAAGAAGAAAGAGCAGGACCTGCTGGCCGTCTGAGGCCGCGGGTTCCCGTTCCGGGTCAATTGCGCGTGGATCCTTCCCGAACGCCGTCGGCGGCACCGGACATCGACAGCTGGCGCCGCGACGGCGTGCCGCGCCACGTCGCCGTCATCATGGACGGCAACAACCGCTGGGCCCGCAAGCGCGGCCTGCCGGGCCGCGAAGGCCACAAGGCCGGCGAGACGGCGCTGCATGCCGCCGTCGAACATGCCGGCCGCCGCGGCATCGAATGCTTCACCGTCTTTGCCTTTTCCAGCGAGAACTGGCGTCGCCCCGAGGATGAAGTCTCGGCGCTGATGACGCTGTTCCTGGCGGCCCTCAACCGGCGGGTACCGGAACTCAACGAACACGGCATCCGCCTGCGTTTCATCGGCGATCTCGCGGCGTTCTCGCCGGAGATCCGCGCCGGCGTCGCGGAAGCCGAACGGCTCACCCGGCAGAACAACACCCTGCACCTGTCGGTGGCGGTCAACTACGGCGGCCAGTGGGACATCGCGCAGGCGGCCCGCCGCGCCGCCGCCGATGTCGCTGCCGGCCGGCTGCGCGCCGATGACCTCGACGAGGCGACCCTCGGCCGCTACCTGTCGCTGGCCGACCTGCCGCCGCCGGACCTGCTGATCCGCACCGGCGGCGAGTTACGAATCTCCAACTTCCTGCTGTGGCAGCTCGCCTATAGTGAGCTGCACTTCAGCGATGTCCTGTGGCCGGATTTCGATGCCGCCGCCTTCGATGCCGCCCTGGCCGACTACGCGTCGCGCCAGCGCCGCTTCGGTCGCTCCGGCGAGGAAATCGACCCGTCAACCGCCGGCGCCGCCGGCACCGGGACGCAGTCGTCCCGCGAATCCCGCTAGAGCGATCAGGAGCCGACGGATGTTGTGGCAACGGGTGGTAACGGCACTGGCTCTGCTGCCGCTCATTCTCGGCGCGATGTTTTTCCTGCCGAATGCCTGGTTCGCGGCATTCGTGGCGGTGCCGGTGCTGATCGCCGGCCACGAGTGGACGCGCATGGCGCCGGTCTGCCGCAACACCTTCATGGCGCTGCTGGTTGCCGGCATGGCCGGCACGTTCGTCGTCGAGCGCCTGCAGCCGGGCGCGGCGCTGCCGCTGCTGTGGATCTCGCTGGCCTTCTGGTTGCTGGCGCTGGTGCTGGTGGTGCGTTATCCGCGCGCCAACGGCTGGTACCGGCAGCGCGCCTTCATGTACGTCGCCGGCCTGGTGTTGCTGGTGCCGGCCTGGCACGCGGTGGTGCTGCTGCAGTCGTTCGTCATCGACGTGCAGGGCACGGCGCTGCGCGGGCTGGCGCTGCTGGGCGGTTTCGTCGTGGTGTGGGGCGCGGACGTCGGCGCCTATTTCGCGGGCCGCGCGTTCGGCCGCCACAAGCTGGCGGTGCACGTGAGCCCGGGCAAATCGGTGGAGGGCGCCGTCGGCGGCCTCGCGCTCACCCTGCTGCTGGCCTTCGCGCTGGCGCAGGCGCGCGCGCTCACCGGAGAAACGACGGTGCTGCTGCTGGCGCTGGTGCTGGTGGCCACGCTGGCGTCGATCCTCGGCGATCTGTTCGAGAGCATGGTCAAGCGCGAAGCCGGGATGAAGGACAGCGGCACGCTGTTGCCCGGGCACGGCGGCATGCTCGACCGCATCGACAGCGTGACCTGCGCGCTGCCGGTGTTCGCCCTCGGCTACGTCCTGCTGGGCATCGCGGTGTGAGCAGCGTCATGCCGCAACAGACGCTGGTCGTGCTCGGATCCACCGGATCCGTCGGCTGCAGCACGCTCGACGTGGTGGCCCGCCATCCGGGACGGTTCCGCGTGCTGGCGCTGGTCGCCGGCAGCCGCGTCGATGCGCTGCATGCCCAGGTCCTCGACCACCGGCCGCGCTATGCCGTGCTGGCCGACGAAAAAGCCGCCGCCGAATTGCGGAACCGCCTGCAGGCCGCGGGGTCGGACTGCGAGGTGTTGTGCGGCGACGAGGCGACGGCGCATGTCGTCGCGCTGCCGGAAGTCGATGCGGTGATGGCGGCCATCGTCGGTGCCGCGGGCCTCGCGCCGACGCTCGCCGCGGTGCGGGCCGGCAAGAAGGTGCTGCTGGCGAACAAGGAAGCGCTGGTGATGTCCGGTGCGTTGTTCATGGCCGAGGCGAAGCGCTCCGGTGCCACGCTGCTGCCGATCGACAGCGAGCACAATGCGGTGTTCCAGTGCCTGCCGGCCGGCGCGTCGCTGGAAGAGGCGGGCGTACGGCGCATCCTGCTCACCGCGTCCGGCGGCCCGTTCCGCGCCGCGACGCGCGAACAGATGGCGGCGGTCACGCCGGAGCAGGCGGTGGCGCATCCCAACTGGTCGATGGGGCGCAAGATTTCGGTGGATTCGGCAACGATGATGAACAAGGGCCTCGAAGTGATCGAGGCACACTGGCTGTTCGGTGCCCGCCGCGAGCAGATCGACGTGCTGGTGCATCCGCAGAGCGTGGTGCATTCGCTGGTCGAATACGTCGACGGCTCGGTGCTGGCGCAGCTCGGCAGCCCGGACATGCGCACGCCGATCGCGCATGCGCTCGCCTGGCCGCACCGCGTGGATGCCGGCGTCAATTTCCTGGATCTGGTAGCGCGCGGCCGCCTCGATTTCGAAGCGCCGGATGCCGTCCGCTTCCCCTGTCTGCGCCTCGCGCAGGAAGCGCTGGCGGCCGGCGGCACCGCGTCCGCGGTGCTCAATGCCGCCAACGAAGTCGCCGTACAGGCATTCCTTGAACGCCGGCTGAAATTCACCGACATCGCGGCGGTGATCGAGGACACCCTGGCCGCCGAACCGGCGCCGGTCGTGCTCACGCTCGATGCGCTGCTCGGGATCGATGCCGCCGCGCGGCGGCGTGCCGGCGCCGCGGTGGCACAGCGGGGGCTGGCAGCATGAACGAACTGCTGGGACAACTGGGCGGCGGCCTCTACGCGGTGCTGGCGTTTGCCGTACTGCTGGGCGTGGTGATCACCGTGCACGAGTGGGGTCACTTCTTCGTCGCCCGCCGCTGCGGCGTGAAGGTATTGCGCTTCTCGATCGGTTTCGGCCCGGCGCTGTGGTCGCGCATCGGCCGCGACGGCACCGAATACGTCGTCGCCGCGGTGCCGCTGGGCGGCTACGTGAAGATGCTCGACGAACGCGAGGGCGAGGTGGCGCCGGAAGAGCTGCCGCGCGCGTTCAACCGCAAGCCGGTGGCGCAGCGTTTCGCGATCGTCGCCGCGGGCCCGCTGGTGAACCTGGTGCTGGCGGTGTTCGTCTACTGGCTGCTGTTCGTGGCTGGCGAAATCCGGCTGGCGCCGGTGATCGGCAGCGTCGAGCGGGGTTCGCCGGCGGCCGTGGCCGGTCTGGAAGCGGGCGACGAAATCCTCGCTGTCGACGGCCACCGGATCCGCAGCTGGGACGATCTGCCGCTGCGCGTCGTGGCGCGGGTCGGCGATACCGGCAGCGTGCGCTTCGACGTGCAGCGCGGCGCGGCGGCCGTCGAACAGCAGATCGCCGTGCCGATCAACGCGTTCCTGCGCGGCCGCGAAAGCGAGAATCCGCTCTCCGCGCTCGGCCTGCGGCCCTGGATGCCGCCCTACGAGGTCGAGATCGGCGATGTGCTGCCGACGGTCGAGATCGACGGTGTGTCGCAGCCCGGGCCCGGTCACGTGGCCGGCCTGCGCAAGGGCGACCGCCTGTTGCGCGTCGACGGCCGCGAGATCCGCGGTGCGCCGGCCTGGGTCGATGCCGTGCGTTCGGCGCCCGGCCGCGCGCTGGCGGTGGAAGTCGCGCGCGGCGGCGATGTGCTGACGATCACGCTGGTGCCGGCGGTGCGCCTGGTCGACGGCCGCGCCACCGGTTATGCCGGTGTCGGTTCCGGCGGCAAGGTGACGCTGCGTTTCCCCGAGGACTGGCCGGAAGAATACCGGCGCGAAGTGCGTTTCGGCCCGCTGCAGGCCATCGCCGAGGCGGTGCGCAACACCTGGGAGCGCAGCGAGCTGACGGTGGTCATGATCGGCAAGATGATCAGCGGCGCGTTGTCCACCGACAGCATCGGCGGTCCGCTGACGATCGCCCACGGCGCCAGCGTCACGATGTCGATCGGGCCGGCAGCCTTTCTCGATTTCCTCGCGCTGGTCAGCATTACCATCGGCATCCTGAACCTGCTGCCGGTGCCGGTGCTCGACGGCGGCCACCTGCTGTTCTACGCCGTCGAGGCGGTGCGCGGCCGTCCGCTGTCCGAGCGGGTGCAGATCGCGGCGACGCAGGTCGGCCTGTTCATGCTGCTGGCGCTGATGGCGCTGGCGTTGTTCAACGACTACACGCGCTATCTGGCGCCCTGAGGACCTGCGGGTGAGATTGCTGTCGCTGCTGTTGCTTGCGTTCGCGTTGCTGACGGCGTCGGTGTGGGTCCGTGCCGAAAGCTTCACGGTGAGCGACATCCGTATTCGCGGCCTGCAGCGTATTCCGGTCGAGCGGGTTTACGCGGTGCTGCCGGTGAAGGCGGGCGACGTGGTCGACGGCCGTACGGTGGCGCATCTGGTGCGCGAGCTCTATGCCACCGAGGATTTCCAGGACGTGCAGGTCGGCCGCGACGGCGACACGCTGGTGGTGCAGGTGGCCGAGCGGCCGGCAGTGAGCAAGATCGAGATCAGCGGCAACAAGTCGATCGACAGCGAGCAGTTGCTCAAGGGCCTGGAAGAGGCCGGTCTGGCCGAGGGCGAAGTGTTCCGCCGCTCGACGCTGGAAAACATGCAGGTCGAATTGCAGCGGCAGTACATCGCGCAGGGCCGCTACGGCGCGCGGGTCGACGCCAGGGTGACGCCGCAGCCGCGCAACCGCGTTTCCATCCACATCGACATCCATGAAGGCAAGGCGGCCGCCATCGGCGGCATCCGGTTCATCGGCAACAAGGCCTGGGACGACGAGCAGCTGCACAAGGTGATCAAACTGCGCGAATACAGCGCCTGGTCCTGGTTCAACAGCGACGACAAGTACGCGCGTGAAAAGCTGGCCGGCGACCTCGAGTCGCTGCGGTCCTGGTACATGGACCGCGGCTACGTCAATTTCCAGGTGAAGACGACGCAGGTGTCGGTGACCGCCGACCGCCGCCAGGTCTTCGTCGCCATTGCGATGGAAGAAGGCGAAAAATACACCATCAGCGACGTCGAGCTTGCCGGCGCGCTGCCGCTCGACGAAGCGCAACTGCGCCCGCTGATCCTGGTGCGGCCGCAGCAGACCTTCTCGCAGCAGCTGGTCACGCTGTCCTCGGACGTGCTGACCCGCCGGCTCGGCGTCGAGGGCTATGTCTTCGCGGAAGTGCGCGGCATTCCGGAAGTGGATGAAGAGAAGAAGACCGTCCGCATGACGTTCTTCGTCGAGCCGGGCGACCGCATGTACGTCAACCGGATCACCTTCGCCGGCAACGACAAGACGCGCGACGACGTGCTGCGACGTGAAATGCGCCAGTTCGAAGGCGCGCCGGCCTCGCAGGCGGCCATCGAGCAGTCGAAGCGGCGACTGGAGCAGCTCGGGTTCTTCAGCACGGTGAAGAGCTCCACCACCCGGGTTCCGGGCAGCGGCGACCGCATCGACGTCAACTACGAAGTCGAGGAACAGCCGTCGGGAAGTATCGGCGCCAACGTCGGCTATTCGCAGGGCTACGGGCTGGTGTTCGGCGCCAACGTGTCGCAGAACAACTTCTTCGGCACCGGCAACAAGGTGTCCTTCTCGCTCAACCGCAGCCAGGTCCGCGACAGCGTCAACCTCGGCTACAACAATCCGTACTACACCGACGACGGCGTCAGCCGCGGCTGGAACGCCTACTACTCGAAGACCGATTTCGATAACACCAACATCTCGCGCTACGCGATCGACCGCGCCGGCTTCGGTGTCAGCTTCGGCTATCCGCTGAGCGAGGTGTCCCGCCTGTCGTTCGGTTTCGGCTACGACAACGCGCAGGTCGCGATCAGCGACTTCGTGTCGGAAGACATCTGGCTGTACGTCGACGAGATGGGCGACCAGTACGATTCCTACACCGCCAACCTCGCCTGGTCGCGCAGCACGCTGAACCGCGGCGTGCTGGCCGATCGCGGCACCTACAACCGGGTGGCGTTCGACATGGCGCTGCCGGGCAGCGACACGCCGTACTACAAGATCAGCTATTCCGGCCAGAAATACCTGCCGCTGACCCGCCGGCTCACCCTCAAGGGACGCACCGACCTCGGCTTCGGCGACGGCTACGGCAGCGACTGGCGCCTGCCGTTCCACCAGCGCTACATGGCGGGCGGCTACGGCTCGGTGCGCGGCTACGAGGACCGCAGCCTGGGCGCGCGCAGCCCCGCGCACAACTTCGTGGTGGCGAACAACACCGATCCGGCGCCCGACGCCATCGGCGGCGACATGCTGGTCGAGGCCGGACTGGACCTGATCTTCCCGCCGCCGTTCGCCCCGGATTCCCGTTCGGTGCGCACTTCGCTGTTCTACGACGCGGGCAACGTCTTCCTCACCGACGGGGAGACCTTCGCGCCGGACGTCCAGGAGCTGCGCACCTCGGTGGGCATCGCCCTGAGCTGGTATACACTCATCGGCCCCCTGAGTTTCAGTCTGGCCCGGACCCTCAACGACCAGCCGGGTGACGACAGGCAGGCCTTCCAGTTCTCGCTGGGACAACCTTTCTAGTCTTCCGCGGTCTGAATCCCCGGGCGAGAGTTCCAACCGTTCCGAACCACGCACTTCCGACCACACAACAAACAACAGGCAGCGAGGAAACCCACGTGCGCAACACCACCCTGATCCTGCTGGTTGCCGCCGCGCTGGCGACCGGCGAGGCAGCCGCCGAGAAGATCGGCATCGTCGATCCGATGACTGCCATTTCGTCGACCGAGCAGTACACCAAGGCGATGGCCGACCTGGAAAAGGACACTGCCGGCGACAAGGCGAAAATCACCAAGCTGCAGGCCGAGCTCACGACCTGCTCGCAGAAAATGAAGACCGAAGGCGCCACGATGTCGGCGACCGATGCGGCGAAGCTCAAGACCGACTGCGAAGCCAAGTACCGCGATTACCAGGTGCTCGGCCAGACCTTCCAGAAAACGGTCGGCGAGCGCCAGCAGGCGATCCTCCAGGACTTCGGTCCGAAGTTCCAGCGCGCGGTCGATGCCGTCGCCAAGGAAGGGGCCTACGACCTGATCATCACCAAGGAAGCGCTGCTGTTCTCGAAGCCGGCGCAGGAAATCACCGACAAGGTGACGATCAAGCTCAACACCATGAAGTGAGATGACGATGCAGGCGCGCTCGCTGGGCGAACTGGCCGCGTTTCTCGACGCGCGGCTGGTCGGCGATCCGGCCGTGCAGGTGCACGCGCTGGCGGCGATCCAGTCGGCGGGCCCGGGCACGCTGGCCTTCGTCGCCAATCCGAAATACCAGGCGCATCTCGAGGCGACGCAGGCGGCGGCGGTCATCCTCGCCGAGCCGCTGCTCGACAAGTGCCCCTGCGCGGCGCTGGTGGTGAAGAATCCCTACCTCGCCTACGCGAAGGTGTCGCACCTGTTCTCGACGCTGCCGAATCCGGCGCCCGGCGTGCATCCGACGGCGGTTATCGCCGACGGTGTCCAGGTGCCGGCCACCGCGCATGTCGGACCGCATGCGGTGATCGAATCCGGCGTGGTGATCGGCGACGCGGCGGTGATCGGTGCGCACTGCACGATCGGCGCCGGTTCCCGTCTGGGTGCGCAGGTCCGGCTTTGGCCGAATGTTACAATTTACCCCGGTGTCACCATCGGGCAACGCACTATCATCCACGCCGGTTCGGTGATCGGTGCCGACGGATTCGGTTTCGCACCGGATGCGGGCAAGTGGCAGAAGATCGCCCAGGTCGGCGGCGTAACGATCGGCGACGACGTGGAGATCGGTGCACTCTGCACCATCGACCGCGGCGCGATCGGCGACACGCTGATCGGCAACGGGGTCATCCTCGACGACCAGGTCCACATCGCGCACAACGTCAGCGTCGGCGACTACACGGCGATGGCGGGCAAGGCGGGTGTGTCCGGCAGCACGACGATCGGAAAGCATTGTCTGATTTCCGGCATGGCGGGGCTGGTCGGTCACATCGAGATCTGCGACAACGTGCAGATTTCCGGCATGACCGTGGTGTCGAAGTCGATTACCGAACCCGGCGTGTACACCTCCGGCACCGGCATGGAGGAACACTCCAGCTGGATGCGCAATGCAGCGCGGTTCCGGCAGCTCGACGCGATGGCGCGGCGGCTGGCGGAACTGGAAAAACGGCTGCAGGCCATCGAGGGCAAATAGGCAAGGTTCGGGCGACGGTGTCAGGAGAGCAGGGGACATGGGCGTGATCATGGACAGCAACCAGATCAAGGAATATCTGCCGCACCGCTATCCCTTCCTGTTCATCGACCGTGTCGTCGAGCTCGTACCGGACGAATACATCGTCTGCTACAAGAACGTCTCCTACAACGAGCCGTTCTTCCAGGGACACTTCCCCATCAAGCCGATCATGCCCGGCGTGCTCATCGTCGAGGCCATGGCCCAGGCGGCCGGCATCCTCGGCCTGCGTTCGCGGGAGCTGCGCGAGGGCGGCGAGCGCAATCCGCGCGTCACCTACCTGCTGGCCGGCGTCGACAACGCCCGCTTCAAGCGGCAGGTGGTCCCCGGCGACCGCCTCGAATTCCGCGCCACGCTGGGCAGCAGCAAGCGCGGCATCCACAAGTTCACCTGCGAGGCGTCGGTCGACGGCCAGCAGGTCGCTTCCGTCGAGCTGCTGGTCGCCGAGCGCGAAGTCGTCTGACGGTACGGCCTTCCGCGACCGTCCATCGACAACCTGCTAACCTTCCGGCTGGCCATCGTCAGCTCCGGAGCGCCCCGTGATCCATCCCACCGCCATCGTCGACCCGAAAGCCGAACTGGCCTCGGGCGTCGAGATCGGACCCTATGCCGTCATCGGCGCCGGCGTGCGCATCGACAGCGGCACCCGCATCGGACCCCACGTGGTCGTGCGCGGCCCGACCACCATCGGCAAGGACAACCGGATCTTCCAGTTCGCGTCGGTCGGCGAGGACTGCCAGGACAAGAAATACAAGGGCGAGCCGACCCAGCTGATCATCGGCGACCGCAACCAGATCCGCGAAGGCTGCACGCTGCACCGCGGCACGGTGCAGGACCAGGGCATCACCCGCATCGGCAGCGACAACCTGCTGATGGCCTACGTGCACGTCGCGCACGACTGCGTGGTGGGCAGCAACAACGTGTTCGCCAACAACGCGACCATTGCCGGCCACGTGCATGTCGGCGACAGCGTGATCCTCGGCGGCTTCACTGCCGTGCACCAGTTCTGCCACATCGGCTCCTTCGCGATGAGCGGCTTCTGCTCGGCCGTGAACCAGGACATTCCGGCCTTCGTCATGGTGCGCGGCAACATGGCCGAACCGCACGGCATGAATTTCGAGGGCATGAAGCGGCGCGGCTATTCGCCGGAGCTCATCGCCAAACTGCGCAACGCCTACAAGACGGTGTACCTGCGCGGCCTGAAACTCGATGACGCGCTGAAGCAGCTGGAAAAGGACGCCGCGGCGTCGCCGGAAGTCGCGCTGTTCGTCGATTCGATCCGCGGATCGACGCGCGGCATCGTGCGCTGACGGCGCGCTCCCGATCATGTCCGGCCGTCCCCTGACCGTGGCGATCGTCGCCGGCGAACTGTCCGGCGACCTGCTCGGTCGCGGCCTGATGGATGCGATCCGCGCCCGGCATCCCGATGCGCGTTTCGTCGGCATCGGCGGCCCGCAGATGGTCGCTGCCGGTTTCGACAGCTGGCATCCGATGGAGCGTCTGGCCGTCATGGGCCTGTTCGAGGTGCTGGGCCGGCTGTTCGAGCTGCTGCGCATCCGCGCCGACGTGGCGCGGCGGCTGATCGCCGACCGTCCCGACGTGTTCGTCGGCATCGACGCGCCGGATTTCAACCTCGGGCTGGAACTCACGCTGCGCAACGCCGGCGTGAAGACCGTGCACTACGTCAGCCCGTCGGTGTGGGCCTGGCGACAGGGCCGGGTGAAAAAAATCCGCCGTGCCGTCGACCACATGCTGACGCTGCTGCCGTTCGAGGCCGCGTTCTACGAGCAGCACGACGTGCCGGTGACTTTCGTCGGCCACCCGCTGGCCGACATCGTTCCGCTGGCAGACCAGCGCGCCGTCGCCCGCCGGCAATTCGCGCTCGACGACGCCGACACCGTGCTTGCCCTGCTGCCGGGCAGTCGCGGCGGCGAGGTGGCGCGACTGCTGCCGCCGTTCCTCGATGCGCTGCGTCTGCTGCGCGTGCAGCGGCCGCAACTGGTCTGCCTGCTGCCGGCGGCAACGCCCGAGCGGCGGGCGCAGATCGAGGCCATCCTCGCGGCAACGCCGGACGCGCCGGCGCTGCGGCTGGTCGACGGCGAGGCGCGCACCGCGATGGCCGCCGCCGACGTGGTGCTGATGGCTTCCGGCACCGCGACGCTGGAAGGCCTGCTGGCGAAGCGGCCGATGGTCGCCGCCTACAAGTTCAGTGCGCTGACCGGCGCGATCATCCGCCGGCTGCTGAAATCGAAATGGTTCACGCTGCCCAACCTGCTGGCCGACGCGCCGCTGGTGCCGGAGCTGCGGCAGGAAGAAGTCACCGGGCCGCGGCTGGCGGCGGAAGTGGCGCGCTTTCTCGACGACCCGGCGGCGGCCGCCGCGCTGCGGCAGCGTTTCGCGGCCATCCACGCCGACATCCGCCGCGATGCCAGCGCGCGTGCGGCGGCGGCAGTGCTGGCGGTGGCCGGCCGGCCATGAGCCATCCCTACGCCGAATACGCGCTGGTGTCGCCCTGGGTGCCGCGGGCGTTCCGCTGGCAGGCCGGGCTGTTGCTGGCCGGCGTCGACGAGGCGGGCCGCGGGCCGCTGGCCGGGCCGGTGACGGCGGCGGCGGTGATCCTGGATCCGGCGCGGCCGATCGCCGGGCTCGACGATTCCAAGAAGCTCAGCGAGAAGAAGCGCGACGCGCTGGAGCCGCTGATCCGCGAGCGGGCGCTGGCGTTCTGCGTGGCGCGCGCCGAGGTGCACGAGATCGACGACATCAACATCCTGCAGGCGACGCTGCTGGCGATGCGGCGGGCAGTGGCCGGGCTGGCGGTGGCGGCGCAGGCGGTGGTGGTCGACGGCAACAAGGTGACGGACTTCGGGGTGCCGGCCGAGGCGGTGGTCGGCGGCGATGCGCGGGTGCCGGCGATCAGTGCGGCGTCGATCCTGGCGAAGGTGGCGCGGGACCGGGAGATGACGGCGCTGGACGCGCAGTTCCCGGGCTACGGCTTCGCGCAGCACAAGGGCTACGGGACGGCGGCCCACCTGGCGGCGCTGGCCCGGCTGGGGCCGTCGCCGCAGCACCGGCGGACGTTCGCCCCGGTGGCGAAACAGCTCGACCTGCTCTGATCGTTGCCGGCCCGGGCGACAGGGCCGGCGTCGCTCCGGCCCTGTCGCCCGGGCCTGCCGGGGGGCGATAGTCCCGCTAGAATCGCCCGATGGCCATTTCCTACATTCCGTTACGCGTCCACAGCGAATACTCCCTCGTCGACGGACTGATCCGCGTCGAGGAGTTGCCGAAACGTTGCGCCGGGCTGGGCATGCCGGCGGTGGCAGTCACCGACGTCTCGAACCTGTTCTCGCTGGTGAAGTTCTACAAGGCGGCCACCGGTGCCGGCGTGAAGCCGATCGCCGGCGCCGACCTGTGGCTGGAAGCGCGCGACGCGACCCAGCCGCCGACGACGCTGCCGGTGCTGGTGATGGACGATGCCGGCTACCGCAATCTCACCGAGCTGATTTCCCGCGCCCACGTCGACAACCAGTCGCTGGGCCGCGCGGTGGTGAAGCGCGAATGGCTGCGCGAGTGCCACGCGGGGCTCATCGCGCTCTCCGGCGGGCGCGACGGGGAGATCGGGCAGGCGCTGATCGCCGGCCACCCGGAGCTGGCGGCGGATTTGCTGGCCGAGTGGCAGGCGGTGTTCGGCGACCGGTTCTACCTGGAAGTCGCGCGTACCGGCCGCGAGCACGAGGAAGACTGCCTGCACGCGAGCGTCGCGCTCGCGCTGCAGACCGGCACCGCGGTGGTCGCCACCAACCTCGCCTGTTTCAACACGCCGGACGATTTCGAGGCGCACGAAGTGCGCGTCTGCATCCACGACGGCCGCACGCTGGACGATCCGCGCCGGCCGCGCCGCCACACCGCGCAGCAGTACCTGCGCGCGCCGGCGGACATGGAGTCGCTGTTCGCCGACCTGCCGGAAGCGCTGGCGAACAGCGTCGAGATCGCGCAGCGCTGCAACCTGGAGCTGCGGCTGGGCAAGAGCTTCCTGCCGGACTACGAAGTGCCGCCGGGCATGACGCTCGACGAATTCTTCATCGCCGAGTCGAAGAAAGGCCTCGCGATGCGGCTGGAGACCCTGCTGCCGCGTACGCTGCAGGACTACGCGGCGCGGAAGAAGACCTACGAGGACCGGCTCGATTTCGAGCTGAACACCATCATCCAGATGAAGTTCCCGGGCTACTTCCTGATCGTCTCGGATTTCATCCGCTGGGCGAAGGCCAACGGCATTCCGGTGGGCCCGGGCCGCGGCTCGGGCGCCGGCTCGCTGGTGGCCTACGCGCTGGAGATCACCGACCTCGACCCGCTGGCCTACGAACTGCTGTTCGAGCGCTTCCTGAACCCGGAGCGGGTATCGATGCCCGACTTCGACATCGACTTCTGCATGGAAGGCCGCGACCGCGTCATCGACTACGTGCGCGACAAGTACGGCCACATGGCGGTCTCGCAGATCGTCACCTTCGGCACCATGGCGGCGCGCGCGGTGGTGCGCGACGTGGCGCGGGCGCAGGGCCGCTCGCTGGGCATGGCCGACCGCGTGGCGAAGATGATCCCGTTCCACCCCGAGCAGACGCTGGCCTACGCGCTGGGCCGCTTCAAGGACGACAAGGAGCGCGACGAACGCGGCGCGCTGGCCTCGCCCGAGCTGCAGGAGCGCTACCAGAACGACGAAGAGATCCGCGACCTGCTCGACATGAGCCTGCACCTGGAAGGCACGGTGCGCGGCGTCGGCAAGCACGCCGGCGGCGTGGTGATCGCGCCGGGCAAGCTCACCGATTTCTCGCCGCTGTACTGCGACGAACAGGGCCACAACCTCGTCACCCAGTTCGACAAGGACGACGTGGAGAAGGCCGGCCTGGTGAAGTTCGACTTCCTCGGCCTGCGCACGCTGACCATCATCGACTGGGCGGTGAAGACCATCAACCGCCGGCGCGGCAAGGTGGGGCTGGAGCCGGTGGACATCGTCCACATCCCGCTCAACGACAAGCCGACCTTCGACCTGCTCAAGCGAGCCGACACCATGGCGGTGTTCCAGCTCGAATCCTCCGGCATGCGCGAGCTGATCAAGAAGCTCAAGCCGGACGTGTTCGAGGACATCGTCGCTCTGGTGGCGCTGTTCCGCCCCGGCCCGCTGCAGTCGGGCATGGCCGACGACTTCGTCAACCGCAAGCACGGCATCCAGAAAGTCACCTACCTGCATCCGAAGCTGGAGCCCATCCTCGCCAACACCTACGGCACCATCCTGTACCAGGAACAGGTGATGCAGATCGCGCAGGTGCTGGCCGGCTACACGCTGGGCGGCGCCGACATGCTTCGCCGCGCGATGGGCAAGAAAGACAAGGCGGCGATGGAGAAGGAGCGCGCCAAGTTCATGGAGGGCGCCGGCAAGAGCGGCGTCGATCCGCAACTGGCCGGCCAGATCTTCGACATCATGGAGAAGTTCGCCGAGTACGGCTTCAACAAGTCGCACTCGGCCGCCTACGCACTGGTGTCCTACCAGACCGCGTGGCTGAAGGCGCATTTCCCCGCCGAGTTCATGGCGGCGGAAATGAGCGCCGTGCTGCAGAACACCGACCGCATCGTGTCGCGCATCGACGAATGCAAGACCATGGGCCTGCGCGTGCTGCCGCCGGACGTCAACAACTCCGACTACCAGTTCACCGTCGACGACAGCGGCGCCGTGGTCTACGGCCTGGGCGCGGTGAAGGGAGTGGGCGAGGGGCCCATTTCCGAGATCGTGGCCGCCCGCCGCGCCGACGGCGCATTCCGCGACCTGTTCGATTTCTGCCGCCGCGTGCGCGGCATCAACCGCCGCATGCTGGAGGCGCTGATCCGCGCCGGCGCGCTGGACGGCCTCGGCCCCAACAAGTCGTTCGACGACCGCGCCACGCTGGTGGCCAGCCTCGACGATGCGATCAAGGCCTCCGACCAGCTGGCGCACAACGCCGATGCCGGCATTGCCGACATGTTCGGCGACGTGGCCGCGCCGGTGCGCGACGAGGCGGGTGCCTTCGTGCGTGCGCAGCCGTGGAAGGACGACCAGCGGCTGGACGGCGAACGCGAAACCCTCGGCCTGTACCTCACCGGCCACCCCATCGACCAGTACGAAAAGGAACTGGCCACCTTCATCAGCAAGCGCATCGGCGAACTGGATGCCTCCTCCATGCCGATGCCGGCGCGCGACCCCGAACAGCGCGGCCGCCCGCGGCGGCCGACGGCGACGGTGGCGGGCCTCGTCACCGACCTGCGCTTCAAGCGCAGCAAGGACGGCAAGAAGATGGGCTTCATCACCCTCGACGACCGCAGCGGCCGGCTGGAAGTGAGCATCTTCCCGCGCGTGTTCGAACAGTTCGGCGCGCTGGTGGTGAAGGATGCGCTGCTCGTCATCGAAGGCGAGATCGAATACGACGACTACAGCGACCGCACCCAGCTGGTCGCCGGCAAGGTCATGAGCATCCAGCAGGCGCGCGACAACTACGCCAAGCAGGTGGTGCTCGAAATCGACGAAGCGATCGTCGAACGCGGCTTCGCCAAACGCCTGGCGAAAACGCTGGAACCCTTCCGCAACGGCCGCTGCGACCTGCAGGTGGTCTACAAGCGCCGCGAAGCCACCGCGACCCTCCAGTTCGGCCCCGCCTGGCAGGTACAGCCCGCCGAGGAATTGCTGCAGGAACTGCGACAGCAGTTCGGGCGGCAAAGCGTGCGGGTGCTGTACGGCAGTACGGCGGGGATTGCGGGATAAAACGATGTGTTTGCGGTGGCATTCTGCCTGCCGCCATCGGCTCAAGAGGGAAGGAAAATCAGGAAAAAATGGATAGCGGCACGTGAAACCAATAAAACAAATTCTCATCAAGACGATGGGTTTTCCACGAAAGAGGCTAGTTGACATGTTGATCATGAAATCTCGTGTTGGTTGTTTTCCCCACAAAATTTTTTATTCCTTGCTGGCAGCGGGACTGGTCGCCATGACGGCGACATCGGCTTTTGCCGGCGAGGGAAAATCCGGGGCAGCCAAGCCGGTTGCTGCTTCTGCTGTGTGCGCCTCCGGTTTTTCCGGCTACAAGACGAATATCTGGGCCACCACGGCGCCGCCCAACGCGGAAGCCGATTCGGTCAGTACGGTTTATCCGCCGTCGGATGACTACAAGGTCCTGGGGGGCGGCGCGATCATTCACACGCTGGATGGCTATTCCTTCCTGACGGGTTCGTACCCGGATATCGCCAATGGCGTGGCGGTCGGCTGGATTGCGCAAAGCAAGCATCAGGGCAGTGGTACCAGGGCGCGGCTGACGGCTTATGCCATTACCGTGTACGACCCGGACGACTGCTGGAACGTGAAGGTGTATCAGCAGTCAACCACCTCGCCGGTGGCGCACCCGGCGGCCACGGTCACCATCGATGCCGGTTACGCTCTGACCGGTGGTGGCGCCCTCGCGGTTCCGCAAACCGCCGGCGGCAACGGCAACTTCCTTTATTCGTCGATGCCTTATGCCGGGGGTGGCGGCAGCACCTACAACGGGTGGTCGGTGCACAGCAAGGATCATGGCTTCACGGATGTCGCCAACATCACGGCCTATGCCATCGGCATCAAGGCAGCCGGTGCCGGCGTTGTGACGCCGACCAGCAATGTCGTTGCCGGCAAGGCATCGGCTTCGCTGTCCAATCCCAGTGCATCTGTTACCGGTTACAACAACGTGTTGCCGGGCGTTAATTGCGTGCTGACCGGAGGTGGTGCTCATGACGATTGGGGCAATGGCTGGGGCAATTTGCTGACGGCCATCTTTCCGCTGGGCAACGGAGGCTGGCAATCCTTTGGGCAGTCGTATGGCCCGGAAAGCCCGGCTACCTTGAAGGCCTATGCGGTGTGCCTGAACTGAGTTTTTGCACGCCGATGCGTAAAAGTGAACAGCGGCGCCTTGCGGCGCCGCTGTTGTTTCAGGCAGTGATTTTTTCCACCACCTGTCGCACCCGCGGCGCCACGATGGCCACCGTGCCGACGATCAGTACGCAGGCGAATTCGTTCATCGCTGTCCTCCTCAGGCAGGCTTGCTCGGGAACACCATGCCCGGCAGAGTGCCACTTCAAGTCAACTTGAAGTCAAGGGGTGCGCATGGACATCGGCGAGGTGGCGCAGCGCTCGGGCGTGCCGGCATCCACGCTGCGCTTCTACGAGGAGCGGGGCCTGATCCGGTCGACGGGGCGGCACGGTTTGCGCCGGCTGTTCGATGCCGACGTGCTGGAACGGCTGGCGCTCATCGCGCTGGGGCAGTCCGCGGGCTTCACGCTGGACGAGATCGCCGGCATGTTCGCGACGGACGGCAAACCGCGGATCGACCGGAAGCGGCTGGCGGACAAGGCGGCGGAAATCGATGTGACGATTCGCAGGCTCGCCGCCATGCGCGACGGGCTGCGGCATGCGGCCGTCTGTCCCGCGCCCGGTCACATGGAGTGCCCGACCTTCCGGCGTCTGCTCGCGGGTGCCATCGGCCGCCGCGAGAAAAAACCGGCAACGACAAAGCGCCGGCCGCGGAAAACACGGCGGGCGTAGACTTGAGGCATCTGCTCCCTCCGGAGGCCGTGCCATGAAGACCCGCACCGAGCGCGATACCTTCGGTCCCATCGAAGTCCCGGCGGACCGGCTGTGGGGCGCGCAGACGCAGCGTTCCCTGCAGTTCTTCGCCATCGGCGGCGACCGCATGCCGGCGCCGCTGATCGCCGCCCTGGTGGAGATCAAGCGCGCAGCCGCGCAGGTGAACCGCGAGCTGGCCGGGCTGGATGCGGCGAAGGCGGAAGCCATCGTGCGCGCGGCGGACGAGGTGCTCGCCGGCAAGCATGCGCAGGAATTCCCGCTGTCGGTCTGGCAGACCGGTTCCGGCACGCAGAGCAACATGAACGTGAACGAGGTGCTGGCCAACCGCGCCTCGCAGCTGATGGGCGGCGACTGCGGCGCGCAGCGCTGCGTGCATCCCAACGACGACGTTAACCGCGGGCAGTCCTCCAACGACGTGTTTCCCACCGCCATGCACGTGGCGGCGGCCCGCACCGTCAACGACGACCTGCTGCCGGCGCTCGGCGTGCTGCGCGAGCAGCTGGCGGAGAAGTCGACCGCCTTTGCCGGCATCGTGAAGATCGGCCGCACGCACCTGCAGGACGCCACGCCGCTGACGCTCGGCCAGGAATTCTCCGGCTATGTGGCGCAGCTGGACATCGCCTCGCGGGCGATCCAGCGCGCGCAGCCGGCGCTGTGCGAGCTGGCGATCGGCGGTACGGCGGTGGGCACCGGGCTGAACACGCATCCGCAGTTCGGGCTGCGGGTGTCGGCGGAGCTGGCGCGGCGCGCGCACCTGCCGTTCGTGCCGGCGCCGAACCTGTTCGCGGCGCTCGCCGGCCATGAGCCGCTGGTGCATGCGCACGGCGCGCTGAAGGCACTGGCCACCGCGCTGATGAAGATCGCCAACGACGTGCGCTGGCTGGCCAGCGGGCCGCGTTCGGGGCTGGGCGAGCTGTCGATCCCGGAGAACGAGCCGGGCAGTTCGATCATGCCCGGCAAGGTGAACCCGACGCAGTGCGAGGCGCTGACCATGCTCTGCGCGCAGGTGATCGGCAACGATACGGCGCTGGCCATCGGCGCGGCGTCGGGCAATTTCGAGCTGAACGTGTACAAGCCGCTGGTGATCCACAACTTCCTGCACAGCGTGCGGCTGCTGGCCGACGGCATGCGCAGTTTCGAGGCGCACTGCGTGCGCGGCATCGAGCCGAACCGGGAGCGGATCGCGGAGCTGATGGCGCGTTCGCTGATGCTGGTGACGGCGCTCAATCCGCACATCGGTTACGACAAGTCGGCGGAGATCGCCAAGAAGGCGCACAAGGAAGGGACGACGCTGCGCGAGGCGGCGCTGGCGCTGGGATATGTCAGTGCCGAGGATTTCGACCGCTGGGTGCGGCCGGAGGATATGACGTAGTGCGTGCGGCCGGCTGGCTCGGGTGATGTGTTGCATCCCTCACTCATCGTTCGGGATATCCACACATCACCCGGCCGCACCGGCGCGATGCAGTGCCGGTGTGGCCGGAGAGCGGAAACGGATTACTTGGTGGCGGGTGCCGGTGTCGGCGTGGTCGTTGCGGCCGGAGCAGGTGCCGGTGCCGGCGGAACCGCGGCGGTGATTTTCACCAGGCGCTTGTCGAGGCTGAGGCCGGGTTTGAGCTTGTCGTAGAGGCTGCCGAGGGCGGTGTCGAGGGCGTCGAGGCGGGCGGCCGGCAGCGGGTGGGTCTTGTAGAGCTGGCTGAGCTGGTCGGTGCTGCCTTCGACGGTGAGGCGGTCGAGCACGGCCGCGAGGCCGTAGGTGTCGTAACCGCCACGGGTGGCGTACTGCACGCCGAGGCGGTCGGCCTGGAACTCGGAATCCTTGTCCAGCGAACGCGAGTAGATTTCGGCGCCGTTGCCCACCAGCGCCTTCACGCCGGCACTGCCGGCCTTCTGCGAGAGCAGGTCCTTGCCGGCGGCAACCAGGCGCTGCTTCTGCATCAGCTTCACGTGGTGCCGCGCGTTGACGTGGCCGATCTCGTGGCCCAGCACGCCGGCCAGTTCCGCTTCGCTTTTCAGCAGCGAATACAGGCCGCGGGTGAGGAACACGTAGCCGCCGGGCGCGGCGAAGGCGTTGACGCTCGGCGATTCGATGACGCCGAAGGTCCAGTTGAGGTCGGGACGGTCGCTGCGCGCGGCAACGTAGCGGCCGACCTTGTTGACGTACTGCTGCACTTTTTCGTCCTTCACCAGCGGCGCGGCGCCGAGCAGGCGGCCGGCGATCTCGCGGCCGAGTTTTTCCTCGTCGGCATCGCTGGGGTTGCCGGTGAGCGGGATGGCGGTATCGGACGGGTTGGCAGCGTCGGTCTTGACGCCGAGTTTTTCGCGCGCTTTCTGGTCGAGCACTTTCTTGTCGACGAAATCGCCGAGATCGAGTGCGGAAGCCGGGGCGGCAACGCCCAGCGCGATGGCGGCAACGAAGGCGAGGGCGACGGTTTTCGGTTGGCGGTTCACGGCTCGTTCCTCACTTCTTCTTCGGAGCCGGCAGGGCCGGCGCGTCGATGGCCACCAGTCCGCCCTGTTTGGCGAACGCGTCGGCGTCCTTGCGCGTCACGCGGTATTTCTCCGCCTGCGCGATCTGCGTTTCGTTGAAGGCGGCGGCGGTCAGTTCGCCGTCGCCCAGTCCGCGCACGCCGGTGGTGGTGACCACCTTGCCGGTGCCGGTACGGCCGGAGGCGACGCCGGCGATGCCGGTCACCGAGGCGCTGGAGGTCGCGGCGGCGCGACGCACGCTGAGCATGCGTACCCAGCCGGTCTTCGTGCCGCTCTTCACCTGGTACCAGCCGCCGTTGCGGGTGAGGATGTCCACCTTCGCGCCGGTGGCGAGCGCGGCGACGCTTTTGGCGTCGGCAAAGGGCTTCTCGCGCAGCGTTTCGGCGCGGTTGAGCGTGCCCGGATCGGCAGCCATGGCCGGCGTGGCGGCGGCGGTGCCGCCGGCGAGGGTCGCGGCGAGCAGCAGCAGGCGGATGTTCATGCGTTGTCTCCTGGTTCTGCCGTGCCGGGGGCACGGGCTTCCTCGAGCAGGGTGGCGGCGAACAGTACGCGCCAGTCCCCGGGTTCGTTGCTGCGGATGCGGCCTTCGGTGCGTCTTGTGACCACGCGATCGGCCGGAAGTGCCGCCGCCACGCCGGCGCTGCGCACCAGGTCCGGCAGGTTGCGCAGTACGGTGTCGACCTCGCTGCGGATGGCCTGTGCCGCGGCTTCGTCGTTCGCGTCGTAGGCCCAGCAGACGATCAGCGTGTTCTCGAACAGCCGCCACAGGCCTTTCTGCCGGCCCTGGAGGATTTCCGCGCTCATTTCGTGCCGCACTTCGCGGCGGATGCGGGCGGCGAGTTTCTCCAGCGCCGCTTCCTCGCGCGTTTCCACCGGGAAGTGCAGGGCGACCAGCAGGCCCTTGAGCTGGCCGTCGTGCGCTTCGTAGCGGGCGACCAGCGAGGTGTCCATCGCCCGTTCGGTGGCGAAGGCGTAGATGCGGGCCACCGCGAAATACATGGCGCCGATGAACACCGGGCCGGTGAGGTTGATGTACAGGTTGCCGAGGTTGACGGTGGCGTAGGAGAAGCCGAGCAGGATCAGCGCGGACAGACCGTAGAACTTGTCGACCTTCGTGCCGGCGCCGCTGCGGTAGAACGCGAACGCGGTGCTCCAGATCACCGCCAGCGACATCAGCAGGTAGAACCATTTGGCTTCCGGGGCGCGGATCCAGTCGCCGCCGCGCACGTTGTCGATCGCGGTGGCGAGGATTTCCACGCCGGGGAACGTGGCGTCGATCGGCGTGCCCTTGATGTCGCCCAGCGCGGCGGCGGTGGAGCCGATGATCAGCGTCTTGCCGGCGAATTCGCTGGCCGGGCGGGCCGGCGTTTCCTTCAGCATGTCGAGGTAGACGTCGCTGAAGCTGATGCTCGGGTAGGCGCGCGAGTGCTTGCGGGTGCCGCGCCAGTTGATCAGCACGTTGTCCGGCGCGTCGGCGCCCTGGCCGGCGGCCTGCGCGACGGTGAGCGGCAGGCCCGGCAGCATCCAGCCGTCGTCGTGCAGGCGCACCGGATAGCGCCGCGCCACGCCGTCGCTGTCCGGCACGATGTTGTTGGTGCCCAGGCGGCCCGGCTGCTGCGCACCGGCGAACGGCGGCAGGATCAGCGCGACGGTGGCGGCGTCACTCGCCTCCGGCACGGTTTTCTGCGCGCCCGGCACCAGGGGATAGGCCAGCGCGCTCTGTTCGTCGAGCGCGTTGTCCAGCCGCACCATGGTGAGGAACACGTTCGGGCTGGCGGCGAGTACGTCGTTGAAGTAGGCGTCGCTGTCCGGGTTCTGGATGTCGGCGTCGCTGAACACGATGTCGAGCACGATCGCCTGCGGCTGCTGCGCCTGCACGCGCTCGATGAATTCGGCCAGCACCTGCCGCGGCCACGGCCAGCGGCCGTATTCCGGCGCCATGGCGGCCAGCGTGCGCTCGTCGATGTCGACGATGACGATGTCCGGCGACGGCGCCGGCACGTTGAAGCGCAGGCCCATCATCAGGTCGTAGTTCGACTGCCGCATGCCGCCGATCTTGTTGACGGTGGCGGCGTCGATCAGCACCAGCAGGGTGAACACCGCGGCAAGGTAGAGGAAGAAGTTGCCGCGCAGCCGGCGGCCGATGTCGAAGGCGAAGCGGGTGAACCAGGTCTTGAGACGTTGCAGCAGGGCCGACATGGGCGCGTCCGGTGCGGTGTGGAGCCGGCAGTCTAGCAAGGGGGAACGGCCGTTCCGGGGCCGGAATTTACAAATTGCTACCAAGGTCCGGTCGCCGGCGGGGGGCTCCCGTCGACCCTGTGACCGCCCCCCGCTAGACTGCGCCCGTCCCCCCAGCCAGCAGGCCCCAGTCGCCGGATCCGGCGCCGCGAACCGCATGAACCCCAACTATCTGGACTTCGAACAGCCCCTGGCCGATCTGGAAGCGAAGATCGAGGAGCTGCGTCTGGTCGGCAACGACGCGGACATCAACATCGGCGAGGAAATCGCCCGCCTGCAGCAGAAGAGCGTGGCGCTCACCGAGAAAATCTTTTCCAGCCTGTCGGCCTGGCAGGTGGCGCAGCTGGCCCGTCATCCGCGCCGCCCGTACACGCTGGACTACATCGAACACGTCTTCACCGACTTCGACGAACTGCACGGCGACCGCACCTACGGCGACGACGCGGCCATCGTCGGCGGCACGGCGCGCCTGAACGGCGAGGCGGTGATGGTGATCGGCCACCAGAAAGGCCGCGACGTGAAGGAAAAGGTACGCCGTAATTTCGGCATGCCCAATCCCGAGGGCTACCGCAAGGCGTTGCGGCTGATGGAAATGGCCGAGCGCTTCAAGCTGCCGATCCTCACTTTCATCGACACCCCCGGCGCGTTTCCCGGCATCGACGCCGAGGAGCGCGGCCAGAGCGAGGCCATCGCCCGCAACCTGGCGGTGATGTCGCGCCTGAAGACGCCGATCATCGCCACGGTGATCGGCGAGGGCGGTTCCGGCGGCGCGCTGGCGATCGGCGTCTGCGACCACCTGATGATGCTGCAGTACAGCACCTACTCGGTGATCTCGCCGGAAGGCTGCGCGTCCATCCTCTGGAAGAGCGCCCAGCACGCGCCCACCGCCGCCGAGGCCATGGGCATGACGGCCGAGCGCCTGCATCAGCTCGGACTGGTCGACGAGATCGTCGGCGAGCCGCTGGGCGGCGCGCATCGCGATGCCGAGATGACGGCGCAGGCCGTCCGCAAGGCCCTGGCCCGCAACCTCAACACCCTGCGCGCCTACGGCCACGGCGACTCGCTGCTCAACCGCCGCTATTCCCGGCTGATGAAATACGGGCACGTGAAGACGGCCTGACGTCGTTCCGCGGTCGCCGGCCGACAGGCGGCGGTGTATCTTCGGGCAGGACCTGTTCCGGGCCTGCCAGGGGATGCGCAATGCCTGCACCGGCATATAAAAAGAAACTCGAACTGACCGAGCACCCCGAGTGGGTGACCCGTTACTGGGACGAGATGGTTCCGCTCAAGGACCGCGTCGCCCGTCACCCGCTGTTCGTGGAGATGGGCGAGGGCACGCTGAGCCTGGAGCGCTTCCGCTGCGCGCTGCTCAATTTCTATCCGCTGGTGGAAAACTTCCCGAAGTACATGGGCCTGAACCTGGCCAAGACCCGGCCGGGCCTGCTGCCCGGCCACGAGGAAGCCAAGAACTGGCTGATCGAGAACATCAAGGTCGAGCTGCGGCACGCCTACTGGTACCAGGACTGGGCGGCCGGCTTCGGCATTTCGCGCGACACGCTGGCCCGGGTGCAGCCGCCGCCGGCGATGGATGCGGTGAACCATTTCCTGTGGGACATCGGCCGCAGCGGTTCCCTCGCCGAAGGCATCGCCGCCACCAACCTCGCCATCGAGTGGGCGACCGGCGAATGGAGCAAGTTCGTCGCGCGCGGCATGCAGGCCTATGCCGAGCGCGGCGTCGCCACCGTCAACCGCCACACCATGGCCTGGCTGAATGCCCATGCGTCCTACGATGACGCACACCCCTACGAGGCGCTGGAACTGGTGAAACGGATTGCCGTCACGGCCGAAGAACGCAGCCGGGTGTTCGAGGCCACGCGCCGCGGTCTGGACTACTACGCGCTGGCGCTCGAACACTGCTACCACCACGCCACGGACTGAGCATGCAGACTGCGACCGATACGGAGTTCGATCGTCGTTCCGCGCTGATACAGGACACCCTCTCCGGACATTTCTGGACGCTGTCGTTCCCGCCGCAGCTGGAAAGCGAATTCCTCGACGCCTACCGCCGCCATTCGGTGACGGTGGTGCGGCGCATCCTGCCGTTCCTGTCGATCGTCTACGTGGCCACCTGCGCGCTGATGGTGATCGGCACCAGCGGCGCCGACGTCGGCCGCTGGGTCGACAACGTGCTGATTCCGGTCGGCGCCGCGCTGGGCTGGCTGTGGATCGCGCTCTACACGCCGCGGCTGGCCGGCGGCGTGCACTGGCATACCGCGCTGGCGGTGGGTTTCGCGCTGGTGTGCACGCTGCGGGCGGTGATGCTGTTCGCCGGTTCGCCGCTCAGTGCCTACGTGCCCTACCACGTGGTGTACGTGCTGGTGATCCTGTTCACCGTGGTGCGGCTGCGGCTGGTGTATGCCGGTCTCGTGGCGATCCTCGCCGCCGGTGCGGGCGGCGCGATGGTGCTGGCGGAAGGCCTGCAGATCGACCTGCTGGCGTTCGCGCAGTACTACGTCATCACCGCTTTCCTGGCCGGCGTCATCGGCTATGCCATCGAGCATCGCGAGCGCGCCGATTTCCTGCGCTCGCAGCTGCTGCACCTGGAAAAGCAGGAATTCGCCCGCCTGCGCGCCGCCTCCGATGCCGAGGCCGCGCGCCAGCGGATGCAGGGCAATTACCTGAAGCTGGTGTCCGGCAACCTGTCGCCGGCCGAACTGGGCGAACGCACGCTGCGTTTCCTCGCCGAGGAACTGGGCGTGCTGGTGTCGGCCTTCTTCAGTGTGGACAACGGGCAGGCGCGCCGCCTCGCCGTGCGCGGCGTCGATCCCGACGGACTCGACGCGCCGGAAATCTTCGATGCCGGCACCTCGCTGGTCGGACAGATGCTGGCGCATCCGCGCACCGTGCGGCTGCGCAACCTGCCGGAAGGCTACCTGCGCATCCGTTCGTCCGTGGTGCACGGTGCGCCGCCGGAACTGCTGGTGCTGCCGGTGCAGCACAACGACGACGTGCTGGCCATCGTCGAGCTGGCGCGGCTGAGTCCGTTCGGCGACGACGAGGTCGCGCTCGCCGAACGCATCCTGCAGTCGCTGGGCATGGCGCTGCTGGCGGCGCGGGCCCGCGGCCTGTCCGGCGATGCGGCCGCTGCGTCCGGCCCGGGCCTGCAGCCGGCCTGACGTTGCGTCCCGCCGCGGGCGGCGACCGTCTGGCACACCGGGTCCAGCCTCCTGTCCCGTCGCGCCGGTGCGGTGCGAGTCCGGCAGGCTAGGATAGCGGCCTCGCGAACGACGACCGGAGCATGCATGCGTCGCTGGAACGGCTGGGGTGACGAACACAACGAATTTCCGCTGCGTCCGGAAGGCCTGTCCTTCATCCGCCAGCGGCTGGGCGAAGCGGCGCCGCTGCGCGATGCCGCGCTGGCCGAGGTGATCGCGAAAGTCCCGCCGTCGCGCCTGCCGCTGCATCCGCTGATCGTCACCGCCGCCGAGGACCGCGTGCGCCATGCCCGCGGCCAGAGCCTGCCGGACTGGCTGGCGATGCGTTCCGGCGAGTTCGGCGTATTCCCCGACGGCGTGGCGTATCCGCAGTCGACGCAGCAGGTCCGCCAGCTGCTCGATTTCTGTCTGGCCAACGGCATCGAAGTGATTCCCTACGGCGGCGGCACCAGCGTGGCCGGCCACATCACGCCGGTGACGACGCCGCGGCCGGTGCTCACGCTGTCGCTGGCGAAGATGGATCGCCTGCTGGCGCTCGACCGCGAGAGCCAGCTCGCCACCTTCGGCGCCGGCACGCCCGGCCCGCTGCTGGAAGAACAGCTGCAGCGAGAGGGCTACACGCTCGGCCACTTCCCGCAGTCGTTCGAGCTGTCGACGGTGGGCGGCTGGGTGGCCAGCCGCTCCAGCGGCCAGCAGTCGCTGCGCTACGGTCGCATCGAGCAGCTGTTTGCCGGCGGCCTGGTCGAAACGCCGCGCGGCACGCTGGAAATCCCCACCTTCCCGGCGACCTCCGCCGGCCCCGACGTGCGCGAGATGATCCTCGGCTCGGAAGGCCGCATGGGCGTGCTGACGGAAGTGAAGGTGCGGGTGACGCCGCTGCCGGCGACGGAAAAATTCTTCGTCGGTTTCCTGCCGGACTGGCAGAGCGCGGTGAACTGCGTGCGCAGTCTCGCGCAGGGCAAGGTGCAGCTGTCGATGCTGCGCCTGTCGAACCCGGTGGAAACGCAGACGCAACTGGTGCTCGCCGGCCACGCGCAACTGGTCGGCCTGCTCGAACGCTACCTGCGCGTGCGCGGCGTCGGCACGCCGGGCGGCATCGACAAGTGCATGGTCACCTTCGGCGTCACCGGCTCGAAGGCGCAGTGCCGCGCCGCGCTGGCGCAGGCCAATGCCGCGCTGGCCGCGCACGGCGGCGTCAATGTCGGCACGCCGCTGGGCAGGAAGTGGGAACACGCGCGCTTCCGTTCGCCGTACCTGCGGCACGGTCTGTGGGAGCATGGCTACGCGGTCGACACGCTGGAAACGGCGGCCGACTGGAAAAACGTGTCGTCGCTGATGACGGCCATCGAACAGGCGCTGCGCGATGCCGCGGCGCGCTTCGGCGAGAAGATCCACGTCTTCACCCACCTGTCGCACCTGTATCCGCAGGGGTCGAGCATCTACACCACCTATGTGTTCCGCTGCGCCGGCTCCTACGCCGGGACGCAGGCGCGCTGGGCGGCGATGAAGGCGGCGGCCAGCGAAACCATCGTCGCCTTCCGCAGCACGATCAGCCACCAGCACGGCGTCGGCCGCGACCACGCGCCGTACCTGCCGGCGGAAAAAGGCCCGCTGGGCACCGGGGCGATCCGTTCGCTGCTGACGCATTTCGATCCGCAGGGGCTGATGAATCCGGGCGTGCTGCTGCCGGACGGTGAGCGTCGATGACGCTCGGTACGCGCGCGAATGCGCTGGAACGGCTGGCCCGCGAACCGCACTGGGACCTGATCGTCGTCGGCGGCGGCATCACCGGCGCCGGCGTGCTGCGCGAGGCGGCGCGCCTCGGCCTGCGGGTGCTGCTGCTGGAACAGCGCGACTACGCCTGGGGCACGTCCAGCCGCTCCTCGAAAATGGTGCACGGCGGCCTGCGCTATATCGCGCAGGGCGATTTCCGGCTGACGCGCGACGCGCTGCAGGAACGCGAGCGGCTGCTGCGCGAGGCGCCGGGCCTGGTCGAACGCATGGGCTACACCTTTCCGGTGCGGCGCGGCCAGTTCCCGGGACGCTGGACGTTTTCCATCCTGCTGGCGCTGTACGACCGGTTCGCCGGCATCGACGATCACCGCTGGCTGTCGGCCGCCGAAGCGGCCGCCCTGTTGCCGGGCCTGAAGACCGGCCGCCTCAAGGGCGCCTGCCGCTACACCGATGCCGTCACCGACGACGCGCGCCTGGTGCTGCGCGTGCTGCAGGACGGCGTGGCCGACGGCGGCGTCGTCCTCAATCACGCGAAGGTGGTGTCGCTGGTGCGCGACACCGCCGATCCGCAGCGTCCGCGCGTCACCGGCGTGGTGGTGCAGGACATGCTGTCCGGCCGCGTGTTCACCGCCGGCGCCGACGCGGTGGTCAGCGCCACCGGCGCCTGGGCCGATCGCCTGCGCAGCGCACTGGTGGCGGAAAAACGCGTGCGCCCGTTGCGCGGCAGCCATCTCGTGGTGCCGCACGCGCGCCTGCCGGTGCGCGAAGCGATGACGTTGCTGCATCCGCGCGACCGCCGGCCGGTGTTCGTCTTCCCGTGGGAAGGCACGACGGTGATCGGCACCACCGATCTCGATCATCCGCAGGATCTCGACATCGAGGCGGCGATCACCCGCGAGGAAGTCGAATACCTGTACGACGCCATCGCCAGCCAGTTCGACGGGCCGCGCCTCACCGATGCCGACGTGGTGTCCACCTGGTCCGGCGTGCGGCCGGTGATCGCCGGCGACCAGGCAAAGGATCCCTCGAAGGAGCGGCGCGACCACGCGGTGTGGGCCGACGGCGGCCTGGTCACCGTCAGCGGCGGCAAGCTCACCACGTTCCGGCTGATCGCGCACGATGCGCTGCGCGCCGCGGCGCCGTTCCTCGGCCGCGCCCTGCCGGCCTTCGCGGACCGGGCGCTGGCACCGACGCCGGCCTCGCCGGCCGCCGATCCGGCGCGCGCGCGGCACGAGCAGGGGCGTTACGGCGCCGCGCTGCCGGCCTGGCGCGAACTGCTCGTCGCCGCGAACGCCGGGGCGGATGCCGCGCTGGCCGGCACGGCGTATTCGCCGGCCGACATCCTGTGGTCGCTGCGCCACGAACAGGTGGCGCATCTGGACGACCTGCTGCTGCGCCGCACGCGGCTGGGCAACCTGCTGCCGGGCGGTGCCCGCGACCTGCTGCCGTCGCTGCGCGCCGTCGTGCAGCAGGAACTGGGCTGGGACGATGCCCGCTGGAACGACGAGGTGGCGCGCTACCTGGACATCTGGCAGCGTCACTATTCCCTGCCGCCGGCCGCGACGCACTGAAGGACGGACTCCGCTGATGACCGCCGCACCGCTGTTCCTTGCCATCGACCAGGGCACGCAGAGCGCGCGCGCGCTGCTGTTCGATCCGGACGGCAATCTGGTCGCCCGCAGCAAGATCGCCATCGAGCCGTATTTTTCCGCGCACCCGGGCTGGGCCGAACAGCATCCGCAGGTGTTCTGGGAGGCCGTCTGCCGCGCCTGCCGCGAACTCTGGCAGCAGAATCCGGAGATCGACCGCGGCCGCGTCAGCGGCGTCGCGCTCACCACCCAGCGCGCCACGGTGGTCAACATCGACGCGCAGGGCGAGGTGCTGCGGCCGGCGATCGTCTGGCTCGACCAGCGTCGCGCCGAGGGCCTGCAGCCGATGCCGCGCTACATCGAACTGCTGTTCGGCGCGCTCGGCGAACGCGACACACTGAACTATTTCCGCGCCCAGGCCGAATGCAACTGGCTGGCGCAGAACCAGCGCGACATCTGGCGCCGCACCGACAAGTTCCTGCTGCTGTCCGGCTACCTCGGCTGGAAACTGTGCGGTGAATACGTCGATTCCACCGCCTCGCAGGTCGGTTACCTGCCGTTCGACTTCAAGCGCCACGAATGGGCGCGTCCGTTCGACTGGAAATGGCAGGCGCTGGACGTGCGGCGCCGCCAGTTGCCGGAACTGGTGCCGCCGGGCCGGCCGCTGGGCAGCATCACCCGCGAGGCGAGCGAGGCCACCGGCATTCCGGCCGGCCTGCCGCTGCTGTCCGCCGGCGCCGACAAGGCCTGCGAGGTGCTCGGTTCCGGCGCGCTGGCGCCGGACACCGGCGCGCTGAGTTTCGGCACCACCGCGACCTTCAACACCTGCAACGACCGCTACGTGGAAGCGATCCGCTTCGTGCCGCCGTATCCGGCGGCCGTTCCCGGCCGCTGGAACACCGAGCAGATGGTGCAGCGCGGTTACTGGATGGTGCAGTGGTTCAAGCAGGAATTCGCGCAGAAGGAAATGCTCGCAGCCGAAGAACTCGGCGTGGAAGCCGAAGCGCTGTTCGAGAAATTCCTCGACGAGGTGCCGCCGGGCGCGATGGGTCTCGTGCTGCAGCCGTACTGGTCGCCGGGCGTGCGCGTGCCGGGACCGGAGGCCAAGGGCGCGATGATCGGCTTCGGCGACGTGCACACCCGCGCGCACATCTACCGTGCGATCATCGAGGGCATCGGCTACGCGCTGCGCGAGGCCAAGGAACGGGTCGAGAAACGCAACGGCGTGCCGGTGCGCCGCCTGCGGGTGGCCGGCGGCGGCTCGCAGTCGGACGCGGCGATGCAGATCACCGCCGACATCTTCAACCTGCCGGCCGAGCGGCCGCACGTCTACGAGGCGAGCGGGCTGGGCGCGGCGATCAACGTGGCGGTGGGCACCGGCCTGTACCCGGACTACGAGACCGCGGTGCGGCGCATGACCCGCGTCGGCCGCCGCTTCGAGCCGCTGCCGCAGAACGCGCGGCTGTACGACCGCATGTACCGGCGCGTCTATCGTCCGCTGTACGACCGGCTGGCGCCGTTGTACCGCGATATCCGGCGCATCACGGGTTATCCTGCCTGACCTGGAAAGGGAGAGCGGTACATGAGCCTGCGCGTACACCATCTCAACTGCGGCACGATGTGCCCGCACGGCGGCAAGCTGATCGGCACGCCGGGCGGCTGGCTCGATCCGGGCCGCATGATCTGCCACTGCCTGCTGGTGGAAACGAACGACGGCCTGGTGCTGGTCGACACCGGCATCGGCACCGCCGACGTCGCCGATCCGCAGCGGCAGCTCGGCCGCGCCTTCGTGGCGATCACCCGGCCGCAGCTCGATCACGAGGAAACCGCGCTGGCACAGATCCGCGCGCTGGGCTATACCGCCGACGACGTGCGTCACATCGTGGTGACGCACCTGGATCTCGACCACGCCGGCGGCCTGCCGGATTTCCCGCGCGCGAAGGTGCACGTGCACGCGCGCGAACACGCGGCGGCGATGCATCCGGCGCTGCGCGAGCGTGCCCGCTACCGCCGGCCGCATTTCGCCCACCGCCCGGACTGGGTGCTGCACCATGAGGACGGCGAGCGCTGGTTCGGTTTCGATGCCGTGCGCGCGCTGCCGGGCGCCGGCGACGACGTGCTGCTGGTGCCGCTGCACGGCCACACGCGCGGCCATGCCGGCGTGGCGGTACGGGCGGAAGACGGCTGGTTGCTGCACTGCGGCGATGCGTATTTTTTCCACCGTGAACTCGACGAACCGCCGTACTGCCCGCCGGGCCTGACGCTGTTCCAGAACCTGGTGCAGGTGAATCGCGACCAGCGGCTGGCCAATCAGCAGCGGTTGCGCGAGCTGGCGCGCGAGCAGAAAGGCACGGTGCGGCTGTTCAGCGCGCACGATCCGGTGGAGCTGGCCCGCTTCGGCGGATGATGCCGTCGCGACATCCGCGCAATCTTTTCCACGCACAAGCCACAGGAGTCGTTCCATGACGGAAGAGCGCAATCCCTACGCCGCACCGGCCAGCCGGGTGGTACCGACCGCGACGGCTGCCGTCGCCGAAGACAGTGCACTGCCGGTACTCGCCGACCGGCCGCAGGCGCGTCCCGCCGGCGAGGGCGGCGAGTGGCTGTCCGAAGGCTGGCAACTGTTCCGGCGGCAGCCGGTGCCGCTGGTGGCGCTCTGCCTGGTCTATTTCATCATCTACATGGTCGTGGCCAGCGTACTGAGCCTGCTGCCGCTGATCGGCGGCATCGTGGCGATGGGTTTCAGCGTCGTTTTCCTGTCGGGCCTGACGCTGGCGGCGGACCGGCTGTATCGCGGCGAGGAAGTGAATTTCGACCAGCTGTTCGACGGCTTCCAGCACCCGGCACGGGTGCGGCTGGCGCTGCTGGGCATCATGGTCGGTGTCCTGTACCTGCTGATCGGCGTGCTGGCGGCGACGCTGGCCGGCGCGCTGCCGTTCTGGCAGGCGGCGGTCGGTCTGTCCGATGCCGATCCGGGCGTCCTGCTGGCCAGCGGCGAGCTGCCGTGGATGCCGGTGTTGCTGATGATTCTCTACAGCCTGCTGCTGGCGGTGCCGCTGACGATGGGGATCTGGTTCAGCGGCGGTCTGGTGCTTTTCAACGGCCAGGGGCCGCTGGAATCGCTGCTCTGGAGTTTCCGCGCCTGCCTGCGCAACATCCTGCCGCTCACGGTCTATTCGCTGCTGCTGGCGTTGTTGTTCGTGGCGTCGATCTTCACGCTGTTCCTCGGCCTGCTCGTGTTGTGGCCGCTGTTCATCCTGTCCTGGTACGTCAGCTACCGCCGCATCTGCACGGTACGGGAGTGAACGGTTCCCGCGCAGCGGTCACAGCCGGCCGCTGCGCTTGATCTCCAGATAGGCGTTCACCAGCCGCACCGGCAATTCTTCCGGCGTGGTGTCCAGCACCAGCAGGCCTTCCGCCCGCAGCCGCTGCAGCGCGCGTTCGCGTTCGGCAAGGAACAGCCGGGCGGCGGCCGAGGTGATCGTCGCTTCGTCTTCCGCGTGCGCCGAGGCCGACGGCCCGACGGCACCGGTGCCCAGATCGTCCAGCACGCGTTCGCGCAGGGTGGCCACCAGCACCAGGTGACGTTCGCCGAGCAGGCGCGCACAGGCGATCAGGTCTTCGGTGTCCTCGTCGCGCACGTTGGTCATCAGCACCAGCAGCGAACGCTTGTGCAGGCGCGCCGCGCAGTCGGTCGCCAGCTGGCGGAAATCGGGCGTGCGGTGCGTCGGTTCGAGATCGAACAGGCCGTTCATCAGCGCCGGCATCCGCTCGCGCCCCTTGGCCGGCGGCAGCCAGCGGCCCGCGGGGTCGTCGCCGGCGAAAGTCAGGCAGCCGGCGGCATCGCCCTGGCGCAGCACGACGTACGACAGCAGCAACAGCGCGTTCAGCGCGCAGTCGAAATGCGAGAGCGAGTTGTCCTGGGAACGCATGCGGAAACCACAGTCGAGCAGGAACACGATCTGCTGGTCGCGTTCGTCCTGGTATTCGCGCGAGACCAGCTTGCGCAGCCGCGAGGTGGCTTTCCAGTCGACCTGCCGCAGTGCGTCGCCGGCGCGGTATTCGCGCAGCTGGCGGAATTCCAGGCCTTCGCCGCGGCGCTGGCGGCGGCGGATGCCCAGCTGCGACAGCCGGTTGTCGGTGGCCATCAGGGCGTAGCGGGCGACGGCGGCGAAATCCGGATACACGCGTACTGTCGCCGGGGCCTCGACGGTGCGCCGGCAATGCACCAGCCCGAGCGGTCCGCCGTAGCGCACGTGGGCGCCGGGCAGCCGGTGGTCGCCGCGGCGGTGGAAACGCAGCCGGGCGGTGATGCGCGCGGCGTGGCCCGGTTGCAGTCGTACGCGTGCCGGCAGGCCTTCGCTGTCGGCGCTGTCCGGGAACAGGTCGAACACCTCGCAGGCCAGCGGCACGTCGCTGGCCAGCTCCAGCACGTATTCGCGCCAGTGGCCGAGCGGGAAAGCGTGCGGAATCTCCCGCTGCAGCGTCGGCGCCGCGGTGCGCAGGGCGATGACTGCATCGACCACTGCCGCCGCGACAACCAGCGCCGCGACGCCCAGCGCCGCCGGCAGCAGGACCGGCAGGAACGCGGCGGCGATCGCCAGCGCGACGATCAGCCAGGCCAGATGCAGCAGGCGCGGAGCGGGTGCAAGCATCGGCGGTGCTTCAGCGGCGCGGCGCGTTGACGCCGGCCAGCACGCGGCCGAGGACGGCATCGACGTCGAGGCCTTCCATGTCCAGTTCGGGCGCCAGCGTCACGCGGTGGCGCAGTGCCGGCAGCGCCACCTGCTTGATGTCGTCCGGGGTCACGAAGTCGCGGCCTTCCAGCAGCGCGCGGGCGCGCGCGGCGCGGACCAGCGCGATGCTGCCGCGCGGGCCGGCGCCGACGGTGATGCCGCCGTGCGCGCGGGTGGCGCGCACGATGTTCACCGCGTAATCGAGCACCGCGGCGTCGACCGCGATCCGCGCCGTCACCTGTTGCAGGCCGGCGACCTGCTCCGGCGTGACGAGCACCTCGAGGTTGTCGACCTGCAGCGCATCGCCGGTGCTGTTCTCCGTCACCTGGCGCACCAGCGCGCGCTCGTCTTCCGCCCGCGGATAGTCGATCAGCACCTTCAGCAGGAAACGGTCGAGCTGCGCTTCCGGCAGCGGATAGGTGCCTTCCTGTTCGATCGGGTTCTGCGTCGCCAGCACCATGAACGGGCGGCTCATCGGGAACGGCTGGCCCTCGATGCTCACCTGCTGTTCCTGCATCGCTTCCAGCAGTGCCGATTGCGTTTTCGCCGGCGCGCGGTTGATCTCGTCGGCCAGCAGCAGGTGGGTGAACACCGGGCCCTTGCGGATCTTGAACTCCTGCGTGCGCAGGTCGTACAGCGCATGGCCGGTGACGTCGGAGGGCATCAGGTCGGGCGTGAACTGGATGCGGGAGAACTTGCCGCCGAAGGTGCGTGCCAGCGCGCGCACCAGCAGCGTCTTGCCCATGCCGGGCACGCCTTCGACCAGTACGTGGCCGCCGGCCATCAGCGCGATCAGCGCGTGGTCGATGGCGTCCTGCTGCCCGATCAGCGCCCGGGCGATCTCGCTGCGCATGCGGGCGACGATGGCGGCGGCGGAAGTGAAATCCGGCGCGGCGTCTTCAGCGGGGTTCATAGCAGTCTCCTCAAGGTGTCCAGGCGGCGGATGGCGGATGCGAGTGCGATGTCGTCGGCATCGGCGGGCGGCACGGCGAGCGCGGCGTGTACCTGGCGCGGGTCACCGCCGGCGTGCTGCGCAAGCAGCGCGGCCAGCGCTTCGTCGTTCATGCCGTGTGCCTGCGGGTGACGGCGGTGCAGGGTGCGCCGGAAATCGTCGTGCGCGGCCTGCCAGAGTGCGCGCCGGTGCCCGCTGGCGGCGAGCAGGCGGCCGGTGGCGGCGATGTGTTCGGCCAGGCGGCGCCGCGCCGGGATTTCACCGGCCTGCAGCGGACCGAAGCGCCGGCCGGCGGCGAGGATCCACAACAGTACGGCGGCAGCCAATGCGAGCACGGCGAACGCCGCGTGCTGCCACAGCAGCGCGAACAGCGACGGCACCTGCTCCTCGTACACCAGATGGAAGTGGCGGCCCGGCGCCGGCTGCACCAGCAGACGGGCGATGGCGGCGTGGTCGTGCTGCGCCAGGGCGGCGTTGCCGAACGGCCAGGCTTCGGCGAGCGCGATGAATTCGCCGCGGCCGTGCGGTACGCGCCATGCGTGACAGCCGACCGGATCGCAGAACAACGCTGCGCCGGGCGCGTCTTCCTCCGGCTCCAGCGGCTCGATGCCGCGCGCCGGATCGAAGGCGGCGTCGACAGCGTGCCCGTTGCCGACGGCGTAGCGGAAACCGTGCTGTCCGTTGTCGCGGAGGTGTGCGTCGTCGCCCAGTTGTTCCTGCAGCCACTCGTCGTCGTAGGTCGCCAGCGTCAGGCCGATCGACGCCAGCAGCGGATCGTCCCGCCACAGCGCCGGTTGCTGCGGTGCCAGGATCAGCCGGCCGCCGGCGTGCACCCATGCGCGCAGCGCGTCGGTTTCGGCGAGCGACAGCATACGGCCGGGCACCACCAGCCACAGCGTGCTGCCGGCGGCCGGCGGCAGCCGGGTGATCGACAGTTCGCGCTCCATGCGGATTTCCGCGCCCAGCGCCTGCATCAGGCGGCCCAGCGCCAGATGCGGGTTGTGGCGCGCTTCCGCGGCCGGCGGCTGCGCGCTGTCCGCCAGCTCGAAGACCGGCCGCCCGGTGAGCGCGAACAGGGCGAGCAGCGCCAGCGTCAGCAGCAGGATCGAGCGCAACTGCGTCATGCGGCACCCCGCGGCGTCGCCGCCTGCAGCGTGGCGTCGGCACCGGCGGCGGCGCGCCGGTAGGCATCGACCAGCGGCGCGAAGTCCGCCGGTGGCCGGTGCTGCCACGCCATGCGCATCCAGGCATCGACCAGCGTGCGGAACGCGGCGGCGGTGGATGCGTCGGCGCGACGGGTCACCAGCGCGAGACACTCGGTTTCGGTTCCGGATTCGGGGATCGGGAATGCCAGCCGGGTGCCGAGCCGGAACAGGGCGGCGCGATACAGCAGGCTGAGCGCCTCGCGCGGATGTCCGGCGCGCCAGAGATGTTCGCTGCCGGCCACCACGTCGTCGGGCAGTGCGTCGGGCGCGAGCAGCGGTGCGATGTCGATGCCGGCGATCCGTTGTGTCGTCGCGCGCGATCGCGGCCACAGGCGTGCCAGCGTGGCGCGTTGCCGCCAGAGCACGAGCAGCAGCACGAGCAGCAACAGCCACAGCACCACGTGCCCGAAGGTGCCGAACATCCGTGCCAGTCCGTCGAGAAATCCGGCGAACGATTCCAGCCACGGCAGGTCGGCCGGTTCGTCTTCTTCCCGTTCGCGCTGGAAGCGCCATTCCCACCGCCAGCCGGGCACCGCTGCGCGGCGGCCGAATTCATCGGCATCCAGTACGGTCTGCGCCATCTGCCGTGCTTCCCGGCTGCCGGGCGGCGACGGCAGGGCGGCAAGCGCCTGTTGTTCTTCGGCCACGGCGGCCGGCCACCCGGGTGCGCTGACGGCGCAGTCTTCGTCGTCCGCTGTCGCGGCGCTGTCCGCCGCTGCCCCGGCAGGCGGCGTATCGCCGGCCGGCGCCGCGAGCGGCAGCCAGAGACACAGCAGGGCGACGGCGGGACGCATCAGTCCGGCACTCCCGCGGATTGCGGCAGACGCGCCGCCACGCGTTTCAGTGCGACTTCGATGTCCCAGGCTTCGAGCAGCGTGCGGCGGTTGAGGTAGAGCGCGAAACCGGCGGCGACGTAGAACGGTTCGATGAGTGTGACGGCGGCGATGTACGCGAGTTGCCAGCCGAGCAGTTCGAGATGCCCGACGGGCTGCAGGAAATCGTTGAACCACTGTGACCGGTACAGTTCCGGCGTCAGCCAGACGAGCAGGGCCAGGAGGCCGGACAGCGCCGCCACTTCCAGCCAGCCGGACGCCATGGTGAGCGTGCGCGCGCTGGCGGTGGTTTCCTCGCGCAACAGGTGGATGCGGTCGCTGCGCGCCTTGCCGTGCTGGCCTTCGAGCAGGTGGGCCGGCAGCAGGAAACTGCGGCTGAGGCTGAGTCTCCGCAGGGTCAGCGAGCCGGCGATGCGGCCGGCAACGCGCCGCAGTTCGGCCAGCGTGCCGCGCGCCGAAAGCCGGTCGCCGAACACCGCGCGGCTGAGCACCAGCAGGACCACGGCGTCGTACAGCGGCTTGCCCCACCACAACAGCATGCAGGTGGTCGACGGCAGCACGCCGAACAGCGCGTGTTCGGCGAGCGCGAGCAGGATCATCGCCGGCAGCACCAGCAGCAGCCAGATGCGCCACAGTTCGCGCGCATGCCGCCGCGCCAGCGCGAAGCCGAGATCGACGGCCTCGAAGCCGCTGCGCGGCCGCAGGTTGACGGTGAGGCGGTCAGGACGCATCGCGGGCCTGCCTGCCGGCACGCAGGAAATAGACGGCCACCAGCAGCCACCAGAAGGCGGCGACGGCATATTTGACCGGCGGCGGGATCACCGTGCGCGAGGACCAGAACGCCTCGACGATGGCGGCGACGAACAGCATGAAGGCGGCACCGTAGAGGATCGGCACCGCATCGCGGGCCGCGTGCGTCATCGCGTGGGCGCGCCGGTACCGGCCGGGCGCGATCAGGGCGTGGCCGAGCATCAGTCCTGCCATCCCGCACAGCACGATCGCGTTCAGTTCGAATGCCGAATGCCCGCAGACGAACTGCCAGAACGTTTCGCCGTGGCCGCGCGCGGTGAGATAGCCGGCCACCATCCCGATCGAGGTGCCGTTGTAGAACAGGATGAACAGGCTGCCGATGCCGGCGAAAATGCCGCCGGCGAACGTCTGGAAACCGATGCCGATGTTGTTGCGGATATAGTAGCCGAACATCATCAGGTTTTCGTCGTCGTCGCGCAGGTAGCCGATCACCCGGCGGTCGGCGTCGTACATGGCTTCGAAGTCGGCGACGTTTTCCGGTGCGAGCAGACTGTAGACCAGTTGCGGCGATTGCCAACTGGCCAGCGTGCAGCCGATCAGCGGCAGGTAGAAGATCGCGAAGGCGAGCCAGAAGACGCGCGCGCGCCGCCGGACGTGCGCGGCGAAGCCGCCGGCGAGGAAGGCGGCGATCGTCGACCACAGGCGCGTTTCCGGCCGGTACAGCGCCTGCTGGCCGGCCAGTGCCAGCGCGTTCAGGCGGTCGACGATGTCCTGCGGATAGCGGCGCTCGGTGGCCAGCGCGAGATGCCGGCAGGCGCGCCGGTACAGTGCCGGAAAATCGGCGGGCAGCCGGGTGTCGTGACGGACGGGTTTGCCGTCGGCGGTTTTTTCGCCGGCCGGCGCCCGCAGGTGCAGCAGGCGTTCGAGGTGCGACCATTCGGCTTCGTGCCGGGCAACGAATTCGGCGGGACTCATCGCTCACCTGCCAGATAGCGCGCGATGCCGAGCAGCCGCGTGCGGCGCCGTGCCGGATCCTGGCCGGTGAGCACCGGCGCGAGGGCGGCCAGTTCGTCGAGACGTTCTTCCGAGAGCCGGCCGTGGCGCGCGGCCAGTGCCACCAGCGCGTGCTGTTCCCCGGCATCGAGGACGACGGCCGGTGCCTGCGGCAGTGCGACGATCGGCGTCGTCCGTCGCTGCCGTTCCGGACGCCCGCGATGCACCACCAGCGTGCCGGCGGCGAGATCGCCCAGCCGCTGGAAACGTTCGGTGAGCAGCATGCTGAGCAGGCCGAAGCAGTAACCGAACGGCAGCATGTCGGCGATGCGCAGGAAGTTGCGCACCGTCGACGCCGTCCAGCCGACCGGGCGACCGTCTTCTTCCACCACCGCCAGGCCCAGGGCCGCCTTGCCCGGCGTCACGCCGCGGTTCAGCACTTCGAACAGCACCGGATAGAACCATTCGAGCAGGAACACCAGCAGCAGGATCAGGCCGGTGCCCGACTTGCCGAGCAGCGGCAGGAACATGGCGCCGATCATGTACACGCCCAGCCGCAGCAGCAGGTCGAGCACCCAGGCCAGCGCGCGCGGCACCGGCCCGGCCGGACTCAGGGCGATCGAAACGCCTTCCGGCGTTTCGACGCCGACGCGGGTGTCGAGCAGTGCCGCGGCGTGGCCGCCGTTCCTGGCCGTCGTGCCCATCCGGTGCCGTCCCGGCCGTCGTCGCGGCGTGTCAGCCGACGAAATAGCAGAGGTAGGTGGTATCGCCGGTCAGACGGATGCGGAAGCTGGAATTGCCCGGCACGTCGAACGTGCCGCCGGCGCCGTAGCGCGTCCACGCGGTTTCGCCTTTCAGCTGCACGTCGGCGCTGCCGCTGGTGATCACCATGACTTCCGGTTTGCCGGTGTTGAATTCGTATTCGCCGGCCGCCATCGCGCCGGTGGTGGCGGCGCCGCGCGCGCTCTGGAAGCCGATCGACTTGACCTTGCCGTCGAAATACTCGTTGACCTTGAACATGGTGCTGTTTCCGTCAGGGGTTGCAGGGGAGGGTGGAACGGCGGGCGCCGCCTCGGCGGCGGGAATCTTTTCCGGTGGCGCAGCGGCGGCGGCTGCCGCGTGCGCTTCGCGACCGGTGCCGAGCATCACCGCGATCGCGTGCGTCGAGGGATCCGCTTCGAGCACGATCTTGGCGATCATCGTCAGCGGCACCGACAGCAGCATGCCGACCGGGCCGAGCACCCAGCCCCAGAGCACCAGCGAGAGGATGACGACGAAGGTCGAGAGACCGAGGCCCTCGCCCATGTATTTCGGTTCCAGCCAGTTGCCGACCAGGGTGCCGATGACGAGACAGCCGGCGCCGGCGAACAGCATCAGTTCGGTGCCGCCCTGCAGCCAGGCCATGAGCATCGGCGGCACCATCGACAGCGGCTGGCCGACGCCCGGCACGAAATTCAGCAGGAAAGCGAGCACGCCCCACAGCAGCGCGTAGTCGACGCCGATCGCCCGCAGGAAAACCGCGACCGCCGCGCCGTTGACGAAACTGAACAGTGTTTTCAGCACGATGTAGCGGTTGACGCTGGCGGCGATGCGATCGAAGCGCGCCAGCACGCGCCGGCCGCCGTCGCTGGCCAGTTGCACCTTGTTGCGGAAGCTGGCGGCTTCCAGCAGCAGGAACACCACGATGACCAGGATCAGCAGGCCGCTGGTGAGCAGGTTGCCGAAGCCGCCGAGCAGGGTGCCGGCGTAATCCATCGCCAGGCCGGGATCGACGCTGTCGAGCAGGGTGGCGGTGTTGAGCACGGGATGCAGGCCGTTCAGCCAGGCGATCGCCGCCGCGCTGCCGGCGCGCAGTTTCGCCTCGTATTGCGGCAGGTTGAGCGCGAAATCGTTGGCGCTCTGCACGAACAGCGCGCCGATGCCGGCGCCGAGCCCGACCAGTGCCAGCATCACCAGCAGGATGGCCAGCGGCACCGGCACCCGCCGGCGCGCGAGCAGGGCGATCGCCGGCGCGAGACCGATCGCCAGCAGCAGCGCGAGCAACAGCGGTTCGATCATCGAACGCGCCGCGGAAATGCCCTGCACCACGATGACGAAGGCGGCGAGCCCGACCAGCAGGCGCAACGGGCCGGAGACCGGCGCGACGGGGCCGGGAGCGGTGGGCTGCGTGCTATCGTTCATGGCTGGTTTTGCCGTTCCTGCCGGACCCGTTGATCGAGCGCGACATTGTGCCAGAACTCCTGCATCGGCCTGCGCCTGCCGCCGCCGGTACGCCTGCGGCGGCGCTGACGGCGCGGCTGGCCGCCCTTACCGCCGCCTGCGGTCCGCGGCGCCGACTGGTGGTCGGCGTCAGCGGCGGCGTCGATTCGCTGCTGCTGCTCGAATGGCTGCGTGAACAGACGGCGCTGCCGCTGCTGGCGGTGCATGTCCACCACGGACTGAGCCCGCACGCCGATGCGTGGGCGGCCCGGGTGGCGGAGCATTGCGCCGCCGTGCAGGTGCCCTGCACCGTGCTGCGGGTGCAGGTGGACCGTACGCAACCCAGTCTCGAAGCCGCGGCGCGTGCGGCGCGTCATGCCGCCTTCGCCTCGCTGCTGCAGCCGGGCGACGCGCTGCTGCTGGCGCAGCATGCCGACGATCAGGCGGAAACGCTGCTGCTGCGCCTGTTGCGCGGCAGCGGCCTGTCCGGGCTGGGCGCGATGCGCGAGGCGCGGCGCCTGCCGGCACCCGACGATGTCTGGCTCTGGCGGCCGCTGCTGGCATTGCGCCGGGCCGAGCTCGTCGCCGAAGCGCAGCGGCGCGGTCTGCGCTGGTGCGAGGACGAATCGAACGCCGATACGGCACACGACCGGAATTTCCTGCGTCACGAGGTGCTGCCGCGGCTGGCCGCGCGCTGGCCCGCACTGGCCGACACCCTGGCGCGGGCCGCCCGCCATCTGGCGGCCGGCGACGACCTGCTCAACGCCTACCTCGACGCCGATCTGGCGCCGCTGCTGCAGCCGGCCGGCGACGACTGGGGCTGCGGCGGCCGCGAGACCCTGGACGCGGCGGCACTGCTCGCGCTCGCCGGTCCGCTGGCCCCGGCCCGGCAGCAGGCGCTGTTGCGGCGCTGGCTGGCCCGCCTGGGCGTGCCGGCGTTCAGCGAGGCCTGGCTGGAACAACTGCTGGGGCTGGCAGCCGCGCGCGACGATGCCGAAGGCGAGCTGCGGGCCGCTGGCTGGGAGGTGCACCGCTATCGCGGCCGCCTGGTGGCCTTCCCGGAACTGCCGGTGGCCGACGGGGCTGCCGTGCTGGCCTGGGACGGACAGGGGACGCTGGAGCTGGGGCCGGGGCGTGGGGCGCTGCAGGCGGTACCGCCCGGCACGCCGGGCAGCCTGCCGCTGGCCCTGGCGCCGCAGGCCGTGCTCACGGTGCGTTTCCGCACCGGCGGCGAGACGTTCCGGCCGGCCGGCGGCGCCGGCAGCCGGCCGCTGAAGAAAGTGCTGCAGGACGGTGGCGTGCCGCCCTGGCTGCGGGCGCGGCTGCCGCTGCTGCATGCCGACGGGGAACCGGCGGCCGCCGGCGACCGCTTCGCGGCGGCGGCGGCGGCGCCGGGTCCGGAGCGGCCGCCGACCCTGCATCTCCGCTGGAAAAAACCTCAGCCGTAGCGCACGCGGCGGCGGCGTTTGGCCGGCCGGGGACCATCTGGTATCCTGCGCTCCCGTCTCGTTCCAAATTCCTTTTTCTCCCCCTCTGCTGCAGTCGGTGGTGACTCGATGGCACGTTTTATTTTTGTGACGGGCGGGGTGGTCTCCTCGTTGGGCAAGGGCCTGTCGGCGGCCTCGCTGGCGAGCCTCCTCGAGGCCCGCGGCCTCAAGCTCACCATGATCAAGATGGATCCCTACATCAACGTGGATCCGGGGACCATGAGTCCCTACCAGCACGGCGAGGTCTTCGTCACCGAGGACGGCACCGAAACCGATCTCGACCTCGGTCACTACGAGCGTTTCATCCGCACCCGTCTGGGGCGCAAGAACAGCTTCACCTCCGGCCGCGTCTACCTGGACGTGATCGAGCGCGAGCGCCGCGGCGACTACCTCGGCGGCACCGTGCAGGTGATCCCGCACATCACCGACCGCATCAAGCAGAAGATCATCGAGGGTGCCGGCGACGCCGACATCGCCATCGTCGAGATCGGCGGCACGGTCGGCGACATCGAGTCGCTGCCGTTCCTGGAAGCGGTGCGTCAGCTGAAGGTCGAGCTCGGCAGCAACCGCGCCATGCTGATCCACCTGACGCTGGTGCCGTACATCGCCACTGCCGGCGAGACGAAAACCAAGCCGACGCAGCACTCGGTGAAGGAACTGCGCTCGCTGGGCCTGCAGCCGGACTGCCTGATCTGCCGTTCGGACCACGAAATCCCGGCCGATTCGCTGCGCAAGATCGCGCTGTTCACCAACGTCGAGGCGCGGGCCGTCATTTCCGCACCGGACTGCAAGACCATCTACATGATCCCGCGCGTGCTGCACGAGCAGGGCCTGGACGGCATCGTCGTCGAGAAATTCGGCCTCAAGGTGCCCGAGCCGGACCTGCGCGAGTGGGATGCGGTGGTCGACGCGCACCTGAATCCGAAGAACGCGATCACCATCGGCATGGTCGGCAAGTACGTCGAGCTGGCCGACGCCTACAAGTCGCTGAACGAAGCGCTGACCCACGCCGGCATCCACGAGCGGCTCAAGGTCGTCATCCGCTACATCGACGCCGAGGACCTCGAGGGCGACGACCTGTCGCCGCTGAAGGGACTCGATGCGATCCTCGTGCCCGGCGGCTTCGGCGACCGCGGCACCGAAGGCAAGATCCGCGCGATCCGTCACGCCCGCGAGAACGGCATTCCGTACCTCGGCATCTGTCTCGGCATGCAGCTGGCGGTGGTCGAGTTCGCGCGCAACGTGGCGAAGCTTGCCGGCGCGCACAGCACGGAGCTGAACCGTGAAACGCCGTATCCGGTGGTCGGCCTGATCACCGAATGGCGTACCGCCGACGGCCACGTCGAGAAGCGCAACGAGAAATCCGATCTCGGCGGCACCATGCGCCTGGGCGGCCAGAGCTGCCGGCTGACGACCGGCTCGATCTCGCGTTCGCTGTACGGCAAGGACGTGATCGTCGAGCGCCATCGCCACCGCTATGAAGTGAACAACAATTTCATCGCGCAGCTGGAGACCGCGGGCCTGGCCATCGCCGGCCGTTCGGAAGACGGCGCGCTGGTTGAAATGGTCGAGGTCAAGGGTCATCCCTGGTTCGTCGGCTGCCAGTTCCACCCGGAATTCACTTCCACGCCGCGCGACGGTCATCCGTTGTTCAGCGGCTTCATCCGCGCCGCCCGCGACTTCCAGGGCGCTCAGCAGAAAAAGACCGGAGCCTTGGCATGAGCCAGTCGAACGCCGTGGCACAGAAGACGGTTTCCGTCGGCAACATCCGCATGGCGAACAACCTGCCGTTCGTGTTGTTCGGCGGCATGAACGTGCTCGAATCGCGCGACATGGCGATGCAGGTCTGCGAGCACTACGTGAAGGTCACGCAGAAGCTGGGCATTCCCTACGTGTTCAAGGCCTCGTTCGACAAGGCCAACCGTTCCTCGATCACCTCGTTCCGCGGCCCGGGCCTCGACGAAGGCATGAAGATCTTCCAGGAGATCAAGAAGACCTTCGGCGTGCCGGTGATCACCGACGTGCACGAGCCGCACCAGGCGGCGCCGGTAGCGGAAGTCTGCGACATCATCCAGCTGCCGGCGTTCCTGTCGCGGCAGACCGATCTGGTGGTGGCGATGGCGAAGACGAAGGCCGTCATCAACATCAAGAAGGCGCAGTTCCTCGCACCGCAGGAAATGAAGCACATCCTGAAAAAGTGCGAGGAGGCCGGCAACGACCGCCTCGTGCTCTGCGAGCGCGGTTCCTCCTTCGGCTACAACAACCTCGTGGTCGACATGCTCGGCTTCGGGATCATGAAGCAGTTCGGCTATCCGGTGTTCTTCGACGTGACGCACGCACTGCAGATGCCGGGCGGCCGCGCCGATTCGGCCGGCGGCCGCCGCGCGCAGGTGACCGACCTGGCGCTGGCCGGCATGTCGCAGTCGCTGGCCGGGCTGTTCCTGGAAGCGCATCCGGATCCGGACAACGCGAAATGCGACGGCCCCTGCGCGCTGCGTCTGGAAAAACTCGAGCCGTTCCTCGCCCGCCTGAAGGCGCTCGACGAACTGGTGAAGGGCTTCCCGCCGCTCCAGACCGCCTGAGCGTCACGCCACCCTTCGTTCCAACTTTTCATCTACGGATCACATTCATGGCCAAGATCGCTGACATCCGCGCCCGCGAAGTGCTCGACTCGCGCGGCAATCCGACCGTGGAAGCCGACGTGCTGCTCGACAACGGCATCGAAGGCACGGCCTGTGCGCCGTCGGGCGCTTCCACCGGTTCCCGCGAAGCGCTGGAGCTGCGCGACGGCGACAAGAAGCGTTACCTGGGCAAGGGCGTGCAGAAGGCGGTGATCAACGCCAACACCGAGATCCGCGAACTGCTGCTCGGCCGCGATCCGATGGACCAGGCCGGCATCGACAAGGCGATGATTGCGCTCGACGGTACCGACAACAAGGGACGTCTCGGCGCCAATGCCATGCTGGCGGTGTCGCTGGCTGCCGCCCGTGCCGCGGCACAGGCCTCCGGCAAGCCGCTCTACGAGCACATCTCGCTGCTCAACGGCGAAGACGGCCCGTACTCGATGCCGGTGCCGATGATGAACATCATCAACGGCGGTGCGCACGCCGACAACAACGTCGACATCCAGGAGTTCATGGTGCAGCCGGTCGGCGCGCCGACGCTGGCGGAAGCGGTGCGCTGCGGCGCGGAAATCTTCCACGCGCTGAAGGCCGTGCTGAAGGCGCAGGGCCTGAACACCGCGGTGGGCGACGAGGGCGGCTTCGCACCGAACCTCGCCTCCAACGAGGCCGCGCTGGAAGCGATCATGCAGGCCATCGACAAGGCCGGCTACAAGGCAGGCAAGGACGTCACGCTGGCGCTGGACTGCGCGGCGAGCGAGTTCTACGAGAACGGCAAGTACAACCTGCACGGTGAAGGCAAGGTGCTGACCGCCGCCGAGTTTGTCGATTACCTGGCGAAGCTGTGCGACAAGTACCCGATCATTTCCATCGAGGACGGTCTGCACGAGTCCGACTGGGCCGGCTGGAAACTCCTCACCGACAAGCTCGGCAAGCGCTGTCAGCTGGTGGGCGACGACCTGTTCGTCACCAATCCGTCGATCCTCAAGAAAGGCATCGACCAGGGCGTGGCCAATGCCATCCTCATCAAGTTCAACCAGATCGGCACGCTGACCGAAACGCTGGACGCCATCTACATGGCGAAGAAGGCCGGTTACCGCACCGTGATCTCGCACCGTTCCGGCGAAACGGCCGACAGCACCATCGCCGATCTGGCGGTGGCCACCGCCGCCGGCCAGATCAAGACCGGCTCGCTGTGCCGCTCGGATCGCGTCGAGAAGTACAACCGGCTGATCCGTATCGAGGAAAAATTCGGTCGTGCGCGTTACCACGGCCGCGACGAATTCAAGGGACTCATCAAGTAAGACGAACAGGGGGCCGCGAGCCCCCTTTCTCGTTGGCGAACCTCTACGACATGGACAATGCCCGGCTGATCCGCATCCTGACGGTGGCTGCACTGGCGATCACGCTGGTGCTGCAGGCCACGTTGTGGTTCGGCGAAGGATCGTTGATGCACATCCACAACCTGCGCAAGGAAATCCGCGTGCAGCAGGAAGAGCTGGCGAAGCTCAAGGCGCGCAACGAGATCCTTGAAGCACAGGTGCGCAGCCTGAAGGCGGATCCGGATGCGGTCGAGGGGCTGGCGCGCGAGGATCTGGGCATGATCCGGCAGGGCGAAACGTTCTTCCTGGTCAAGGATCCGGATCGCGAAGCCGAAGAAAAGGAAGAAGCCGAAAGGCGGGATGCCGACGTGCGGGAGTCTGCGCCGTGAGTACCGAAGCGACGAATCCGCGCGGTGTCCGTCTGTGGGGCGTAGTCCCGGCAGCCGGCCGCGGCAGCCGCATGGGCGCCGCGTTGCCCAAGCAGTACCTGTCGCTCGCCGGCCGCACGGTGGCCGAGCACACGCTGACCCGCCTGCTGGCATTCGCCCGGCTGGCACGGGTGGTGGTGGCGGTGGCGCCGGACGACGAATATTTCGCGCGCCTGCCGCTGGCGAATGATCCGCGCCTGCGTACCTGTCACGGCGGTGCCGAGCGCTGCGATTCGGTACTCAATGCGCTGGACGTGCTTGCCGGCGAAGCGCGCGCCGACGATTTCGTGCTGGTGCACGACGTGGCGCGCCCCTGCGTGCGGCTTTCCGACATCGCCCGCCTGGTCGATGCCGCGCTGGCCGATCCGGTCGGCGCCATCCTCGCGCAGCCGGCCACCGACACGGTGAAGCAGGCCGGCGCCGATGGCCGCATCGCTGCCACGCCGGACCGCAGCCGCATCTGGCTGGCGGCCACGCCGCAGATGATCCGCTACGGTCTGCTGCGCGAGGCGCTGCAGGCGGCGCGGCGCGACGGCGTGACGGTCACCGACGAGGCACAGGCTGTCGAACGGCGCGGTCATCTGCCGCAGCTGGTCGAGTGCGCGCGCGACAACCTGAAGATCACCCGTCCGGAAGACCTGGCGCTGGCCGCTTTCTGGCTCGGCCGTCAGCAGGAAGCCGCCCTCGACGCGCGGCGGGAAGACATGACATGAAGGATCACCTGAACATCCGCATCGGCCAGGGCTACGACGTGCACCGCTTTGCGGAGCCGGCGGCCGATGCCCACGTCACGCTGTGCGGCGTCCGCATTCCGCATGCGCGCGGCATCGTCGCCCATTCCGACGGCGACATCCCGATCCATGCGCTGTGCGACGCGCTGCTCGGTGCGCTGGCGCTGGGCGACATCGGCCGGCACTTTCCGGATACCGACGAAAAATGGAAGGGCGCCGACAGCCGCACCCTGCTGCGGGCCGTCGCCGCGATGCTCGACGAGCGCGGCTGGCGTGCCGGCAACGTCGACCTGACGCTGGTGGCGGAGGCGCCGCGCATTGCCTCGCACGTGCCGGCGATGCGTGCGCACCTGGCGGCCGACCTGGACCTGTCGCTGGATGCGGTGAGCGTGAAGGCCACTACCAACGAGAAGATCGGTTTCATCGGCCGCGAGGAAGGCATCGCCGCGTTTGCCGTGGCGTTGATTGTCCGCAGCGCTGCCCGATGAGTGATCCGGATCGCGAACCGGCCCGCGCCCACGGCATGTCCCTCGGCCGTGCGCGCATCCGCGTGCAGCCGGAAGATTTCTTCGTCGACGAGGAACTGCCGTTCGTTCCCGACGGCAGCGGCGAGCACCTGCTGGTGCAGGTGGAAAAGCGCGGGCACAACACTGCCTGGGTCGGCCAGCGGCTGTCGCAGTTCGCCGGCATCCATCCGCGGCTGGTCAGTTTTTCCGGCCGCAAGGACCGGCATGCAGTCACCCGGCAGTGGTTCTCGCTGCAATTGACGGCGCGTCCCGACCCGGACTGGACGGCATTCCGCGAGGAAGGCATCCGCGTGCTGGCCAGTCACCGGCACGGCCGCAAGCTGCGCACCGGCACGCACCGCATCAACCATTTCGCCCTGCTGCTGCGCGATGTCGCGGCGGAGCCGGCGGCGGTCGATGCGCGCCTGGCACTGATCGCCCGGGCCGGCGTTCCCGATTACTTCGGCGAGCAGCGCTTCGGGCGGGCGACCGGAGCGGACGGCTGGCCGGCAGCGGTCCGCGATGCCCTGCAGACCGGCCGCCTGCCGTCGCGCCCGGAGAAGCGCGGCCTCGTCATTTCCGTGCTGCGCAGTGCGATTTTCAATGCCGTGCTCGATGCACGGGTTCGCGACGGCACCTGGAACCACGTGCTGCCGGGCGAGCCGGCGATGCTCGACGGCACGGGTGGCCGCTGGTTCGTTGCGGACGACGATCCGGCGCTGGATGCGCGCTGTGCCGCGCTGGACGTGCATCCCGGCGGTCTGCTGGCCGGCACCGGCGGCACGCCGCCGTCGGGTCAGGTTGCCGAACTGGAGGCGCGTATCGCAGGCAGCTATGATGGCGTGCCCGCAGCGCTGGCGCGCTGGCGGGTCGAGTCCGGGCGGCGCCCCCTGCGCAGTCGCGTACTCGACCTGCAGCATGCCTGGCTGCAACCCGGCGTGCTGCGCCTGACCTTTGGCCTGTGGCGCGGCAGTTATGCCACCGCGGTGTTGCGGGAACTGTTCGAAGTGGAAAATGCCGCCGCGGTCATCAGCGCGACGGATGAAGCCGATCCCGACTGACCGCGTGCAGGCAATGAGCGACCGACCCGTATATCTGGTGAGCAACGACGACGGTGTCTACGCGCCCGGTCTGCAGGTGCTCGTCGAGTGCGCGCAGGAACTCGGCGAAGTGATCGTCGTCGCTCCGGACAGCAATCGCTCCGGGTACAGCAATGCACTTTCCCTCGACAAGCCGCTGCGCGTCACGCCGACGCAGCAGGGCTATCATGCGGTGAACGGCACGCCGGCGGATTGCGTCCATCTGGCGCTGAACGGCCTGCTCGACGAAGATCCGCACCGCGTGGTCACCGGCATCAACGCCGGCGCCAATCTGGGCGACGACGCGCTGTACTCCGGCACCATCGCCGCTGCCATCGAAGGCCGCTTCATCGGCCGGACCTGCATTGCCTTTTCGATCACCGCGCACCAGCCGCAGCATTTCGCCACCGCCCGCATCGTGGTTGCCGACCTGCTGCGCCGCGTCGAGACGCTGACGCTGCCGCCGCGCACCATCCTGAATGTCAACATTCCGGACATTCCGCACGAAGCGCTGCGCGGCTACCGCATCACCCGCCTCGGGCACCGGCAGCGGGCGAGCGACGTGATGCCGGCCACCGATCCGCGCGGTCACCGCGTGTACTGGATCGGCATTGCCGGCGAAGGCGAGGATGCCGGCCCGGGCACCGATTTCCATGCCATCGACAACCATTTCGTTTCCATCACGCCGCTGCACGGCGACATGACCCGCCACGACGCGCTCGGCGTCCTGGGCGACTGGCTGGGCTGACGCCATGACTCCCGACATCAGCGGCATCGGCATGACTTCGCAGCGGACGCGGGATCGTCTGATCCGGCGTCTGGAAGAGCAGGGCATTGCCGATCGTCGTGTGCTGGAAGTGATGCGCTCGACACCGCGTCACCTGTTCGTCGACGAGGCGCTGGCGCATCGCGCCTACGAGGACACTGCGCTGCCGATCGGCCATAACCAGACCATTTCGCAGCCCTACATCGTCGCGCTGATGACGCAGGCGGTGCTGGCCGGCGGCAAGCCGAAGAAAGTGCTCGAGATAGGCACCGGTTCCGGTTACCAGACGGCGGTACTGGCGCCGCTCTGCGAAGAGCTGTTCAGCGTCGAGCGGATCAAGCCGCTGCAGGACCAGGCGAAGCAGCGGCTGCGCGTGCTGAAGCTCGGCAACGTACAGTTCAAGCACAGCGATGGCGGTTTCGGCTGGCCGGAGAAGGCGCCGTTCGACGCCATCCTCTGTGCCGCCGCTCCGGGCATCATTCCGCAGGAGCTGCTGGATCAACTGGCGGTCGGCGGCCGGCTCGTCATTCCGGTCGCGGCGCGCGACGATGTGCAGGATCTGGTTCTGGTGTTGCGCACCGAGAGCGGCTTCCAGCAGCAGGTGCTGGAAAAGGTGCGTTTCGTTCCGTTTTTGCGGGGGTCGATTTCGTGAGCCGTATCCTGGTTGTCCTGCTGGCGGTTTTCCTGGCGGCCTGTGCCCACAAGCCGCCGCTGGTCGAGGAGTCGCCGGTGGTGACCGGCAAGCCGGTGATGGAGGGCAAGCGCCCGGAATTCCATACGGTCGAGCGCGGCGACACGCTGTATTCGATTGCCTTCCGCTACGGTCTCGATTTTCGCCAGATGGCGGCCGCCAACGGCATCGACGAGCCGTACACCATCTATCCCGGACAGAAAGTCCGCCTGACCGCCGGGGATGTCGCTGCCGCAAAACCGGCCATGCCGCCGGTGACGACTGCCACGGCACCGGTTGCCGCGCCGGAGCCGGCAACGCCGACGCTGCGCGGCTGGCAGTGGCCGGTGGGCGGCAAGGTGGTGAGCAGTTTCAATGCCGCAAGCGTCGGACCGAAAGGCATCGCACTGGCCGGCAATGCCGGCGATCCCGTGCATGCCGCGCGCGGCGGTCGCGTGGTGTACACCGGCAGCAGTCTGGTCGGTTACGGCCAACTGGTGATCATCAAGCACGACGACGTCTATCTCAGCGCCTACGCACACAACAGCCGGCTGCTGGTGAAGGAAGGCGATCTGGTGAAGGCGGGCGACGCGATTGCCGAGATGGGATCGTCCGGTACCGACCGCACGCAGCTGCATTTCGAGGTCCGCCGCAACGGCGACCCGATCGACCCCTTGCAGGTGTTGCCGCGTCGTTGAGCGGCGGCCGGGGCACACAAGTTCTTGTGTAGGAAATCGCCTGGCCACTTTGTGAGATATCTCGCACACGCATGTAGGAGCTTTGCGCTTCAGATGTGGGCCGTCGCCCGGCGGGTGACAGTGGGCCGCCCGTAATCCATTGATTAAGAAGAGATATATGGCCATCCCATGCGGCTGTCACTTGCTGCCGTCAGGCTCCGTAAGTAATGACCGCAGGGGAGAGAAGGTCGCTTTGCTAAGGTGGTTTCCGTGCGCAGGGACGATCAGGCACAGGGACTACCGGAACGGACTTCCGGATCAGGGATGAGGGATCGCAATAGGGTAGGGAGTACTCGATTGCGAGCGGGGACGGGCAACCGTCCCCGCATTTTTTTGAGGATCCGGTGGTACGCCCCTGCGGGGACGTACAGGGAAACCGGGCAGGGACAGGACAAGCCAGGATCGACGCAGGGAGTGCGTCACCTGCGATGGACAGCAACAAAAAAGCCGGCGCGAGCCGGCTTTTTTGTGTCCGCGGAACCGTGGTTCCGGGGCGGGAGGATCACCAGTCCTTGAGCAGGGCCCGCTTGCCCGGCTTGCCGTCCCATTCCTTGGCATCGGCCGGGGCGTCCTTCATCTCGGTGATGTTGTGGCCGGCTGCCGACCACTTTTCCGCGAGTTCCTTGTTGAGCTTGAGGAACTCCTTCTCGCCTTCCGGCAGTTCATCTTCCGAGAAAATCGCGTTCACCGGGCACTCGGGCTCGCACAGGGCGCAATCGATGCACTCGTCCGGGTGAATGACGAGAAAGTTCGGGCCTTCGTAGAAGCAGTCGACCGGGCACACCTCGACGCAATCGGTGTGTTTGCAGTTGATGCAGTTTTCGCCTACCACGAACGTCATGGCCAAACCTCTTGGAATGCCGGCCCCGGGCCGGCAGGGGAGCGGAAAAATCGGCGGCCAGTCTAGCGGCTCCCCCCGGGGGTGCCAACCGGCCTTTCCCGAAGTGGCATATCTGCCGGGCCGCTATCCGCCGCCTATTCCCGGCGTGCCTGCGCGATCAGCTCGTACAGCAGGTCCTGCGCCTGGCGCGGGCTGAGTGCATCCGGATCCAGCCCGCGCAGGCGCTCCAGTGTCGGGCTGGCGGCGGCGAACAGGTCCGGCTGCGGACTGGCCGGCGCGGCTTTCGCGGCCGGCGTCGCGCCGGTCGCCGGGTGGTGCACGCCGCTCTCCAGGTCGTCCAGCTTGCGTTGTGCTTCGCGGATGACATCGCGCGGCACGCCGGCCAGGCGGGCCACCGCGATGCCGTAGCTCTTGCTGGCCGGTCCTTCGCGGACCGTGTGCAGGAAGACGATGCCGTCGCCGTGCTCGCTGGCCGCCAGATGCACGTTCACCACGCCGGGCATTTCTTCGGCCAGCACGGTGATCTCGAAATAGTGGGTGGCGAACAGCGTGAAGGCGCGCGATTTCTGCGCCAGGAAACGGGCGCAGGCCCAGGCCAGCGAAAGACCGTCGAAGGTGCTGGTGCCGCGGCCGATCTCGTCCATCAGCACCAGCGAACCGGCCGTGGCGTTGTGCAGGATGTTTGCGGTTTCCGTCATTTCGACCATGAAGGTCGAGCGGCCGCCGGCCAGATCGTCGCTGGAGCCGATGCGGGTGAAGATGCGGTCCAGCGGCCCGATCGTCGCGCGTTCGGCTGGCACGAAGGAGCCGACGTATGCCAGCAGCGCGATCAGTGCCGTCTGCCGCATGTAGGTGGACTTGCCGCCCATGTTCGGGCCGGTGATCACCGCCAGCCGTCGTTCGGTGGTGAACAGCACGTCGTTCGGCACGAAGGCTTCCTTCAGTACCTGCTCGACCACCGGATGCCGGCCGCCGGTGATCTCGATGCCGGGCACCTCGCCCAGTAGCGGTCGCCGGTAGTCGAGCTGGTACGCGCGCGCGGCGAAGTTGGCCAGCACGTCCAGCTCGGCGAGCGCGGCGGCGGCTTTCTGCAGCACGGCCAGTTCCGCGTTCACCGAATCCAGCAGCGCGTCGTAGAGTTCTTTCTCGCGCGCCAGCGAGCGGCTTTTCGCCGACAGGGCCTTGTCCTCGAAGGCCTTCAGTTCCGGCGTGATGAAACGCTCGTAGCCCTTCAGCGTCTGCCGGCGCTGGTAATCGAGAGGCGCATTGTCGGCTTCGCCGCGCGACAGTTCGATGTAGTAGCCGTGCACGCGGTTGTAGCCGACCTTCAGCGTCTTGAAGCCGGTGCGCGCCTTCTCGCGCGCCTCCAGATCGACCAGGTATTGCCCGGCGTGCTCGCTGAGCATGCGCAGTTCGTCGAGCTCGGCATCGAAGCCGGCGGCGATCACGCCGCCGTCGCGGATCAGCATCGGCGGATTTTCGATCAGCGCCCGCGCGAGCAGGTCGTGCAGCGCCGGCTGCGGCACCAGGCCGCCGCGCAGCTCCTGCAGGCGGGTGCTGTGCCAGTCGGCACCCAGTGTCTGCAGCTCCGGCAGCAGGCCCAGCGCATCGCGCAGGCGGGTGAGATCGCGCGGACGTGCCGAACGCAGCGCGACGCGGGTCAGGATGCGCTCGATGTCGCCGATGCGGGTGAGCAGCTCGCCGAGCGCCTCGAAGCGGAAATCGTGCGTCAGCTCCTCGACGGCATCCAGGCGCGCATTCACCGTGTCGCGGCGCCGGACCGGCCGGTGCAGCCACCGCCGCAGCAGCCGCGAGCCCATGGCGGTGCCGCAGCGGTCCAGCACCCAGGCCAGCGAGTGTTCGTGGCTGCCGTTCAGGTTTTCGGTGAGCTCGAGGTTACGCCGCGTGGCGGCATCCAGCAGGATGGTGTCTTCCTCGCGCTCGACGGACAGGCCGGTGAGGTGCGGCAGCGAGGAACGCTGGGTGTCCTTCAGGTACTGCAGCAGACAGCCGGCGGCGCCGATCGCCAGCGGCAGTTCCGTACAGCCGAAACCGGACAGGTCCTTCACGCCGAACTGGGCGACCAGATTGCGCTGTGCCGATTCGATGTCGAATTCCCAGGGCGGGCGCTTGCGCACGCCGGCACGGTTTTCCAGCAGCCCGGTGGCGGGAAAGTCCTCGCCGACCAGCACTTCCGCCGGATCCAGCCGCCCGAGCACGCCGCGCAGCGCGTCGACGCCGTCGATTTCCAGTACCGGGAAGCGGCCGCCGGCGAGATCCACGTAGGCAATGCCGAAATGCGATGTGCCGTTCGCCACGCGGTGGGTGATCGCCAGCAGGAGATTGTCGCGGCGGTCGTCGAGCAGCGCTTCGTCGGTCACCGTGCCCGGGGTGACGATGCGCGCCACCTTGCGCTCCATCGGGCCCTTGGTGGTGCCGGGATCGCCGACCTGCTCGCAGATCACCACGCTCTCGCCGCATTTCACCAGCCGCGCGAGATAGCCTTCCGCCGCGTGATAGGGAATGCCGGCCATCGGAATCGGCGCGCCGGCGGAAGCGCCGCGCGCGGTGAGCGTGATGTCGAGCAGGCGTGCCGCCTTCTCCGCGTCCGAATAGAACAACTCGTAGAAATCGCCCATCCGGTAGAACACCAGCTCGTGCGGGTGCTTTGCCTTGATGCGCAGGTACTGCTGCATCATCGGCGTGTGCTGGGATTCGAGGGCGGATTCGGACTGGGTCACGGAGGGAGCCGGGGGTGGCGAGGGAAGGGGAATGCTACCCGAACCGGTTGCGGCCGGCCGCCTTCCGGGGCAGCGGCCAGCCGGCCGGCCCCGGCTGGCCGCCCTCCGCCTGGCTATACCTCGTAACCCGCGCGCTCGAGTATGGCCAGCAGGCGCTTCCAGTCCGACTTCCGGTAGGTCGCCGCCGGTGATGCGCTGCTCCAGCAGCGGTGGAAGATCTCGCGGATTTCCTCGTTGTCCGGTTGCCGTTTCTGTTGCCACCGGCGGGGCAGCCAGTCCGGGCTTTCGAGCAGCAGCAGGCCTTCGAAGACCGGCGCATGTTCGATCAGCAGCGGTGCATGACTGCTGATCCGCAATGCAAATTCATGGTCGCGCAGGGTCATCAGGTAGACGTGGTGGAGGCTGTCGTCTTTCCGTCGCAGGTACAGGATGTCGTTGACGGTGCGGGGCAGGGCGGGATGCAGGGCCAGGCTTTCATCACTGTTCATGGTGTTTTCCTCATGGTGGTTGTGCACGGCCAGTGGGCGCATGGATTGCGACATCCGTTGTCGGCTACGGTGTTGCCGGGCTGAAAATCAGCCATTCTTCCCGGGGTTTGGATCAGGCATCGGTGCCAGGCGGGCGTCGTCGCGCGTGCGCCAGCCGGAATTTCCGGCGAGCCCGAGTGTTGTCGGCTGCAGGGGCGCTCCTACAATGGGCTGCGCATCCGCCAGGAAATCCTGCCCGTGACCACGCCCCCCGCCCTGCTGACTCTCCCGCTTCCTGCCCTGTTGCCGGAAATCGACCGTCTCGCCGTCGAGGTCGGCCTGCTGCTGCAGAAAACCGGCATCCGGCTGGTGGCGGCCGAAAGCTGTACCGGCGGCTGGATCGCGCAGGCGGTCACCTCGGTGCCGGGCAGTTCGGCGTGGTTCGACCGCGGCTTTGTCACCTATTCGAACGAAGCGAAGAGCGAACTGCTCGGCGTCGCCGCCGCAACGCTGGCGGAGCACGGCGCGGTGAGCGAAGCGGTGGTGAAGGAAATGGCGATCGGTGCCGTGAAGAATTCGCGCGCGCACCTGTCGGTGGCGGTGAGCGGTGTCGCCGGGCCGGACGGCGGGACGCCGGAAAAACCGGTCGGCACGGTGTGGATTGCCTGGGGCCAGAAGCGCGGTTACGCGGAAGCGCAGCTGTACCGGCTCACCGGCGACCGGGCGACCGTCCGCGCCCGCAGCGTGGCCATTGCCCTGGACGGTCTGCGACAGCGCCTGTCGCAGTAGCGGGTCAATCTCCCCTGCACGGGCCGCGGGGCGGTCCGCAGAATGTCCGGAACGCAGACCACTGTCCCTATTGACAGTATCGGCGGACCCGGTAAGGATACTGTCCACCCGTTCAGTATCCGCACCACGCTCTCCGCCCCACGCGCCTCACCCGAACCCAGAGACGTAGCAGAGGACCGATTCAATGGACGCCAACAAGCAGAAAGCCCTGAGTGCCGCCCTTGCCCAGATCGAACGCCAGTTCGGCAAGGGCTCCATCATGCGCATGGGGGATCAGGAGAAGCAGGCCATCCCGGTGATTTCCACCGGTTCGCTCGGCCTGGACCTCGCCCTCGGCGTCGGCGGCCTGCCGCGCGGCCGGATCGTCGAGATCTACGGACCGGAATCCTCGGGCAAGACCACGCTCACCCTGCAGGTCATCGCCGAAGCCCAGAAGAAAGGCTGCGTCTGCGCCTTCGTGGACGCCGAGCACGCGCTGGATCCGGAATACGCCCGCAAGCTGGGCGTGAACATCGACGATCTTCTGGTATCGCAGCCGGATACCGGCGAGCAGGCCCTGGAAATCGTCGACATGCTGGTGCGCTCGAACGCGGTCGACGTGGTGGTGGTCGACTCCGTTGCCGCGCTGGTGCCGAAGGCGGAAATCGAAGGCGAGATGGGCGATTCGCATGTCGGCCTGCAGGCCCGCCTGATGTCGCAGGCGCTGCGCAAGGTCACCGGCAACATCAAGAACGCCAACTGCCTCGTGGTCTTCATCAACCAGCTGCGCATGAAGATCGGCGTGATGTTCGGCAACCCGGAAACCACCACCGGCGGCAACGCGCTGAAGTTCTACGCCTCGGTGCGCCTGGACATCCGCCGCATCGGTTCGGTGAAGGTCGGCGAGGAAGTCGTCGGTTCCGAGACGCGCGTGAAAGTGGTGAAGAACAAGGTCGCACCGCCGTTCCGTCAGGCCGAGTTCCAGATCCTCTATGGCGAAGGCTCCAACAAGCGCGGTGAGATCATCGATCTGGGCGCCAAACTGGGCCTGATCGAGAAATCCGGTGCCTGGTATGCCTACAAGGGCGACAAGATCGGCCAGGGCAAGACCAACGCCTGCGACTTCCTGAAGGAACACCCGGAAGTGGCCTTCGAGATCGAACAGGAAATCCGCACCAAACTGATGGAAGAACCGCTGGCGGTCACCGGCGCGGATGAAGAAGACGAAGAGCAGGACGCCTGACCGGCGCTTGCGGACATGTTGCTCATGGACATGTGCAACGAGCAGAAAACGATGCCTGCTCCGGCATTGGGGTCACCGGCAACGGGGGCACCGGAGCAGGCGTCGCGCAAGAACTCCCAGGTGCCGTCTGCTACCGGCATCCGTCGGGCTGCCATGGACTGGCTGGCCCGCAGGGAGTACAGCCGGCACGAAATCGAACAGAAATTGTGCCGGCGCTTTCCTGACGCTACCGCGGCGATAGGCCCTGTGCTCGACCAGCTCGAGCATGAGGGCCTGCTGAGCGATGCGCGTTATCTCGAATCGGTGATCCACAGCCACGTGCGTCGCGGCTACGGTCCGTTGCGGATCCGTGCGGCACTCGGCAGCAAGGGTGTGGAACACGACATGGGGACGGCCGGTCCCGTGGACTGGCTGGCACAGGCGCGCGAGGCACGCCGTCGCAAATTCGGCGATGTCCTGCCGGTCGATGCCGCCGAACGGGCACGACAGATGCAGTTCCTGTTGCGCCGTGGTTTTTCGTCGGCGATCTGTCGCCAGGCCTGTCTGCCGCCGCGCGGGGAATGACATACACTCCGCCGGTGGCCGGTCCGCGGCCGAGCCGGAGTTGTCATGAACGATCCGACGCCTGCTGGTCCTGCCCCGATGGGGGTATTCACGGCCGTCCTCATCGCACCCGACGGCACCCATCGTCGCCTGTCGCCCGAAGAAGCCTTCATCACGCCGCCCGGTGACGGGCTGGTATGGCTGCACCTCGACCGTCGCAGCGAGACGGTGCTCACCTGGCTGTATACGCACAGCGGCATCGACGAAATCGACGTCGAGGCCCTGCTCTCGGAAGAAACCCGCCCGCGCGCTTACCGGCCGCGCCAGCAGTCGTGCCTGATGGTGATCCTGCGCGGCGTGAACAACCGCACCGGTTTCGCCGGTGAAGACGACCTGATGTCGATCCGCCTGTGGGTGGAGAAGCATCGGGTGCTGAGTTTCTCGTCGCGGCCGCTGGTGCCGGTGACCGACGTGCTGTCGATGCTCGGCGGCGAATACTCGCCGGTGAATGCCGCCGAACTGCTGGCGGCGATCGCGACGGCGATGGTGTCCGGCATGGAGCCGGCGATCGATGCCCTGCGCGACACCATCGACCAGCTGGAAGAGGCGATGGATGCCGGCGAACGGCTCGACACCGCGAAGCTGATGGTCGTGCGGCGACGCGGGGCGATGCTGCGGCGCTTCCTCGGCCCGCAGAAGGACGTGTTCGTCACCATCGACTCGCTGCACCTGCCCTGGCTGGGCATCACTGCCGAGGAGGAGTGGCGCGAGGCGACCAACACGCTGTATCGCTACATCGAGGATCTGGAAGCCGTGCGCGAGGGCGTGCAGATTTTGCAGGACGGCCTGAACCAGCGGATCGTGGCGCGCGCCAACCGTACGTTGTATGCCGTCTCCGCCGTGGCCGCATTCTTCGTGCCGCTGACCTTTGTCACCGGTCTGCTGGGGATGAACGTAGGCGGCATTCCGGGCAGCGAAAGCGCCTGGGGCTTTGCCGGCGTGGTGGCTTTTCTCGTGAGCTGGTCGCTGCTGCAGTTCCTGGTGTTCCGGCGCCTGCGCTGGCTGTAGCCGTCAGGCGGCCGGTCAGGGGCCGGCCGCGCCCCTGGCATGCGCCACGCCACGCAGGGCGCGCACCGCCGGCGAATGGAATTCGCGGCGGTACAGCACCCACACCACCAGGCTGGTGGCCAGCATGAACACCGGCGCACTCACCAGCCATGCCAGTACCGCCAGCGCGAAATAGTAGGCGCGCAGCCCCTGGTTGAAGGCGAAGGCGGCCAGCGTGGCGACCTGCGCGGCGTGATCGACGAAACCGTCGCGCAGGGCCTCGTCCGGCGCACTGCCTTTCACGGCATTCGGTGCCGCGCCGACCAGGATCGACAGGAAACTGTACTGACGCATCGACCAGGTGAACTGGAAGAATGCATAGATGAACACCACGGCCAGCAGCATCACCTTCACTTCCCACAGTTCGCGCGAGGCGGGCGTGGTCAGCGGAATGCTGGCGAGGATGTTCACTGCGGTCTCGGTACCGGCCAGGGTGGTGAGCAGGGCGGCGACGATCAGCAGGGCCGACGAAGCCAGGAAGCTGACGTTGCGTTCGAGGTTGGCGATGATCGAGGCGTCGGTGATGCGGTTGTCGCGGGCCAGCAACTGCGCCATCCACTGGCGGCGCGCGACCACCATCGCGCTGGTCAGGCTCTTGCGGCGGCGGGCGGCGTACTGCACGTAGCGGGTGTAGATCGTCCAGCTGGCGAAGAACCAGCAGACGGCAATGGCGTCGCGGGCGTTGTTGGCGATGGCGTCGAGCAGGGCCTGCATGGCGGATCCGTACGGCGGGTTCAGAATTCGAAAGTGTAGAAGACATCGACCGCGCTTTCGACGCCGGACAGCGCTTCCAGCATCAACCGCCGGGTCAGCTGCAGGCGCATCATCACGCTGCCCTCGCCGGAGAAGACCCGGCGGTTGTAGCCGACGAACACCCGGTCGCTGACATGGGTGCCCACCTGCACTTCCGATGTCTCGCCGCCGCCGCTGGAGGACAGCTGCACGTCGCGCAGGCCGATTTCCTGTCCGGCTTCCGACAGCAGGATGCTGCCCTGCGCCATGCCGAGGGCGAGGGCGGCCTGTTCGGCCTCGCTGCGCAGGTCGACCGCGCCGGCAGCGGGTGGCTGGCCGGTGGTCAGCCAGGACAGCGTTTCGCCCGGCGGCAGTTCCGGCGACGACCACAGCACGCTCTGCGGTGCATGCAGCGGACCGCTGAGCCGCAGGCCGACGGCACGCACCGCCGGGTCGTCGATGTCGCGTACCGCCAGGGCATCGATCAGCGGCCGGTCTACCGCGCCGTTGAACAGGATGTCGGCCTGGCGCAGTTCCAGTTGCTGGCCCAGCGCACGGTACTTGCCTTCGCGCACATGCAGTTCGCCGTCGACGAGCAGCGGCAGTTCCGGCGTGCTGCGCAGGCGCAGCGCGCCGGTGAGCCGGCCTTCGCCGCCGAACGCCTTGAACCGGATGTCGTCGCCGAGCAGCAGGTCGATGTCGACGCGCTGGCGGACGATCAGGCCGCCGCCGGTGTCGCCCGGCATCGTTTCCGTCTGCACGACGATCACGTCGTTCGAGCGGCGCACCGACTGTACGGGCAGTCGCTTGGTCTCGATGCGTCCGGACGGCACGTGGATGTCGCCGGTGACGACGATCGCCCGGCGGTCCGCGGCCAGTTGCAGGTCCGGCGCGATCACGAAACGGTATTCCGGCAGCATGCCGACGGCCAGCCGGTTGCCGGCGAGCCGGGCGGTGGCGCTCCACTCGCCGCCGGCGAGTGCCAGCGTGCCGGCGAGCTGCGCGTCTTCCGGCGAACCCGGCGTGCGGAACGCGCCGTCGAGCGTCAGCCGTTCGCCGTCGAAGTTGCCGTCGAGCCGGAATGCTTCGATGGCCAGCGGCAGGCGGGTGAAGGCGAACCGGCCGTCGCGCAGCGCGAGCGTGCCGGCGAGACGCGGAGCGGTGCGCGTGCCGCCGAGCGTGAGCGCGGCGTCGAGGGTGCCGCCGAGACGGTGCACCTGGTAGGTGAAGGCTTCCAGCAGATCGACGCGCAGGCCGTTGAGCCGCACCTCGCCGGCGAGGTGGTCGTCGGCGACGGAACGATCGCGCGCGGCATGTGCGGCGACCGGTGTGGTGGAGAGCTGCGCCTGCAGGTGCCCGGCATCGTCGCCGGCGAGTGTCGCCGCGGCCTGCCAGCGACCGTCGGCGAGCGTGGCCTGCACGGCCAGCGTGTCGATCCGTGCGATGTGCCGCAACGCATCTTCGTCGTCGTCGCCGCTGCGGGCGATGCGCAGCGGTTCGCCGTTGCGCAGGCTGCCGTCGAAGGCCTGCAGCCTGCCGTCCTGCCAGCGGGCCTGCAGCGAACCGCCGAGCCGGCCGTCGAGCAGGGTGTCCAGCGGCAACAGGTCGGCCAGCAGCGATTCGAGCGGCAGGTGGAAAGTCTCGATCTCCAGTTCGCCGTCGCGACCGAGCCGGGCCGGCGTCAGGAAACAGAAACGGGCCGCGTTGTCGCTCCAGCAGTGCGGAGCGAGCTGCAACTGCAGGCGGGCGGCGAGTCCGGCCTCCGTCGACCGGTCGCGCCGCAACAGCAGTGCCGGTTCGCCGGCAGCTTCCCAGCGCCAGCGGCGCAGGTCGATCCGGCCGCGTTCGAGCGTGCCGTGCCAGAGGGTGTCGTGCGTGCGCTCGTCGCGGTGGTCGTCCGCGGCGCCGAGACTGCCGCCGACCTGCAGCGCCAGCGCCAGGGGACCGCTGAGCAGCGACGTTTCCAGACGGTGCGCGTCGCGGGTGCCGTCGGCGGCGATCTGCAGGGTGTCGATGCGCGCGTTGCCGCTGCGCCCGCGGGCAAGCCCGGCGATCTGCAGTTGCAGGTTCGAGGCGGCGTGCGCGCCGTCGTCCAGTGCCAGCGAGCCGTCCAGCAACGCCAGCGCGAGATCGCGCCAGTGCAGGTCGGCGGCCCGCAACTGCACGCGGGCATCCGGTGCATCGCGCGGACCGTCGATATTCGCCTGCGCCTGCAGGCGGCCGGCGACGTCGCGCAGGCTGTCCTGCAGGGCGGGCGCGTCGGCATCGAGCTGCAGCGCCAGCGATTCGCGATCCAGTGTCGCTTTCGCCTGCAGCCGGTTGTCGCCGTGCTGCAACTGCAGTTCGTGCAGCGTGGCGCGGCCGGGTTGCCAGTCGAGCGCGGCGGTCACCGCCAGCGGCCGGGCGGCAAGCCGGCCGGTGAGCGCGGTGTCGATGTCCAGTGCGGCCAACGTGCGTCCGAGTTCGCCGCGGCTGGCGAACCGGCCGCTGACCCGGCCGTCGCCGGCGTCGTCCGGCAGTGGAAAGAACAGGTCGTCGACCAGTTGCGCCAGCGGCAGGTCGACGACGGTGCTGTCGATGTCCCAGCGCAGGGCCTGCGCCCAGTCGACATCGCCGCGCGCGACGATGGAGAAACCGGCATCGACGGTGCGTGCCTCGTGCAGGCGGACGTGGCGTAGCGTCGCCACGCCCTGCAGCGACCAGTCGGCGCGCGGTACGTGCAGCGTGCGCGCCAGCGGCGCCGGCAGCGTCACTTCCGGCAGCGCGACATCCCGTGCCTGCAGGCGGAACGCGAACTGCGGGTCGGCGGGCGGGCCGTCGAGGTGCGCGCTGCCGGCGGCGCGGCCGGCGAATGCGGGCAGCAGGGTGTGCAGGTCGTCGAGCTGCAGCGCGGCATCGGCATCCCAGCGGTCGGCCAGCGTGCCGCGCAGCACGGCGCGGTTGGCGCCTTGCCGCAGGTCGAGATCCTCGAAGGTCCAGCGGCCGTCCTGCCAGTGCAGCGGTCCGGCGATGGTCACCGCACGTTGCTGCAGCGTGCCGGCGAGCGATTCGACCAGCAGATCGAAGCGCGGGCTGCGCGCCGTCTGACCGGGCAGCGGCGCCGGCGGAATCCGGCCCTCGACGCGCAGCGTGCCGGCCAGCTGCGAACGCAGCCGGGGATTGGCGAGTGCGAGATCGAGCCGGCGTACCTGCAGCGTGCCGCGGAACTGCTGGCCGCCGAGCCAGCGGTAGTCGGTCACCAGCGTGGCGTCGAAGCGCGGATCGACGAAGGTGACTTCGGCGCGTTCCAGCCCGGCGCGGCTGCCGGTGGCGCGCAACGTGACCGGCACCGGTTCCGTCCACGGCGTGTCGAGGTCCGCGCTGCCGGTGAGCGTGAAGGTGCCGAGCAGTTCGCCGTTGGCCTGCAGGGCCAGCCGGCGCAGCAGGGCGGCGCGTTCCGGCGCGGCACGCGGCGGCACCCGGGCCTGCGCCGCGGACAGCTGCGCGGCAAACGGCAGGCCGGCGGCCAGCGGCGACAGCTGCGCGTCGATGCGGCTGTCGAGCAGGCCGCGGCTGTCGAGCGCCAGGCGCAGCGAACGTACCGTGCCGTGCATCCGCCCTTCGACCTTGAAGGCCGTGTCGCCGTCGCGCGGCAATACCGCCTGCAGCGTGCCCTCCAGCGGCCATTCGCCGGCCGTGGTGAGCGTACCGGCGAGCGTGCTTTCCCAGCGTGCGGTGCCGACCGTCAGGTGATCGAGGGCGAGCTGTTCATCCTGCCAGTCGAAACCGAAACGGATGCGTTCGTAACGCGATTCCCGTTCGCCGCGCACGGTCACCAGTTCGTCGATGCGGACGCGGTCGACATACAGGTCCAGCGGCGGTTGCAGCGCCGGCAACGTCGCCGGCACGGCGGACGATGTCCGTCCGTCCGGCGCCGGCTGTTTCACCCGCAGCCGGTCGAGATGCAGTTCGCGGACATGGAGGTTGCCGATCAGCAGCGCCGACGGCGCCCAGTCGATGGCGAGGCGGTCGATTTCGACGCGGTTCTTTTTCTTGATCACGATGTCGCGCAACTGCAGCGGTCCGAGCAGCGTGCCGCCGGCATGGCTGGCACGGAAATCCGGCACCAGTCCGCTGACCCAGGCGATCGCGAAACGCGCGCCGCCCTCGGTGGCGACCAGCCAGGCGCCGGAGGCCAGGGCCACCGTCAGCGCCAGGATCAGCAGGCGCAGCGCCGTCTGCCAGCTCACCAGCCGGCGCAGCAGGCGGGCGAGACGCGGCATCACAGTTCGGGGCCCATGTAGAAGTGGACGTTGAACGGGGTGTCGTCCGCGGAAATGCCCCAGGCGAAATCGAGGCGCAGCGGACCGATCGGGCTCAGCCAGCGGATGCCGGCGCCGACGCCGGTGGCGAAATCGGCATCGCTGCTGTTCTCGAACGACGCGCCGCGATCGGCGAAGGCGGCCACCAGCCAGCGTTCGGCGAAACGGTAGTCGAATTCGAGGCTGCCTTCGGCCTGGTAGCGGCCGCCGATCAGATCGCCGGCGGCATCGACCGGCGCCAGCGACTTGTAGTCGTAGCCGCGGATGCTCTGGTCGCCGCCGGAGAAAAAGCGCAGCGAGACCGGGATTTCGAGGATGTCGTCGGTGCGCACCGCGCCCAGGCTGCCGCGGGCGATGGCGCGCGTGCGCGTGCCCAGGCTGTGGATGCCCTTGGCGTCGAGCGTCAGTTTCTCCATGGTGGCGTCCGACAGCAGGGCATCGGAAGCGAACTGGATTTTTCCGGTTGCCCGCCAGCCGCGGCTGATCAGCGGCGACCCTTCGGACTCGGTGCGCGACAGTGCGACGCCGGGGATCAGCATCGTCGAGCTGAACTCGCGGTTGCCGAAATCGTCGGTCTCGCGCTCGATGTCGACGCTGCGTATCAGGCGCCACTTGTTGTCGAGCCGCTTGCGGTGCTCGACGCCGGCGGTGGTCAGCCAGTAGTCGTGGTCGTTCAGGTCCTCGAACTGCAGGCCGTAGGTCAGGGCCAGTTGCGAAGTGACCGGGTCCCGCAGCGGAATCAGATAGGACGCTTCGAGCTGGGTGCGGATCTCCGACATTTCCAGGTAGGAGCCGAACGAGTGTCCGCGCGCATTCAGCCAGGGTTTTTCCCATTGCAGCTGGATACGCGGACCGATGTCGGTGCTGAAGCCGGCGCCGATGCCGATCCGGTTGCGCTTGCGCGGCGTGTACTCGACGCTGACCGGTACGACGAGACCCTGCGCGTCGTCGGGATCGGCGCGCAGACGCACGCCGTCGAACCAGCCGGTGCGCACCAGGTCGCGGTGGAGTTCGGCGATCTTCTCGCCGTCGTACCAGTCACCGCTGCGGAAGCGCGGAAAACGGGCGACCAGTTCGCGGTCGATGCCCTCGCCGGCGATCGCGATGTCGCCGATGCGGTAACGGGCGCCCAGTGCGATCGTCAGCCGGACATCGGAACGGTTGCGCTCCTCGTCGAGCAGCACCTGCTGTACGGTGTAGGTGGCGCCGAAATAGCCGCGCTGGCGCGCCTGCTGGAGCAGGCTGCTCTTGAACGATTCGTAGCGGCCGTGGTGGAAGATATCGCCGCGCTGCGGGGCATTGTCGGCGACGAAGGCGGTGAGTTCGCGCGGATCGCGGTCGCCTTCGAGGCGGATGTCGATGCGTTCGATCAGTACCGGCGGTCCGGGGTCGACATGCAGGATGCAGACCGTTTCGTCTTCGCTGCCGGCGCGTTCGGTACGCAGTTCCGGCTGGTAGTAGCCGAGGGCCTGCAGGGCGCCGCGTGCCTGCTCGACGGCATGGCGTTCGAGCGCGCGGAACGACATGCGTCCGGTTTCCGCCGGCGGTCCGATCCACGAACGGACGTTGTCCAGCAGGTCGTCGTCGATGCCCTTGATGCGAAGTTCGACGGCCTGTGCGCCAGTGGCGTACAGACAGCAGCAGAACAGGCAGGCAAGGGCAGTCCGGTTCACCGCGCGAGCCGGTAGCAGGGCTTGTAGGTGCCCAGTTTCATCCGGCCCTGCCGCACGAAACTCTCCAGCAGCGAGTCGAGACCGGCCATGATCGACGGTTCGCCGCGGATCACGTACGGGCCGTTTCTTTCGATGGCCTGGATGCCGGCATCCTTCACGTTGCCGGCGACGATGCCGGAGAATGCACGCCGCAGTTGTGCGGCGAGTTCGTGCGCCGGCAGGTCGTGCGCCAGATGCAGCGAGGCCATGTTCTCGTGTGTCGGGGCGAACGGTTGCTGGAATTCGGGATCGATGTTGAGCAGCCAGTTGAAGCCGTACGACTCCTGGGTGCGGCGGCGGAAGCGCTGCACTTCCGCCAGACCCTCGCGTACGCGGCGGCCGACTTCCTGCGGATCGCCGACCACGATGCGGTAGCGCGCGCGCACCTGTTCGCCCAGCGTGTCGACGAGGAAAGCGTCGATGCGCGAGAAGTAGTCCGCGCTGGAAGCCGGTGCGGCGAAAATCAGCGGGAACGGTATGTCGGCGTTCGCCGGATGCAGCAGGATGCCGAGCAGATAGAGGATTTCCTCCGCGGTACCGACGCCGCCCGGGAACACCACGATGGCATGCGCCAGCCGCACGAACGCTTCCAGGCGCTTTTCGATGTCCGGCAGGATCACCAGTTCGCTGACGATCGGGTTCGGCGGTTCGCTGGCGATGATTCCCGGCTCGGAAATGCCGATGTAGCGGCCGTTGCGGATCTGCTGCTTGGCGTGCGCGATCGCCGCCCCCTTCATCGGGCCCTTCATCGCGCCGATGCCGCAGCCGGTGCCGATGTTGAAGCCACGCAGTCCCAGCTCGTGGCCGACTTCCTTGGTGAATTCGTATTCGTCGCGCGGGATCGAGTGGCCGCCCCAGCAGATGACCAGGTCCGGCGCGACGTTCGGCCGCACCACGTTGGCGTTGCGCAGGATGCGGAACACGGCGTCGGTGATGCCGGTGGTGCTGTCCATGTCGAAGCGACCGGCTTCGAGGATCTTGTGGTGCGTGTACACGATGTCGCGCAGGGCGGCGAACAGGTGTTCCTGGATGCCGCGGATCATCACGCCGTCGACGAAGGCGGAGGCCGGCGCGTTTTCCAGTTCGATCTTCAGTCCGCGCGGCTGCTGCACCACGTGGATCGAGAAGTCGCGGTAGGCCTCGAGAATCGCTTTCGGATCGTCCAGCTCGCCGCCGGTGTTGAGCACCGCCAGCGCGCAGCGGCGGAACAGGTCGTAGACGTCGCGATTGGCCGAATCCAGCAGGCCGCTGATTTCCTGCGAGGAGAGCAGGTTGAGGTTCACGTGCGGACGGATGCTGGCGTGGGCGATACGGCTGGGCATGCGCGGGTCCGGGTTGGTGCGGGGCGGGAGGTCAAGGATAAGTCCTTGATGTAGCAATGAGAATCTTACCGGTAGCAGAAGTTCCCCAGGGCTGCCGAAAGCCCTCTAGAATGCGCGTCCCCGACAGTCTGCGGAGTCACCCGTGTTCGAGTGGATCCATTCGCCCGAGGCCTGGGCCGCGCTGGTCACCCTGACCGCGCTGGAAATCGTTCTCGGCATCGACAACATCATCTTCATCGCCATCCTTGTCGACCGGCTGCCGCCGGAACAGCGCCGCCAGGCCCGCCTGTTCGGCCTGGCGCTGGCCATGCTGACCCGCATCGGGTTGCTGCTGTCGCTGGCCTGGCTGGCGTCGCTGACCGATACCTGGTTCACCTTCCTGGGCTACGACATATCCGGGCGCGATGCGGTGCTGATCAGCGGCGGCCTGTTCCTGCTGGTGAAAGCCACCACCGAGATCCAGTCCAACGTCGAGGGCGACGACGAGGAAGGCAAGGTGGCCCGCAAGGCCGGCAATACCTTCCTGATCACCATCATCCAGATCGCGATCATCGACATCGTGTTCTCGCTGGATTCGGTGGTCACCGCCGTGGGCATGGCCAACGATGTCGAGGTGATGGTGATCGCCATCGTCATCGCGGTGATCTTCATGATGCTGGCCGCCGGCACCATCAGCGATTTCATCAGCCGCAACCCGGCCCTGAAGATGCTGGCGCTGTCGTTCCTGATCCTGATCGGCGTGGTGCTGATCGGCGAGGGTCTCGACATGCATATCCCGAAGGCCTACGTCTACTTCGCCATGGCCTTCTCGGTGGGCGTGGAGATGCTGAACACCTGGCGGCGGCGGAACCTCGAACGGATCCGCCTGCAGCGCGCCGCCGAACGCGGCGACGACATCAGCGGCTGATCCGGCGGCCGGCCGGCGGGCACTGGCGTGGAGTACGAATTCACCGCGCTGACCCTTGTCCTGGTGCTGGCGGCCGGTTTCATCGCCGGCTTCGTCAACATCCTGGCCGGCGGCGGCGGTCTGCTGACGCTGCCGGCGCTGATGCTGCTGGGCATGCCCGCCGACGTGGCCAACGGCACCATGCGGCTGTCGGTGCTGACGCAGGCACTGGAAGCCGTGCGCAGTTTCGACCGCCACGGGCAACTCGACCGCACGGCGTTGACGCCACTGCTGTTCCCGACCATGAGCGGTGCGTTGCTCGGTTCGCTGCTGGCGGTGTGGATTCCGGCGTCTGTCCTCAAGTACGTGCTGCTGTCGGCCATGCTGGGCATGGCGTTGCTGACGCTGCTGGCGCCGACCGTGGTGGCGCCGCCGGCGGGTACGCGGTCGCTGACGCTGCGTGAATCGCCCTGGGGTTTTGCCGCGCTGTTCGGCTGCGGCATTTATGGCGGTCTGGTGCAGGGCGGCGTGGGTTTCCTGCTGATTGCCGCGCTGGCCGGCGTGCTGCGCTACGACCTGATCCGCACCAATGCGCTCAAGATGGCCGCCACCGGGGTGTTCGGCGCGGTGTCGATCGCGGTGTTCTGGTATGCCGGCCTCATCGCCTGGATCCCGGCGCTGGTGCTGGCGGTGGCGACGGTGGCCGGGGCGCATGCCGGCGTGTGTTACGCGCTGAAGGTGGATCCGAAGACCTTCCGCTGGATCCTGTTCGTGATGGTCGTGGTCGCCTGCGTGGCGGCGATGATGAAGTAGCCGGGGCGCCGGCGCGGCGCGGTGTTGCCGCGCTGCGGCGACTGACGTGTCTCGTCGGTCGCTGCGCAGGGGAGTCCACGTTGCAGGAGCGAGGGCTCCCTTCCCTCGACACAGGTCGCCTTCGCGCGGCAACACCGCGCCACGTCGGTGTCGGCGGTGGCGGGTGGTGTGCGGTGCGAGGGGTGTCGCTAGGTGCTGACCTGGGCGATCCAGTCGGACAGGTTGTAGTGGTTGCTGACGCGCGCCACTTTCCCGTCGCGGATGACGAAGAAGGCGCCGGCCGGCAGCCGGTAGGTCTGGCCGCGGGCCGGCGGCAGGCCGGCATCGGTCATCAGGTATTCGCCCAGTACGGTGAATTCGGCGGCGGCGCGCGAGCCGTCGGCGTTCACCATCACCACGAGGTCGACGATCCGTTCCCGGTAGTGGCGGTTCATCCGCTCCATGAACGCGGCGAAGGCGGCGCGGCCGTTTTCCCGCCCGCCCTGGTTGATGTCGTGCACGACATCGTCGGTCAGCAGGGCGAGGAAGCGCGGCATGTCGCCGTCGTTGAAGGCGGCGTAATAGCTTTCGACGAGCTGGCGGGTGGCGGGCATCGGCATTTCCCGTGGCGGTCCGTCAGAACGACGAACCGGGTTGCTTGAGGAATTCGGTCTCTTCCGGCGTCGACTCGCGGCCGAGGGCGGCGTTGCGGTGCGGATAGCGGCCGAAGCGGTCGATGATCGCCTTGTGCCGCCGTTCGAAATCGAGGTTGTATTCCAGCCCGGGTTCGGCGAACAGCCGCAGCGCTTCCTCGTGCATCGCCGGCGATTCCGAATGCATGAAGGGCATGTAGAGGAACATCCGTCCGGGGACGTCCAGCGCTGCCGGGGTGCCGGCGCGGATTGCCTCCTGCGCCAGCGCGAGGGCGAGCGGATCCTGCGCGAAGGCGGCGGCCGTGCCGCGGAACAGGTTGCGCGAGAACTGGTCGAGCACGATCACTTCCGCCAGCCGGCCGTGCGGGGTGTCGCGCCAGGACCACAGTTCGCCGCGGGCGGCGGCGCGGTGCAGGGCGCCGAAGCGCCGGCGCATGGCGGCATCCAGTTCCGGGTCGACCTTCCACCAGGCAGGCGGTGCCAGTTCGCGGAACCAGAAATCGAGCACGGTCTGTGGCGACAGGGGTTCGTTCACGGGCGATCGGCGCTCATTCTGTTTCCTCGATTCCGACCAGACGCGACCGGCCCAGGGCAAGCCGCAGTTCGAGGCGGGTGAACCAGCCGGCCCGCTGGCCGCGGATGCGCGCCAGCGCCTCGCGCCGCACCGGATTTTCCAGCAGGACGTTCGGCAGCGCCCAGTGCGCGACCTTGATGGTGTCGATGCTGACGTCGTACACGACGCTGCGCACCGGGCCCCACTTGAACCCGTAGGCCTCGCGCAGTTCCGGCGGGATGTTCGCCGTGGTCACCAGCTTGTTGTACTTCATGGGCAACCACATCAGCACGCCGTGCGAGCCGTAGAGGAATTTCACCAGATCCTTCGCTTCCGGGGTGATCGTCATCCGGTCGCTGTGCCGGAAGTCTTCGCAGAAACGGATCATCGCGTCCCAGTTCTCCGGCAATGCCGTTTCCGGAATGCCGAACAGGAAGGCGAACAGTTTCGTTTCCTCGTAGAACCGGTCCTTGTCGGCGGCACTGACCGGCCCGTTCATCAGTTCGTAGCCGATCATCATCGATTCCCACATCGTGGCGTGCACCCAGAGCATCGCCCCGGCCTCGTTGGCGCGGTATTCGCTGCCGGCCGCGAAGGCGCCGGCCGCGTGCGGCATGCGGCCCTGCACCCGGTCGTGCTGCAGCCGCACGTCGCGGGCGGCCTGCAGCGCCTGCTCCCGGTTGCCGTAGACCATGATCAGCGCATAGGAGAAGGTGTCGCGCCCGCGTTCGAGCAGGCTGTGGCGCGATTTCGAGTGGTCGCCGATGCCCTGTGCGATCCAGGGGTGCGACACGTGCATCAGGATGGCGCGGCCGGTGGCCAGTCCCCCCGGCTCGATGTAGCGGGTGATGCGCCACATCATCGAATCGGGGCCGAACAGGCCGGTCTCCGGGTCCGGGATCCCGCCGTGCACCTTTTCCAGCTGGCGCTCGAATTCCGCCCCGGTGATCCAGTCGGCGGCGAAGGCGGGCAACGGGCCGTCGCCGGCCGGTGCGACCGGTTCGGCCGCCGGAGGTTCGACCGGCATGGCGTCGTCGTCGGGCGTTCCGGCCTGCAGCACGGGGGCGGCGGACAGGGCGCACAGCAGCAGGGCAACGGAGAGAGAGCGCATCGGGAACCGGGCCGGCGGGGACGGCCCGACTCTGGCCAACGGCGGGCACCCGGTCAACGCCGGCGGGCCGTTGGGATGGCCGTGCCGCCTTGCTAGACTTGCCGGCTTCCCGCGCCCCGGCGCCCGCCACGTCTCCAGCATCGATCCGACGGACCCATGAAAAGCAGCGCCATCCGCCAGGCCTTCCTCGACTACTTCAAGGGCAAGGGGCACGAGATCGTCGCCTCCAGTTCGCTGATCCCCGGCGACGACCCGACGCTGCTGTTCACCAATGCCGGCATGAACCAGTTCAAGGACTGCTTCCTGGGCCGGGAAAAGCGCAGCTACGTGCGCGCCGCCACCAGTCAGAAGTGCGTGCGTGCCGGCGGCAAGCACAACGACCTGGAAAACGTCGGCTACACGGCGCGGCACCACACCTTCTTCGAGATGCTCGGCAACTTCTCGTTCGGCGATTACTTCAAGACCGACGCGATTCCGTTTGCCTGGGAGTTCCTCACCAGCCCGCAGTGGCTGAACCTGCCGAAGGAAAAGCTCTGGGTCACCGTCTACCACACCGACGACGAGGCGTACGACCTGTGGGCGAATGTGGTCGGCGTGCCGAAGGACCGCATCATCCGCATCGGCGACAACAAGGGCGCGAAATACGCCTCCGACAATTTCTGGACCATGGGCGACACCGGCCCCTGCGGCCCCTGCACGGAAATCTTCTACGACCACGGCGCGCACATCTGGGGCGGTCCGCCGGGCTCGCCGGAAGAAGACGGCGACCGCTACATCGAAATCTGGAACGTGGTGTTCATGCAGTTCGATCGCCAGCCGGACGGCACCCTGGTGCCGCTGCCCAAGCCGGCGGTCGATACCGGCATGGGCCTGGAGCGGATCTCGGCGGTCATGCAGAAGGTGCATGCCAACTACGAGATCGACATCTTCAAGGCACTGATCGACGACGCGCAGAAGCTCACCGGTGCCGCGGATCGCGAGGACAAGTCGCTGCGCGTCATCGCCGACCACATCCGGTCCGGCGGTTTCCTGATCGCCGACGGTGTCACGCCGTCCAACGAAGGTCGCGGCTACGTGCTGCGCCGCATCATCCGTCGCGCGCTGCGTCACGGACACAAGCTGGGCGTGACTCAGCCGTTCTTCCACAAACTGTACGCGACGCTGGTCGCGCAGATGGGCGATGCCTATCCGGAGCTGAAGTCCGGGCGCGCCCGCGTCGAGAAGGCGCTGCTGGCCGAGGAAGAGCAGTTCGCGCGCACGCTCGACACCGGCATGAAGATCCTCGAGGCCGACATTGCCGCGCTGGGTGACGGCCCGAATGCCGGAAAAGTCATTTCCGGCGCTACGGTCTTCAGGCTGTACGACACCTACGGTTTTCCGGCCGACCTCACCGCCGACATTGCCCGCGAGCGCGGCCTGACCATCGACAGCGCCGGTTTCGAGGCGGCGATGGAGCAGCAGCGGCAGATGGCCCGTGCCGCCGGCAAGTTCACCGCCGACTACCACGACAAGCTGGAAATCGACGGCAGCACCGATTTCTGCGGTTACGAAAAAACCGAGGACAGCAGCAAGGTCGTTGCGCTGTTCCGCGCCGGCGCGAAGGTGAGCGAACTCAAGGCCGGCGAGGAGGGCGTGGTCGTGCTCGATCACACGCCGTTCTATGCCGAGTCCGGCGGCCAGGTGGGCGATACCGGCGTGCTGACCGGCGGCCACGGTGCGTTCGACGTCGCCGACACCACCAAGAAGCAGGGCGCCTTCCTGCATCACGGCAAGGTGAAGCTCGGCGTGCTGAAGACCGGCGACACCCTGACCGCGAAGGTCGATGCGGCGCGCCGCGACCGCATCCGCGCCAACCATTCGGCGACCCACCTGATGCACGCGGCGCTGCGCCAGGTGCTCGGCACGCACGTGGTGCAGAAGGGCTCGCTGGTCGGCCCCGACTACCTGCGCTTCGACTTCGCGCACGGCGCGGCGGTGACCGACGCGGAGAAGCAGCAGATCGAGGACATCGTCAACGCACAGATCCGCGCCAACGCACCGGTCGAAACCGAGCTGATGGCGATCGACGCCGCGCGCGCGAAGGGCGCGATGGCGCTGTTCGGCGAGAAATACGACAGCACGGTGCGCGTGCTCAGCATGGGTACCGGCAACTTTTCCATCGAGCTGTGCGGCGGTACCCACGCGCGCCGCACCGGCGACATCGGCTTTTTCCGCATCACCTCCGAGGGCGGCGTGGCGGCCGGCGTGCGCCGCATCGAGGCGGTGACGGGCGAGGGTGCGCTGGCGTACGACCGCCAGCTGGAAGCCGACCTCAACAGCATCGCCGGCCTGCTGAAGTCCGGCCGCGGCGGCCTCACCGACAAGGTGAAGCTGGTGGTGGAGCGGACCCGCGAGCTGGAGCGCGAGATCGAGAAGCTCAAGCAGCGGCTGGCCACCGGCGGCGGCGCCGACCTGACGGCGAAGGCCGTGGCGATCGGCGGCGCGCAGGTGCTGGTGCAGGCCGTCGAGGACGTCGACGCGAAGGCGCTGCGCGCCTCCATCGACCAGCTGCGCGACAAGCTCAAGAGCGCGGTGGTGGTCCTGGGCACGGTGGCCGAGGGCAAGGTCACCCTGGCCTGCGGCGTGACGCCCGACCTCACGGGCAAGGTGAAGGCCGGCGAGCTGGTCGGTGCCATTGCGGTACACGTGGGTGGTCGCGGCGGCGGCAAGCCGGACTTTGCGCAGGCCGGTGGCCAGGATGCGGCCGGGCTGGAAAAGGCGCTGGCGGCGGCGGTCGAGTTCGTGCGCGGCAAGTTGTCCTGAATGCGAAGTCAGTACCGTTCCGGTGCGTGCCGGGGCGGTACTCTCGTGCCGTAAATTTCTAGGTACTTTGTCGCAGGGGGTGGCGCCCCCGTACGCTATTCCCTGTACCCGTCGTCTGTTGTCTAATAGCGCGCCCCTCCGGGGCCTTACAGCATCCTCAAACCGGCTCATCAGCACTCCCCCAGCCACATGGCGCTCATCGTCCAGAAATACGGCGGCACTTCGGTCGGCTCGGTCGACCGCATCGAGAAAGTGGCCGAGAAGGTCAAATCGTTCCGCGATCAGGGACACGACATGGTTGTCGTCGTTTCCGCCATGACCGGCGAAACGAATCGCCTCATCGATCTCGCGAAACAGATCAGTCCGGATCCGGACAAACGCGAACTCGACCAGATGGTGTCGACCGGCGAACAGGTGACGATCGCGCTGCTGGCGCTGGCGCTGCAGAAGCGCGGCGTACCGGCGGTTTCCTTCACCGGTTTCCAGGTCGCCGTGAAGACGGACAATGCCTATGCCAAGGCGCGCATCCTCGAGATCGACGACGCGCGCATGCGCGCCGAACTCAAGGCCGGCAAGGTCGTGGTGGTCGCCGGTTTCCAGGGCATCGACGCCGGCGGCAACATCACCACGCTGGGCCGCGGCGGTTCCGATACCACCGGTGTGGCGCTGGCGGCCGCGCTGAAGGCCGACGAGTGCCAGATCTACACCGACGTCGACGGCGTCTACACCACCGATCCGCGCGTCGAACCGCGGGCGCGCCGTCTCGACCGCATCACGTTCGAGGAAATGCTGGAAATGGCGAGCCTCGGCTCCAAGGTCCTGCAGATCCGTTCCGTTGAATTCGCCGGCAAGTACAAGGTTCCGCTGCGCGTCCTGCACAGCTTCCAGGACGGCCCCGGCACGCTGATCACGCTCGATGAGGACACCATGGAAGCGCCACTGATTTCCGGTATCGCCTTCACCCGCGACGAAGCCAAGTTCACCCTGCGCGGCGTGCCGGACAAGCCCGGCATCGCCTCGCTCATCCTCGGCCCGGTCGGCGAGGCCAACGTCGAGGTCGACATGATCGTGCAGAATGTCGGCAGCGACGGCACGACCGATTTCACCTTCACCGTCGCCCGCGGCGAATTCCAGAAGGCGCAGCGCGTGCTGGAAAAGGTCCGCAAGGATCTCGGCGCCCGCGAACTGGTGGCGGACGACCGCATCGCGAAAGTGTCGCTGGTCGGCGTCGGCATGCGTTCGCACGCCGGTGTCGCCGCGTCGATGTTCAAGGCGCTGGCGTCGGAAAACATCAATATCCAGATGATCTCCACCAGCGAGATCAAGATCTCGGTCATCATCGACGAGAAGTACCTTGAGTTGGCTGTGCGCGCACTCCATGCCGCGTTCGAGCTGGACAAGAAGCCCTGATCCGGAATCGGGGCTCTGAAGGAACAGGCATTCGTTGACAGGGAGTCGGGGAGCAAAGGACGCAGCGCATCCACAAGAAGCAGTACGGACCGGACGGAAAGCCGCTTCGCCGCCGGGACGATAGAGAACAGGAGACACGCCATGCTCATCTTGACCCGCAGGGTCGGCGAGACGCTGATGATCGGTGACCAGGTCACCGTGACGGTGCTCGGCGTCAAGGGGAACCAGGTTCGCCTGGGAGTGAATGCGCCAAAGGAAGTGGCGGTACACCGCGAGGAAATCTACCGGCGGATCCAGACCGAGAAATCGGGCGACGACAACGGATACGACGAGCCCTGAACTGGGCCTGACGCCGCAAAACAAGAATCCCGGGCTGGTCCCGGGATTCTTGTTTCCGGCCCGTGGGGACGGGTGCGGGGGATGGTCTGGCGGAGAAGGAGGGAGTCGAACCCTCGATACGGGTTTTAGCCCATATACTCCCTTAGCAGGGGAGCCCCTTCGGCCACTCGGGCACTTCTCCGGAAGGCGCGAATCATACTGGAATTCCACCCGCGATACAGGGGGATGGCACGCCTCCACCGCCATCCTTGACGACCCCGGGGACCATCCCGATAATGCGCGCCTCTCGCGATCCTGCGAGCCGGTCCCCGCGACCGCGACAAGTCCACGCGCCCGTAGCTCAGTTGGATAGAGTACCTGGCTACGAACCAGGTGGTCGGGAGTTCGAATCTCTCCGGGCGCGCCATACATCAAAACGCCGGCAACTGCCGGCGTTTTGCTTTTCGGGGCCCGTGCGGGCCGCCATGAAAAACGCCGGCAGTTGCCGGCGTTTTTCGTTGCACGGGGCCTGCGGCTCAGGAGGCCGCGGGCTTGTGCAGCAGTTCGAGGTCGGCCGGCGTGCGCACCCGCGGATTTTCCCACTGTTCGCGCGGCAGGTCCTGCAGGGCCACATAGATGGCGGCATCGGCGTAGCAGAAAAACGCGCGTGCCCGCCGGGTGTTGCGCATGCGGGCGATCAGCTCGTCGAGCTCGCGCTTGGCGCGGTGCAATTCGTCATCGGCACAGGACATGTCCGCCTCGTTCTGGTGATGCGTGGATGTGCGGGCAGGGAGTGCGCGTTTTATAGCACCGGGCCTGTTGCCTGTTGATGTCGGCGATGCCTGATCCGGCTGCGAATGGTACGTACGGAAGAATGGCTGAGCCGGGGCGCAAACCCGCTGTTTTCGCGGGCTGCAGGCCGTGTCGGAGCACGGGGAGCGACAGGCGGCGGGCGCGGCGCTGACGCAGCGGACAGGAAATGGTGCCCCGGACAGGAATTGAACCTGTAAAACGGTCATCCCACGTCGCTGCACGTTATGCGAATCAGTAGGTTAGGCCTCTGCCGGTAGTGCTGATTGACGCCCCATGACGCGCGATTGCCCC
>JBMOON010000018.1:0-23117 GCA_049323295.1 Pseudomonadota bacterium
ACTACCGCTCCGGACTTCTGGTGGGTGGTACAGGGATCGAACCTGTGACCCTCAGCTTGTAAGGCTGATGCTCTCCCAGCTGAGCTAACCACCCGAAAGAGCGCGCCATTCTATAGAAAAGGTCCGGGCTGTCAACGCGTTGCGGGAACACTTTTGCGGCGCTTGACGAACGCGGCGATGCAATACGTACTCCGGTTGCAGGGCGCGGAAATCCGCGCCATGAAACGCACGCCGGCGGCCTCCTCAAGCTGATGCCCGACCAGACCCCGGGCAGGCGGAGGATCAGGCTCGGGCCCGGCTCGCCCCCTTTGGCCCGGGGCGTACTCCCCGAGACTCGCCCGCCCCCTTCCCGGATCCGGACCCGGCCCGGCAACGGCCTTGGGCCGGCAGCCTTCCGGCGCGAGCCACCACACCGCCGATCGGCGCCCCCGCACGGACCTGCGACAGGCGCACGGGTTGCGCCGATTGGCGGCAGCTTCAGGCAAGCCTGGCCTCTTGCAGTCGATGGCGATTGTCCTAGGATCAAAGTCGCCGGCCAGTACCCGGCAACGGACATCATCCCGCTGGCATCAACGAGGTGAATTCCATGGCGAAGAACCAGGCACGACAGGAACCCGCCGTCGAGGAACCCGACGTCTGGCTGGCCGAGGAAGGCGGCGATTTCGAGGAAGCGGCCAACGACAGCACGGTCAGCGCGCCTCCGAAAGCCCGACTGGTCACACGGCACAAGATCGAAGACCTTATCGAATCACGCCGCCTGAAAAAGCAGATCAGCGATTACGAATTCCTGGATCTCGACGACAGCCAAGCCCGCGACAAGGGTCCGCGCCGGGTCCACTGAAAAAAAGGGAGGCCACATGGCCTCCCTTTTTGTATCGGGCGCACTGCGCGACCCGCACCGTCTGCCGGCTCACTTCCAGCCGGTAATCTCCTTCACGCCGAGACCGATCTGGGCGGGGTTGCGCACCGTCTTGACACCGGCCGCCTCCAGCGCCGCGAACTTCTCGGCTGCCGTGCCCTTGCCGCCGGCGATGATCGCCCCGGCATGCCCCATGCGCTTGCCGGCCGGAGCCGTAACGCCCGCAATGTAGCTGACCACCGGCTTGGTGACGTTCTTCTTGATGAACTCCGCCGCCTCTTCCTCGGCCGAGCCGCCGATTTCGCCCACCATGACGATGGCCTCGGTCTGCGGATCGTTCTGGAACAGGCGCAATGCATCAATGTGGGTGGTTCCGGGGATCGGATCGCCGCCGATGCCGATGCAGGTGCTCTGGCCATAGCCCAGCGCGGTGGTCTGCGCGACGCATTCATAGGTCAGCGTGCCCGAACGCGACACGATGCCGACCCTGCCCGGCTTGTGGATGTGGCCCGGCATGATCCCGAGCTTGCACTCACCGGGCGTGATCACGCCCGGGCAGTTCGGGCCGATCAGACGCACGTCGCCACGTTCGGCGATGTACTGCTTCACGTACAGCATGTCGAGGGTAGGAATGCCTTCGGTGATGCACACCACCAGCTTCACGCCGCCGTCGACCGCCTCGAGGATCGAATCCTTGCAGAAGGCGGCAGGTACGTAAATGACGCTGGCATCGGCACCCGTGGCTTCCACGGCATCCTTCACCGTATTGAAGACCGGCAGGTTGAGATGCTTCGTGCCACCCTTGCCCGGCGTCACGCCGCCGACCATCTTCGTGCCGTAGGCAATCGCCTGCTCGGTGTGCAGCGTGCCCTGCGAGCCGGTGATGCCCTGACAGATGACTTTCGTATTCTTGTTGACCAGTACGCTCATGGCTCTCAGGCCCCCTTCACGGCAGCGACGATGCGGCGGGCAGCGTCGTCGAATCCACTGGCCGCGACGATATTGAGACCGCTCTCCGCCAGCATTTTTGCACCGAGCTCGGCATTGTTTCCCTCCAGTCGCACGACGACCGGGACCTTCACGCCGACTTCCCTGACCGCTTCGATCACACCGGCGGCAATCATGTCGCAGCGGACGATACCGCCGAAAATATTGATCAGCACACCCTTGACGGTAGCGTCGGCGAGAATGATCTTGAACGCTGCGGTAACGCGCTCCTTCGTCGCTCCGCCGCCGACATCGAGGAAGTTCGCCGGCTGACCGCCATGCAACTTGATGATGTCCATGGTTGCCATCGCCAGACCGGCGCCGTTCACCATGCAGCCGATGTTGCCTTCCAGCGCCACGTAATTGAGATCCCACTTCGCCGCTTCACGCTCGCGCGCGTCCTCCTGCGACGGATCGTGCATCTCGCGCACACGCGATTGCCGGAACATGGCATTGCCGTCAATGACCATCTTGGCGTCGAGGCAATGCAGGTTGCCGTCGGCCTTGATCACCAGCGGGTTGATTTCCAGCAGGGCCAGGTCCTTCTCGACGAACAGTTTCGCCAGCCCGAGATAGATGTTCACGAACTGCTTGACCTGATCACCGGACAGACCCAGCTTGAACGCCAGCTCACGGCCCTGGAACGGCTGCGCACCGACCAACGGGTCGATCGCCACCTTCAGGATTTTTTCCGGCGTATCGTGCGCCACCTTTTCGATCTCGACGCCGCCCTCGGTCGACGCCATGAACACCACGCGCCGCGAAGAACGATCGACCACTGCGCCCAGATACAGCTCCTTGGCGATATCCGTGCATTCCTCGATCAGGACCTTGCTGACCGGCTGGCCTTTGGCGTCGGTCTGATAGGTGACCAGGTTCTTGCCCAGCCACTGGCGGGCAAAATCGGCCGCCGCTTCCGCCGTCTTCACCAGTTTGACGCCACCGGCCTTGCCGCGGCCGCCCGCGTGGACCTGTGCCTTGACTACCCATACGCCACCGCCGAGCTCCTTGGCACGCGTCGCCACTTCTTCCGGCGTGTCGCAGGCGAAACCGCGCGACACGGGCAGGCCGTATTCGCGGAACAGTTGCTTGCCCTGGTATTCGTGAAGATTCATCGATGATTTCCTTAAACAAGTAAACGTCGTGCCCGTCAGGCGTCCTTCTTTGTACGCCGGCGTTGCGCGATATGGATGGCCCGGTAATCCGTCGCCAGCGCCGCCTCGTGGACGGTCTCGGACAGGCTCGGGTGACTGAAACAGGTGAGCTGCAGGTCTTCCATGCTGGCACCGAACTCCAGCGCGATCACACCCTGCTGCACGAGTTCGGACGCCTGCGGACCGATCACGTGCATGCCCAGCAGCCGGTCGGTTTTCTCGTGCGCGACAAACTTCACCATGCCGTGCGAATCGCCGGCGGCGAGCGCGCGCCCGTTGGCCACGAACGGCACTACGCCGGTCTTGTAGGGTTCGCCACTGGCCTTGACCTGTTCCTCGGTCTTGCCGACCCAGGCGATTTCCGGATGGGTGTAAATCACGCCGGGAATGGCGTCGTAGTTGACCTGCGTCTGCTCGCCGTGGATCCGCTCGGCCACCATCACGCCTTCTTCCATCGCCTTGTGCGCCAGCGCCGGACCACGTACCAGATCGCCCACTGCATACACGCCCGGAACCATCGTCTGGCACCAGTTGTTGACCTGCACCAGGCGTCGCTCGTCAAGCGTGACGCCGGAATCGGAAGCCAGCAGGTTCTGCATGTAGGGTGCGCGACCAACAGCCACGATCAGCTTGTCGAAGACTTCCGACTTCTCGCCGTCCTTGCCGCTGTAGGTCACCGTGACCTTGCCTTTTTTCACTTCGCTGCCGGTGACCCGGCAACCAAGACGAATATCGAGCCCCTGCTTAGCGAGCAGCTTGCCCGCCTCCCTGGCAATCTGCTGGTCGACCGCCGGCAGGAAAGCATCAAGGGCCTCGATGACCACGACTTCCGATCCCAGACGGGCCCAGACACTGCCCAGCTCGAGGCCGATGACGCCCGCTCCGATCACGCCGAGCCGCTTCGGAACGGCGGAGAACTCCAGGGCACCGGTCGAATCGACGACGGTTTCGCCATCGACTCTGGCGACCGGGATATTCACCGGCACGGAGCCGGCAGCAAGGACGACATTCTTCGCGTCGATCTGCTCCACGGCTCCGCCTTCGGCGGCCGTGAATTCGACGCGCTTGCCGGCCAGCAGCTTGCCGTGCCCCTTGAGCCACGTGATCTTGTTGGCGGTGAACAGCGAGGCCACACCGCCGGTCAGCTGCTTAACGACTTCGTCCTTGCGGGCGATCATCGCCGGCACGTCGATGCTCACATCCTTGATGCCGATGCCATGTGCGGCAAACTGCGTCTTCGCCTCGTGATACTTCCAGGTGGTGTCCAGCAGCGCCTTCGAAGGGATGCAGCCGACGTTCAGGCAGGTGCCACCCAGGGCCGGCTTCCCCTTGTGTACGCGCTCTTCGATGCAGGCGACGCTGAGACCGAGCTGCGCACAGCGGATGGCGGCCACATAACCGCCGGGACCGCCGCCAATGACCACCACGTCAAATGATTGAGCCATGTTCGTATTCCGTATTGCAGTGCAAAGGTCGGAGCGTCAGAGATCCAGCAGCAGACGCGCCGGATCCTCGATCAGTTCCTTGATGGTGACCAGGAAGCTCACCGCTTCCTTGCCGTCGATCAGTCGATGGTCGTAGGTCAGGGCGAGATACATCATCGGCAGCACGACCACCTGACCGTTCACCGCCATCGGGCGATCCATGATCTTGTGCATGCCCAGGATCGCCGTTTGCGGCGGATTGAGGATCGGGGTCGACAGCAGTGAACCGAATACGCCGCCATTGGTGATCGAGAAGGTGCCGCCGGTCATGTCCTCGATCGCGAGTTTGCCGTCACGCGCCTTCTGGCCATAGGCAATGATTTCGCTCTCGATTTCCGCGAAGCCCTTGTTGTTGGCATCGCGGATGATCGGCACTACCAGACCGCGGTCGGACGAGACCGCAATGCCGATGTCGTAATAGGCGTGGTAGACGATGTCGTCGGCATCGATGGAGGCATTCACCACCGGGAAACGCTTCAGCGCCTCGACCGCCGCCCGCACGAAGAACGACATGAAGCCCAGCTTCACGCCATGGGCCTTCTCGAACTGCGCCTGATAGTTCTTGCGCATGTCCATGACCGGCTTCATGTTGACCTCGTTGAACGTGGTCAGCATGGCGGCGGTCGATTGCGCTTCCACAAGCCGCTCGGCAACGCGCTTGCGCAACCGGGTCATGGCAACGCGACGCTCCTCGCGCTCGCCCATCACGATCGCCGAAGAAGGCGCAGCCGCCGGGGCAACCGGCACCGGACGCGCCGGCGACGCGGCGGCCGGTGCCGGAGCCCGGGGTGCAGTCTCGCGCTGCACGTCTTCCTTGGTCACCCGGCCACCCTTGCCGGAGCCTTGCACTTTCGCGACATCGACGCTCGCCTCTGCCGCCGCCTTGCGGGCAGCCGGCCCGGCGACGGCGTCGGCAGCACGTGCCGGCGCCGCGGCAGGAGCAGTTGCGGCGGCAGCCGGTGCCGGGGCGCCCGCAGCGGCTCCGGCCTCGAACAACGCCAGCACTTCCTGCGATTTCACCGTTTCACCGGCATTGCGGATGATCTGGGTCAGGCGGCCGTCGGCCGGCGCCACCACCTCGATCACCACCTTGTCGGTTTCGATATCCACGATGAGCTCGTCGCGCGAAACGCTTTCGCCGACTTTCTTGTGCCAGGTCGCGACGGTGCCGTCGGCGACCGATTCCGGAAATTGCGGGGCCCTGATTTCAGTTGCCATTGCCCGGTTCCTTGTGTGATGTCTGCAGAGTCAGTTCAGGGGAAATTCACAGCGAGAATGCATCGTCGACCAGCCTTGCCTGCTCCTTGGCATGCAGGCTGGGATAACCGGCCGCCGGGGAAGCCGACGGTGGTCGCCCCGCATACTCGAGATACAGCTTGGGATCGTGGCGCTTGAGTACCGCACGCATGTGGTGCTGGCTGCAGTACCAGGCACCCTGGTTCTGCGGCTCTTCCTGACACCACACCACCTTCTCCAGGTTGCGATAGGCACCGATGATTTCGGCCAGTCGCACCTCCGGGAACGGATACAGCTGCTCGATGCGGACAATGGCAACGTCTTCGCGCTTGTCCACCTCGCGCTTCTCGTCGAGGTCGTAAAACACCTTGCCCCCGCACAGGACGAGTCGCTTGACCTTTTTGGCATCCCTCACGGCCGCATCGCCGATCACCGTCTGGAACCCGCCGCCAGCCAGTTCGTCCAGGGTTGAAATTGCCTTGCGGTGACGCAGCAGACTCTTGGGCGACATGATCACCAGCGGCTTGCGCAGCGGACGTATCGCCTGCCGGCGCAGCAGATGGAAAATCTGCGCCGGGGTGGTCGGCGTGCAAACCTGCATGTTGTTCTCGGCGCACAACTGCAGGAAGCGTTCGAGACGTGCCGACGAGTGCTCCGGCCCCTGCCCTTCGTATCCGTGCGGGAGCAGCAGCGTGAGGCCGCACAGGCGCTCCCATTTGTTCTCGCCGGATGAAATGAACTGGTCAATGACCACCTGTGCGCCGTTGGCGAAATCACCGAACTGCGCTTCCCAGATCACCAGTCCGCCCGGCGCAGTGGTCGCATAGCCGTATTCGAAGGCAAGCACGGCCTCTTCCGAGAGCAGGGAATCGTAGATTTCGAACGGTGGCTGATCCGGCTTGACGTGCTGCAGGGGAACCCAGGAACTGCCGTCCTTCTGGCTGTGCAGCACCGCATGACGGTGCGAGAAAGTACCGCGGCCGACGTCCTGGCCGGTGATGCGGATCATGTATCCCTGATCGAGCAACGTGGCATAGGCCATCGTTTCGCCGTAGCCCCAGTTGATCGGCATGGCGCCGGCCGTCATCTTCGCGCGATCCTCGATGATCTTCTCCACCTGCTTCTGCAGCGGGAATCCGTCGGGGAGTTTTTCCAGCCGGGCCGCCAGTTCCTGCAGGCGACGCAGATCGAAGCGGGTATCGCCGGCATCGGTGTACTCGTGACCGAGATACGGCGTCCAGTCGACGAACAGGGTCTTGTTGGGCTCGCGCACCAGGCTCTTCACTACGTGCGTGCCGCCCTCAAGCGACTTCCGGTATTCGTCGATCTTGGCATCCGCCTGGGCGGCCGTGATGAAACCGTCGCGCACCAGCCTTGCCGCGTAGACATTGCGTGTCGTGGGCAGGTTGCGGATCACGTTGTACATCACCGGCTGGGTGCCGCTCGGCTCGTCGGCCTCGTTGTGGCCGCGCCGGCGATAGCACACCAGATCGATCACCACGTCGCGCTTGAACTCCATCCGGTAGTCGATGGCGATCTGGGTAACGAAATAGACCGCCTCGGGATCATCGCCGTTCACGTGGAAAATCGGCGCCTGCACCATCTTGGCGACGTCGGTGCAGTACTCCGTGGAACGCGCGTCTTCCTGACGATGGGTAGTGAACCCGACCTGGTTGTTGACGATGATGTGGACCGTGCCGCCGGTACGGTAGGCACGCGTCTGCGACAGCTGGAACGTTTCCATCACCACGCCCTGGCCGGCAAATGCGGCATCGCCGTGGATCAGGATCGGCAGCACCAGATGGCCCTTGCTGTCCTTCCGGCGATCCTGGCGCGCCCGCACCGAGCCCTCGACGACCGGCGAGACGATTTCGAGGTGCGAGGGATTGAACGCCATGGCCAGGTGGACTTCACCACCCGGTGTCTGCACGTTCGAGGAAAAACCCTGGTGGTATTTGACATCGCCAGAACCGGTCTTGACGGTGTGCTTGCCCTCGAACTCGCTGAAGAGATCGGCAGGATTTTTTCCGAAGGTATTGACCAGCACGTTGAGACGGCCGCGATGCGCCATCCCCAGTACGACCTCCTTGAGACCGTAGCTGCCCCCACGCTGGATGATCTCGTCGACACAGGGAATCAGCGATTCACCGCCCTCGAGACCGAAGCGTTTGGTGCCGGGGAAACGTGCCGCCAGGTAGTTCTCGAGGCCCTCGGCGGCAGTGAGCCGCTCGAGCAGATGCTTGCGGATTTCCGGCGAATATTCCGGATGCGAACGCACGCTTTCCAGTCGCTGCTGGATCCAGCGCTTCTCCGCGGTATCGACGATGTGCATGTACTCGGCACCGACGGTGCCGCAATACGTCTGCTTCAGACAATCCCAGATGTCACGCAGGGTCGCTTCCGGCTTGCCCATGAACAGGTTGCCGGTCTGGAAGACGGTATCGAGGTCGGCAGCGGACAATCCGTGGTGTTGCAGATCCAGGTCGGGTGCCGGATCGCGGACCATGAGACCCAGCGGATCAAGTCTGGCGTGCTGATGGCCGCGGTTGCGGTAGGCGGCGATCAGCTGCAGGACCTTGACCTGCTTGCGCTCGTGCTCGGTACTGACCGCGCTCGCGCTGAATTTCTGGACACGGGTGGAATTCTTGGCCGCCAGCAGGAAATGTTCGCGCACCGGCGCGTGCGGCATTTCCTCTTCGATGTTGCTGGTGACGCGCGGCAGCTTGTCGAAATAGCTGCGCCAGTCTTCGGGAACGGAATTGGGGTCGGTCAGATAGGCTTCGTACAGTGCATCGACGTAGGCGGAGTTGCCGCCGAACAGATGGGACGAGGCCCATTGCTGTTGCATGTTGTCCTGCATGGTGCGTCCTTCGGTCAGGTGTCGCCGGGAGGGCCGGCAACCTGTCGGTCCGGCCCGTCGTCCATGGAGCGGGCGACCCGCTGGTCACTGCCGCTCAAAAAAAAGCGCGTTGCCGCGCTTTCATCTACAGGCCCGTCGCCTTTGACGGGTGAGGCAGTCTAAACCGCTTTTTCCTTGTCCCACAGGGCAAAAAGGTCAAGTGGTCTGACCACTTGGCCTGCCAGCGGGCAAAAAAGAAGGGGCGGCCATGGCCACCCCTTCCGTACGCCGGGACAACGAGCTCAGGTCCCGCGCTCCAGCAGCATGTTGCGGATATGGCCGATGGCCCGGGTCGGGTTCAGGCCCTTCGGGCAGACGCTGACGCAGTTCATGATCCCGCGGCAGCGGAACACGCTGAACGGATCGTCCAGCTCGGCCAGACGCTGGTCCGTCGCCTCGTCCCGGCTGTCCGCCAGGAAACGGTAGGCCTGGATGCTGGCGGCCGGGCCCAGGAACTTGTCCGGGTTCCACCAGAACGACGGGCAGGAAGTCGAGCAACAGGCGCAGAGGATGCACTCGTAGAGACCGTCGAGCCTCTCGCGGTCTTCCTGCGACTGGCGGCGCTCGGCCGCCGGCGGCGGGGTGTTGTTGATCAGGTACGGTTTGACCTTTTCGTACTGCCGGTAGAACAGCGTCATGTCGACGACGAGGTCGCGGATGACCGGCAGGCCCGGCAGCGGGCGAATGACGATCTTCTGCGGCAGCTCCTTCATGTTGATCAGACAGGCAAGGCCGTTCTTGCCGTTGATGTTCATGCCGTCGGAACCGCAGATGCCTTCGCGACAGGAACGACGGAAGCTCAGCGTCTCGTCCTGCTGCTTCAGCTTGATCAGCGCGTCCAGCAGCATCCGCTCGGTGCCTTCCAGCTTGAGCGTGTACGTCTGCATGTAGGGCGCCGCGTCCTTGTCCGGATCGTAGCGGTAGATTTCGAAAGTGCGTACGTCAGCCATGATGTCGGTCTCCGGTGCAATCGGGCAGCGATCAGAAGGTCCGCTTCTTGGGCGGGATGCTGTCGACCGACAGCGGCTTCATTTTCACCGGCTTGTAATCGAGCCGGTTGCCGTCCTTGAACCACAGCGTGTGTTTCATCCAGGTGGCGTCGTCACGCTCCGGGAAATCGTCGTGCGCATGTGCACCGCGGCTCTCCTTGCGGGCAGCAGCGGAAATCATCGTCGCCTTGGCGGCCTCGATCAGGTTTTCCACTTCCAGCGCCTCGATGCGGCCGGTATTGAATACCTTCGACTTGTCCTTCAGGTGCAGGTTTTGCACGCGCCTGTCGATCTCCAGCACCTTCTGCACGCCCTCGTCCATGATTTTCTGGGTGCGGAACACGCCGGCGTGCGTCTGCATGTCGCGACGCAGGTCGTTGGCAACATCCTGCGCATATTCGCCGGACTTCGAGGCGTCGAGCCTGGCGATACGGGCCAGCGACATGTCCAGCGCGTCCTTCGGCAGCGACTTGTGGGCCTTCGGCTCGCGCTGTACCGACTCGATGATGTGGTCGCCGGCGGCCTTGCCGAATACGATCAGGTCCAGCAGGGAGTTGGTACCCAGTCGGTTGGCGCCGTGGACGCTCACGCAGGAGCACTCGCCGATCGCATAGAAGCCGCTCACCACGCTGTTCGGATCGCCGTTCTTCGGCGCCACGACCTGGCCGTGGATGTTGGTCGGGATGCCCCCCATCTGGTAGTGGATGGTGGGCACGACCGGAATCGGCTCTTTCGTGCAGTCGACATTGGCAAATTTCTTGCCGATCTCGTACACCGACGGCAGGCGCTTCATGATGGTATCGACGCCGAGGTGCGTCAGGTCCAGGACCACATAATCGCCGTCCGGACCGCAGCCGCGGCCTTCCTTGATTTCCTGGTCCATCGAACGCGACACGAAATCGCGCGGCGCCAGATCCTTCAGGTTCGGCGCGTAGCGCTCCATGAAGCGCTCGCCGTTCTTGTTGCGCAACAGGCCGCCTTCACCGCGGCAGCCCTCGGTCAGCAGCACGCCGGCGCCGGCGACACCGGTCGGGTGGAACTGCCAGAACTCCATGTCTTCCAGCGGAATGCCGGCACGTGCCGCCATGCCGAGACCGTCGCCGGTATTGATGTAGGCATTGGTCGATGCCGCATAGATGCGGCCGGCACCGCCGGTGGCGAACAGCGTGCACTTGGCCTGGAAGGCCGCGACTTCGCCGGTGGCCAGATCGATGCCGGTGACGCCCAGCACATCGCCGTCCCGGTCACGGATGATGTCGAGGGCGATCCACTCGACGTAGAACTGCGTCTTCGCAGCCAGATTGTTCTGGTACAGCGTGTGCAGCAGCGCGTGACCGGTACGGTCGGCGGCGGCGCAGGCACGCTGCACCGGCTTCTCGCCGTAGTTCGACGTATGACCGCCGAACGGGCGCTGGTAGATGGTGCCGTCGGCGTTGCGGTCGAACGGCATGCCCATGTGCTCGAGCTCATAGACGACTTTCGGTGCCTCGCGGCACATGAACTCGATGGCGTCCTGGTCGCCGAGCCAGTCGGAACCCTTCACCGTATCGAAAAAGTGATAGTGCCAGTTGTCGTCGCTCATGTTGCCCAGCGACGCACCGATGCCGCCCTGTGCGGCAACCGTGTGCGAGCGGGTCGGAAACACCTTGGTGAGCACGGCAACCTTCAGGCCGGCACGCGCCAGCTGCAGCGAGGCACGCATGCCGGCACCGCCGCCGCCGACAATCACGGCGTCATAGGAAAGCGTACGCATATTCGTCATGGCGTTCAGACTCCCGCCCAGATGATCACGGCACCCCAGGCCAGGGAGCCGAACAGCCACAGGAAAGTCACCACTTCCAGCACGATGCGCAGCGCGGTGGCGTAGTCGCCGAGCCCCACGGCAGCCATGCGCGGACGGGTGACGTAGTCGGTGAGGATCGTCCAGACACCGATCCACGCATGGGCGATCAGTGCCAGCAGGGCCAGCGTGTTGGCGATGCGCATCGCCGTGCAGGCGTTGAGGCCCTGCCAGGCGGCATAGTCGACCGGCGACTGGCACAGGAACCAGCCAAGCAGGCCGATGGTGTAGATGCCGAGAATGACGGCGCTGATGCGCTGGACCAGCCAGTCCGACAGGCCGCTGCGGCCCAGCGTGGTGGCGCTGTTCATCATGCCCATACCCATACCCCCAGCGCGACGATCAGGGCCGCGGAAAGAACCAGCGTGACGGCGGACAGGGCGCGGGCGCCCGCGAGGGTCTCGCCGACCCCGATGTCCATGAACAGATGCTTGATGCCGGCCACCAGGTGGTAGACCAGGCCGGCCAGCAGGACGATGACGCCGACCTTGAACAGCGCGGCGTCCTTCAGGGCCGCGAAGTCCTCCGGCGACGCCAGGGACTGCTGCCAGGCGCAGAGTACGACCGGAATCAGGCCGAACAGCGCAAACCCGGAAATGCGGTGCAGCAGGGAAACGATGGCCGGGAGCGGGAACTGGATGGTTCCCAGGGCGAGGTTGACGGGACGCTTGTCGTTCACGGTCGTCGCTCGGTTGGGGCCGCCGCCGCCCGACACGACCGAAGCCGGAGGCGGGAGCCGGAAGCGGGAGGTTGTTGAAGTGGAAAAACAACGGGGAAGGCAACCGGCCGCGGCGCTGCGGCGACTCCCTCCCCCTTCGGCGGGCCGGGAGTATAGACCCGGACTCCCGATGTGACAAACGGCCCGGTCGCGCGCCATGCACGCCAACGCGTTGAGATTCGTAAGGATTTGCGCCATCCGCAGGCACCGGCCGCCGGGCCCGCGGATGGCGCCCGCGTTGCGTTGACAACCCTGTTACAAGTCATTACTTTGCGCGCACTTTCCCTTCCCGTCCGGCCGTGCGCAACGCTGCGCAGCGGGCCCGCTCGGGACCCGCCCGCAAGACTCCGCCGGAGTTCCCGCCATGTCGCAGCAGAAGAAGGCGATCCTCACGATCGAGGGCCGCGAACCCATCGAGTTGCCGGTCTACGCCGGCACGCTTGGCCCGGACGTCGTGGACGTGTCCAGCCTGACCGCCAAGGGCCTGTTCACCTACGATCCCGGCTTCATGTCGACGGCAGCGACGAAATCGGACATCACCTTCATCGACGGCGACAAGGGCATCCTGCTGCACCGCGGCTATCCGATCGCCGAACTGGCCGAGAAGTCGGATTACCTCGAAGTCTGCTACCTGCTGCTCAACGGCGAACTGCCGAACGCCGAGCAGAAAGAGAAATTCGTGACCACCGTGCGTCGCCACACCATGGTCCACGAGCAACTCCAGTTCTTCTACCGCGGATTCCGGCGCGACGCGCACCCGATGGCCATCATGTGCGGCGTGGTCGGCGCACTGTCCGCCTTCTACCATGACTCCACCGACATCAACGACCCGCGCTCGCGCGAAATCTCCGCGTTCCGCCTGATCGCCAAGATGCCGACCCTTGCCGCGATGAGCTACAAGTACTCGGTCGGCCAGCCGTTCCAGTATCCGGACAACACCATCGGCTACTCGGAAAACTTCCTGAAGATGATGTTCGGCGTGCCCTGTGAGCCGTACATCGTCAATCCGGTACTGGCCAAGGCCATGGACCGCATCTTCATCCTGCACGCCGACCACGAGCAGAACGCGTCGACCTCGACCGTGCGCCTGGCAGGCTCCACCGGCGCCAACCCGTTCGCCTGCATCGCCTCGGGCATCGCCGCCCTGTGGGGCCCGTCGCACGGCGGTGCCAACGAAGCCGTGCTGAAAATGCTGGACGAAATCGGCGACGTGAAGAACCTCGACAACTTCATCAAGAAGGTCAAGGACAAGAACGACAGCACCAAGCTGATGGGCTTCGGCCACCGCGTGTACAAGAACTTCGATCCGCGCGCCAAGGTCATGAAGCAGAGCTGCCACGAGGTGCTGAGCACGCTCGGCATCAACGACCCGCAGCTCGAGCTCGCCATGCGGCTGGAAGAGATCGCGCTGAGCGACGAATACTTCGTGGCCCGCAAGCTCTACCCGAACGTCGACTTCTACTCGGGCATCATCCTGAAGGCCATCGGTATCCCGACCAGCATGTTCACGGTGATCTTCGCCCTGTCGCGCACCGTCGGCTGGATCGCGCACTGGAACGAGATGATCGCCAACCCGTACAAGATCGGCCGCCCGCGCCAGCTCTACACCGGCGCCGCAGAGCGGCACTATCCGCCGATGAGCGAACGCAAGGCGTAAGCCAATCGAATACGAAAAGGCCGGCGACCAGCCGGCCTTTTCGTTTGCGGAAAAATCTGGAACTCTCGACACCAACGCACACGATCCACAGGTGGTCGCCCATGCAACTCGCCTTCATTGGTCTCGGCATCATGGGCTACCCCATGGCCGGTCACCTTGCCCGCCAGGGCCATGACGTCCGGGTCTGGAACCGGACCGCGGAAAAATCGGCACGCTGGCAGGCCGAGTACGGCGGCCAGGTCGCCGCCTCGGCGTCCGCGGCCGCCCGCGATGCCGACATCGTCTTCACCTGTGTCGGCAACGATGACGACCTGCGCGCGGTCAGCAGCGCACCGCGCGGAGCGTTCGACGGCATGAAAACGGATGCGGTCCTGGTCGACCATTCGACGACCAGCGCCGCCGTCGCCCGGGAGTTGTCGGCAGTTGCCGCACAGCGCGGGCTGCACTTCGTCGACGCACCGGTTTCCGGCGGCCAGCAGGGTGCCGTCAACGGCAAACTCACCGTGATGTGCGGCACCGATCGCAATGACATATTCACGCGCGTCGCACCCGTGATCGGCAGCTATGCCCGCGCCGTACAGCACATGGGCCCGGCCGGCAGCGGCCAGCTGACCAAGATGGCCAACCAGATCACCATCTGCGGCCTGATACAGAGCCTGTCCGAAGCGATGCTCTTCGCCGAAAAAGCCGGTCTCGACGTGCAACAGGTTATCGACGTGATCAGCAAGGGCGCCGCCCAGTCCTGGCAGATGGAAAACCGGCACAAGACGATGATCGCCGGCGAATACGCGCACGGCTTCGCCGTCGAACTGATGCGCAAGGACCTGGGCATCGTGTTCGACGAAGCGCGCCGGAACGGCACGAGCCTGCCGGTGGCCGCCCTGGTCGACCAGTTCTACGCCGACGTGCAGCAGATGGGCGGCAGCCGCTGGGATACTTCCAGCCTGCTGGCACGGCTGAAGAAACTCGACAACCCCTGAGCCGCGCCGCGATGCACAACGGCCTCGTCGTCCTCACCGGCGCCGGCATCTCGGCCGAGAGCGGGATCCGCACATTCCGCGCAGCCGACGGCCTGTGGGAAAACCATCGCATCGAGGATGTCGCCACGCCGGAAGCCTTTGTCCGCAATCCGCAGCTGGTGCAGCGTTTCTACAATGAACGACGCCACCAGCTGCAGCAGCCGGACATCCGCCCCAATGCCGCCCACCTCGCCCTGGCCCGGCTCGAGCAGCACTGGCAGGGCGACTTCCTGCTGGTGACGCAGAACGTCGACAACCTGCACGACCGGGCCGGCAGCCGCAACCTGCTGCACATGCACGGCGAGCTGCTGAAGATGCACTGCACCCGCAGCACACGGGTCTACGACATTGCCGGCGACATAACGCCGGACCTGGCCTGCGACTGCTGCGGCCTGACCGGCACGCTGCGCCCGCACATCGTCTGGTTCGGCGAGATGCCGATCGGCATGGAGCGGATCTACGATGCGCTGGCACGTTGCCGGCTGTTCCTGTCGATCGGTACGTCCGGCAATGTGTATCCGGCTGCAGGTTTCGTACGCGAGGCACGTGCCGCCGGCGCGCATACCATCGAGCTCAACCTCGAACCGTCGGTGACCGCGAATGCCTTTGCCGAGCACCGTCATGGCCGCGCCACCGACGTGGTGCCGGCCTGCGTCGACCGTCTGCTCCGCGACAACGACCTCCGGCACTAACGGCAACTGCCGTACCACTGTTCCTCGATCTTGCGCACCCGCGGCCGGTTCCTGGCCAGCTCCGCCGCCTCCAGCTCCCGTCGCAGGCGCGCGCAGCGCCGTTCCTTCGTCGCGATGTCCTGTTCGGCCTGCCGCTGTTGCTCCGCGCGTCGTGTCTGCTCCCAGCGCAGCTCACGCTCCAGCAGCGGCCGCATCGCGTTGATTCCCGCCCGCTCGCGGGCGCGCGACGTGTCGACGATCGACAACGCGCCAGAGCCGGGCCTGACGGTCTGCGCACCCGCGCCGCCCGGACGGTCGGCGTAGTGCACGACACCTTCGGCATCCTGCCAGTGAAAGACCGGACGGCCTGCCATTGCCGTCGCCGGCAGGCCAACCGCCAGCAACAAGGCACCACACCACAGTCCCGATCGCATGGGCATTCCTTCCCTGACGTCGCCGGCAACTTCCGGCGACGCTCAGGGTGCGCGCGGAATCCGGTGCCGGCGAGCGGACAGCACGCAACCCGGAGCGCGTCATCGCCGGAACAGGCTGTGCGCCGATGACCGGAGCCGGTGCGGTACGAGCAGCGCCCTTGCCCGCCGCCTCGGCAGCAACCAGCCGGGTAGCCTCACGGCTGGTGCGTTCCTGGCGGGCGGCCGGAGTGTGTCTCCGGACTCCGGAAAGAAAAAGGGCGCCTTCCGGCGCCCTTTTTCAGTCGTGAGATGGTGGGCTAATCACCCTAGCATTGGGGCTACGCCCCGCATGATTGGCGGGACTCTCCTCGAAAACTGGCAATTTTGTTACCCCCACTGTTACCCCCAAACGCGAAACATAACTTCACATTGGCGCCGGGGATCGATCCGAGGACCGAAGGCCAAATCAAGGGGTAAGTCACGCCGCCAATTTTTACCGAATTGGGCGTCAAAATCCTAGCGCAAAACGCTTAACCGCGTCCGCTCTGTTTCTTTCCGAATTTCCACCTGGCGCGCCACTCACCGAGGCGAGGAGCGTCGTCAGTGACGGGGCAGTCGCAGTGCGCCCTCGACCAGCGGCTGCGCCCAAAGTGGCGTCGCGGCCAGCGTCGCGTTGTCGGTCGGCCACACGAGGACACCCTTGCTGACGCGCAACAGACGTACGGGGTTAGGCACTATGCCATCGGCGGCAGCCTCAGCACTGTTGTCGAATACCTGCAGCTCAAAAACGTGCGGCATCAGGCGCACGAGATTTTCACGCGACGTGTTGAATCGTTCACGGATCTTTGCCTCGGGAATGTCGTGGCCACCACGGGCCACACGCTCCCGGACCCGCCGGATGTGCATTTCCGGGGAGGACAGGCCACAAAACCAGATCAGCACGTCATGGGTTGTGCAGGCCTTGAGGATCTCCGCCGTTATCGTGCCGCCACCAAGCGTCGTCTCAAAGGCATGTGGTGTCCGGGTAGCAATGGCATGGACCAAGAGCTGCCGACCCCTCTCCCAAGCCTCGGAGTTAGCGCTTTCCAAGGATGTGGCGCCGTCCGCCATGAGGGCGCGCGCGTAAGCGTCCGGGTTGTACCAAGTGGTATCGGCGCGATCCAGCAGCGGCCCACCAACCGTACTCTTGCCGGCGCCATTCACGCCCGCCAGCACAATCAGCAACGGCTTGTTCACGGGCAAGCGCTCAATTGCCGCGGCCTACCCGCACCGTGCCCTGATGATCGACGGGGTTGGAAAACAATTCGCGCAGATGCGCATCCACCGCCGGTTCTTTCATGCGAGCGATCCGCTGGGCAAAACCCGCCTCAAGCTCGGCAATGGATGGATGGGCAACCTTACGCAGGGAAGTCAGCTCATCAACCAGACGGTCGTAGACCTCGGCCTCCATGACCACCACTTCGCGGCGGCGATTGGTCGTGATCGCCATAAGGCCGCTGGCGTAGACCTTGCGCACGAGCGCCGGCCAGCCCTCGCTCTTGATGTCACTGGACGTCGCCGCCGGCAGATCGACGCTGTGCTCAAGAATGACTGCCATGATCCATCCCTCCATTGGGTTCCGGATAGCCCATTATGGCCAATCTGGACCTTTTTGACCATTTGGCCGCTCTCACGTATCAAGGCTAACGACAGACGGCAGTGAGAGCACTCCGGCAGTCTAGGTAGAAGATTCGGTATCGTGCCCGCCAGCAGGCCCGAATCTGGAATCACGATGATCGACCCAAACCACCGCCCTCTGATCGTCACCCGTTTTTATGCCCTTGGAGAAGCCGGACCCAACCTTGGCATCAGTGCGTTCGATCTGCTCCGCCTAGGGGCGGCTGGCGACCTGAACCTATGCGTTCCCCTCCCCGCCAATACGCGGGCCTACACGATCGATCCGCACTCCACTGCAACCAGGGACTCACGGGCGTGGCTGGAAAAGCGCCTGCACCGTGCCCGCCCCACCAGGAAAGGGGTCCCGGTACTTCAAAACGACAATATCGTCGCGCTGCGCATGAGCCCAGCTCAATGCCGGGAAGTGGCGGCCTTCGGCTTCACCCGGACCAGCGAATTCCTGTTCGCTTACGTCGTGAACTATACCTACGCCTTCGGCTACTCCGACCCTATGGAGATCCCGCCGCTACGGATGCCACTTTTCAAACCGGACGGTACCGCGACGCCACAACACCAATGGCGATTCGCCATTTACCCGACCGACGTGCAATTCAAATTCAATGTGCAATCCGGGTACGCCGCCCCTCAAGAGTTGCGTATTTCGCTGGAAGACATTCGTGTGCTGGGGCGGGAACTGGGTCGCTTACCGAAGACCATTGATGTCGCGCCAACATCAGAATCAGTTTCCGCACACAACGAAGCTGACGGCACAGACAACGCACCATCTACCACCCCGGAGAAACCCGTACGGAGGAAGAAGAGACGTGTTCAGAAAGCCGCAGATCCCAAAGAATCGCCGGCAACACCAGAGCCATCACCTGAAACAACGGAAAAAGAATCCATTGTTTTCCTTAGACTGGATGAAGTAATCCGCAGAACAAAGCTCTCAAAAACGACGATCTACGATTATCTCAACCCGAAACACCGCCTTTACGACCCTACCTTTCCGACACCAATCAGCATCGGCAGCCGAGCCGTCGGTTGGATTGAGTCGGAGATTGATGCCTGGATGCAGGCTCAGGTGGGAAAATCCAGAAAGCGTTGATTCTTAAAAAATTCGCACTCCGATCCCAGATTTTTACAGATACGTACTACAAACCTGAGACGCACACCGTTTCCAGCGTCCGTTAACCCTCGCCCCTGACAACTCCGATCACCTGCATTGCACTTGCGATGCGGGATGGGCGGCTTTTGTCCGTCATTCGATTTCTTCCCTGAATTTCACTCCATCCAAGGAGCATTCCCATGTCATCGACCTGCCCGAAGTGTCAGTCGAACAATTTGATTTCCATCCACATCGGTCGCACGACCGGTAAGACCGTCGGCACCGCCGCCGGTGCGGTGGGCGCGATTGCCGCCGCCACCGGCGGTGCCGAAGCCGGCGCAATTGCTGGTGCGTTTCTCGGTCCCGTCGGCATCGTGGTCGGCAGTATCACCGGCGCCGTGCTGAGCGGACTTATCGGTGGCATTGCCGGCGGTACCGTTGGCGCGCGTCTCGGCCAGGCAGTTGACGAAAACATCCTCCATAACCGTCAGTGCATCGACTGTCGTCACTGTTTCAATGACTCGGAGTAACGGCTCCGTCCTGCAAATCCCCAAGGCCCGCTTTGCGGGCTTTTGCATTTATGGAGTCCGCCATGTCCAAACCACTGTTCATTAAAAACGAGCAGGGGCTGTACCGGATCCGCGGTTACTTTCGGCCGGAGGAGTTGGTTCGCGTTGCCGCCGACATCCTGCTGGATGGCATCACCGGCAAGGAAGTCCTCTCCAACCCGGCCCATGCCGCCCGCTTCGTTCAGCTCGCACTCGCCCAGGAAAAGAACGAACACTTCGCTGCACTATTCCTGAACACCCAGCATCAACTGATCAAGTTCGAAACCCTGTTCACCGGCACGGTGGACGGTGCGTCGGTGTATCCGCGTGTCGTGGTGCAGAAAGCCCTTGAACACAACGCCGGCGCCGTGATCTTTGCGCACAACCACCCTTCGGGCGAGTGCGAGCCGTCACTGGCAGATCGCCAGATTACCCGTCGTCTGGTCGATTCACTCGCCTTGATCGATGTGCGCGTGCTGGATCACTTCGTCGTCAGCCGCGAGAAGTACGTCAGCTTCGCTGAACGCGGCCTGCTCTGACGCACTTCATCCCTCAATCCCACGGCACTCCGCCCCGCCCTCCGGCGCGGGCGCTTATGCCCTTTTGCTTACGGAGATTCACATGGCGCATCTCGTCGAATCGATGGCTTATGCAGGAGAAACACCCTGGCACGGCCTCGGCAATCAACTCACCCCTAAACAACCGATCAACGTCTGGGCGAAACAAGCTGGCATGAACTGGGAAATTCTCGAAGCCCCGGTCTGCTACCTAACCGGTAAGGCCGGCGGCCTGCGCGGCATCAAGCAGTTCAACGACCACAAGGTGCTGTACCGCTCGGATTCGCAAGCACCGCTGTCGGTGGTCAGCGCCCGTTATCAGGTCGTGCAGCCGCGCGAAGTTCTGGAGTTCTACCGCGATCTCACCGAAGTCTCCGGTTTTGAACTGGAAACTGCTGGCGTGCTCAAGGGTGGCCGCAAGGTCTGGGCGCTGGCGCGCACCGGCCAGTCCGTTGCCCTGAAAGGCAATGACATCACCAACGGCTATGTCCTGCTGGCCACCGCCTGCGACGGCACCTTGGCGACCACGGCACAGTTCACGTCGATTCGTGTGGTCTGCAATAACACGCTGTCGATTGCGCTGGATGGGAAGACCGGTGCCGTCAAAGTGCCCCACTCCACCCGCTTCGATCCGCAGGCCGTGAAGAAACAGCTCGGCCTCTGCGTGTCGTCGTGGGATACGTTCATGGTCCGGCTGAAGGCTTTGAGCGAGCGGAAGGTGAAAACCACCGAAGCACAGAGCTACTTCCTGCGCGTGTTCTCCGACGAGAACAAGGTCGGCGCCGTACAGACCAGCGACCGTCTCATGGCCCGCGCCATGACTTTATTCGACGGTCAGGGTAAGGGCGCCGATCTGTCGTCATCGAAAGGCACGGCTTTTGGCTTGCTGAATGCAGTAACGCAGTTCGTCGACCACGAGCGCCGCGCACGCAGTACCGACAACCGCCTCGACTCGGCGTGGTTCGGTCACGGTGCCGACCTGAAACAGAAGGCACTCGATCAGGCAATAGCGATGGTCTCCTGACCCGCCTGCGCCTCTCGACGACATAAAGCCCGGCACCTACCGGGCTTTGTTTTTCGGCCTGCGCCAATCCTTCAACAACAGCAACGCATCGACGGTCACGTACTGGCCGAGGAGATTCCCATGATCTACGGCAATCACAACAAGCAAGTCGAAATCCAGCAACAGAACCGCAACCGCTTGCTAAAGGCACTGGCAGACATCGGTATCGCCCAAGCGTTCGTGCACTACAGCGGCGGTGGCGATTCCGGCGATGTCACCGACGTGACCGCGTTGCCGGCTGAACTGGCTCCGAAACTCCCCGACACGAAAGTCTCGTTCCTCCAGGTCACGCCCACCTACTACCTGAAGCAAGACGGCAATCTGCCGGAAATTCAGGAGCGCCCGTTGACGCTCAAGGCAGCTCTCGAAGAGTTCGCCATGATCTGGGTGGAACTGCACCACGGCGGCTGGGAGAACAACGACGGCGGATCCGGCAGCGTCACGTTCAACGTGGCCGAAAACACCTGCTCGCTGGAGCACCTCGAGTACTACACGGAGAGCACGCGCTATGAGTACGAACTCTAGCCAGCTCGACCGACCCGTCCACGTCTCTCTCGGCAGTTACGGCCGTACCTCTCACCTGCTCGCCATTGCCGACATGCTCGCCTATCCGCCGACAGAACCCCTGCTGGGAATGCTGTCGACGGAGCGCGTGCAGATCTGTCCGCAGAACCACGGGATGTTCGACGTCGAGGTGGCGCGCGACGTAAAACGCCTGTTGCCGCAGATCGAGTGGCGGCTGCACGCCAACGTGCGGGTCGATCCGGTCTATCGCTGGGCCGACATCGTCGACTGGCCGCAGCAAAAGAACTACTTCGCCGCGCTGGCGCGTGTCTCGCAGGTGCTCGCTGCCCCTGCCTACTCCGCGCACGCGGGACGCCGTGACCGGGCCACGGTCGATGCGGTGCTGAACAACGCCCGTGAGCTGGAAAACCTGTTTGGGGTGCCCGTTGCCATCGAAGGGCACTACCCCACGCCGGGTGACATCTGGCTGTTCAGCACCTGGGCTGAGTATCAACGCCTGTTGGAGTCTTCGGCGCACTACGCACTGGATCTCTCGCACCTGCACATCCTGGCATCACGCACAGGAGTGACGGAGCTGGGACTGGTACGCGAGATGCTCGCCTGTGAACGCTGCATCGAAGTTCACCTGAGCAGCAACGACGGGCGCGCGGATCAGCACCGGCCACTGTTGGAAAAGCCGTGGTGGTTTTCATTGCTGGCCGGCGTGCATCCTGATGCGACGATCTTCTCGGAAGGCAAACAGTGGCTCCGGCAGCCGCAGGCGGTGGCGGCATGAAGCGCTGTCCACATACCGTCGAAAGCGGCACACCCATGCCTTCCGATCTGGCAGCGGTCTGGGGCGGATTCCTGTTCGAAGGCTTGCTGGTTTCCAGCCAGCAGCCGGATCGCGCCAGGCGCGTGCTGGATGCGTGGGATCAGGGCTGTATTGAGCTGGTCTGGCAATGCAGCACGTTCCTACCGGAAGTCTGGCGGCAAGTCGAAGATCGCTGGAAGGACGCCCACTGGGATTTTCCCGGCGTGTTCGAATACGAAGTCATCTCGGAATTCGGCACGCTGTTGGGCGATCACGTGGTCCTGAACGATGGCGAACTACCGACCCTCGACAAAGTGCGCAAGATGATCCACGTGCTGTTGGCGGATTTCTTCAGCCCAGGAGAGAAGGTCGATACAGGGAAGCGTTCGCCCTGAGTCAGCGCCGTTTCTTGGGCTGGCTTTCCATCAGGCGCTCGACCGTGAGCCAGAGTTCCGACGGCTTGCAGTCGAGCGCTTTCGTCAGCTTCCAGACGGTGTTCACGGTCGGGGCCTTCTCGCCGCGCTCCATGCCAGAGACGAACGAGCGGGCCAGCTCGCCCTTGTCCGCCAGTTCTTCCTGGGTGATGCCGAGTTCAGCCCGTCGCGCCTTTACCGCTCTCCCGAATGCCTCGGCAACGTCCACCCCAACCTCCCCAGAGCCGCCAATTGGCTCCGAAGAAGTGTTGCGGCCTTGTCCGAGTCAGAAGAACGCCCTATAAGGGCTATTTAGACCTCCATAGGGGTCTTTATGCCCATCCATGGCCAACAGCCTACAGGGTCGATCCCAAATACCCACGGCGCGCCGGCCAACGGCCCGCGTGAGTTGATTTGGTATTTACCCGACAGTGCCGCGCCCCAGCCCCCCTACAGGGGTGCAAGGCGCGGCCACCGGGGTTTCCGACGTAGATTGGTAAGTGCGACCAAACCATCTGCTTGAGGAAATTC
>JBMOON010000019.1:0-22856 GCA_049323295.1 Pseudomonadota bacterium
GGCTTGCTCGGGTAGATGTCCTGGGCCGAGGCGCTGCGCCAGGTCAAGGCCGTCGAACCCGCCACGGTGAGGGCATGCAGGAGCTGTCTGCGACTGAGTGACATGGTGATCTCCTGTGGGCTTCCCGGGGTCTGCTCGGCGGCAACATGGCGACCGTGCATCGAGGTTCAGTACGACCGCGGCAGCCCCATCACGTGCTCGGCGATGTAGTTCAGCACCATCTCGCGGTTCAACGGTGCGGTGCGCAACAGCCGTACCAGGCCGTACAGGTCGTAGATGCCGTACTCCTTGGTGAAGCCGTTGCCGCCGTGCGTCTGGATGGCGGCATCGACGGCATGAATGCCGGCCTCGGCACCGGCGTACTTGGCGATGTTGGCGAACTCGCCCGCGGGCTGGCCCTGGTCGAACGTCCATGCTGCCTTCAGCGCCATCAGCGAGGCCATCTCGATCTCGCTGCGCGCGATCGCCAGCGGATGCTGCACGCCCTGGTAGGCGCCGATCGGGGTCTTGTTGAACAGCTTGCGCTCGTTGGCGTAGGCCACCGCCTTCTTCAGTGCGAAGCGGCCGATGCCGGTGCACAGGCCCGACAGGATGATGCGCTCCGGGTTGAGGGTGTCGAACAGGATGCCGAAGCCCTTGTCCACCTCACCCAGCACGTCGTCCTCCGTCAGCGCCACGTCGTCGAAGAACACCTGCCACTGCGTTTCGGGTACCGGGAAGGCGACCGGGATCAGCGTCATGCTGATGCCCTTCTTCTTCATGTCGACCATGAAGATCGTGAAGCCGTCGGTCTTCTTCTTCACGTCCGAGCGCGGCGTGGTTCGCGTGACGACCATCGCGTAGTCCGCGCGGTTGGCGTCCGTGATGAAGACCTTCTGGCCGGTCAGGCGGAACCCACCCTTGCCGTCCGGTTTCGCGATGCTGGTGATCTCCATCGAGTTCGAACCGGCGTTGGGCTCGGTGATCGCGAAACAGAACTTGATGTCGCCGGCGCATCCGCCCGGCAGCAGGCGGCGCTTCATGGTCTCGCTGGCGTGTTTGGCCAGCAGGCCCATCGTCATGGTGGGGCCGACGACCAGGTTCAGCAGCGGGATGCCGTTGTTGGCGAGCCCCTCCATGAACAGCAGCATCTCGGTCATGCCCTGGCCGGCGCCGCCGTAGGCCTCGGGCACCATGATGCCGAGGAAACCGTCGTCGGTGATCTGCTGGTACAGCTCGGCCGGCGGTTCGCTCTTCTCGGCGTAGGCCTTCCAGTACTTGTGGTCGAAGCGTTGCGACACGCGGTCGCCGTACTCGTAGACCATTCGTTGTTCCTGGGTGAGGGCGAAATCCATGCGTGACTCCTGTGACGTGATGCGGTGCTGCCGTCGTGCGTTGCGCTCAGACCTTGGCCGACGGGAAGTTCGCGGCGCGCTTCTCGCGCACCGCGGCCACGCCTTCCTTCGCGTCGTCGCCGAAGAAGCACAGCATCTCCATGGCCAGCGAGCTCTCGAAGATCGGGCGCGCCATGTTCATCCACCCGTTGAGCGAGCGCTTCGTGAAGCGGATCGCCTGCTGGCTGCCCGAGGCCAGCTTGTTGGCCACTTCCATCGCCTTGTCCATCAGCTGCGCGCGCGGCACGCACAGGCTCACCAGGCCGATGCGCTCGGCTTCCTTGCCGGACACGAATTCGGCCGTCATCAGGTAGTACTTGGCCTTGGCCATGCCGCACAACAGCGGCCAGCAGATCGCGGCGTGGTCACCGGCGGCCACGCCGAGCTTGACATGGCCATCGGTGATCTTGGCTTCCTCGGCCATGATGCTGATGTCGGCCATCATCGCCACGGCCAGGCCCGCGCCGACCGCCACGCCGTTGATCGCCGAGATCACCGGCTTGTCGCAGGCCATCACGTTGTAGACGATGTCGGAGGCCTCGTTCATCACGTTGCCGATGGTCGCGGGGTTGCCGACCATGTCGTTGACCCAGTTCAGATCGCCGCCGGCCGAAAACGCCTTGTCGCCGGCGCCGGTGATGACTACCACCTTGGTCTTCGGGTCGTCGTTGGCCACACCCCACACCTTGGTCAGTTCCCAGTGCAGCCGCGCGTTGGTGGCGTTCATCACCTCCGGGCGGTTGATGGTGATCAGCAGGATGCCGTTGGGCTTGTGGTCGAACTGGAGGAACTGGAAGTCGGAGTAGTTCATGGGAATGGTCCTGTTGCAGGGTGGAAGAGAAGTTCGCAACTCAGCGCAGTGCGGCGCGGCCGTTGTTGAGCACGACGACATCGCGCTCGACGACACGCGCCCGGAACGACACGACGCCGCCGTCGAGCCAGACCTCGGTACTGATCGTCTCGCCGGGATAGACCGGTGACGAGAAACGCGTCTCGATCGAGGCGATGCGCGCGGGGTCGCCTGCGCCGGCCGCTTGGGTGATCGCCCAGCCGGCGATACCGTAGGTGGCCAGGCCGTGCAGGATGGGGCGCTCGAATCCTGCGGCGCGGGCCAGGGCGGGCTCGGCGTGCAGCGGGTTGTAGTCGCCCGACAGCCGATAGATCAAGGCCAGGCCGGGCGGGGTCTTGCGATCGACGACGTGGTCCGGCGCTCGCGTCGGCAACTCGTGCACCGGCTTGGTCGGTCCGGTTGGCCCGCCGAAGCCGCCGTCGGCGCGGCAGAAGGTGGTGGAGCCGAGCGTGGCGATCGGCTCGCCGCTGGCGGCGTCGGTGATGCGGCGTTCGGTGTAGATGAGCGCGCCCTTGCCGGTGCCCTTGTCGACGATGCCGGTGACCCGGGTGCGGCCGATCACTTCGCCCTCGGGCGCCGGGTGGCGGTGGATCGTCAGGCTCTGCTCGCCATGGACCAGGCGCACCGCGTCGACGCCGGTGGCCGGGTCCTTCAGCCACATGCCGGGGTAGCCGAGCACGACCGGCAGCGTCGGCAGCGTGACCAGATCCTTCTCGTAGACGTAGCGCAGTTCACCCTCGTCGGTGGGGTCGGCGCCCAGACCCAGCCCGAGCGCATACAGCATGGTGTCGCGCCGGGTGTAGCGATGGCGCACGTCCTCGAAGGGCCAGGCCATCAGCTTGTCGTAGTCGATCGCCATCGTGTCGACCTCAGACCGGATCCCAGGAGAAGACGACGTTCGACGTCTCCAGGGGGAAGAAGCTCTGCTTCATGGCCGGCAGCACGCGCTCGGCAATGGTCTCGGGCGTCCAGCCTTCTGCAGTGTGCATGCCGCGCACCGGGCGCGGCTGGCTCATCAGGAAGATCTCGTTGCCGCGCACGGCGAAGATCTGCGCCGTCACCTCGGCCGCGGCGTCGCTGGCGAGAAAGGCGGCCACCGGAGCGATCTGCGCGGTGTCGAGTTTCTTGAGTTTCTCGACACGCGCCTGTTGCTCAGGCGTCTCGGTCGGGATCGAGCCGATCATGCGGCTCCATGCGAACGGCGAGATGCAGTTGGAGCGCACGTTGTAGCGCTTCATGTCGCCCGCGATCGAGCGCGACAGGGCCACGATGCCGAGCTTGGCAGCACCGTAGTTGGCCTGGCCCAGATTGCCGATCAGGCCCGAGGTGGATGTCATGTGCACATAGGCACCCGACTGTTGCGTCTTGAAGTGCGGTGCCGCGGCGCGCGAGACGTAGAACGTGCCGTGCAGGTGGACGTCGATCACGGCGTGCCACTCCTCGATCGACATGTTGAAGAACAGCCTGTCACGCAGGATGCCGGCGTTGTTGACGACGATGTCGATGCGGCCGAAGCTGTCTGCGGCGCACTGGATGATGCGGTTGGCCGCCTTCCAGTCGGACACGCTGTCGGTGGAGAGCACCGCCTCGCCGCCGCCGGCCTTGATCTCGTCCACCACCTGCTGGCCGGGGCTGGCGTCACTGCCTTCGCCGCTGACCGAAGCACCGATGTCGTTGATGACGATCCTGGCGCCCTGGGCCGCCATCTGCAGCGCGATGTCGCGGCCGATGCCGCGGCCCGAGCCGGTGATCACCGCCACTTTGCCTTCCAGCATCGTGCCTTGGTTCATGGTTCCAAACTCCTGTCTCGTTGAATGCAATGAATCGGCGGTGAATCGCCGCGTGTCAGGCCGGCAGCTGCAGCACTTGGGTGGCGAGAATGTTGCGCTGGATCTCGTTGCTGCCGCCGTAGATGGTGGCGGGCCGGGCGTTGTAGAAGGTGGTCAGCACATCGATGCAGCCGCCCTCGACCTCGATGTCACCCGGCGTGCCGCCGCTGGCGCCGGCGATCTCGACCAGCAGGTTGGCCAGGCGCGAATAGGTCTCGGTGGCGAAGACTTTCAGCATCGACACGTCGGGGCCCAGCGTCTCGCCGCGTTTGACCTGGTCGACGAAACGGGTGTACAGCGTCCCCAGATCGGCCACGTCCAGCGCCAGCTGCGTGTAGCGATCGATGAACACGGGATCGTCGAACAAGCCCAGCAGTTCGGCTGCCTCGCGCACCCGGGCCAGCGCGTACTGGCTCTGCTTGGGGCTGCCGAGGAAGATGCGTTCGAAGCTGAGCAGCGCCTTGGCGATCGTCCAGCCCTTGTTCAGCTCGCCGACGCGCTGGCTGCGCGGGACGCGCACGTTGTCGAAGAAGACCTCGCAGAAGTCCTCGTTGCCGGCGATGTTGCGGATCGGGCGCACGGTGATGCCCGGCGTCTTCATGTCGGCGAGCAGGAAGCTGATGCCCTCCTGCTTCTTCGCGTTCTTGTCGGTGCGCACGAGCAGGAAGATGTGGGTGGCGTCCTGGGCCAGCGTGGTCCAGGTCTTCTGGCCATTGACGACGAAGTCGTCGCCGTCTTCCACCGCCTCGGTGCGCAGGCTCGCCAGGTCGGAGCCCGAGTTGGGCTCGGAATAGCCCTGGCACCAGATGTCCTCGCACGACAGGATTCGGGGCAGGTAGTGCGCGCGTTGTTCGTCGCTGCCGTGCTGGATGAGCAGCGGGCCGACCATGGAAATGCCCATGTCCGGCGCCCGGGCGACCCCGTGACGCTCCTGCTCCTCGATGAAGGCAATCAGCTTGTCGGGCGCCAGACCCATGCCGCCGTAGCGCACCGGCCAGCTCGGCGCCAGCCAGCCCTGGGCCGAAAGCTTGAGCGTCCAGTCTCGGATCTCGGCCCAGCGCAGGCGACGTTTGGGGTAACGCAGGGCTTCGGGGTAGTTGTGCTCGAAGAAACTGCGCACCCTGGCGCGGAAGTCCTCGGTGTCCAGGCTGTTCCAGTCGGTGGTGCTCATTCAGAGGCTCCCGGCAGCCGCGCAGCGTTGCGGCTCAGGGCCGCGAAGAGGCGGCGTTGCACGCCGGCGTTGCCCAGCCAGGCCGACAGCACCAGCGCGCGCTGCACGTACAGACCCAGGTCGCAGTCGTCCGTGACGCCGATGGCCCCGTGCAGCTGGATCGACTCACGGGCGATCGTCAGCGCGGCCTCCGAGCAGCGCGCCTTGACGCGGGCGGCGAGCAATGCCCGCTCGCTGCCGGCGCAGCCCCGGTCGAGTTCGGCCAGCACCTGGGCGACGAGGGCGGCGCTCAGTTCCTGCTGGATCAGCATGTCCACCGCGCGGTGCTGCAAGGCCTGGAAGCTGCCGATCGGCTTGCCGAACTGCTTGCGCGTGCGCAGGTAGTCCAGCGTCATCGACAGCATCCGTCTGGCCACCGACACCAGCTCGACGCCGGTCAGCACCAGCGTTTCGTCGTAGGCCGCGGCGAGCGCGTCGCCTGCGGCCGGGCCGATGGCCAGCAGGTGGGTCGCAGGCACGGTGACGTTGTCGAACTGCAGGCGCGCGGCGAACGTGCCATCGGCGAGCCGGTCCACGTTCCTGACCAGCCCAGCGCACTGCGCGGGCAGCCAGACCAGCGCCATGCCCTCCGACGATGAAGCGCTGACGATGTAGCCGGTGGCGGCCGCGCCCGGCCGGACGTGACGCTTGCCCCCGCGCAGCATGAGCTGATCGCCCTCGCGAACACAGACCGCGGCCGGTTCGGCGGGGCGGCCCCGAGCGTCGAAGCTGGCAGCGCCGGAGGCGTCCTCCTGCCAGGCCACGGCGGGCAGCGCGCGGCCATCGCCCAACTCCGCGAGCAGTGCGTTCGCCGTCGTGCTGCCGGCGCAACTCTGCAGCAGGCGGCCGGCGAACACCAGCACCGGGGTCACGGGCTCGGGTGCGGCCTGCGCGGCCAGAGCCGCGGCCACTTCGGCCATCTCGGCAAAGCCCTGTCCGTAGCCGCCGGCGGACTCGGGCACCAGCAGCCCGGTCCAGCCCTGAGTTGCCAAGGCATTCCAGAAGCGCAGGTCGAAGCCCGGCGCCTTGGAGCGCAGCGCGCGCGCGCGCGTGGCAGGTGATTCCCGGGTGGCGAAGGTGAGGGCGCTGGAGCGCAGCATTTCGAGTTGCTGCGGGCGGTCTGGATCGGCGATGACGGCGGACATGGGACGCGATGCGATGGTGCGGGTTGCGGGTTTCGAAGGATCAATATGACTTGGGCAGGCCCAGCACCTTCTCGGCGATGAAGCACAGGATCAGCTGCGGGCTGATGGGGGCCACGCGCGGGATCAGCATTTCGCGCAGGTAGCGCTCGACCTGGTACTCCTTGGCGTATCCGAAGCCGCCCAGCGTGGCCATGGCACGCTGGCAAGCGTTGAAGCCGGCCTCGGCGGCCATGTACTTGGCGGCATTGGCGTCGGCGCCGCAGTTCAGCTTATGGTCGTACTTCCAGGCGCCGCGCATGGCCATCAGCCATGCCGCCTCGAGTTCCATCCATGACTGCGCCAGCGGGTGCTGGATGGCCTGGTTCTGGCCGATCGGGCGGTCGAAGACGATGCGTTCGCTGGCGTACTTGACGGCCCGCTCCAGCGCCGCCTGGCCCAGGCCGACGGCCTCGCCGGCGATCAGGATGCGCTCGGGGTTCATGCCGTGCAAGATGTACTCGAAGCCGCGTCCCTCCTCGCCGATGCGGTCTTCGACCGGCACCTTCAGCCCGTCGATGAACAGCTGGTTGGAATCGACGGCCTTGCGACCCATCTTGTCGATCTCGCGCACCTCGACGAACTGGCGGTCGAGGTCGGTGTAGAACAGGCTCAGGCCGAGCGTCGGTTTCGGGCAGTCCTCGGCGGCGGTGGTGCGGGCCAGGATCAGCATCTTGTTGGCCACCTGGGCGGTCGAGATCCAGACCTTCTGCCCCGACAGGACGTAGTGGTCGCCCCGGTGTTCGGCGCGCGTCTTGAGTTTGGTGGTGTTCAGGCCGGTGTTGGGCTCGGTGACGGCGAAGCAGGCCTTTTCCTTGCCGGCGATCAGCGGCGGCAACATGCGGCGTTTCTGCGCATCGCTGCCGAACACGACCACCGGCTGCAGGCCGAAGATGTTCATGTGCACCGACGAGGCCCCCGACAGCCCGGCGCCCGAGCGAGCGATGGCGGTCATCATGACCGTCGCTTCGGCGATGCCCATGCCGCTGCCGCCGTACTCCGTCGGCATGCAGATGCCCAGCCAGCCTCCGGCGGCGAGGGCGTCGTACAGCTCGTGCGGGAACCCGCCGTCGCGGTCGCGCTGCAGCCAGTAGTCGTCGCCGAAGTTGGCGCAGATGCGGCCGATCGCCTCGCGGATGGCCTCGTGTTCGCGGTTGTCGCTGAAGTCCATCTTCTTGGTCTCGGGGCCTAAAAGGTCATGGCCAGGCGCGTGCCCTGGTCGATGGCACGCAGTGCATCGAGTTCGGCGGCAAGCTCGGCGCCGCCGATGACCTGGGGTGCCAGCCCCTGGCTGCGCAAGGCGTCGGCCAGCGTGGTCTCGGACTCCTGCCCGGCGCAGATGACGATGGTGTCGACGTCCAGCACGCGGGCCTCCGCGCCGACGCGCAGGTGCAACCCGGCGTCGTCGATGCGTTCATAAGTGCAGCCCGACAGGGTCTGCAGCCCGCGCTGTTCGAGCCGGGCGCGCAGCGCCCAGCCGGTCGACAGGCCCAGCGTGCGGCCGGGCTTCTCCGGCTTGCGCTGCAGCAGCGTGACGCTGCGAAGCGGCCGGGGTGACAGCGGCGGCTTCACGCCGCCGGGTGCGTCGGGCGCGGTGTCGACGCCCCATTCGGAGAAGAAGGCGCCGACGCCCTCGGCGGCGCCGTGGTCGGCACTGTTCTCTGCACCATGGGGCGCCAGCTCGTGAAGCAGGTACTCGGCCACGTCGAAGCCGATGCCGCCCGCGCCGATGATGGCCACGCGACGGCCCGCCTGCCTGCGCCCCGAGAGCAGGTCGGCATAGCCCATCACCTTGGGATGGTCCAGGCCTTCGATTCGTGGGGAACGCGGACGCACGCCGGTGGCCACGACGATGTGGTCGAACTTCGCCGCAGCCAGTTCGTCCGCGCCCGGCCGCTGGCCGAGGCGCAGTTGCACTCCCTCTTGCTCCGTGCGGGCTTCGAAGTAGCGAACCAGCTCGTGGAACTCCTCCTTGCCAGGCACCGCGCGAGCCAGGTTGAGCTGGCCACCAATGGACGGGGCGGCCTCGTACAGCGTCACTTCATGGCCGCGCTCCGCTGCGGTCACCGCGCAGGCCAGCCCGGCCGCCCCGGCGCCGACGACCGCGACGCGATGCTTGGCCTTGGGCGCCGGCATCTGAAGGAACTCCAACTCGCGACCGGCGCGTGGGTTGACCAGGCAGGACGTGGGCCGGCCGTTGAAGATGAAGTCCAGGCAAGCCTGGTTGCAGGCGATGCAGGTATTGATGGTGTCCGGGCGACCGGCCGCCGCCTTGCGCACGAAGTCGGCGTCGGCCAGGAACGGCCGCGCCATCGACACCATGTCCGCGTCGCCGCTGGCCAGGATCTCCTCGGCCACGTCCGGGGTGTTGATGCGGTTGGAGACGATCAGCGGGATGCCGATGGCACGCTTGATGCGTGCCGCGGCGAAACGAAAGGCGGCGCGCGGCACCAGGTAGGCGATGGTCGGGACTTTGGCCTCGTGCCAGCCGAACCCGGTGTTGATGACGTCGGCGCCGGCGGCCTCGACGGCCTGAGCCAGCGCGATGACCTCGTGCGCCGGTGCGCCGCCCTCGACCAGGTCGAGCGCCGACAGGCGGTACATGATCAGGGCCTCGGGCCCCAGCCGCCGGCGAGTGCGGCGCACGATTTCCACCGGCAGGCGGTGGCGGTTGGCCATGCTGCCGCCAAACTCGTCGGTTCGGTTGTTGCAGCGCGTGGTGGTGAACTGGTTGATCAAGTAGCCTTCCGAGGCCATCACCTCGACGCCGTCGAAGCCGGCTTGCATCGCCAGTTCGGCACAGTTGACGAAGTCGTCGATCGTTTGCCAGACCTCGGCGGTGCTCAGGGTGCGCGGCACGCGGCGGTTGATCGGCGACGGAATGCTGGACGCGCCGACGAGTTGCGCCGTCTTGCCGTAGCGTCCGGTATGCAGCACCTGCAGCAGGATCTTGCCGCCTTCGGCATGCACCGCGTGCGGGATGGGCCGCAGCGCATGGGCTTGTTCTGGTGTCATGAGCCGGGGGCCGTGGTCGTCCAGCAGCGCCTCCAGGTTCATTGCGAAGCCGCCGGTCACGATCAACGCGGCGCCGCCGCGTGCGCGTTCGGCGTAGAAGGCGGCGAGCCGCTCGACACCGCGCTCCAGACCGTCGAGGCCGGTGTGCATCGAACCCATCAGGCTGCGGTTGCGCACGGTATGGGCGCCCAGCCGCAGCGGCGAGAGGAGGGTGGTGAATGCGGGTGAGGCGGTCATGGCAGAGTCGGCATCCTACAGCTAACTAACGTACGTTCGATGATATAGTCGATCTCTGCCTGCGACAGTCGCCAGGCCCCTAGGGTTTCCACGGCCCCGGGTGGTAGCCGCCGGTGACCTGCAGTGCGATGCTCGTCAACAACCCTGCAAGAAGCTTCATCAGGTCCAGACATGACTGCCGCTGCCCACGAACCCGCCGTTCCCACTGCCGACTACCTCGCGCCCGGGCGCTTCGTCGACAGCGACCATCCGGCGGTGCAGGCGTTCGCCCATGCCCATGCCGACGCCGCGATGACGCCACGCGACATTGGTGTCAAGCTGTACTACGCCGTGCGCGACGGCTTCCGCTACGACCCGTATCACTTCGACATGTCGGAAGCGGGTCTCAAGGCCAGCCAGGTGGTGGCGAGTGGGCGCGGCTTCTGCGTGCCCAAGGCGACCTTGCTGGCCGCTGCGGCGCGCGTGCTCGGTGTGCCGGCCCGCCTGGGCTTTGCCGACGTGCGCAACCACCTCACCAGCCCGCGACTGCGCGAGATGATGAAGAGCGACGTGTTCGCCTACCACGGCTACACGGAGTTGCTGATCGACGGCCGCTGGCTCAAGGCCACCCCGGCCTTCAACCTGAGCCTGTGCCAGAAGGCCGGCGTCAAGCCGCTGGAATTCGACGGCAGCGCCGATTCGATCTTCCACGAGTTCGACAACCAGGGGCGGCGCCATATGGAGTACATCAGCGACCGTGGCGCCTATGTCGATGTGCCGCGAGAGGAAATGCTGCGGGCCTTCGAACGCCTGTACCCCAACTACCGGAGCTGGATGCAGCATACCGGCAGCGCCGACTTCGAGACGGATGTCGGACGGCGTTCCTAACCCCTTTGTGATCCAACAAGGAGTTCCCATGCAGCGAGGATCAGGTGATCGCGTCCATCCATTGGGTTGGCGGAAAGCTGCATGGCGCTGTTCAGCGAGGGTCGTTGGTGTTCTGCGGGATGCTGCGGCGGTGATCGCCGCGGGTATCGCGCTTTTTTACGTGCAGTCAGCAATCGCCGAGCCGGGCGTGACGGCGCAGAGCGTGCTCATCGGACAGAGCGTTTCTCTCACTGGGCCCCTGGGCGCCATTGGCACGGACTACAGCGAAGGATTCAAGGTCGGCCTGGAGGACGTCAACCGGCGGGGAGGTGTTCACGGCCGCAGCATCAAGCTGATTCAAATGGACGATGGCTATGCGGCGCCACGGGCATTGGCGAACACCGTGAAGATGCTGGACGAAGACGGCGTGTTCATGCTCGTCGGCAGTCTGGGCACCGCGCCCGTCGCGGCGGTGCTACCCTTGATCGCCGAACGCCGGGTGCCGCTGTTTGCGGCGTTCACCGGTGCCGACAGTTTGCGCCGCGAACACAATCGATACCTGTTCACGGTCATGGCGTCATATGGCGTTGAAGCCGAGAAGATGGTTCAGCATCTGACGACCATCGGCCACAAGTCGATAGCCGTGGCGTACCAGAATAATGCGTTCGGCAAGGATGGACTGGCGGGCGCAGAGGCCGCGCTGAAGAAGCGTCAGATGACGCCAGTGGTCGCGGCTTCGATCGAGACGGATGCGCGCGATGCCATCACCGCGGCGCAGACGATAGCGCGAGCCAAACCGCAGGCCGTGCTCGTCATGATGGCCGGCAAGGCGACGATTGAGTTCACGCGCGAGTTCAGAAAGCTGGACACCGCCGCGCAAGTGCTGATGCTTTCGGTGGCTGACACCAATCAGCTCTTGCGCGAACTCGGAAAGCAGGCCGCCGGGATCGTGGTAGCGCAGACGATGCCAGCACCGTTCCTGGAGAAGTCTCCTCTGTCGAAAGAGTTCAGAACGCTGATGAAGGCAGCCGGGAAGGACGATCACATCGGCTATGCAGCGATGACCGGCTTCGTCGCGGCCAAGGCATTCGCGAAGGCGCTGCTACTTGCAGGCCCCGAACCGACGCGCGAACGGTTCATCGTTGCAGTCCAAAACAGCCGCAGCATGGACCTGAATGGTTTCCAATTGAGCTTTGCGGCCGGCCAGCATCACGGGGGGCGCTACGTCGAGCTGACCATGATCCGCCCTGGCAAGTCGCTGTTTGTCTACTGATGAACGATCCCAGCAGCCATCGAGTGTCACCGCCGCGGTGCATCGTCGAATCACGAGAATCGCGGGCAAGAGGTCGGCCGTACAACCGAGGGGCGCCGTTGATGCGTCGGCTCCATGAATGTGGCTGAGCGTCGCGAGTTCTGCGGGTTCGACGGCGGCTCGTGGGTTGCCGATGTTGCCGGGCCCGAAGCTGCGCCCACCGTGCTGCTGCTGCATGGCGGTGGCCAGACCCGGCATGCCTGGGGCGGCACGGCGCTCGCCATGGCGCAGGCCGGATGGCGCTCCGTCGCGCTGGACCTTCCAGGGCATGGCGAGTCGGCCTGGTCGGTGCACGGGGACTACCGCATCGAGACGATGTCGCGCGACATGGCCCGTTTCTGCCACGCTCTGGGATCGCCGCTCGCCTTGGTGGGTGCCTCGCTCGGCGGCATGATCGGCATGGCGATGGCCGCGCGGAGCGACGCACCGCCCATCGCTGCCCTGGCCCTGGTGGACATTGCTCCGCGCGTCGAGGCCAAGGGTGTCGACCGCATCGTCGAGTTCATGCGCGCGCATCCGGATGGCTTTGCGACGCTGCAGGATGCGGCTCGCCACATCGCCAGCTACCGGGGCCGCCCGGTCATGGCCCACCCGCGCGGATTGCGGAAGAACCTGCGCCTGAATCGGGCGGGGCGTTGGACCTGGCACTGGGACCAACGCCTGATGAACGACGAGAACCACAACCACCGCAACGATCCGGCGTTCTTCGAGCGCGCCCTGGCGGGCTATGCAGGCCCGCTGATGTTGGTGCGCGGCGCGCGCAGCGACGTGATCAGCCCAGCGGGCGCAGAGCAGTTCCAGCAGACGTTTCCGCAGGCCCGATTCGTCGCGCTGGCCGGCGCCGGGCACATGGTGGCAGGCGACGCCAACGATGCTTTCACCGCCACCCTGATCGAGTTCCTGCGCGAGGTCATGCCGCCTTCGACGCCATCAGCGCCAGCGCCGTCCGAGCCATCCACCACTTTGTCAGCCGCCAACGGAGAACCCGCGCCGTGACCCTCAGATCCTTCACACTCCACGACCAGATCGAACGCAATGCCCTGCTGCATGGCAGCGGCACGGCCTTCGTCGCCGACGGGCAGTCGATCACCCACGCGCAGTACGCAGCGCGCGTTGCGAGCCTGGCCGCCGGATTGGCGGGTGAAGGGATCACGGTGGGCGATCGTGTTGCCATCCTGGCGCACAACGGTCAGGCCTATGTCGACGTCATCGGCGCCGCAGCCCGTCTGGGCGCCCTCGTGGTGCCGATCAATTGGCGCCTGTCTGCCGAGGAAGTGGCCCATGTGCTGTCGGATACCACGCCCAAGCTGCTGATCGTCGCGCCGGACCTGCAGCCGCTGGTGGCAGGTGCCGACATCGCTGGGGTGCGCAAGTACACCACCGGCCCCGGCGCGGATGCCGGTGCGGCCGGGTCGGCGCTGGCAAGCCTGTATCTGGAGGGCGCCGCCCCGACGCCCGCGGCGATCGGTGACGATGCCGGGCTGTTGATCGTGCACACCGCCGCCGTCGGCGGACGGCCACGCGGCGCGGTGCTGTCGCACCGCGGCTTGCTGGCAGCGGCGACCAAGTCGGCCCACGCGTGGAACCTGACTGTCGCCGACGTACAGGTCGGTGTGCTGCCCCTGTTCCACCTCGCCGGCATCGGAATGACGCTGGCCCTGATGGTCGCCGCCGGCGCCACGGTCCTGCTGCCGCGATTCGATCCCAAGGCCGTCGTGGGGCTGATCGACGAACAGCGCGGCAGCGTCATGGGTTCGTTCCCACCGATGCTGGGCGCCGTGCTCGACGCCGCTGCGGCCGCAGGATCCAAGCTCCGGGGCCTGCGCATCATGACGGGCATTGATGCGCCGGACACGCTGGCGCGCTTCGCAGCCGATTGCCCGCATGCCAGCTTCTGGGTCGCGTATGGCCAGACCGAGACCTCCGGCTCGGTATCGACCTCCCGCTATGCCGACCGGCCCGGCAGCGCGGGCCTTCCGGTCGAGCAGCACACGGTGGCCGTCGTCGACGACGAAGACCGACCTGTCGCCCAAGGCATGGCGGGCGAGATCGTGGTGCGCGGGCCGATGGTCTTCAATGGCTACTGGAACTGCGACGCCGACAACGCCTTCACCTTCCGCGGCGGCTGGCACCACACCGGCGACATGGGCCGTTTCGACGCCGACGGCTACCTCTGGTACGTCGGCCGCTCGCCGGCCAAGGAACTGATCAAGCCAGGCGGCGAAAACGTCTACCCGGCCGAGGTCGAGCGTGCGCTGCGCGAGCACCCGGCACTGAGCGAGGCGGTCGTGTTCGGGGTGCCTGATGCGCAGTGGGGCGAGGCGATCAAGGCGGTGTGCGTGCTCCAGCCCGGCCAGACGCTGGCGGCCGACGCGCTGATCGAGTTCGTCGGCCAGCGCATCGCACGCTACAAGAAGCCCAAGCACGTCGTCTTCGTCGCCGCGCTGCCGAAGACGGCCGCAGGCGGCATTGACCGGGCGGCCGTCAAGGCCGCGCATGCCGCGGCTTGACGGCCATGTCAGCCCGGTGTGCTCAGCCCGCCGTTGACGCTCAGCGTCTGGCCGGTGATGGCATCGGACTCCGGGCCGGCGAAAAACGCCACAGCCTGCGCGATGTCGGCGCAGTGCACCGGAAACAGCATGCGCTTTCTCAGGTTGTCGATCATCCCTTGGCCGTGCGCGCCGGCCAGCGCGGGCGAGCCGCCGCCCCAGCGAGGTTCGGCGTCCCAGATGTAGCTCATCGCCACGGCGTTGATGCGGATGCCGTCGCGCCCGAGTTCGCGCGCCAGCACCCGGCACATCTGCATCATGCCGCCCGTGGCGCCACCGATGAAGGACTCGCCCACCGTGGCAACGCGCCCGGCATCGGTGCCGATGGTCACGATCTTGCCGCGGCGCTGTGCGCGCATCGCCGCCGCCGCAGCCTGGATGGCGTGCGCACGCGTCAGCCAGTGCGAGCGGATATAGGTCTCGAAGTCGGCTTCTTCCATCTCCATGAACAACTTGAAGGCCAGGGAGTCGCTGCTGGCGCCGGCGCCGCTGGCCACCAGCACGTCGAGCCGGCCGTGGCGTTGCACGATACGCCCGACCATCGCCCGCACCGCCTCGGGGTCCGTCAGATCGGCGGCTTCAAATTCGGCGCGGCCTCCGGCGTTCTGGATCTCTTCGACCACGGCCTGACCGCTGTGGGCGTTGCGGCCGTTGACGATGACATGGGCGCCGCGGCGCGCCAGTTCCTGCGCTGCAGCGCGGCCGATATAGGCCGTGGCACCGGTGATGAGGGCAATCCGATCTTGAAGTGTTTGCATGTTCGTCCTATCGTGCGACCTAACGGTTGTTTGATTCAATGGCATTGTCGAGGAGTTTGAGGTCGATGGGAAAACCCGAAGCCGTGATCGTCGGTGTCGCCGACGTCGCGTTGAAAGACGGCAAGGTACTGACGCCGATGTCGGTGCTGCAGCTGCAGGCACTGGCGGCGCGCGATGCGTTGGCCGACGCCGGCATCCCGATGCGCGAGGTCGACGGCCTGCTCACGGCCGGCATGTGGGGTGTGCCGGGGCCAGGGCAACTCGCCACAGTCACGCTGTCCGAGTACCTGGGTATCGTGCCACGCTTCGTCGACGGCACCAACATCGGAGGCTCGGCTTTCGAGGCCCATGTCGCACACGCGGCCATGGCCATCGAGGCCGGGCGCTGTGAGGTGGCGCTGATCACCTACGGCAGCCTGCAGCGCAGCGAAGCCAGCCGCAACCTGGCTGGGCGGCCTTCCGTGCTGACCATGCAATACGAGACACCCTGGGGCATGCCCACGCCCATTGGGGGCTACGCGCTGGCGGCGATGCGCCACATGCACGAGTTCGGCACCACCTCGGAACACCTGGCCGAGATTGCAGTGGCCACGCGCAAGTGGGCAGCGCTGAACCCGGGTGCGACGAATCGCGGGCCGCTGTCGATCGACGACGTGCTGAACAGCCCGATGATCTCGGACCCGCTGCACCTGCTCGACGCCTGCCTGGTCACCGACGGCGGCGGCGCCATCGTCATGACCACCGCGGCGCATGCCAAGGCGCTGGGCCGCAAGGCCGTGCACGTGCGCGGCTACGGCGAGGCGCACACCCACTGGACCATCGCCGCGATGCCCGACCTGGCACGCTTGACGGCCGCCGAGGTGGCCGGACGCGATGCCTTCGCGATGGCCGGCATCGGCCACGAGGCCATCGACGTGGTCGAGCTCTACGACTCGTTCACCATCACCGTGCTGCTCACGCTCGAGGCCCTGGGCTTCTGCCAGCGCGGCGAGGGCGGGGCCTTCGTTGCCGGCCAGCGCACCGCGCCGGGTGGCCCGTTCCCGCTGAACACCAACGGCGGCGGACTCTCCTACGCCCACCCGGGCATGTACGGCATCTTCCTGCTGATCGAGGCCGTGCGCCAGCTGCGCGGCGAGTGCGGCGAGCGGCAGATCAAGGACGCCGTCACCGCCCTCGTCCACGGCACCGGCGGAACGCTGTCCAGCGGCGCCACCTGCATCCTTTCCACCCGCTGAGCAGCGACGACCACCATGTACGACAAGCCCCTGCCCGTTGTCGACCCCGAAAGCGCACCTTACTGGTCGGCGCTGAAGGACAAGCGCCTGATCCTCAAGTACTGCCGCGATTGCGGACGGCACCACTTCTACCCGCGCGCGCTGTGCCCGCATTGCCACTCCGACGCGCTCGAATGGTCGGATGCGCGTGGCACCGGCACCATCTACAGCTTCACCATCGCCCGGCGTCCGGCCGGCCCGGCCTTCAAGGCCGACGCGCCCTACGTGGTGGCCGTGATCGACCTCGACGAGGGTGCGCGCATGCTGACCAACATCGTCATCGACGATGTCGAGGCGGTGCGCATCGGCCAGCGGGTGGCAGTGCATTTCGATGCCGTCACCGACGACATCACGCTGCCCAAGTTCAGGCTGGCCCGAGATCCGGCATGAATTTCGACATCGAGCCCGACACCACGGCCATTGCCGAGGCCGTGCTGCGTTTCATCGAGCGCGAGGTGCTGCCGCTGGAGGCCCGACACCAGGCCGTGCTGGGCAGCGAGCGCTCCCTGTTCCACGCCGACGGCCGCTACGTGCCCGAGGCGCTGGCGCTGCGCCGCCAGGTGCGCATGCGCTCGGCCGAACTCGGCTACTACAACCTGTTCGGCGACGAGAAGCTCGGCGGCGCCGGCCAGGGCGCGCAGGTGATGGCCCATGTGCAGGAGGCCATCAACCACCGCTTCGGGCCGGGGCATCCGCTGATCCAGACCGTGGTGCTGCCATCGCCGTTCACCAACGGCCTGTCGCCGGTGCTGCGCCACCTGGACGCCAGCGTCTTCGAGCGCTACCGAGACGGCATCGCCAGCGGCGAGAAGACGCTGTGCTTTGCGCTCAGCGAGCCCGACGCCGGGTCCGACGTGTTTGCGATGAAGACCCGCGCCGTACGCGACGGCGAGCACTGGGTTCTCAGTGGCACAAAGCAGTGGATCACCAACTCGCCATATGCCGACCATGCGATGGTGTTCGCGCTGACCGACCCCGAGGCCGCAGCGCAGCACAAGGGTGGCGTCACCGGCTTCTTCGTCGACACGCACACGCCGGGTTTCAGCGTGCCGCGACTGATCAACACCGTCGGCCACCTGGGCGGTGACACCGGCGTGGTGGTGCTGGACAACGTTCGCGTGCCCGACGATCACCGCCTGGGTGCCGTCGGCCGCGGCCTCGCGGTGGCGATGGACGGAGTCAACGCCGGCCGCATGGGCATGGCCGCCACCTGCCTGGGCTTGGCGCGCTGGGCGCTGGACCAGGCCATCGAATATGCCAAGGTGCGCAAGACCTCGGGCGTGCCGATCGCCGAGCACCAGGCGGTGCAGTTCATGCTTGCCGATTGCGCCATGGACATCTACGCCGCCAAGTCGATGATCCAGAACTGTGCATGGCGCATCGATCAGGGTCAGCCGGCCACCGCGCAGGTCAGCATGGTCAAGGCGTTTTCCACCGAGATGCTGGGCCGGGTGATGGACCGCAGCATCCAGGTGCATGGCGCCATGGGCCTGACCAACGAGCTGCGCATCGAGGAAGGATACCGCTTTGCCCGCGTGATGCGCATCCCCGACGGCACTGCCGAGATCCAGCGCCGCACGATCGCTCGCCAGTTGCTGGCCGGGCGCGGCGGGCTGTAGCAGCGCTTGCCGACCGCCGTCTTGACACGGTGCATCCCCAGTGAGCGACACGGTACCAGAACTGGTCAGCGTGTTTGCCAGCACCACGTCGCTGCTGACCGAAGCGGCGGTACTGATCGAGTTGCCTTCGCGCCGCCTGGTCCAGGTCAATCGGTTGTTCTTCGATACGCTGGCCTACGCGCCGCATGAGGTGATCGGCTGCACGCCCCAGCAGGGTGGCTGGTGGCCCGACGTCGCCGTGATGGAGCAGTTCATCGCCGACGCGGCCGCCGGCGGCGTGGTTGAGCATGTGGCCACCGTACGCACGCGCGACGGCAGCAGCCTGCGCTCCCGGGCCCGTGCCACGGTGCTGCAGGCCAGCGGCGGGGCCAGCTATCTGCAGGTCATCACCAGCCGGCGCCGCGACATGGGGTCGGTGCGGCTGGAGCACGAGCTGATGTTCAAGCACGTGCCTGCGGGCGTCGCGCTCACCCGCAACGGCACTTTCGTCCACACCAACCCGGCCTTCGACCGCATCTTCGGCTGGGTGCCGGGCAGCTTGGCCGGGCAGCCCGGCCGCGTGTTGTGGCCCAGCGATGAGGTCTACGCCGACATCGGGCGCCGCATCGGACCGGGCCTGGCCCGCGGCGAGCCGGTTGAACTGGAGTTCCCCGACATGGTGCGGCCCGACGGCACAACGCGTGCGCTGCGCCTGCTGGCCCAGGCGGTGGAGCCCGAGCGCGGCGCCGACGGCGGGACGCTGTGGATCTGCGAGGACATCACCGAGCGCCTCCAGCTGACGCGCCACCTCGAGGAATCTCGCAACCGCGCCGAACAGGCCAGTCGCACCAAGAGCCAGTTCCTCGCCAACATGAGCCATGAACTGCGCACACCGCTGAACGCGCTGCTGGGTCTGGCGCGCCTGCTTCAGCAGGGCGCGGGCAGCCGGCAGCGCCGGCGCGAGTACCTCGACCTGATGGCCGACAGCGCCAAGAGCCTGTCGTCCATCGTCTCCGACATTCTCGACCTCTCCAAGATCGAGGCCGGGCGGCTCGACATCGATGTGACGCCCATGGACCTGCATCAACTGGCGCACTCGCTGCACCGCTCGTTCGGCGTTCTGTCGCGCGCGCGCGAACTCGAATTCAGCCTCCACATCGACCCTGGGGTGCCCGAGGTGGTCGAGGGCGACCCGCTGCGGGTGCGCCAGATCCTGGCCAACTTCATCAACAATGCGCTGAAGTTCACGGCCACAGGCTCGGTGCAGATCCGTATCGAGTGCGCTGCCGGGTCGAACGTGCGGCTGGCGGTACACGACACCGGACCCGGCTTTGACGACGCGACCCGTCAACGGCTGTTCTTGCCGTTCAGCCAGGCCGACGAATCCACAACACGCCGCTTCGGCGGCACGGGGTTGGGTCTGTCCATCTGCCGCGAACTGGCTGCCCTGATGGGCGGAGCCGTCGGCGCGGACAGCGTGCCCGGGCAGGGAAGCGTCTTCTGGGCCGAGTTGCCCTTGCCACCGTCCGCGCGCCCGCCTTCGGCGTCCGACTTCGCCGGGCTCGACGCCGCCGCACTCGCCGACCTGAACGTTCTTGTGGTGGAGGACAACGACGTCAACATGATGATCTGCGTGGCCCTGCTCGAGCAGCGCGGCGCGCGTGTGGTTCAAGCGGCAGACGGCCGGCTGGCGCTGCAGGCCGTCCGGGAGCACGCTGCACAAGGGCGGGCCATCGATCTCGTGCTGATGGACCTGCAGATGCCCGTGATGGGAGGGCTGGAGGCGACGCGGCTGCTGCGTGTGGAGTACAAGCGTTTCGAGTTGCCGATCATCGGCCTGTCCGCTGCGGCCTTTGCCTCCGAGCGGGCCGAGGCGTTGGCTGCCGGGATGAACGACTTCGTCGTCAAGCCGATCGAACCGCACAAGCTCGAGCGCGCCATCATTCGCGCAGCATCGGAGCGCATGGAGAGTTTGCGATGAACACAGCCACAATTCACGTGGCGCGCCTGGCCGGCGCCATCGGCGCCGAGATCTCCTGCGTCGATCTACGTGAACCCCTGTCTGCCGAACAGCGCGCTGCAGTGCGCCGCATCTGGCTCGAGCACGGCGTCGTGTTCCTGCGCGACCAGCCGCTGACGCCGGACCAGTTCATGGCCTTTGCCCAGGTGATCGGTACGCCGGTGGAGTACCCCTTCGTCCATGGCATCGCCGGCTACCCGAAGATCATCGAAATCAAGAAGCTCGCGCATGAGACGGTCAACTTCGGCGGTGTCTGGCACACCGACACAGCCTATCTCGAGCGGCCTCCGATGGCCACGCTGCTGCTGGCGCGCGAGGTGCCTCCGCAGGGCGGCGACACCTTGTTTGCCAGCCAGGTGGCGGCCTACGAGGCCTTGTCGGACGGCATGAAGCGCCTGCTGGCGACCCTGGGGTGCGTGAACAGTTCGGACAAGGCCGACACCTCGCGCACCCGTGAAGACCGCATCGCGGAAGGTGGCCGCGGCGAGCGGCGCAGCTACGAGGCCGTGCACCCGGCGGTGCGTGTTCACCCCGAAACCGGCCAGCGCGCGCTGTACATGAACGCCGGCCACACGGTGCGCTTTGCCGGCATGACCGAAGCCGAGAGCGCGCCATTGCTGGCCTTCCTCTTCGAGCATCAGAAGAAGGAGGAATTCACCTGCCGCTTTCGCTGGCAGGAAGGCTCGCTCGCGTTGTGGGACAACCGCTGTGTGCAGCACTACCCCATCAACGACTATCACGGGCACCGCCGCGTGATGCACCGCATCACGCTGGAAGGCGATGTACCCCAAGGCTGAGCGTCCCGCGCGACCGAGTTCGGCGCTGGCCGGCTCCGTCACGGGGCCCGATGGCGCGCCAAGCGTCGGCCCGCTGACGGGCCTGAACGAGGACTGGCGGCGCCGCAGCCTGGCGGCGGTCTGGCATCCCTGCACGCAGATGAAGCTGCACGCGGCCGACGGCGCCGCGCAGCCACTGGTCCCGATCGCTCGCGCCGAGGGAGTCTGGCTGCACGACTTCGAAGGCCGGCGCCTGCTCGACGGCATCAGCTCCTGGTGGGTGAACCTGTTCGGCCACAACCACCCGGCGATCCGCGCCGCGCTGGTCGAGCAGCTGAACGAGTTGGACCATGTGATGCTGGCCGGCTTCACACACGCTCCGGTGGTTCAGCTGTCCGAACGTCTGGCCGCATTGACCGGCCTTGGCCACGCCTTCTACGCCAGCGACGGCGCCTCGGCCGTCGAGATCGCGCTGAAGATGAGCGCGCACCACTGGCGCAACGCCGGCCGGCCGGCCAAATGCCGTTTCGTCGGCGTGGCCGGCGGTTATCACGGCGAAACCGTCGGCGCGCTGGCGGTGACCGACATCGCCTTGTTCCGCGAGGCCTACGCGCCGCTGCTGCGCCTGGCTGCGACGGTGCCGAGCCCCGATGCGCGCGCGGCCGGCGACGGCGAGGACGCCGCCGCAGCGGCCGAGCGTGCCGCGGCCGCGCTGGCCGACTGGTTGGCCGCGCACCACGCGCAGACCGCCGCGCTGATCGTCGAGCCTTTGGTGCAATGCGCCGCCGGCATGGCCATGCACCACCCGCGTTACCTGCAGCGCGCCCGTGAACTCTGCGATCGTTACCAGGTGCACCTGGTGCTGGACGAGATTGCGGTCGGCTTCGGCCGCACCGGCACCCTGTTCGCGCACCAGCAGGCCGGCATCCGGCCCGACCTGCTGTGTCTGTCCAAGGGCCTGACCGGCGGCACGCTGCCGCTCTCGGTCGTGCTGAGCACCGATGCGATCTACGCCGCCTTCTACGACGATGCGGTGGCGCGCGGTTTCTTGCATTCGCACAGCTACACCGGCAACCCGCTGGCCTGCCGCGCCGCGCTGGCCACGCTGGACCTGTTCGAGCAGACCGATGCGCTGCGCAGCAACGTTGTCACCGCCGCGCGCCTTGCCGCGCTGTTCGAGCCGCTGTCGATGCACCCCAGGGTGCGCCATGCACGCCGGCAGGGGATGATCTTCGCGTGGGACGTGGCGAGCAGCTTGCCCGACTTCGCGCGCCGCTATGCTCGCCACGCGCTCGAGCAAGGAGTGCTGCTGCGCCCGATCGGCTCCACGCTGTATGCGATGCCGCCCTACGTGATCTCCGAGGCCGAGGGCGAGCACCTGGCGACCGGCGCGCTGGCCGCACTCGAGGCGACGCTGGCGGAGGAAGCCGCCGGTCACATGCCAACCCAGGGTGAGGTCGATGGCGTCTGAGCCGCGTTCGCTGTTCGTCACCGGCACCGACACCGGCGTCGGCAAGACGCTGGTCAGCGCCGCGATGCTGCACGCACTGGCACGCCACCACCCCCGGGTGGTGGGCATGAAGCCGGTCGCCGCCGGGCTGGTGCGCCGAGGCGAGGGCTGGATCAGCGAAGATGTGCTGGCGCTGCGCGCGGCGTCGACCGTCGCGGTGCCGCCCGCGCTCGACAACCCGGTGGCGCTGCCCGAGCCCTGGTCGCCGCACCTGGCGGCGGCGCGGGCCGGCCGGCGCATCACGGTAGCCGAGCTGCTGGCGGCGCAGCGCGCGCTGCTCGCGTACGCCGAAGTGGTGCTGGTCGAAGGCGCCGGCGGCTGGCGCGTGCCGATCAATGACACCGAGACGCTGGCCGACCTGGCCGTCGCGATGGCCGCGCCGGTCGTGCTGGTGGTCGGCTTGCGCCTGGGCTGCCTGAACCACGCGCTGCTGAGCGCCGAGGCCATCCAGGCCGACGGCCTGCGCCTGGCGGGCTGGGTCGCCAACAGCATCGACCCGGCCATGCAGTGCCGCGACG
>JBMOON010000020.1:0-2513 GCA_049323295.1 Pseudomonadota bacterium
GTGACGTTGACGTATTCCGCCGTCGGGCACAGCGCCAGGAACTCCTGTGCGCCGGCCTCGCTCAGCACGTCCGACAGGCCGCCGCGCACCAGCAGCGTGGGCAGATGCAGGTTCATTGCGCAGGCTTCCAATCGCCGGGTTCGCTGCTCGAGGTCGAACGGCGCGGCGCGGTAGCGCGGGTCCCAGTGCCAGTGGTAGCGGCCGTCGGCGCCCAGGCGCACGTTCTTGCCCAGGCCGTCGAGCGTGGGCGGGCGCCTGCGGTGCGGCTGATAGGTGCCGATCGCCTGTGCCACCTCTTCCAGCGAGGCGAAGCCTTCGGGCTTGAGGCGCATGAAGGCCTGGATGTGGTCGACGCCCGTGGGCTCGATGCGCGGCGCGATGTCCACCAGCACCAGCGCGGTGGCGTCGACATGCGATTCGCCCACAGCCACCAGGCTGGTGCCGCCGCCCATCGACGCACCCACCAGCACCGGCCGGCGCTGGCCCAGTGCGGCGACGACGCATTGCAGGTCGCGCACCATCGTGTCCTGCCCGTAGGCGCCGTCGGGCGCCCAGTCGCTGTCGCCATGGCCGCGGGCATCGAAGGCCACTGCGCGGTAGCCGGCCGCGCCCAGCGTTTCGCCGGTGTCCTTCCAGGCGTGGCGGGTCTGGCCGCCGCCATGCTGCAGCAGCACCAGCGGTCCGTCGACGGGGCCCCAGGCATCGCCGGCGATGCGCACGCCGCCATGGCCGGGCCAGCGGTGCATGGGTTCCGGCGTGCCGGGCAGTCGGGTGAGGGTGGCTTGGGTGGTCATGGGTTCCGATCTCCTTGCATGGCGCCAGCGGGCCCTAGCCGCGCAGCGCCGACAGGCCCAGCTCACCCTGCGCCAGCAGCAGCGCCTGGATCTGGTTGCTGCCCTCGGCGATGGCGAGGTGGCGCACGTCGCGGTAGTGGCGCTCGAGCGGAAAGTCGCTGGTGTAGCCGGCACCGCCCAGCACCTGCATGGCATCCTCGCACACGCGCAGCACGGCGTCGCTGTTGTGGCGCTTGGCCATCGAACACCAGCGCTGCGCGTCGACACTCTTTCGGTCGAGCGCATCGGCGGCGCGTGCGGCCAGCAGGCGCGAGGTCTCCACCCGCGTCATCATGTCGGCCACCATCTGCTGCACGAGCTGGAATTGGCCGATGGGCCGGCCGAACTGCTGGCGCTGGCCGGCGTAGCGGCAGGCTTCCCGGTACGCGGCTTCGGACACGCCGGCGCAGACATAGGCGACGAAGCAGCGGCCGAGGTTGAGGTAGTGCTTGGCGATGGCGAAGGCCTCGCCTTCGGTGCCGATCAGGTTGCCGGCCGGCAGCAACACGTCGTCGAACAGCAGTTCGCCCAGGGGGCAGCAGTGCATGCCCATCGCGTGCACCTCGCGCGCCGAGAAGCCGGCCATGCCGCGTTCGACGATGAAGGCCGAGACGGCACGGTCTGCCCCGCTGCCGGTGCGCGCGAACACCACGCCCAGATCGGCGTGCACGCCGTTGGAGATGTACAGCTTGCGCCCTCGCAGGCGCCAGCCCCCGCGGGCGGGGTCGCGTTCCGCGCGCGTTTCCACGCCGCTCGCGTCGGAGCCGACGTTGGGTTCTGTCAGGCCGAAGAAGGCCAGCGTGTCGCCGCGGATCAACCCCGGCACGAAGCGCTCGCGCTGCTCGGCGCTGCCGCGCTCGGCGATGATCAACAGCACCAGGTTCGAGGTGCTGATCATGCTGCGCAGCGAAGCCCAGGTGCCGGCCAGCTGGGCCAGCAGCGTGCCGTAGGTGACGTGGTCCAGCCCCTGGCCGCCGAGTGCCTCGGGCAGCAGGCCGCCGAGCAGGCCGTAGCCGCTCATCGCGCGTACCAGCTCGCGTGGCGGCAGACGGCGTTCGCGTTCGTGTGCGCCGACGATGGGCGCGACTTCGCGCGCCAGGTAGTCGGCGAAGGCGTCGCTCGCGGCGCGCTGCCAGTCGGCAAGTTCGAAATCCATGCGCGTCAGTTCAGGGTGCGGGTCGCGTCCGTCAGTGCTTGCGCCGCCGCGTTCGCCAGCGCGTCGGCCGGCAGGCCCATCTCGGCCAGGATGGCTTGCGTGTGCTCGCCGATCGTCGGCGCCTTCGTGCGGGCCGCAGGCAGGCCGCGCAGCGGCACCGGAAAGCGCAGGCGCGGCTGGCCCTCGACCTCGCTCACCATGCCGCGGGCCTGGAAGTGCGCGTCGGCCAGCACGTCGTCGAGGCTGTTGACCGGCGCACAGGGGATGTCCTGGGCATCGAACAGCGCAGCCCAGTGGGCGAGCGGTTGCGTGCACAGGCATTCGGCGATGGCCGCGTCGATGAGCGCGCGGTGCGCCACACGCTCGTGGTGGCGCACGAACGCCGGCCCCTGCAGATCGGTGAGCCCGAGCGCGGCGACCAGGCGGGCGAAGAACGGGTCTTCGATGGCCGCGATGCTGAGGTAGCGGCCATCGGCGGTCGGGTACACGCCATAGGCCGGCTGGCGCGGCAGACCCGCGCTGGC
>JBMOON010000021.1:0-2421 GCA_049323295.1 Pseudomonadota bacterium
CCGGCCTGCGCCGCATGCAGCAGGCGGACGTCAATCGCCGGCTCGCGGCCGGCGCCGTCGGCGGCGGCGCGCGCCATCTGCAGCGTGCCGCCGGTGGTCGTGTGGTAGACGATGAGGAGCGTCTTGCGCGGTGGCGTCACCGAGGTGAACCTTTCGGGCGCCGTCAACGTGCCGAGCGGTCGGGGCACCCTTCCATGCCATGAAAACTGACAAACTCCGCGAGCGCCGCGCGCTCGGTGATGAAGGCGTTCTCCGGGGCCTGCAGGTCCTCTTGCCCGAGCGCGATGCCGCACAGCAAGATCTCGTTGTCGCCCATCGGCAGGTGCTGGCGCGCTACCTTGTGGAACCAGGCGAAAGCGGCCTGGGCGCAGGTGTGCAGGCCCTGGGCGCGCGCCGCCACCATCACGTTCTGGATGAACATGCCCACGTCCATGAAGCTGCCGGTATTCAGCCGCCGGTCCAACGTGACGAGCAGGCCCACCGGGGCGTCGAAGAAGGTGTAATTGCGCAGCATCTGGCGCTCGCGCGCGGCCTGGTCGTCGCGCGCGATGCCCAGCGTGGCGTAGAGGCCAAAACCACACCGGCGGCGGCGATCCAGGTAGGGATCGAACCAACTTGTCGGGTAGTAGGCGTATTCGGGCTGGTGTCGGTCGGGGTCTTCCTGGGCCGCCTTGACGATGTCGGCACACAGGCGCTCGCGCGCTTCGCCCGCCAGCACGTATACGCGCCAGGGCTGCACGTTGTTGCCGCTGGGGGCCCGCGCAGCCACTTCCAGGATGTGGCTCACCACCGCGGCAGGCACCGGTGTGGACAAGAACCGCCGGACCGATTTGCGGCTGCGGATGGCTTCGTCAACATGCATGGGCGAACCCTCTCTTCAGTGTGGCTGCGGTTGTCGGCCCGCCATGCCGGCGGGCGGCCAGCACTGGACGACGCCCGAGGCTTGGGCTAATCTCGAATCATGAATCCTACCAAACGGCCGTTCGATTGGGTGCCTACACCCGAGATCGTGGCGAACTCCAACCTCACTGCCTTCATCCGCAAGACCGGCGAGCCCGACCTGGCGGCGCTGTCCCGGCACGCCGACGCCGACCCGGCCTGGCTGATGCAGCAGGTGTTCGAGTTCTGCGACTTCCGCTTTTACGAGCCACCACAGCAGATGCTCGACACCTCGCGCGGCATCGAATGGGCCCGCTGGTGCGTTGGGGGCACGACCAACGTCGTGCTCAACTGCATCGACCGCCATCGCGATACGCCGGCCTGGGAGCGCCCGTTTCTGGTCTGGGAAGGCGAAGACCGACGCGCCCAGCGCAACCTGACCTACCGCGACTTCGACGCCGAGGTCTGCCGTCTGGCCGGCGCCTTGCAAGCCCTGGGCGTGCAGCGCGGCGACCGCGTCGGCCTGTACATGCCCAACCTGCCGGAGACCTTCATCGCCTTCTTCGCGGTGATGAAGGTCGGAGCCGTCGTGATGCCGCTGTTCTCGGGCTTTGGGCCGCAGCCGCTGGTGGCGCGGCTCAACGATGGCGAGGCCAAGGTGGTGCTGACCGTCGACGGCACCTGGCGGCGCGGCACCCCCGGCTCGATGAAAGCGGTGCTCGACGAAGCCCTGCAGAGCACGCCGAGCGTCGAGCACGTGCTGGTGCTGCGCCACCTCGGCGATGCATTGGCGTGCCCGATGACGCCCGACCGCGATCATGACTGGGCGGCGGCAGTTGCCAGGCAGGCCAGCGAGCTGCCTACCGCCGAGATGCAGGCCGACGATGCCGCCGTGCTGCTCTACACGTCGGGCACCACCGGCAAACCCAAGGGCTGCGTCTGGACGCATGTGAGCTTCCTGGGCTCGATGGTCACGCGCGACATGCACATCTGCGCCGACTTCAAGTCCAGCGACCGCTTCTTCTTCATGAGCGACATGGGCTGGATGGTCGGCGCCATGTGCGCCTGCATCCCGAGCTACTTCGGCGGCAGCCTGCTCGTCGCCGAAGGCACACCCGACTTTCCTGACACGGGCCGATTCTGGCGCCTGCTGCAGGACCACAAGGTCACCTATCTGGGCGTGGCGCCAACGCTCATCCGCGGCCTGATGCGCTACGGCGACGCCGAGGTCGAGGGTTTCGACCTGTCGGCGCTGCGCGTCACGGTGTCCGGCGGCGAAGCCTGGACCGAAGCGCCCTGGCGCTGGTTCTTCGAGCATGTGTGCAAGAAGAAACTGCCTTTCCTGAACATCGTCGGCGGCACCGAAGTCGGCGGCTGCAATTTCACCGGCACCGTTCACCATCCGTTGCGTCCGGGCTCCTTCGGCATGGGCGGCCTGGGGGTCGGCGTGGACATCGTCGACGACACCGGCAGGCCGGTACCGGCCGGCCAGGTCGGTGAACTGGTGCTGCGCAATCCCAACATCGGCTTCACCAAGAGCCT
>JBMOON010000022.1:0-2418 GCA_049323295.1 Pseudomonadota bacterium
GCCGAGGGCCTTGGAAAAGGTGCCGCGGCTGATGGTGACGAAAGGAGCGGTCGGGTAGATCTGGCCCATCACGGCCGAGAAGCCCTCGAGCGTGGAGACGGGGTTGAGGATGCCGGAGAACTGGATCGCCGGCAGCATGGTCGCCAGCGCGGTGCCGAACAGCGCGGCAAGCTGGCTGGTTGTGAAGGCGGACATCAGCAGCCCGAGCGCCGCGGCCGCGAACACATAGAGCAGCGCGGCCAGCGTGTAGGTGGCCAGGCTGCCCGTGAACGGCACGCCGAACAGCGTCACCGCCATCAGCGTCAGCAACGCGAAGTTCACCATGCCGGCGCCCACGTACGGCAGCTGCTTGCCGAGCAGGAACTCCAGCTTGGTGACCGGCGTGACGTAGAGGTTGGTGATCGAGCCCATCTCCTTCTCGCGCACCACGGCCAGCGCAGCCAGCATCGACGGGATGAAGATCAGCAGGATCGGGATCACCGCCGGCACCATCGACACGATGCTGCGCACCTCTGGGTTGTAGCGGTAGCGCACCTCCACGTTGGCCGGTGGCCGGGTGTCGACCCCCGCCGCCGCCAGGTGCTGGGCGACGTAGCCGGCATGCATGGCCTGCACATAACCCGACACGATCTCGGCTCGCATCGGCATCGCGCCGTCGATCCACACGCCCACCGTGGCGGGCCGGCCACGCGCCAGGTCGGCGCCGAAGCCGGGCGGGATCTCCAGCGCGAGCGCCAGCTCGCCGCTGCGCATGCGGCGGTCCATCTCGGCGTCGTCGGCAGGCGACGCCTGTTCGAGAAAGTACGGTGAACCCGTCAGCTCGAGCGTGTAGGCGCGGCTGGCGGCGCTGCCGTCGCGGTCGAGCACGGCGTAGCGCAGGTCCTGCACGTCCAGGCTGATGCCGTAGCCCATGATGAGCATCAGCATCACCGTGCCCAGCAGCGACATGGTCAGGCGGATCGGGTCGCGCAACAGCTCCAGCGTCTCGCGCCGTGCGCAGCTGAGCAGGCGATGGCGGCTGAACAGACGCTGGGTGTTGGCGACGGCCTTGGCGCCCGCCGTGCCATCACGCGCCGCCTCGCCGTCGGTGCCGGGGACGTTCGTGTCCGGGTCCTGTGCCTGCGCATCGCGCAGCCACGACACGAAGCTGTCTTCCAGCGAGCCGCCGCCGCGCTGGCGTGCCAGTTCGGCGGGCGCGCCGCTGGCGAGCACGCGGCCGGCGTGCATCAGCGACACGCGGTCGCAGCGCTGAGCCTCGGTCATGAAGTGGGTCGAGACGAAGATCGTCACACCGTCACGCCGCGACAAGTCGATCATCAGCGCCCAGAAGTTGTCGCGCGCCACCGGGTCCACGCCCGAGGTCGGCTCGTCCAGGATCAGCAGCTCGGGCTCGTGCACCACGGCGGCAGCGAGCTGCAGGCGCTGGCGATGCCCGAGCGGCAGCGTCATGGGCAGCGCGCCGGCAGCGTCACGCAGTCCGAAACGGTCGAGCAGGCTGTCGATGCGTTCGGCGATGCGCTGCTTGCCGAGGCCGAAGAGCTGGCCCTGCAGTTCGAGGTTCTGGCGCACGGTCAGGTCGCGGTAGAGCGAGAAGCCCTGCGACATGTAGCCCACTCGCCGCCGCACCGCCATGTCGCGCGCATCCAGCGGCGCGCCGAACAGGCGCACATTGCCTTCGGTGGCCGGCAGCAGGCCGGTGAGCATCTTCATCGTCGTGGTCTTGCCGCAGCCGTTGGAGCCGAGGAAGCCGAAAATCTCGCCGCGCTCGATGCGAAAGCTCACCCGGTCCACTGCGGTGAAGTCACCGAAGCGGCAGCTCAGTTCGTGCGCCTCGATGGCGATGGCCTGCACGTTCGCGGGCCGCGGTGGCACGACCAGTTCGCCGTGCCCGTCGCGGCGCTCGGCGGGCAGCAGCGCGATGAAGGCGGCCTCCAGGCTGGTGCAGCCCGTGCGCCGGAGCATCTCGGCGGGCGTGCCGGTGGCCAGCACGCGACCTGCGTCCATGGCCACCAGGCGGTCGAAGCGCCCGGCTTCTTCCATGTAGGCGGTGGCCACGAGCACGGTCATGCCCGCATTGCGGGCGCGGATGCGGTCGATCAGGTCCCAGAACTGCCGGCGCGACAGCGGGTCGACGCCCGTCGTCGGCTCGTCGAGGATCAACAGTTGCGGGTCATGGATCAGCGCGCAGCACAGGCCGAGCTTCTGCTTCATGCCGCCGGAGAGCTTGCCCACGGGCCTGTCCGCGAAGGGCAGCAGCCCCGTGCTGCCCAGCAGCTCGGCGATGCGCGCCTCGCGCTCGCGCCGGCCGTGGCCGAACAGGCGGCCGAAGTAGTCGAGGTTCTCGCGCACCGACAGCGTGGCGTAGAGGTTGCGCCCGAGACCCTGCGGGTTGTAGGCGATGCGCGGGCAGACCCGGCG
>JBMOON010000023.1:0-2367 GCA_049323295.1 Pseudomonadota bacterium
GGCCCTGATGATCGCGCACCTGCTGCGCCTCGAACGGTTCGATCATGCCGTGCTCCCGCGCCATGCGGGTAATCCAGCGGTCGGACTTGATGGTCATGCACTTGCACTCCTCTTTCCTGCTCCCCACGCCGGGGGCCGCAAACGCCGGCCATGATACACGCCGCGATCCGGCCAGTCCCGGCATCGGAAACGGGTGTTATCCTCCTGCCGGTTTGCAGCCCAGGAGAACCCCGCGATGAGCCTGATACATACCGGAAAAGACCTGCGGCGCCTCAATGAGATCGGCGGTGTGCTGTGGAAATACGGCTTCACCGACCTCGTCGAGCGGCTCGACCTGCACTCTGCTGCCGATAACCCGCGCTTGTTCCGCTTCCGCATCCCGGGTGATATCGCCGCACTCTCGACCCCCGCACGGGTGCGGCGCGCCCTGGAGGAAATGGGCCCGACATTCGTGAAACTCGGCCAGATTCTCGCCACCCGCGTCGACCTGCTGCCACAGGAATTCATCGCCGAGTTCGAGAAACTCCAGGACAACGTTCCGGCCGCACCGTTCGCTGCGCTCAAACCACAGATCGAAGCGGCGCTTGGCAAGCCGCTCAACCAGGTGTTCGCGCATATCGACGAGCAACCGCTCGGCTCGGCGTCGATGGCACAGGTACATCGCGCCCGGACTCGCCGCGGCGAGGAAGTGATACTCAAGATTCAGCGGCCCGGCATTACCGCCAAAATCGAATCAGACCTGCGCCTGGTTGAGCATGTGGCGCGCCTCGCGGTGAGCCAGTCCGTCGAACTGCGGCGTTACCGGCCAGTGGCAATAGTCGAAGAATTTCGCCGCTCGCTGTACCGTGAACTCGACTTCACCACCGAGGCAAAGAACGCCGAGCGCATGGCTGCGAACATGAAAAGCCTGGAGTGGCTGCATATCCCAAGGGTGTACTGGGACTACACCAGCACCACACTCAATGTGCAGGAATATATCGACGGCATCAGCGCGAGAAATCTCGCCGCCATCGACGCTGCCGGCCTTGATCGCAAGCTGATCGCCCGACGCGGTTGCCATCTGGTGTGGAAATCGATTCTGGAAGACGGTTTTTTTCACGCCGATCCACATCCGGGCAATATCCTGATCCTGCCGAACAACCGTATCTGCCTGATCGATTTCGGCATGGTCGGCACGGTAACAGCGGCGCGGCGCGCCCAACTGGTGCGCCTGATCAAAGGCGTGGTCATGCAGGATGGCGCCACGGCCGTGTCGGTGCTGGTGGAATGGGCTGAAGGCGCAGAAATCAATGCACCGCAACTGGCAGTTGACGCCGAGGAACTGATCTCTCGGTACCACGGCATCAAGCTTGCGCAAATCGACATCACCCAACTGCTCAGCGATGTCGTGGCGCTGATGCAGCGCCACGATCTGACGCTGCCATCCGACGTCGCCCTGCTGCTCAAAGCCTGCCTCACGCTGGAGGGATTCGGCCGCAAGCTTGATCCTGATCTCGATCTTATCGCCGCCGCCGAACCGCTGCTGCTGAAGATGCTCCGCGATCGCTACAGCCCGGTAAAACTGGTGCGCAAACTCGGTAACACTGCCTTGCGGCTGGTCGACAGGCTCTACGACGAGCCGGCGGCCAACATGAACCTGCCGCGCGCCGCCCAGGGTCCGCAGGTGTCACCACGGCAGATGAGTTCCTATGTGACACGACTGGAAAAGGCCCAGCATCGCAACGTGTTGGCAACGCTGATCGGCGGGCTGTCGATCAGCTCGGCGATTCTGCTGGTGAGCGATGTCGGCCCAACCCTGTTCGGCATTCACATCCTGCATGTGCTCGGCGTGCTGGGCCTGATCGGGGTCTGGACGGGTTTCTGGTGGTTGCTGCTGTCGATGTGGCAGAGCCAGAAGGACCGTCACTGATCCCTCGCGAACCGCTTACTCCTCGGCGGAGGTCATGAGCACTTTTGGGAACGCCCGCTTGTCGGTCACCGGCCGCGCGGCAAGCCGCGCCGCCACTCGCCGCGCGATTTGCCGATAGGCCAGCGCCGCCTCGCTGTCCGGCGCGGCAATCACTGTCGGTCGGCCACTGTCGGCCTGCTCGCGGATTTTTATGTTCAGGGGCAGGCTGCCGAGCAACTCACTTTGATATTCGCGCGCAATACGCTCGCCACCGCCGGCGCCAAAAATGTGTTCAACCTGGCCGCAGTTCGAGCAGACATGCAGCGCCATGTTCTCGACCACACCGAGTACGGAAATATCGACCTTGCGGAACATCTCGATGCCACGCCGCGCATCGAGCGTGGCGATGTCCTGCGGTGTGGTGACGATCACCGCGCCGGCAACCGGAATTTTCTGGGCAAGCGTGAGCTGGATATCGC
>JBMOON010000024.1:0-2266 GCA_049323295.1 Pseudomonadota bacterium
ACCCTGATGGCCAGCGGCCTGGGCTGGCTGATTGGCAGCCAGCTGGACGGCCAGGTGCTGCCGATTGCGGCGGGGTTCTTCGTTGCTGCACTGGCGGCGGCGGGGGTGGTGTGGGGGGTGCAGAGGGCCGCGACGCCACGCACGGAAGAGATATCCCGGCATTGATCCGCTGACCGGCCTCAAGCCCCGGGTTTTTCTTCCAGAAAAAAACACTCCGGCAAGATCGCCGGCGCGATGTGCTCAATGTCCTTCGCGGACACGCCACAGACAGAGAAACTTTCTGGCCATTGCCGCACCACCGCGACGATCCGCTCGATCTCCCGGTGCGCAGCTTCCGCCGACAAACCAAACCGAGCAGCTTGTGACACCAGGTTGTAGATGCTGGCCGTGCGGCCGTGGTTGCCGACCGCCAACGCGAGATCGCGTCGTTCGCGGCTGAGCTCGGGCGTGGGCAACAGATCGTAGGCGGGCGAAAGCCGCCAGCCTTTCTGTCGGCGCAGCAGCGCGTGGTTGCGCGGGTGATCGTCATTGTTGGTGACGGCCGCGTTGAAGACCATCCGGCGGAACAGTTCGGCGCAATCCGCTTCCGGTTTGTCGGACCAGCGCCGCAGGTTTTCCGCCAGCAGGGGATAGGACCAGCGATCCCGGTCCAGATAATTGTCGCCGCAGTCGAGCACGGTCAGCCCGCTGACCAGGCCAAAGCGCAGGTAGCCGTCCTCGACGCGCTCGCGATCAAAACGCTGCACCATCAGCACATCATGGCGGCCCACCGATTGCAGACGCGCCTGCGAAACGTGCAGGCCACAGCGGCGCGCGAGATCCAGCGTGGCGAATTCCACGCGCTGCAGATTGAAACGGTCGTCACGGGCGGGAAACTTCCCGAGCCACAAACCCTGATCGTCTTCGATCGTCGCTTTGGGACGCGCGCCGCCGAGACTGGTGCCGGGGTCGAGTTGTTCGAGCAGTTGCGCGGCCACCGGCTTGCCTTCATCGATGGCCTGCGCCGAGGCGATCAGTTTTTCCAGTTGATGCGTCCGGTTGTAGCTGCGCCTCGGCGCAGGCGGCTCTGCCTTCAAGCCGAAACTCAGATAACCGGCGCCGTCCTGCGGGCCGTGCAACAGGTAATCGATTTCCTCAAGGTCTGCCGCGCTGCGCTCCAGCTTGTGTTCGATGACGCGCCGACCCCAGGCATCCGGTGCGGCATCGCGCACTGCGCCCGGAATGCCCTTGAGCTGCGTGAACTCGAAAACCTGTCTGGCCAACGGCAACCGGAACGGATCCAGCGTCACCGCGTCGTGCCGCGCCAGATAGCGATCGCCGTAGCGGAAGCGGCCGATCTGCCTGCCGTCCGGCAAGGTCTGCACGCGCAGCAGCGCAGCCGGCACCGTCTCCAGCGAACCGGGGAGCTGGATGTAGACGTAGGCCTCGCGTTCAGAAGTCATAGTTGTCGCGCGCCTGGCGTGGCTTGCCGGCGCGTTTCGGGCGCTGCGCGGCTTCGAGCGCCTTGCCGTGCAGATCGGCATCGGGATCGGCCACGCCGGCCAGCGTCCGTTCCAGCCCCAGCGCCCACAGCACGGTGAAGCACACCCCGACCGCCGTGCCCGGCTTGCCCAGTTCCAGCGCGGTCAGCGTGTTTCGGCTGATGCCCGCCTTGCCGGCCAGTTCGGCCACCGACCAGCCGCGCCGGATGCGGGCGAGGCGAATGCGTTGGCCGAGTTGCGCCACCTGCTCGGAGACTTGTGCTGGAGCCTCAAATTTGGTCATTTTATTGGGCGTATATAAATTTAGTGACCAAAATAATAGGCATTAAGGGTGTGGTGCTGCAAGGGGTGGCGGGGTTGGTCAGTGCAGACAAATGGGGTAGCGAGGCCCGAAAACGGGGTAGTTGGGCTGGTAAATACCCCATTCCTGTTCACCCTGCTGATGACCTACGTGGCGACCTCGCAGCAGGTGTTCCAGGACATTTACCAGCAGGGCGACCGCTTCCCGCTGGTGTTCGGTGCGATTGCTGCGGTGATCGCCTTCGCCAATGTGCTCAACGCGCGCTTCGTGCTCCGCTTCGGCGCCGCGCGCATCGCCATGACCGCGCTCTGGCTGCTGGTGGCGGTCACCGGCGTGCTGTTGTTGCTGAGCCTGAATGGCAACCCGTCGCTGCCGGTGTACTGGCTCTTCATGTCCGCCACCCTGTTCCTGTTCGCCGCCGCCACGCCCAACCTCAACGCACTGGCGATGGTGCCCATGGGCCAGGTCGCCGGCACCGCGTCGT
>JBMOON010000025.1:0-17701 GCA_049323295.1 Pseudomonadota bacterium
CGCTCGCTGCCGTAGCGCGCGGCCTTGCCGACGAACCAGTGGCCGTCGCCGATGGCCTCGCTGGCCACCAGCAGGCGCTCGGAGTGCAGCGAGTCGAGCAGGTAGGAGAAGCCCTTGCCTTCCTCGCCGATGCGGTCGTCGTCGGTGAGCTCGAGGTTGTCGATGAAGATCTGGAAGGTATGGTGGTTGATCATCGTGCGGATCGGCGTGGCCTTCAGCGCCGTGCCGGCCTTCGCGATGTCGATCAGGAACAGGCTCAGGCCGTCGGTCTTCTTCTTCACCGCGTCGATCGGCGTGGTGCGCGCGATCAGCAGGTACATGTGCGAGTGGCTGTAGCGCGAGGTCCAGATCTTCTGGCCGTTGACGACGTAGCCGCCCGGCACCTTGCGCGCGAAGGTCTTGATCGCCAGCGTGTTGGAGCCCGCGTCGGGCTCGGTCACGCCGAAGGCCTGCAGCCGCAGGCTGCCGTCGGCGATGCGCGGCAGCGTGCGGCGCTTCTGTGTCTCGGAGCCGTGGCGCATGATCGACGCCATCGTGTACATCTGCGCATGGCAGTGCACCGCGCTGCCGCCGTTCTGATTGATCTCCTGCAGGATCAGGCATGCGTCGAGCAGCGGCAGCCCGGCGCCGCCGTACTGCTCGGGGATCAGCGCGGCCAGCCAGCCGGCCTTGGCCATCGCGTCGACGAACGCTTCCGGATAGGCGCCGTCCTGGGCGCACTGACGCCAGTACTCGGGGCCGAAGCCCTTGCACAGCTCCTTGACGGCGGCGCGGATCTGGCCCTGGGTCTCGGTGTAGTCGAAGTTCATGGGGATGTCGGCCTTGTCGTTGTCAATCGACGACGCCCTGCTGTCGCAGCGCCGCCAGTTCATCGGCATGCAGGCCCAGCGCCGTCAACACCTCGTCGGTGCTCGCGCCCAGGACGGGCGGCGGCTGGCCGCTGCGCCCGCGCCGGCCCTGCGAACTGAAGGGCAGCCCCATCGCCTGGTGTTGCGGTGCGCCCGGCAACGGCAGCGCGCCCAGCATGCCCACCGCCCGCACCTGTTCGTGCGCCAGCATCTGGGCCACGTCGTGCATCTCGCTGCAAGGCGCGCCGGCCGCGCGCAGCGCAGCCACGCACTCCGCCGTGCTGCGTTGCCGGGTGCGCGCTTCCAGCTCGGTGTGCAACACCTCACGGTGGCCGATGCGCGCCGACATGTCGACGAAACGCGGGTCCTGCGCCAGCTCGGGGCAACCGAGCGCGACGCAGATGCGGCCGAACAGCCGATCGTTGGCCGCGGCGATGAAGACCTTGCCGTCGGCGCTGTCGAAGAGCTCGTAGGGCGCCATCATCGCCATCGCCGAGCCCATCTTGCGCGGCAGGCGCCGGGTGGCCAGATAGTTCGCCACCGGCACCGTCATCCACGACAGCCCCGTCTCGAGCAGACTCGCGTGCACGCGCATGCCTGCGCCCGTGCTGGCGCGGCGCAGCAGCGCGGCCAGGATCGCCATCGTGGCCCACATGCCGGTGCCCATGTCGATCAGCGACACGCCGACGCGCGCCGGCTCGTCGCCTTCGTGGCCGCTGACGCTCATGATGCCGGTGAAGGCCTGCATCAGCGGGTCGTAGCCGGGCAGCGCGCGCATCGGGCCGACCTCGCCGAAGGCGCTGATCGCGCAGTAGACGAGGCGCGGATTGGCCGGCCGCAGCTGTTCGTCGCCGAGGCCGCGCGCTTCGGCGCTGCCGGGTTTGAGCGAATGCACCAGCACGTCGGCACCGGCCGCCAGGCGCGCGACCAGCTGCTGGCCAGCGGCACGGTCGAGGTCGATGCAGACGCTCTTCTTGTTGCGGTTCAGCGCCGCGAAGCCGGTCGAGACGCCGGCCACTTCGGGCGGCTTCCACTGGCGCGCATCGTCGCCGCTGCCGGGGCGCTCGATCTTGATGACCTCGGCGCCGAGGTCGCCGAGGATCTGGGTGCAGAACGGGCCGGCAACGTTCTGCGTCAAGTCGACGACGCGGCAGCCCTGGAGGATGTTCTCGAGCATGGGTGGTGTACCTCTGGCCCTACATCCGGAACACGCCGAAATGCGTGTCGCGCTGCGGCTGGCGGCCTGCCAGCTCGAACAGCAAAGCCATCGTGTCGCGCGTTTCCAGCGGGTCGATGACCATGTCGCACCACATGTTGGCGGCGTAGTTGTAGGGGCTGGCGAAGGCCTCGAACTGCTCGCGGATGGGCTGCTTGAAGCGCTCCTTCTCTTCCTCGGTCCAGCTCGTGCCCTCGCGCTCGTGGATGTTGTCCCGCACCATCGCCATGGTCGTCGCCGCCTGCTCCGGGCCCATCAATGCGGCGCGGCCGGTGGGCCACATCATCATCACGTGCGGCTTGAAGGGCCGGCCGCACATCGCCAGGTAGGCGGCGGCATACGAGCCGCCGGTGATCAGCGTGTAGCGCGGCACGTTGGCCGAGGCCATCGCGGTCATGAACTTGGCGCCGTGCTTGGCAATGCCTTCGCGCTCGACCGCCTGACCGACCATGAAGCCCGACACGTCGGCGATGAACAGCAGCGGGATGTCGCGCTGGCAGGCCAGCTCGATGAAGTGCGCACCCTTGAGCGCGCTCTCGGAGAAGATGACGCCGTTGTTGGCCAGGATGCCGACCTGAAAGCCCTTGATGCGGGCGAAGCCGCAGATCATCGAGCTGCTGTACAGCGGCTTGAATTCCTGCAGGTCGCTGTCGTCGATCAGCCGCGCCAGCACCTCGCGGTTGTCGGTGGGGTGGCGGTTGTCGGCGCTGACGATGCCGTAGATCTCGCGCGGGTCGTGGCGCGGCGGCTTCGCTGCGGCCACATCCCAGCGCTGCTTGGGGCCGGTGCCCAGGTTGGCGACGATGCCGCGCACGATGGCGATGGCATGGCTGTCGCTCTCGGCCAGGTGGTCGGTGACGCCGCTGACGCGGCTGTGCATGTCGCCGCCGCCGAGCGTTTCGACATCGACCACTTCCTTGGTCGCCGCATACACCAGCTGCGGCCCGCCGAGGAACATCGCACCCTGGTTGCGCACGATCACCGCCTCGTCGCACAGCGCCGGCAGGTAGGCGCCGCCGGCCGTGGACGGGCCGTGCACGGTGGCGATCTGCGTGATGCCCTCGCCCGACATGCGGATCTGGTTGTAGAAGATCGAACCGAACTGGCCGTCGTCTGGGAAAATGTGCGCCTGCTCGGGCAGGTTGGCGCCGCCCGACTGGACCATGGTGATGCACGGCAGCCGGTGCTGCCAGGCGAACATCTGCGCCCGCACGTGCTTCTTCGAGGTGATGCCGTAGTAGGTGCCGCCCTTCACCGTGGCGTCGTGGATCATCAGCATGCACGGCCGGCCGCTGACCAGGCCCACGCCGGTGATGATGCTGCCGCCGGGGGGCACGCCTTCGTACAGGCCCTCGCCGGCGAGCTGGCCGAACTCCAGGAAGGGCGAGCCCGGGTCGAGCACCGCGGCCAGCCGTTCGCGCGGCAGCAGCTGGCCACGTTCCTTGTGAAGGCGGCGCGCCTTCTCCGGGCCACCGACCAGGGCCCGCGCGCGGCGCGCGTGCAGGTCGGCGATGCGCGCCAGGTAGGCGTCGCGATTGCGCGCGAAGTCTTCGCTGCCGGGCGACACGGTGGAAGTCATCAGGGTCATGCAGGGGCTTTCACGAGAAGTGCGGGCCGGCTGCGGCGATGCATGGCATTGCCATCACGCACATGCATCACACATTGCGCAAAGAGGCGAAGCGCTGCAGGTGATGGTCGATGCCACCGAAGGCATGCTGAAACAGCGTCAGGCGGCGGAAGTAGTGGCCGATGTCCAGCTCCTCGGTCATGCCCACGCCGCCGTGCAGTTGCACGCCCTGCTGCGCCACGTAGCGCGCGCGCTCGCCGATCGCCACCTTGGCCGCAGACACCGCCCGCGCGCGTTCAGCGGGCACCGGGTTGTCGCCCTGCAGCGCCGCCAGCAGCAGCAGCGAGCGGCTGGCTTCGACGGCCGCGAACATGTCCACCAGCCGGTGCTGGAGAACCTGGAAGCTGGCCAAGGGGGCGTCGAACTGCCGCCGCGTGGCGAGGTACTCGCCGGTTTTGGACAGCACGGCCGTCATCGCCCCCAGCGCGTCGGCGCAGGCGGCGACGGTGGCCAGGTCGACGGCGCGTTCCAGCGCGGCCAGGCCAGCGGCCGGGTCACCCAGCGCTGCTTCCCCGCCGATCGCCACGCCGTCGAGCTGCAACTCCCCGGCGCGGGCGCCGTCGTAGCGCGGGTAGGCGTCGACACGCACGCCCGGCGCGCCACCCGGCACCACGAACAGGCCGATGCCGTCACGCTGACCAGGCGCGCCCGCGGTGCGCGCCGCGACCACGAAGGCGTCGACCCATGGCGCCGCCGGCACACCGGTCTTTCGGCCCGACAACACCCAGTGGCCGGCCTCCAGGCGCGCAGTGGTCGTCACCCAGGCCAGGTCGGCGCCAGCGTCGGCCTCGGTGTGCGCCAGGGTATAGATCTTCCCCCCGCTGACCAACGGCGGCAGCAGGGCCGCGCATTGGGTTGGGTTGCCCGCAGCGGCGATGGCCTGCCCGGCCAGCACGGTGCTGGCGAGATAGGGTTCGACGACCAGTGCCGCGCCCATGGCTTCGGCCACCTGCACGACGTCGGGCATACCGCCGAAGCCACCATGGGGTTCGGGCAGGCCCAGGCCGAGCCAGCCGAACTCGGCAAAGCGACTCCAGTGCGCGGCGCTCATGCCGGTCTCGCTCGCGATCAGCTGGCGGCGCGCGTCGAAGGTGTATTCGGCGCGCAGGTACTTGTGCGCGGCATCGCGCAACATCTTCTGTTCCGGGGTGGGCGTCAGGTCCATCGCATGATGTCGTCGTGTCGGTGTCAGGCAGCGGCCTTGCCCAGCAGGGACTTGGCCAGCACGGTCTTCTGGACCTCGTCGCTGCCACCGTAGATGGTGGCCGCCCGCAGGAAGGCGTAGCGTTCCATCGCATGCGCGTGGTCGGTATTGCCCAGCGCACCCGGCGCATGCCAGGGCCAGGCCAGTTCGGCACCGAACTCCACGCTCAATTCCGACAGCGTCTGCTGCACCGCCGTGCCCATGAGCTTCAGCAGCGACGATTCCGGCCCCGGCGCCTTTCCGGCCGCGGTGGACGAGAGCACGCGCAGGTTGGTGTATTCCAGCGCCATCAGGTCGATCTCGGCGCGCGCCAGCTTGACGCGCACCGCCGGGTCGTCGAGCAGCGGTCTTCCGCCCGCGTGCCGCTGCGCCGCTGCCGCGTACAGATTGGCCAGCGCGGCCTTGCTGTCGGCCACACCGGCGATGCTGGTGCGCTCGTGGGTCAACAGGTACTTGGCGATCTCCCAGCCCTGGCCTTCGCGGCCCACGAGGTTGGACTTGGGCACGCGCAGGTCGGTGAAGAAGACCTGGTTCAGGTGGTGCTCGCCGTCGATCGAGACGATGGGCCGCACCTCGATCCCGGGGCGGTCCATCTCGATCAGCAGGAACGAGATGCCCTCCTGCTTCTTGCCGGTGTGGGCCGTGCGCACCAGGCAGAACATCATGTTCGCCCAGTGCGCGTAGGTGGTCCAGATCTTCGAGCCGTTGATGACGTAGTCATCGCCGTCGGCCACCGCGCTGGTCTTCAGGCTGGCCAGGTCGGAGCCCGCTCCAGGCTCGGAATAGCCCTGGCACCACCAGTCCTCGCAGCGCCGGATGCGCGGCAGGTAGCGCGCCTTCTGCGCTTCGGTGCCGAAGGCCATCAGCACCGGCCCGAGCATGATGACGCCCATCGACAGGCCCACGGGCGCATTCGCCGCGGCGCGCTCCAGGTCGAACAGGTAGCGCTGCGTCGGCGTCCAGCCGGGGCCGCCATGCGCCTTGGGCCAGCCGACGACCAGGTAGCCCTGGTCGTCGAGCCGGCGCTGCCATTGGACGATGTCGTCCTTGTTCAGCATCTGGCCGGTCACCACCTTGCGGCGCAGCCGCTCGGGTGTGTTCGCGGCGAACCAGGCGCGCACCTCTTGCTGGAAGGCACGTTCGCTGTCGCTGAAGGAAAGGTCCATGGCCGGCTCCGCTGGCAACCGTCAGATGGAAATGCCGCCGCCGCAGATCAGCGTCTGACCGCTGATGTAGTTCGACTCGGGCGTGCACAGCAGGTACACCGAGCCGGCCGCCTCTTCGGGCGTGCCACCGCGGCCGAGCGGAATGCTGCGCTCCATCATCGCCAGCAGGTCCGGGTTGACGCCCACCTTGATCTTGCGGCCCTCGACGTCGATCGACGCATCGCCGCCGGCCGTCGCTTCGGTCAGGCGCGTCTTGATCATGCCGAATGCGACCGCGTTGACGTTGACCTTGTAGCGCCCCCATTCCTTGGACAGCGCCTTGGTCAGGCCGATGATGCCGGCCTTGCCGGCCGAGTAGTTGGCCTGGCCGGCGTTGCCGCCGGTGCCGGCGATCGACGAGATGTTGACGACCTTGCGGAACACCTCCTTGCCGGCCTCGGCCTCGAGCTTGGACTGGTGGCGGAAGTAGTCGGCGGCAGCGCGCAGGATCTTGAACGGTGCCGTGAGGTGCACGTCGAGGATCGAGTGCCACTGCTCGTCGGTCATCTTCTGGATCACGTTGTCCCAGGTGTAACCGGCGTTGTTGATGATGATGTCCAGGCCGCCGAAACCGTCGATCGCGCTCTTGACGAACTTCTCGGCAAAGCCGTCGGCGGTGACGCTGCCGGCGCAGGCCAGCGCCTGGCCGCCGGCGGCCTTGATGTCGGCGACGGTCTGTTCGGCCGGCGCGGGGTCCAGGTCGTTGACCACGACCTTGGCACCTTCGCTGGCGAGCTTCATGGCGATGGCGCGGCCGATGCCGCGGCCGGAACCGGAGACGATGGCGACCTTGCCTTCGAGCTTCTTCATGGGTGTGTCCTCGATGTTGGTAGGGGAAAAAACGTCAGTCCAACGCCACCAGCGCTTCGCCGGCCAGCGTCACTTCACCACTGCGCTTGGCGGCGGTGAGTTCAATGCGCGCACACGGGCGCCCCGCGTGGGTCAGCTTCTCCACCACCTTGCCGCTGCACTGCACGCGGTCGCCGAGTTGCGTGATGGCGGCAAACCGCACCCCATAGCGCAGGATGCGCCGCTGCGGCACCCACTCGGTGAGCGCGCGGGCCAGGTAGGCCATCGACAACATGCCGTGCGCGAAGACGTCCTTCATGCCCGCCTTCTGAGCGAAGTCGATGTCGATGTGGATCGGGTTGTGGTCGCCCGAGGCGCCGGCGAACAGGGCCAGCGTGGTGCGGCTGATGGGTGGCAGCTGCAGCACCGGCATGGCGTCGCCCACGGCGAGCTTCTGAGCATCGAATGTCATGGCATCCCCTTTCAGGCGTGGCGCACGACGATCACCGCGTGCAGATCGGCCACATGCTCGCCGAGCTGGTTGGTGACCTTCGTGTCGTTGACGACGAATTCGAGCGCGCCGCCCTTCTTGTCGTAGATGTCGCTGACCTTCGACTGGAAGCGCAGCGTGTCGCCTGCGCACACCGGCGCGTGGTAGTCGAAGCGCTGCTCGCCGTGCAGCACCTTGCCGAGGTCGATTTCGAGCGTCTCGATCAGCTTCATCGTTTCGCCGGAGTCTCCCGGCGCGCCGAAGATGAAGGTCGGCGGTGCGACGATGCCGCGATAACCGGCCGCCTTGGCCGCGGCCTCGTCGGTGTGGATCGGGTCGGTGAGGCCGATCACCTTGGCGAAGAAGGCGATGCGGCCCTTCTCCACGTCCCACAGGATGGGGGGCGGCGCGTAGCCGATGTGCTTCTTGTCGATCATGGGTTGGGTCCTCGGCGTTGCGCTTCAGGCGGCCTTGTAGAGGGTCACGACGCAGGCGCCACCGAGTCCCAGGTTGTGCTGCAGCGCCACCCGCGCGCCCTTCACCTGGCGCTGGTCGGCGGTGCCGCGCAACTGGTGCGTCAGCTCGTAGCATTGCGCCAGGCCGGTGGCGCCGAGCGGATGGCCCTTGGACAGCAGCCCGCCCGACGGGTTGGTGACGACCTTGCCGCCATAGGTGTTGTCGCCGTCGCGCACGAACTTCTCGGCGCCGCCTTCCGGGCACAGGCCCAGGCCCTCGTAGGTGATCAGTTCGTTCTGCGCGAAGCAGTCGTGCAGTTCGACCACGTCGACGTCGCCAGGGCCGATACCGGCCGCTTCATAAACCTGGCGGCCCGCATCGCGCGCCATGTCGTAGCCGACGACGCGCATCATGTCCTTCGCGTCGAAGGTGCTGTGGAAGTCGGTGGTCATGGCCTGGGCCGCGATGCTGACCTGGGTGTTAAGACCGTGCTTCTTCGCGAAGGCTTCCGAGCAGATCACGGCGGCGGCGGCGCCGCAGGTGGGCGGGCAGGCCATCAGGCGCGTCATCACACCGTCCCAAAGCATGGGCGAGGCCATCACGTCCTCGGTGCTGACTTCCTTGCGGAACAGCGCCAGCGGGTTGTTGACCGCGTGCCGGCTGGCCTTGGCGCGGATGGCCGCGAAGGTCTCGAGCCGGGTCCCGTACTTGTCCATGTGAGCCTTGCCGGCGCCGCCAAAGTAGCGCAGTGCGAGCGGGATCTCGGGGTGGCCGACGAGCGCGTCGGTGGCCTGGTCGAACTCCTCGAAAGGCGTGGGGCGGTCGGTGAAGGCCGCCTTGATGGCGCCCGGCTGCATCTGCTCGAAGCCCAGCGCCAGGACGCAATCGACGGCACCCGACTGCACCGCCTGACGCGCCAGGAACAGCGCCGACGAGCCGGTGGAGCAGTTGTTGTTGACGTTGACGATCGGAATGCCGGTCATGCCTACCGGGTACAGCGCGCGCTGGCCGCAGGTGGAATCCCCGTAGACGTAGCCGACGTAGGCCTGCTGGATGGTGGCGTAATCGACCCCGGCATCGGCCAGCGCCAGCCGGGCCGCCTGCGCACCCATGACGTTGTAGGGCTCGCTGGCACCGGGCTTGGCGAATGGGACCATGCCGACACCGGCAACAATGACTTTCTGGTTCATGGCGCTGACTCCTTGTATTGAAACGTTTCGGACTCGGACACTGGGAGGCCGTGGGCCTCAGCCGCCCTTGTCCGCACTGGCATACTCGGTCTTGAGATCCCGCTTGAGGATCTTGTTGGCCGCACTGATCGGCAACGACTTGCGGAAGTGGATCCGTTTCGGCGCCTTGAAGCCGGGCAGGCGGACACGACAGAACTCGATCAACTCGGCCTCGGTCACTTCAGTTCCTGGCTTGGCGATGACGGCGGCCGTCACGGCCTCGCCCCAGCGCTCGTCGGGCAGCCCGAACACGGCGCACTGCATCACGCCCGGGTGGGCACCCAGCACGCTCTCGACCTCCTGGCAATAGACGTTCTCGCCGCCGGTCTTGATCATGTCCTTCTTGCGGTCGGCGAAGAAGTAGTTGCCGGCCGCGTCGCGGAACAGGATGTCGCCGGTATGGAACCAGCCGTCGCGGAACACGCGGCGGTTGACCTCGTCGTTCTTGTAGTAGCCCTTCATGATGACCGGGCCGCGCACGATCTGCTCGCCCGATTCGCCATCGGCCACGTCATTGCCGTCATCGTCGACCAGACGCACGTCGGCGGCCACCGAGGCGAGGCGGCCGACCCAGCGGCCGTCCTGGTTAGGCATCTGCTCCCAACCATCCACCCAGCCACCTGTCAGCAAGGAGGCGGTCGATTCGCTGGAACCTTGCACCGAGAAGAAGCGCGACGACGGCGCCGCCTGCTTCCAGCCATCGATCATCGACTTGGGGATCGTCGAGGCCCAGGTGCCCAGCTTGGTAACGCAGCGGAGATCCGAGGTGCCGAAGTTGGGGCACGACAGCATCGCCACGTACAGCGTCGGAGGCAACACCGTGACGCTGAGCCGGTGACGCGCGACGAGGTCGATCATCTGCACCGGTTGCGGCACCTGCGTCATCACCATCGTGACCTGGTTGGCCAGGGCATAGGTGGAGAACAGATAGCCGGCGACGTGAATGAGCGGCAGGCTCATCAGCAGGCTGTCGTCCTGGGCCAGTCCGAAGTTCAAGGCCCATGCCAGATGGGAGGCGTAGAAGTTGGCATGCGAGGTCAGAACACCCTTAGGCGCCGACTCGGTACCGCTGGTGAAGAACATCGTGGCGACGTCGTCGCTGTCGATGAGGACCTGAGGTTCGTCGGCGGGCCCCGAGGCGAGGTCGGCAAACGCCAGCCAGCCGGCAGGCGCCGCCTTGCCGGACACGCTGATCTGAACAAACTGCTCGACACAAGCCATCTTGCCCAGCACCGCGTCAACGTTGCCGAGCAGAGCATCCTCGACGAAGAACCACCTGGCCTCGGCGAACTCGATGAGCTGCTGCACGTCCGCCGGCTGCAGCATGAAATTCACCGGCACCAACCAGGCGCCGATCTTGTGCAGCGCATAGCCAAGCGCCAGGAAGGGCACGTTGTTGCGCGACAGCGCGGCCACGCGGTCACCCTTCTTGATGCCACGGCGCAGCAGGTTGTTCGCAACGGTATTGACCAGCGCGTTCAGTTGCGCGTAGCTGTGGGTCTGCGCGGCGCCGTCGGTGGTGTAGAAGATGACCGCGGGCTTGTCTCCGGCGGCGTTCGCCGCACGGCGAAGGCTGTCGCCCACATTCTGGCGGCGCAGCAGGTTCATCTCGAGTTCGGGGTTCATGGCTTCCTCGTTCTGTTGTCGGTGGATGGCGCGCCGACGGCTACAGCCACAGGCGCTCGATCTCGTGGCGCTGGATCTTGCCGGTGCTGCTGCGCGGAAAGGCCGCCAGATCCACGACGCGGAATTCCTTGGGAATCTTGTAGCCGGCCAGTTGCTCGCGACAGCGCGCCTCGAGCGCTTCGGTGTCGGCGGCGGTGCCAGGCTTGAAGGCGACGAAGGCCACCGGCACCTCGCCCCAGCGTTCATTCCGCTGGCGCACCACGGCGGCGTCGGCCACCGCAGCCTCGGCCAGCAGCACACGTTCGATCTCGGCCGGGTAGATGTTCTCGCCGCCCGACTTGATGAGGTACTTGGCGCGGTCGACGAAGTCCAGCGTGCCGTCGGCGCGGCGCACGAACAGGTCGCCCATGTGGAACCAGCCGCCGCGGAAGTCCTGCGCGTTCGCCTCGGGCGCATTCCAGTAGCCCGAGAACAGCGTCGGCCCGCGCAGAGCCGCCTCGCCCGGCGTGCCCACCGGCACGTCGCAGTCGTCGGCATCGACCAGCCGCAGGCTGCAGAACGCCGACTCCCGCTTGGCCAGGCTGGTGGGCACCACCCCGGGTGCAAGCAGCGCCCCCGAGGCCGGCGCAAGGCCGGTCTCGGTGGCGCCGAAGCTGTTGATGTAGGGCGCCTTCAGCAGGCCGGTGAGATCGGCGATCTGCTGCCGCGGCACCAAGTCCGCCATGGCACCCACCACGCGCACGCCGCGCACCCGGGTGGCGTTGCGGCGCAGCCCGTCGATCAGCACATCGATCATGCCCGGCATGGCCACCAGCCAGCCGATGGGCTCGGCGGCGATGGTCACGCACAGGCGGTCGACGTCCAGCCCGTCCTGCACCACGACCTTACCGCCGATCATCAGCGTGGCCAGGCTGAAGTCGGTGGCTGCCATGTGGAACAGCGGCGACCAGGCGACATAGCTGTGCTCGGGCCCGATGCCGTATTCCGCCGCGAAGCACATCGCGCGCGCCACCATGGCGCGCTGGCTAATCACCGCGCCCTTGGGCAGGCCGGTGGTCCCGCTGGTGTAGAGGATGACGAGGCCTTGCTCGGGATCGACGTCGATCCGGGGATCGTCCTCCAGCACGCCGGCCAGGAAGGTGTCGAACTGCGTTTCGATCAGGACGACCTGCGGCACGCCGTGCGCGATACGTGCCAGCGTCGGCGCGTGCCGCGCGGAGACGAAGACCATGCTCGGCGCGACCAGGCGCAGGCAGTGCGTGAGCTCGGCATCGGCCAGGCGCCAATTCAGGCAGGCCACGACAACACCGATCTTCGCTGCGGCGAGCTGCAACTGGAGGTACTCGCGACAGTTCTCGGACAACACCGCAACCCGATCTCCCACGCGCAGGCCGCGAACGAGCAGCGCCTGCGCCAGACGGCTTGCAGCTCGGTCGAGCTCACGGTAGCTCATCACCCCGCGCGCATCCTCCAAGGCCACGGCATGCGCTCGCGTGCCAGCCTGCTTTCGCAGCAGGTCCGCCACCGTCAAGGCATACGCGGGAGTCTGGGGTTTCGCCATCTCGGGCATGTGTGGGGTTCTGTTACGCGGCCGCCGATGCCAGCGTGCAACGCGCTCCGCCATCCTACCTAACGCTTGACAGATTCACAACAGCAATTTAGTCTGCGTCGCGGCTGCCGCTGTTCTGCAGCTCGACCTTCCACGACGACGGCGGGAAGCAACCAGCCGCAAACCGCGGCACCACCGACATGACCATCCCGAGATCCTCACAGTTCGCCCTGCATGCCGACGATCAGGCCGTACTCGACGCTGCCGACAAGTTCGCGCGCAAGGTGCTGGCGCCGTTGTCAGGCCGCATGGACAACGATGAATGGTGGCCGCCCGAGGCCTTTGCACAGATCGGCGCGGCCGGTTTCATGGGCGCGACGGTGCCGACCGAGTACGGCGGCGCCGGCATGGACCTGTTCTCGTCCGGACTGGTGTGCCAGGCCTTTGCGCGCTGGAACCCGGCCTTGGCCCTGTCGTGGGCGGCGCACGACAACCTGTGCGTCAACAACATCTTCCGCAACGCCAGCGAGGTTCAGCGACGCCGTTACCTGCCCGGCCTGTGCAACGGCAGCCAGATCGGCGCCCTGGGCCTGACCGAGCCCGGCGCCGGCTCCGACGCCCTGGCCGGCATGCGCACCACGGCACGCAGGGACGGCGATCACTACGTGCTCAACGGCACCAAGATCTACATCACCAACGGTCCGGTGGCCGACGTGTTGCTGGTCTACGCCAAGACCGCACCCGAGCGCGGCGCCAAGGGCATATCGGCGTTCATCGTCGAGAAGGGCTTCCCCGGTTTCCGCGTCGCGCAGAAGCTCATCAAGATGGGCTTTCGCGGCAGCCAGACGGGCGAACTGGTGTTCGAGGACTGCCGCGTGCCGATCGCGAACCTGGTGGGCCCGGAGAACGACGGCGTGAAGATCGTGATGAGCGGTCTGGACCTCGAACGCGCACTGGTCGCTTCGCTGTGCGTGGGCATTGCCGAGCGCGCGCTCGACCTGAGCGTGGCCTACGCCGGCACGCGCCAGCAGTTCGGCAAACCGATCGGCAGCTTCCAGATGGTGCAGGCGCTGCTGGCCGAGATGTACACCGACACCGAGGCCATGAAATCGCTGGTCTGGCGCACGCTGGCCGATGTGAACGACCTCGAGATCGGCGGCGGCGGCCGAGGCCAGGCGCACAAGCTCACCGCAGCGTCCATCCTGTTCGCCGGCGAGGCCTGCAATCGCGTGCTCAACAAGGCCGTCCAGGTGCATGGCGGGAGCGGCTACATCTGGGAATCCGAGATCAACCGCCTGTTTCGCTGCATCAAGATCCTCGAGATCGGCGCCGGCACATCGGAAGTGCGCAAGCTGATCATCGCCGAGGAACTGTTGCGCTCATGACCGCACCACTGTCCGGCGATGCCTCGGTGCCCTCACTTCGGGAAACGCCCATGAACGAGTTCTCCACCCTGCAGCTCCAGCGCCGCGGCGCGGCGGCGTGGATCACGCTGAACCGGCCTGACGCGATGAACGCGCTGTCGGGCGCGATGTGCGATGAGCTCTCGCCGCTGCTGGCCCGGCTCGGGCGCGATCCCGAGGTGCGCGTGCTGGTGCTCACCGGTGCCGGACGCGCGTTCTGCGCCGGAGCCGACCTCAAGGGCGCGCTCGGCGACAGCGCGGATGCGCCCGGCGCCGACGACCCGCTGAACGCCTTCCTCGATCGCGTGGCCGACACGATAGACCGGCTGCGCGCCCTGCCCAAGCCGACCATCGCCGCGCTCAATGGCCTGACGATGGCCGGCGGCCTCGAACTGGCGATGGCCTGTGATCTGATGATTGCGGCCGAAAGTGCGCGCATCGGCGACGCGCACGCGAACTTCGGTGTCTTTCCCGGCGCCGGCGGCACTGCCGTGCTGCCGCGGCGCATCGGCCCCACGGCGGCGAAGTACCTGCTGTTCACCGGCGACACGATGGCGGCCGCCGATCTGGTGCCGCTGGGCCTGGTCAACCGTGTCGTCCCCGACGGCGAACTGGTTGCCGAAGTCGACAAGCTCGCCTCGCGCATCGCCTCCAAGAGCCCGCTCGTGCTGCGCCGCATGAAGCAGGCTGTCGCCGACGGTCTGGATCAGCCGCAAGCGACCGCGCTGCGCCTGGAGCGCCTGGTGCTCGACGCGCACCGCCACTCGCACGACATCCGCGAGGGACTCGCGGCCTTCGTCGGCAAGCGCAAGCCCGAGTTCAAGGGTCACTGACGCGCCGCCCAACCCAAGGAACCACGCACGACATGAACGCGTCCCACCGCCCTTCCGCCTTCGTCGCCGGCATCGGCATGACGCCGACCGGCAAGTTCCTCGACCGCAGCATCAAGCAGCTCACGGCCGACGCCGTGACGGCCGCGCTGGCCGACGCCGGCCTCGCCGTGGGTGACATCCAGGCCGCCTATTTCTCCAACGCGACCCAGGGCGTGCTCGAAGGCCAGACCATGGTGCGCGGCCAGATCGCGCTGCGTCCGCTCGGCATCGAGGGCATCCCCGTCTTCAACCTGGAGAATGCCTGCGCGAGCGCCAGTTCGGCGTTCAACCTGGCCGTGCAGGCGGTGCGCGCCGGCGAGGTGGACGTGGCGCTGGCCGTCGGCGCCGAGAAGATGTTCTGCACCGACAAGGCCAGGATGTTCAGCGTCTTCGACGGCGCCTGGGACTTGCAGACGACGGATGCCAACAAGAACACGCTGCTGGCGATGGGCCACGGCATCGACCCTCCCGAGGGCAGCACGTCGAAGGCGCCGTACAGCCTGTTCATGGACATCTACGCCGCCTTCGGGCGCTTTCACATGCGCGAGTTCGGCACCACACAGCGGCAGTTCGCCGCAGTGGCGGCCAAGAACCACGGCCACTCGGCACACAACCCGCTGGCCCAGTACCGCAACACGTACACCATCGACGAGATCCTCGCCGCCCCGCCCATCACCTATCCGCTGACGCTGCCGATGTGCGCGCCCATCAGCGACGGCGCCGCGGCCGCCATCGTCTGCTCCGAGGCGGTGCTTGCGCGCCTGACCCACCGGCGGCGTGCCATCCGCGTGCTCGCCTCGGTGGTCGCCACCGGCTCGACGCGCCGGCCCGAGGACGTGGGCCACCACATCACGGTCAAGGCTTCGAAGCTGGCCTACGAGCGCGCCGGCGTCGCGCCGAAGGACATTTCGGTGGCCGAGGTGCACGACGCCACCGCGATCGGCGAGATCGTGCAGTCCGAGAACCTGGGCTTCTGCGAGTTCGGCGCCGGCGGCGCGCTGGCCGAAAGCGGTGCGACCACGCTGGGCGGCCATATCCCGATCAACACCTCGGGCGGGCTGGAATCCAAGGGCCACCCGATCGGTGCCACCGGCATCGGCCAGTTGCACGAACTCGTCATGCAGTTGCGCGGCGAGGCCGGCCCGCGCCAGGTGCGGGGTGCACGGCTGGCGATCGCCGAAAACGGTGGCGGCCTGTTCGGCATCGAGGAAGCGGTCTGCGCCATCACCATCCTCGGCCGCTGACGCCGGCACCCACCATCCCGAGTCCACCGCACTGGTCCCATCGCATGAACTTCCTGCCCACCGAAGAACAACGCCTGGCCGTCGAGGGCTTCAACCGCTTCCTCGAGACCAAGCTACGCCCCATCGTGCAGCGCTATCAGCCCGACAAGCTGATCGAGAAGGAGCGCATGCTGGAGATCTTCCAGCTCATGCTGCCCTACGGCATGGGCGGCAACGGCATCATCGCCGAGAAGCACGGCGGCATGGGCATGCCCTGGCTGACCTATGCGCTGATGTACGAGCAACTCGCGCGCGTCTCGGGCGACGTCGCGATCTCGCTGCTGATCCAGCAGCTCGGCGCCTATTCGCTCGAGGTCTGCACGAACGAGGCGATGCGCGACAAGTATCTGCCGCGCATGCTGCGCGCCGAGATCATCGCCTGCAGCGGCATCAGCGAGCCCGGCGTCGGCTCCAACGTGGCCGAGGTGACCTGCCGCGCGAAGCAGGACGGTGACCACTACGTCGTCACCGGCGAGAAGACCTGGATCTCCAACGGCCATTACTCCGACTTTTGCATGGTGATCGTGCGCACGTCGGACGATGGCGCCAAGGGCCTGTCGATGATCCTGGTCGACCGCGCCGAGCACGGCTACGAGAGCCGCAACATCGACAAGCTGGGCCTGAACAGCACCTCGACCGCGCAGCTGTTCTTCGACAACGTGCGCGTGCCCGCCGGCAACATGATGATCGCGCCCGGCGCCGGGCTGAAGAACACGCTGGTGCTGTTCGAGAAGGCGCGGCCGATGGTCGGCCTGACCTCCGTGGGGATCGCCCAGGCCGCGCTCGACAAGGCGGTGGCCTATGCCAAAGAGCGCCGCCAGCACGGCAAGCCGATCGGCGCCCACCAGCTCATCCAGGGCATGCTGGCCGAGGCCGCGATCGAACTCGACGCCGCCAAGCTGCTGGTCTATCGCGCCTTCAACCTGATCGACCACGGCGTGCGCTGCGAGGTCGAAAGCGCAATGGCCAAGTGCCACGCCACCGAGATCGCGGTCGACGTGGCCTCCAAGGCGGTGCAGATCCACGGGGGCAACGGCATCACCAAGGATTTCGGCGTCGAGCTGCTGTTCCGCAACGCCCGCATGATGACCATCCCGGACGGCACGACCGAGATCCAGAAACTCATCATCGGCCGCGCCCTCACCGGGCTCAACGCGTTTTCCTGACCATGCCCAAGCCCGCCACGACCGGCGTGGTCAGTGCCGCGCCCGTTCTCCACGCCGAGGGCATCACACTGCGCTTCGGCGGTGTCACCGCACTGTCCGATGTCAGCATCGAGGTCCGGCCCGACGAGATGCTGGCCATCATCGGCCCCAACGGCGCCGGCAAGAGCTCGCTGCTCAACGTGCTGAGCGGCTTCTACCGCCCGCAGCAGGGCCGCGTGCAGTACGAAGGCCGCGATCTGCTGGGCCGGGCCGTGCATGCCATCGCTCGCGACGGCGTGGTGCGCACCTTCCAGGGCACGCACCTGTTCTCCAACATGAGCGTGCTCGACAACATCCTGATCGGGCGCTTCAGCCACATGCGTTCCAGTCTCGCCCAAGCCTTCCTCTACTTCCCCTGGACACAGCGCGAGGAAGCCCGCCACCGCGAGGTGGCCGAGAACATCATCGAGTTCCTGGAGATCGAGAACATCCGCCACCAGCCGGTGGGCTCCCTCGGCTACGGATTGCGCAAGCGCGTGGACCTCGGCCGCGCGCTGGCCATGGAACCCAGGGTGCTGCTGATGGACGAACCCATGGCCGGCATGAACACCGAGGAGAAGGAAGACCTGGCCCGTTTCGTCATCGACGTGCGCGAGGCCAAGCGCATCCCCGTGGTGCTGGTCGAGCACGACATGGGCGTGGTGATGGACCTGGCCGACCGCGTGGCCGTGCTCGACTTCGGGCGCAAGATCGCCGACG
>JBMOON010000025.1:17801-20103 GCA_049323295.1 Pseudomonadota bacterium
TGACCTACACCTCGGGCACGACCAGCAAGCCCAAGGGCGTGATGATCAGCCACCGCTGGTTGATCGACAACGCCGAGCGCATGCGCAGCGCGCTGCCGATCGAGCCCGGCATGGAATACCTGTCGTACACGCCGCTGGCCTGGATCACCGAGCAGCTGCTGGGCGTGACGCTGGGGCTGACGCTGCCGCTGGTGGTCAACTTCCCCGAGGGGCCCGACCAGGTGCTGCCCAACCTGCGCGAGCTGGCGCCGCACATGGTGCTGTTCGGCCCGCGGCAGTGGGAAAGCATCGCCGCCACCATCGAGGCCCGCATGCTGCACGCAGGCAGCCTGGCGCGCGGCCTCTACCGCTGGGGCGTGCGCATCGGCCACCAGGTGCACGTAGCCAGGCTCGAAGGGCGGCCGGCGCCCGCGCTGTCGCGGCTGCTGCTGCCGCTGGCCGAGCTGCTGACGCTGCATGCCGTGCGCGACCAGTTCGGCTTCCTGCGCTCGAAGATCGCCGTCTCCGGCGGCACGGCGATGGCGCCGGACGTGTTCCGCCTCTTCCATGCCCTGGGCGTGCCGCTGCGCAACATCTACGGCTGCTCGGAGTTCGGGCTCATCGCCGGTCACCGCGGCGAGCGCTACGACCTCGAAACCGTGGGCCCGCTGCTCGACGTGGACCCCGCCTTCGGCGCGCCGCTGGAGGCCCGCATCGAGGCCGGCGGCGAACTGCTGCTGCGCGGCGGCACCGGCTTCCTGGGCTACTGGCACAAGCCCGACAAGACCGCGGCGCTCGACCGCGACGGCTGGTTCGCCAGCGGCGACGCGGTGCGCCGCACCGAGCGCGGCGAGATCGTGTTTCTCGACCGTGTCGAGCACCTGGTCAAGCTGGCCAGCGGCCACCCCTACCCGCCGCAGTTCATCGAGACGCGGCTGCGCTTCTCGCCCTTCATCAAGGACGTGATGGTGCTCGGCGACGCCACCCGGCCCTGGGTCGGCGCACTGATCAACATCGACATGGGTGTGGCCGCACGCTGGGCCGAGGAGCGCCGCATCGCGTTCTCCACCTTTACCGACCTGTCGCAAAGGCCCGAGATCCGCGCCCTGGTGCGCGACGAGATCGCGCGCATCAACAACTTGCTGCCCGAGGGTTCGCGCGTCGTGCGCTTCGCCAACTTCCCGAAAGAGTTGGACGCCGACGAGGGCGAGCTCACGCGCACGCGCAAGCTGCGTCGCGAGTTCCTGGAGCAGCGCTACAAGGCGCTGATCGAAGGCCTGTACGCGGGTGCGGAAGACATCGATTGCGCCATCGCCATCACCTACCAGGACGGTCGCCAGGGCGTGCTGCGCGCCACCGTGACCGCCACCGACATCACCAAGGCCGGCCCGCGATGATCATCGAGTTCTTCAACTACGCGCTCAACGGCGCCTTGCTCGGCCTGCTGTACTCGCTGGTGGCGATGGGCTTCGTCGTCATCTACCGCGCCAGCAAGGTCTTCAACATGGCGGTCGGTGAGATGCTGGTCGTCGGTGCCTTCCTGGTCTGGTGGGCCGTGCAGTCGCGCGGCATGCACCCGGCCGTGGGCATCGGCGTGGCGCTGGCGATCTCGGTGCTCATCGGCCTGGCCATCGAACGCCTGCTGTTCCGCCGCCTGATCGGCGAGTCGGTGTTCTCGATGATCATGGTCACCATCGGCCTGCTGATCCTGATGCGCGGCCTGGTGCTGCTGATCTGGGGCCCGCAGGAACGCCAGTTCCCGGCCATCATTCCGCTCGCGCCGCTGATCTTCGGCGAGCTGATCGTGCCGCGCTCGCTGGCCGCCGGTGGCATCATCGCCGTGGTCTGCGCCGCCGGTCTGCACTGGTTCTTCAACCGCAGCCGTGCCGGCCTGGCCATGTCGGCGGTGGCCGAGGACCACCAGATCGCACTCGCCATGGGCATCAGCGTACGCCGTTCGATCGCCTTCGCCTGGGCACTGGGCGGCGTGCTGTCGGTCATCACCTCGATGGTCTACCTGAGCGGCAAGTCGCTGACCTTTCTGTCGTCCGAGATCGGTTTCGCGGCACTGCCCGTCGCGCTGCTGGCCGGGCTGGAGTCGATCGGCGGGCTGCTGCTGGCCGGCATCATCGTCGGCGTCGTGCAGGGCCTGACCGCCGCCTACATCGACCCGCTGATCGGCGGCAACGCCGCGGCGGTGGTGCCCTACGTCTTCATGCTGGTCGTGCTCATCGTCCGGCCCACCGGCATGTTCGGCTGGAAGCGCATCGAAAGAGTCTGAAACCCATGGACCCCTCCGGCATCTTCTCCACCAGCTACGCCC
>JBMOON010000026.1:0-383527 GCA_049323295.1 Pseudomonadota bacterium
TCCGGAGCGGTAGTTCAGTCGGTTAGAATACCGGCCTGTCACGCCGGGGGTCGCGGGTTCGAGTCCCGTCCGCTCCGCCATCTCGCAGAAAGACACAAACGCCGCGCCTTGCGCGGCGTTTGCGTTTCCGGCACATGCATTTTTTCCGATCATGGTTCCGGCGCGCTCAGGTTTTCGGATCGCGCCGCTGGCGCCGGTATTCACCGGGCGTAACGCCGGTCCAGCGCTTGAAGGCGCGCTGGAATGCGCCGGGCGTCGAAAAACCGAGGATGTAGGCGATTTCTCCCAGGCTGAGCCCGACATCTTTCATGTAGGCCAGCGCGAGGTCGCGCCGGGAGTCGTCCAGCAGCGTCTGGAACGACGTCCCTTCTTCGCGCAGTTTCCTGCGCAGGGTCCAGCTGGCCATGCCCAGGCCATCGGCCACCGCATCCAGCGACGGCGTATTGCCGCGCAGCATCGGCCCCAATACTTTCTGGACGCGCGCATGCAGGCGACTTTCGTTCTCGAGTTGCCGCAATCGCTGCTCGCACAGGGCCAGCAGTTCGGCATGCAGCAGCGGCTCGCTGGTGTGCAGTGGCCTGGCGGCGGCATTGCGGGTCAGCAAGACGGCATTCTCGTCGGCGGCAAAGTAAACCGGACACGGAAACGCTGCGGCATAGTCTGCGTGGTAGGCGGGCGCCGAAAATTCCATCCGGACTTCCTTCAGTGCCTCGGTGCCGGCGCACTCGCCTATGATCCGGACCCAGGTGGCCAGGATCGCGTCGACGATGAAGCGCGTGTAGTCGTTGTAGGGGGCGATGCTGTAGAAGGCCAGTTTGTCTTCCGTCGGCAGCCAGCGTGACTGGCCGCGGTAGCTGCGGACGCTGAGTGGCTCGAAACGCGTCATGACCTGCAGTGCGTCGCCGAGGGTCGGCGCACTGGCGGCCGCCAGCCCCGCCAGGCCGAGGTGGGTGAATCTGGTTTCGGCTGCGATCACCAGCCCGAGGCGCCCGCGTCCGGAGAGGCTGATGGCGTATTGTCCCAGGCGGCAGTAGTCGAGCAGTTCGAAGCGTTCTTCCCGCAGCGCCGGTGGCGGCAGCATGGCCTGCAGTTGCCCTGGATCGATGCCTTCCCGGGCGGCGGCAGCCAGCAACCGGTCAACGGCGGTCCAGAGGATGTCTCCTGCGCGCATTCGTTCGGGTCCCGGGCGTATTGCAGGGTAGGGCCGGGGAAGGATAGCCGGGTGTCCGGTTGGCCTCCACGTGCTCCCGGGGTCGGGTATGTTGCCCTGCCCCGGGCCTGTGAACGGGTACCGCAGCCGGCGCTTGGCATTTCCGGCCCGACTTGGGAACATGAACGACTGCCCTGTTTCGGGTCGGCTCTGCTTTATCGGGATATACGGACATGTCGCTCAGTTTTGCTACCGGCAACCAGTCGGAAGTTGTCCTCTTCTTCGGAGAGGGCGGTGTCTGCAAGGGACTGCTGTATTCGGATTTCGAGGCCGTGCTCGACGGCGTGGTCGGCATGCAGGAATTTGCCGGCCATGAAATGAAGGCGGCCTATGTGACGGTGAACGGCCGCATGCTGGTCACCGGGGTCGTGCTTTTCCTCATCAGTTTCGACGAGCGCGGTGTGGCCGACCGCAGCTGGAACATTCCGCTGCGTCACATGGTGGAAAAGGCGGATCGTGGTCCGGATCTCGGAGCCGGTCCGGTGCGGCTGGCCTGTCGCAGCCAGTGTCCGATTTCATGGCAGCAGTCCCAGTTGTGGGATCCGAACATGAAGCAGGGCGCCAATGACTTCGTGTTCATCCGTGATGCGATTCGCGAGCGCGGTCGCTATCTGGGACTCACGATTGTCGAAGAGCCCGAGCCGCAGCCGGCCCCGCCGCCGAACTGGGGGATGCCGCCCCAGGCTGCCGGTTGGTCTGAGCCGGCCGCTGCACCGGCCGCCGCTCCCGTTGCACCACCGGTACTGGTGCCGCCGGCTCCCCCGGTGCTGACGCCGCCGCCGGTTGTTTCCCAGGTCGCGCCGCCGGTAGTGACCCGGACTGCGGAGCCGGGCGATACCGGCGACGTACTCGACCAGATCCGCGAAGAGCGGGTGAAACTGGCCCGCACCATCAAGGACCTGCGTTTGCAGGTCACCACGATGGAAACGCAGCACACCGAGGAAGTGGCGCGCGCCAATTATGCCTTCCAGCAGAAAGAGGAAATCCTCAACAGTCAGCTGGAAAAACTGCTGAGCCAGTTCAAGTCGCTGAAGGCCCAGAATGCGGCCCTGCGTGAGCAGGCAACGGCCCAGCGTGCGCAGATCGATTCACTGCACGATGCCATCGAGCGACAGGCCGATGCCGCTACCGACGGACAGTCGCAGGCTGAAGAGGTTCGTCGGCAGGTCGAGCGGGAGATGCATCAGCGACTGGAAGAAGAAACGGCCAAGCTGCGTGAAGAGCTGCATGTCCGCGAAATGGACCTGATCAATCGCGACGAAAAAATAGAGCAGTACAAGGAGCAGATCGTCGATCTGCAGCGCAGCCAGTCGGCCAGCCAGGCCTCTGGTGCCGACAAGTTTCTGGAAAAACTCGAGAAGCTCGGCGTCAGCTTCATCGCGTTTCACCCTGGTGCCGGCCACGTGTCGATCCCCTTCAAGCACATCCAGCGCTATGTCGAGAATCCGCTGGCCTATGCTGCCGAGAAATGCCTGGTTACCGAAGACCGCTACCGGGCCTGGATTGCCCACTACGAAAATCCGGCCTGCATCCGCGTCAAGGCTGACGGCAAGGTATGCGGTACCCGTTTGATCCGTGTCGACGTGCCCAGCAAGTTCAAGCCGGGAGACTCGGACACCTGCGCCAAGTGCCAGGGTGACCAGAACATTGCCAACGTACTTGCCTTCCGTTGACGGGCCAGACACATGAGCCAGCAGTCGATCAACAAAAAACTTCTACAGACCTTCGTCCCGGTCAACTCGTTGACCTCGAACCATCTTGACCAGTTGCTGGCCAAGCAGGACGTCGCCATGGTCGCGCGCGGCGAGACCCTGTTCCGGATCGGTGACGAGGACAACACCACCATTTATCTGCTGAGTGGAGAGGTGGAGCTGGTCGATTCCCAGGGGCGTCGCACCGTCATTTCTTCCGGCGGCATCGAGAGTTGGCACCCGATCGAACACTTCCAGCCGCGCCGCAGCACGGCAACGGCACTGACCGATGTCAGCCTCGTCAAATTCGACAGTTACCGGCTGGACACCATCCTCTCCTGGGATCAGTCCGCCGGCTACATGATCCTCGACATCGCCTCCAACCGGCAGCTTGATCAGGATGCCGACTGGATGATCAAACTGCTCAAGTCAAACCTGTTCTACAGCGTGCCGCCGGCCAACATCCAGGAAATCTTCCGGCGCATGAAGCCGCGCGAACTGAAGGCCGGCGAGACCGTGATCAAGCAGGGTGACAGTGCCGACTGCTGCTACTTCGTGAAGCGGGGCGCGTGCGAAGTGTCGGTGCGTTCCCCGGGCGCCGAACAGCCGGTCGTGGTGGCGATGCTTGAGGCTGGCCAGGGCTTCGGCGAGGAAGCGCTGTTGTCCGAAACGACGCGCAATGCGACGGTGACGATGGCCACCGATGGCATTCTGATGCGGCTCGACAAGGCGGACTTCATCGAGCTGCTCAAGGAGCCGGTGGTCAGCACCTTGCCGTTTGATCCCTGCCAGGCGATCGCGGCTGCCGGCGGTTTGTGGCTGGACGTGCGCACCGCGGATGAATTCGAGGCCGAGCATTTCCGCGGTGCCCAGAACATGCCGCTCAATGTCCTGCGGCTGAAATCGCGCTTGCTGGATGCCAAGCGGCATCTGGTTGTGTATTGCGATACCGGCCGTCGCAGTACGGCGGCTGCATTCCTGCTGAAGAATGCCGGCTTCCGTGTCGATGTCCTGGATGGCGGTCTCAATGCCTTGACCGGTGCGCAGCGCAAACAGCACCTGATCGACTACTGATGCCATGGAAGGATTCCGCAATATCGGGCTGATCGGGAGACCGGGCAGCGAAGAAGTCGTTCATACCCTTCGGCATGCCATTGCCTTTTTGCAGTCGCGCGGCTGCAACCTGATTCTGGATGAAGGAGTCGATCCGCTGCTGGGCAAGCACGGGCTGCAGGTTGGTGACAGGCGGGTGCTGGGCGAATCCTGTGATCTGGTCATCGTGGTCGGTGGCGATGGCAGTCTGCTGGCGGCGGCGCGTGCGCTGTCACGGTACGGCGTGCCGGTAGTCGGGATCAACCGAGGCAATCTCGGCTTCCTGACCGACATCATGCCGGGCGAGCTTGAGTTGCGCCTGGGCGCGATTCTCGATGGCGACTACGAAACCGAAAAGCGCTTTCTGCTCGATGCCGAGGTGCGTCGCGGCCAGCATGTCGCCGGCAGTGGAGTTGCGCTCAACGACGTGGTGATCCGGGCCGGCGACAGCGTGCACATGGTCGAGTTCGAACTGCGGATCGACGGGCAGCTGGTGCACAGTCAGCGTGCCGATGGCCTTATCATTGCCACTCCGACCGGATCGACGGCCTATGCCTTGTCCGGTGGCGGCCCGATCATGCACCCGAAACTCGATGCGATCGTTCTGGTGCCGATGCATCCGCATACATTATCCAGCCGTCCCATCGTGGTTGACGGGAACAGTGAGATAAAGGTGGCGATCACGTCACGCAATTCGCCGCTGGTGAGTTGCGACGGCCAGGAAGGTGTCCGCGCCCAGGCGGGAGATGTGGTTTATGTACGCAAGCGGGCACAAAAGCTCACCCTCGTGCACCCGCCCGGCCACGATTTCTACGAAGCCTGCCGTTCCAAGCTCGGCTGGTCCAGCAAGCCCTGATCCGGTGGTGTCCGCGATGGATTTCGAACAGTTGATTGCCCGCATGGACGCCAATACCTGCAGTGCCCTGCGACGTGCCGTCGAGATCGGCAAGTTTCCCGACGGTCGCCGTCTGACCGACGGGCAGCGGGCGTTGTGCATGGAGGCGGTGCTGGCGTGGGAGCTGAAGCATCTCCCGCCGGAGCAGCACACCGGTCATATCGACCGTGGTGCCAAGGCCGCAGGTGAGGTGTGCGACAGTCATGACCATGCCGGCGAGCAGCCCCTGAACATACGCGGCGGCAGGAATCCCGCTGCGCACTGACTGTCCCTGCGATGCCCGGACCCGCGCCGGCGTCGTCCCGTGAGCGTTGCCGGAAACCAGAATCATGCGTGACAACGATGCGCCGCGTTCCGTGCGGTTGGACGATTACCGGGTTCCCGACTTTCTTGTCGACCGGATCGATTTGCAGTTCGATATCCGTGAGCCGCATACCCGCGTCACGGCTCGACTGGAGATCCGGCGCAATCCCGCGGGGCTTGCGCACGCGCCCCTGCGACTGGACGGCGAAGGGATTTCTCTTGTCCGCATCGAACTCGACGGGGTCGAATTGTCGGCGGAACGTTATGTGCTTGATGCGCATTCACTGACGATTCCGGACGTTCCCGATGCGTTTTTCCTGCAGACCGTCGGTGATATCGATCCGGTTGCCAATACGGCGCTGGAAGGCTTGTACGTTTCGCACGGCATGTACTGCACGCAGTGTGAGGCGGAGGGCTTCCGGCGAATTACCTGGTATCCGGATCGTCCCGATGTGATGGCGCGTTTCCGCACCACGATTGAAGCCGATGCGACACGTTTTCCGCTGCTGTTGTCGAACGGAAACTGCCTGAAACGCGAGGCGCTCCCGAATGGCCGGCATCGGGCGGTCTGGGAGGACCCGTATCCCAAGCCCTGTTATCTGTTCGCTCTCGTTGCCGGTGATCTGGCATGCCGCGAGGATGATTTCGTCACTGCCAGTGGCCGGCGGGTCACGTTGCAGATTTTTGTGGAGCCGAAGGATCTCGACAAAACTGCCCATGCCATGGAATCGCTCAAGAGGGCCATGCGCTGGGACGAGGAAGTCTACGGGCGTGAGTACGACCTTGATGTCTACATGATCGTGGCTGTCTCGCACTTCAACATGGGGGCGATGGAAAACAAGGGGCTCAATGTTTTCAATACGTCCTGTGTGCTGGCGGGCCCGGCTACCCAGACCGACAAGGCCTTCCAGCGCGTCGAAGCCGTGATTGCCCACGAATACTTCCACAACTGGAGTGGAAATCGTGTGACCTGTCGCGACTGGTTTCAGTTGTCCCTGAAGGAGGGCTTCACGGTTTTCCGCGACTCCGAGTTTTCCAAGGACATGCATTCCCGGGCAGTGAAGCGTATCGAGGAAGTGAACTTTCTGCGTACCGTGCAGTTCCCGGAGGATGCTGGTCCGCTGGCACATCCGGTGCGTCCCGACTCTTATGTCGAGATCAACAATTTCTATACGGTCACCGTGTACGAGAAGGGTGCCGAAGTCGTGAGAATGCTGGCGACCCTGCTTGGGCCGGATGCTTTCCGGCAGGGCTGCGATCTGTATTTCGCCCGCCATGACGGGCAGGCCGTTACCTGTGAAGATTTCGTCCGGGCAATGGAGGAGGCCGGAGATATTGATCTTTCCTCATTTCGTCGTTGGTATTCGCAGGCGGGCACACCGGAACTGACGGTATCGGAAAGCTTTGATGCAGCACTTGGCGAGTACCGACTGCGCTTCTCGCAACGCAGTGTGCCGATGGCGGGTCAGCCGGCATTCATTGCTGCCAATAAACCGTTCGTGATTCCGGTCGGTTTCGGGTTACTGGATCCGGAGACGGGAAGTGACCTGCCGGTTCGTTGCCGTGATCCGAGGGTTTCGTCGCGTGACGGCGGTTCCCTGTTCGTGCTCGACGAGGCAACGACCGAACTGGTGTTTACCGGGCACAAGATGCGTCCGGTCCCGTCGTTGCTGCGCGGATTTTCTGCACCGGTGCGACTCGTGGCGAACCTTGCCGACGGGGACCCGGCTTTCCTTGCCCGCCACGACAGTGATGCTTTCAACCGCTGGAACGCTGCCCAGGAACTGTACATGCGTGCGTTGCTGAAGGGCGTCGAACAGGTACAGGCTGGAAAAGCGTGTGCATTGCCGGAGGAAGTTCGGCAGTTGTATGTCGTGCTGCTCGACGAGGCGCTGGACAATACGGATGCGGATCATGCCCTGCTGGCGGAAATGCTCGCCTTGCCGGCTGAGTCGCTCGTTGCCGACCGGATGCCGGTTGCTGACCCGCAGGCAGTGCGGTACGCCCGCCGTGCCCTGCGCCAACTGCTGGTGGCAGAACTCAGGACGCCACTCACCACCGCCCGGGATTCCTTTGCATCACGGGGGCCATGGTCGCCGTCACCGGCAGCCATGGCCCGGCGTTCCCTCGCATATGCTCTTCTCGATCTGCTTTCCGAGTCGGGTGACGACGAGTTGGCCGCATTTGTTTCCCGTCAGTATGCGGCAGCCGACAACATGGGCGACCAGCTGGCTGCCCTGCGCGCCGCTGTGCATGGCGGCATGGCGAATGCGGACGAATTGCTGACGCGTTTCCATACGCAGTGGCAACACGAAGCGCTGGTGATCGACCAGTGGTTTTCCCTGCAGGCCGGCAATCCTGCGGGTGATGTGTTGCCCCGTGTGCGCGAGCTGTTGTCGCATCCGCAATTCGAACTCACGAATCCCAACCGTGTGCGGTCATTGATCGCCGCATTCTGTGCGAATGCGGCGATGTTCCATCGTCCTGATGGCGAGGGCTACCGTTTTCTCGCCGATCAGGTGATTGCCCTCGATCCGGTGAATCCGCAGATCGCGGCCCGACTGGCCAATGCCTTCGGTCGCTGGCGTCGGGTCAGTGTTGCGTTGCAGGTGCATGCGGCGGCGGCCATGGATCGTATCCTTGCGCAGCCGGCGCTTTCATTGAATACCCGCGAGGTGATACACAAAACCCGTTTCGATGGCGTGCCTTGAAGTCGTATCGCGGCGAGCCGCACATGCGGTATCCGGCCCCGAAAAAAGAAAACCCGGCACATGGCCGGGTTTTCTTTTTTCGACGTTGCGTCGTCAGTTGGTGCCGACGAAGGCTGCCGTCTCGCCGGCCGAGAATGTACAGCCCGCAGCATCCGGCGGATCCGATGCAAGGCTGGCCACACCGACGGCTACGCCGGCGCCCAGCGAGGCCAGGAAGCTGACGGCCTGGGTCTGCATCTCATAGGTGGCGGCGTATTCACCGCACTTCGACGGTGCGGCCGATTCGTACGGACGCAGCAGGGAGGCGTGGTGACCCAGCGTCTGTGGCAGCCAGACACCGGGGGTGCCGACGGCCTGGTTTCCTGGTGTGAAACCGGCGGACAGCTTGCTGACGCCGAGTAGTGTCGCCAACGGATCGGTGCCGGCCAGCGGTGCGGTGTCCGTGGTATAGCTGCCAAGACCGTAGTTGATGGTCACCGGCGCGTTGGCATTGTTCGGTACAACCTTGTCGGCAAGATAGGTCGTCGTATCGTTTGCCGTGCCAAGCACGGAGGCATCGCCACCCCCGATGACTTCCTGGGTCAGCAGCTTGACGCCCATCGCCGACAGGGTTTGCGCGAAGTTGACCGGATCGCCACTGTCGACAGTGCTCTGCGCGGTGTACAGGAACTTCTCGTAGTTCGATGTGCCCGGCGTGGCGCCGGCAGCGGCGAGGCCACCCAGAATGCGCGGTCCGAAGGACAGGGAGTTCTCCAGCACCCGGGTGAGCTGGCCGCCGGCCGAAGAGGTTGCCAACGCTTTCACGCCGTTCAGGCGGATCGGGAATACCGTGACCCCGGCCGCGGTGTTGACGGCCGTTTCGTTGGCGATGACGGCCTGGTTCACAGTGGCGAAGGTGGTGGCGATGATGCCGCCGAGCGATACGCCGACTACGGTGACCTTCGAGAGATCGAAGTTGTCGTTGGCAGCGTTGGCGTCACCGTCCAGGTCCAGTGCGTTGATATTCGTGAGGCTGGCGTTCAGGTTCAGCAGATCCATCACCGCCTGCCGCATGTTGTCACGACTGTTCTGCAGATTGGCCAGATTGATGAACCAGGAACCGGAGCCGTCGAGAGCAGTCGGGCTGCTGAAGTTCATTGCTGCCGGTGCCGTACCGGTCGTGGCGATTTCGAAGTGGCGCTCGTCGGCAGACGGATTGTCGGCTGCCACGGTGGTGAGGTCGGCCCGGTCAACGTTCAGGTAACGCCACAGGGCGTTGGTGGCCGGTATGCCGTGCATGGGCAGGTCGATGGCTACCGTGGCGATACAAGCGTTGCTGGCCAGCGAGTGGGCCAGGGCAAGCACGCTGGAACGGTCGGACGTTATGCCGTGCACGTAGATGGCTACCGGGTAACCGCTGGCAGCATAGGCCATGCTGCAAGTTGCGCCGCCGAAGCTGGCGGGGGCGTGTGCCGGGTTGGGCAGGGTGACCTGCACGGGCACCGTGACGTCGCTGGTGCGCGCCGCGAACGGGAAGCGATAGGTCACGTTGTAGGTGCTGTCGTTGTCTGCCGGTACCGGCAGACTGAAGGCCGTTGCCAATGCGGTATCACCGGTCCAGAACTTGCCAAGAACGGTGAAGTCACCGGCGCTTGCCGGTTCGGTGAGATAGTAGGGCAGGTCGATGCTGCCGGTGTAGAGCGTTGCCCGGCTGGCGGCCAGTGCGCCGCCGGAGAGGGTGCCGAGATCGAAAGCATTGCCGGCGTTGGGTGCGGGGAATGCAACCGTACGCGGCTTGGGCGAAGAGAGCAGTCCTGCTGCGTCGGCGTTGTTGATGCCGGTGAAGCTGGACGGGTTGTTGCCGCCAGCCGCGAAGAGGGCGGCACGCGGTCCGCCCATTGCCACCAGCGGTGTCACCGGGTCACTGGTCGTAAAGGTAAAGGTGAGGGCCAGGGAGTGGGTCAGCGTCGCGGCATCGGTCGGCAGCGACAGGCTGAACGTGCTGTTGAGCGTGGCGTTGCGCGACTGAAGATAGCCTACTGCCAGGGCCTGCCAGCCCTGCACGGCATCCCGGAGCGGTTGCAGCTGGGTAGACACCAGTTGCTGCTCCGAGGCCACGAGATCGTAGACCGGTGCCTTGCCGATCGGTGCCGCAGTGGCATCTTCGATGCCGTTGGTGATCACGACCAGATATTTCTTTTTCGGCAGCAGCGGCGTGGTCGGCTTGATCCGGATCGTGTTGTCGGTTCCGCCGTCCACCGAAGCCACGGATACGGTGTACTGGGTGGCGGCGACCGTGGCGGAATTGAACGGTGCGGCGGTATCGATGTCCGCCGGATCCAGCGCATCACCGCCGGATACCGTTTCGAGGGGCAGCAGGAATACGTTTTGCCCGATCAGGCTCGGATTGACCGTTGCCGGATCGATTGCTGCGCTCATGGCGATGTCGAAGGGCGCGTTGGTCGACCAGCCGTCAAGATCATTCAGGGCATTCTGGACCGTGCCGGTACCGCTTACGGCAGCGGTACCGTCGGTGGATCCGGAAAACGGCAGGTCGGTGTTCAGCGGAATGTCGCCGGCCGCAGGGTTGAACCGCGGGTAGGTGCCGGGCGTGAAGGTGTCGGGGACGCCGGCGCCGGTCGGATTCGGTTCCCCGGTGATGACAAGGCAGTCACCGGAAATGGAGTCGATCACGCCGCAGCCGCCGTACGCGATCTGCGAGGTTTGGCGTTCTTCCGGCGCATCACTGACGTCGCACCCGGAGATGCCCAGGCTGGAGGCGAGAGCTGCGGACAGGGCGAGCCGGCTAAGTGGCCACTTGGTCATGGGACTTTCCTTCGCAGTTTCGTTGTTGTGTCGAAGAACGCCTGGCGGTGATCCTGCTTCAGTTTTTCAAGCGGTGCGACGCAGTCGCGGTTTTTCTTGTAGCGCCGGCAGGATTCCACAAATCTTCCGTGAGTCTACACAGCGGCAGAATCCGGGTGCAAGCCGCTTGCGGCCGCCAAACCGGCCTGTTTTCCCATCCACTTGAGGTGGATTGGCAGTCAGTTCCCGGGGGTTGGCAGTTGCCGACGATTGGTATTGAATACCGACGTATAACAACTATTCGCGCTGCAAACAGGCTGTCATGCTGGTCAGGGTTTTGACGCCAGCGGTTCTCCGTAACATGGTGCTGGCGGGAATGTAGTACGCGTTTCCCGAAATGCGGTTGCGTGTACCCCTGCTGTTCGCGGTTCGTCCGGATCACTTAACAATCAAAACAAGTCCATGGAGTCGTCCGCTATGCAACGCAAGCCAGTCGCGATCGGCAGGGCCGCCTGCTTCGGTTTGTTCGGTGCTCCGGCCCGCCGCGGGTTCCTCCTAGCCTCCCTGCTGCCGCTGGGCATCGCCTCGGCAAATGCCATGGAGCTCGATTTTGCGGACGGCGAAGTGGCCGGCCGCTTCGACAACACGCTGTCGTACGGAGTGGCATTCCGCACGCAGGGGGCCGACCGCTTTCTGGCGGCGGAGACCCGCGGAACGGGGCCGGACGGTTTCTACAGCGAGCTCGCCGCCAACAATGTGAAGACTGCCGCCAACAAGAACGACGGCAACGGCAACTTTCCGGATGCGGGAGACATCGTTTCCAACACCGTGAAGTGGAACTCGCTGCTGGAGCTCACCTGGGACAGGTACGGGATGCAGGTCAGCGGCTTCGCGTTCCATGATTTTGCGCTGGAGGACATCGAGGGAACGCATGGAGAAGCCAGGGATTTCCTCAACAGCGTCGATGCCAGCGACCGGTTCGACAACGAGCGCCTGACGTCGCAGGCGGCGGATTATGCCGTCAGCGACGCGCGTCTTTCCTCGGCCTATGTCTGGGGCGATTTCGAGATTGGCAGTCGCACACTCAACGTGCGGCTCGGCGAGCAGGTGTTGAGCTGGGGCGAGGCCCTGTTCATGCAGGACGGCATCAACCAGGCCAACCCTGCGGATCTTTCTGCCCTGCGTCTGCCGGGCGCGGAGATCAAGGATGCCTTGCTGCCGCTGCCGATGCTGGTGGTGTCGACAAACATCACCGACATGCTGTCGGCAGAAGCCTTCTACGAGTTTGGCTGGAAACGTTCGGAGGCTGATCCGGTGGGTACGTTCTACTCGACCACCGACGCCTTCTTCGGGCTGGGCTCCGAGTCCGTGATCATCGACGTGGAAAATACCCTGACCCCCGTGCCGTCGACGGATCCGGGATATGCCGCCTATGTCAGTGCTGAATCCCGTGAGTCCGTGGCGCGGATCTACAATGCCTTTGCCCGGGGCATCGTCGATCCGACCGACCCGATGGGCACGCGGCTGAGCAACAACAAGCTCAGCGACCGTGATCCGCGTGACGATGGCCAGTACGGCCTTGCCCTGCGCTATCTCGCAGAATCCCTGAACAACACCGAGTTCGGTTTCTATTTCCTGAACTATCACGCACGCAAGCCGACAGCGGTGGCCGTACTGGGAGATGCCTACGGCTCCTCGTTTGACAACGAGACCTGTGCTGCCGCCAGCCAGACCCTGATGAGCGTCGGTGTTGCGGCTGCTGACGCTGAATGCCAGGACATGGCTGCCTACACCTTGCTGCCGGTCGGGAATACGGTCGGCGATCTGGTTCGCGGCTTCAACGCGATGCATTACATCGATTCGACCAAGTACTACCTGGAATACGAACAGAATCAGCAGGTCTGGGGCCTGACATTCTCAACCAATATCGGCGAAACGTCGTTTTCCGGTGAATTCGCCTATCGCCCCGATGCTGAATTCCTGCCGGAAGTCGGCGACAACCTGATTGCCTACAACGCAGTGGCCGCGACTACGCTCGGTAGCGGCGGCAGTATCGACACCAGCTCTTCGACATCGTTTGGTGACCACATTGGCGACGGGGCTACGCTGTCGGCAGGTGACACGGTTGCCGTATCCGATGAAGAGGACATGCTCAATGTGTCGTTGCTGGCCATCCACAACTTTGGTCCGACCTGGATAACCGATGGCCTGACGGGGGTTCTGGAGCTTGGTGGCGCCTGGGTGAACGGACTTGACGAAAACAAGGACTACGCGGCCGAAGGCGCACTGGGTTATGTCCCGGCGGCGAACCTGCTCGAGGGCAATGTATCCAGGCAATATCTTGATGATTTCGCGTGGGGATATCGCGTGGTGCTGGCCGCCGAGTTCAACGACGTGGCTGCCGGCCTCAACCTGAAGCCGCAGATCCGCTACGCCCAGGATGTAGAGGGCAACGGTATCGTCGGCGGCAATTTTGTTGAAAACCGGGAATCCGCGACGGTGGCACTGGATGCCGAATATGCCGGCAACTGGACGTTTGGTGTCGGAACCAACGTGTTCTGGGGTCGTGCCGACCGGAATGATGGCAACCAGCTGGCAGATCGTGACAACGTATACGCGAACGTGAAGTACTCGTTCTGATTGATTGATGTGTCCGAGGGGGTGGCCGGTAGTCGTCCCCGACGACCATAAGAGGAGAGACCCGATGTTGAAGAAAACCCTGGCGGTATGCACTGCGCTCGTGCTCGCCTTCGGCGCATCCGAGGCGGCTTTCGCCAAAGTGCCGGCCGACGCTGCAAAAGAACTCAAGTCCTCGTTGACCCCGTTCGGTGCGCTGCGCGCGGGCAATGGCAAGGACATCATGAAGGGAGAGGGCATACCCGACTGGACGGGGGGTATCACCAAGGCCCAGATCCCTGCCAGTTACAAGAAGGCTGGCCAGCATCATCCTGATCCGTATGCGTCGGACAAGCCGTTGTTCGTGATCGACGGCAAGAACTACAAGCAATATGCGGATCGCCTGCCCAAGGGTATGCAGGCCCTGTTCGAAACCTACCCGGCGACGTTTCGCATGCCGGTGTTCCAGTCCCGCCGTTCCCACTCGGCCCCGGACTGGGTCAATGACAATACCTTCCGTAATGCCACCACCGGCGAGTTGATTGCCGGCGGCAACGGTATCGACAACGTCTACGGCGGCATTCCATTCCCGATTCCCAGTGGGTCGAACGAACAGCAGGCCCTGCAGATTGTCTGGAACCATACCCTGCGCTGGCGCAGCGTGTTCGTCGTGCGTCGGGCAGCCGAGGTCGCCGTTCAGCGCAACGGCGACTACTCGCTGGTCGTGAGCCAGCAGGAAGTTTATTTCCGCTTCTACAATCCGAAGGGCAGCCCCAAGGATCTGGCCGACAACGTGTCCTTCTATTACTTGGCCTTCACCAAGAGTCCCCCGCGTCTTGCCGGCGGTGCGGTTCTGGTGCATGAAACCATCGACCAGAAAGCACAGCCGCGGCAGGCCTGGGGTTATAACGCCGGCCAGCGCCGCGTGCGTCGTGCACCGAACCTCGCCTACGACACCCCGATTGCGGCTGCCGATGGTCTGCGGACTGCCGACGATACCGACATGTACAATGGTTCTCCGGACCGCTACGACTGGAAGGTCGTCGGCAAGAAGGAAATGTACATTCCGTACAACAGCTTCAAGATGGACAGCCCGGATGTGAAGTACAGCCAGCTGCTGACCAAGAATCACCCGAACCCGGATTTCGCCCGTTATGAGCTGCATCGGGTCTGGATCGTGGAAGCTACCCTGAAGCCGGGCGCGCGCCACCTGTACTCGAAGCGTACGTTCTACATCGATGAGGACAGCTGGAGTATCACGGTCGCCGACCAGTACGACAACCGCGGCGAGCTCTGGCGCGTCAGCGAGGCCTTTCTCAAGAACTATTACGAGGTTCCTGTCACCTGGACTGCGCTTGATGTATTCCATGACCTGAAATCCAAGCGCTACCACGTCCAGAACCTCGACAACGAAGAGGACACCACGCTCGACTTCAGTCAGGCGATCCCGAGCGATTCGTACTTCAGCCCGGCAGCCCTGCGCCGCCGCGGTCGTTGATCTCCGGCCGCAGGGAGGCGGCATGAATCGGATGCGTCGGCAGCTTTTCTCCCGGATGTTGGCGCTTTTTTCCGGGATCAATTCAATGCCAGGAAAACGCCGGACCACGAAGTGGCCCGGCGTTTCTGTTCCTATGCGAGGTGTTCGATGAACAGCAAGACCCTTGGGGCGGTGGCTGCAACCGTGCTTTCAGCGATCGTTGCAGGTATTTCCGTGGCCGCAGATACGCCGCAGCCGGCCATCATGTCGGGCAAGGCGGCCTCTTCCCTGTTGCTGGATGTGGCGCGGGCCGGCGACCGGCTGGTTGCCGTGGGCGAACGCGGGCACATCGTGCTTTCCGATGACGCGGGGAAAACATGGCGGCAGGTTGCTTCTCCGGTGCGGTCGATGCTTACCACGGTGTATTTCGTCAGCCCGCAACAGGGCTGGATCGTTGGCCACGACAGCGTCGTTCTCGCCACTGCCGATGCAGGTGAAAGCTGGCAGGTGCAGCACTATCGTGAATTTTCCGGTGAAGAGCCGGCTCCGATCGAGGATCAGGGGATCGATGAGGGGGCGATGCTCGATGAGGCAGAGTACGAAGACGATGAGTCCGCGGGTCGTGACATCGGCAGTCGCGACGGCGTCCCGTTGCTGGATGTGTGGTTTGCCGATGCTCAGGTTGGCGTTGCCATAGGCGCTTACGGGTTGATGTTGCGCACGACTGATGGAGGCAAGAGCTGGACTGACGTCAGCAGCCGGATCTCCAATCGCGACGGGTGGCATTTCAACGCAATTGGCGGCATTCCGGGCAATCGCGATCTGGTGCTTATTGCCGGTGAAAAGGGCACTTTGTACCGCTCCGTTGACGGCGGCGCCACATTCTCGACATTGCGCTCGCCTTACGACGGCTCGTTTTTCGGTATTACGGGAAGCACGGACGGCGCATTGTACGTCTACGGTCTGCAGGGCCGGCTGTTCCGTTCCATCAATCGCGGAGACAGCTGGAGCCGTCTTGAGACCGGTGTGACTTCCGGCCTGAACGATGGTTGCGAACTTGGCAATGGATCCCTGATGGTTGCCGGCAATGCCGGCATCGTTCTGGTGCGCGTTCCGGGCGACGACAAAGTGGTTGCGAACCGTCGTTCTGACCGGAAATCGGTGATGTCCTGTGTGGCCGGCGGCGGTGCGGCCGTGCTGGTCGGCGAGGGCGGTGCCAGACAGGCGGCCGCCAACGGCCTTACTCCCTGAATTGCCTACGGACGATCAATCCATGCAGCGTTTCGAAAAATTCTGCGAAGAACTGGTTTTCAACAATCGCCCGGTGGTGCTTGCGCTGTTTGCGCTCATTACCGGACTTCTGGTCTGGCAGGCCGCCTATCTGCGCCCTGACACCAACCTGAAGAAGATGCTTCCTCTTGACCACCCTTACATCGAGAACCTGTTCAAGTACAAGGATGATCTTGGTCTGGGCAACGATGTGCAGATCGCCGTCGAGCATCTGGATGGGGATATTTTCGACCCGGAGTATCTGGATGTCGTCAACCGGATCACCGACGAAGTCAGCACCATGGATGGCGTCGACACCGTCAACGTGAAATCGGTGTGGACTGCGAATGTCCGCTGGACCGAGGTAACCGAAGAAGGTTTCCAGGGCGGTGAAGTTATTCCCGGTGATTACGACGGCTCTCCTGCCAGCCTGGAGAAGCTTCGTGCGAACATTCTGCGTTCGGGACAGGTTGGCCGGCTTTTTGCCGATGACTTCCGTTCTTCGATCGTCTATGTCCCGCTCCTGGAGGCCGACGCCCAGGGTGAGGGTGGAGTCGATTATCGTACGTTCCCCGGCAAGCTGGAGGAAATTCGCGACAAGTACCAGAGCGACAAGATCCGAATCCATGTTGTCGGGTTCGCCAAGAAAATGGGTGACCTGATCGACGGCGTTCGTGTGGTTCTGTTGTTCGGCCTGTGCTCCCTGCTGATTACGGCGATCATCCTGTATGTCGACCTGCGCTGCCTGCGCAGCGTCGGCGTCATCTGCCTCTGTTCCGTTGTGGCGGTTTTCTGGCAGTTGGGTTTGCTGCGAGTTCTGGGTTACGGGCTGGATCCCTACTCCGTGCTGGTGCCTTTCCTGGTATTCGCCATCGCGGTCAGTCACGGCGTGCAGATGGTCAATGCCATCGGCGTTGAATCCCAGAAAGGTTCCGACCGGTTACTATCGGCGCGCGGCGGGTTCCGGGCGCTGTTCATTGCCGGTATCGTGGCGCTGGTTTCCGATGCTGTCGGATTCGGTACCCTCTACATCATTGACATCGGCGTCATTCGCGAGCTCGCGGTGGCGGCCGGCATCGGTGTGGCGCTGGTCATTTTTACCAATCTGGTCCTGCACCCGGTGCTCATGTCCTATGTGGGCATCACGCCGTCGGCGATCGAGTATCAGCGTGAGCAGGCGAGCAAGCCCAGCCGCTTGTGGCAGTGGTTCGCCCTGGCCGTGCAACCGAAGGTGGCCGGAAAAATTGTTCTGATTGCCGTACTTGGTTATGCAGTCGGCATCGCCGTTGGCTGGAACCAGCAAATCGGTGATCTCGATCGCGGTGCGCCTGAGTTGTGGCCCGATCCGTGCGCCGAAGAAGGTGGCCAGTGCGGAAAGGACTATCGTCCGGAAAGCAAGTATCGCTACAACTACGACGTCAATTTCATTACCGACAATTATTCGGTCAGCGCCGATGTTCTGGTGGTAATGGTCGAGACGCCGCCGGATGCCTGTAATAATTATCAGGCCCTGCAGCGCATGGATGATTTGCAGTGGGCACTGGAGAACACGAACGGGGTTCAGTCGACGGTTTCGATTGCTTCGGCAACGAAGTACGTAAATGCGGCGCTCAATGAGGGCAACCTCAAGTGGTACGTTCTGTCGCGCGATCAGTACGCGCTCAATAATGCGATGCAGCGTCTGCCCTCGGGTCTGTTCAACGTTGACTGTTCGCTGGCGCCGCTCATCGTCTTCCTGGACGATCACAAGGCGGACACACTGAAGCGGGCGACCGGCGTAGTCGAAGCGTTTGCTCGCGAGCACGACGATCCTGCTGTGGCGCGCTTCCTGCTGGCCTCCGGCAATGCGGGTATCGAGGCAGCGACCAACGAGGCAATCCAGCGTGCCAACAACACGATGCTGGTCTTCGTCTATGCAGTAGTCATCGTGCTTGTCTGGGGGGCGTTCCGTTCCTGGCGGGCCGTCGTTTGCCTGATCGTGCCGTTGGGCCTGACCTCTGCACTCTGCACGGCATTGATGGTGGTGCTCGGAATCGGCGTGAAGGTGGCCACCTTGCCGGTCGTGGCCCTGGGTGTGGGCATCGGCGTCGACTACGGCATCTACATCTACAGCCGCATGAAGCAGTACCTGCAGGACGGCATGGATCTGGAGACTGCCTATCTGGAAACGCTCAAGTCCACCGGCAAGGCAGTCTGGTTCACGGGTCTGACGCTGGCGATCGGCGTGATCACCTGGGCGTTCTCGCCCATCAAGTTCCAGGCCGACATGGGCATCCTGCTGACCTTCATGTTCGTATGGAACATGGTCGGGGCACTGACCTTGCTGCCTGCCCTGGCGCACTACCTGCTGCGCAGCGAGGTCCGCAAGTCCGGCTGAGCGGCCGAATACTGCGAATCCGGTGGCACGGAGAAACGGCGCGCTATAATCGCGCGCCGTTTCTTTTCGGGGGCCACATGCTGTTTGATCTCGCGCGCCGCGCCCTGTTCTGCCTGCCGGCAGACACCTCACACGAATTCACCCTGCATGCGCTGGCGCTGGCCGAACGAGGCCGTCTGTTGTCCGGGCTGTTGCCGTCAGTACCCGACAAGCCGGTGCGTGTTTTCGGTATCGATTTCCGCAACCCGGTGGGCCTGGCGGCCGGCCTGGACAAGAACGGCGAATGCATAGATGCGTTCGCCGCCCTTGGATTCGGCTTCATCGAGGTGGGTACCGTTACCCCGCGACCGCAGCCCGGCAATCCTCTGCCGCGCATTTTCCGGCTGCCTGAGCGGTCCGCCATCATCAACCGCATGGGTTTCAACAACCATGGCGTCGATGCGCTGGTGGCCAATGTGCGGCGGGCCCGCTATCGCGGTGTGCTGGGCATCAATATCGGCAAGAACAAGGACACGCCCAACGAGCAGGCGCTGGACGATTACCTGTTCTGCCTGCGCAAGGTCTACGACCACGCCACCTACGTGACGGTGAACATTTCTTCCCCGAATACGCCGGGCCTGCGCACGCTGCAGCACGGTGATGCGCTGCGTACCCTGCTGGGGGGGTTGCGCGAGGAGCAGGAGCGGCTGCAGCGCGCCGGCGGCCGCCGGGTCCCCCTGCTGGTCAAGATCGCCCCGGACTCCAGCGACAATGAACTGGCCGCCATCGCCGCGGCGCTGGTCGAGTTCGGTATCGACGGGGTGATCGCGACGAACACCACTTCCGGCCGCGAAGGCGTGCAGGGTCTCCGGCATGCGGAGGAGGCCGGCGGCCTGTCCGGCGCACCGCTGACCCCGCGCTCGACGGCCGTGATCGCGACACTGGCTGCCGAGCTGGCCGGGCGGGTGCCGATCATCGGGGTCGGGGGCATCCTGGGGGCGGAAGACGCTCTGGCCAAGCGGGAGGCCGGTGCGGCGCTGGTACAGATCTATACCGGCTTCATCTACCGTGGTCCGGGGTTGATACGCGAGATCGTCCGGGCCTGGTGAACGGGTCCGCCCGGAAAAGGAAAGGCCCCTGAGCGGGGCCTGGGCCGGGGTGAACCCGGTTTGCGGGGTGGAGCACGGATTGTGGTGGAGCGCGTGGAACTCAGCCGGTCGGTCGCATCGGGACCTGGGCAACTTCGGCTTGCCAGACCATGTCCTTGCCGGCGCGCCAGCCATTGAGCCACGTCTGGCGCATCGAATCCTCGGGTTGAAAGGGGCAGGCCTCGCGGGAGCGACCTTGCAGGGCTGCCTGGTAGCCCCGAGAATACGCGCGCTCTCCGCGGTCACGCTTCTGTCTCTTCATCATTCGGCAACCTCCGTTGTTCCGTGTCGTCGGTTTTTCTTCGGGATGAATCGGCCGGCGGGACGGGTAAGGCGGCATCCCGGCCGGATTCCGGCACATCAGCCTCGTTTCTAACGAAAGCCGTGCGGTGGGTGCCAACATCGATTTGCTATAAGCAGGAAGGAGCCCGATTCGGTCGCGCTCTATGTGCCGCTCATCAGGAGTCCCATGCAACCGTTTGATTTTCTGATGCGACCGGCGATGGCGGCGTGGTCACTTGTGACAGCCTTGCGTGATGTGTCGCCGAGAGACAAACGCGGATGAACATGCGTGCGGTCACCTTCACCTGCCCGGGCGGGCTGGAAGGGCTGCTGGCTGATGAAGTCAGGGCCCTGGGCGTGCAGGTCGAGCGTACCGGACGCGGTGCGGTCGTCGGTGTTGCCGAGCGGGAAGCGTTGTATCGCAGCTGTCTCTGGTCCCGTCACGCCAACCATGTGCTGTTGCGCATCACCACGCTTGCCGATGGTCCGGCCGATGCGCTGTATGCTCGCCTGAAGGACATCGATTGGGACAGCTGGCTGCAGCCGGGCCAGCGTTTCGCGATTTCCGTGAGCGGCAGCAGTGAACACATTGCGAATTCACAGCACGCCGTGTTCCGGACCAAGGATGCCATCGTCGACTGGTTTGCCGGTCAGGGACTGTCGCGCCCGGTCGTGGACCGGGAACGTCCGGCCGTGCAGCTGCAGTTGCATCTTGATGCGAAAGAATCGGCGCTCTACCTGAACCTGAACGGCGCGCCGCTGCATGAGCGGGGATACCGCGTGTCGACCGTCGAGGCACCGCTCAAGGAAAACCTCGCGGCTGCGCTGGTTGTCTGGGCCGGGGTCGGTCGGCATGCAGTCAGCGGGCGGCCGGCGGTGATTCTCGATCCGATGTGCGGCAGCGGCACCTTGCTGATCGAGGCGGCCTGGGTGCTCGGCGATGTGGCTCCGGGTCTGTTGCGTACGGAGTGGGGCTTTACCGGATGGCAGCAACACGATCCGCGTCTCTGGGAGCAGGTACGCAACGAAGCGCTCGCCCGTCGGGCCCGGGGCGCAGGGCGGGCGGTTCTGATCGGTTACGACAGTGATCCGCGTGCGGTGCGTGCGGCACAGACCAACATTGCCGCCGCCGGCCTGTCCGGCCAGATTCATGTGGAGCGTCAGTCGCTGGCTGTGCTGCGTCGTACCGGACGACTGGATGTCGCCAACGGCTTTGTGCTGGTCAACCCGCCTTATGGCGAGCGACTCTCGGCCGATGATGCCGTGCCTTATCTCTATCGCTGCCTGGGCCGGCGGTTGCGGGCGACTGTTCCGGGATGGCGTGTTGCCGTACTGGCTTCACAGGTCGAGCATCTCGACGAATTCCGGATCGCCGGCTATGAGCAGCATCGTTGCCACAATGGCCCGCTGGCCTGTTTTGCGCGTGTCTTCACCGTGCCGGCACAACCGGAAGCGGAATGGCCGCCGTTCCGGTTGCGCGAGGGCGATGTCCAGTATCCGTTGGCTGCGGAGGGGGAGGCGCTGGCCAACCGGCTGCGAAAGAACGAGAAGCAGTTGCGGCCCTGGCTCGACCGCGAGGGTATCCGTGCTTTCCGCCTGTATGACGCTGATCTCCCCGAGTTCAATGTCGCAGTCGATATCTACGGTGATCGCATCCACGTCCAGGAGTATGCGGCGCCGTCCAGTGTCGATCCGGAAAAAGCGGCGCACCGTCTTGATGTCGCGTTGGATACCATCGCGGCGGTGACCGGCCGGAACCGCAAGGCGCTGGCGTTGAAGATCCGCTCGAAGCAGAAAGGGGCGCAACAGTATCGTCGACAGGGCGACCGCGGCGATCTCTACGAGATCGAGGAGCATGGCGCCCGTCTGCTGGTCAACCTGACGGATTATCTGGACACCGGTCTGTTCCTCGACCACCGGCCCTTGCGGCAGCGACTGCAGACATTGTGTCGCGACAAGCATTTCCTGAATCTGTTCTGCTATACCGGTGCGGCGACGGTGCATGCCGCCCTGGCCGGTGCGCGTTCCACTACCTCGGTGGATCTGAATCCGCGCTATCTGGCCTGGGCCGAGGCCAACCTCGCACTCAACGGATTTTCATCGGCCCAGCACCATCTGGTGCGTGCCGATGTGATGGAGGCCCTGCGCAAGGGCGGAGACCAGTTCGACGTGATTTTCATCGATCCGCCGACCTTCTCCAATTCCAAGAGGACGGCCAACGTGCTGGATATCCAGCGCGATCACGTGGATCTGTTGCGTGCTTCGATGCGGCATCTTGCGCGTGACGGCCTGCTGCTGTTTTCCAACAACTACCGGCGCTTCCGCCTCGACGAGGGACTGTTGGCGGAGTTTGATGTCCGCGACATCACCGCCGATACGATCCCGCCGGATTTCGCGCGCAACCCGAAGATCCATCAATGCTGGGAATTCCGGCACCGCGGCGGGGCATTCCGCCATGCCTGAAATAGTGGTGGAGCTGCTCGGTACCCGGGGATGCCACCTCTGCGATCAGGCCGAGCAAGTGCTGCTGCAGGCGGCAAGAGCGCGTCGCCTGCAGTGGCGCTATGTCGATATCGCTGAAGACGACGCGCTGCTCGCCTGTTATGGCGAGCGGATACCGGTCCTGCGTTGCGGGGATCGCGAGCTGGGCTGGCCGTTCGGCCTTCTGGACCTGCTGCGCCTGGTCGACGACTGAGTTGCCGTTGCCGGCTTGCCGTGCAGCCCCCAGTGACTGGCCATCAGATCGGCCAGGTAGGCGGCAATCAGTACGGTGAGACCCAACAGGATGCTGCTCATGGCGGGCTCAGCCGGCGTCCCGGATCAGACCGACGAACACGCCCTCGATGCTGAGATCTTCCGGCGCCATGATGATCGGCCGGTAGGCATCGTTGGCCGGCATCAGGACCGGGCGGTTGCGTTTGATCAGCAGGGTTTTCACCGTCACCTCGTCATGGATGCGGGCCACGACGATCTGGCCTGACTCGGCCTGGCTGGTCTTGCGCACGGCGATCAGATCGCCGTCCAGGATGCCGGCGTCCTTCATGGAGTCGCCGCGTACCCGCAGCAGGTAGGTGGGGATCTGCCGGAACAGGCCGTCCGGCACGGTGACCTGCTGTTCGACGTTCTCGATCGCCTCGATCGGCGAGCCGGCGGCCACCGAGCCGATGATCGGGAGGGTCAGGACGGGCAGGTCGACTTCGCCCGCCGCTTCGCTGCCGTCCAGCAGCTGGATACCGCGGGAGAGATCGGTATGCAGCCGGATGAATCCCTTCCGCTCCAGGGCCTTCAGGTGGTCCACCGCGGCATTTTTCGACTGGAAGCCCATGGCATCCGCAATTTCTGCGCGGGTGGGGGCGATCCCGTTCTTCTGCAGTGAGCGGCGGATGAAGTTGAGCACCTGTTTCTGGCGGGTGGTGAGCTTGTCCATGGGGGCAGTCCTGGGGGAGGGCGCCGAAGGGGCCTTCCGGTTACTGTACGTGGGCACAGTAACTGTAGATATGGACAGTGTCAATCCGGCCAGTCCCCGGAAACCGGCAATCCCCTGTCCGCGTTGAAAATCCTGACCCCGCTGTGGCAAGGTAGCGCGTCGCACGACGTGGCGGTCTGCCCTGTTTGCCGGGGTTGTATGCCGAGGACTGGAGCCGGACTCAATGAGAGATGTTGCAAAAGGGGAATATGCGCCGGAATCGATCCAGCGCATGGTTCAGGGCATACCCTTTTTCAATGAGGTCATCCGTACCGATCCGGCACAGTTCGACCAGATCATGACGCGTGCCCGTCTGCTGCATGCCGAGCCCGGCGATGTGGTGATCAGTCTGGGCGAGACCGATCCGAACCTTTATTTCCTGCTCAAGGGCCAGCTGAACGTGCTGGCTGCCGGTGCCGGCTCGTCGGTGATCAACACCATCTCTGCCGGTCAGCCCTTCGGCACGCTGGCCATGCTGCGCAGCATGCCGCGCAGCGCCACCATCGTTGCCGATCCGGCCGGCAGGGCGGCCGTACTGCTCGCGCTTGACTACAGTTTCTTCAAGGACATCGACGACTACGCGTTGTTCACGCTGCCCACCAAGCTGTCTTTCTACAAGATGGTGGTCAACGACATCCGCTGGACCCTGGAAATGAACAAGAAGTCGAATCCGGGTCACGCACTGGTCGGTGCCCTGCGCAAGATTCCGTTGTTCACCGGTGCCCGCGGCACCCGCGACGAACTGGCCTCGCTGCGCGAACAGGCGCATGCGCTGGCCGACATCCTCTGCCAGTGGAACGAGTCGGCGCCGAGGCGCTGATTTCCGCGCGCTGACTGGCGGCCGGGCAGCCCGGCCGCGTTTTCTTTCCTAGTCCCTGGCGATGCGCACGGCGAGGACATCGCAGCGTGCATGGTGCAGTACGGCATTGGCCGTGGAACCGAGCAGGGCGGCGAGGCCGCGCCGGCTGTGGCTGCCGATCACGATCAGGTCTGCCTGGCGTTCGCCGGCAAGACGCAGGATTTCGCGCTCGATGGTGCCCGTGGCCAGCACCCGGTCGGCAGTGGCGATGCCCAGTTGCGAGCCGAGCAGATCGAGTCGCTGCTGTGCCTGACGCGTGATCTCTTCCTGCAGGCTGCCCAGATCGACGGGCATTTCCGCGCCGTAGGCCAGTGCCAGCGGTTCAATGACATGCACGAGGGTAATGCGGGTCTGCGGCCCGGCCAGTGCTTTCGCGCGTTCGGCGACCAGCGCAGTGTCCGGTGCCAGATCGGCGGCGAGCAGGATGTGGCGGTAGGTCATGTGGCCCTCCTGGCCTGGCGCCCGGCGGGCGCTCAGTTGCCGTTTTCGAGTGCTCCGGCGAGTTTGACCAGATCGGTCACGATGGCCTGGGTATAACGATCGACCAGGAACGGGACCGTGCGCTCTCGGTAGTTGAGCATCGATTTTTCAATGAACCGCCATTTCGATTCAATCCCGTGTACAAGCTTGGCGGATTCCTCGCCGCGTGCGTGTGCGACCAGTTTCGCGAGGCGGGCGCTGAAGTTGCGCGCGAGGGCGTCGATCGTTGCCTCGCTGTCGTCCTGGGTGCGCTGACTGACGCCGCTGGAAGCGGCCGAGGTTTCCACATAGAGCGCCGACATCTGCTGCAGCAGGAGGGCCAGGGCGCGTGCCTCCGACAATGTGGAGCCGCTGAGCCCGGCCCGCTTTTCCAGGTCCTGGTAGACCGCATCCAGCGCCTTACGCGCCTCCTTGCGGTGCAGCATCATTTCGTCGATGACCGCGTTTTCCGGGGCACCCGTTTCCAGCGTGGTTTTCCGGTTCTCCCTCAGCATTTTCAGGAAGCCGGCGACATGGGTTCCGATCGCGCCGGCACTCTCGCCGGCGACGCCGGCGGTGCCAAGAGAGGCTGCCGAGGTTTTCTGCGCCTCTTCCAGGCTTTTCATGGTGGCATCCAGGCGGGCCTTGTAGGCCGGACTCTGGTCTTCGCCCAACAGCATGTTGAGGTCGAGGACGGCGGCATCCATGAGGCGGGCGACATCGTAAAGATTGGCCAGGGACCTGGCGGCCTCGGCATCGGCTGCCATCGCCGGGGAGACGGTCAGCAGCGAGAAAAGCAGCACCAGCAGATTCAGCCGGGCCATGCCGGACTTCGGTGCGGGGGCGGCCATGCGACCTCCTTCTTGTTGTTTTCGTCCCGCCGGGAGTGAGACGGGCTTCACAGTCCAGACTTTGCACCCGCACGCCGGGCTTGCCTAGTAAGCAGTGGGCAAAAGTGCGCGCCAGGACGACCGGTTGTGCCGCAAAGACGCCACTTTCGTCGGGAAATCGGGATGGCCGGCAGCCAGTGTGGCGGGAAATGAAAAGAAGTAGCGCCGGAAGCAAATGGCGCCACAACCGTCCGGCGTGGCGCCGCGCAGGAGCGACCGGTCGGTCAGGCGCCGCGCTCAAGGGCGTCGGCGAGTTTCACCAGGTCGGTGACAATCGTCTGGGTGTAGCGGTCGACCAGATAGGGCACGACGTTTTCGTGATAGTTCAGCATCGATTTTTCGATGAACCGCCACTTCGACTGGATGCCGCGCACGATTTCCGACGACTCCTTGCCGCGGGCCTTGCTGGCCAGCACCGAGAGGCGGCTCGTGAAGTCGCGGGCCAGTGCGTCGACGGTGGCCTCGCTCGCATCGTGGGAACGGTAGCTGACGCCGCCGGCTGCGGCCGTCGACTCAACGTAAAGGGCGGCCATCTGTTGCAGCATCAGGGCGCGGGCGCGGGCCTCGGAAAGCGGCGAATCCGCTTTCAGGCCGGCCTGTTTTTCCAGGGTGCGGTAGACCGTGTCGATCGCCAGTCGGGCTTCCTTGCGGTGCCGCATCATTTCGTCGACCAGAGCGCCTTCCGGCGCGCCGTTCGACAGGGTCGTGTTCCGGTTTTCACGCAGTGCCTTGAGGAAGGCGTTCACCCGGGTATCGATGGTGCGGGCGGTCTGGCTGTCGATGCCGGCGGTGCCCAGGGAGCCGGCAGAGGTTTTCTGGGCGTCCTGGAGGTTCTGCAGGGTCTTGTCGAGGCGGGCCTTGTAGACCGGGCTCTGGTCTTCGCCGAGCAGCATGTTGAAGTCGAGTACCGCGGCGTCCATGAGCAGGGCCACGTCGTACAGCTCCGACAGGGTCTGGCCGGCGCGGGCGTCCGCTGCGGCAGGGGCGACGCCCGGCAGGGCGGCAAGGATCAGCAGCAGGGCGGTGACACGCAGGCGGGTCAGGATGCGGGCACTCATGGAAACCTCCGGGTTGTCGTCTGTCACGAGCGGGCGGGCTGGAACTGCGTCGCCATCGACTCTGCCGGTGCCCGCGGCGGGCGCCTATCGGGAGCGGCCGAAACCGTCCAAGGTACAGACCACAGGTTGTTGTCGGAATAACGCCATGAAAGTACTGGTTTTTTTCGCCTTGCACGGAGGGCGGCCACAGAACTTGCCTTGACCCCCCGCCGCCGGCTCCCTTAAAAAGGCCGGCCTTTCATCCCCCCAGCCCCGAGTGGACCCATGGGCAAATCACTGGTCATCGTCGAGTCGCCGGCCAAGGCCAAGACGATCAACAAGTACCTCGGCAAGGATTTCGTGGTGAAGTCCAGCGTGGGGCACGTGCGCGACCTGCCCACCAGCGGCAGCGGGGCGGAGCGCAAGGAAGCGAAGAAACCGGTGGCCAAAAAGGCTGCGGCCAAGGCAGTCAGCAAGGCAGAAAAGGCCGACCGGGCCTTTGCCCAGCTGGTGAGCCGCATGGGGGTGGATCCTGAGCACGGCTGGAAGGCCCGTTACGAGATCCTGCCCGGCAAGGAGAAGGTCATCGAGGAGCTGAAAAAGCTCGCGAAGGATGCCGACGCTATCTATCTCGCCACCGATCTTGACCGCGAAGGGGAAGCCATCGCCTGGCATCTGCGGGAAGTGATCGGCGGCGATGCGAAGCGCTATCGCCGCGTGGTGTTCAACGAGATCACCAAAACCGCCATCCAGAAGGCATTTGAAACACCGGGCAAGCTCGACATGCATCGCGTGGAGGCGCAGCAGGCGCGGCGCTTCCTCGATCGCGTCGTCGGCTACATGGTGTCGCCCCTGTTGTGGAGCAAGATCGCCCGCGGCCTGTCCGCCGGTCGTGTCCAGTCGGTGGCGGTACGCCTGCTCGTGGAGCGTGAGCGCGAGATCCGCGCCTTCGTGCCGGAGGAATACTGGGAGCTGCACGCCGATACGACTACGGCCGGAAAATCGGCGATCCGCTTCACGGTCGCGAGGGAGGACGGCAAGGAATTCCGGCCGACCGACGAGGCGGCAGTAAAGAGAACCGTGGCCCGGCTGGAGAAGGCGCCGCTGGTCATTGCCGCGCGCGACGACAAGCCCAGCAAGTCGAAGCCGAATGCGCCGTTCATTACCTCGACGCTGCAGCAGGCGGCCAGCACCCGGCTGGGCTTCTCCGTGAAGCGCACGATGACGGTGGCCCAGCGCCTGTACGAGGCGGGCTATATCACCTACATGCGTACCGACTCGACCAATCTCAGCGCTGACGCGCTGTCGATGGCGCGCGGCTACATCGAGAAAAAATTCGGCAGGCAGTACCTGCCGGAATCGCCGAACACCTACTCCAGCAAGGAGGGGGCACAGGAAGCGCACGAGGCGATCCGTCCTTCCGACGTGAACCTCAAGGCCGACGACCTCGATGCCGAGGCCGACGGCAAGCGGCTGTACGATCTGATCTGGCGACAGTTCCTGGCCTGCCAGATGATGCCGGCGGAGTACCTGGGCACCACGCTGGTCGTTGAAGCCGCGAACTGCGAGCTGCGCGCGCGCGGCCGTGTGGTCAAATTCGACGGTTACACGAAAGTGCTGCCGCCAGCCGGCAAGCAGGGGCCGGAAGACACGCCGCTGCCGGACGTGAAGGTCGGCGAGAAGCTGGATCTGGTGAAGCTCGATCCCAGCCAGCACTTCACCAAACCGCCCCCGCGTTTCACCGAGGCGAAACTGGTCAGCGAGCTGGAGAAGAAGGGCATCGGTCGCCCCTCCACCTATGCGGCGATCATTTCCACCATCCAGGACCGCGGCTACGCGAAAGTCGCCGGGCGGCGCTTCTATGCGGAAAAGATGGGCGACATCGTCACCGATCGCCTGGTCGAGAATTTCGACAACCTGCTGGACTACGGCTTCACCGCGCAGATGGAGGAGCAGCTCGACGAGGTGGCCGGCGGCAAGCGCGACTGGCAGGACGTTCTCGACGAGTTCTATGCCGATTTCCGCAAAAAGCTGAAAAAGGCCGGCGGCAAGGGCGAGGGCAAGGAAGCGGTCGGCGGCATGCGCGCCAACCTGCCGGTGGAGACCGGCATCGCCTGCCCGACCTGTGGCCGGAAAATGCAGATCCGCTACGGTTCGACCGGCGTGTTCCTCGGCTGTTCCGGTTATGCGCTGCCGCCGAAGGAGCGTTGCACCACGACCATGAACCTCACCTCGGCCGACGAGGTGGTGTCGGTGAACGAGGACGACGAGGCCGATGAAGCCGAAGCCCGTCTGCAGCACCAGAAGCGCCGCTGCAAGAAATGCGGTGCCGCCATGGACAGCTACCTGCTCGACGCCAGGCGCAAGCTGCATATCTGCGGCATGTCCCCGGACTGCCCTGGTCACGAGGTGGAGCAGGGGGAGTTCAAGCTGAAGGGTTACGACGGCCCGAAGCTCGAGTGCGAGAAGTGCGGCTCGGAGATGCAGCTGAAGACCGGCCGCTTCGGCAAGTATTTCGGCTGCACGAACAAGGAGTGCGGCAACACCCGCAAGCTGCTGCGCAACGGCGAAGCGGCTCCGCCGAAGGCGGATCCGATCCCGATGCCGCACCTGAAGTGCGAAAAAGTCGACGATTTCTATCTGTTGCGCGACGGCGCCTCGGGGATTTTCCTGGCGGCCAGCAAGTTCCCGAAGAATCGCGAGACGCGTCCGCCGACGGTGGAGGAAGTGCGCAGCGTGAAGGACAAGCTCGACCCGAAGCTGCGCTACATCGCCGACGCGCCGGCGAAGGATCCGCAGGGGCATCCGGCGCTGGTGCGCTTCAGCCGGAAGACCCGCGAGCAGTACGTGCAGTCGGAGGTCGACGGCAAACCGACCGGCTGGCGTGCGTTCTTCCGCGACGGCAAGTGGGTGGCCAGCGTGTCGAAGAATGCCGGCAAGGAAGACTGAGTCGGGATGAAGACTTCTGCTGCCCGCCAGGACGGTATCGCCGCACTCCGGCAACGCCTGTTTTTTGCCAACGAACTGCTGAAGCTGGCGGCCCGCGAGCTGACCGGCGATGCGCTGAACCGGCAGGCGATCGCCATGGCCTGCCGGCAGTCGGCGGTCCTGCAGTTGCATGCGGTGCTCACCGGCCTGCTGGACGACATTGCCGGCCGACTGCGGATCGAGCGTTCGCCGGCGACACTCGACATCGCGACGCTGGCCGGAGCGCTCGCGGCCCGGGGCATGGCTTCGCCGGAACTGAATCGTGTCGCGACGCTGGCCGAGAACGGCTGGCTGCGCGCCTGCATGGCCGAGGCCGGACTCTGCCTGTCGTCGACACCGGGCGGGCAGCGCGACGAGGACGATCACGATCACAACCATGACCATGAGCCGGCACCGGCGGCAAGCGGCGGGCGGATTGCGATGAAGGCCGTGGCGCCGGAGCATGTCGAACCGCTCGCCGATGCCGATTTTGCGCGCATCCGCAGCTGGATTGCCGGCTGGAAAGAACTGCTCGACGAGTTTCTCGTCACGCTCGACGAGTTCTGAGCGCACCACGCACCGCTCCGCCGGACAAAGAGCGCTTTTCCGGACACCGCACGAGCAGCCTTCGGAAAATACCTACCCGTTTGGCCGGCTCCGGTGTGCGGATTGCGGAAGTCACGGCGGGCGCACCGGCAGACCGCGTGCTACTTTCCCGGTGTTGAAGCAAATGAACGGTGGAGTCGCCGTGCGCGGGCGTCGTCGTCTTGTCCTGTTGGCAGTGATCATCGTGGCCGTCGCCATCGGGGCGGTCGGCATCACGCTGGTGTCGCTGTTCCAGGCAAACCTGGACGATCGCCGGACCACCCTGGAGTCCCAGCTCGACCTGCTGGCGGCCGGTGCGCTGCCGGAGCGCCATGCGGCCTCGCTGTCACGGGTGGAGGCCGGCTGGAAGGTCGCACTCGGCGAGCTGCCGCCGGACGTGTCGCTGCCGGTGCAGCCGCCCGCGCCGGGGCAGACCGTGTGGCTCGATACCCCGCAGCATCTGGTGGCCCTGCAGGCCATCGATTCGCAGGCGGTCGTCGTGGCCTGGTTCCCCCTGGCTGACCTGCGGGCACCGTTCCAGCGGGCTGCCCTCTATGCGGCCTGCGGTCTGGTGTTGCTGCTGGCCGTCGGCCTGCTGCTCTTCTACCGGATGACGGCGCCGCTGCTGCGCAGCATCGAACACAGCGAGGCACGTTACCGCACGCTGTTTGCCAATACCGCCGAAGGCGTGCTGCTGGTCGGCGAGCAGATCGAAGAATGCAATGACCGTTTCTGCGAGCTGTTCGGCTGTCGCCGCGGCGATGTTGTCGGCCTGCCGTGGCGCGACTTTTTCCGGCGCTACTCTGCGGCCGACGGGCACGATCTGCCCGAATTCGAGCGCCGGGCCGATGCCGTGCTGGCCGGCGGTGAACCGTTTGCCTGGAAATACCGTGCGGCCGACGGTCGCCTGCTGGTGCTTGATGTGGCCCTGCGCCGCCTGGACCGCAAGGATCCGGAAAAAAGCGGCCGGGTGCTGGTGTCGCTGCGCGACGTGACGGCGCGGGAGGAAACCGCCCGGGTGCTGCGCGATGCCGAGCAGGCGTTGCGCGAGTCGCGGGAGAAGCTGGCGCAGGCCGGTCGCAGCAGCGCGCTGGTCGAGCTGGCTGCCGGCATCGCCCACGAGGTCAACCAGCCGCTGGCCGCGATCGCCAATTACGCCAGGGCCAGTCGCCGTCTCGTGGTTTCCGGCAAACCGGTCGGTGACGAACTGGTCCGTACCCTGGACCGCATTGCCGAGCAGGCGCAGCGCGCCGGTTCGGCGATCCATCGCATCCGGTCGCTGGTTTCCGATACGCCGGTGCCGACATCCGATCCGGCCTGCATCAACCATCTGGTGCAGGAAGTGGTCGAGCTGATGGCCGACGAGATTTCCCGCCATGGCGCGCGGGTGGTGGTGACGCCGGGTGCCGATGCGCCGGTGGTGGCGGATCCGCTGCAGATCCAGCAGGTCATCGTGCAGTTGCTGCGCAATGCCCTGGAGGCGACCGATGCCGTGCCGCCGGAAGACCGGGTCGTGCACGTGATGACCCGTCGGCAGGGGGATTTCGTCGAGGTCGAGGTCGAGGACCGGGGGCAGGGTGTCACCGATGAGGACCGCGCCCGGATGTTCGAGCCGTTTTACTCGACCAAGGAGCGCGGGATGGGCATGGGACTGCCGATCAGTATGTCTATAATCCGGTCACATCGCGGCGAACTGGCCGTCGACGAGGCCTGCGAGCGGGGTACCCGTATCCGCTTCCGCCTGCCTGCCGACACCCGTTCGGGCGATCGTCGTCCGCAAGAGGGCAGGGCGACGGCATAAGAACAACATCCGTGCAGCAGGGAGTGATGCCATGTCGGTACGTCCGGGCAACGCAAGGCAAACGGTCTTCGTGGTCGACGACGACGATGCGGTAAGGGACTCCCTCGGCATGCTGTTGCGCTCGGTCGACTTGCCGGTGGAAACCTTCGATTCGGCCCTGGCGTTTCTCGACCGCTATCGTCCCGATCTCACGGGCTGTCTCGTCCTCGACATCCGCATGCCGAAAATGAGCGGGCTCGAGCTGCAGCAGAAACTGCGCGAACAGGGCAGCCGCCTGCCGGTGATCTTCATCACCGGGCACGGCGACATTCCGATGGCGGTGCAGGCGATCAAGGAAGGCGCCGCGGATTTCGTACAGAAACCCTTCCGTGACCAGGACCTGCTTGACTGCATCCACAGTGCGCTGGCGGAAGACACCCGCCAGCGCGATGCCGACAGCCAGCGGGCAACGCTCTCCACCCGCTACGACAGCCTGACCGACCGCGAGCGGGAAGTGATGCTGATGGTGGTGGCCGGCAAGGCCAACAAGGTCATTGCGCTGGATCTCAACCTCAGCCAGCGCACGGTGGAAATCCACCGTGCGCGGGTGATGGAAAAGATGCAGGCCCGCTCACTGGCCGACCTGGTGAAGATGGCCATCGACCTGGGAGTCACCCAGTAGTTCCGGCGGGCCACTGCGTACAGTCCGCAGCCGTCGGCCGTAGTTTTACGAATTCCGCCGTTTTCTCCCGTTCGGGATGATGCTCCTGTCCGATCAAGGACGACATGGAGCTCACTCACATGCTTGTGCTTACCCGTCGCGTAGGTGAAAAGATCCGCATCGGCGATGACGTCGTCATCACCCTGCTGGGCGTGCGCGGTAACCAATACAAGGTCGGCATCGAAGCCCCGAAGACCGTCAGCGTGCACCGCGAGGAAATCTGGCAGCGCATCCACGACGGCGACGCAGCAGGCAGCAACGGTGTTGCCGCGCGCGAGACGCACTGACCCCCGCTACACGTACTCCCGCCCTTCTTCTCCGGCAGTACCGGGCCCAGCAGTATCGGGCCCGGATTTTTGTTCCGGCCCCGCGTTGCCCCCGATTCCCGTTGCTGTCCCGGCTTGACCGGAGACGGCCGCAAACATATGTTTCAAACGTTTGTTTGCTCGCCGTTCCTCCGAGTACCAGCCCGAGGCCTGCCGCATTCCCATGGCCCAGCCCGACACCATCGTCCGCATCCTGGACACCGCCGAGCAGTTGTTCGCGGAGCGCGGCTTTGCCGAGACTTCGCTGCGCACCATCACCAGCCGTGCCGGCGTCAACCTGGCGGCCGTCAATTACCACTTCGGCTCCAAGAAGGCGCTCATCCAGGCGGTTTTCGAGCGCTTCCTGACGCCATTCTGTGCGGCACTCGATGCGGCCCTTGACCGCCGGCTGGCCGGTGAGGCGTCCGGAGCGATCCCGCTCGACGAGCTGTTCGCGCTGATCGCGACCACCACCACGGCACTGCATGCGCGCAATCCCCCGCGCAGCGTGGTGTTCATGCGTCTGATCGGCCTGGCCTACAACGAGTCGCAGGGCCACCTGCGGCGTTATCTGGGCGCGCAATACGGCCGTACCTTCGGGCGCCTGGAGCGCCTGCTGGCGGCGGCGATGCCCGACCTGCCGCGCGAGGAACTGTTCTGGCGCACCCACTTCGCGCTTGGCTCGGTGCTGTTCACCCTGTCGGGTCTGGCGCCGCTGTCGGCCATCGCGGCCGCCGAATTCGGTGGCGGCCCGCCGGATTTTTCCGCCGTCGCCGCACGGCTGCAGACCTTCGTCGCCAGCGGCATCCGGCAGGGCGGGGCGGCATGACGACAACGGGACTGCGCATCCGTGTCGACGTGGCGGCCCAGCGGCTGGAGCTGTACCGGGATGACCGCCTGCTCGGCAGCTGGCCGGTTTCCACGGCCCGCAAGGGTGTGGGCGAGCGGCAGGATTCGGAACAGACACCGCGCGGAGAACACGTCGTGCGGGCGCGCATCGGTGATGGCCTGCCGCCCGGCAGCGTGCTGCGCGGTCGCCGGCCGACCGGCGAGATCTGGACGCCGGAGCTGGCAGCCCGCTTTCCCGACCGCGACTGGATCCTGACCCGCATCCTGTGGCTCAGTGGCCGCGAGCCGGGCCGCAACCGGCTGGGCAATGTCGACAGCATGCGTCGCTACATCTACATCCACGGCACGCCGGACAGCGAGCCGATGGGCGTGCCGCTCTCGCACGGCTGCATCCGGATGCGCAATGCCGACGTGATCGAGTTGTTCGCGCGTGTCCCCGCCGGCACACCGGTGACCATCGTCGGTTGATCGCCCGGTCGCTTGCCGGCGGCCTCGGCTAGAATGCGCGCCGTAATGTCCTCCACGAGGAGTCCTGCATGCGACCCGGACCGCTGATGCTTGATCTTGCCGGCAGCGCGCTCGATGAAGACGAGCGCCGGCTGCTGGCCCATCCCGCGGTCGGCGGCCTGATCCTGTTCAGCCGCAACATCGTCGATCCGGCCCAGGTGCGTGCGCTGGTGGCCGAGGTGCGTGCGATCCGGCCGGGCATTCTCATCGCCGTCGATCAGGAAGGCGGCCGTGTCCAGCGTTTGCGCCAGGGCTTCATGAAACTCCCGCCGATGCAGGTGTTCGGCCGCTTGTGGGACAGCGATCGCGATGCCGCGGTCGCGGCCGCCGCCGAATGCGGCTGGCTGATGGCAGCCGAAGTGCTCGCCGTCGGTATCGATATCAGCTTCGCGCCGGTCCTCGATCTCGGATTCGGTCAGAGCGCGGTGATCGGCGACCGTGCCTTTCACCGCGATCCGCAGGCGGTAACCGCGCTGGCCGGCGCTTTCGTGCACGGCATGAACGAAGCCGGCATGCAGGCCACCGGCAAGCACTTCCCCGGCCACGGCTTCGTGGCGGCCGATTCGCACCACGCCATTCCGGTCGACGAGCGAGGCATCGGCGCGCTGGAAAGCGACGACCTGGTTCCCTTCCGCAAGCTGGCCTCGCGCCTGGGCGGCGTGATGCCGGCCCACGTGGTCTACGAGCGCATCGATCCCGAGCCGGCGGGCTTTTCCCGTTACTGGCTGCAGGACGTGCTGCGTGGCGCGCTGGGTTTCGACGGGGTGATTTTCAGCGACGACCTGAGCATGGAAGGCGCGGCCGGCGCCGGCTCCTATGCCGACCGTGCGCGGCTGGCGCTCGATGCCGGCTGCGACATGGTGCTGGTCTGCAACTGCCGCGCCGGCGTACTGCAGGTGCTCGAATACCTGCAGGATCGCCGGCCCGATGCCGGTTCCACGCAGCGCATCGAGCGGATGCGGGCGAATTTCGCCGATGCCGATCCGGTGCGCCTGGCGCATGCCCGGGAACGCATCGCGCCGTTCAACGCCGGTGTCGTCAGCCAGGGGCCGCGGGTGGGCGACGGGGCGACCGTATGAACGGGCATGACAAGGGCGGCGCCGCGCCGGGCCGCGAAGAACTGCAGAAGGTTTTCGACGAGGCCGACTGCCTGGCCGACGAGGCGAAGGTGGAGCGGGCGATTGCCCGCGTCGCCACCGAAATCACCCGTGATTTCGGTGACCGGTTGCCGGTGGTGCTCTGCGTGGTGAAGGGCGGCATCGTGTTCGGCGGCAAGCTGCTTACCGCGCTGCACTTTCCGCTCGATTTCGATTACGTGCATGCCACCCGATACAACAACACCACCCGGGGCAGCGGCCTGGTGTGGAAGGTACCGCCCTCGATTCCGCTGGCCGGCCGGCATGTGCTGGTGGTTGACGACATTCTCGATGTCGGCGCTACGCTGGATGCCATCGCGGCATCATGCCGCGAACAGGGCGCGTTGTCGGTGGCGACGGCCGTGCTGGTGGACAAGCGCCACGAGCGCAAGGCGCGTCCCGGCATGCGTGCCGATTACACCGGGCTCGACATCGCCGACCGTTATCTCTTCGGCTATGGCATGGATTACGAGGGCTACTGGCGCAATGCGCCGGGCATCTACGCGGTCAAGGGGCTGTAAGGCCCTCACATACGGGGACACGAGCGATGCTGGCAGTGATCGGCGGCACCGGGTTGTCGCAGCTTGAGGGATTCGTGCAGCGCGAATCGCGCACGGTATCGACGCCGTACGGTCCGCCGTCGGCGCCGTTGCTGTTCGGCAGCTATGCCGGCCGCGAGGTCGTTTTCCTGCCGCGGCACGGCCATCCGCACAAGCTGCCGCCGCACAAGGTGAACTACCGGGCCAACCTGCGGGCGCTCAGCGATGCCGGCGTCGACCGCATCCTGGCGGTAAACGCCGTCGGCGGTATCCACGCGGCAATGGGCGCCGGTCATATCTGCGTGCCACACGACCTGGTCGACTACACGCACGGGCGCGAACATACCTTCAGCGACGGCTCGCCGGGCAGCGAACTGCTGCACGTCGATTTCAGCGAGCCCTTTGATCGTCGCTTGCGCATGTCCCTGGTCGACAGCCTGAAAACACTCGGCTATGCGCACAGCGACTTCGGAGTCTATGCCGTCGCCCAGGGGCCGCGCCTGGAAACGCCGGCCGAAATCCGCAAATACGAGCGCGACGGTTGCGACATTGTCGGCATGACGGCGATGCCCGAGGCTGGTCTCGCACGGGAACTCGGGTTGCGTTACGCGATGCTCTGTCTGGTCGTGAATCCGGCAGCGGGGAAAACCGATGCCGAGATCACCATGGACGACATCAACCGCGTGCTCGCCGAGGGCATGGGCCGGGTGCGCGACACCATCGGCCTGTTTCTCAAAAGCTGAGGTCCGGCGATCGCTCCGGTCTCAGGGCAGGGCCGGACGGTTTTTCGCTTCCACCTCGGTATCCACTACCTGCACGATGGCGCCGACCAGCGGATGGTCGAAGTAGTGCGGTTCGCCGGATTTCATTTTTCGTGTTTCGCGGATCGTGAGGTATTCCGGCCGGGCATCGGGTTGTTCGGCCCGGAAACGGGTGACCACCAGCTCAAGCGTCACCTCGATGTATTTTTCCATCACGCTGACCGACAGCGTGCCGACCACTTCCGGCCGGTTGGCGACGGTGTTGCCGCCCGACAACAGTACCGGCGACAGGTCGCCGGACTGCCGCCAGCCGCGGTTGAGCAACAGGCGATGGCCGCCGTTTTTCAGTTTTCCGGCCGCGGTGGCCAGCGAGGCGGTGCCGGCGCCTGCATAACCGGCGTAGACGGGATCGTAACCGGGCTTCTTCACGCATTCGGATTCGTTGCGGAAAGCCGCTTCGGCGCCACCGCCTTCGCGCAACTGCACGGCATGACAGGGCGGCAGCGGCAGGGTGGTGCTCCAGGCCAGCGGATCTTCGGCGGCGGCCGGCTGGGTGAAGGCCAGCACGTCGACCCGCAGTGCGGCTTCGGCACTGCCGGCCAGAGTCAGCCACAGGGCAACGAGTCGCAGGGCGGAAATCGGCGGCTTCATCGTATCTCCTGGCGTGGACGCTTCAGGTTCGCGGGCCGAGCACGGTGAACAATCGTTCCAGTGCCTGGATGCGCTCGTCGTGATTGTGGGTGGCTTCGGTGTAGCGCAACCGGTTGCCGCCGTCCATCTTGTACCGCTTCGGCTCGCGCTGCACCAGCTTGATGATCGACAGCGGATCAACCCGGGTGTCCTGCTCGAATTCCAGTCTTCCGCCCTGGGCAGTGGCGTCGATCTTGCGGATGCCCAGCCGCTCGGCGCGGAGTTTGAGCGCCGTAACGCGGAACAGCAGCCGGACCTGATCCGGCAGTGTGCCGAAGCGGTCGATCAGCTCCACCTGCAGCTCGGACAGTTCCTCGTCGCTGCCGCAGCCGGCGATGCGCTTGTACAGCACGAGGCGGGTGTGGACGTCCGGCAGGTAGTCGCCGGGTATCAGTGCCGGTACGTTGAGGTTGATTTCCGTTCCGTGCCGGAACGGCTGGTCGAGGTTCGGCTGTTTGCCGGCGCGGATCGCCTTCACCGCGCGCTCCAGCATTTCCATGTACATGCTGAGACCGACGGTCTGGATGTTGCCGCTCTGCTCGTCGCCCAGCAGCTCGCCGGCACCGCGGATTTCCAGGTCGTGGCTGGCCAGCGCGAAGCCGGCACCGAGTTCCTGCGCCGATGCGATGGCATCGAGGCGTTTCAGGGCATCCTCGCTCATGGCGCGGCGATGCGGTGTCAGCAGCCAGGCATAGGCCTGGTGGTGCGAACGTCCGACGCGGCCGCGCAGCTGGTGCAGCTGCGCCAGACCGAACTTGTCGGCGCGTTCGATGATGATGGTATTGGCGCTCGGCACGTCGATGCCGGTCTCGATGATCGTCGAGCACACCAGCACATTGTGCCGGCGGTGGTAGAACGCGCCCATCACTTCTTCGAGCTCGCGCTCCCGCATCTGGCCGTGCGCCACCGCGATGCGCGCCTCCGGCACCAGCGCGGCGAGATCGGCGGCGCATTTTTCGATCGTCTTCACGTCGTTGTGCAGGTAATAGGCCTGGCCGCCGCGCAGCAGTTCGCGCAACAGGGCTTCCTTGACCAGCGCCGGGCTTTCCTCGCGCACGAAGGTCTTGATCGAGAGCCGGCGCGCCGGCGGCGTGGCGATGATCGAAATATCGCGCATGCCTGCCAGTGCCATGTTCAGCGTGCGCGGGATCGGGGTCGCGGTGAGCGTCAGCAGGTCGACCTCGGCCCGCAGCTGCTTGAGCTGCTCTTTCTGGCGCACGCCGAACCGGTGTTCCTCGTCGACGATCACCAGCCCGAGACGGGCAAATTTCACATCAGACTGCAGCAGTTTGTGGGTGCCGATGACGATGTCGATCTTTCCTTCGGCGAGCTTCTTCAGGGCGGCATCCTGCTCCTGTGCCGTATTGAAACGCGACAGGACCTCGATGCTCACCGGCCAGTCGGCGAAACGGTCGCGGAATGATTCGTAGTGTTGCTGGGCCAGCAGGGTAGTCGGCACCAGCACGGCGACCTGCTTGCCGGCCTGGGCGACGACGAAGGCTGCCCGCATTGCCACTTCCGTCTTGCCGAAACCGACATCGCCGCAGACCAGCCGGTCCATGGGCTTTGCAGCCCGGAGATCGGCCAGCACGGCATCGATCGCCATCTGCTGGTCGGCGGTTTCCTCGAACGGGAAACCGGCGGCGAACATGTCGTAATCGTGCTCCGGCGTGCTGAACGACGTGCCCTTGCGGGCGGCCCGGCGGGCATGCAGGTCGAGCAGCTCCGCGGCGACGTCGCGCACCTGCTCGGCGGCTTTCCGTCTGGCCTTCGCCCATTGATCCGAACCGAGCCGGTGCAGCGGTGCGCTGTCCTCGTCGGCGCCGCTCCAGCGGGCCACGAGGTGCAGGTTCGAAACCGGCACGTACAGTTTTGCGTTCTCGGCGTATTCCAGTGTCAGGAATTCCAGCGCCTGGCCGTCGACGGTGAGCGTGGTAAGGCCGAGATAGCGGCCGACGCCGGCATCCACATGCACTACCGGCGCACCGATCCGCAGCTCGCTGAGATTGCGGATGGTGTTTTCGGCGGCTTGCGCCTGCTGTCGTTCGCGCCGCCGCCGCTGCATGACGCGGTCGCCGAACAGCTGCGGTTCGGCGACCAGCGACACGCCGGGCAGTTCGGCGCCGCGCTCGAGCGCGGCCACGGTGATGGCAAAGCGCGCGCCGCCGGCGAGAAAATCCTGCCAGCCGTCCGCGGTCAGCGGATGCAGTCCGTGCCGGCCGAGCAGTTCGAGCAGCGCTTCGCGCCGGCCCGGCGATTCGGCGGCGATCAGGGTGCGGCGGCCGGCGACATGGGCACGCAGGGCGGCTACCGGATCGCTGTCGCGCGCATTGACCGGCAGTGCGGGCGGGGCGCCGCCGGCGGCTTCGTCAACGAACTCGCTGCGCGGCCGTCGCCGGAGCATGGCGAACAGTTCGTCCACCGGCAGGAACAGTTCCGCCGGCGGCAGGATCGGCGCCAGCCGGTCGTGGCGACGATCCTCGTGGCGCGCACGCACCTCGCGCCAGAATGTTTCTGCTGCATCGTGCAGGCCGGGAAACAGGAACAGCTCGCTGTCGGCCGGCAGGTAGTCGTCCAGGGTGGCCAGCCGTTCGAAGAACAGGGGCTGGTAGTACTCGATGCCCGGCGGCGCAATGCCGCGCGTGATGTCCTGGTACAGCGGGCACTGCCGGTGGTCGGTGTCGAAACGTTCGCGGAAGCGCTCGCGGAAACCGTCCAGTGCCTCGCGGGTGAAGGGGAATTCGCGCGCCGGCAGCAGATCGATGGCGTCGATTTTTTCCAGCGAACGCTGGGTTTCCGGATCGAAGGTGCGCAGGGTGTCGACTTCGTCGTCCAGCAGCTCGATGCGTACCGGCGTCTCGTGACCCATCGGGAACAGGTCGACCAGCGAGCCGCGGACCGCGAACTGGCCGTGCTCGTAGACGGTGTCCGTGCACTGGTATCCGGATTCTTCCAGCGTGCGGCGCAGCCGGGCGACCTCCAGGCGGTCGCCGCCGCGCAGTCGCAGGCCGGCCGCGACGAACGACGGCGGGCACAGCCGGTGCAACAGGGTGGTGACCGGGACTACGAGGATGGCCCGTTGCAGGTGCGGCAGGCGGGCCAGGGTTTCCAGACGCCGCGAGACCAGATCCTGGTGCGGCGAAAAGTTGTCCCACGGCAGTGTTTCCCAGTCGGGAAAATGCAGGACCGGGATGTCATCGTTGCCGACGAAAAAGCGCAGCTCTTCTTCCAGCCGGTACGCATCGGTCGTGCCTGCCGTCACCACCAGGCAGGGGCGGGCGCGGGCGCGTGCCTGTTCGACGATGCACAGGGCCGGCGCGCTGCCGTTCAGGCCCGCGATGCGTCGTGCGCTCTCGGCGCCCGCCGGTGCGGCCGGCGGGAAGAAGGATTGCGGCGCTGTCACTGGCAGGCGGGAACTATGCCGGCGGCGCGTGCCTGTTGTTGCAGGGCGATCGATTTCGGCAGGTTTTTCTGGATGTCGCGGATGCGGGTGCTGTTCGACGGGTGCGTCGAGAGGATCTGCGGCGGTTGCGCGCCGCCGGCGCGGGACATGTTCTGCCAGAGCGTCACCGCCTGCTGTGGTTCGAAGCCGGCCTTCGCCATCAGTTCGAGGCCGATGACGTCGGCTTCCGATTCCTGGGCGCGACCGTAGGGCAGGATCACGCCGTATTGCGCGCCCAGGCCGAGGGCGGCCATCAGTGCCTGTTTTTCCCGGGTCTGTTCGCCGCTCAGCGCCTGGATGATCGCCAGGCCCTGGCTGGCGGCAGTCTGGGTGGAGAGGCGCTCGTTGGAATGTTTGGCGATCACGTGGCCGATCTCATGGCCGACGACCGCTGCCAGCATGTGCTGGTTCGATGCGACCGGCAGCAGGCCGCTGTACACCCCGATCTTGCGCCCGGGCAGCGCGAAGGCATTCACCTGCGCCGAGTCGAACAACACGACCTCCCACTCCGCCGGATTCTGTCCCATCGCCTTCAGCAGGCCGCCGGCCACGCACTGCACATACGCGTTCTGTTTCGCATCGCGGCTGGCCGGCAGCTGGCCTTTCTGCTGGGTGAAGGCCGTGGCGCCCATGCTGGCCACCTCGCTGTCGGGAAACAGCAGCAGTTGCTTGCGGCCGGTGGGCGAGACAGAGCAGCTGGCCAGCACGACCAGGCCCAGCAGGGCAGTCAGGACGAACCGGGGGCGGACAGGCATGGCGAAGGCTCCATCGGGGCGGCGGGCTGTGTATCCCGGGGACGGCGATTATAGTAGCCCGCCCCATGATTTCACGGCCCGGCAGGTTTACGCGGGGCCGATCCGGAGAATTTGCGCATGAATGACGCGCTGTCGGCCCTGCTGGGCCTGCTTGACGTGGAGCCGCTGGAAAACAACCTGTTCCGCGGCCAGAGCCACGACATCGGCAACAAGTCGGTGTTCGGCGGGCAGGTGCTCGGGCAGGCACTGGCCGCCGCGCTGAAAACGGTCGACCCGGCGCGCAGCGTGCATTCGCTGCACGGTTACTTCCTGCGTCCGGGCGACGTGAAGGTGCCGATCGTCTACGACGTCGACCGCATCCGCGACGGCAAGAGTTTCACTACCCGTCGCATCCGCGCGATCCAGCACGGCGAAGCGATCTTCAACATGGCGGTTTCCTGCCAGCTGCCGGAGGCGGGCGTCGAGCATCAGGGCGACATGCCGGCCGCACCGGCACCGGAAACGCTGAAGTCGGAATACGACTGGCGCCAGGAGTGGGCGCATCATCTGCCGGAGAAGGCGCGGGCAACATTCGTACGCCGGCGACCGGTCGACCTGCGGCCCGTGGATCCGCAGAATCCTTTCGCGCCGGATCGCCGGGCGCCGAAAAAACTGGTCTGGTTCCGGGTCGACGGCCGGTTGCCGGACGATCCGCGCATCCACCAGGCACTGCTCGCCTTTGCATCGGATTTCGGCCTCATGGGCACGGCGATGCTGCCGCACGGGTTCAGCTGGTTCAATCCGGACGTGCAGGGCGCCAGCCTGGATCACGCGATGTGGTTCCATCGTCCGTTCCGCGCCGACGACTGGCTGCTTTACGAAATGGAATCGCCGACGGCGGTCGGTGCCCGCGGCCTCAACTTCGGCAAGGTCTGGTCGCGGGACGGCCGGCTGGTCTGCTCGGTGGTGCAGGAAGGATTGCAACGGGTGCACGGATCGCGTTGATCGGTCCGACGGGCGCCGGCTCCGAAAATCGTTGTATGGCGGGGGGGGGGCTGCTGATAAAGTCTGACCCCTGACCGTCAGGTCAGCCTGGCCGGGCATGGAATAACGGCCTGTCGGGACGAGGCAACACCCCAAAAGAAGAAAGGATTTCGACCGCCATGACGGTGCTTTCCACCCAGGATCTGCTGTGGTCCCTGGGCAGCCTGTGCCAACTGCACCGGCTTCCGTTCAGCGCGCCCCTCATTGAACAGGACCTGCCGCCGCCACACGGGTTACCGGCCTTGGTGGACGGCCTGCGTCGTCTCGGATTTTCCGCCCGCAGCCGCGGCGTGCGCACCGGCAAGCTGGGCAAACTGCCCACGCCGTTTCTTGCGCTGCACCATATTCCATCGGCTTCGCCGGAAACCGGAACCGCAGAAACCGCAACGGACCCTGCCGCCGTCAACGGACCCGCATTCGGCTCAACCGCCACCTTCCGCCCCGCACTCGTCGTCCGCATCGACGGCGACCGCGTGCTGTACTTCCCCGCCGGCAGCAACACGCCGGTGCAGGCCGGCCTCGACGAATTCGCCGCGACCTACGCCGGCCGCGTCGTCCAGTTCCGCCGCGAAACCGAGGCACTGACGGATCCGGATGCCGTCGCCAGCACGGGCCAGGCGTTCGGCTTCCGCTGGTTCATCCCGGTGCTGCTCAAGCACAAGGCGATGTGGCGGGAAGTGCTGCTTGCCTCGCTGGTGCTGCAGATCATCGGTCTCGCCACGCCGCTGTTCACGCAGGTGATCATCGACAAGGTCATCGTCCACCAGACCGTTTCCACGCTGGTGGTGATCGGCGTCGCGCTGTTCGTGTTCATGGCCTTCGGTGCGTTGCTTACCTGGATGCGGCAGCACTTGTTGCTGCTGGTGGGTAACCGGGTGGACGCGGTGCTGGGCACCAGCGTGTTCGAACACCTGTTCCGCCTGCCGCTGCGCTACTTCGAATACCGGCCGACCGGCGTCATCTCCGCGCGGTTGCACGCCGTGGAAACCATCCGCGAGTTCCTCGCCGGCACCATCGTCACGCTGCTGCTGGACCTGCCGTTCCTCGTCATCTTCATCGCCATGATGTTCTGGTACAGCGTCACGCTGACCCTGATCGTGCTGGCGGTGCTGGGCGCGGTGGTGGTAGCCAGCCTGGTCATCGCGCCGCTGTTCCAGAAGTTGCTCAACCGCCAGTTCCTCGTCGGCGCGCGCAACCAGGCCTTCGTCACCGAGTACGTGGCGGGCATGGAAACGGTGAAGTCGCTGCAACTGGAGCCGCAACTGCGCGACCGCTACCGCGATTACTTCGGCGAGTACCTCGAGGCCACGCGTGCCACCCGCCAGCTGGGCAATACCTACAGCGTCATCACCAACACGCTGCAGCAGTTGATGACCTTGCTGGTGCTGGTCATGGGCGCGTGGATCGTGATGACCGGCACCACGCTCACCATCGGCATGCTGGTGGCGTTCCAGATGTTTGCCAGCCGCCTTTCCCAGCCGCTGATGGGTCTGGTCGGGCTGTGGCAGCAATTCCAGCAGGCGAAGATTTCCGTCGAGCGACTGGCCGACCTGATGAACGCGCCCGCCGAGCCCTACACCCTCGTGCCCGCGCGCGAGGCGGTGGCGAAAGGCGAAATCGAGTTCGCCGACCTGGGTTTCCGCTACGGCGACGACCGCCCGTACCTGTACCGGCACTTCTCGCTACGCGTTCCCGCCGGCAGCGTCTTCGCGGTGATGGGGCCCAGCGGTTCCGGCAAGAGCACGCTGGCCAAGTTGCTGCTGGGTTTCCTGCAGCCGGTCGAGGGAACGCTGCGCATTGATGGCCGTGACGTGCGCCACCTCGCGGCCAACGAACTGCGCTCCGCGTTCGGCGTGGTGCCGCAGGAAACGACGTTGTTCTCCGGCACCGTGCTGGAGAACCTGGTGATGGCCAACCCGCACGCGACCTTCGAGGAAGTCACCGCTGCCTGCCGCACGGCGGAAATCCACGACGCCATCGAAAGGTTGCCCAAGGGCTACCAGACCGAGCTGGGCGAGCGGGGCGCGGGCCTTTCCGGCGGCCAGCGCCAGCGGCTGGCGATTGCCCGGGCGCTGCTGCGCAAGCCGCAGGTGCTGATCCTCGACGAGGCGGTAAGCAATCTCGACGAGCAGACCGCCGAACACTTCTGCCGCACGCTGAACCAGTTGCGCAGCCAGGTGGATCGCAAGGTCACCATCCTGTTCATCACCCACCAGTTGCCGAAGTCGCTGCAGGTGGATGGCGTTATCCGCATCGGCACGCCGGCCCTTGTAGGAGCGGCTTCAGCCGCGACCGCCCCAGCCGCAGCCCCCGCTGCCACGCGCGACAGCCATCACCCATGACCACCGACTACCACTTCCTCCCCACCCTCGACCGCATCGCCGACGAGCCGCCGCCGCGGGCGGTGATGACCGTCTCGCGCATCGTCATGGCGTTGATGGCGGTGTTGTTGCTCTGGTCGTTCCTCGGCCGGCTGGACATCGTCGTTGTCACCGAGGGCCGGCTGGTGCCGGAAACCTACGTGAAGATCGTGCAGCCGGCCGAGGCCGGCGTGGTGCGCGAGATCCTGGTGAAGGAAGGTGACCACGTACAGGAAGGGCAGGTGCTCATGCGCATGGACGGCACCCTGAGCGTTGCCGACACCCGCGCCATCAGCGAATCGCTGGCGCTCAAGCAGATGGAATTGCGCCGCATCGATGCCGAACTGACCGGCCGCGCCTTCACCCGCCGCGCCGGCGATGACCCCGCGCTGTTCCGGGAAGTGCAGGCGGGTTATCTCGCCAACCGCAACGCGCATGGCGACAGCGCCGGCGTGGCACAGGCCGAGCTCGACCGTACCCGCAATGAACTGACGGCTGCCCGCGAGGAAGTCGGCAAGCTGGAGCAACTGGTCCCGGTTTTCCGCAAGGAGCTCGCCGCCTACGAGGGCTTGCGCGGCAAGGGTTACGTGAGTGAGCTCGATTACAACGCCAAGCAACGCGAAACCATCGAGGCGGAGCGCGACTTACAAGCCCAGCGTGCGCGCGTACTCGGCCTGGAAGCAGCCGAGCGGCAGGCGGCCAGGCGCTACGCCAACGTGTCGTCCGGTTACCGCGCGGAACTGGAACAGGACCGGGTGCGGCTGGCCGGCGAAGCGCGGCAACTGGAACAGGATCTCGCCAAGCAGAAGCACCGCAATCAATCGCTGGAACTGAAAGCGCCGCAGGCCGGCATCGTCAATGACCTGGCCACGCACACGCCGGGCACCGTGGTGTCGCCGGGCACGGTAATGCTGTCGCTGGTGCCGGACAAGGAACAGTTGCTGGCCGAGGTGAAGGTGCGCAACGAGGACATCGGCCGCCTGAAGGCGGGGATGCCGGCGCAGGTCAAGGTGCATGCGTACCGTTTTCAGCGTTACGGGATGCTGGGTGGGACGGTGGAAAAGATCAGCCCGGATGCGGCCAGCGAGGACGCGATGTCCGGCGATGCGCCGGCCCGCAATGTATTACCCACCTATAAGGCGGTGATTTCAGTTAAACCGGTGGGTGACGGTGAAATCGACGGGCAGGCGCTTGCAGCGGGCATGACCGTGACAGCGGAAATCGATGTGGGGACGAGGACGCCGTTTGAGTATTTGGTGGATCCGGTGAGTGGGGTGTTGGGGGAAGCGGGCAGGGAGTAGGGTGGTCAGTTTTTTAAAATATTGTTTGGCAAGTTGGCGCGGTCTTGCCGCCATGCGCCTTGGACGAATCTAACCGGGGGAGATGCGATTACTCATGAATACCCGAGATCTGGTGAAATTGGCACTTCTTGGTCTGCTGGCAGTCCAGCTGCTGGGCTGTGGAACGCATCGCTGGAAAGAAGATGTGCGGCTGGGTGATGGCAGCATCATCACCATAAAGCGAACCGAAAAGTATGTCAGCGGCGGTGAGCTGGCGACGGGGTGCTGGATGCCGTGCATTTTTGAAAAAGCAGAAATCGCGTTTGAATATCAGGATATAGCCATTACATGGAAGTCAATTCCTTACGCGGAGGTTCCCATGCTGCTGGATATTTCCATGGGACTCCCCGTGGTGGTTTCTCATACAAGTAGCGGGTATTGCCGCAAGGACATTAGCGCCGATGGGGGCTACACGTATTACGTGTACAGCATTTACGAAAACGGGTCATGGCGTTACAGCGACCACCCGCCGGGGCCGATGATAAATACTAGAAATCTGCACTATTACAAGCCGGACAGTAAGGCGGACCTGTCCATAGCGGCAAAAGATCGCTGGCTGGAAAAAAATAGGGCTAGCTATAGCGGTCTATTCCATCGCGCTGTGGTGGTGGATGGGATCGCGGCTAAGCGTTGTGGGTCGTGGAAATAATTCGATAGGGAAGATGTTATGACTATTGATGCGGCGATTTATGCAACGTTTTCATTTGGTTCGTATAACCCGGAAGATGCGAATCGGATTCCGGATCCAGCGGGTTGGTCAAGAATCGCTGCGTTGTCCAGCATTGGTGAGGGCATAGGCGGCCGGGACGTTAACAGTTTCTTTGGCTTTGGCGCCAGCGTCTACGAGTCGGGCGTCGGTGAGGTTGTCATTGCGTATCGCGGAACGGAGCTCGGATTTCCATCGGGCGTTCAAGACGTGGCTGCAGATGTGTTGCTTGGCCTGGGAATCGGAATTCCTCAGGTTTATGGTGCGGTCGATCTCTTCATCGACGTGGCCAAGACCACCAATGCGCCTGTCGGCAGCATCTCGTTTACCGGCCACTCGCTTGGTGGAGGATTGGCGGCCATCATGGCCATATTGCTGGATGCGGACGCGACAGTGTTTGCTCCGGCGCCATTCGAGGTAACCGTATTCAGTCCGGTGACGCTAGAGACCATCTCTGGAAAATTGATTGCCGCTTTGGAGGGCATGCGGTCGAGCGATCCCGGTTACGACACTCTGACCTATGCAAAAGATCGACTGGATGAATTTATCGGCGGTGGATATCCCCTGGATACAACATTGTATCGGGCCCGCCAGGAAAACGTAGAGGCACACATCGTCAGAGGCGAGTTCCTCTCCAATGAGGGGCCGGTTGATTTTCTTTCCCGCCAAATAGTTCTGGAGAATAAAACCAACTGGCTTGAAGTCGGAGATCAAGAGATCGGCGGGATGACCTTGCACAGCATGGCCCTACATGCTGCCTGTCTGCTTTCGCGGGAATTTGTTCAGGCATGCAATGCCACGCCAGAATTCCTGAGCGTTGTGTTTGATGGAAAATATTACCCAACCAACGATAAGAAAGATGGTCAAACATTCTTGGCGCTAATGGTTAAATCGCAACTCGGTGCCACGGCATATGGCAGTCAGTCGGCAAGCGGGCCGCTGGATCGCCTTGCGGCCGACATTTTGCAGTTGTCCAGCATCAGCGGAAACATCGATCTTGCTCCTGAAATGGTAAATGGTCTGATCGGGCTGACCATGCAGTACCACTTCGAGCAGACCGGGAATCCGGCTGCTGATTTCATCTCGCTCTCGCCATCCGGCGACGTCATCTCCTTTGATATTTCCACGATTGCCCAGGGTGTTTGGCAAGACGTCAAGGCGCTGAGCCCGAATAAGGGCAATCCCGGCGATCTCCTACATTATCTGCAAGATCAGTTCCCCGATTATCTCTTGCCGCCAGATGCGAAGAGCCTCTTCGAGGGCAGGACGACATGGCAGGTCGCAGCCGGTAGTGGTGTTGTCTCCATTTCCGGTGCTGAAGCCGGCGACATTCTCATTGGCTCCAGAGAAGGCGCCGGTGATTATCTGGCAGGCAACGCAGGCGCGGACGTGCTCTTTGGGCTTGACGGTAACGACACGCTGAATGGTGGCGGTAGCGATGATCTGCTGTACGGCGGCGTCGGTGAAGACACCTACGTATTTACCCGAGGAGATGGGGTCGATCGGATAATCGATTCAGATGGTGCCGGCGTTCTGGTATTGGATGGCGTGCAACTTTCCGGCGGTGTTCTGGCCTTCAATCCCGGTGGCGCTCATCCCATCTGGTATGACGCCGAAAATGACGTCTTGTACGAGTTCGCGTCATCAGACGATCCTGAATACATGACTCGTTATGGAACGTTGACAATCTATACGGATGGCTTCAGCGGCGCCGACCGGATTGTCGTTAGCAATTACAAGCTCTATGCCGAAAAAGATGGGGAGTTCGGTCTAACCTTTGTCGAAAAACCCAAGATGTCAGTAGTTTCTGGCGTGGTGACCAGTAATCCGTATGCGGATGTGACCTTTGGCGATGTCGAAAATCCGGGCGCTGCCATCACTGAGGGCGGCGCAAGCCCATTTACGTTGGCCTTCAATGCGGTCTCCGAAATCGACCGTACAGTTACCTTGGCTGCCACTGGCGCCACCGGCCTGGCCGTGGTTACCGGCGACGACACCATCCCCTTCGCCGGCGGCACCGTCACCATCACCATTCCCGCCGGCCAGAGCATGGTCACCTTCGGCCTGCTCCAGCAGGGCGATGTCGACGCGAACGAATCCATCCAGTTCACCGCCACCTTGCCTGGCACCGATGGTGCTTCTGATGTTTCTACCGGCCTGATGCTCACCATCAACGCCAACGTCGAAGGCGAGATCGACGGCGTCCACCTTGAAGGCAACGCCGCAACCACTGTGTTGCAGGGCGGTGTGACCAACGACCTGATCGAGGGCCACAAGTCCACCACCGGCGGCACGTACAACCTGTACGGCATGGGCGGCGACGACCTGATCTACGCCGACGACGCGATGGATGAAACGCAACTCCTGGCGCAACTGGAAACGCAGGCCGAGACGCGCTACGCGACGCCCTACCGGCTCGACGCCGGCGATGTCGACCTGCACGGCGGTGGCGGCAACGACAAGGTGTTCGGTAACGGCGATGGCGAGCAGATCGCCGGCGGCGATGGCAATGACCTGCTGGCCGGTGGCGGCGGCAACGATGTCATGCTGGGCGACATCCTCAATGCCAACCGCGGTGGCACGGATCGCCTCTACGGCGGTTCCGGCGACGACCTGCTCAGCGGCGAGGAGGGCGCCGATGTACTGCACGGCGGCACCGGCAACGATTTCCTCTATGGGGGCCGCGATGCCGATCTGCTGCTTGGCGGGGATGACGACGACCTGTTGCTGGGCGACACCGAGTACACCGTGGTTGCGCTCGGCGGCTCGGTCGTCCTGGCGCTGGCCGCCGACGCCAACGATTTCCTGGATGGCGGCGCCGGCAACGACCGGCTCTCCGGCGGCGGTGGCGATGACGCACTGTTCGGCGGCGCCGGCAATGACCGGCTGAAAGGGGGCAGCCTGCTCGAATTCCCGCAGGTGGATCCCGACGGCAACGAGATAACGGTCACCTCGACGCAATACGACACCCGCTTCGCCTCCGACAACGATTACCTCGACGGCGAAGGCGGCGACGACCAGCTCGAAGGCGGCGTCGGCGACGACTGGCTGCTCGGTGGCGAGGACAACGACCTGCTGTTCGGCGATTACGCCGACAGCGCCCCGGAATACCAGGGCAACGACACCCTGTACGGTGAGGCCGGCAACGACCAGTTGCTCGGCTACGGCGGTAACGACGCCCTCGACGGTGGTGACGGCATCGACCGGGTGATCGGCGGCAATGGCCGCGACTACGTCGCTGGCGGCGCTGGTGACGATCACCTCGAAGGCGGCGCGGGCGAAGACCGCCTGTTCGGCGGCGATGGCAACGACACGCTTTACGGCGACCATGACAGCGTGCTGGCGCCGGATGCGGTGGCGATCAGCCTCACCGACGGCGATGCCGATTACCTTGACGGCGGCACTGGCAACGACGTGATCAATGGCCAGGGCGGCGACGACGAAATTCTCGGCGGCGCCGGTGCCGACCAGCTGACCGGCAGCGCCGGTAACGACACCATTTACGGCGGTGCTGGCAGCGATTTTATTCGCGGAGACGCTGCTGTTGCACAACTTGGCGTTTCCTTGCACGGCGACGATTACATCGACGCCGGAGCCGACGACGATAATGTGTTTTCCGGTGGCGGAAACGATGTCGTCCATGGCGGTGATGGCGCGGACTCCGTGGCCGGAGAAGACGGCGCGGATGTCATTTATGGCGGCATCGGCAACGACACGCTGCACGGTGATGCCGCCGATGTGGCGCTGGAAGCACAGGGCGCCGACGAACTTTACGGCGAGGCCGGTAACGACTATCTCGTCGGCTACGGCGGCGACGACATTCTCGACGGCGGCGATGACGACGACGAGATCTACGGCATGGAGGGCGCCGATACGCTCATCGGCGGTGCCGGCAACGACGTCCTGTACGGCAACGAGGGCAACGACGTCATCGCCGCCGGCGATGGTAACGACCTGATCCAGGGCGGCACCGGCGACGACACCCTCGACGGCGGCCTCGGCGACGACGTGTACTACATCGCCGCCAACGAAGGCGTGGACCACATCGTCGACGCCGGCGGTGCGGATACGCTGGCACTGAGCGGGGTTTCACCATCCGACATCCGCTTCGGTGTCGGCTCGCTGAAAATCACGTTTGCCGGCGGTAGTAGCAGCGCGATCCATATCGAGGGTTTCAACCCGTCGGACATCAGCAGCTCGCCGATCGAAACCATCGCCTTCGCCAACGCCACCGGCGGCTATACCGCCATCAGTGTCGCCGACCTGCTGCTCATGCAGGGTTTCGATATCGGCGGCGAAGGGTATATCGCCGGCACGGAGCTGGGTGACCGGATTACCGGTAGTGCGTCGGCTGACTTCATTTCCGGCATGGCTGGAGGTGATGCGATTGACGGTGGCGCTGGCGCCGACGTCATTCTCGGTGGCGACGGTAACGACACGCTCGGCGGCGGTGAAGGGGGCGATTACCTGTCCGGTGATGCCGGAAACGATGTGCTCGACGGCAACGCGGGTTCGGACATCCTGGTGGGCGGCGCCGGCAACGATACCTATCGGGTTGATGCGGCCGCGGACCAGATCGTCGAAGCCGTGGATGGCGGCGTTGATACGGTCGTCGCTTCGGCCGATTTCACGTTGGGCAGCAACGTGGAGAACCTCGCGCTGTCGGGCGGGGCCCTGGCCGGAACCGGCAACGAGCTCAACAACACGATTAGCGGCACGGCCTCCGGCAACCAGCTCTCCGGGCTGGGTGGCAACGACGTTCTCCTCGGCGCAGCCGGCAACGACGTGCTTGACGGCGGGGCCGGGGCTGATCGCCTGGAGGGTGGCCTCGGAGACGATACCTATATTGTCGATGCGTCAACTGACGTGATCGTCGAGCAGTTGAATGCCGGGGCCGACACCGTCTATTCCACGGCAACGTATACCTTGTCCGCGAACGTGGAGACGCTGGTGCTGCAAGGCGACCAGGTGATCAACGGCACCGGTTCGAATACGAGCAATGTCATCGTCGGCAACGACGCCGCCAACTTTCTGATTGGCGGCAATGGCACGCTGGATATTCTGTATGGCTATGGCGGTGACGATGTCTTTGAGTCGAATCGCTACGGCGAAGGTGGTCTCTACTATCGCAACGCCCTGACCGAGTACATGTACGGTGGCACGGGCAATGATTCGTACCATGTCACGGGGTCGAACACCTTCGTCGTGGAGTACGACGGCGAGGGCATAGATACCATCTACGCGCATGAGGCCGCGTCCTCCTCATATTTCCTGCCGGATCACGTTGATAACCTCATGCTGAGTTCCGGACATGTTTTTAACGGTTACGGAAATTCGCTGGACAACGAGATCCGCGGCAACAGTGTCAGCAATAACCTGTATGGCGGCGCCGGCAATGACACCCTCACCGATCCGGGTCTGGGTGGCCATGATTACGTGGATGGCGGAACTGGCGCCGACTACATGAATGCCGGCTATGGGCGAGACACCTATATCGTCGACAACGCGGGAGATGTGGTTTTCGAGAACGACAATGCCGGTGATTGGTATTACTCCGGGGTGGTGCGCGATCTCGTCCTGTCCTCGGCGACCTATACGCTGCTTCCGGGCAGCTATATCGAAGACCTTACCCTGACCGGGACGGAGGCCATTGACGGAACCGGTAACGCACTCGGAAACGTCATCACCGGCAATGCCGCCAGCAATACCCTGTCCGGCCTCAACGGGGACGACACCATTTACGGCAATGACGGCAACGATGTGCTCTACGGGGGCGCTGGCAACGATCTTCTCGATGGCGGATCGGGCGGCGACGTGTTGAGCGGCGGTGACGGCAATGACCAGCTCCTGGCAGGCACCGGCAACGACACGCTGTACGGCGATGCCGGGAATGACCGGCTTGAGGGTGGTGTCGGCGATGACCTCCTTTACGGAGGCGACGGCAACGACCAGATGCTCGGCGGCGCTGGCAGCGATGTGCTGTATGGCGGGAACGGAAACGATGCCTACTGGGTGGACGACATCGCCGATGTGATCGTCGAATCGGCCGGCGAGGGTGTCGATACGGTCTATTCCTCCGTCAACTTCAACCTGGCGGCAGCGCCTGCGGTGGAGGATCTCGTGTTGTCCGGAGCCGCAGTCATCGGCCTGGGCAACGACGAGGCCAACCGTATTACCGGGACTGCACAGGGCAACTTCCTGTCTGGTGGCAAGGGCAACGATGTGCTGTCCGGCGGCGATGGGTCCGATGTCTACCTGTTCAATGCCGGCGACGGTCAGGATGTCATTGCTTCCGAGCTTTTCTATTCGTCGTCGACCTCGGAGGACACCGTCCGGTTCGGGCAGAACATTGCCGAGCAGGATCTGTACTTCGTGAAATTTGCTGATGGCATAGGCATCAGCGTGGGGTGTACGGCTGACTTCATCCGGATCAACACGTTCTCATCGAGTTCCAGTCTTGGCTTCCCGATCGAGTGGCTCGAGTTTTCGGATGGCCACCGCATTTCGACTGCGGTGATTACGGAGTTTCTTGCTCTGCCGACGGCAGTCCTCCAGTCCGATGTTGCTGCTGTTGGCGAAGACGCGATCCTGACGGTCTCCGGCAACGTGTTGGCCAACGATACCCTGGTGTATCCGCCGCCCACTGACCCGTTGCCGCCACCGCCTCCGCCGATGCCGGGCGATCCGACGGGCCCGTATTCCGGTGGAACGACCACAACCACTTCCGGAACCACGTCTACGACCAGTACCGTCGCGCTGTCGGTGCAGAATGCGGGTGTGTATGTCGGCCAGTACGGAACCCTGGATCTGGCACAGGATGGCTCCTGGGTCTACACGCTGGCGAACGATGCGGGCGCGGTGCAGTCGCTACGTGCCGGAGAGTTGCAACACGACGTTTTCGCCTACCTGGCCTATTACGGAACGACCTTCGGCGAATGCCACCGCGAGCAGACGCTGACGATCGATGTAACCGGCACCAACGACGTCCCGCTGGCTGTCGCCGATCAGGTTGTTGTTGGCGAAGACTCCGCGTCGTTTGCGGTGAGCTTTGGTTATCTCCTGCTTAACGATTCCGACGCGGACGCTGGCGATACCGTGACCGTTGTTGCGGTAGATGGCGTGTCCGCACAGGGCATTTCCGTTGTAGTGACGGATGGCCTGGTCCAGTACGATGCCGGCGCGCAATTCAATGCGCTGACTGAGGGCGAGGTCATCGTCGACACCTTCGGCTATACCGTGTCGGATGTTGCCGGCACGACCTCCACGGCCACGGTGAGCGTCGAGATCATCGGCGCCAACGACGCCCCGATCCTCGTCGCGCCTGTGGCCGACCAAGGCGTCGCGGGCGGTACCGCCTTCACGTTCGCCGTGCCGGCCGGGACGTTCACGGATGTCGACAACAACGACGTGCTGGCCTTGTCGGCGACGCTGGCGGATGGCTCCGCGTTGCCGGCCTGGCTGGTATTCGACGCGGCGACCGGCACGTTCTCCGGAACGGCCCCGGTCACCGCGGAAGTCATCGCGCTGAACGTGGCGGCGACCGACCTGTACGGCGCCATCGCCACCGACCAGTTCGTGTTGACCGTTACCGGGGCGGTGAAGGGAGGCGGGCAGGGCAATGAAGGCGTCGGCAACGGACAGGATGCGCCGCCGCCGGGTCATGGCGACAACCAGAACGACGGGCCGGGTACCAGTCCGGGTAATCCGGGCAATGCCCAACACCGCAATCCGAACGCCCGCTACGGCTGGCAGTCTGCGCCGGGCATGGTCGGTTCCTGGGACCTGCTGGAAGGGCTGTTCCAGTTCCAGTTGGAGGGCCTGATGGTTGAGTCTGAGGCTGCCGATACGCTTGCGGCCCGGGCCATTACTGATGGCATGTTATCGGTGGATGATCAGATCGCGCGCCTGCGCCGTGCGTGCGAGACCTCGTTATAAGGCGGCCTGATAATCGCGTGCGAAAGACCGGGCACCGGCCAGCGTATGCGGTTGGCCGGTGCCCGGGTGTTGCCGGAACTCCGGCGGCGGGTGACAACGCTGCTCTGACGCCGGTCCGGGCTCCGTTACGCGGAGGATTTGTGCGCCGTCGTTGTCGGCGCGGCGACCATCTTCCTGAGCGCCGCCAGCCGCACGATCGCGCGCAGGTCCTTGTCGTTGGCGGGCTTGGCCAGACAGTGCTGGCAGCCGGCCTGGTGGGCCGCGAGATGGTCTTCCGGGGTCGGTTGCTTCAGCAGCATGGCGATCCGCACGTCGCTGTTCTTGCGGATCAGCCGGCAGGTGGCATAACCGTCCGGTTCGTTGAGTGCCGCGTCGAGCAGGACCAGGTCGTAATTGCCCTGCGTTGCCTGCGCGATTGCTTCGTGGCCGCTGGTGGCCAGTTCGATGGCGATGCCGAGCGAGTGATCAACCAGTTCGCCCAGCGTGCGGTGCAGCAGCCGCAGCTCGGCCAGATCCTGGTCGGCAATGAGGATGCGCACGGTGACGGGCGGGGTCGGCAGTGCGGCACGTGCCGGCCGCGCGGCGACCGGCAGGTGGCTGACGGCACTGATCACCCGTACCACATCGGCGCCGGCCAGCGGCTTGCGCAGGCAGTTCTGTGCCGTCGTCGAAACCCGCCGGGTGAGGAAGATCGGCATCACGTCCGGCTGGCGTCGCCGCAGGTCCACCAGGGCATTCAGCGAGTCGCTGCTGTCGCCGTCGACGAACACGATGTCGACGTGGCCGTCCGGATCGGGGCGACCCCAGGCAAAAGTTTCCGCCAGCCCGGGATGCAGGAAAAAGAGGTTTTCGAGGATGAAGGCGTCGTACTGTTCCAGCCCGAGCTGGAAGACGCGCGGGTGCGGTACGGGCGCGCTGCCCGGAAGGCGTGCCGGTTCCATGCTGACTCTCCACGTTCCTGTGGTGCCGCACCTGTCGTGCGGAGTTCCCTTGCCCTGTCGCCCGGCACCGCTCCTGGTGCCGAGCCTTCAGTGTGGTCCTGGCACCGGTCCGGTGCCACCCTGGCCCTTCGCAGGGATCGGGAAGCAGAGGCTAGGAATAACGTCTTAGCCGGGCAAGGGCCGTCCGTGCCAGCCGACAGGAGTGCGGATCCGGGGTGCCGGGCGGTCGCCGCCTGACATAAGCCGACTGAATGGGGGTATTCCCTTTCTGGCCATTGGCCGGCCCGGCGCCTAGAATTCGCGCGCCCGGAAGACCCGGGTCCTTCCCAAATTCCCCGACTCCGAGGATGCGCACCGTGAGCCAGGCCGACGACCATTTCAGCCGCTGGAAGAACCGCGAAGAGATCGCCGAAGCGATGATCCCGATGATCGGGCAGCTCTACCGCCAGCGTGACGTCACCATCCAGGTCTACAGCCGGTCGCTGGTCAACAAGTCGGTCATCACCATCCTCAAGACGCACCGTTTCGTGCGCCAGATCGAAAATGCCGAGCTGTCCGTGGTCGACAGCTACCCGATCCTCAAGGCCCTGATGCCGCTGGATCTGGGTCCGTCGCGCATCGACATCGGCAAGCTGGCGGTGGAGTACCGCAAGGATGCGCACGGTCTGTCGCTCGAGGATTTCGTGCGCAAGGCGGTGGCCGGCGTGGTCGGCAGCAACAAGGTGCAGACCAACGGCCCGCGGGACGTGGTGCTTTACGGATTCGGCCGCATCGGCCGTCTGCTGGCCCGCCTGCTGATCGAGAAGACCGGCTCCGGCAACGGCCTGCGCCTGCGTGCCGTCGTCATCCGCAAGGGCGGCGACAACGATCTGGCCAAGCGCGCCTCGCTGCTGCGTCGCGATTCGGTGCACGGTCAGTTCAACGGCACGATCTCGGTCGACGAGGAAAACGAGCTGCTGATCGCCAACGGCAACGAGGTGAAGATCATCTACTCGAATGATCCCACCACCGTCGACTACACGCAGTACGGCATCAGCAACGCCATCCTGATCGACAACACCGGCAAGTGGCGCGACCGCGACGGCCTGGGCAAGCACCTGCGCCCGGGCATCGCGAAGGTGATCCTCACCGCGCCGGGCAAGGGCGACGTGAAGAACATCGTGCACGGCGTCAACCACGGCACGCTGGCCGACAGCGATACCGTGATCTCCTGTGCCAGCTGCACCACCAACGCCATCGTGCCGCCGCTGAAGGCGATCAACGACAAGTTCGGCCTGGAGCACGGCCACGTCGAGACGGTGCACTCGTACACCAACGACCAGAACCTGCTCGACAACTACCACAAGGGCAACCGCCGCGGCCGTGCGGCGCCGCTCAACATGGTCATCACCGAGACCGGTGCCGCCTCGGCCGTCGCCAAGGCGCTGCCGGAGCTGAAGGGCAAGATCACCGGCAACTCGATCCGGGTCCCGACCCCGAACGTGTCGATGGCGATCCTGAACCTGACGCTGAAGCGGGAAACCTCGCGCGACGAGCTGACCGAGTACCTGCGCAACGTCTCGCTGCATTCCCCGCTGCAGCGGCAGATCGACTTCATCAGCTCGCCGGATGCGGTGTCGACCGACTTCGTCGGTTCGCGCCATGCCTGCGTGATCGACGCCGAGGCGACCATCGTCGACGGCAAGCACGTCGTGCTCTATGTCTGGTACGACAACGAGTTCGGCTACAGCTGCCAGGTGATCCGTGTTGTGCAGCACATCACGGGCGTGGAGTATCCCCAGCTCCCGAAGGAGTAAGTCACTCGCCTGATCCTGTGTTTATGTATCTATAATCGGGACGCCCCGGGGCCGCCGTGCCCCGGGGTCATACCCGGAACCGGCGCCAGACCGGAACGGCTTTTCAGGAGCCTGCATGATCCAGATCAAGCGCGGCCTCGACCTGCCCCTGGCCGGCGAGCCCGAACAGCGCATCCATGACGCGCCGCGACCTTCCCGGGTTGCCCTGATCGGCGCCGACTATCCGGGCATGAAGCCCACCCTGCTGGTCCGTGAAGGCGATCGCGTCAAGCGCGGTCAGGCGCTGTTCACCGACAAGAAAAACGAGCGGGTGAGGTACACCGCGCCGGCCGCAGGTACCGTGGTGGCCGTCAATCGCGGCGAACGACGCGCCTTCATTTCCCTGGAAATCGAGGTGGACGGTGATGCGGAAGAGGTCTTCCGCGCCTTTCCGGCCCATGCCCTCCCGACGCTGCCCCGCGAAGAGGTCATCGCCAACCTGCTGGCTTCGGGGCTGTGGACGGCACTGCGGACCCGGCCCTACGACAAGGTGCCGGCTCCGGAAACGGTTCCGCATTCGATCTTCGTCAATGCCATGGACACCAATCCGCTGGCTGCCGACCCGGCAGTGGTCGTGGCCGGTCGTGACGAGGCGTTCCGCGCCGGCGTCGAGGTGCTCACCCGCCTGACCGACGGCCCGGTTTTCGTTTGCCGGCGCAACGGCCGTCATCACCACCACATCAGCGGCGTGCCGCAGGTTTCCGAGCGGGTCTTTTCCGGCCCGCATCCCGCAGGGCTGGTCGGCACGCACATCCACTTCCTCGACCCGGTGGGGCCGAACAAGACGGTGTGGCATCTCAATTACCAGGACATGCTGGCAATCGGCCATCTGTTCCTCACCGGCCGGCTGGATCCGTCCAGGGTCATTGCGCTGGCGGGTCCGCAGGTCAGGCAGCCGCGCCTGCTGCGTACCGTGCTGGGCGCCTCGGCTGCGGATCTGGTGCGTGGCGAACTGCATGACGGCGAAAACCGGGTGATTTCCGGCTCCGTGCTGCACGGGACGATCTGCGCCGGCACCGTCGACTACCTGACGCGTTACGCCCTGCAGTTGACCGTGCTGCGCGAGGGACGTGAGCGCACGTTGTTCCGCTATGTCCGGCCCGGGTACGACATGCACAGCGCTACCGGACTGGTGCTGGGCAGTCTCCGCCGCGCCTTCCGCTTTCCGCTGACCACCACCACCAACGGCAGTCCGCGGGCGATGGTGCCGATCGGCACCTACGAAGAGGTCATGCCGCTGGACATCCTGCCGACCTGGCTGCTGCGCTACCTGATCGTCGGGGACACCGACCGCGCGGTTGCCCTGGGGGCGCTGGAGCTCGGCGAGGAGGATCTCGCCCTGTGCACCTATGTGTGCCCCGGCAAGTACGAGTACGGGCCGATCCTGCGCGACGTGCTCAACCGCATCGAGACCGAGGGCTGAGCATGGGTCTGCGCCAGTACATCGACGAGAAGATCGCCCCGCATTTCCACAAGGGCGGCAGGTACGAGCGGTTCTACACGCTCTACGAAATGTTCGACACCATGCTCTACAGCCCGTCGAGCGTCACGCATGCCGGTTCGCATGTGCGCGATGCCGTCGATCTCAAGCGCATCATGATGACGGTCTGGTTCTGTGCCTGGCCGGCCATGCTTTACGGTATCTGGAACACCGGTTTCCAGGCCAACAGCATCATCGCCGCCGGCGGCCACGAGGCGATTCCCGGCTGGCGTGCAGACACCGTCGCGGCGCTGACCGGGTTTGATCCGCAGAGTTTCCTGTCGAACTTCCTGCACGGCCTGGTGTATTACCTGCCGATCGTGCTGGTCACCTATCTGGGCGGTTTCGTCTGGGAGTTCATGTTTGCCTGGAAACGCGGACATGAGGTGAACGAGGGCTTCTTCGTTACCGGCATCCTGTTTTCGCTGACGCTGCCGCCGACGATTCCGCTGTGGCTGGTCTTCCTCGGCATCAGTTTCGGCGTCGTGGTCGGCAAGGAAGTCTTTGGCGGTACCGGGAAAAATTTCCTCAACCCCGCGCTGGTCGGCCGTGCATTCCTGTTTTTTGCCTATCCGGCTTTCATGTCCGGCGATGCCGTATGGGTGGCGGTGGACAACTACACCGGTGCCACCGCACTGTCGATCGCCAAGGCGGCGGATCCGGCGCTTGGCAGTGTTGCCGCGCTCGAACAGCACGGCATCCGCTGGATGGATACGTTCTTCGGCAGCGTGCCGGGATCCATCGGCGAGGTGTCGACTCTCGCCATCCTGATCGGTGCGGCTTTCCTGCTGCTGACGCGGGTGGCTTCCTGGCGGATCATGGCCGGCGTCTTCGCCGGCATGTTCGCCACCACGCTGCTGTTCAACGCGATCGGCAGTGACACCAATCCGATGTTCGCGCTGCCCTGGTACTGGCACCTGACGCTGGGCGGTTTTGCCTTCGGCCTGGTGTTCATGGCGACCGATCCGGTGTCGGCTGCCATGACCAATGCCGGCAAGTGGATTTTCGGCGGCCTGATCGGCTTCATGGTGGTGATGATCCGCGTGGTCAACCCGGCCTATCCGGAAGGCATGATGCTGGCGATCCTGTTTGCCAACCTGATGGCTCCGACCATCGACTACTTCGTGATCCAGGCCAACATCCGGCGGCGCGTTGCCCGCCAGGTCGCGGCCGACGGTGCGGGAGATTCCCATGTCCGCTGAAAAACACGAGTCGATGGCGCGGGTGTTTACCGTTGCCGTGGTGGTATGCCTGGTCTGTGCGGTTTTTGTGTCCAGTGCGGTCGTGCTCTTGCGGCCGATACAGGAAACCAACCGGAATCTGGACACCCAGCGCAACATCCTGGTGGCGGCCGGTCTTTACCGGGACGGGATCGACGTCGGCGCCGTGTTCGGACAGCGGATCGCGGTCCGGCTGGTCGACCTGCGCAGCGGCCTGTTTGCCGACCCGGCAGCCGCGGGGATTCCCGACATCATTGCCTACGACCAGCGCGCGGCGACCCGCGATCCTGCCCGCAGCAGTCCCATTCCGCCGGATGAAGACATCGCCGCCCTGAAGCGAAAGCCGCACTACGCCAAGATCTATCTCATCAAGGATGACGGCGGCCGACTGGAGAAGATCGTGCTGCCGGTGTCCGGTTACGGTCTGTGGTCGACGATGTACGGCTATCTGGTGCTGGCCAGCGACCTGAACACGGTGGTCGGCCTGACTTTCACCGAGCACGGCGAAACGCCCGGGCTCGGCGGGGAAATCGACAATCCGAAGTGGAAGGCGATGTGGCCCGGCAAGCAGGTCTATGACGACGAAGGTCGGGTGGCTGCCGCACTCAGGAAGGGCGGCATCAATCCGGAAGATCCTGTCGATCGTGCGCATCGGGTCGATGGCCTGGCCGGCGCCACGCTCACCAGCGACGGCGTGACCGACCTGATGCGTTACTGGCTCGGTGAGCACGGCTTCGGGCCGTTCCTGAAGCATCTCGGACAGCGGGGGGGCTGAACATGGCTGAGACCCAGACGGCGAAATCGGTCCTGCTGGATCCGATCTTCAGGAACAACCCGATCATGCTGCAGGTGCTGGGCATCTGCTCGGCGCTGGCGGTGACCGGCAAGCTGGAGACGGCCATCGCCATGTCGATCGGCCTGACACTGGTTACCGGGTTTTCGAACCTTTTCATCTCGATGGTCCGCAACGTCACGCCATCGAGCATCCGCATGATCGTCCAGATGGTGATCATCTCGTCGCTGGTGATCGTCGTCGACCAGCTGCTCAAGGCTTACGCCTATGACATCAGCAAGCAGCTCTCGGTGTTCGTCGGTCTCATCATCACGAACTGTATCGTCATGGGACGCGCCGAAGCCTTTGCGATGAAGAATCCGCCGGGTATCAGTTTCCTCGATGGCATCGGCAACGGTCTGGGATACAGCGCACTGCTGATTGCGCTGGCATTCGTCCGCGAGCTGTTCGGCGCCGGCAAGCTGCTCGGTTACGAAATCCTTCCGCTGGTCAAGGACGGTGGCTGGTACGAGCCGAACGGCCTGTTGCTGTTGCCGCCGTCGGCCTTTTTCCTGATCGCCTTCGGCATCTGGGCGCTGCGTACCTGGAAACCGGAACAGCAGGAAAAACCGGATTTCGTCATGATGCCGCAGTCCAAATCCGTCGCGGCGCACTGAGGAGCCTGGCATGGAGCATTACCTCAGCCTGTTCATGCGCGCCATGTTCATCGAGAACATGGCGCTCGCGTTCTTTCTCGGCATGTGCTCGTTCCTGGCGCTGTCGAAGAAGATGGAAACCGCTGTCGGTCTCGGCGTCGCGGTCATCGTTGTCCAGGCGATCACGGTCCCGGCCAACAACTTCATCCTCAACAACCTGCTCGCGCCGGGTGCCCTGTCGTGGGCGGGTCTGGGCGAAATCGACCTGACCTTCCTGTCCTTTCTGACCTTCATCGGCGTGATTGCGGCGATCGTGCAGATTCTCGAGATGACGCTCGATAAATACTTCCCGAAGCTTTACCACGCGCTGGGCATTTTCCTGCCGCTGATCACCGTGAACTGCGTGATCATGGGCGGATCGCTTTTCATGCAGCAGCGCGATTACAACCTGCCGGAGAGTGCCGTCTACGGCGTGGCGTCCGGCGCCAGCTGGGCGCTGGCCATCGTGTTGCTGGCCGGGGTGCGCGAGAAGCTGAAGTACAGCGATATTCCTGCCGGCCTGCAGGGGCTGGGCATCACCTTCATGATCGTTGGCCTGATGTCGCTCGGCTTCATGTCGTTTGCCGGCGTGCAGCTCTGAGCGGCGAGGAAAAAGACCGATGGGCGAAATGACCACCATTTATGTCGGCGTGGCGATGTTCACCGCGATCGTGCTGTCGCTGGTGGCGATCATCCTGTTCGCGCGCGAGAAACTGGTAAGCGCGGGCAATATCCATATCGACATCAACGACGACGCGGAAAAAGCCATCGATTGCTCGGCTGGCGGCAAGCTGCTTTTCAAGCTGGCGGACCATGGCATTTTCCTGTCCTCGGCCTGCGGCGGCGGCGGTTCCTGCGGCCAGTGCAAGGTCAGGGTCCTGGCCGGCGGCGGCGAGGTGCTTCCCACCGAGCTCAACCATCTCAACAAGCGCCAGGTCCGCGAGGGCTGGCGGCTCGGCTGCCAGATCGCGGTCAAGCACGATCTCAAGCTGGAAGTGCCGCACGAATTCCTCGGCGTGAAGCGCTGGGAGTGCGAAGTCATTTCCAATGACAACGTGGCGACCTTCATCAAGGAGCTGGTTCTCAAGTTGCCGGCGGGGGAAGTGGTCAACTTCCGCGCTGGCGGATTCGTCCAGCTCGAGTGCCCGCCGCACGATGTCCGGTTCAGCGACTTCGATATCGGTCCCGAGTACCGCGGTGACTGGGAGCGTTTCGGCTTCTTCAATCTGGCGTCGAAGACCGACGAGATGGTGGTGCGTGCGTATTCCATGGCGAACTATCCCGAGGAATACGGGATCCTCAAGTTCAACATCCGCATTGCCACGCCGCCACCGAAAACCCAGGGTCTGCCGCCGGGCAAGATGTCGAGCTGGGCGTTCAGCCTTAAGCCCGGCGACAAGGTGACTGTTTACGGGCCCTTCGGCGAGTTTTTCGCCCGCGACACGAAGAATGAAATGGTCTTCATCGGCGGCGGAGCCGGCATGGCGCCGATGCGCTCGCACATCTTCGACCAGCTCAAGCGACTGAAGAGCGACCGCAAGATCAGTTTCTGGTACGGCGCTCGCTCGCTGCGCGAGGCGTTTTATACCGAGGAGTACGACCAGCTGGCGAAGGAAAATCCCAACTTCACCTGGCATCTGGCGTTGTCCGAGCCGCAGCCGGAAGACAACTGGACGGGATTGAAGGGTTTCATTCACAACGTCGTGATGGAAAACCACCTGAAGAATCATCCGGCGCCGGAAGACTGCGAGTACTACATGTGCGGGCCGCCGATGATGAACGCCGCGGTGATCAAGATGCTGACCGACCTTGGTGTCGAGCGCAGCCACATTTTCCTCGACGATTTCGGCGGCTGACCGGTGACGGCACCGACCGTCGGAGCAGGGGGCCGGGCGACCGGCCCCTTGCGTTTGCGCATGCTGCTGCCGGCCCTCCTGTTGATCGGCATCGTGCTGGCCGGGCTCTGGCACCGTGAGCGGCAACCGGTGCTGCATGTGCTGGATGGCTGGACGATGGGGTCGACCTGGAGCGTACGTGTTGTCGGTCCGCGGGATCTCGATGCCGCGGCGCTGCGGGCCGGACTGGAAGCACAACTGCAACTGCTCGACGCTGAGCTGAGCGGTTATCGCGAACATACGGCGCTGACCCGGCTCAACCGCGCGCCGGTGGGCGAGTGGATCGATCTGCCGCCGCACCTGGGCCGGGTGCTGGCTTTCGGCCGCCGCCTGCATGACGACTCCGGCGGCGCCTTCGATCTCACCGTGAGGCCGCTGGTCGAGTTGTGGGGGTTCGGGGCCGCCGAGCCGCGGGCAACCCTGCCGGCAGCGGCCGAGATCGCCGCCGCGAGGGCGCGCATCGGACAGTCCCGGCTGGAGGTGTCCGTCGATGGCACCCGCATTCGCCGGCTGGCGGATATCGGCGTGGATGTCGATGCCGTCGCCCCCGGATACGCCGCCGATGTGCTGGCGGCATGGTTGCGGGATCGGGGCCTGCCCGATCATCTGGTGGAGATCGGCGGCGAATTGCGTGCTGCCGGCGGACGGGCCGACGGCAGTCCGTGGCAGATCGGAATCGAGCGGCCGGTGGCTGCGCGCGGCGACGTGGCGCAGGTGATTGCGGTCGGCGCCGGCGGTGTCGCCACTTCGGGCGACTACCGGGACCACGTCGAAATCGATGGCAGGCGTTATTCGCATACCCTCGATCCGCGCAGTGGTCGTCCGGTATCGCACGCGCTGACCTCGGTAACCGTGATTGCCGGGGACGCGCTGGCGGCAGACGGCTACGCCACGGCACTGATGGTGATGGGCCCGGAGCAGGGAATGGCATGGGCCGATGCACGCCGACTGCCGGTCTTCATGATCGTCCGTACGGCGAACGGTGTGCCGGTCGAGCGTTACAATGAGGCATTCCGGCCGTATCTGGCCGGCGATCCCTGAGCAACCGGCCAGCGCGGAGCTGTCGTCATGGCGACCATCCTGCTCACCATCCTGCTGATGCTGTTCGTCTTCGCGGCGATGGCGATCGGCGTGCTGGCCGGCCGACGGCCGATCCAGGGTTCCTGCGGCGGTCTGAGCGCCCTGACCGGTCCCTGCGAGGTCTGTGGCGGTGATCCGGCCAAATGCGACGCCGCTTCGGCGCCTGACCGGAAGCAGTCGCCGGCGGACTCCGGCAAAGTACAGCATCACGATCCGCGCGCCGGCAGCTGACGCAGCCGCCGGCAAGGAGTGCACGGTGTCCGTTACGCGTTCTTCCGAACTGAAGTTCGATCTGATCGTCATCGGTTCCGGTCCCGGCGGCGAAGCGGCGGCGCTGACCGCGGCGCGGCGCGGACTGCGTGTGGCGCTGGTCGAAGAGCGCGACCGTCTGGGCGGCCATTGCGCGCATGTCGGTACCATTCCCTCGAAGGCGTTGCGTCACTACGTACGTCAGCGTGTGCGGTTCGACCGCAACAGCCTGTTCCGCGGCCAGTGGCGCGAGCCGCCGGCGGTCAACTGGCCGAAACTCGTGGCCAAGGCCGGCGAGGTGATCGAGGCCCAGGCCACGGGCAAGGCCGACCTGCTGTTGCGCGAGCGCGTGGCCCTGTTCAACGGGCGGGCAAGCCTGAGCGGCCCGAATACCGTGCGGGCGGTCGGCAGTGACGGGGTGGTCGAGGAACTGCAGGCCAGGCATATCGTGCTGGCCACCGGCTCCCGGCCCTATCGCCCGGCCGACATCGATTTTTCCCATCCGCGGATCTACGACAGCGACACCATCCTCGGCATGCGGCATACACCGCAGCACGTCGTCATCTACGGTGCCGGCGTGATCGGTTGCGAATATGCATCGATCTTCTGCGCCCTCGGCATCCAGGTCGACCTGGTGAACAGCCGGCCGCAACTGCTCGACTTTCTCGATGCCGAAATTTCCGATGCGCTTTCCTATCACTTGCGCGAGCAGGGCGTGACCATCCGCCACGGTGAGGAATATGCCCGGGTGACCGGGACGGCCGACGGCGTGGCGCTGGAACTCAAATCGGGCAAGCGGATCAAGGCCGATGCCTTGCTGTGGTCGAACGGCCGGACCGGCAACGCGCAGGGGCTGGGTCTCGAGGGACTGGGCATACAACCCAGCGGGCGGGGCCATGTGGCGGTCGATCTGCGTTACCGCACTGCACTGCCGCACCTGTACGCAGTCGGTGATCTCATCGGGCCGCCGAGCCTGGCCAGTGCCGCCTATGACCAGGGGCGGCGTGCGGCGGCCGACCTGCTGGGCGAAACCGCAGGTTTCGTCGACAACGTGCCGACCGGCATCTACACCATTCCGGGCATTTCCTGTGTCGGCCGCAACGAACGGGAGCTCACGGCGGCCCAGGTTCCGTACGAGGTCGGACAGGCATTCTTCCGTTCGCTGGCCCGGGCGCAGATCACCGGCGAACAGGTCGGCATGCTGAAAATCCTGTTCCATCGCGAAACCCTGGAACTGCTGGGCGTACACTGTTTCGGTTACCAGGCCTCGGAGATCATCCACATCGGGCAGGCGATCATGCGGCAAACCGGGGCGGCGAACAGCCTGCGTTATTTTCTCGACACCACGTTCAACTATCCGACCATGGCCGAGGCCTACCGGATGGCGGCGTTGAACGGCATGCAGCGCATCGAGGAGGCGGGGCGATGAGCAGGGAGGCTGCACGGTGAGCATGGAGGACGGTCCGCGTCGCACCGGACTCATCCTGTCCGGGGGTGGCGCCCGTGCGGCCTACCAGGTCGGCGTGCTGATGGCGATCGCGGAAATCTCGCCGCGAGACATCAAGTGTCCGTTCGACATCATCTGCGGTACCTCGGCCGGTGCGATCAACGCCAGCGCCCTGGCCAGTCAGGCGGTGCATTTCCGTACCGGGGTCCGCGGCCTGGAGCGCATCTGGGGCAATCTGACGGCGGAAAGCGTCTACCGCACCGACTGGTCGTCCTTCGCCGGCCTGATTTTCCGTTGGCTCATGGCCAGCATCCGGCGCGGCGAATCGCATTTGTCCTATTCGCTGCTCGACAACTCGCCGTTGGCGCAGTTGCTTGAGCAGGTGATCAATTTCAAGAAAATCCAGCGGCAGCTCGAAGCCGGCAACCTCTACGCGCTGAGCATTACCGCGGCGGGTTATTCCAGCGGCGAATCGGTCAGCTTCTACCAGACGGTCGCGGACATTCCCGACTGGCGCCGGGTACGGCGCATCGGGGTGCCGACCCAGATACGGGTCGAGCACCTGCTCGCATCCAGTGCGCTGCCCATTCTCTTTCCGGCGGTCAAGATCAACCGCGAATATTTCGGCGACGGTGCGATCCGGCAGCTGGCGCCGCTGAGCCCCGCGCTCCACCTGGGTGCCCGCAAGATCCTGGTCATCGGCGTGAGCGGCATCGCGGCCGGCGGGCCGCGCCGCATCAGCAGCGATGTCTACCCGAGCGCGGCCCAGATCATCGGCCACGTGCTCAACAGTGCCTTCGTCGATGCCTTCGAGGCGGACGTTGAGCGGCTGGAGCGCATCAACCGGACGGTGCGCAGCGTGCCCGAGGAGGTCCGGCGGGCCAATCGCATGGAGCTGCGCGAAGTCGAACTGCTGAAGATCTTTCCGTCGCAGCCGCTGGACGAGATCGCCGCGCGGCACGCCCACGAACTGCCGCGCAACATACGGGCATTACTGTCGGGTTCAGGCGCGCTCAAGCGTGGTGGCGGCACGGCGGTCAGCTACCTGCTGTTCGAGCAGGGCTTCTGCCGGGAACTGATGGCGCTGGGTTATACCGACGCCATTGCCCGGCGCGAGGAGATCGCACAATTCCTCAATCTGCCGGTCGAGCGCAGCGAATCGTCGTCGGTACCGGTGGCAGCGGCGTCGTGAGCGGTTTCAGTCCGGCGGCGGGTGCAGGCGGTCGCGCATCCGGAAATGGGCGAGCAGGGCCGTCGGGAAGTCGGTGATCAGGCTGTCGACGCCCAGGTTGGCCAGTCGTTCGGCGACCACCAGATCGTTCACCGTCCACACGGATACCGGCAGCTCTGCCTGGCGCGCGCGCGCCAGCAGCGGTTCGTCCACCAGTCGCCAGTTGCTGACCAGCATGATGCAGCCGTATTTCCGTGCGGTCTTCACCGGTTCCGGATCGGCCTGCTCGGCGACATAGGCGCGGTTCAGCGACGGCGCCTCCTTCTGCGCGATCTTCAGCACTTCCGGATCAAGCGAAGTGAGCGTGGCCCGCTCGCCGAGCTTCAGTTGCGACACCAGCTCCGCCATGCGGCGTACCAGGACGCGGATCCGTGCCGGTGCGTCGCTTTTGACTTCCAGTTGCCAGCTTTCCACCACGGAGCCGGCAACCAGCACTTCTTCCAGGGTCGGGATGCCGGCCGGCTGTGCCCAGCCGGGCGTGTTGCGGCGCGCGTCGAGCGCGGCCAGCTGCGCGGCGGGCAGATCGGCGACGGCGCCGGCTTCGCCGGTGGTGCGCTCGACGGTGGCATCGTGGATCACTACCGGCCGTTCGTCCCATGACAGGCGCACGTCGAGTTCGAAGTGCCGCACGCCGGCAGCGATCGCATGCCGGAACGAGGGCAGGGTGTTTTCCGGTGCTTCGCCGCGTGCGCCGCGATGGCCGATGACGATCACAGGACGCCTGCCGGCAATTGCATGGTGACGCAGTGCAGGCTGCCGTGCTGGCGGATCAGCGGCAGACAGTCGATGCCGATGATCTGCCGGCCCGGAAAGCACGGGGCCAGTGCTTTCAGCACCTCCGGGTCGGCATTGTCGCGGTAGGTCGGCACCAGGACTGCGTCGTTGATGATCAGGAAATTCGCATAGCTGGCGGGCAGCCGGTGGCCGTCTTCCTCGTACTTGCCGGCGGGCCAGGGCAGCGGCACCAGCTCGTACGGTTTTCCGTCGGCGTCGCGCAGCGCGCGCAGCTCGTCCTGCATGGCCGCCAGATCGTCGTAGTGTTCGTCGTCGCGATCGTCGCAGGCCACGTAGCAGATCGTGCGTTCGTTGCAGAAGCGGGCCAGGGTGTCGACGTGACTGTCGGTATCGTCTCCGGCGAGGTGACCGTGTTCGAGCCAGAGGATGCGTTTCATGCCCAGCAGACGCTGCAGTTCACGTTCGGTGCCGGAGCGTGACAGTTGCGGATTGCGCTCGGGTGACAGCAGGCACGCGGTGGTGGTGAGCAGGCCGCCGCGACCGTCGGTATCGATGCTGCCGCCTTCGAGGAAGAGAGGTACGGTAGCGACCGGTGCGCGGAACAGGCCTTGTGCGGCCAGCGTGCGGGTCACGGCATCGTCGCGTTCGGCGCGGAACTTGTTGCCCCAGCCGTTGAAGCCGAAATCGCGCAGCAGCAGGTTGCTGCCGTCGGCAACCGTGATCGGGCCGTAATCGCGGACCCAGGTGTCGTTGTACGGTGCGTGTACGAAGCGGAGATTCTGTTCGTCGACGCCGCGCAACCGCAGGCGGCGCAGGATGTGTTCGCGGTGTGCCGCGTCGACACAGGTGATGACACAGGTTTCGCGGCGGGCGATCGCGCAGGCGATTTCGGCGTAACTGGCCTCCGCTTCTTCGAGCAGATGCGCCCAGTCGGTGTGCGCCGCAGGCCAGGTCAGCATGACGCCGCACTGCGGCGCCCATTCGGGCAGCAGTCTTGGCGTCATGCGGGGATTACTGGCGCGGGCGGAAAGTGCCCGTTTCCGGGTCGAATTCGAGGCTGTCGTCCAGCGCGCTGCCGCTGCTGGCGGCCGGCGCTGCCGCCGGTTCCGCAGCCGGCTCGGGAGTGGCTTCGGCGGCCGGCTCATCAACCGGCGGTTCGTCGACCGGGGCACCGGCATCTTCGGCCGGCGCGGGGTCTTCGCTCGTCATCATGCCGGTGTCGGCAGGCATGTCCGCTGCCGGCTCTTCGGTCGGCAGCGTCGCTGCGGGCTCTGCTGCCGGCTCTGCCACCGGTTCCGGAGCCGGTGCGGGTTCTTCGGGCGGCTGATCGCCGTCGATGATCAGGCGGCCGGTGGCCGGATCGAAGCGGAAGCCGCCGCTGGCCGGCGCGGGAGCCGGGGCCGGGGCGGGTTCGGCAGCCGGTTCGGGCGCCAGTGCGGGAGCGGTAATGGCGGGAGCGGCAACCGGTACCGGCTCTTCGGCGATCGGTGCGGCGACGGCGGGTTCCGCGACCGGAGCGGTCTCGTAGACCGGTTCCGGCGCCGCTGCTGCCGGCTCATAGGAGGGTGCCAGTACGGGCGCTGCCGTTTTCGGTGCGGTCGCACCGCCCAGGGACTGGGTACGTACGGTGTGGATGACGGCGCGCTTCTCGAAATAGACGGTGAAACCGTCGTAGACCCAGCGGGTGATCGGCGGCTTGCCGACGGCGCCCAGATCCCGGGCCGGGCTGCCGTAGGCCTTGCGGACTTCGTCCATCGACATGCCCTGGCTGGGCATGTCGAGCGCCTGGGCCACCATGGGCAGTAGGGCGAGGGCGGCGGCAAAAAGGCGGTTGCGGGTCGTTATTGTGATCATTCCCAACCCCGGGAGGAGGAACAGAATTCAAGGGATAGTAGTGAGTTACGTGCGACTATTCAACCAGATTGGAGTAGTGGTGCGCGCCCGGTCACGTCGGGCGGGCGGGCAGTAAAACCCGTTGGACCGGTCTCGGCCGGCTGTGCTTGAATGCCGCGCCATGTTCAAGCCCGTCCCGCTCTTCATCGGTCTGCGCTATACGCGCGCCCGGCGTCGCAACCATTTCATTTCCTTCATTTCCCTGACTTCCATCGTCGGCCTAGGCCTTGGTGTGGCCGTGCTCATCGTGGTGTTGTCGGTGATGAACGGATTCGACCGGGAGCTGAAGCAGCGGATTCTCGGCATGGTGCCGCACGGCAGCCTCGTCGGCTTCGAACCGCTGAGCGACTGGGAGCCGGTGGCCGCCCGTATCGCGCGTCATCCCGGAGTCGACGGGGTGGCGCCGTACAGCCAGATGCAGGCCATGCTGTCGGCGGCGGGTGCCGTCGAGGGAGCGGTGGTGAACGGCATCCTGCCGGCGCGGGAAGCATCGGTGTCGATCCTGCCGCAGCACATGCTCGACGGCACGCTCGACAGCCTGCAGCCGGGCGGTTTCGGCATCGTGCTCGGCGCCGGCCTGGCCCGTCGTCTCGGCGTGGGTCCCGGCGACCGGGTCACGCTCGTGCTGCCGGAAGCCACGGTGTCGCCGGCCGGCGTCATGCCGCGCTTCAAGCGCTTCACCGTGACCGGCATCTTCCGGGTCGGCGCCGACATCGACGTTTCGCTGGCCTATGTCCATCTCGACGATGCGGCCGTGCTGCTGCGGCATCCGCACACGGCGCAGGCCTTGCGGGTGAAGATGCACGACCTGTTTGCCGCGCCGGAGGTGATGAACGACCTCCTGGCGGAGTCTGACGGCGAGTACTACGCAGTTGACTGGACACGGACGCACGGCAGCCTGTTCCAGGCCGTGCAGATGGAAAAATCGATGATGACGCTGCTGTTGCTGTTCATCGTCGGTGTCGCGGCCTTCAACATCGTTTCCAGTCTGGTGATGGTGGTGACTGACAAGAAGGGCGACATTGCCATCCTGCGTACCCTGGGTGCGAGCCCGGGCGAAGTGATGCGGATATTCATGGTGCAGGGTGTGGTGATCGGCATCGTCGGCACGCTGGCCGGCGTGCTGCTGGGCGTGGCGCTGGCGCTCACCATCAGCGATATCGTCGCCTGGTTCGAACGGGCCTCGGGGGCGCAGCTGCTCGAGGCCTATTTCGTCAACTTCCTGCCGTCCGAACTGCGCTGGCGCGATGTCGGTACGGTGTCCGCCATCGCCTTCACCCTGAGTTTTGCCGCCACGATCTATCCGGCCCTGCGTGCCTCGAAGATCCACCCCGCCGAGGCATTGCGCTATGAGTAGTGATGCCGATGTCGTGTTGCGTGCCGGCGCGCTGGTCAAGCAGTACACCGAAGGCCCGGCCCGCGTCGAGGTGCTGCGTGGCGTCGAGCTGGCCGTGCGGCGGGGCGAGATTGTGGCCGTGCTCGGTGCTTCGGGTGCCGGCAAGAGCACGCTGCTGAACCTGCTCGGCGGTCTCGACCAGCCGTCTTCCGGCTCGGTCGACGTGATGGGAGAGAAACTCTCCGCGCTCGACGAGCGCGCCCGCGGACGCCTGCGCAATCGCGCGATCGGGTTCGTCTATCAGTTCCACCACCTGTTGCCGGAATTCAGTGCGCGGGAAAACGTCGCCATGCCGTTGCTGATCGGCGGCGTTGCGCCGGCCGATGCCGGTCGCCATGCCGATGCGATGCTCGACCGTGTCGGCCTGCGCGCGCGCGCCGAACACAAGCCGTCCGAACTGTCCGGCGGCGAGCGTCAGCGGGTGGCGATTGCCCGTGCGCTGGTCGGCAAGCCGGCGATCGTGCTGGCCGACGAGCCTACCGGCAATCTCGATCGCCGCACGGCGGAGGCCGTGCAGGCGCTGATGTTCGAGCTGAACCGCGATCTGGCGACCAGCTTTCTCCTGGTCACCCACGATCTGGCGCTGGCGGCACGCTGTCACCGTGTGCTGGAACTGCGCGACGGGTTGCTGTCACCGCGTGACTGACGACCGGCCGGGAGGCCTGCTGTTCAGGTGTCGTCCTGTTTCTGTTGCCGCGCCTGCCGGCGTGCCCGGCGCTGCTCCCAGTGGTGCCGTACGTTCGCGTGCCAGGCGTAGTGCACGCCGACCCAGGCCAGAGCCCCGAGCGTGACGCCGACCACCAGCGATCCGACCAGCAGCGGGATGTAGATCTGCCCGAAATTGGCCCACATCGAATTCCACATGGCCTCGAACGAGGCTTCGTCAACCTCCCAGCTTGGCTGCATGCCGAGCATTATCGCGCCCAGCCAGTAGGTGCCGTACCAGACGGGCACGGCCGTCAGCGGGTTGGTCAGCCACACCAGAAAGATCGAGATCGGCAGGTTGGCCCGGAAGAAGATGGCCAGCAGCGCTGCCGGCAGCATCTGGAACGGGATCGGCAGCAGGGCACAGACGAAACCGATCAGCGCGCCGTTGGCTACGCAGCGCCGGTTGAGATGCCACAGGTTGGGGTCGGCCAGCCGCGCACCGAAAAAACGCAGATGCCGGTGCTCGCGCAGCGACACCGGATCGGGCAGGTATTTCTTGAAAAACTTGCGTGGCATCGGGCGGTTGGCGCACAGCGTAGGGCCGACGGCGTTCCTATTATGCACAGCCGCTGAGCACCGTCACTCGCTGTGCGGCCGGCAACGGGGCACGGACCGGAGGGCAGGGAATGCTCCTGACACTGTGCGTCGGCTTCATTGCCGGCGTTGTTTCGCAGCCGGTCTGGCCGGTGTTGCCGGTATGGCCGGGCGGTGACGGGTGGCAGGCGGTCGTGCTGGCAGCCCTCCTGTCCTGGCATGCGCGAAGGGGCCGGTACCGCGCCCCAGCGTTGTTTGCTGCCGGCGTTTTCCTTGGCGTGCTCTGCTCCGATATGGCGGCGCGCGACGTGCTGGCGGCGCGTCTGCCGGAAGCGCGACCCGCGCAGGACGATGTCATCGAAGGCCGGGTGCGTTCCGTGCGACAGCAGGCCGACGGCAGCATGAGCTGGGTGGTAGTGGTGGCTCAGGTTCCCTGGCATGACCGCCCGGGTAAGTGGACCTTGCGGCTGGGCAGCCGGATTCCGCAGCCGCTGGCGGTCGGCGAGCGCTGGCGACTGGTGGTGCGGCTGAAGCCGCCGCATGCCGCGCAGAATCCCGGCGGTGCCGATTTCGAACGTTATCTGCTCGGCGAGCGAACCCTGGCCACCGGTTACCTGCGTGAGGAAGGCGGGCACCGGCTGCTGGCGCCGGCCACCGGTTTTGCGCGCTGGCGACAACACCTGCTTGATGCCGCGCTGCCTCTGACCGGAGCGGGAGCCGGCGATCTGGCCGTCGACGATGCGGCGCGGTTTGCACGCGCCGTGCTGCCGGCCCTGGTGCTGGACGAGCGGCGCTGGCTGACGCCGGCGCAGTGGCGCCTGCTCGGCGATACCGGTACGGCGCATCTCGTGGCCATCAGCGGCCTGCATGTCGCCTTGCTCTGGGGGGGCGTGCTGTGGGGGCTGACGCACGCGCTGCGGCGCCGGGCCGGTACGTTGCGTTTCCGTGTGTTGCCGGTCGGCGGTGCGCTGGCCGTCGCGGCAGGTTATGCCGCGCTGGCCGGCATGCCGCTGCCGGCGGCGCGTGCCACGCTGATGCTTGCGGTCGTGTCCGCGCTGATGCTGCGCGACGGCCACGCAGCGCCCTGGCGGGTGCTGGTGCTGGCCACTGTCGTGGTGCTGGCCGCCGATCCGCTGGCTGTGCACGCAGCCGGTTTCTGGCTGAGCTACGGTGCGGTGGCGATCCTGTTGCTGGTGGCCGACCTGCACCGGCGGCGCGTGACGACGGCCCGGCATACCGGAATGCGGGACATCATCGTGCCCGGCATCCGCGCGCAGGTGCTGCTGTCGCTCCTGCTGGCCCCGTTGTTGTTCGCGCTCTTCGGCACCGCCAGCGTCAGCAGCGTCGTGGCGAATTTGCCGGCCATTCCGTTGGTCAACCTGCTGGCCCTGCCGGCAGCACTGGGCGGCTTCCTGCTGGCGTCCGTGTCGCCGGCGCTTGCCGATCCGTTGCTCGAACTGGCGCAGGTGGCGCTGGTCTGGTGGTGGCAGTGGCTGGTTGTCCTCGATCGTCTGCCCATGCTGGCGCCGGTGGCCCTGCCGGGATTCACTGCCGCCGGCGTCGTGCTGTTTGCCGTTGCGCTGCTCGCGCTGGTGGTCGCGCGTGGTGTGTGGCTGCGCGCGGCAGTGCTGGCGCTGCTGGGTCTTTGCTGGCCGGTGGCGCCGCCGGTTCCGGCAGGGCAGGCCGACGTCTGTGTGCTGGACGTGGGACAGGGACTGTCCGTGATCGTGCGCACGACGCGACATGCACTGTTGTACGACACGGGGCCGGCCTGGAGCGGGGAGAGCGATGCCGGCCGTTCGATCGTGGTGCCGGCGTTGCGCGCGCTCGGCATCTCCCGCCTGGACTGGCTGGTGCTCAGCCACCACGACAGCGATCACACCGGCGGCGCCGGCTCGGTGGCAGCCGCGATGGCGCCGCGACACATCCTGGTCGGTGATCTGCGCTCGCGCATCGACGGTACCGGCCGGCGTTGCGAACGCGCGGAGCGCTGGCAGGCCGACGCTGTCGATTTCCTGCTCTTGCCCGGCAGCGCCGCCGGGAACGACAACGAGCGCTCCTGCGTACTGCGCGTGGCGGCCGGCAAGTACGCGCTGCTGGTTCCCGGCGACATATCGGGCCGCCGAGAACTCGAACTGGCGGCGGCTTTCCCGGCGCCGGATGCGCTGGCGGCCGATGTGCTGGTGGCGGCCCACCACGGCAGCCGCAGTTCCGGGACCCGCACGTTCCTGCAACGGGTGGCGCCACGGACCGTGCTGTTTTCCGCCGGCTACCGCAACCGTTTCGGACACCCGCATCCCGAGGTCGAACAGCGCGCCGGGGCGCTGGGTGCGGACACCCGGCGTACCGCTGCCGATGGCGCTCTGTGTTTCCGGCTGCGGCCGGAAAACCCGCCGCAGGTGCAGGCGCTGCGTGCCGCCGACCGGCGTTACTGGCGCAGCCGGGTCGTTCCCGACCACGGCTGCCCGGGCCGGCAGCGCGGGTGCTTGTGGTAAATTACGGGCGCTTTCGCATCCGGAGTGCATTGCCTGTGCTGGAAATCATCAAGGCCGGGGGCTGGGTCATGTGGCCCATCCTCTTCGCGTCGGTCGTGTCCATTGCCATCATCCTCGAACGATTCTGGACCCTGCGCAGTTCGCGCATCGTGCCTGCCGGGCTCGGCGCCCGCACGCTGCAGACGATCCGCGAAGGCGCTTTCCAGCGTGAGCAGCTTCTGCAGCTGCGCGAAGGTTCGCCGCTCGGCTACGTGCTTTCGGCGGCAATTGCCGGCGCGAAACTGGGCCGCGATGCGATGCGCGAGCGGGTCGACCAGGCCGGCCGCCACGTGGTGCACGAAATGGAACGCTACCTGACCACGCTCGGCGCGCTGGCCTCGGTCGCCACGCTGCTCGGCCTGCTCGGCAGCGTGATCGGGATGATCCACATCTTCAACGCGGTGACCGCCAGCGGCGGTGGCGAGACCGTCACCATGGCGCGCGGCATTGCCATGGCGCTGATTGCCACGGCCGGCGGACTGGGCGTTGCCATTCCCGCGCAGTTCTTCTACCGCCTCTTTGTTCGTCAGGTCGACACGCTGGCGATGCGGATGGAGAACGAGGCGATGGACTTCGTCGACCGGCTGGCGAACGACCGCGGCGGCGATGCGGCGGCACGGGAGCAGGCATGAGCTTCGGCCGGCGCCGTCGTCGACCGGACGCGTTGATCGACCTGACGCCGATGGTCGACCTGTTCCTGCTGCTGATCCTGTTTTTCGCGCTGGCGACCACTTTTGCGCACCAGACGCGCCTGGGGATCGATCTGCCCGAAGCGAAGGGGCAGGCACCGAAACCGTCTGCGCGTTCGCTGGAAGTCTCGGTGTCCGAGTCGGGCGAGTTCGCGGTCAACGGCCATTCGCTGGTCAACGGTGATCGCAAGGTCTTGCGGGCAGCGATCGAGGAGGCGATGAAAGGCAACAAGGATCTCCCGTTCTTCATCACTGCCGATGCCAAGGCCACCCACCAGTCGGTGGTCAGCGTGCTGGACGTGGCCGGCGAGCTGGGCTTCGTCAACGTCAACATCGTCACCCGCGAGCCGGCGCGCTGAACGACATGAAAGCCGATCCGTTCAGTCAGTCGCCCGACGACGATAACCTGGCGGTCTATCGCCGCCTGATGCGCTATACGCTTCGCTACTGGCGTGTGCTGCTGCTGGCCTTCGCAGGGTATGCGCTGTTTGCCGCCATGGAGGCGGCGGCGGCCAGTTTCCTCGGTTTCGTCGTCGAGCAGATCAATGCCCGTTCGCCGGACATGGCGATCCAGATCCCGCTGTTGATCCTGCTCATCTCGATCGGTCGTGGTGTCGGTTCGTTCATCGGCGATTACGGCATTTCGCAGGCGGCCCGCAACGTGGTCAACAATCTGCGCTGCGAGATGTTCGCGCGCATGATGCTGTTGCCGGCGCGCCATTTCACCGAGGTCAGTACCGGCCACATGGCGGCCCGGCTGACCTACAACGTCGAGCAGGTGACCGCTGCGGCGACCGATTCCGCGAAAATCCTGTTCAAGAACGGCTTCACCGTGATCGGCCTGCTGGGCTACATGCTCTGGATGAACTGGCTGCTGACACTCATCCTGTTTGCTTTCCTGCCGTTCGTGGGTCTGCTGGTGCGTGCCGCCAGCCGCCGTTTCCGCAAGCTGAGCCGCCGCCTGCAGACTTCGGTCGGCCAGATCACGCACGTGGCCTCCGAGGCCATCAACGGGGTGCAGGTGGTCAAGCTGTTCGGCGGCATCGAGAGCGAGCGACACCGCTTCGAGAAGGCCAGCCGGGCCAACCTGCAGCAAAGCCTGAAGATGGCGGTGACCAAGGCCGCCAATACGCCGGCGGTGCAGATCGTGCTGGCGTTCCCGCTGGCAATTATCGTCTGGATCGCGCTGCAGCCGGGCATCATGGGCGACATGACCGCCGGCGATTTCATCAGCTACATCGGCGCGTTGGGCATCATGGTGAAGCCGGTCAAGGCGCTCACCGACATGAACGAAAAGCTGCAGCGCGGCATCACGGCGGCGCGCTCCGTGTTCGACGTCATCGATTCCGAGGTCGAGGATGTCGGCGGTACGCACGCGCCGGACCGGGTGCGCGGTGACGTCGAGTTCCGCAATGTCACGTTCCGCTATCCGGGCAAGGACGTCGATGTGCTGCGCGGTGTCGACTTCCGGGTGTCGGCCGGGCAAACGGTGGCGCTCGTCGGTCGTTCCGGCGGCGGCAAGACCACGTTGTCCAACCTGCTGCCGCGCTTTTACGACGTGACGGGCGGCGAGATTCTCATCGATGGCGTGCCGGTGCGCGATTACGCCCTGCCGGCGTTGCGCCGGCAGATGTCGCTGGTTCCGCAGCGGGTGACGTTGTTTGACGACACGGTGGCGGCGAACATCGCCTATGGTGAAATGGCCGGCGCGGACATGGGCGCCGTCAAGGCGGCGGCGGATGCCGCCAATGCCAGCAGTTTCATCGAAGAGCTGCCGCAGGGTTTTGCCACCCGCATCGGGCAGGACGGCATGCACCTCTCAGGCGGCCAGCGGCAGCGGCTGGCGATTGCCCGCGCATTGTTGCGCGACGCGCCCATCCTGATCCTCGACGAGGCAACCAGCGCCCTGGACAACGAGTCCGAGGTGCATATCCAGAACGCCCTTGAGCGCCTGATGAAGGACCGGACGACTTTCGTCATCGCGCATCGCCTGTCCACCATCGAGCGTGCCGACCTGATCCTGGTGGTCAGCGAAGGCCGGGTGGTCGAGCAGGGTTCGCATGCTCAGCTGCTGGCCATGGATGGCCATTACGCCCGTCTGCACCGGCGAAATTTTGCCGACGAGCCGCCGACGGAAGAAGGCTGAGATGCGTGCCGTCCTTGAGCGCTGGCTGTTGGCGCGCTGGTTCGGCAGACCGGGCATCCTGTGGCTGCTGCTGCCGCTGGAATGGCTGTATCGCGCGCTCCTGCCGTTCCGCGAGCCGGCTGACCGGTCGCCGCCGGTACCGGTGATCGTTGTCGGCAACCTCGCGGTCGGTGGCAGCGGCAAGACGCCACTGGTGCTCGCATTGCTGCGCGCAGCCACGGCGCGGGGACTGCGGGTCGGTGTCATCGCACGCGGTCATGGCGGCCGCGGTCCGTTTCCGTTGCGGGTGCGACCGGATACCGATCCGGCGCTCTGCGGTGACGAGCCGGCGCTGATCGTCCGCCGCCATGATGTGCCGTTTATCGTGGCGCCCGACCGGGCTGCAGCGCTGGCATCGCTGCTGGCGGATGCCCATCCGGATCTGGTGATCAGCGATGACGGGCTGCAACACCGGGCACTGCCGCGCACGTTCGAGATTGCGGTGGTCGATGGCCGGCGCGGTTTCGGCAACGGTCACTGCCTGCCGCTGGGGCCGCTGCGCGAACCGGTCGCGCGGTTGCAGCGGGTCGATGCGGTGGTGATCAACGGCCAGCCGCCGGCCGCCCTTGCCGCGGCGGCGGGCGATGCGACAGCCATGCAGTTGCGGCCGGTACTGTTCCGTCGTGTCGGTAGCGAGGAGACCCTGACTCTCGAAGCGGCCCGCGCGCGCTTCGGCGAACGGGTGACCGCGCTGGCCGGCATCGGCGATCCGGCGCGTTTCTTCGCCACCCTGCAGTCGCTCGGTCATGTCGTCGACGGGCATGCGTTCCCGGACCATCATCTGTTCGTCGCGGGCGATCTGCGCCGGTTTGCCGGCCGGCCGCTGCTGATGACCGAAAAGGATGCGGTGAAATGCGTCGTGCCTGTCCGGGTGACCGGTATCGAAGCCTGGTACCTGCAGGTCGATGCCGTGTTGCCCGCTGAATTCTTTGCCCGCGTGTTCGCCCGCGCGGGTCTGCCCGAGAGGAGTTGAACATGGGTTTCGTGGTGGTGATTCCGGCGCGCTATGCGTCCAGCCGGCTCCCCGGAAAACCGCTGGCAGAGATCGCCGGCCGCACGATGATCGAGCACGTTTACCGTCAGGCGCAGCGATCGCGCGCGAGCGAGGTGGTGGTGGCCACCGACGATGCGCGCGTGGCCGATGCGGTGCACGCCTTCGGCGGCACGGTCTGCATGACCTCGGCCGCGCATCCGTCGGGCACCGACCGGATCGAGGAGGTTGCCCGCCGTATGGGTTACGCCGCCGACGAGATCGTGGTGAACGTGCAGGGCGACGAGCCGCTGATCCCGCCGGAAAATATCGATCAGGTGGCGGCCAATCTCGCTGCCAGCCCGCGCTGCAGCGCCGCTACCCTGTGCGAGGAAATCGCCGCGCCGGCCGACGTGTTCAATCCCAACATCGTCAAGGTGGTCGCGGCCGGCAACGGTGAGGCGCTGTATTTTTCGCGCGCGGTCATTCCGTGGGATCGCGATGCCTATGCGAAACTCGCCGGCGGCGAGTTGCCGTCCGCCGTGGGCGATGTCTATCGCCGCCACATCGGCATCTATGCCTATCGGGTGTCCCTGCTCGGCGAATTCGTGCGCTGGGGCGCCTGCCCGCTCGAGAACGCGGAGGCGCTGGAGCAGTTGCGCATTCTCTGGAACGGCCACCGGATGCATGTCGCGACGGCGGCGGTTTCCGCGCCGGGCGGTGTCGACACACCGGCCGACCTGGAACGCGTACGCCGGCATTTCGGCCAGGCTTGAGCAGCATGCGGCGGGTCGGCGTGCTGTTCGTCTGTCTGGGTAACATCTGTCGTTCGCCGACGGCCGAGGGCGTATTCCGGCACCGGGTGCAGGCGGCCGGACTGGCCGACCGGGTGGACATCGACAGCGCGGGTACCGGTGCCTGGCATGTCGGCAAGCCGCCGGATCCGCGTGCCGTGCGCCTGGCCCGCAGTCGCGGTGTCGATCTGTCGCCGTTGCGGGCGCGTCAGGTCGAGACGGCGGATTTCCTGCGTTTCGACTTCATCCTGGCGATGGACAACGACAACCGTGCCGCGCTGTTGCGGCTGGCGCCGTTGTCGCAGCGGGATCGCATCGGATTGTTGCTCGATCATGCACCGCAACTCGCCGTGCGCGAGGTGCCGGATCCCTATTACGGCGACGAGGCGGACTTCCTGCAGGTGCTCGATCTGGTGGAAACCGCTGCCGACGGTCTGCTGGCGCGGGTGCGCGAGGCTCTGGCATGAAGCTGTTGCCGGATGCAGAGCTGTCGGCGCGAAATACGTTCGGCCTGCCGGGCCGCGCCCGCTGGCTGGCGGAAGCCGACACGCCGGATGAGGTGGCAGTGCTGCTGCGCGACGCGCGTTTCGCCGGCTTGCCGCGTCTGGTGCTCGGTGGCGGCAGCAATATCGTGCTGTCGGGAAGGACGGTCGAGGCGCTGGTCATCCGTCCGTGCTTTGCCGGCTGGCGTCTCCTCGACCGCGACGGCAGCCGTGCGCTCGTGGAAGCCGATGCCGGCATGGAGTGGCACGCCCTGGTCACTGCCTGCGTCGAAGCCGGGCTCGGCGGCATCGAGAATCTGGCGCTCATCCCCGGCACGGTCGGCGCGGCTCCGGTACAGAACATCGGCGCCTATGGCGTCGAGCTGGAGTCGGTGCTCGATTCGCTCGATACGCTCGACCTGCAGGATGGCAGCGCACGCACTTTTTCCGGGCGCGAGTGCGATTTCGGATACCGGGACAGCATTTTCAAGCGGGCGGAGCGGGGGCGGATGATCACGCGGGTCCGCCTGCGGCTGGACGGTGCGGCGCCGCTGCACTGTGAGTACCGCGATCTGCGCGACGAACTGCATGCCCGTGGCAACCCGGCACCGACCCGTCGCCTGGTCTATGACATGGTTTGTGCGATACGGCGCCGCAAGCTGCCGGATCCGGCGCAGATCGGCAATGTCGGGAGCTTCTTCAAGAACCCGGTGGTAAGCAGCCCGGAGCATGCTGCATTGCAGGCGCGTTTCCCTGATCTGGTGTCCTATCCGCAGGCGGACGGCAGCGTGAAACTGGCTGCCGGCTGGCTGATCGATCGTGCCGGCTGGAAAGGTTTCCGCCGCGGCGCGGTCGGCGTACATGAGCGGCAGGCGCTGGTCCTGGTCAACCATGGTGGTGCGACCGGCGAGGAAGTGCTGGCACTGGCACGGGAAATCGTGGCCGATGTCCGCGCCCGCTACGGCGTGACGCTCGTCATGGAGCCCTCGGTGCTCTGACGTGCGACGGTGTGGCCGGGGCTTTTGTGACAGACAACAAAAAAGCGGGCTGTTGCCCGCTTTTTTGTTGGTGGAGCCTGCGTGTCGCAGTGATCAGACGTTGGCGTTGTCGGGCGTGGTGTCGCCCTGGGTCGCGGTGGCGTTGCCGCCGCCTTCGGCCTGACGCTGGGCTTCGAGTTGCCGGCGACGGATTTCACGCGGATCGTTGGCGGCGCGGCGCGGACGACCGTCGTCGGCGGCAGGCGTGACGACCGGTACCGGCTCGGCGACCGGAACCGGTCGCGCGGCGACGGCCGGGGCCTCGTAGGCCACGGGCTCGGAAGCCGGCGAGTGCAGCGCGGCCGCCAACGGTTGTTGCGTAGCCGGCGGGTGGGCCGGAGACAGCGACGGCGCAATCGGTGCAGCCGGTTCGGCCGTGAGCGTGGCCGGTTCGATGAAGGCCGGCTGCCCGGTCACTACGGCAGTCGGCATTTCCGCCGTTGCCGGTTCGGCGCTGAATACGGTGGACGGCATGTCGTCCGCCTCGTCGACGAGTTCGTCGGCGACATTATCGGCAGTGGCCGGCTGCTCGCCGTTGTCGCGACGCTGCTGGCGTTCCATTTCACGCTCGCGACGGCGCGAACGGTGACGGCGGCGGCGACCGCCGCCTTCGCGCGGCTGCTCGCCGGCCGGTGCAGCCGTTTCGGTGCCCGCAGCCTCGGCTTGCGGTTCGAAGAGGTCGGCAGCCGGTGCGGCTTCGGCACGTGCCGGCGGCGGTGGGGTGCTGCTGCGGTCGCGGCGCGGAGCCTGACGGTTGCGGTCGTCGGCACCTTGCGCATCGCTTTCCGGTGTGCGCTGCGGCTGACGCTCGCGCTGCTCGTGGCGCGGCTCGCGATCCTGGCGCTCGCCACGCTGGTCGCGCTCGCCGCGGTTTTGCTGCGGGCGCTCGCCACGATCGCCGCGCTGCTGGTCGCGATCCTGGCGTTCGCCGCGCGGCTGCTGATCGCGTTGCTGGTCACGACCGCCGCGCTGCTGATCACGGCCGCCGCGTTCACCACGGTCATTGCGCTGCTGGTCGCGCTCGGGGCGCTCACCGCGCTGGTCGCGTTCTCCACGCTGGCCACCGCGGTTTCGGTCGTCGCGCCGGCCGCGATTGCGGTCGCCGCGATCGCCACGCTCACCACGGCCATCGCGATCCTGGCGGTTGTCGCGCTGACCCTGACGCTGGCCTTGTTGCTGACGGGCCGGCTGCGGTGCGGCTTTCTGCGGTGCACTGCCGAACAGTGCCTTGAACCAGGCAACGATCTGCTCGATGACGCCCGGTGCGGCCGCGGCTGTGGCAGCCGGTGCGGCTTTAGCCGGTTCGGTGGTGCGGGGCGCCGGCACGTCCGGGACAGGCATTTTCACGGCCGGTTCCGCACGACGGATCGGTTGTGCTTCGTCGCCGACTACCGGCGCCTCGACGATGCCGGTGTTGTGCGCGATCTCGAAACTCAGCACGTCGCCGCCGCGTTCGGCGATCTTGTCGGTGCGGATGCGCTGGATGTCGAAGTGGGGCGTTTCCAGGTTCGGATTCGGAATGATCAGGATGCGGACGCTGTAACGTGCTTCGATGTCGCGCAGTACCGGCCGCTTTTCGTTGAGGATGTAGGTGGCGACAGCGACCGGCAGCTGGGCCTGGATTTCGCCGGTTTTTTCCTTCATCACCTCTTCTTCGATGATCCGCATCACCGACAGCGCCAGCGACTTGACGTTGCGGATGGTGCCGAGTCCCGAACAGCGCGGGCAGGTGATGGTGGTGGTTTCTTCCAGCGACGGGCGCAGGCGCTGGCGCGACAGCTCCATCAGGCCGAAACGCGAGATGCGGCCGAGCTGAATGCGGGCACGATCGGATTCCGTGGCATCACGGACGCGATTCTCGACCTCGCGCTGGTTCTTCACCGACGACATGTCGATGAAGTCGATGACGATCAGGCCGCCGATGTCGCGCAGGCGCAACTGGCGGGCGATCTCGTCGGCCGCTTCGAGGTTGGTGTTGAATGCCGTCTCCTCGATGTCCGAGCCCTTGGTGGCGCGGGAGGAGTTGATGTCGATCGAGACCAGTGCTTCGGTCTGGTCGATGACGATGGAGCCACCGGAAGGCAGCTTCACTTCGCGCTCGTAGGCGGTCTCGATCTGGCTTTCGATCTGGTAACGGTTGAACAGCGGCACCGAGTCCCGGTACATCTTCACCCGCGACTCGAAGGTCGGCATGAAGCGGCGGACGAAGTTGATCGCTTCGTTGAAGGCCTCCTCGTTGTCCACCAGGACTTCGCCGATGTCCTGCTTGAGGTAGTCGCGCAGCGCGCGGACGATGACGTTGCCTTCCTGCCAGGCGAGGAACGGTGCCTTGCGGTTGTCGGTGGCTTCCTTGATGCGTGCCCAGACTTCCATCAGCTGGTCGAGGTCCGACTGCAGCTCTTCCGCGGCGCGGCCGAGACCGGCCGTGCGGATGATGACGCCCATGTCGTCCGGCAGCTTGAGCGAGGACAGCGCCTGCTTCAGTTCGGCCCGCTCGTCGCCCTCGATGCGGCGGGAAATGCCGCCGGCCCGCGGGTTGTTCGGCATCAGGACCAGGTAACGGCCGGCCAGCGAAATGAAGGTGGACAGGGCGGCGCCCTTGTTGCCGCGCTCCTCCTTCTCGACCTGGACGATGACTTCCTGGCCTTCGCGCAGAAGTTCCTTGATGTTCAGACGGCCGTCACCGGCCTGCTTCTGGAAATACTCGCGGGCGATTTCCTTCAGCGGCAGGAAGCCGTGGCGCTCGGCGCCGAAGTCGACGAAGGCGGCCTCGAGGGAGGGTTCGACGCGGGTGATGCGGCCCTTGTAGACGTTGGCCTTCTTCTGTTCGCGGGCGCGGTGTTCGATGTCGAGATCGTACAGGCGTTGACCGTCGACCAGGGCGACGCGGACTTCTTCCGCGTGCGCCGCGTTGATGAGCATTCTCTTCACGGATAGCACTCCTATCCCAAGAGAAGCCCTGTTTCTGCCGCGGGGTCGGGCAAAACAGCGGCCGCGCAACGTCAGGTGGACGTATGCTGCGGCTCGGCACCGTTGCGCGGATGGTTTGCGCAGCGGGCAGCGGCCAGGCTATGACCGCTTCAGTTCGTTTGACCTTTTCTTCGTCGGGTGCCCGTCTTGCGTTCGCAGGGGAGACCGGGCGACCGGGCCATCGGCGTCACCGCCTGGGGCGGGAGCGGGCCGGGTCGCGACAGTGCACCCGAACGGTGACGCGCGACGAACACTTCGAAAATACCGCCGGCTTCAGGGCTTCTTTCTTTTGTTACCCGCCACAGCCGTCAGGCGGGACCCTGCCCGGAGCGCGCGTCGACCTGGCCATCGTTTGTGTTTGGGCAGGGAAAAAGCGGCGTCCGGGGCATCAACTTCGTTCCTGGCGACCCCCCATGTTACTCGCGGGGTTCCGGTCGGGGCGCTGGATGGCTCCTGGCTCCTCGCGCTCGATGCGTGAGGGGGGCCGCGCTGCCGACCCGGACGTCGTCCGGGCGGAAGTGACGGGGCACTATAACAGGCGCCCGATCGTCAAACAATGCGTAACTGATTGAAGTGACTGGGGAAGAGCCCTTTTTCCGGGGATCCGGTCCGGGGCGCGCAATGCGGGGGTGCGCAGGCGATAGAATGCCGCGCCATGAAAAAGACCCCTTCCTCCGCGCCGCCACCGGCAGCCGCCCCTGCAGACGGGACGGCCGGACCCCGGGCCCGTCGGGTCGAGATCGATGAGCAGTCGGACGGCCAGCGGATCGACAACTTCCTGCTGTCCGAGCTCAAGGGTGCTCCGCGCACGCTGGTCTACCGCATCCTCCGCTCGGGCGAGGTCCGCCTGAACAGCGGCCGGGCGAAGCCTTCGGACCGGGTACATGCCGGCGACATCGTCCGCATTCCGCCGCTGCGGCTGGCGAGTCCGGGGACGCCGGCCGTGCCCGGCGCCGGCCTGGTGCGGGCCATCGAGGACGCCATCCTTTACGAGGACGAGCACCTGCTGGTGCTGAACAAGCCGGCCGGGCTGGCGGTACACGGCGGCAGCGGGGTGTCGCTGGGGGTGATCGAGGCGCTGCGCCAGCTGCGGCCGCACGCGAAGTTCCTTGAACTGGTCCACCGGCTGGACCGCGATACCTCGGGTTGCCTGGTGATCGCCAAGAAACGCAGTGCACTGCTGGCGCTGCAGAAGCAGATGCGCGGCGGCAGCGATGACGACGAGGGCATGGGCAAGATCTATCTGGTGCTGGTGAAAGGCCGCTGGAAAGGCCGGCAGCACCGCATCGAGGCGCCGCTGCAGAAAAACACGCTGGCTTCCGGCGAGCGCATGGTGCGGGTGTCGCGCGACGGCAAGCAGTCCATCACCGAGTTCGAGGTGATCGAGCGCTTTGCCGATTGTTCGCTGGTGGAAGCCCGGCTGCTGACCGGCCGCACCCACCAGATCCGGGTGCATTGCCAGCATGCCGGCCATCCGGTGGGCGGCGATCCGAAATACGGTGACGAGGCCTTCAACCGCGAGCTGCGGCAGCGCGGCCTGAAGCGGATGTTCCTGCATGCCATGCGGCTCGACTTCTCGCATCCGGCCGACGAGCGCGCGATGCGCATGGAGGCGCCACCCGACGCGGCGCTGACGGCGATCCTGGCGACCCTGCGTGCGACGGAGGCTCCGCGTGGCGATTGAGCTGGTGGTATTCGACTGGGACGGCACGCTGATCGATTCGACCGGGCGCATCGCCGATTGTCTGCAGCGGGCGGCGGAGGATACCGGCATGCCGGTGCTGTCGCGCGACCGTTATCTGGGCATCATCGGGCTCGGCCTGCCGGAGGCGTTCCGCAGTCTGTATCCGGACAGTGACGAGACGATGCGCCAGGAACTCCGCCGCCATTATGCCCGCCACTACATCGCGCTTGGCGAAACGGATCCCTGCCGTCCCTACGACGGGGCGCTGCAGTTGCTCGATATGCTGCAGGCGCGCGGCGTGAAACTGGCGGTCGCCACCGGCAAGAACCGCCCTGGCCTGGAGCGTGCCTTCGACCAGACCGGGCTGCGCGACTGTTTTCATGCGACCCGCACGGCCGACGAAACGGCTTCCAAGCCGGATCCGCAGATGCTGCGTGAAATCCTCGACGAGCTGGCGGTGCCGGCCGCGCGGGCGCTGATGGTCGGCGATACCGGTTTCGATCTGGAGATGGCGGCGCGTGCCGGCGTCGCTTCCGTTGGACTGACCCATGGCGCGCATGGCGCCGATGAACTGCGTCGCCACCGCCCGCTGGCGCTGGTAGATCACCTGCATCAGGTGTTGCCGATCGTCGACCGGCCGCCTGCCGTTTCCCCGCAACGTTCCGGAGTACCCACGTGACGGACGAATATCGCTCCTCCAGCACGCCGCCGACCGCGGCACGTGAATGGCAACTGATCGAGAAACTGCTGATGTCGGCCCAGGATGAACAGCGGCGGGCGCGTCGCTGGGGCATTGCCTTCAAGATTCTCGGCTTCGTCTACCTGTTCATCGTGTTGATGCTGTTCGTGGGCCGCGACAGCGGTACCGGCGGCATGACGACAGAACATGTCGCGCTGGTCGAGGTGAACGGCGTGATCGCCGCCGATACCGACGCCTCGGCCGACAACATCGTCGGCGGCCTGCGCGATGCCTTCGAGGCGACGCAGGCCAGGGCGGTGATCGTGCGCATCAACAGTCCGGGCGGCAGTCCGGTGCAGGCCGGCATCGTCTATGACGAAATCCGTCGCCTGCGCGCCGAATATCCGGACAAGAAACTGTATGCCGTGATTTCCGATATCGGTGCTTCCGGTGGTTACTACATTGCCGCCGCTGCCGACGAGATCTATGTCGACAAGGCGAGCATCGTCGGTTCGATCGGCGTCATCATGCAGGGCTTCGGCGCACAGGAGCTGATCCGGAAGCTGGGGGTGGAAAGCCGCACCATGACCTCCGGTCAGAACAAGAATCTCCTCGATCCTTTTTCGCCGGTGGACCCGGCACAGAAGCAGCATGTGCAGACCATGCTCGACACCATCCACGGGCAGTTCATCGCGGCGGTGAAGGACGGTCGCGGTGACCGGCTGAAGGCCGACGAGCATCCGGAAGTGTTCAGCGGTCTGTTCTGGACCGGCGAGCAGGCGGTGCAGCTCGGGCTGGCCGATGCGCTGGGCAGTTCCGGCCAGGTGGCGCGCGACGTGATCGGCGTGGAAGAGATCGTCAACTATTCGTATCAGTTGTCGCCGATCGAGCGACTGGCCGAGCGTTTCGGCACCAGCGTCGGCGCCGGCATTGCCGGCCGGCTGGGCGTGGAGGCGCTGCAACCGGATCTGCGCTGAAAGCGGCGGCCCTGAACGGCGGCGCGATACGCCCGTAGCCCGCCTGTGTCGAGGGAAGGTGCGCCACGTTGCCCGGGTGCGCGACAACACGGCAACGCACCGACGAGACACTCCGCGGGCGGAGCGGTGTACCGCGCCGCCGTTCAGGGCAGGGCGATGCCCTCGGTGCGCAGCATGTCTGCCAGTGCGATCAGCGGCAGCCCGACCAGCGAGGTCGGGTCGTCGGTGACGATGCGGCGGAACAGGGCGATCCCCAGGCCTTCCGCCTTGAAGCTGCCGGCGCAGTCCAGGGGTTGCTCGCGGGCCACGTAACGGGCGATTTCGTCGTCCGTCAGCGTCCGGAACTCGACATCGCAGCGCACTACGCGTGACTGCAGCCGGCCACTGGCGGCATCGGCGAGGGCCAACCCGGTCCAGAAAGTGACGGTGCGGCCGCTGGCCTGGCGCAACTGGGCCGCCGCGCGTTCCGCGGTGCCCGGTTTGCCGAGGATCCCGTCGCCGCAGTCGGCCACCTGGTCGGAGCCGATGACCAGCCCCGAGGACAGGGTGCGGGCCACGGCCAGCGCCTTTTCCCCGGACAGGCGTTCGGCGAGAGCGGCCGGCGCCTCGCCGGGCCGCCGGGTTTCGTCGATATCGGGGCTGCGGACGTCGAAGGGCAGGCCGAAGCGGGCCAGCAGCCCGGCCCGGTAGCGGGAGCCGGAAGCGAGGACGAGCGTGGTCACGGGGCGGGAATCCTGCAAAAAATCCTTGCAAAACCGTTGGTTGGGGTCCGGAAAGGCTTTGACAGCCCGGGCGCGGGTCACTAGGATTGCGCGCCTATGTCTCGCGGGTCCCTGCCTCTGTATGTCGAACCGTTCCGTCTGTGCGACGCGAACGGCCACGTGACGGGCAGGCTGGCGGCGGAGCAGCTGGAGCGTATCAGGGAGTTTTCCGTCGGAACAACCGACGGAGTCGACGTGGCCCTGGAGTTCTGGCGCGACGAAGAAGGCCGCAACCGCATCAGCGGCACGGTGGACACGGTACTGCACATGCAATGCGAACGCTGCCTCGAGCCGCTCGCGCTGCCGGTGCACGGCGATGTCGACCTGCTGGTGATCGCGGCCGGCGCTCCGGTGCCGGAATCCGCGGGAGAACTGAATGTCGTCGAGGTTGCGGACGAGCGTCTGACGCTGGCCGTGCTCGTCGAGGAAGAAGTGTTGCTGGCGGTACCGCAATTCCCCGCGCACGAAGCGTGCGACATGGTCGCCTACGATCGCGCGGCGGGAAGTTCGCAGGAAAAGCCGGCGCCGAAGGCGAACCCGTTCGACGTGCTCGCGAAACTGAAACAGAAAGATTGATGGCATTGCCCCGGAGTTACCATGGCCGTACAACAGAACCGCAAGACCCGCTCCAAACGTGGCATGCGTCGCGCGCACGATTCGCTGACTGCCTCCGCCGTCAGCGTCGACGCCACCAGCGGTGAGACGCACCGTCGTCACCACATCACCAAGGACGGCTTCTACCGTGGCCGCCAGGTGATCAAGAACGGCGACACCGCCGAGTAAAAAGCAGGTAACTTCGGGGCGCTCAGGCGCCCCGAAGCGTTTCTGGGCCTGTCTTACATTCCCTTACAGCATTTCCGTCCTGAAATAATTTCAGAACCAGACGATGACCCGCACCTACACCATTGCAGTGGATGCCATGGGCGGTGACCACGGCCCGGCCGTGACCGTTCCGGCGGCGCTGAAATCGCTGAAGAACAATGCTTCCCTGAGTCTGGTACTGGTCGGCGACGAATCGCAGGTCCGTGCCGAACTCGCCAGGCACGGTGCCGGTAGCGAAGCACGCATTCGCGTGCAGCACGCCACGCAGGTCGTGGCGATGGACGACCCGGTCGCCGTCGCCCTGCGCAACAAGCGCGACTCCTCGATGCGCGTCGCCATCAACCTGGTGCATGAAAAACAGGCCGATGCCTGCATCAGCGCTGGCAACACCGGCGCGCTGATGGCGATCAGCCGTTTCGTGCTGAAAACGCACCCGAAAATCGATCGTCCGGCCATCTGTACGGCGCTGCCGACCGTCAAGGGCCGGGTACACATGCTGGATCTCGGTGCCAACGTCGACTCCACGGCCGAACACCTGTGGCAGTTCGCCGTCATGGGGTCGATCCTCGCCAGCGCCGTCGACGGCGTCGAACGCCCGCGGGTGGCGCTGCTCAACATCGGCCAGGAAGACATCAAGGGCAACGAGCAGATCAAGGCGGCGGCGCAATTGCTGGCGGCCGACAGCTCGCTCAACTATACCGGTTTCGTCGAGGGTGACGGCGTTTTCCGCGGCGAGGCCGACGTAGTGGTCTGCGACGGTTTCGTCGGCAACGTCGCGCTGAAGGCCAGCGAAGGCGTGGCGAAAATGTTCGGCGAGATCATCAAGCGCCAGATCAACCGCAACCTGCTGACGAAATTCGTCGGCGCGCTGGCGCTGCCGATCTGGAAGGGCCTGAAGAATGAAATGGACCCGGGACGCTACAATGGCGCTTCGCTGGTCGGGCTCAACGGCATCGTGATCAAGAGTCACGGCAGTGCCGACGTGAGCAGCTTTGCCAACGCCCTGGCCGTGGCTGTCCACGAAGTGGACAAGAACGTGCCGGAACTGATCGGCCGCCATCTGGCCTGAGCCGGCGACAGGCGTTGTGATTCGACAGAAAACCGGAACAGGAATCCATGACGAAAAAAATCGCTCTCGTTTTTCCCGGCCAGGGTTCGCAGTCGGTGGGCATGCTGTCCGCTTTTGCGGACACGCCGGCCGTGCGCCGCACCTTCGATGAGGCCTCGGAGGCCCTCGGCGAGAACCTTTGGGCCCTGGCCCAGCAGGGGCCGGAAGACAAGCTGAACGACACCCGCTGGACACAACCGGCCCTGCTGGCGGCCGGTGTGGCGGTGTTCCGGGCCTGGCAGGAGAAATCCGGCGCGGCGCCGGTGTTCATGGCCGGCCACAGTCTCGGTGAATATTCGGCACTGGTTGCCGCCGGCGCCCTCTCGCTGGCCGATGGCGTGCGGCTCGTGGCCGAGCGTGGCCGTCTGATGCAGGAAGCGGTGCCGCCCGGCACCGGTGCGATGGCGGCGATTCTCGGTCTCGACGACGAGCCGGTACGCGCGGCCTGCGCGGCGGCGGCACAGGGTGATGTCGTGTCGGCCGTGAATCTCAATGCACCGGGCCAGGTCGTGATTGCCGGTACGAAGGCCGCAGTCGAACGTGCCATCGAAGCCTGCAAGGCGGCCGGTGCGAAACGTGCGGTGGCGCTGCCGGTCAGCGTGCCGTCGCATTGCGCCCTGATGCAGCCGGCGGCGGAGCGGCTGGCCGTACGGCTGCGCGACATCGCGATCGGCGTGCCGTCCGTGCCGGTGCTGAACAATGTCGATGTCGCCGTCGCGGCGACCCCGGACGCGATCCGCGATGCGCTGGTACGGCAACTGCATTCGCCGGTGCGCTGGGTGGAAACCGTCACCAGACTGTCGGATGGCGGTGTCAATCTGGTGATCGAATGCGGTCCCGGCAAGGTGCTCAGCGGGCTGAACAAGCGGATTGCAAAAGATGCCGAATGCCTGTGCGTGCAGGATCCGGCTTCGCTCGAGGCGGCACTGGCCGCGGCCAGGGGAGGTTGAACGACATGCGTTTGCTCGAAGGAAAGGTGGCGCTGGTCACCGGCGCCAGCCGCGGTATCGGTCAGGCCATTGCACAGGAACTGCTGGCGCAGGGTGCGACCGTCGTCGGCACCGCAACTACCGACAGCGGTGCGGCGGCCATTGCTGCCGCCATCGCGGCGGCCGGCGGCAAGGGCACCGGGCTGGCGATGAACGTCGCCAGTACGGAATCGGTTGGGTCCGCGCTGGCGAAGATCGAAGCGCAGTTCGGCACGCCGACCATTCTCGTCAACAACGCCGGCATTACCCGCGACAACCTGCTGATGCGGATGAAGGACGAGGAGTGGGAAGAGGTGATCAACACCAATCTCAACGGCCTGTACCGGCTGTCGAAGGGCGTGTTGCGCGGCATGATGAAGGCCCGTACCGGCCGGATCATCAATATCGGTTCGGTCGTGGGGGCGATGGGCAACGGCGGCCAGACCAACTACGCGGCCGCGAAGGCCGGGCTGGAGGGCTTCACCCGTGCCCTGGCCCGCGAGATCGGTTCGCGCAACATCACGGTCAATGCCGTGGCACCGGGTTTCATTGACACCGACATGACCAGGGAGCTGGCAGAAGCCCAGCGCACGGCCATGCTGGGGCAGATTCCGCTGGGCCGGCTCGGCGAACCGCGGGAGATTGCGGCGGTGGTGGCTTTCCTCGCCGGCGACGCCGCCGGCTACATCACCGGCGCCACCATTCCGGTGAACGGCGGGATGTACATGTAGGAAGGATGCCTGATTCTGCCGAAAATTCCTTCAGAATCATACCGTTGAGTCGAAACAACTGGTTACTCATGGGTGTCCCCCGACCTTGAACAGGGTGGGGGGGCTACCTAGAATACCGACCGCCGAAGGGGAGACCCTTCATACAGGAGATTGGCAACACATGAGCAGCATCGAAGAGCGCGTCAAGAAGATCATCGTTGAGCAACTCGGCGTGAAGCCGGAGGACGTAGTCCTGGAAGCTTCCTTCGTCGAGGACCTGGGCGCTGATTCTCTCGACACGGTCGAGCTCGTCATGGCCCTCGAAGAGGAATTCGAGACCGAGATTCCGGACGAGGAAGCCGAGAAGATCGGCACCGTCCAGGCCGCCATCGATTACGTCAAGGCGCACGTCAAGTCGTAATCCGATCCGTCGTCCGAACAAAGCCGCGTTACACGGTTGTGTGCGCGGCTTTTTTCTTTTGTGCCTCCTGTAGCTGCGGAAGGTCGCAACACTGAGGCAGAATCGAAGACCGGCCCGGGGGGCCGCAGTCGGCAGCCAGTCATGAGGAGTGGGACGTGAGCAAACGTCGCGTGGTCGTCACCGGCATGGGCATGGTGACTCCGCTGGGCAACAACGTGCAGGACACCTGGCAGGGCCTGCTGGCAGGCAAGAGCGGCGTGGCGCCGATCACCGAATGGGATACGGCGAATTTTTCTACCCGTTTTGCCGCCCAGGTGAAGGATTTCGACGTCGAGGGTTATCTCAACCCGAAGGAAGCCCGCCGCAACGACATCTTCATCCAGTACGGGCTGGTGGCCGCGATCCAGGCGGTGCGCGATGCCGGCATCACGGTTACCGAGGAAAATGCCCCGCGGATCGGGGTGGCCATGGGGTCCGGCATCGGCGGCCTGACCAACATCGAGAACACCGTCCTGATCCTGCACGGGCAGGGGCCGCGCAAGATTTCCCCGTTCTTCGTGCCCGGCACGATCGTCAACATGATTGCCGGCAACCTCGCGATCCTGTGCGGTTTCAAGGGGCCGAACCTCGCGGTGACGACCGCCTGCACCACGGGCACCCACTGCATCGGGCTGGCGGCGCAGCAGATCCAGCTCGGGCTGGCCGACGTGATGATCGCCGGCGGTGCGGAAAAGGCGTCGACGCCGCTCGGCATCGGCGGTTTCTGCGCCGCGCGTGCATTGTCGTCGCGCAACGAGGATCCGCAGGCGGCCAGCCGTCCCTGGGACAAGGACCGCGACGGCTTTGTGCTGGGCGACGGCGCCGGTGCGCTGGTGCTGGAAGAGTACGAGCACGCGAAGAAGCGCGGTGCGAACATCGTCGGCGAGCTGATCGGCTTCGGCATGAGTGATGACGCCTTCCACATGACGGCACCGCCGGAAGACGGCGCCGGGGCGGCGATGAGCATGCGCAATGCGCTCGCCGGTGCCGGTCTGCCGGCCGACGCCATGCACTACATCAACGCCCATGGCACCTCGACGCCCGCCGGCGATGTCGCCGAGGCGCGCGCGGTGAAGAGCGTGTTCGGCGCGCATGCGTACAAGCTGGCCGTCAGTTCGACGAAATCCATGCACGGGCACCTGCTGGGGGCTGCCGGCGCCATCGAGGCGATCATCACCCTGCTGGCGATCCGCGACCAGGTAGCGCCACCCACCATCAACCTGGCGAATCCCGATGCCGACTGTGATCTCGATTTCGTGCCGAACACTGCGCGCAGCATGCGCATCGATGTCGCACTGTCGAATTCGTTCGGCTTCGGCGGCACCAACGGCTCGCTGATTTTCCGTCGGGTCTGACATGCTGCTGGCGAGCTGGATCGATGGCCGGCCGGCGGCGTTGCTGCCGGCCGACGACCGCGGTCTGGCCTACGGTGACGGCCTGTTCGAAACCATCCGGGTAGTCGGTGGCCGCTCCCAGCTGCTGGAACTGCACATGCAGCGCCTGTTGCGCGGCGCAGGCGTCCTGCGGTTGCCGCTCGATATCGACGAAGTGTTTGCGGAAACGCGGGCATTTCTTGCGGACCAGGCGGCTGCCGGCCGCGGCGACTGTACCGTAAAGCTGTTGCTGACCCGCGGCAGCGCCGGGCGCGGTTATCGTCCCTTGCCGGAAGTGCAGCCGCGTCGCCTGTTGCTCGCGTTCCCGCCCGCCGTCTGGCCGTCGACGCATGCTGCAGAAGGGATCGCGCTTTATGAATGCACGTTGCGGCTGTCGGTGAATCCGGCGCTGGCCGGCATCAAGCATCTGAATCGTCTGGAGCAGGTTTTGGCGCGCGGTGAATGGTACGACGACCGTTATGCCGAAGGGCTGCTGTGCGATATCGACGGCCGGGTGATCGAAGGCACGATGAGCAATCTTTTTCTTGCCAGCGACGGCGTGCTGGTGACGCCGCGTCTGCATCGCTGCGGGGTCTCCGGCGTGATGCGCGGCTTTCTCATCGCGCGGGCGCTGGCGCTGGGCATTCCGGTTTCCGAGCGTGATGTCACGCGGGCGGATCTCGAGTCGGCCGACGAACTTTTCGTCTGCAACAGCAACATCGGCATCTGGCCGGTTCGGGAGATCGGCAGTCGTCGCCGCGAGCCCGGGCCGTTGACCCGGCGGATGCAGGCGGAAGTCGAGTTGTTGTGGAAACGCTGAAATCGTCCGGAGCCTGTCGCTGATGCGCCGTCTGCTGCTTCTCTCGCTGGTGCTCTTTCTGGTCGCCGTGGTGGCGGCGGGCGCCTGGCTGGCGCGCGCGCTGTACCAGCCGCTGCGGCACGACGCCGCGGTGCTGTCCATCGTCGTGGCACCGAATGAAACGCCGGGCGGGGTGATTTCCCGGCTGGAAGCCGAAGGGCACCTGTCGCACGGTCGTGCACTCCGTGTGTGGCTGCGTTTGCGCGGCGGTCTGTTGCTGAAGGTCGGTGAATATGAAGTGCCGGCCGGCACGCCGGCAGTCGATGTCCTGACCCGGCTGGCATCCGGTCGTACGGTGCAGCGTGCGTTCACGCTGGTCGAGGGTTGGAACCTGCGGCAGGTGCGGGAGGCGCTTGCCGCCGAACCGCGGTTGCGGCAAACGATGGCGACACTCAGTGATGCCGCATTGGCGCAACAGCTCGGTATCGACGGTTCTGCCGAAGGCTGGTTCGCGCCGGATACCTATCATTTTTCGCCGCGCGTCACCCGCGATGTCGATCTGCTGGCCCGGGCGCTGAGTGCCCAGCGACAACGGCTTGAGGCGGCCTGGGCCAACCGGGCGGCGGAATTGCCCTATGACTCGCCTTATGCGCTGCTGGTCATGGCGTCCATTGTCGAGAAGGAAACCGGACAGGCCGGCGAGCGCCCGGAAATCGCCGGTGTGTTCGTGCGCCGGCTGAAGATCGGCATGAAACTGCAGACGGATCCGACGGTGATCTACGGACTGGGCGACAGCTATCGCGGCAACATCACCCGCGCGCACCTGCTGCAGCCGACGCCCTGGAATACCTATGTCATCGCCGGCCTGCCGCCGACGCCGATCGCCATGCCCGGACGGGCAGCGATCGAGGCGGCGGCACACCCGGCTCCCGGCAAGGCCTTGTATTTCGTCGGCCGCGGTGACGGCAGCCATCAGTTCTCGGAAACTTTCGAGCAGCACAACGCGGCCGTGCGCGAGTATCAGCTGCGCCGGCGAGCCGACTATCATTCGGCCCCGAAGCAGCCCTGAAATCCCCCAACGCCCGTCCGGCCCGGAGACACGCGTGGCACGCGGAAAGTTCATCACGCTGGAAGGCATCGAGGGTGTCGGCAAGAGTACCAACCTGCGCTTCCTGGCCGATCGCCTGAGTGCGGCCGGTATTCCGCACGTCGTCACCCGCGAACCGGGCGGCACGCCGCTGGCCGAGGAAATCCGCACGCTGCTGGTCACGCCGCGCGACGAGCCGGTGACACAGTCGGCCGAGCTGTTGCTGATGTTCGCCGCGCGTGCGCAGCATGTGGGGACAGTGATTGAGCCGGCCCTGGCGCGCGGCGACTGGGTGCTGTGCGATCGTTTCACCGACGCCACCTATGCCTACCAGGGCGGCGGCCGCGGCATGGACCGTGCGGCAATCGCCTGGCTGGAACGGCACGTGCAGGGCACGTTGCGTCCCGACTGCGTGTTCCTGCTCGACATCGAGGTGGCGACGGGGCTCGCGCGCGCCCGTCGTCGTTCGGGAGCGGGCGACCGCTTCGAGCGCGAACGTGCGGAGTTCTTCGAGCGCGTGCGTCGCTGCTATCTCGAGCGCGCCGCCGCGCAGCCGGCAAGTTACCGCATCATCGACGCCGGCGCGGCACTGGACGAGGTGCAGGCGCAGCTGGGGCGCGAGCTTGACTGCCTGCTGGCCGGAGTCCGCCGTGACTGATGCCGCCGTTCCCTGTCCCTGGCATCTGCCGGCGTGGCAGGCGCTGCAGGCGCGGGTAGCCGCGCGGTTGCCGCATGCGCTGTTGCTGAGTGGCGAACCGGGTACCGGCAAGCGCCTGTTTGCCGATGCCTTCGCGGCCTGGCTGCTGTGCCCGGCACCGGTGGGCGGCATGGCCTGCGGTCGCTGCAAGTCCTGCCTGCTGGTGGCGGCGGGCACGCATCCGGACCGGCTGCTGGTCACGCCGCAGGCCCTGCGGGCGGACGGTGAAGGCGATGCGGACGGCGAAGCCGGCGGCAGCCGGAAGAAAAAGCCCAGCGCCGAGATCCGCGTCGACGACGTGCGCGCACTGATCGTCTTTGCGGCACAGACCGCGCAGTTCGGCGGCCGGCGTGTGGTGGTGATCGATCCGGCGGCGGCGATGAACGTCAATGCCGCGAATGCCTTGCTGAAGACGCTGGAAGAGCCTGGCCCGGGCGTAGTGCTGTTGCTCGTCTGCGAACAGCCGGCGTTGCTGCCGGCCACCATCCGTTCGCGCTGCCAGCCGCTGCCGTTGCCCGCGCCGTCGCCGGTGGAGGCCCGCGACTGGCTGGCGGCCCGTGCCGGCGACATCCGGCGTGCACAGGACCTGCTGGCCGCCGCCGGTGCACCCACCCGGGCGCTGACGCTGCTGGACGACGAAGAATGGGTGGGGCAGCGACGCAAACTGGCGACCCTGCTGGTGGACGTGCTGGCCGGGGAACAGCCGGCGGCGCGCTTTGCCGAACTGGCAGCGAAAGCTACCCGGGTGGCCGATGCCGGCACCGCGGCCACCGAGCCGTTGCTGCTCGACTGGCTGCCTTCGCTGCTCTCCGATGCCGTCCGGCTGGCCGGCGGCGTGCCGCTTGAGCGTCTGCGCAATGCGGATCTGGTGCCGGAACTCCGGCGGCTGGTTGCTGCCCGGACAACCCAGCCGCTATTCTTGCTCGGCGACGATGTGGCCAGACTGCGACAGCAACTGGACGCAGGCAGTGGCCTCAACCGGCAACTGCTGTGGGAAGAGGTGATGCTCCGCTGGTCACCGCGCCCGCGCGGCGGCACCCGCCAGGCCTGACTCCAACGCACCCAACGGACGAGCGACCACAACAATGAACAGTCCGAAACTTCCCGGTGGCGGCAAGAGCGGCATCCTGTCGCTGACCATCAAGGACAAGGCGGTGCTTTATTCCGCCTACATGCCTTTCGTGCGCAACGGCGGCTTGTTCATCCCGACCGCAAAACCCTACAAGCTCGGCGATGAAGTCTTCATGCTGCTGAGCCTGATGGAGGAAGCGGACAAGATTCCGGTGGCCGGCAAAGTGGTCTGGATCACGCCGCGTGGCGCCGGCGGCAACCGGGCGGCCGGCATCGGTATCCAGTTCAACGACCAGGACGACACCGCCCGCAAGAAGATCGAAACCTACCTGGCGGGTTCGGAGAAATCCGACCGTCCAACCCACACCATGTGACGCGCCGCCGCGCGTTGCCGAAGCCATGAATCCCGGGTTCATGGCTTTTTCGTTTCTGCAGGCCGGACCCGAATGATCGTCGACTCGCACTGCCACCTTGACCGCCTTGATCTCGCGCCGTACGACGGCAGCCTCGACCGCGCGCTGGATGCCGCCCGCGCTGCGGGCATCGGCCGCATGCTGAACATCAACATCGACCTGGAACACGAGGCGCAGGTGCGTGCCATCGCCGAACGGCATGCGGACGTATTCTTTTCGGTCGGCGTACACCCGGCCGAAGAGGAAAGCGACCGGCGGGCACAGCCGGAAGAGCCGACGGTGGAGCGGCTGCTGGCGCTGGCCCGGCATCCGAAGTGCATTGCGATCGGCGAGACGGGGCTCGACTACCACTGGTGCAAGGGCGACACCGGATGGCAGCGCGAGCGCTTCCGGGTGCACATCCGCGCTGCGCGCGCCTGCGGCAAGCCGCTGGTGGTGCACACGCGCGACGCCCGGGCCGACACGCTGCAATTGCTGCGCGAGGAGGGGGCGGCGGACGTCGGCGGCATCCTGCACTGCTTCACCGAGGATCTGGCAACGGCGCAGGCCGCGCTGGAGATCGGCTTCCACATCTCGTTTTCCGGCATTGTGACGTTCCGCAACGCGGAAGAACTGCGTGCGGTGGCGCGCGTCGTACCGCTGGACCGTTTGCTGGTGGAGACGGATTCGCCCTATCTGGCGCCGGTGCCGCATCGCGGGAAGTCGAACGAGCCGCGCTATGTCGCCGACGTCTGCGCATTCATGGCACAGCTGCGCGGCGTGTCGACGGACGAGATGGCACGCATCACGACGGAAAATTTCCTGCGGCTTTTCCCTGTGACCGCCTGACGAGCCGGCTGATCCGCGGCATGGCGGAGCGTTCCTTCGCCCGCTGAAGTGCCTCGTCGGTTGCGGCGCCATGTGATCGCGAACCCGGACCGCGTGGCGCAACCTTCCCTCGGCACAGGCGGGCTGCGGAACGCTCCGCCATGCCGCGGATCAGCGTCGCAGCCCCTCGACGATGTCCAGCGTCCGGTCCAGCTGCGCGGCCGTCAGGTAGTAGTGCGGCGAAAAACGGATCCCGCCGCCGCGCTCGGCACAGATCACACCGGCCTCGCGCAACGAACGGAAGATCGTGCCGTGCTCGCCACCGGCATGCCGGGCGGTCACGATGCCGCTGCGGAACCGCGGCTCGCGCCGCGACAGCAGCGACCAGCCGGGCAGGGCGGCGATGCCGCGTGCCAGCCGGTCGGCGTTTTCCAGCACGCGCCGCTCGATTTCCGCCATCCCGGTTTCTTCCAGCAGCGACAGCGATGCAGACAGCGCGTGGATGCCCAGCATGTTCGGGCTGCCGCATTCGAAACGTCGCGCCGAGCGTGCAGGCGTCCAGTCGGTGCGGTTGTAATCGCCGGCGTGTTCGGCCATGTGCCAGCCGAACTGGCTGAGCGCGATGCGGTCGCGGATGTCCGGGCGTACCCAGAACAGCGCCACGCCTTCCGGGCCGAGCATCCATTTGTGGCCATCGGCGATCACCACGTCGGCGAGCGTGGTGCCGACATCGAAGTGCAGTGCGCCGATCTGCTGGATGGCATCGACGACGAACAGCGTCCCGTTCGCCCGGCAGGCGGCGCCGAGCCGGGCGAGATCGAGTTTCAGCCCGCTGCCGAACTGCACGGCACTGATCGCCAGCACGCGGGTGCGTTCGTCGAGTGCGGCCACCAGTGCTGCTTCCGGATCCTCGCCCGCCAGCGAAACGGCGCGGGCCGTCACGCCCCGGCCGGCCAGTGCTTCCCACGCCATCCGGTTGGACGGGAACTCCTGATCGCTGAAGACCACGTTGTCGCCGGCCCGCCAGTCCAGCCCGGCGGCCACCAGCGAGATCCCCTCGGAGGTGTTCTTCAGCAGGGCGATGTCATCGCCGGCGGCGGCCCCGATCAGGGTGGCCAGCTGTCCGCGCAGCCGGCGCTCCACGGCCAGCCAGTCCGGATAGTGCGTCGCCCCGTGACGGACGTTGTCGGCGGCAAAGGCCTCCACCGCGGCCCGGGCCCGGGCCGGCCAGGGCCCGACCCCGGCGTGATTGAGGTAGATCAGGGCGGGATCCAGCGGAAACTCGGACAAATCGGGCAGAATCATGGGCTTGCCTGCGCAACGGGCATGAACGCGGCAGTATAATGCGGACCCGTTGGTCAACTGACGCGCGTTAGGCGAATACAGGAGTTGTCACCCATGGCGGATCTCGAGAAGGCGAGCCAGAAAGCCCGCGAGTTCAAGCAGCGCGAGGAGGAAGTCCTCCACACGGCGCTCGAACTGTTCCTCGAACTCGGCGAGGACCGGGTGACCGTCGAGATGATCGCCGAGAAAGTCGGCATCGGCAAAGGCACGATCTACAAGCACTTCGAAACGAAGGACGAGATCTACCTGCTGCTGATGATCCGCTACGAGGAAGAGATGGCGCAGATGTTCCAGCGCATCGAGGATTCGCCGGGCAACAAGGAGCAGCTGGCGCGCGAATTCTTCCTGTTCCGCATCCAGGATCCGAAGCGCTACATGCTGTTCGACCGCCTCGAGCACAAGCTGGTGGCGGCCCGTGCCGTGCCGGAACTGCTGGAACGGCTGCACCGCATCCGCGCGTCCAATGCCGAGAAGCTCACCCGCATCGTCACTGCGCGCATCAAGGAAGGCGTGCTGGAAGACGTGCCGCCGTATTTCCACGTTTGTGCTGCCTGGGCGCTGGCGCATGGCGCGGTCGCGTTGATGCAGTCGCAGTTCTACAACCAGGTGATCGAGGACAAGGAAGGCTTCCTCGACTACCTGCTGAGCACCGGCATCCGCATGGGCAACCGCGGGCAGTACCAGCGCAAGAAGTGATCCCGTGCGCGCCGAGCTGATCGCGCAACTGGAAACGCTGCTGCAGGAAGGCGGCAACCGTCTGCCGCCGGTGCAGCGCTGGAATCCGCCGCTCTCCGGCGACATCGACATCCGCATCGCCCGCAACGGCGACTGGTACCACGAGGGGACCCGCTTCGAGCGGCATGCCCTGGTGCGGATGTTTGCCACCATCCTGAAACGCGAAGGCGACGAATTCTTCCTGGTCACGCCCGGGGAGAAATGGCGGCTGCGCGTCGAGGATGCGCCCTTCACGGCGATCGACTGCGAGGTGATCGGCAGCGGTGCCGAGCAGCAGCTGGTCTTCGTCACCAACGTCGACGACCGTGTGCACTGCAATGCGGAGCATCCGCTGCGGGTGGTCACCGATGTGCAGACCGGCGAACCGTCGCCCTACGTGATGGTCCGGGACGGGCTGGAGGCACGGATCGTGCGCAGCGTTTTCTACCGGCTGGTGGAGCGGGCGGAGGCGGTGGACGGGGTGGCCGGCGTCCGGAGTGCCGGCATTTTTTTTCCGCTGGCCTGACCGGCTTGCTGCCGGTGCTGCCGCCGTTGCTGCCGCCGGTCAGGCATTCCGCCTGCTGAAGTGTCTCGTCGGTGCGTTGCCGTGTTGTCGTGTGCCGGAACAATGTGGCGCACCTTCCCTCGACACATGCAGGCTTCAGGCCTGACCGGCGGCAGCACCGGCATCCCGGGCACCGGTCAGCCACCAGGTCTCCATCTCGCCCTTGCCCTTGATGTACACCGGGCCGCGCGGTTCGCAGGTGAAGTCGTCGCCGAGCTTTTCCTTTGTCTCGCTGCTGATCTGGATGCGGCCCGGCTCGCCGTGCGACTCCATCCGGCTGGCGGTGTTCACCGTGTCGCCCCAGACGTCGTAGCTGAAACGCATCGCGCCGATCACGCCGGCGATCACTTCGCCGCTGTGGATGCCGACCCGCAGGTTGAGCGGAATGCCGGTTTCCTCGCCGACCTGCCGCGCATCGTCCAGCAGGTCCAGTGCGAGACGGGCGATCAGGTGCGCGTGGTCGCGCCGCGGATCGGGCGCACCGGAGATCACCATGTAGGCATCGCCGATGGTCTTGATCTTTTCGGCACCGGCGGCCGTCACGCGGGCGTCGAAGCGCGAGAAGACTTTCTCCAGCATCGCCACCACCGTTTCCGGAGACTGGCGCGACGACCAGGGCGTGAAGCCGGCGATGTCGGCGAACAGCACGGTGACTTCCGGATGCCGGTCGGCGATCATCCGGGCGCTGGTGCGCAGCTCGGCGGCGATCCGCCGCGGCAGCACGGCATGCAGCAGGTTGTCGGAACGTTCGCGCGCCTCGACCAGGTCGCCCTCGCTGCGCAGGACTTCCCGCTCGAAGATGCCGAGGATGAGCAGGACGCTGGTCAGCGACAGCACGGCATTGGCGACCTGCGTGGCTGTCAGCAGCCAGTCGGGCAGGGCGGAAAAATCGATCTGCGAGGTGTCGAAGAACAGCATGCCGGCGACGAGGGTGAGCACCGGCACGCCGATGAAGGCGATCTGCTGCCCGTGTTCCTCGACGGTGAACAGTACGCGTGCCAGCGCGGCGGCCACCAGCGTGAAGACGACCATGTTGAGCGCCGGGCCGGTGAGCCAGACCAGGATCGCGATCTGCGCCTCCAGCGTGACCATCAGCAGGAGGCGCGCGACCTTGTGCCGGCCCAGCGAGGCCATCCACATGCCGGCGCCGAACAGCAGGGCGCAGACTGCATTGAGCAGGACGACCAGCCAGGTGGCCTCGAAATCGATGGCGGCGGACACTGCCACGTAGGGCACGGTGAACAGCACGCAGGCGCCAAGCGCGTAGCGCGCGAGCCGTTCGCGGCGTATCGCGGCGGTTTCCGTCGGTCGCGGCGGCGCGCGGAACAGGTCCAGCCAGAACTCGCGGTCGGGACGTCGCAGGTACTGGCTGCCGGGCAGTTGTCGTTTGTGCATCAGGGCGTCGCCGTTGTGGAGTCGGTCACGATACCAGCACAAAAAAGTTTACGGCCACGGGGGAACTCCCTGTAGCCTCGATGTTCCCACCGCAGGGACGGCGCATGCGCCGCGACCGGGCCGGTGCATCGCCGCACACCGGTCATCCACTGGAATTTGCAGGAGACACGCCATGCGTATTCGTCATGCCAACCTGATCCTCGTCGTGGCGGCAGCCTTTGCCGCCGGCTCCGTCAACGCTGCCGACCCGGCCGCCGGGCAGCAGACCCGGACTGAGCAGGTGAAAGCCCAGAGCGAGGCTGAAGCCCGGGCCCGGGCGCGGACCGAGAACAAGGGCAGGGGCGGCGCGGAAGCGTCGACGCCTGCTGCGCCGTCGGCACCGGCCGCGCCCGTCACCCAGCCTGTGCCGACCGGTGGCGCGGCCGCTCCTGCTGCCCCCGCAGTCCCGCCGCCGGTTGTCGGCGAGAAGCCGGCAGTAAAGGCCGAGGAAGCGGTGAAGGCCGGCGATGCCGATCGCGCAGCCGAAGGCAAGGCCATGGGTCACGACAGGGAAGTGCCCGGCAAGGCGCTCGGTCACGATCCGGCGGCGAAGGACGCCCACAAGGCCGACAAGAAGCAGGCGAAGGAAGCCCGCAAGGCAGCCAAGCAGAAAGAGAAGGAAGCCCGCAAGCAGGAGAAGGCGGCGCGCAAGGCGGCCAAACAGAAAGCGGATGACGATGAGCAGGATGACGCGGAAGAAAAGGAATCCGATGACAAGGGCAACGGCAAGAAGGGCAAGAAGTCCTGATCGCCGGGTCCGGAGTCAAACAAAAAGGCGCTGCAGTTGCAGCGCCTTTTCTCTTGGGGGCAGGATCGTTCTTCGGGCTGTGCGCCGTCCAGGGGCGGCGTGTCGTGGCCGCAAATTTTCAGGGCCCGCGAGCGGGCCCTGAAAATTACATGTTGGGATAGTTCGGGCCGCCGCCGCCTTCCGGTACCACCCAGTTGATGTTCTGCGCCGGGTCCTTGATGTCGCAGGTCTTGCAGTGGACGCAGTTCTGGGCGTTGATCTGGAACTTCTTCGCGCCGTCTTCCTTCGTCACCACTTCGTACACCCCGGCCGGGCAATAGCGCTGCGCCGGTTCGTCGTACAGCGGCAGGTTCTTCGCGATCGGAATCGACGGATCCTTCAGTTGCAGGTGGCAGGGCTGGTCTTCCTCGTGGTTGGTGTTGGAGAGGAACACCGAGCCGAGCTTGTCGAAGCTGATCCTGCCGTCCGGTTTCGGATAATTGATCTTCGGGCACTCGGCCGCCGGCTTGAGCGTGGCGTAGTCCGGGACCGGGTCCTGCAGGGTGAACGGCATCCGGCCCTTCATGAATTTCTGGTCGACGAAGGCAAAGGCGGCGCCGATCAGCGTGCCGAACTTGTGCATCGCCGGTGCGACGTTGCGCGCCGAGTACAGTTCCTGCGCCACCCAGCTCCTGGCAAAGGCCTCCGGGTAGGCGTTCAGTTCCTTGCCGCCGGTGTCGCCGGCCTTGATGGCTTCGAACACCGCTTCGGCAGCGAGCATGCCGGTCTTCATCGCGGTGTGGCTGCCCTTGATGCGCGGGAAGTTCATGAAGCCGGCATCGCAGCCGGACAGCATGCCGCCCGGGAATACCAGTTTCGGAATCGCCTGCCAGCCGCCCTTGTTGATGGCGCGCGCGCCATAAGCTACGCGCTTGCCGCCTTCCAGGTATTCGCGGATGACCGGATGCGTTTTCCAGCGCTGCATCTCGTCGAACGGCGAGACGTGCGGGTTGGAGTAGGAGAGGTCGGTGATCAGGCCCAGCGTCACCTGGTTGTTCTCCAGGTGGTAGAGGAAGCCGCCGCCCGAGGAGCCGCTTTCGGAAAGCGGCCAGCCCATGGTGTGGATGACCAGGCCCGGCTTGTGCTTCTTCGGATCGATGTCCCAGATTTCCTTGATGCCGATGCCGTAGTGCTGGGTGCCGGAATTCTTGTCCAGGCCGAACTGCTTTATCAGTTGCTTGCCCAGATGGCCGCGGCAGCCTTCGGCGAAGATGGTGTACTTCGCGTGCAGCTCCATGCCGGGCGTGTAGCCGGATTTTTTCTCGCCGTTGTGGCCGATGCCCATGTCGCCGGTGGCGACGCCCTTCACCGAACCGTCGTCGTTGAACAGCACTTCGCTGGCGGCGAAGCCGGGGAAGATCTGGATGCCGAGGGCTTCGGCCTGCTGGCCCAGCCAGCGGCAGACGTTGCCCAGCGAGATCACCTGGTTGCCGTCGTTGTGCATGGTCGGCGGCACGAAGAAGTGCGGAACTTCCATGCCCTTGTCGGCGCTGGTCATGAACCAGACCTGATCGCCGGTCACCGGCGCATTGAACGGGCAGCCTTCTTCCTTCGCGTTCGGGAACAGCTCGTTCATCGCCCGCGGGTCCATGACCGCGCCGGACAGGATGTGGGCGCCGACCTCGGAGCCCTTCTCGACGACGACGATGTTCGGTTCGACGCCGTTGTCGCGGCACAGCTGACCGAGACGGCAGGCGGCGGCCAGGCCGGAGGGCCCGGCGCCGACGATGACGACATCGACTTCCATGGCTTCGCGGTTGGACATGGTGGGGCTCCTCGGCAGTGGATGGACGGGGCCGGCAGAAGGGGGCACCGTCGCGACGGGGGAACGGGGGCAGGTGAGGCGCCGGCAGTGGCGCAAAAAGCGGCGGCGAGTATAGCCAATGCCCCGGGGGCGACCAAGGAAAAGGGTCGGGCAAACAGGGGGTTGACGGAGTGACCGGAATGCCCGGGAACGCGCCGGTCACCGCTATTGACCCCGGGAGGGGGCGAGGGCAGGATACCGCCCGCTTCGCGACCCCCTCCCGGTCGCGGTTTCCTCACTCGGTCCCCGGACCGAATCCTCCGCAAGCTCCCGAGGTTTCCATGAAAGTGTTGGTAGCGATCAAGCGCGTTGTCGACTACAACGTGAAGGTGCGCGTGAAGGCCGACCAGACCGGCGTCGACCTGGCAAACGTGAAAATGGCGATGAATCCGTTCTGCGAAATCGCCGTTGAAGAAGCAGTCCGCCTGAAAGAGAAAGGCGTTGCCACCGAGATCGTGGTCGTTACCGTCGGCAAGAAGGATGCGCAGGAGCAATTGCGCACCGCACTGGCGCTGGGCGCCGACCGTGCCATCCTGGTCGAGACCGATGTCGAGGCGCAGCCGCTGGCCATCGCCAAGGCGCTGAAGGCCATTGCCGACAAGGAAGGCGCGAAGCTGATCATCACCGGCAAGCAGGCCATCGACGGCGACAACAACCAGACCGGCCAGATGCTGGCCGCGCTCATGGGCGCCTCGCAGGGCACGTTCGCGTCGAAAGTCGAAGTCGCCGGCGACAGCGTCAAGGTCACCCGCGAGATCGACGGCGGCCTGCAGACCGTCGACCTGAAGCTCCCGGCCATCGTCACCACCGACCTGCGCCTGAACGAGCCGCGCTATGCCTCGCTGCCGAACATCATGAAGGCGAAGAAAAAGCCGCTGGATACGGTCACCCCGGCCGATCTGGGCGTCGATTTCGCGCCGCGCACCAAAACGCTGAAGGTCGAGCCGCCGGCCGAGCGCAAGGCCGGCATCAAGGTGAAGACCGTCGACGAGCTGGTCGACAAACTCAAGAACGAAGCCAAGGCCATCTGAGGAGTCGACAACCATGGCAACCCTCGTCATTGCTGAACACGACAACGCCTCCGTCAAGCCGGCCACGCTGAACACGGTCACCGCCGCGCAGAAAATCGGTGGCGACATCCACGTGCTGGTCGCCGGCAAGGGCTGCGGCGCCGCTGCGCAGGCGGCCGCGAAAATCGCCGGTGTCTCGAAAGTGCTGGTCGCCGACGATGCGGCCTACGAGCACCAGCTGGCCGAGAACATGAGCAAGCTGGTCGCCGGTCTCGGCGGCAGCTACTCGCACATCCTGGCCCCGGCCACCACCAACGGCAAGAACACGCTGCCGCGCGTGGCCGCGCTGCTGGACGTCGAGCAGATTTCCGAAATCCAGGAAGTCGTCTCCGCCGACACCTTCAAGCGCCCGGTCTACGCCGGCAACGCGATTGCCACCGTGCAGTCCTCGGACAAGATCAAGGTCATCACCGTGCGCCCGACCGGCTTCGACGCCGCCAGGGCCGAGGGCGGTTCCGCTGCCGTCGAGAACGCGGCTGCTGCCGGTGACACCGGCGTGGCGAAGTTCGTCGGCGAAGAGCTGGCCAAGTCCGACCGTCCGGAACTGACCGCTGCCAAGATCGTCGTGTCCGGCGGCCGCGGCATGCAGAACGGCGACAACTTCAAGCTGCTGTACGCCCTGGCCGACAAGCTGGGCGCCGCCGTCGGCGCCTCCCGCGCCGCGGTCGACGCCGGCTTCGTGCCGAACGACATGCAGGTCGGCCAGACCGGCAAGGTCGTCGCCCCGCAGCTGTACATCGCCGTCGGCATTTCGGGTGCCATCCAGCACCTGGCCGGCATGAAGGACTCGAAAGTGATCGTCGCCATCAACAAGGACGAGGAAGCGCCGATCTTCTCGGTGGCCGACTACGGTCTGGTGGCTGACCTGTTCCAGGCCGTACCGGAACTGACCGGCAAGGTCTGAGCGCCTCGCGCGGTAAACGGAACCCCGGTGTCGTGTCGACGGCACCGGGGTTTTTCTTTGTCCGTTTTCCGGTTCGCCGGTACGTGGTTGCCGGCGACGGTGTAAACATTGCGTTTACCGGGCGGCTGTGGCATCAATCGCGGGCTGTCCGTTCCGTCATCGCCGGAGGTGCGTCTTGTCCCGACATCCTGCCGAACCTGAAGTGCGTGCACTGGGGCGTCGCCGTTTCCTGAAGGCTGCCTTGTGGGCTGCCGCCGCTGGCGCGGTTGCACTGGGCGGCGGCTTTGCCTGGCTGTCCCGCTCGCGCAAGGATGCGCAGCCGAAGCCGGACGGCATCGGCGCGCTCGACGATGCGGAGTACCACCTCTTCGCGGCGGTGGCGGCCGCTAGCCTGCCGGCTCCCGGCAATGCAGCCGGCCTGCTGCCCTGGAATGCGCTGCCGATCCTCGCCAATGTCGATCACCTGATTGCCGGCGTGCCGACGCACGCGCGCGGCGATGTCGCTGCCGCGCTGAAACTGCTCGACTACTCGACCGTGCCGACGCATGGCCGGCGCTTTGTGGATCTGTCCGTCGACGAGGCGCGGGCCGTGCTGCTGGCCTGGAATCGCGGCGGCGAGGTGAAGCGTGCGGTGTCGAATCTGGTGCGCAAACTTGTCTACGTGGCGTACTGGCGCGAAAGTGCGACCTGGAGCGCGATCGACTTCGACGGGCCGGTCACCGTGAAGTGGGGCTTGCCGAAACTCGGCAACGCGCCGTTGCCGGGAGTCGTCTGAGATGAAAACGAATGCCGCCATTCCGGTTGCCGCAATGCAGCCGTCACATGGCCTGGCCTGCCGGCAGGCGAAGGATCTGGAGGGCAGCATCACGCTCACGGCCGACGTGGTGGTCGTGGGTTCCGGCGCTGCCGGTGCCGTCGTCGCCTTCGAGCTGGCGGCGAGCGGCCGGAAAGTGATCATTCTCGAAGCCGGGCCCTATGTGCCGTCCAGTGAATTCCGCGAGGATCTCGCGCTTGCCTTCGAGCAGCTGTACGAAGACAAGGGCGGGCAGGCGAACACCCGCGGCGATCTGAACATCCTGCAGGGCGCCTGTGTCGGTGGCTCCACGGTGGTCAATGGCTGCGTCTGCTTCCGTACGCCGGATTTCATCCTTGCCGACTGGCAGCGCGAGCATGGCCTGACGGAACTCACGCCGGAAACGCTGGCGCCTTATTTCGCGAAGGCCGAGCGCAACCTGCACGTCCACGAGAACGCACCGCACGAGATCAACGCCAACTCGCAGGCGGTGATCCGCGGCTGCGAAAAGCTGGGCGTGTCCTGGAAGCCGCTGAAACGTAACATCCGCGATTGCGGTCTGACCGGTTTCTGTCTGGCCGGCTGTGCCAGCGACCGCAAGCAGTCCATGCTGGTGACCTATCTGCCGTGGGCCCTGCAGCACGGCGCCGAACTCTATGCCGATACGAAAGTCACCCGCGTGCTGGCGGAAAACGGTGAAGCGAAAGGCGTGCTGGCCGAAGTCATCGATCCGCTCACCCGGCAGAAAAAAGCGGATCTGCGGGTCGATGCGAAAGTGGTGGTCATGGCGGCCGGCGCCGTACATACGCCGCTGGTCCTGCAGGCTTCCGGGCTGTGCAACGGCAGTGGCCAGCTCGGCCGCAATTTCGCCTGTCATCCGTCCACCGGCGTGATGGCGAAATTCCCGGAGCCACTGCACATGTGGCGCGGCGCGCTGCTGGGCGTGTACGTGGACGAATACCTGCATCCGGAGCGGGGCGGCTTCCTGCTCGAGGTGGGCGGCGCCGGCCCGGCCGAGATTTCCCTGTTCGTCGATCCCGGACTGGGGGCGGACTACGACCGCTTCATGCAGGAGGCCAGGCACTACTCGGCCATGGTCACGCTGATCCACGACCACAACGTGGGCCGGGTGTATCTGGACGACGACGGCATCAAGCGCATCGAGTACGACCTGGCCGCGACGGACTTCCCGGCCATGAAGGCGGCGTTCAAGGCGGCGGCACGGATCTATTTCGCGGCCGGGGCCGAGCAGGTGTTCCTGCCGACCGTGACCCGCACCGTGATCGAACGGGCGGAGGACATCGAGGCGATGGTCGAGGCCATTCCCGACGAGCCGCATGCCCTGCGGCTGGTTTCCTACCATCCCCAGGGCACGGCCCGCATGGGCGCCGATCCGGCCAGGTCGGTAGTCGGGCCCCGGGGCGAGACCCACGAGGTCAGGCGGCTGTTCGTGGCCGATGCCAGCCTGTTCCCGACCTCGATGATCGTGAATCCCCAGTTGTCCGTGTACGGGCTGGCCGGCTACATCGCCGACCAGGTGCGCCACCGGTATGGATCGTATTTCGCCTGACGACCGGTTTGCTTTCACGGATCAAGGGCTTGGGCTAGACTCCGGGCTTCCGTCGGGCCGCGCTTGCGGGCCGCGGACCTGGAGGCGAAATGCATAACAACAATACCCCTCCGCCGGCTTTCTACGCCGGCCTCGAGCCCTTCGGCCGTCGCCGTTTCCTGCGTTACGGCATCCTGGCCGGCAGTGCGCTGCTGGCCGGCTGTGCCCGGCTGCTGGGCCGCGATGATCCGCAACTGGATGCCGTGGCACCGGCCACGGCGGCGGAAGTGAGCCAGCCGGAAGTCGCGGGTGCCGACCAGTCGCTGCGTCCGGACGAGCGGGCCGTCTTCGAGAAGCTGATCCGCGTCGTGATGCCGGTCGAAGAGGCCGGCTACCTGGACACCCAGACCATTCCGGTGATGGACAACATCGACGCCATGGTGCGCGCCATGCCGCCGTTCGTGCGCGATCGCATGAACCTCGCCATCACCGCCTTTGATACCGGCTCCATCCTGCTCAGCTTCAAGTTCCGCCGGTTTTCGTCGCTGGACGATGCGGAGGCGCTGGCCTACGTCAATGCCTGGCATGAGGGCACTTTCATCCAGCGCGGCGCGATCACCAGCCTGAAGGTGCTGGTCTGCGTGAATTACTGGCGTGACCAGCGTGCCGCGGCCCGCATCGACTACGACGGCCCGGTCACCGTGAAGTGGGGCGTGCCGCGCCTCGGCAACCAGCCGCTGCCGCGTGTCTGACCGTTTTCCGCTGCCGAACAGCGTTCACGCATAAAAAGAACAAGGACACGGAACTGCCATGCAACCGATGCGTCCCATCTTCAAGGAAGTGCCGCGCGACGGCATTCCGGTCACTACCGCCCAGGACATTGCTGCCGACCCCAGTCGTGGCGGTTCGGTCATGCGCGTCAAGGCCGACGTGGTGGTGGTTGGTTCCGGTTCCGGCGGCGCCATCATGGCCTACGAGCTGGCGAAGACCGGCAAACGCGTGGTCGTGCTGGAAGCCGGCCCCTACGTGCCCAGCGCCCAGTTCAACGAGAACTTTTCCGATGCGCTGTCGCGCATTTACGCCTACAAGGGCGTGCAGACCAACAGCTGGGGCGATCTCATTCTCGAGTCCGGCGGCGCGATCGGCGGCAGCTCGAACGTCAGCGCGACGGTGGCGCAGCGCGTACCTTCCTGGAAGCTGGCCGAGTGGCGCGACCGCTTCGGGTTGAAGACCTTCACCGAAGAGCTGCTGCGGCCGCATTTCGAGGCGCTCGAACGGCGCCTGTACGTACACGACAACGAGGCGCACGAAATCAACGAATGCGCCAACAAGGTCATCCAGGGCTGCGAACGCCTGGGCTATGAGTGGAAGCCGGCACGCCGCAACGTCAAGCAGTGCGCACTGACCGGTTTTTGTCTGGCCGGCTGTCCTTCAGACCGCAAGATGTCGATGCTGGTGACTTATCTGCCCTGGGCGGTCGCGGAAGGTGCGCAGCTGTATGCCGACACCCGCGTCGTGCGGGTGCGTTCGACCAACGGCCGCGCCACCGGCGTCGACGCCGAGGTGATCGAGCGTGATACCGGCCGCAAGGTGGCCGAGATGCGTGTCGATGCGCAGATCGTCGTGCTGGCCGCCGGCGCCATCCAGACGCCGCAGATCCTGCAGCGCAGCAGCTACCCGGACTACGGCGACCAGGTCGGCCGCAATTTTGCCGGCAACCCGATGATCCAGGTGGTGGCGCGCTTCCCGGAACCGGTTTACGGCTGGCGCGGCGCGCTCACCGGCGTCGTCATCGAACAGTTCCTGGAACCGCAGAAGGGCAACTTCATGTTCTATTCGGGGCTGTCCGGTCCCGAGCAGGTGCTGACTGCGCATGAGCATGGCTCTGGTCAGGACCATATCGAGTTCATGAAGGATTTCAAGTATTACTCCGGCATGAACTGCTTCGTGCACGACGCCAACCACGGCCGCGTCCGCTGGGTCGAGACCGGCAACGGGCAGGGCGAGCAGCGGGTGGAGTGGCAGCTGTCGCGCGACGACGTCGAGAACCTGAAGAAGGCGACCTCGATCGCTTCGCGCATCTATTTTGCTGCCGGTGCCCGCAAGGTATTCCTGCCGACCTTCCAGAAGCTGGCTGCCAGCAGCGTGTTCGAGCTGGACGACCTGATCAAGAAGATCGATTACGGCGTGCAGGGCATGTTTACCTTCCGTACGTTGTCGGTGCACCCGCAGGGCACCGCGCGCCTTGGTGCCGATCCCGAATATTCGGTGGTCAAGCCGACCGGGGAGACGCACGAAATGACTGGCCTGTTCGTGGCCGATGCCAGCCTGATTCCTTCCAACCTGGTGGTGTCGCCGCAAATGACGGTGCATGCGCTGGCAAGCTATATCGCCCAGCACATCAACGACAACGAGCGGAACTACTTCATCTGAGCGATCGTGGCGCCTGCTCCGGCGGGCGGCGGCGCGAGGGCCGTCTCATGCCGCGTCGGCGGCAGTTTCCGGGAACATCCGGGCGAGCAGCTGCTCGAGATCGTTGAGGCGCGCCGGTTTGGCGAGGAAGCCGTTCATGCCGGCCTCTTCGGCGGCACTGCGGTGTTCCGGCAGCGCATTCGCGGACAGGGCGACGATGCGCGACAGGCAGCCGGTCTTGCGGATCTCGCGCGCGGCATCGATGCCGCTCATGTGCGGCATCTGCAGGTCCATCAGTACCAGGTCGTAGTTGCCCGTGCGTGCCTGGTTGACGCCATCGCGACCGTCGCCCGCAATGTCCACGACATGACCCAGCGATTCGAGCATGCGCCGGGTCACCATCTGGTTGACCGGGTTGTCCTCGACCACCAGCACGTGCAGTCCCTTGCGTGCCCGCGCACTGACCGTGCTGCCGTTGCTGTCGGCGGGTGCGCTGGCCGGTCGTCGCAACGGCAGGTGGACCATGAATTCCGTCCCCTGGCCCTGGACCGAGCGCACGGTGATGTCGCCGTTCATGAGCTCGACCAGACGCCGGGTGATCGCCAGGCCGAGACCGGTGCCGCCGTAGGCCCGGACGATCGAGCTGTCGGCCTGGGAAAACGGTTTGTAGATGGCATCGAGCTTTTCCGGCTCGATGCCGATGCCGGTGTCGCGGACGCGGATCACCAGCTCTTCGCGGTCGGTGGCGTCGATGTCCAGCATCACTTCGCCCTCGTGGGTGAACTTGAGGGCGTTGTTGAGCAGATTGGTCAGGATCTGCACATAGCGGGTACGGTCGCCGACGATGTGCGACGGCACTTCGTCGCCGATGGCGACTTCCAGGCTCACGCCGTTGCGGGCCTGACTGGTCAGCAGGCCGGAGACCTGGGTCACGACCTCGCGCAGGTCGAAGGCCTCTTCGGCCAGTGGAATGTGTTCGGCCTCGATCCGCGAGAAATCCAGCACGTCGTCGATGATCCGCAGCAGATGGGTGCCGCTGTCGCGGATCAGCGTGGTGTATTCCCGCTGCTGCTCGTCGAGACGGGTGCCGTCCAGCAGATCGGCAACACCGATCACGCTGTTCAGCGGCGTGCGGATTTCGTGGCTCATCACGGCCAGGAAATCGCTTTTCGCCCGGGTGGCCCGTTCGGCAGTATCGCGGGCATCGCGCAGTGCGGCCAGCACCTGTCGCTGCGAAACGTAGATCCAGATCAGGCTGCCGTACAGCGTGAGCAGCAGGGCGAGGGTCGCCAGCACGGCCCACTCGTAGCGTTTCTGCTGGATCGCCAGCCGGGCATAGACGTCGTACACGGTCCGTTCGTGCCGGACCTGCAGTTCCCGGAAGGCAATGTAGAGCACGTCGAGACGGTCAGCGACGGGCGTCATGTTGGGCAGCCGGCGTTTCTTCTCCAGCATGCCGGCAGCGGCCAGGATCTGGCTGTTGAGTTCCTCGATATCGGCGATCTGTTCGCTCACCGAAACCGGTTCGACCATCTGCATGCGGGAGCCGGGGGCGAACCAGATGCCTTCGTGCAGCAGGGCCAGACTGGACACCAGCACGTCGCTGGCGTGATACAGCAAGTCGGTATCGCGCCGTTCGGCGGCGATTTCCACGGCCCGGCGTGCCTGTACCATTCCCAGCGCGGATTTCTGCAGCACGGAGTTCGACTGGTAGAAATTGAACTGCGTCTGGATCAGCATTTCGCTGGTGCTGGAAAGCCCCAGATGCAGCACGAACAGGATGACGATCAGCGGAATGCCGAGCGTGACCTGCGCCCGGGCGACGCGCCGCAACATGCGTCGCCAGCCGGAATCACTCGCCGATGAACTCGACATCGATCACCTGCCAGATCCATTTGGGCGCATTGACCTGCATCGCCATTTCGTTGTCGCGGGTTTGCCGGTAGATGATGCGCGCCGGCCCTTTCCGGTCGACACTCATGCGCGCATCGTTGTCGCGCGTGGCGAGCAGGATGGGCAGTGACTCCCACTCCCGGCGCTCGAATACGGTGATGTAGTCGTTGATGGCGCGCATGCGCACCTGCCGGGCCCGCGGGGCGAGGGCGGCGACCAGGTCGCGCAACTGGATCCCGCGGTAGCGTGCGTCCTGGCGGCGGTAGGGGTCGACGATCGTCCACTCGGTCTGTGCTGCCAGACCGTCGAGTTCGTCGACGGTCACCGTGCGGGGGGCACCCTCGAGGGCGCTGCCGTGCAGGCGGATGACGGGCAGGCGGCGTGGTTCGGTCCCGGCGGCCGCCGGCGTGCCCGCCCACGACGCGGCCGGCGCCAGTACGGGCAGCAGCAGACAGCAAAGGAGGGCCATGACGGCGGGACGTCGCATGCACCGGCCTGTTTGTCCAAGGGTTTCCGGAAGATAGCAGAAGCACGCCGGATCGGGGGTACCTGTCGCCGGGCCCGGTTGCCATAATGCGGCCCGGTCGTGACCGGCGCGTCACATCGCAGGATGTACGGAGTGCCGGCTGACGTTTCCGCAGCAACCGGCCGGCCGTTTTCCGGCCGGCAAGTCATGGAGCAAGCGCATGCAGTTGAAGAATCGGGTGGTCGTCATTACCGGTGCCGGCCGCGGTCTGGGACGCGGGATGGCGCTGGAGTTTGCCCGCCGGGGTGCACGGATCGCCGCCGTCGACATGAATGCCGGGGATCTGGCGGAGACGGCCCGCGCGGTGCAGGCGGCGGGCAGCGAGGCACGTGTCTATCGCGCCAACGTGGCGCGCGAGGAAGAGGTCGTCGCGACCTTCGAGGCCGTGGTGAAGGATTTCGGCACGCTGCACGGTCTGATCAACAACGCGGGCATCACCCGCGACGGACTGCTGGTCAAGGCGAAGGACGGCGAGATTTCCACCATGACCCTGGCGCAGTGGCAGGCCGTGATCGACGTCAACCTCACCGGTGTTTTTCTCTGCGGCCGTGAAGCAGCAAGGCACATGATCGTCGGCAAGGTCGACGAGGGCTGCATCGTCAACATCTCCTCGGTAGCGCGCTACGGCTCGTTCGGACAGGGCAACTACTCGGCAGCCAAGGCCGGCGTGGCCGCGCTGGCGGAAGTCTGGGCGAAGGAACTGGCGCGCTACAACATCCGTACCGGCGCCATCGCACCGGGCACGATCAACACCGACATGATTGCGGCCATGAAGCCGGAGGCGCGCGAGAAACTGGTGGCCGGCGTTCCGCTGCGGCGACTCGGCGAGCCGGTGAACATTGCGCAGACCGCGGCCTTCATTTTCGAGAACGATTACTTCACCGGGCGCTGCATCGACACCGACGGCGGCCTGCGTACCTGAAATCCGGCACTGTCAGCCGGGAACGGCATCCGGCGCCGGCAGGCTGATCGTCACCTGGGTGCCGACGCCCGGTGTCGATGCCATGTTCAGTGTGCCGCCCATGCGTTCCACCAGCTGTTTGCTGATGGTCAATCCCAGTCCGCTGCCGCCATGGCGGCGGGTACTGGAGCCGTCGACCTGGGTGAAGGGTTCGAAGATTTCGGCCATCGCAGCCGCCGGAATCCCGATGCCGGTGTCGCTGATCACGACCAGCAGGTGCCCGGGCCGGGCGTAGTCGCGCATCATCTGCAGCAGCACTTCACCCTGCTCGGTGAACTTCACGGCGTTCGACAGCACGTTGACCAGCACCTGCCGCAGCCGGTTGTCGTCGGCATGCACGGTTGCCGGCAGGTTGCCGTCCAGCCGGGCGCGCAGCCGGATGCCCTTGAGTTCGGCCTGTCCCTGGAACAGGCCCGTCACGTCGCGTGCGAGATCGGCTGGCGAAAACACCCGCGGCACGATGTCCAGTTTGCCGGCTTCGATGCGTGCATGATCGAGGATGTCGTTCAGGACGTGCAGCAGACTGTTTGCCGAGGACTGGATGATGCGCAGTTTCTCCCGCGCGGCCGGTTCGCTGATGTCGTCCTGCAGCAACGAGGTCATGCCGATGATGCCGTTCAGCGGGGTGCGGATTTCGTGACTCATGTTGGCGAGGAAGCGGCTTTTCTGCGTCGATGCCGACTGGGCGAGTTCGCGTGCCCGCTCGGCATCGATCAGAGCCAGCCGGCGTTCGCTGACCACCGCGGTTATCAGCAGCGCGGACGTGGTCAGGATGAACAGGAAGGCGTAGAGGAACATCACGTCGGCAATGACTTCCGCCGAGGTCTGGCCGTTGCCGATGATGCCGGCGATGGCGCCGCTGGAGACCGCCAGGCTGGTTGCCACGGTGGCCAGGGGGCTCATCCGCAAGGCGGTCCAGAGCACGAACAGGTAAGGGACGAAACCGAGCCGGTCGGACAGTGGCGGCGGCAGGTGGCCGGCATAGATGAACACGCTGACCAGCAGCGCGCAGAGGAATACCACCAGCCATTCGCGATGGCGCCCGGTATAGCCCCACTGCAGCACGCGATCGCTGTGGTGGCGCCAGAGCCAGCGTTGTGCCAGCAGCAGCAGGGGCGGCGTCAGCAGCAGGACACCCATCATGTCGCCTAGCCACCAGAGCAGCCAGAGGCGGCGGGCATCGACAAAGCTGCCGTAGTCGAGCGCGAGGGCCGTCATGCCGGCGAGTGCGCTGACGGCCGGCGCCAGCATGGCAGTCGACAGGATGAACAGCAGGGTATGGCGGACGGTGGTGAAGGGCGATGCCAGATGGGCGCTGCCGATGACGCGTTCGAGCAGCAGACGGGCCACGATCGCTTCCAGCGTGTTGCCGCAGGCGATGATGAAGGCGGCGCCCGGCGACAGGCCGAACGTGCTGTTGACGGCGAAGGCGCCCAGCCAGACGGCCGGCCACAGACCGCGGCCGCCCAGCAGCAGGGCGGCGACGGCAATGCCGCTCGGTGGCCAGGTCAGGGAGGCAGCGCCGTCGGCGGTGGCGAGGGAAAGCCCGAAGCGCCCGGTGAGGAAATAGAACAGCGCGATGCCGAGGATCAGCGCCCACCGCTGTCGCGGCGGGAGTTCGGCCGGCAATCCGGAAGGCAGCCGCGGCAGGGATGGCGGGGCCTGGGTTGCCGGCATCTTTTGCCTCAGGTGGTCAGTTCGCTCAGCCCCCGAAAATACGCCAGTGCCTGCGGGTTGGCCAGCGCGTCGGTATTCCTGACCGGCTCGCCGTGGATGACGTTGCGTACGGCGAGCTCGACGATCTTGCCGCTGATGGTGCGGGGAATTTCCGGTACCTGCACGATCTTCGCCGGTACATGGCGCGGCGTGGTGTTGTCACGGATGGTGCGCCGGATACGGTCGCGCAACCCGTCGTCCAGGCGGAGTTCCGGCTTGAGCACCACGAACAGCACGATACGTTCGTCGTCCTGCCACTTCTGTCCGCAGGCGATGGCCTCCAGCACTTCCGGCACCTTTTCCACCTGGCGGTAGATTTCCGCCGTGCCGATGCGCACGCCGCCGGGATTGAGTACGGCATCGGAGCGGCCGTGGATCATCAGGCCGTCGTGGGTGCGGTGGGCGTGGAGTTCGCCGTAGTCGCCATGCGACCAGACGCCGGGAGTGCCGGCGAAATAGGCCTTGCGGTATTTCTCGCCGTCGGCGTCGTTCCAGAAGAAGACCGGCATCGAGGGGAAGGCGCTGCGGCAGATCAGCTCGCCCTTGCCGGCCGGCAGGTGCGTGCCGCGTTCGTCGACGATGTCGATGTCCATGCCGAGGCCGGCGCACTGCAGTTCGCCGCGGTAAACCGGCAGCGTCGGATTGCCCAGTGCGAAGCAGGAAATGATGTCGGTGCCGCCGGAGATCGACGACAGGCAGGCATCGTTCTTGATGTCCCGGTAAACGTAGTCGAAGTTTTCGTGCAGCAGCGGCGAGCCGGTCGACAGCAGGGTGCGCAGGTTTTCCAGTCGATGGGTCTCGCGCGGTTTCGCGCCGGATTTTTCCAGCGAAGCGATGTATTTGGCACTGGTTCCGAAAACCGAGATGCCTTCCTCGTCCGCCATGTCCCACAGGACCGTCGGCGATGGCGCGAACGGCGAGCCGTCGTACAGGACGACGGTGGCGCCGGTGAGCAGCCCGCTCACCAGCCAGTTCCACATCATCCAGCCGCAGGTGGTGTAGTAGAAAAACACGTCGCCGGCATGGACGTCCGTGTGCAGCAACAGCTCCTTGGCATGCTGCAGCAGCGTGCCGCCGGCCCCGTGCACGATGCATTTCGGCACGCCGGTGGTGCCGGAGGAATACAGGATGTAGAGCGGATGTTCGAACGGCAGCGGAGCAAAGGTCAGGGCGGTGCCCGGCGCATCCGCCAGCCAGTCGGAATAACGGACGGCACCGGCGATGTCGTCGATGGCGGCCGCGGTCCGGCGATAGTCGACGACGACCACTTTCTCGATTGCCGGGATCGCGGCGCGGATCTCGCGCACCCGTGGCAGCGAATCGATTTCCTTGCCGTTGTAGAGATAGCCGTCGGCGCAGAACAGGACCCGCGGGGCAATCTGCCCGAAACGGTCGAGCACGCCCTGGATGCCGAAATCCGGCGAGCAGCTGGACCAGGTGGCGCCCAGGCTGGCGGCGGCCAGCATGGCGACGACGGCCTCGGCGATGTTCGGCAGGAAACCGGCGACCCGGTCGCCGGGGCGGATGCCGTGGGCGCGCAGCTGCGCCGCGACGCGGCGGACTTCCTCGCGCAGTCCGGCGCGCGTCAGCGTGCGGTAACGGCCCTGCTCGTGACGACTGACCAGGGCGATGCGGGAATCAGCGGGAGTGCCGTCGAAGCGCAGCAGGTTTTCCGCGAAGTTCAGCCGCATGCCGTCGAACCAGCGGCGCTCGCGGATGCCGCTGCCGCCGGCGACGGTCGCGGTGGCCGGAACGGCGGCCTGCAGGCCTGCTTCCTGCCATACCAGTTCCCAGAACAGGGCCGGCTGCTCGCAGCTCCAGCGATGGAGCGCACGGTAGTCGGCGAAGGTCCGGCCGCTGCGCTGTTCGGCCAGCCGGCGGAAGGCGGTGATGCGCGACGCGGCGATGCGCCCGGCCGTCGGTGTCCACAGCGCGGGATTTTCGCCGGCAGTGCGGCCGGAATCGTTTTCCATGCGGGCTCCGGATCAGGCGGCGGTTTCGGCAACGAAGGTCGCGAGTACGGTGCCCTCGTCGACCAGTGCGCCCGGTTGGCAGGGGAGTGTTTCCAGCGTGCCGTCGTGCGGCGCCCGGATGGTGTGTTCCATTTTCATGGCCTCCATCACCACCAGTGGATCGCCGCGTTTGACCTGCGCACCGGGTGCGGCGAGCAGGGCGACGATCCGGCCGTGCATCGGTGCGCGACAGTCGTCGGCATGCTCGCCTTCGTCGCCGCCGTGCGAGTCGGGCAGGGCGAACCGGATGTGTTCGCCGTCGAGCCAGACATGCACCTGGTCGTCGATGCGGTGCACCGTGGCACGGGTGTCCGGTTGCGCGTCGGCGGCAATGCGGTGGCGATGGAGGTCACTGCCATGCCGCAGCATCACCGGCGTGATGCGTGCGCCGCCGGCCTCCCAGCCGTCGACCGCATTCCACGGTGACCAGCGATCACCGTCGTTGCCGGCCAGGGGCTGCTGCTGCCGGACGACCTGGATGGCTGCAGCGGCGGCGGCACGGCCGACCAGTGCGGGATCGGCCTGCAGCACGGCGGCATGGCGTTCGATGAAGCGGGTGTCGAGATCGGCGGCACGGAAGGCAGCGCTGCCGACCACCCGGTGCAGGTAGGCGATGTTGGTGGCCGGACCGGCGATGCAGGTGGTACGCAGCGCAACCAGCAGTCGCGCGATCGCTTCGTCGCGCGTGGCGCCGTGGCAGATCAGCTTGGCGATCATCGGGTCGTAGTAGGGCGTGATGGCGTCGCCTTCGACCACGCCGGTGTCGAGACGCGTGTGCGTCGACGTCGCCGGCGGCGTGAACAGCGCGAGACGACCGGTCGACGGCAGGAAACCGGCATCGGTGTCCTCGGCGCAGATCCGGACCTCGATCGCATGGCCGGCGATTTTCAGTTGTTCCTGCGTCAGCGGCAGCTGTTCGCCGGCCGCGACGCGGATCTGCCATTCGACGAGATCCTGGCCGGTGATGAACTCGGTGACCGGGTGCTCGACCTGCAGCCGGGTATTCATTTCCATGAAGTAGAAGTCGCCGGTGACGTCGAGCAGGAACTCGATGGTGCCGGCGCCTTCGTAGCCGATCGCACGGGCGGCCTTCACCGCCGCTTCACCCATTTTCCGGCGCAGCTCCGGCGTCATGCCGGGAGCCGGGGCCTCCTCGACGATCTTCTGGTGGCGGCGCTGGATCGAGCAGTCGCGCTCGAACAGGTAGACGCCGTTGCCGTGCCGGTCGCAGAACACCTGTACTTCGACGTGCCGCGGCTGCTGCAGGTATTTCTCCGCCAGCATGGTGTCGTCGCCGAAGGAATTCATCGCTTCGCGGCGCGCAGAGGCGAGGGCTTCGGCGAATCCGCTTTCCGCCATGACGGCACGCATGCCCTTGCCGCCGCCGCCGGCCGCTGCCTTCAGCAGCACCGGAAAGCCGATGCGGCGCGCTTCCTGCAGGAGCAGGGCGTCGGATTGTTCCTTGCCGTGGTAGCCGGGCACCAGCGGCACGCCGGCATTCTCCATCAGCCGCTTGGCCGCCGATTTCGAGCCCATCGCCTCGATGGCCGATGGCGGCGGACCGATGAAGATCAGGCCGGCATCGCGACAGGCCTGCGCGAATTTCGCGTTTTCGGACAGGAAGCCGTAGCCGGGGTGGATGGCGTCGGCGCCGGTCTGTTTTGCGGCGGCGATGATTTTCTCGATCACCAGATAGGTTTCGCGCGGCAGGTTGCCGGGCAGGTGCACGGCTTCGTCGGCCTGCAGGCGGTGCTGGGCATGGGTGTCGGCGTCGGAGTGCACGGCGACGGTCGGGATGCCCAGGCGGCGGGCGGTCCGCATGACGCGGACGGCGATTTCGCCGCGGTTGGCCACCAGGATTTTTTTCAGCATGGAAAGGGGTCCTGCCGTATTCGTATTACTTCGGCGCCTGCCGGCGCCAAAGAGGTTCGCGCTTGCCGAGGAAGGCGCGCAGGCCCTCCTGGCCTTCGCTGCCGACGCGGATCTTCGCGATGCGTTCGGCGGTGAGGGTGGCCAGCGTGTCGTCGACCGGCCGGCCGGCGACGTCGCGTATCAGCTGCTTGACCGCGCCGAGGGCCTGCGGGCCGTTGTTGCCGAGCGCCGCGGCCATGTCCTGCGCCGTGGCGTGGAGCGCATCGGGAGCGACGACTTCGTGCACCACGTCGATGCTGCGGGCCGTGGTTGCACTGAAGGTTTCGGCGGTCATCATCCAGCGGCCCGCCTGCCGGCGCCCCATGGCGGCGATCACGTACGGAGAAATGACCGCCGGGATCAGGCCCAGCTTCACTTCCGAGAGGCAGAACGTGGCGTTGTCGGCGGCGATCGCCAGATCGCAGGCGCAGATCAGGCCCAGCGCACCGCCGTAGGCAGCGCCGTTGACGGCGGCGATCGTCGGTTTCGGGCATTCGTACAACCGGCGCATCAGGGTGGCCAGCTGCAGTGCGTCGGCGGTGTTGTCGGCCAGCGACAGGTCGACCATGCGCTGCATCCAGTGGAAATCGGCACCGGCGGAGAAATGTTTTCCGCGACCGGCGAGCACCAGGCTGCGCACGCCGGGATCCTCGACGGCCGCCGCGATGGCGGCGATCAGGCCGGCGATCACCCGGTCGTCGAAGGCGTTGTTCAGCTGCGGCCGGTTCAGCCACAGCCAGCGCACGCCGTCGCGGGTTCCGGTTTCGACGAGATCGGTTCCGTTGCTCATGCGGACCTCACATCCGGAACACGCCGAAGCGCGTTTCCGGTATCGGTGCGTTGAGTGACGCGGAGATCGCAAGGCCCAGTACGCGGCGGGTGTCGGCCGGATCGATCACGCCGTCGTCCCACAGGCGGGCGCTGGAGTAGTAGGGGTGGCCCATGCGGTTGTAGTCGCCGACGATCTGGTCGCGGAACGCCGCTTCCTGCTCGGCGCTGAGGCCGCCGCCTTTCTTGCCGGCGCTGGCGCGCTTCACGTCCACCAGTACGCCGGCCGCCTGTTCGCCGCCCATCACCGAGATGCGGGCATTGGGCCACATGAACAGGAAGCGCGGATCGTAGGCGCGACCGCACATGCCGTAGTTGCCGGCGCCGAAGCTGCCGCCGATCACCACGGTGAACTTCGGTACCTGGGCGCAGGCCACCGCGGTGACCATCTTGGCGCCGTGGCGGGCGATGCCGCCGTGCTCCGCCTTCTTGCCGACCATGAAGCCGGTGATGTTCTGCAGGAACAGCAGCGGGATCTTCCGCTGGGCACACAGTTCGATGAAGTGCGCGCCTTTCTGCGCGCTCTCGGAAAACAGGATGCCGTTGTTGGCGACGATGCCCACCGGATAGCCGTGGATGCGGGCGAAACCGCAGACCAGCGTGTTGCCGAAGCGGGCCTTGAATTCGTCGAACTCGCTGCCGTCGACGATCCGGGCAATGACTTCGCGCACATCGTAGGGCGTGCGCAGGTCCTTCGGCACGATGCCGTAGAGTTCCTGCGGATCGTATTTCGGGGCAACGGGTTCGGCGAGGTCGAGGGCCGGCGTCTTGCGGCGGTTCAGGCGGGCGACGGCCTGGCGGGCGAGGGCGAGCGCATGTTCGTCGTTCTGTGCCAGGTGATCCGCGACGCCGGAGATGCCGGTGTGTACTTCCGCGCCGCCCAGTTCCTCGGCAGTGACTTCCTCGCCGGTGGCGGCCTTCACCAGCGGCGGGCCGGCGAGGAAGATCGTGCCCTGTTTGCGGACGATGATCGATTCGTCGGCCATGGCCGGCACGTAGGCACCGCCGGCCGTACAGGAGCCCATCACCACGGCGATCTGCGGGATGCCCTGCGCACTCATGTTGGCCTGGTTGAAGAAGATGCGACCGAAGTGCTCGCGGTCGGGAAAGACTTCATCCTGGCGCGGCAGGTTGGCGCCGCCGGAGTCGACCAGATAGATGCAGGGCAGGTTGTTCTGCTGGGCGATGGTCTGCGCGCGCAGGTGTTTTTTCACCGTCAGCGGATAATAGGACCCGCCCTTAACGGTGGCGTCGTTGGCGACGATCATGCATTCCACGCCCATCACGCGGCCGATGCCGCCGATGGCGCCGCCGGCGGGGACGTCCTCGCCGTAGACTTCGTGCGCGCACAGCGGCGCCAGTTCGAGGAACGGCGAGCCGGGATCGATCAGTGCGGTGATCCGGTCGCGCGCCAGCAGCTTGCCGCGCGCCTGGTGGCGGGCATTGGCGTCGGCGCCGCCGCCGAGGCGGATCTTCGCCAGCAGGCGGTTCAGGTCGTCGGCCAGGGCGCGGTGATGCGCGGCGTTTTCCGCGAACGCCGTGCCGTGCAGGTCGACCTGCGAGTGGATGACGGCCATCAGGCGGATTCCTTGAACAGTTCGCGGCCGATCAGCATGCGGCGGATCTCGTTGGTGCCGGCGCCGATCTCGTACAGCTTGGCGTCGCGCAGCAGGCGGCCGGTCGGGTAGTCGTTGATATAGCCGTTGCCGCCCAGGCACTGGATGGCGTCCAGCGCCATCTTCGTGGCGTTCTCCGCGCAGTAGAGGATTACGCCGGCGGCGTCCTTGCGGCTGGTTTCCTTGCGGTCGCAGGCTTTTGCCACGGCGTAGAGATAGGCGCGGGAGGCGTTGAGCGTCACGTACATGTCGGCCAGCTTGCCCTGCATCAGCTGGAACTCGCCGATCGCCTGCCCGAACTGTTTGCGTTCGTGCACGTAGGGGACGACCACGTCCATGCACGCCTGCATCAGTCCGGTGCAGCCGCCCGACAGTACGGTGCGTTCGTAGTCGAGGCCGCTCATCAGTACGCGGGCGCCGTCGCCGACCTTGCCGAGCACGTTTTCCTCGGGAACTTCGCAATCCTGGAAGACCAGTTCGCAGGTGTTGGAGCCGCGCATGCCGAGCTTGTCGAGTTTCTGGTGGCGGGAAAAACCTTTCCAGTCACGCTCGACCAGGAAGGCGGTGATTCCCTTCGGTCCGGCCTGGATATCGGTCTTGGCATAGATCACGTAGGTGTGTGCATCCGGCCCGTTGGTGATCCACATCTTGTTGCCGTTGAGCACGAAGCGGTCGCCCTTACGGTCGGCGCGCAGTTTCATGCTGACCACGTCGGAACCGGCGCCGGGTTCGCTCATTGCCAGTGCGCCGATGTGCTCGCCGCTGACCAGCTTCGGCAGGTATTTCGCGCGTTGCGCGTCGTTGCCGTTCAGGAAGATCTGGTTGACGCACAGGTTGGAGTGGGCGCCGTAGGAGAGGCCGACCGAGGCCGAGGCGCGGGAGATTTCCTCCATCACGATGGTGTGCGCCAGATAGCCCATCGCCACGCCGCCGTATTCCTCGGCCACGCTCATGCCGAGAAAGCCCATGTCGCCCATCTTCTTCCACAGATCCATCGGGAACTGGTTGTCGCGGTCGATCTGCGCGGCCCGCGGCGCGATTTCCTTCTGCGCGAACTGGTACGCGCTGTCGCGCAGGGCATCGACGGTGTCGCCGAGATCGAAACGCAGGGAGGGGTAGGGAACGGTCATGCGGGCTTCCTCGTGGTTTTCCGGCGCACGGCACCCTTGGCCGGCGCGCTCTGGCGTTGGGCTGCGGCGAGCTCCTCGCGACAGCGTTTCTCGACGTCGTCGAATTCCTTCTGCATCTGGCGGATGTCTTCCAGCTGGCGTTCGAGCAGCGTCCGCTTTTCGGTCAGCTTGGCGAGCAGGCGCTCGAGCTGGGTGACGTTGCCGCTGGCCGGATCGTAGAGGCCGATCATTTCCCGGCTTTCGGCCAGCGTGAAGCCGAGGCGGTTGCCGCGCAGGATGAGGATCAGCTTCACCCGGTCGGCCGGGGAGTAGACGCGGGTCTGGCCGCGGCGGGCCGGCAGCAGCAGGCCCTGTTCCTCGTAGTGGCGGATCGCCCGTGTGGTGACGCCGAATTCCTGCGCCAGCTCGCTGATCGACCAGGTATTCCGGGGCGTGTTCATGGGCGTCGTCCGGGACGGGGCAGGAGGGCATCCTGATTTACGTTTACGTAAACGTCAATATGGGGGCGGCCGGGCCCCGACAACCGCCCCGGGCCGGCGGCACGCACGGTAGACTCGCCGGATTCCCGTCCACCGTCTCCCTTCGAGCATTGCCCATGGCCCGCCACGAGGACCGTTTTCCGGCCACCGACCGCAAGATCCTGCGGCGGCTCGACGAGGCCGCGGCCCGCCAGGTCGGACTCGGCATCCTCGCGACGCTGTTCAGTTTCGTGGTCATCGTCTGGATCGGCGACCTGTGGCGCCACTGGCCCAGGCTCACCGTACTGTTCGGCGGCGGCATCCTGCTCGGGGCGGTGCTGCAGGCGGTGCTGATCCTCTTTTTCGAAACGCTCTATCCGCGCGGTCCGCAGCGCTGGCGGCGGCGCTTTTCCGTCGTCCTGATCCTGCGTGCCGCCATCTGGAGCGCCTTCGTCGTCGCCCTGCTGGAAGCCGAGGGCGCCGGGCAGCTGTTTTTCCTGGCGATGTTCCTGCCGCTGACGCTGGGCGCTGCCCTGGCGGCAACCTGGCTGGCCGATCTGTGGACGGTGCGCCTCTATCTGGTGGTGACCCTGGTGCCGCCGATGCTGCGGCTGCTGATCGATTTCCGGCCGGATACCCTGCTGGTAGCGGCCTTCCTGGCCGCGTTCCTGTATGCGCTGATTCGTGTCGCCGACCACCACCGCCACCTGTTCTGGCGGGCACTGGCCCGGCGCGACACCGACAGTGCGCCGCTGCCGATCGTCGACGGTGTGCATGCCCGGCTGCTGGTGCGGGCGGCCGAAGAAATGCGCCGGCCGGTGGCCGTGGTTTCCGACACCCTGGCGGTCGGGGAGCAGGGCGAGCGACCGGAGCTGCGGCAGGCTGCCCGCCGCGCCGCACTGCAACTGGTCGACCGGCTGGAAGTCATGGACGACGCGGCGCGCCTGCTGCGCGGCGAGCGGGTCCCGGTGCCGGAAGCGGGTACGTTGCGCCGGCGCTGCGAGGAGGTTGCCGACGACATCGGCATCGTCGCTGCCGAGGGCGGGGTGCTGTGCACCACGCAGTACGACGCGGAGCTGCCGGAGCGGCTGCGTCTTGACTACGTGCTGTTGTTCCGCGGCCTGCGGGCGGTGGCGGTCTGGGTGCTTGAGCAGATGCCGCCGGGCGGCGAAATGGTGCTGCGTTTCCAGCTGGCGCCGGGCCAGCACGAGGACCGGCTGCGTTGTGCGATCGACGTGCGCACGCTCTACCTGCCGGATCCGCTGCGCAACGGCCTCGACCGCACGGCACAAGGCAGTGGCATCGTCGATCCCGACGTGCCGCTGCCGCTGGCGGTGGCCGGCGAGATCGGCCGCCTGCTGGGCGGCAGCCTGTCGCTGATCGGCCAGGCGCCGGATGTCGCGCTGGCACTGGAAGCGCGTCTTGACGTGGTCGAGCAGCCGGAACGCGACAACGAGCTGCGCGGTCCGTTGCGGGGACGGACCCTGTTGCTGGTCGGTGGCAGTGATGCCCAGGCCGCCGCGCTCGATACCGAACTGCGCTCGCTGGACATGCGACTGGCCCGCTGCGAAGCGGGCGAAGACGTGGTGGCCGCGGCGACTGCGCAGGACGCATTGCTGGTCCTGCTCGCGGCGCGCGATATCCAGGCCCTGGCGCCGGTGCTGCGCGCCTTCCGCGATGCCCGTTCGGTGCGCCGCATTGCCGTGCTGGCGCCCGGCAGCGAGGCGCCGGCGTTGCCCGACGGCGTCTCCCGCCCGGCGCCGGAATGGTTGCGGTTGCCGCTCGGGCGTCGCCGGTTGCGGGCGGCACTGGCGCGGGCAGCCGGGGTGGACGAGCCGCCGCAGTCACCGTCGCCGCAGGAAATTCCATTGCGCGTACTGGTGGTCGAGGACAACCCGGTCAACCAGCTGGTGGCGCGCGGCATGCTCGAAAAGCTGGGCTGCGAGGTTGAAATCCTGTCCGACGGCGCGCTGGCAGTGGATCGCCTGCAGCGCGGCGGCATCGATCTGGTGTTGATGGATTGCGAGATGCCCGGCATGGACGGCAGCGAGGCGACGCGCCGCATCCGCGCCCGTGAAGCCGAGCAGGGGCTGCCGCGTCTGCCGGTGGTGGCGATGACGGCGCACTCGGGCGACAGCGACGTCGCAGGCTTCCTGGCCGCCGGGATGGACGACTGCATTCCCAAGCCGGTGAGCCTCGCCAGTCTGGCGTCGCGCATCGAGCGTTTCCGTCTGCGCCGCTAGCCGGCCTGCCGAAAATTTTCCAGCGGATCTCCGGAGAAAATCATGTCGTCGATACGTCACGCGCTGCTGTTCGGTGCCACCGGACTGGTGGGTTCGCACCTGCTGGAGCAGGCGCTGGCGGACGGAAACCTGCATGTCACGGCCGTCACCCGGAGGGCGTTGCCGCTGCACCACGAGCGGCTGACCAATCTGCTGGTTTCCGATTTCGCGCAGCTCGACACGCAGCCGGCACCGGCCGGCATTGATCTGGCGTTTTCCTGTCTCGGTACCACCCTGAAGCAGGCCGGCGGCAAGGCAGGTTTTCATGCCGTCGACCACGACCTCGTGCTGCGCTGTGCCGGCTGGGCGCAGCGGGGCGGCGTGCGGCATTTCCTCACCGTCTCGGCGATGGGTGCGGACGAACGGTCGCCGGTCTACTACAACCGGGTGAAGGCCGAGACCGAGCGCGATCTGATCGCGCTCGGGTTCGCGCAACTGACGATCTTCCAGCCGTCGCTGCTGCTGGGCGAACGGGAAGGGCCGTTCCGTCCGGCCGAAGCACTGGCGCTGAAACTGTCGCCGCTTTTCTCGCCGCTGATGATCGGCCCGCTGGCGCCATATACCCCGGTGCTCGGCCGCGACGTGGCGCGTGCCATGCTGCGGCGCGCGCTGCAGGCACCCGCGACGGTCCCGGTAGAGCGCCTGCGCTGGAAGGAAATCCGCGCGCTGGCCGGTTGAGCGTGTCACCCGTTCCCTTTTGTTTATCCACAGGAGTAGATCGTGAATTTCGTAACCTGCGACCTCTGCGACGAGCATCCGGAAGACGTGCGCGTGTGCGAGCCGATGTTCAGCCAGTTTGGCGGCCGCGAGTGTTTTGGCGGTGAAATCGTTACTGCCAAGTGCTTCGAGGACAATTCGCGCGTCAAGGAGACGCTGGCCACCCCGGGCAAGGGAAAGGTGCTGGTGGTCGACGGCGGCGGTTCGCTGCGTTGCGCTATGCTCGGCGACATGATCGGCGAGGACGCGGTGAAGAACGGCTGGGAAGGAGTGATCGTCTATGGCTGCGTGCGCGATGTCGATGCCCTGGGCACCCTGGATCTGGGCGTGCAGGCGCTGGCGGCGATCCCTCTGAAGAGCAATCGTCGCGGCGAAGGACAGAAGGACATTCCGGTCACCTTCGGTGGCATCACCTTCGTGCCTGGCCAGTACGTCTATGCCGACAACAACGGTATCGTCGTGTCGGCGAAGAAGCTGCTCTGAATTTTTCCGGCATGAAAAAGCCGCGCGATGCGCGGCTTTTTTGTCGGCGGGGTCGGTCAGATCAGATACGGCTTGAGTCGTTCCTCGATCACCTTCTGGATACCGCGCTTTTCCAGATCCGACTGCTTGGTAAGCGCCGGCAGCACGATGCGGTGCAGGTGGAGCGCCGGCTGCGACTTGTCGAATTCGCGCAGGTCGCCCTTGGTCACCACCGGCAGGAACGGATCGTCGGCGCGGGCGCGCTTGCGGATGGCGTTGAGCGCCACCTTGAGCGGGACATTCTTGCTGGTGCCGTCCTTCAGCGGCAGGTGCAGCAGCAGGCCGCCTTTCTCGTCAGGAAGGATCAGGAAGCCGGTCTGTTTGCAGGCCGCTTCCGGAATGTGGTTGAAGGTGTCGTGGAAGGCGTACGGGTTCGGCAGGATCAGCAGCTTCCGGGCATTGTCTTCCGGCACGATGATTTCGTAGTTGGTATAGAGCTGCTGCACCGGGCCCGAGTAGACGCAGAGCGTCTTCTGGAACTGCATGGCGAAGCGGGTGGCCCGCTGGTGGTCGCTGAGCTTTTCAAGGCTCCATACCAGATGTTCATTGGCCGGTGCGGCAGTCGTCATCGTATGACTCGGTTCGGTCCATGCAGGGTGCCCCGATTGTGGGGGAGGCAATCCCTGCCGGGAAGCCCTCCGGGCATTAAAAAAGGCCCGCACGGCGGGCCTTTTTCTCATGCGGGACAAAAAGTTGCAGCGCGGGCGCTGCCGCGGCTCAGGGCAGCAGGTGCTGCACCGCGTCGCGCTCTTCCTGCAGTTCCTTCTCGGTGGCCTTCATCTTGCCGCGCGAGAACTCACTGATCTCCAGGCCCTGCACGATCGACCAGTCGCCGCCCTTGCAGGTGACGGGGAAGGAGTAGATCAGGCCCTTGTCGATGCCGTAGGAACCGTCGGAGTACACGGCCATCGACACCCAGTCGCCCTCGGCGGTGCCCAGTGCCCAGGTGCGCATGTGATCGACGGCGGCGTTGGCGGCCGAGGCAGCCGAGGAGGCGCCGCGCGCCTTGATGATGGCGGCACCGCGCTGCTGCACGGCCGGGATGTAGTCGTTCTCGTACCAGGCGCGGTCGATCAGGCCTTCGGCTCCCTTGCCGTCCACCAGCGCCTTGGAGACATCCGGGTACTGGGTCGAGGAGTGGTTGCCCCAGATGGTCATTTTCTTCACGTCGTTGACCGTCTTGCCGACTTTCGCGGCCAGCATGGCCACGGCGCGGTTGTGGTCGAGACGGGTCATGGCGGTGAACTGGCGCGGATTGATGCCCGGGGCGTTGCGCTGGGCGATCAGGGCGTTGGTGTTGGCCGGGTTGCCGACCACCAGCACCTTGATGTTGCGCGAGGCGACGGCGTCGATGGCCTTGCCCTGCACCGAGAAGATGGCGGCGTTGGCTTCCAGGAGGTCCTTGCGCTCCATGCCCGGGCCGCGCGGACGGGCGCCGACCAGCAGGGCGTAGTCGGTGTCCTTGAACGCGACTTTCGGATCGTCGGTGACCACCATGCCCGCCAGCAGCGGGAAGGCGCAGTCGTCGAGTTCCATGGCCACGCCCTGCAGGGCGGGCAGCGCCGGCGTGATTTCCAGCATCTGCAGGATCACCGGCTGGTCCGGGCCCAGCATCGAGCCGGAGGCAATGCGGAACAGCAGGGAGTAGCTGATCTGGCCGGCAGCGCCGGTGACGGTCACGCGAACGGGCTTCTTCATGGGGACTCCGATGAACCGGGAAGGGACGGCTGCCTCGTGGGCGGCCGGTAAAACGCGGCGCGCATTATAGGTGGGCGTGGGTGGCGGATACAGCGGATATCCGCAGGGTGCGTGACGGGTGCGGGAGCCGGATCGAGGGGCGCCGCGTCGGCGTGGCGGACGTTGCGGCTGCGGCCGGCCTCGCTCGCCAATCTACATTAAGATTTAGTTTTAACTAATTGATTTATATTTGTTTGTCGGCTGATTTTTTACCGGTGCGGCCTGGCCGGGGTGCCGGCGCCACCGGGCCGCGCCGGAATGCGGCGGCGGCAAGGACCGGATCAGCCGTCTCCGGCAGCGAGAGCGTCCGGAAAGTTTCGTCGCACCAGGCCAGCCAGCCTTCTTCGAAATGGATGCCCATGCGGAGGGTCTGCCGCGGATAGCGATAGCGCTCCTGCTTGCGGGCAGGCATCGCGTCGATCATCGCCTCGAGTTCGCGGTAGGTCACCAGGGTTTGCCGGTGCCGGGCGCGATGAGCCGCCAGTTCCCCGGCCAGGCGCTCCGGGGACAGGCGCCGCCCGGCAAACAGCTTCACCAGCAGGGGGTCGCGGATCTTCAGTGGCGCGGCTCCCTGCGTGATCCAGTCGTCCAGCTCGGCAGCGCCGTGCGCATTCAGCGTATACACCTTGCGCGCCGGTTTGCCGCTTTGGGCGATCTCTTCGCAGTCCACCATCTCCTCGTCGAGCAGGCCGTGCAGCTCCTTGTAGACCTGCTGATGACTGGCGTGCCAGAAGAAGCCCACGGACCGCCGGAAGCGGGTCATCAGGTCGTAACCGGTACCGGGTTCAACGTCGAGCAGGGCAAGGATGGCGTGGCGCAGGCTCATGGGGGCTCCCGTGGCGCGGCCCCGGTCCGGGGCGACGGCCGGCAGTATGCCATTCTTTACATATGCACATATATGCATATAGTGGCGCCGTTCAGCGCATTATCCGCCCACCTGCCCGGAGCCTCCCATGGCCACCCTCGAAGCCAGCACCATCCGCATCGGCCGCCGCTACCGCCCCAATCGCCTCGCGGAGCAATACGATGCCGTGATCATCGGTTCCGGCATCGGCGGCCTCACCAGCGCGGCGCTGCTGAGCGAACTGGGCTGGAAGGTCTGCGTGCTGGAGCAGCACTACACGGCCGGCGGTTACACGCATTCCTACGACCGCAACGGTTACGAGTGGGATGTCGGCGTGCACTACATCGGCGATGTCGGCGCGCAGACCACGGCCCGTCGCCTGTTCGACTTCATCAGTGGCGGCCAGCTGCAATGGGCGCCGATGGATCCTGAATACGACCGCTTCTATATCGGCAACCAGGTGTATTCCGCCCTGGCCGGCCGCAGCGAATTCCGCGCCAATCTGGTCGCGCGGTTTCCGCGCGAAGAAAAGGCGATCGACCGTTATCTCGAACTGCTCGACACGGTGGGCAGGGCCATGCCGGTACACACCATGATGCGTCTGCTGCGCCCGTGGCAGCGCCGGCTGGCGTCCCCGTTCCTGAAACACAAGACGCCGGAGCTGCTCTACCGCACCACCTGGGACGTGCTGACCGGACTGACGCAGGACCGCGATCTCATCGCCGTGCTGTGCGGCCAGTGGGGTGACATGGGCCTGCCGCCGAAAAAATCTGCCTTCATGGTGCACGCACTGATCGCCCGCCATTACCTGTACGGCGGTTACTACCCGGTGGGCGGCAGCTGGCGCATCGCCGAAACGATCATTCCGCAGATCCGCAAGAGCGGCGGCGAGGTGTTCACCTATGCGCGCGTGCAACGGATCCTGGTGGAGGATGGCCGGGCGGGCGGCGTGGAAATGGAAGACGGCACCCGCATTGCGTGCGACTGCGTGATTTCCTCCGCCGGTGTGCTGAACACCTTCCGGCGTCTGTTGCCCGCCGCCATGGTTGCGGCTGCCGGCTACGACCGTGAGTTGGCGAAGGTTCGGCCCAGTGCGGCGCATCTGGGCGTCTACATCGGCCTCAAGGGCACGGCGGCGGAGCTTGGCCTGCCGAAAACCAATTTCTGGATCTATCCGGACAACGACTACGACGCGTCGCTGGAGCGCTTCTGGAACGATCGCGATGCGCCGTTCCCGGTGGTCTACATTTCCTTTCCGTCGGCCAAGGATCCGGATTACGAGCGCCGTCGTCCCGGCACGTCCACCATCGAAATCGTGGCGCCGGCGCCTTTCGAGTGGTTCGAACGCTGGAAGGACACGCCGTGGGGCAAGCGCGGCGAAGACTACGATGCCTTCAAGTCGCAGCTGGGCGAGCGACTGATGGCGCACCTGTACGAGAAAATGCCGCAGCTGCGCGGGAAGGTGGACTACTACGAAGTGTCGACGCCGTTGTCGACCGACTATTTCTGCGCCTATGCGCGCGGCGAGCTGTACGGCATCGACCACGATCCGCAACGTTTCCGTCAGGACTGGCTGGCGCCGCGCACGAAGATTCCCGGCCTCTGGTTGACGGGGCAGGACGTGGTGTCCTGCGGCGTGGTGGGCGCGATGATGGCTGGCATGCTGACCACGACGGCGATCGTCGGCGTACGCCGCAGTGCACCGCTGATGAAACGGATTCTTGCCGGCAGGCCGCAAAAAGCGGCCTGAAGTCAGGCGGTGTCTGTCGTCGGACGCCGGGCTTCGAGGACGGCGGCGACGAGAATGAGCGCGCCGCCGATCCATTCCACGCCGTGCAGCGTGTCGCCGGCCCACCAGGCGGCGGTGAGGGTGGCGGTCAGCAGTTCGACAATGATGATGACCGACGCGCGCCCGGCTTCGAGGTGCGTGACACCGTACTGTGAGCCCAGGGTTACGCACAGCAACAGCAGGCCCAGGCCGGCGGCGAATCCCCAGCTGCTGCCCGGAACGCCTTCCGGCATGGACTGTGCGCCGCCGGCGATCAGCAGCGCGGCGAACAGTGCGCAGCCGGCGAACGTGGCGCCGACCTTGCTGGCCAGCGGTGCCTGCTGCGCGGCGCGGAAACAGATATTGTTCATGGCGAACAGGAAGCCGGAAGCGATCGCGGCGAGATCGATCCATGATGGCGGCGCGGCAAGCACCGACGGCCCGCCGAGTACGAGGAAGGCACCGGTCAGCGACATGGCGACGGCGACGCCGCGCAGTGCATCGATCCGTTCGCCGAGAAAAAAACGGCCGCCGAGCACGCTCCACACCGGCAGCAGATAGAACAGCACCATCACCCGCACGACATCGCCGAGCAGCAGACTCCAGGCAAAGGCGAGGTTGGCTGCGCCGCCGAGCAGGAAGACGAGCAGCAGGTAATGCGCTTCCGGCCGCCAGCGGGTGTATTGCAGCAGCAGCAGCGGCAGCATGAGCAGGGCGACGGTGCCGTAGGCGACCAGGATCTGCGGCACGCCGCCGACGCCCATGGCCGCGACCTGTTTCAGCGGCCACCAGGTGCAGCCCCAGGCGATCGACGCAAGCAGCAGGACGAAAACCGGATGGCGCAGCAGGTCGGTACGCATGGCGGTCCCGGTCAGACGCCGGCGACGATGGTCCAGACGCCGGTGACGGCGAACAGCAGGGCGGCACCGATGCGGATCGGTTTCAGCGGCAACCGGTCGTGCAACCAGTCGCCGAGCAGCACGCCCGGCACGTTGGCGAGCATGAGGCCGAGCGTGGTGCCGGCGACCACCCAGGCCAGCGCCTGGTATTTGGCGGCGAGAATGACGGTGGCGATCTGCGTCTTGTCGCCGATTTCGGCGATGAAGAAGGCGATGGTGGTCGCGATGAACGCATCCCAGTTTTTCATCGCCGGATGTTCCTCTTCGAACTTGTCCGGAATGAGAGTCCAGGCGGCCACGCCGATGAACAGCAGTCCGACGATCCACGGAAACCAGGTCAGCGGGATGCGGTCGGCCACCCAGTCGCCGGCCCACGCGGCGGCAAGGTGATTGAGCAGCGTGGCCACCAGGATGCCGAGGATGATCGGGAACGGGCGACGGTAGCGTGCCGCCAGCATCAGCGCCAGCAGCTGCGTCTTGTCGCCCATTTCGGCAAGGGCGACCAGTCCGGTCGACACCAGGAAAGCTTCCACGTCGTCCCCGCTGCGCGGTCAGTCCGCGCGGAGTTGAATCGGCTTCAGTGCGCGAAACTGGCAGCGAGCAGCAGATCGATCACCGGCTGCGGCCAGAGGCCGATTGCCGTCATCGCCGCCAGCGCGGCAACAACGGCAACCCAGCCGGCGCCGCCGGCCACGCGTGGAGCAGCTTCCGTTTCCGCGCGTGCATAGACCGCAAGCACGACGCGCAGGTAATACCAGAGACCGATGGCACTGCCCAGCACCACGGCCAGCAGCAGGGCCCAGCGTCCGGCGTCGGCGCCGGCGGCGATGACATAGAACTTGCCGATGAAGCCGGCGGTGAGCGGAATGCCCGCCAGCGACAGGAACGCGAAGGCGAGTGCGAAGGCGAGCAGGGGCGAACGCGCGGCGAGGGCACGGACGCCGTCCAGCGTTTCGGTGTCGCGTTCGTTTCCGGCCGCGGACAACACGCTCAGTACGCCGAAGGCGACGAGCGTGGTGGCGACGTAGGTGGTGACGTACATGCCGATCGCTTCCATGGCGAGCACGCCGCCGACCACCAGCACGATCATCAGGTAGCCGAAATGCGCCACCGACGACCAGGCGAGCAGCCGCTTGAGATTGTTCTGGCGCAGGGCAAGGAGGTTGCCGACCAGGATCGACAGCACGGCGACGGCAGCCAGTACGCCACCGAGGCCACGGGTGAGGGTGCCGTCGGCCGTGGCGTAGAGGCCGGTGTCGACGCACAGGCGCAGCAGCACGGCGACCACCGCGATCTTGCCGACGGTGGCGAGAAAGGCGCCGACCGGTGCCGGTGCGCCTTCGTAGACGTCGGCCGTCCAGGCATGGAACGGAGCCAGCGACAGCTTGAAGGCGATGCCGGCGAAGACCAGTACGAGGCCGGCCTGCGCCAGCCAGAGGTCGAGCGGCTGCCCGTCGACGATCTGCGCGGCGATACCGCGGAAATCCAGATGTCCCGACTGGGCATAGAGGAAGGCCATGCCGAACAGCAGGAACGAGGTGGCGGTTGCCGACAGCACGAGGTATTTGGTGGCGCTTTCCAGCGCGCGCCGCTGCGTATAGCGATAGCCGGCCAGTGCGTAGAGCGGAATCGACATCAGCTCCAGTGCCATGAAGAAACTGGCGAAGTGCTGACTGGCGGTGAGCAGGAGAGCGCCGTTCACCGACACGGTCAGCAGCAGATAGGCTTCTTCGCGGTTGCCGGCCAGCGTGGCGAGGTATTGCCGCAGCATCAGCGCGCAGGCACTGGCAGCGGCGAGAATCAGGCCCGAATAGAAAAGCGCATGACCGTCGACGACGAACAGGATGCCGAGCTTCTGCGTGCCGGGCAGGGCGGCCAGAGGCAACGTGGCCAGCGTGCCGAGCAGGCCGGCGATCGTCAGCAGGGAAACGGTGCGGTGACAGCGATGGATCGCGATCGCGGCCATGATCAGCAGGACGAGCAGGGTGCTCGCCAGCAGCGGCAGCGTCGCGAGGAACTGGTCGTGCGTCATCATCGTCGGGCTCAGGGAGTCGGGGCGCCGGTCGGCGGGGCGGAAAGCAGCGGTGCGATCACGATCGGGCCGTGGTCCGCCGTGGCGGCCGGCCGGTGCAGTTGCTGTTCGACGGCCTGCATGCCGCTGTGCGACAGGTCCAGCGCCGGCTGCGGATAGAAGCCGAGGGCAATCAGCAGTACCGCCAGCAGCGCGAGTACGCCGGCTTCACGGGGCGTGGCGCCGGGCAGGGTGGCATCGGTCTTGGCCGGTCCGAAGAAAACGCGATGCACCAGTGCCAGGGCATAGACCGCTGCCAGTACGAGACCGATGGTGGCGGCGGCAGTGAATCCCGGCGCGACTTTCCAGGCGCCGAACAGCACCAGGAACTCGCCGACGAAGTTGCCCAGGCCCGGCAGGCCCAGGGTGGCGGCGGCGAAGAACAGGGCAAACGGCGGGATCAGCGACAGCCGGGTCCAGAGGCCACCCAGCGGTGCGGTGTCGAAGGTTCCGGTGCGCTCGAACACTTGCCCGACAATGACGAAGAGGGCGCCGGTGGAGAGGGCCCCGGCGAGCATGAGGATCACGGTGCCCTGCAGGCCCAGCAGGTTGCCGGCATAGATGCCGAGCAGGATGAAGCCCATGTGCGAAATGCTGGCGTAGGCGAGCAGCCGTTTGGTATGTGTTTGCGCAAAGGCGAGTACGCCGCCCCAGACGATGGTGACGATCGCCAGCGCCATCGCCACCGGCGCGAACTCCAGTGACGCGTTCGGGAACAGCGGCAGTGCGAAGCGCAGCAGACCGAAGGCCGCCGTTTTCAGCAGCAGTCCGGTGATGTCGACCGAACCGGCGGTCGGCGCGGCAGCGTGCGTGTCGGCCAGCCAGCCGTGCAGCGGCACGATAGGCAGCTTCACCGCGAAGGCGATGAAGAAACCGAGCATCAGCAGCATTTCGGTTTCCGGCGCCATCACGGTGCCGCGCAGCTTGTCGAGGGCAAACGTCCAGGTGCCGGTCGTATCGTGATGCACGAACACCAGGCCGAGGATGGCCAGCAGCATCAGCAGGCCGCCGGCCTGGGTGTAGATCATGAACTTGATCGATGCCTGCATGCGGGTGAGGCCGCCCGGTGCATCGCGGCCCCAGAGGGCGACGAGGAAATACATCGGCACCAGCATCGCTTCCCAGAACACGAAGAACAGGAACAGGTCGACGGCCAGGAAAATGCCGAGTACGCCGGAGAGGATCCACAGCAGATTGAGGTGGAACAGGCCGACCCGCTCCTGCACTTCCTGCCAGCTGGCCAGCACGGCAACGACGCCGAGCAGGCCGGTGAGCAGGACCATCAGCAGGCCAAGACCGTCGATGGCGAGATGGATGGCGATGCCGAAACGCTCGATCCAGGGCATCCGGAACTCGCTTTGCCAGACGGGCACGCCGCCGGCGAACGAAAAATCCCCGGCACACCACAGTACGAGGCCGAGCGCGATCACCGTCAGCGACGCGATCAGCGCGATCCAGCGCGGCGTGTTTTTGCTCACGTGCTCGCCCTGCCAGGCCAGCAGGCCGGCGGCGAACGGGATGAGCAGGAGCAGAACGAGCGTCATGACGTTTTTCCGTGTGATCCGTTTAGACGAGCGCGAGGCCGGCCATCAGCAGCACCACGCCGGCACCGATCAGGGCGGCATACCAGCGCAGGCGGCCGTTTTGCGCGTTGGAAAGGGCGGTGTTCAGGCCGGCGGCAGTGCTGGCGGGCAGTTGCGTGGTCAGCAGATCGATACCGTCGCGGCGCCCGGCTTTGGCGATGAAGCGGAACGGGCGCACGAACAGCATGTCGTACAGCCAGTCGAAGCCCCAGGCGGCGCGCCACCAGGCCGAGAAGAACCTGCTGATCGCCGAGTCGGCCAGCGCCGTGACGAATTTGCGTTGGCCGAGGAACAGGAAGGCGGCAATCGCGATACCGGTGACCGCGATGGCGCCGGAAACGATCTCGATCTGGTGCACTTTTTCCGGGCTGGTGAATTTCAGCGCGACGCCGACGCCTTCCGGCAGCACGCCGTTGAGCGGCTGGTGGATCAGCGCGCCGATGAAGGTCGACAGCACCAGCAGTACGCCGAGCGGCAGCCAGTAGGTCACGCCATGCACGGCGTGTACTTCCGTTTTTTCTTCGCCGTGGAAGGCAATAAAGATGAGGCGGAAGGTGTAAATCGAGGTCAGGAAGGCACCGGCGAGTCCGGCATACAACAGCGGTTCGTTGCCGCTGGCGAGGGCTTCCCAGAGGATTTCATCCTTGGAGAAGAAGCCGGCGGTGACGAATGGCAGCGCGGCCAGTGCGGCACCGCCGACCCAGAAGCAGACGTACAGGAACGGCAGTTTCCTGCGCAGGCCGCCCAGCTTGAAGATGTCCTGCTCGTGGTGGGTGGCGATCAGTACGGCACCGGCGGAAAGGAACAGCAGCGCCTTGAAGAACGCGTGCGTCATCAGGTGGAAGATCGCCGCGCTCCAGGCGCCGACGCCCAGCGCGAGGAACATGTAGCCGATCTGGCTCATGGTCGAGTAGGCAAGGATGCGCTTGATGTCGGTCTGCGCCAGCGCGGCGAAGCCGGACAGCAGCAAGGTGATCGCGCCGACGATGCCGACCAGGTGCAGCACGTCCGGTGCCAGCAGGAACAGGCCGTGCGTGCGGGCGATCAGGTAGACGCCGGCGGTCACCATCGTCGCCGCGTGGATCAGCGCCGACACCGGTGTCGGGCCGGCCATCGCATCGGCCAGCCAGGTCTGCAGCGGCAGCTGCGCGCTCTTGCCGACCGCGCCGCCCAGCAGCATCAGGGCGGCGAGGTTGGCCATCGGGTCGCCGGCCTGCCAGGCCTGCGGCGCCTTCACCAGCAGTTCCTGGATGTTCAGCGTGCCGAAGGTGGCATACAGGATGAACAGGCCGATGGCCATGAACACGTCGCCGATGCGGGTGATCACGAAGGCCTTGAACGCGGCGTTGCCGTTGGCGGTTTCCTTGTAGAAGAAACCGATCAGCAGGTACGAGCAGAGGCCGACGCCTTCCCAGCCGAGATACAGCGCCAGCAGGTTGTCGCCGAGCACCAGCATCACCATGCTGGCGACGAACAGGTTCATGTACGAGAAGTAGCGCGCGTAGCCTTCCTCGCCACGCATGTACCAGGAGGCGAACAGGTGAATGAGGAAGCCGACGCCGGTGATGACCCCGAGCATGGTCACGGCGAGACCGTCCAGGTGCAGGCCGATGGTGGGGGTCAGGGTGTCGACGGCAAACCAGGTCCACAGCGTCTGCACGACCGCTTCGCCGGGCTGGCGGGTGGCGAGGAATTCCTGGCCGGCGAACAGGGCGGCGAGTGCGGCAACGCCGACCGAACCGACACCGATCACGGCGGCGAGATTTTCGTTCACCCGGCCGCCGCGGGCAGCGGCCAGGCCGGCCAGCAGGATGTAGCCGATCAGCGGCGCGAGAAAGGTGAGATAGAGAAAGTTCATCCGCGCATCTCGCTGGCTGCGTCGACATCCAGGGTGTGGAAGCGGCGATACAACTGGAAGACGATGGCGAGGCCGATCGCGGCTTCGGCTGCCGCCAGGGCGAGGATCAGGACGAACATCACCTGGCCGTCGGCCTGGCCCCAGCGGGCACCGGCCACCACGAAGGCCAGCGCGGCGGCATTCATCATGATCTCGAGGCTCATCAGCACGAACAGGATGTTGCGGCGCACCAGCAGACCGCAGAAGCCGATCGCGAACAGGATGACGGCGAGCGCGAGGCCGTGCTGTACCGGAATCGATTCAGGCATGTCGTCTCACTCCTTGTCGTCGTGGCGGCCGAGATGCCAGGCCGCGACCATCGCCGCCAGCAACAGCATCGACACCAGTTCGACGATCAGCAGGTAGGGGCCGTACAGGGCGACGCCGACGGCTTTCGCGCCGATCACCTTGCCGTCGAGCGTTTCCGGCGCGATCGGCAACACCAGCAGCCACTGGGCCAGCAGCACTGCGCACAGCACGGCCGGATACCACCAGATGCCCGGCGCCAGCCAGGCACGTTCCTGGCGTTCGGTTTCGGCGCCGAGGTTGAGCATCATCACCACGAACACGAACAGCACGAGGATGGCGCCGGCGTAGACGATCATTTCCAGGGCGGCAGCGAACGGCGCGCCGACGGTGAAGAAAACCATCGCCACGGCCAGCAGCGACACCACGAGGCAGAGCAGGGCGTGCACCGGGTTCTTCCCGGTCACCACGCCCAGGGTCGCCAGCACGGCGACCAGCGCGGAGGTATAGAAGGCGATTTCCACGTCGTTCGTCCTCCGGGCGCTCAGGGCAGCAGGCTTTTCACGTCGACCGGCGGCGCTTCGTTCTGCGCGGCGCCTTTCGGCTTGCCGGCGATCGCCATGCCCGCCACGCGGTAGAAGTTGTATTCCGGATATTTGCCGACGCCGCTGATCAGCAGGTCTTCCTTTTCATAGACCAGGTCCTGGCGGCGGTACTCGGCCAGTTCGTAGTCCGGCGTCAGCTGGATGGCGGTGGTCGGGCAGGCTTCCTCGCAGAGGCCGCAGAAAATGCAGCGCGAGAAGTTGATGCGGAAGAATTCCGGATACCAGCGGCCATCCTCGGCCTCGGTTTTCTGCAGCGAGATGCAGCCGACGGGGCAGGCGACGGCGCAGAGATTGCAGGCTACGCAGCGCTCCTGGCCGTCGGGATCGCGGGTGAGCACGATCCGGCCGCGATAGCGCGGCGGGACGTACGGTTTCACTTCCGGATAGAGAATGGTGTCGCGCGGGCGGAACATCCGCATGGCGATCATCCACAGGCTCCGCAGTTGCGTGCCGGTGCCGACGATGATCTTGAGCAGGGCTTTCATGTTGTCGGTTCCTCGGCCTCAGGAGCCTGTCGCGGCAGCCGGTGCGTGCCAGAGGATCCAGGCACCGGTGGCGAGCAGGTTGATGACGGTCAGCGGCAGGGCGAATTTCCAGCCCACGTCCATCAGCTGGTCGTAGCGCGGACGCGGCAGCGCGGCGCGCAGCAGGATGAAGAAAAGGATGAAGGCGCCGACCTTGACGGCGAACCAGATCACCGGCGGGATGAAGTCGAGGTAGGGCAGCGGCAGCCAGCCGCCGAAGAACAGGGTGACGATCATGGCGGATACCACGACCACGCCGACGTATTCGCCGACGAAGAACATGCCCCACTTCAGGCCGGAATATTCGGTGTGGTAGCCGGCCGCCAGTTCCTGCTCGGCTTCCGGCAGGTCGAACGGGCTGCGGTGGGCGACGGCGACGCCGGCGATGGTGAAGGTGATGAAACCGAAGATCTGCGGGATGACGAACCAGCAATCCTTCTGTGCCTCGACGATCTCGCGCAGGTTGAAGGTGCCGGCCAGCGCCACCACGCCCATGGCGGAGATGCCCATGAACACTTCATAGGTGATCGTCTGCGCGGTGGAGCGCACACCACCCAGCAGTGCGTACTTGTTGTTGCTCGACCAGCCGGCCAGCATCACTGCGTACACGCCGAGGCCGGCCATGGCGAGGAACAGCAGCAGGCCGATGTCGAGATCGGCCACGCCCCAGTCGGGTGTCACCGGCACCACGGCGAATGAAATCAGCAGCGCGCTCATCGCCACTACCGGCGCGATCCAGAAGGTGACCTTGTCGACGAAGGGCGGCGTCCAGTCTTCCTTCATGAACATCTTGATCATGTCGGCCGGCAACTGCAGCAGACCGAACCAGCCTACGCGGTTCGGGCCGTGGCGATCCTGCCACAGCGCGAGCACGCGTCGCTCGACGAAGCTGAGGAACGCCGCGGAGATCACCACTGCCAGCAGCAGGATCACGCTCTTGGCGACGGCGGTGACCACGCTGACGACGGCAGGCGTTGCCCAGGCATCCGGCAGCAGGAGCGGCAGCAGCCAGGTGAAGAAGTCGTGCATCACGCAGCCTCCGCGCGGGTCACGGTCAGCCACAGCGTACCGTCGGCCGGCGGCAGGCCGGCGATGCCGGCCGGCACTCCGAGCAGGCCGGCAGCCAGTGCGGCATGTACGCGCACCGGCAGCACGCGGGTGATGCCGCTGCCGTTGATGCGCACGGCATCGCCGTCGACGATCTGCAGGCGGGCGGCATCGCCGGCCGACAGCGCGACATAGGCGGCGGGTGTCTGCGAGGCAATGCCTTCGGCACGCACGGAAAGTTCGTCGCTGCCGAAGATGTGGTGCAGGGCAACCGCACGCAAGGCATCGTGGCGGGCGACGAAGGCGGCCGGCGCGGCATCACCGCGGAACGATGCGGTTGCACCGTCGAACAGGCACACGCCGCCGTCGCCGCCCTTGAGATGGCCGCCGACCTCATCCTGGAACTTGTTCCAGGCCTGCGGCGAGTTCCAGCCCGGGCTCCAGGCGAAAGGCGTCAGCGGGCCCGGTTCCATCGGACCGACATAGCCTTCCATGGAGAAGGTGAGCGGGCTGTCGCCGTCCTGCGGGGCGCGCGGTTCGTGCACCGAGAGATTCGCGCGCATCGCGGTGCGGCCGGAGTAGCGGCGCGGTTCGCGGGCGATCTTGAGGCCGGCAATGCGGAAGGTCGCTTCCGGCGCCACGTCGACGATGCGGGCGAGGGCGGGCACCTGGCTGGCGCAGGCGTGCGCGGCATCGTCCAGCGATGTCCAGTCGACGGTCTTGCCGTTGCGTGCGCAATCGACGGCATGGAGCCAGCGCCAGCTTTCGTGGATGCGCTCGTCCGGACGGTAATAGACCGGATCGTAGACCTGGTAGAAACGCTGGGCGCGGCCCTCGTTGTTGACCACCGTGCCGTCGCCTTCGGCGAAGCTGGCGGCGGACAGGACGATGTGTGCTTTTTCGACCGTGGCCGTGCGCTGGTGGTCGACGACGATCACCGTGCGTGCCGCAGCCAGCGCGGCATCGACAGCGGCGGCCGGGGCGCGGCGGTAGAGATCGTTTTCCAGCACGATCACGGCATCGGCTTCGGCACGCGAGAGCGCCGTCAGCAGTGCATCGAGCGGCTGCGAGCCGGCAGTGGCATCGATCAGCGCCAGGCCCATGCTGTTCACTTCCGGCACGACCAGGCTGAGGCCGGTTTCCGTCCGGCCTTTTGCCTGCAGGGCGCGGGCCACCGCGAGGGCGGCATCCAGCAGCGCGTTGCTGGCCAGTCCGGTACCGGAAACCACCAGCGGTTTCTTCGCGGCCAGCAGGGCAGCGGCAATCCGTTGTGCCAGCGCGGCGGTTTCCGCGTCGAGGCCGGTGACCGCGGGTGCGCCGGCGTCGATGGCATGCGCGACGGCAAAGCCCAGGCGGGCGAGATCTTCCGGCGCGGCACGCCGGGTTTCGGCAGCGATGTCGTCGAGGCGGGTGGCATCGACGGCAGCGATGAACACCGGGCTCAGATCGCGCTGGCCGATGTTCTGGATCGCTTCGGCCTGCCACTCGAATACCTTGCGGGCAGCTGCTTCTGCTTTTGCCTTGTTCTTTGCCGCCTGGCGCAGGGCGAGGGCGATGCGCGGAGCCGTCTGCGTCACGTCCTCGCCGAGGACCAGTACGGCATCGAATTGTTCGGTGTCGCGCAGCGAAGGGGTCCGGACGCCGCCGGTGGCGAGGATGTCGCGCGCACGACGCAGCAGGGCGAGTTCTTCGGCATTGACGCCGATGCTGAAGTTGCCGGCGCCGACCAGGGCGCGCAGCGCGGCGTTGGCTTCCAGGGATGCGCGCGGCGAGCCGATGCCGACCGTGCGGCGCGCGTTGCGCAGCGCATCGCCGGCTGCCGCCACGGCGGTATCGACGTCGACCGCCGTCAGCCGGCCGTCACGGCGCAGCAGCGGCTGGCGCGGACGATCCTTCGCATTGACATAGCCGTAACCGAAGCGGCCGCGGTCGCACAGGAAGTAGTGATTGACGGAACCGTTGTAGCGGTTCTCGATGCGGCGCAGCTCGCCGTAGCGCTCGCCGGGCGAAGTATTGCAGCCGACGGAGCACTGCTGGCAGATGCTGGGCGCGAACTGCATGTCCCACTTGCGGTTATAGCGGGCCGAGTGGGTCTTGTCGGTGAAGACGCCGGTCGGGCAGATTTCCGTCAGGTTGCCGGAAAACTCGCTTTCCAGCGTGCCGTCGGCAGCGCGACCGAAATAGACGTTGTCGTGCGCACCGTAGACGCCGAGATCGGTGCCGCCGGCATAGTCCTTGTAGTAGCGGACGCAGCGATAGCAGGCGATGCAACGGTTCATCTCGTGGTTGATGAACGGGCCGAGATCCTGGTTCTGGTGCGTGCGTTTCTCGAAGCGGTAGTGGCGGACGTTGTGGCCCGTCATCACCGTCATGTCCTGCAGGTGGCAGTGGCCGCCTTCCTCGCACACCGGGCAGTCGTGCGGGTGATTGGTCATCAGCCACTCGACGACCGAGGCCCGGAATTCCTTCGCTTCGTTGTCGGTGACCGAGATGACGGCGCCGTTGGTGGCGGGCGTCATGCAGCTCATCACCAGCCGGCCGCGCTTGTCGTCGGCGTTGGCGTACTGTTTCACCGCGCACTGACGGCAGGCGCCGACCGAACCGAGTGCCGGGTGCCAGCAGAAATAGGGGACGTCGATGCCGAGCGACAGGCAGGCCTGCAGCAGGTTGTCGCTGCCGTCGACTTCGTATTGCTTGCCGTCGATGTGGATGGTGGCCATTTAATTCACCGCCGTCGTCGGGATCTGCGACGGAATGCCTTGCTGGAATTCCGGCTTGAAGAATTTCAGGGCGCTCTGCAGCGGTTCCATGGCGCCCGGGGCGTGCGCGCAGAAGGTTTTTCCGGGGCCGAGGTCGCGCGTCATTTTCTGCAGGAACTCGATGTCGCCCGGCTTGCCCTTGCCTTGTTCGATGGCGCGCAGAACCTTCACCGTCCACGGCAGGCCGTCGCGGCAGGGCGTGCACCAGCCGCAGGATTCGCGCGCGAAGAATTCTTCCAGGTTGCGCACGACCGACACCATGTTCTGTTTGTCGTCGATCGCCATGATGAGACCGGTGCCCATGCGCGAGCCGTTCTTCATGATAGTGTCGAAGTCCATGGCCAGATCGAGGTGTTCCGGCATCAGGAAGTCGGTGGAGGCGCCGCCCGGCAGCCAGCACTTCAGCTTCAGGCCGTCGGCCATGCCGCCGGCATGCACCTCGAGGATTTCGCGGGCACTGGTGCCGATCGGCAGTTCCCAGACGCCGGTACGTTTCGTGCGACCGGACATGCCGTACAGTTTGGTGCCGCCGTCCGGCGACTTGCCCTGCGACAGGCCTTTGAACCACTCGGCGCCGTTGAGCACGATGTGCGGGATGTTGCACAGTGTTTCGACGTTGTTGACGATCGTCGGCCGGCCCCACGCACCGGCGATCTGCGGGAACGGCGGCTTGCTGCGCGGATTCGCGCGGCGGCCTTCCAGCGAATTGATCAGCGCGGTTTCCTCGCCGCAAATGTAGCGGCCGGCGCCGGTGTGCACGTACAGCTCGAAATCCCAGCCCGTGCCGAGCACGTTCCTGCCGATATAGCCGGCGGCCTTCGCTTCGGCGATCGCCTGATTGAGACGTTCGGCGGCGACGACGTATTCGCCGCGCAGGAAAATGTAGCCGCGGTACGCCTGGATGGCGTAGGCGGACAGGATCATCGCCTCGACCAGCTGGTGCGGCAGCTGTTCCATGAGCAGGCGGTCCTTGAAGGTGCCCGGCTCCATTTCGTCGGCGTTGCAGACCAGATATTTCTTGCCGGCGTCGGCCCCCATCGGGATCAGCGACCATTTGACGCCGGTGGGGAAACCGGCGCCGCCGCGCCCGCGCAGGTTGGCATCCTTCACCACTTTCTGGATGTCGGCCGGCGGCAGCTCCTTCAGTGCCTTGCGCAGGCCGGCATAGCCCTGCTGCGCTTCATATGCCCTGATATCCAGCGGCGTGCCGTCCGCGCGCAGGCGGAAAGTCAGCGGATGGGTTTCAGCCGTCTTGAGTGCCGTCATTTGTACTGCTCCAGCAACCGGGCGACATTCACCGGCGACACCGGGCCGTGCGTGTCGTCGTCGATCATCAGCGCGGGGCCCTTGTCGCAGTTGCCCAGGCAGCAGATCGGCAGCAGGGTGAAGCGGCCGTCCGGCGTGGTCTGGCCGTACTGGATGCCCAGTTGCTTCTGCATTTCGGCTTTCACGTCCTCGTAGCCGGTCAGGAAGCAGCCGATGCTGTCGCATACCGAAATGACGTGACGGCCGACCGGGCGGCGGTAGATGCGGTTGTAGAAAGTGGCGACGCCGTCGACATCCGAGGCCGGGATGCCGAGCACGGCGGCGATGGCATCGATGGCGCCGTCCGGCACCCAGCCGTGCTTCTTCTGCACGACTTTCAGGGCATCGATGGATGCCGCACGCGGATCCTCGTAGTGCTCCATCGCATGCTCGATGTCGTGCCGTTCGGCATCCGAGAGCACGAAGGCCGTACTGCAGGCTTTCTGGCCACCTGCGCAGCCGTGATTGGCGGTCGTCATGGGTGCTTTTCCATCCTCATCGGTCGACGTCGGCCATGACGAAGTCGATGCTGGCGAGGAACGCAATCAGGTCCGGGATCATGCTGCCGCGGATCACGGCCGGGATCTGTTGCAGGTGGGCGAAACTCGGCGTGCGGATGCGCGTGCGATAGCTCATCGTCGACGCATCCGACGTCAGGTAGTAACTGTTGATGCCCTTGGTGGCTTCCACCATCACGCTGGCTTCGCCGGCCGGCATCACCGGCCCCCACGACACGCCGAGGAAGTGCGTGATCAGGGTCTCGATGTCCTGCAGGGTGCGCTCTTTCGGCGGCGGGCAGGTAAGGGGATGGTCGGCCTTGTACGGGCCGGCCGGCATGTTCTTCAGGCACTGCTCGATGATGCGCAGGCTCTGCCGGATTTCCTCGACGCGGACTATGCAGCGGTCATAGGCGTCGCCATTGTGGGCAAGCGGCACTTCGAAATCGAAATTCTCGTAGCCGCAGTACGGGCGCGCCTTGCGCAGGTCGAAGTTGACGCCGGTGGCACGCAGGCCGGCACCGGTGACGCCCCATTCGATGGCTTCCTTCGCGTTGTACTGCGCCACGTCGATACAGCGGGCCTTGAGGATGCTGTTCTGCAGCGCAGCCTTCTCGTACTCGCGCAGGCGCTTCGGCATCCACTGCAGCAGTTCGGCGACCAGTTTTTCCCAGCCCCTGGGCAGGTCGTGGGCGACCCCGCCGATACGGAACCACGCCGGATGCATGCGGAAGCCGGTGATGGCCTCGATGATGTCGTAGACCTTCTGGCGGTCGGTGAAGATGAAGAAGATCGGCGACATGGCGCCGACGTCCTGGATGTAGGTGCCGAGGAACAGCAGGTGGCTGTTGATGCGGAACAGTTCGGTCAGCATGACGCGAATCACGTTCACGCGGTCCGGTACGGTGATGCCGGCGAGTTTCTCGACCGCCATCACGTACGGCAGGTTGTTCATCACCCCGCCGAGGTAGTCGATGCGGTCAGTGTAGGGGATGTAGGTGTGCCAACTCTGGCGCTCGCCCATTTTTTCGGCACCGCGGTGGTGGTAGCCGATGTCGGGTACGCAGTCGACGATTTCCTCGCCGTCCAGCTGCAGCACGATGCGGAAGGCGCCGTGCGCGGACGGGTGGTTCGGCCCCAGGTTGAGGAACATGAAGTCCTCGTCCCCGGTGCCGCGTTTCATGCCCCATTCTTCCGGGTTGAAGCGCAGCGATTCCTGCTCGAGATCCTGTTTTGCGTTGTCGAGCATGAACGGATCGAATTCGGTGGCCCGTGCCGGGTAGTCCTTGCGCAGCGGGTGACCTTCCCAGGTGCGCGGCAGCAGGATGCGGAACAGATGCGGATGACCGTCGAAGCGGATGCCGAACAGGTCCCAGACTTCACGCTCGTACCAGTCGGCGTTCGGCCAGACGTTGCGCGCAGTCGGTACGCTGAGATCGTCGGCGGCCAGCGCGACCTTGATGCGGACATCGCTGTTCCGGTCGATCGACAGCAGGTGATAGAACACCGTGAAGTCGACGGCAGCCGGCAGGCCGTCGCGCTTCGTGCGCAGGCGTTCGTCCAGCGCCGACAGGTCGTACAGCATGGTGTACGACAACGAGTGCAGGTGCCGCAGCGTCTCGATCAGCCTGGCGCGCGGCACCCACAGCGTCGGAATATTGTCGACGGTTTTCTGGAACAGGAAGGTGTCGGCGCCGAAACGTTCGGCGAGTTCGCGCACCACGGCATGCTCGCTGCCGGCGAGCGCGGGGACGGAAGTCTCGCTCATGGTCAGGTCTGGTCCGGAGTGCGCAGATTGGTGACGGCAATGCGTTCGGCGCGTTTCGTTTCACGCTGCGACGGCATCTGCGCGCGGTATACGCCCTGGTCGCCGACCACCCAAGACAGCGGGCGGCGCTCCTGACCGATCGAATCCTGCAGCAGCATCAGGCCCTGCAGGAATGCTTCCGGACGCGGCGGGCACCCGGGAATGTAGACGTCGACCGGCAGGAACTTGTCGACGCCCTGCACCACGGAATAGATGTCGTACATGCCGCCGGAGTTGGCGCAGGAACCCATCGATATCACCCACTTGGGTTCCAGCATCTGTTCATACAGGCGCTGCACGATCGGCGCCATCTTGATGAAGCAGGTGCCGGCAACGACCATCAGGTCGGCCTGGCGCGGCGAGGCGCGGATGACTTCCGCACCGAAGCGGGCGACGTCGTGCGGCGTGGTGAACGCGGTCGCCATCTCGACGTAACAGCAGGAGAGGCCGAAGTTGTACGGCCACAGCGAATTCTTGCGCCCCCAGTTCACCAGGTCATGGGCGCCGGTCTTGATCAGCTGGTCCAGCTTGCCCATGTACACGCTGCGGTGTACCTGGTCGGCCAGCGGATCCTCGACCGTGGTTTTCTGCTCGTGCGGGTAGCGATCGGCCTGGTTCGGGTCGATGCGGGTGAGCGTGTATTTCATGATCGGCAACCTCGCTCAGCGCGACGGCAGGCTGGTGGTGGCGGCGTCCTGCGCGGATGTTTGCTGCAGCCGGCGACGGCGTTGCGCCGGTGCCCAGCTGAGGGCCCCGATGCGGTGGAGATACCAGAGGCCGAGCAGCAGTTCGCCGGCAAAGACGGCGACGATGGCAAACCCTGCCCAGCCGGCTTCCTGCACGGAGACGGCCCAGGCGTAGAGGAAGAGGGCTTCGACGTCGAAGATCACGAAGAACATCGCGACCAGGTAGAACTTGGCAGGAAAGCGCAAACGGGCGCCGCCGGCGCCGACCACCCCGGACTCGAAGGGTTCGTCCTTGGCGCGGCCCCAGTAACGGCCGCCCAGCCAGACCGGCAGGCCGACCATGAACGCGCAGATGAAGGCGATCAGGAAGAGGAAAACGCCAAGGGACCAGGACTGGGCGAGGGCTTCGGTGGGCGACACGCTGACGACTCCCGACGTTGGAAGATGGAGCGGTTGCCGCCGAGACTGCTACACGGGGCCCGGCTTGGCGGCGCGCATCATAGCTTCGGCCTACTCCCCTGTAAATTTGTGTGTAAGGGGCTGCCGGTCCGGGGATTTCAGGGGCGACCGGCCCGGATTGCCAGCGGCCAGCGTACCGGGCGCCGGCCCGGACCGAAATGTCGCCGCAGATCGCCTGCGATCAATGCCAGGGGGTCGTTGCCGGTGCGCTCGCGGTGACGGTGTACGGCGGACCAGGTTGCCAGATAGCCCAGCAATTCGCCGGCGTCCCATTCGGCCCCCATGGTGAATGCCGGCACTTCGACCGGACTGAACGGAAAAGGCAGGTCCCGGTAGCCGGACTCCACCTGCTGCCGTTCGGCCGGCCAGTCGGTGCCGACGATATCCATATAAAGGTGTTCGACCACCGCATCGACATCCCGGTCGACCGTCAGCCGGTTGTAGGTCCAGACGGCCAGCAGGCCGCCCGGAACCAGGATCCGGCGGGCTTCCGCGTAGAAGCGGTCGAGGTCCAGCCAGTGCAGGGCCTGGGCGACGGTGAGCAGGTGCGTGGAGGCCGCCGGCATCGGGATCGCCTCGGCGGGTGCGACCGCATAGGTAAGGTCCGGAGCCAGCGTGGCCTGCCGGATCTGGGCGGCACTGGCGTCAAAGGCGTGGGTCCGCCGGAAAAGGGAGGCCAGGGCAACGGCCGCCTGGCCGGTGCCGGTGGCGACATCCACGGCCTGTTCGCGTGCCGGTGCCTGCCCGGCCAGCCAGGCGAAGAGGGCGTCCGGGTAGCGCGGCCGGAATCGGGCATAGCCCGCGCTGCCGGCGGAAAAGTGATCGCGGAAGGTCATGGCGGCCCTGGTTGTGCGGCCGCGGCCGGTGGCGGCCGCGGTGTGCCGCTTATACTGCGCGCCGGACGTGCAACGGGAAACAGCGGCGATGCAGTACGACGTGATCGTGGTCGGCGGCGGACAGGCGGGCAGTGCCTGCGCGTACGATCTCGCGACGGCGGGCCTGTCGGTGCTGATCGTCGACCGCCGCGAATTCCCGCGCTTCAAGGCCTGCGCCGGCGGCGTCACCACCAAGGCGCTGCACCGTTACCGTTTCTCGATCGCGCCGGTGATCCGCCAGGTCGAAAGCGCTTTCCGCATGTCGCTGTACCTGCGCCGCGAGGCGATCCTGCCGGCGCCGGCACCGATCTGCGCGATGACCGTCCGCACGGAACTCGACACGCTGTGTTTCCGGCAGGCGCTGGCGGCCGGCGCGCAGTTCCGCACGGTCGGTCCGCTGCGCGCGGTCGACGAATCTGCCGATGCCGTGGCGTTGACGCTGGAGAGCGGCGAGATCCTGCGCGCCCGCTACGTGGTGGGTGCCGACGGCGCGCATTCGCAGGTCCGCAAGCTCACCGGCGGTTTCGTTCCGGACCGCACGGCGGTGGCGATGGAAGGCATCGTGCGTCTGCCGGCGGGTACGGCATTGCCGCCGATGACCTTCGATTTCGGCGTCGTCGGCCAGGGTTACGGCTGGCTGTTCCCGAAAGGCGATCATGTGAACGTCGGCATCTACACGCGGCGGCCGGAAGAAGTGGCCTTCAGCAAGGAGCTGCTGCGCGACTACGTGCAGCGGCGCCTCGGTGTCCCGGGCGATGCGATCGAGCATCTGGTCGGTTTTCCGATCGGCACCGGCGGCGAACATTACCAGCCGCGCAGCGAACGCGTGTTCCTGGCCGGCGATGCCGGCGGGATGGCCGAGGCCCTGCTCGGCGAAGGCATCCACAATGCGGTGCTGACCGGACAGATGGCCGCGAATGCGATCGTGCTCGCGCTGGCCGGCGGCGGCCGGGCGCGGGCACTGTACGACGATTATTCGGCGATCGTGCGCGGTGACATCGCCAACTGCCGGCAACTCGGCCAGCTGTTCTACAAGTTCCTGCCGGTCAGCTATGGATTGCTGCGGCATGTGGTGGATGCGACCATGCTGAACGGCTTCGCCGCGGGCCTGACCACCACTGAATGCAAGCGTGCGTTCTTCACCCGCAAACCCCGCTTCGACTACAGGCCGCCCCTGTCGTTGCTGGCGCGTGAGCCGTTGGGCCGGGAGCCCGGTCGTAAGGGTATTGCCTGATTCGCTTTTCCGCCGGGCAGGTACTAGACTGCGCGCCGCCGGCAGTCCTGCCAATCGACGGCCGGCATCCTCCCTGAAGTCCGATCGGTTCCCGATCCCGAATCCGTCTGCCTCGATTGGTGCCGTGCCTTGCGCACGACAGGCCGTCGCAGGAGTTTTACCCCATGTCATCCCTTCCCTCGTTCGCGGCCCTCGGGCTCGCGCCGGCGCTGCTGCGCGCCGTTGAAGAAGCCGGTTACAGCTCGCCGACGCCGATCCAGCAGCAGGCGATCCCGGTCGTGCTGTCCGGCCGCGACCTGCTCGCCGCTGCGCAGACCGGTACCGGCAAGACCGCCGGCTTCACGCTGCCGATCCTCCAGATTCTTTCCACCCGCGCTGCGGCGCAGGTGAAACCCGGCCGTCCGCGGGTGCTTGTGCTGACTCCCACGCGCGAGCTGGCGGCACAGGTGGAGGAGTCGGTGCGTACCTACGGCAAGCACCTGCCGGTCACCTCCATGGTGATGTTCGGCGGCGTCGGCATGCAGCCGCAGGTCGACAAGCTGAAGAAGCGCGTCGACATCCTGGTGGCTACTCCGGGACGCCTGCTCGATCATGCCGGCCAGAAGACGCTCGATCTGTCCGGTATCGAGATACTGGTGCTTGATGAAGCCGACCGCATGCTCGACATGGGCTTCATCCATGACATCAAGCGTGTCCTGAAGCTGCTGCCGGTGAAGCGGCAGAACCTGCTCTATTCGGCGACCTTCTCCGACGAGATCCGCACGCTGGCCGGCGGCCTGCTGCATAATCCGGCCTCGGTCGAGGTGGCCCGCCGCAATACGGCATCGGAACTGGTGACGCAGCGGGTCTACCTGAGCGCCAAGGAGCAGAAACGCTATCTGCTGGCGCACCTGATCACCCAGGGCGCGTGGGAGCAGGTGCTGGTGTTCACCCGCACCAAGCACGGCGCGAACCGTCTGGCCGAGTTCCTCGACAAGAACGGACTGAGTGCGATGGCGATCCACGGCAACAAGAGCCAGTCGGCGCGCACGAAGGCACTCGGTGATTTCAAGGCCGGTACGTTGCGCGTGCTGGTGGCGACCGACATCGCGGCCCGCGGCCTCGACATCGACCAGTTGCCGCACGTGGTGAACTACGAACTGCCGAATGTGCCCGAGGACTACGTTCACCGCATCGGTCGTACCGGTCGCGCCGGCAGTACCGGGGAAGCAGTATCGCTGGTCGATCCGGAAGAGCAGAAATTCCTGCGCGACATCGAGCGGCTTATCCGGCGTGAAGTGCCGCGCGCCAAGGCCGATGGTTTCGTGCCGGCCCAGATCCAGCAGCAGGCCGCCGCCGACGGCTACAACCGTCCGCGGCCGCCGATGCCGCCGCGCCGCGGCGGTGGCGGTGGCGGTCAAGGCAATGGTCGCGGCGGCGGCCGCCATGCCGGCGGCGGCGCGCGCAGCGATGGCGGCGGTCAGCGCCGGGACGGCAACCGTTCCGGCGGGCAGGGGCGGCCCGGCGGCAAGCCGGCACCGCGCAGCGGCAACCGCTGAGTCGTCAGCGGAAAATCAGCACGCCATCCACCAGCGTGCTGTCGATGCCGTATTCCAGCGCCGACTTCTTGATCCATTTGCGGGCAATTTTCTCGAAGGTGCCGTCGGACTTGATCTGGGCGGCGGCATCCTTCCATTTCTTGACCGTCGCCTCCGGCGTGCCCTTCGACATCAGGATGTAAACCTCGGAAGAACGCGGGGAGTAGGCGTTAACCGGTTCGCCGGGCGGGCATTTCAGGCTGCGGCAATAAAAGGCGATGCCCTGCGGCTCGAAGAACAGGGCATCCACCTTGCCGGCGAGCAGGTTGGCGATGACGGCTTCCGGCGTGGGCGACAGCACCAGATTCGTGAATCCCTGTTGTTCGAGCCAGCCGGCCCGGACATCGCCCTCGGTGACGCCGATGCGGGGAATGCGTCGCATGTCGTCGACGCTTTTTATCTGCAGGGTCGAACCCTTGCGGGTGTAGACGACCCAGGGCTTGCGGAAAACCTGGCCGATCCAGTGGAACTGTTTCTCACGCTCGCCATTGCGGGAAAAAGAAAGGGCCACGATGTTGGGGCGGCTCTTGGCCAGGACCAGTGCTTCGGTTTCCGGCACGATCTCGATGGGATCCGTGTTGCCGGTCCGCCGCTGGATTTCGCGCAGGTAATCGACGCTGATGCCGCGCACTTCGCCGCTCTGGGTGGTGTAGCTGCCCGGGGGCTCCTCGACAGCGAGGATCTTCAGTTCGGCTCCCCGGCTGTCGGCCGCGGCGCAGGACAGCAAGCCGAACAGTGCGATGCGGAGCATGCGGGGACGGATTCCGGACGGGTTCATGGGGACTGCCTTTTTGTTGTTGGGCCCCGGCATCAATAACCCGGATGTCGTGGTGTGGTCTGCGACAGCGTTCGCGCTGCGGCAGGCCGGCAACGGTGCGCGGGTGCGGAAGGTCAGCGGTCGTCGTCCTGCAGCCCACCGGCGGCGCCGGTGAACAGGGGCAGCATGGCGTCGGTGGCCAGACTGGTGTAGCGCGACAGCAATACCGGTACCGGCGCATCCTGTGCATGCGGCAGGGCCGGCCGGATGAACAGCCAGGAAGCGCGCAGGGTGCGCATCGCATCGGCACAGGCGGGATCGTTGCCGTAGCGCCCTTCCAGCATCTGCATGCGGGCGACAAATGCCTGCTCCAGTTCCGGGAGCGTCGGTTCGCCGCTGATGTCCAGCAGCGGATCCTGCCCGGCAAGATCGACATAGCGATAGGCGATGTACTGCAATTCCAGTGCGGCGAGCGCGAAGTCGATGTGTTCCGACGGCTCCGGCGGCGCCGGGACGGCCATCATCCCGTTGACCAGCTCCGCCGCAAGTTGCTGGCCGGCGATTTTCATGGCGGCAATGGAGAGCGGTCGGCGGGCCCGCTCGTAGGCGATTTCCCTCGGCAGGATTTCGGCTGAGGGAACCGGTAGATCCTGGGTGACGAACCAGCGCACGGATTGCCAGCGGTCGGCAATGGCATCGACCGGGATGCGCATTCGTCCGCGGCGGCTGGCGGCCTGCAACACAGCCAGCGCGTCGTCGAAACGCTGTAGGTCCTGCTTCAGGTTCTCGTAGGGCCCGCTGTCGGTCGCTGCCAGTGTCCCGACGTGATAGCGCGTCTGGATGCGGTAGTTGAGCATGCGCATTTCGCGCAGCGCGGCCAGCGCATCGTCCGCTGGCGCGGCCAGCGGAATGCCGGGCAACAACAGGAGGAACAGGCAGCAGAGGGCGGTATGGATGCGCATCGGGATGAATTCGGGGGGGCGGGTCGACGATAATCTAGCGGGGCGGGCGACGATCCGCAGCCATCATCGCGACGTCGTACGGGGGATTCGATGAGCATGCAGCAACAGATCCGGGAGCGCCTGCAGGACGGGTTGGCGCCGACGTACCTCGAAGTGATCAACGAAAGTGCCGGTCACAACGTGCCGGCCGGCAGCGAAACCCATTTCAAGGTGATCGCGGTGTCGACGGCCTTTGCCGGCCAGTCGCCGGTCCGGCGGCACCAGTCGGTGTATGCGTTGCTCCGCGAGCCGCTGGCTGCCGGGGTGCATGCACTTGCCCTGCATACCTATACGCCCGAGGAATGGGCGGTACAGGGAGCGGCACCGGAGTCGCCGGCCTGCCGCGGAGGCTCGCGCCACGATGGGCACTGAAAAGGCCGGCGCTCAGTGGCCGGGCGGCGGCAGGGTGGCGATCAGCCGGTCGAGTGCGCTGTGCGGCAGGCCATGGCCGGCAGCGTGCCGGCGATAGGTGTCGAGCATCTGTCGTGTTTGCCGGTCTACCTTGCGGAAATGGCAGGCGAGGAATTCTTCGGCGTTGAAGCCCGGCACCCAGGGAACCAGTTGCAGCAGCAGCCGGGAAACCGGTCGCTTGACCAGCAGGCGGAAGGGCCAGGGTGTGGTGGTCGAGTAACGGGCGCTTTCGGCAGCGATGGCTTCCTGCGACGCTTCCACGGCCAGCGACAGAACCTCGTGCGAGGCATAACGCGCGATTTTCCAGTTGCTGAGTTCCAGGCCGGCAATCAGCGGAATCATCATCGCCGACATCCGTGCGGCATGGGCAGGCAGATCCGCGCGCATGCCGGCGCGCAGGCCGCCTCGACCCAGGGTAACGACAATGGTCGGGCTTTCGACGTGCCCGGCATCAAAGAGGGCGGCCGGTCCGGGCGGCAGCAGATAGCTGATGCCGGTACGCCCGGCCGGCTCGTGCGGCAGCGGGGATTGCCAGGCGGAGAACTGGATCAGGCCCTGGACGATGTTGCGGTCGACACCGCCATGCTCGCGTATCCAGGCCACGTCTTCCGGATCGGGCTGGAGAACGACCAGCGTGGCACGGCCGGTGGCCGGCAGGAATTCGTCCAGCCAGGGTTGCCGCAGCGCATCCGAGGGCATGGTCAGCCACACCTGGTCCCATTGGCTGCCGGCCAGTTCGGCAGGCGAGCTGTAGATGCCGAAACCGGTCTCATGCTCGTCGCGGACAGTGAAGAACCCCTGCCGGTGCAGACGGGTGCCGTCTGCCAGGCGCTCGCGATGCCGGGGACGCACGTAGTAATCGACGCTGGCGCCGCCCCGCTTGAGGGCCGCTCCGAACACCGTGCCGGTGGCGCCGGCCCCCACAACCAGTACGCGCATGAGTCCGTTCCCGTCAGTGACTGTTCAGGTAGTCGTGGACCGCCTGCAGGACGAGGTCGGTCACGGTGCGTTCTTCATAGATCGCCTTCAGCTTGAGGCGTTTGTGGAGGCTGCGCGGAATTTCCATGTTGAGGCGCTGCATGTCCTCGCGGCTGCCGGCCGGCCGGTTCCTGCGCTTCTGGCGGGTGGCGCTCCGCCGCTGTCCGGCGGCGGGGGCTTCGGCCGGCTCCTTGCCGGCCTGGTCGACGAAGTCGAGCTGTTTCATGGGGGTCCTCTCGCGGCTCGGCCCGGGATGAGCGGCAGGTTAGTGGCGGCAGCGGCAAATTCATATCCCTCGATGATATATTGCGCATTGTTTTATTTGTTTAAAAAAACAAATGATCAATTAATCCGATGCTCCGATATGTATCCGCCCGGATCGGGCACCTGCGGTCAGGCGGACGAGCCGGCACGGAAACGGGATGGTTTCCGCTTTCCCGGACCATCCCGGCTGGCGCGAACACGCCGGGAAACAGTGTGAGGTGGCGCTCATTTCCGGCAAAATCCGCGCCGATTCGCACAACCACTATTGAGACTATCCTCAATAGTGCGTATTTTCTGGCCATTGACTAGCGATATTTGTCCATTTTCAAAGGCTTGCGTCGCCATGCAAATACCGGACAACGTCACACCGCTCGATCAGGCCCGCCCGGAAGGCGATCGTGCCTGGAACGAGAAGAAAAAGGAGCGTACCCGTGCCCAGTTGCTCGAGGCGGCGGTTCGCCTGATCAGCGAGCGGGGCGTCGATGCCGCCACCGTCAACGACATCGTCACCGAGGCGGCAGTTGCACCGGGTACCTTCTACAACTACTTCCCCGCACTCGATGCCATGCTGGCCGAACTGGCCACCGGGCTCTGCGAAACCATTGCCACCCACTCGGCACAACGCACCAAGGCCCGCGACCCGGCCTCGCGGCTGGCGTACATCATGCGGGCCCATCTGGCGCGCGCGCGCAGCGATGCGTCCTGGGCGAAACTGGTGATCCATTTTGCCGCCCTGCCTGCGCTGGGCGTGCGGGCCGCGCTGGTCAAGGGTCTGGAAGACGACATCATCGACGGCATCGGCAAGGGGCAGTTCAGTGCCGAGGCAGACGAGGCGGCGCCGGATCTGGTCGTCGGTGCGTTGCTGGCGGGCTTCGGCCGTCTGGCCGAGGGGCATGTCGGTCCCGAATACGATCGGAACCTGACTGCCAATATCCTGCGCGGGCTCGGCATGGTCAGTGCCGCTGCCCTGGAGCGCGTGCAGCGCGGGATCTGATTCGCGCTGCTGTCTGCGCCGCGCCATGAATCGCCGCCCCTCGGGGGCGGCGATTTCGTTTCGGCCGCCTGACTTCCGTTCCGTCATGCTGCTAGAGTCGATCGCCGTGCCCGCCGGAACGGGCAGCGTTTCACTGAAGGATCTTGCGTGAGCAAATACCGCATCCTGCCGGGCAGTGCGCTCGGTCGTCGCACCGGGCGTCATCTCTGGCGCGACATGGTGCACTGGTTCGATCCCCGCCTGTTGTTGCGCACCCTGTTCACGCTCATCGTGGCGCGCCTGTTCGCGGCCTATGCCGATCGCCGCGAGCGCGATGGCGCGCAGCCGCTCGACGGGCCCTACCGCTACGATGATCGCGACGAGCTCTGGCTCGATTACGTGGCCGATCTCGGTGACGGCTGGGATTCCACGGCGACGATCGCCGGGCTGCTGGCCGCCGATACGCTGGATCCGGACGGGCAGGGTGCCCTGCCACACGGGCGGGTGCTGCTCATGGGCGGCGACCAGGCCTATCCGGTGGCTTCGCGCGAGGAATATCTCGCGCGCCTCGAAGCGCCTTACTACAGCCTGCATCCCTACAGTCCGGAGGATTCCCCGCGCGACCTGTACGTGTTGCCTGGCAATCACGACTGGTATGACGGACTGGCGGCGTTCTCGCGCCTGTTCCAGCAGCAGCGCTGGTTTGCCGGCTGGCGCACGCGGCAGTCGCGCAGCTATTTCGCGTTGCGCCTGCCGCAGCACTGGTGGCTGCTGGCGGTGGATGTGCAGCTCGACAACGACATCGATGCCGCGCAGCTCGCGTATCTGCGCCACGCCACTGCCGATCTTGCGCCCGGCGACCGGGTGGTACTGATGGGTGCGGTGCCGTTCTGGCTGGAAGATGCCGGCAGCATGCTGCGCCGCAACCTGGCATTCCTGGAGCGCACGCTGATCCGCGATCGCGGGGCACGGGTCTACGTGTCGCTCGCCGGCGACCTGCATCATTTCACTCGTTATACGGCCGACGATGGTCGGCACCGCATCACGGCCGGGGGCGGGGGCGCCTTCCTGCATGGCACGGCCTGGCAGCCGGAAGCGGTTGCCGACGATGAGGTGCAATGGCGGCGTGCGCAGGCCTGGCCTTCGCCGGACGTGTCGCGCCTGGCCTTGTGGCGACTGCTGGCCTTTCCGTTCTACAACCCGTCGTTTGCCGTTTTTCTCGGTGCGATGCTGACCCTGCTGTTGTGGGGAGCGGATTCCGCCAGCCACGGCCTGTTTTTTGCCAATGCGACGTCCGGTGTGCCGATGACTGCCATGGCGCTGTTCGCTGCGGCACCGGCATCGCCGGTTTTTGCCGCCGCCCTGCTGGCCTGGTTTGCCGGATTCGTGGCGTTTGCCGACGAGCCGCAACTGGGGCCGCGTGCGCTGCGCCGGCCGTTGCGCAATGCATTGGGCATGACGCACGCCCTGCTGCAGTTGCTACTGGGGCTGGCGGTGGTCTGCTGGCTCTTGCCGTCACGGCTGGCCGATCCGTTGTCGCTGGTCGGTTCGCTGCTGTTGCTGGTTTTCTGGTTGTCGCTGGCCGGCGGTTTGCTGTTCGGTGCGTGGGTCTGGCTGCTGTTCCAGTTGCTGGGTTGTCACAAGAGTACGGCGTGGTCGGCCTGTCGCATCCGTGACTGGAAACACTTCCTGCGCCTGCACGTGGCGGCCGACGGCACACTGACGGTGCATGTGATCGGCGTGGAACGGGTATGCCGTCGCTGGCGCGAGCGGCAGCCGGTGGTGCAGGGCGAGGCCCTGGCAGAACCGGCCGACGGCGTCGCGCTGGCGCAGCGCGCTTTCCTGATCGAGCGGATCAGCGTCCGGCCGCACGATGCGACCGGACATTCCCCGGGTGAACGGAGCATGTCGTGATGGAGCACTTCGATGTTGTGGTGATCGGCAGCGGCTTTGGCGGCGCGGTGATGGCCTGCCGGCTGGCGGAGCAGGGGCGCCGGGTTCTGGTGCTGGAGCGCGGCCGTCGCTGGCGGCCGGAAGAATACCCGGCTGTTTCCAACGACAACTGGTTCTGGCGCGAAGCGAGCCCGGAAAAACACCACGGCTGGATCGATCTGCGCCTGTTCGGCGACATGTCGGTGGCGGCCGGTTGCGGTGTCGGCGGCGGTTCGCTGATCTATGCCAACGTGTCGATCGATGCGCGCCCGGAAGTCTTCGCGCAGCACTGGCCGCGGGAAATCACCCATGACGCACTGCGGCCCTATTATCAGCGGGTCGAACGCATGCTGGCCCCGGCGCACCTCCCGCAGGGCCAGTGGACGAAGCGGACGCGGCTGATGAAGGAAGCTGCGGAGCGACTGGGCGGCGGCGAGCGATTCCGCACCGTGCCGCAGGCCATTACGTTCGATCCGGATTTCAGCTACGAGCGCGACGACCCGTTCAACCGGAAGCATTCCAAAACCTGGACCAACGCATTCGGCCAGCAGCAGGGCACGTGCGTCCACTGCGGCAACTGCGACATCGGCTGCGAAGTCCAGGCGAAAAACACGCTCGACCTCAACTACATCCCGCAGGCGGAAAAGCATGGTGCGCAGGTGCGCCCGCTCCATCATGTGCGCGGGATTGCGCCGCTGGCCGACGGCCAGGGTTACCGCGTTCATTTTCGCGATCTTGCGACAAGGCGCGACGGCACGGTGAGTGCGCGCAACGTCGTGGTTGCCGCCGGCTCCATCGGTTCGACGCAGTTGCTGCTGCAATGCCGGGACCGCGACCGCACGCTGACCGGGCTTTCGCCACAGCTGGGAAAACGCTGGAGCGCCAACGGCGATTTCGTGACGCCGGCTTTTTACCGGGATCGCGAAGTGTCGCCTACCCAGGGGCCGACCATTTCCTCCTGCATCGACTATCTGGACGGCAGCTTCGGCAATCGCCCGGTGTTCATCGAGGACGGGGGGTTCCCGGACCTGCTGGGCAACCTGCTGGAGAAGCTTGGCCGCACCTGGTACGGCCGCTGGCAGTTGCGGCGTTTCGGTCTGTTGCCGGGCGGCCTGATGGAAGCCGTGCGCAATCGCGATCCGCTGGAACACGTCATGCCCTGGTTCGGCCAGAGCCGGGACGAATCCAACGGCGAGCTGTATCTCGGCCGCCCCTGGTATGCGCCCTGGCGTCGCGATGTGCTGAAGATGCGCTGGGACTACCGGCCGAACGAAGCGGTGATGATGGCGATCAACCAGTTGCACATCCGTTTGTCCGAGGCCACCGGTGGCGTGCCGGTGACGCCACCGACCTGGAGCCTGTTGCGCAACCTGATCACCCCGCACCCGTTGGGCGGTTGTGTCATGGGCAGCAGCGCCGCCGACGGCGTGGTCGACCATGCCGGTGCCGTGTTCGGTCATCCGGGGCTGTACGTGGCGGACGGCGCCATCGTGCCGACATCGCTGGGTACCAACCCGTCGAAGACGATTGCCGCGCTGGCCGAGCGCGCCGCAGAGCAGGTGCGGGCCTGAGCGTCGCCGCGGCTGCCGGTTGCTGCATGGCACCGGAGCGGCCGCTTGGCTACCATCATCGGGATGCCTCCTGCTGACGGCACATGAGGGCCAGATGGCGGAATTCTTCAACGTGGTGTTTGCCGGCCAGGTTGCGCCGGGCGCCGACCCGGCCACGGTCCGGGCGAACGTTGCCCGGCTGTTCAAGGCCAGCGATGCAATGGTCGAGAAGTTGTTCTCCGGCCAGCGCATCGCCGTAAAAAAGGCTGTCGATCAGGCCACGGCCATGAAATACCGCGCCGTCATGAAGCAGGCCGGCGCCATTGCGGTGATCGAGGAGTGTGATGAGCAGGGCCGTCCGCTGGCGGCGGCCCAGGCTGCCGCGCCACAACCGGCCGCGGCTGCTTCCGCTCCGGTCGCGACGAAACCGGCGGCGCCAGCGAAGCCGGTTGCTCCGCCGGCTGTGCCGGCGCCGGCCGCTGCTCCGAAACAGACCATGGCCGAGCGCCTGGCAGCGCTGGCAGCCGAGGCGCCAAAGCAGGCTGCGGCGCGACCGGCTGCCGCGCCGGCTACCGCGTCGGCGGCCGGCGACATGAAACTCTTTCCGGTCGGCTCGCAATTGTCGGAACCGGCGCAAGGGCCGCCACCGGCGGTGCCCGATGTCAGCGGCATCAGCATGGCGAAGGCGGGCGGGGAATTACTGCAGGCGGAGGAGCGTGCGCGTCTGGCGCCGCCGCCGGTGCCCGTGCCGGATCTCAGTGCCATCAAGCTGGCGCCGGCAGGCAGTACGGTCCTTCGGGAAGACGAGCGGGAGACGACAGTGCCGGTAGCCGTTGATATTTCGGCATTGAGCATGGCGCCGGCCAATACCGACGTGCTGCGTGAAGACGAGAAGCGGGTGGTGGTGCCGGTGGAGGTTGATGTCAGCGGCATGTCGCTGGCACAGGCCGGCGTCGATCTGGGGCAGATCCGGGAAGAAAAGCAGCCGGTCTCGGTCGACATCAGCCATCTGAAAATGGCCGGATCGTGACGACGGCTGCCGGAATCAGTCCGGCGTGACTTCGAAAGACTCGCCCGTTCGTTTGTCCTGCAGCAGCAGGCGATAGCCGCGCAGGGTCGGCTTCCAGTCAACGAGGGAAAACTCATCGCCGGCCTGTTGCAGGGCCGGCAGCAGCAGGCGCTCGGCATCTTCGCGCAGCAGCGGGTAATCGCCGCGTATCAGTTTCTCGGTTTCCAGCAGCCGGCGGATGGCCAGACCCATGAGGATGTCCTCGCGCCGCAGCCGCCCGCGCGCTTCTTCCGCAAGCCGCCGGATGTCCGCGATCACCGCGCGTGCCGCGCGATCGCTGTCGCCGCGCCCCAGTTTCTTTTCGACGGCACGCAGGCTGCCCTCGACGAGGAACAGCTCGTTGTCGCGGACCTGCGTGCCGGCTTCGGCAAGGGCGACGTCGATGGCCAGCATGCGTTGCGCCGTGCGGACCAGGGCGCGGTCTTTCGTTTCCTCGAGCAGGATGTTCAGGGCGATCTTGGCGCCGGTTGCATCGCCGGCCGCGATGGCCTGGCGCGCTTCCCGGATGCGGGGATGGTCGGGTCCCGGGGCGGGCCCGGCAGCCAGTGTGCCGTGCAGCAGCAGGAGTACGGCGAGCAGCAGCAGTGGCCGGGATCTGTTCATGCGCCGACTCTAGCAGTGCCGGCGGGAAAAACAAAAAGGCCGCCTTGCGGCGGCCTTTTGTGTATCGCCATCGCGGCGATCAGTGGAACTGCTCTTCTTCCGTCGAACCGGTCAGGGCGGTTACCGACGAGACGCCACCCTGGATGACGGTGGTCATGTCGTCGAAGTAGCCGGTGCCGACTTCCTGCTGGTGGGCAACGAAGGTGTAACCCTTGTCGCGTGCCGCGAATTCCGGCTCCTGGACCATTTCCACGTAGGCCTTCATGTCTTCGCGGGCGTACGAGTACGCGAGCTGGAACATGTTGTACCACATGTTGTGGATACCGGCCAAAGTGATGAACTGGAACTTGTAGCCCATCGCCGACAGTTCGCGCTGGAATTTCGCGATGGTCGCGTCGTCCAGGTTTTTCTTCCAGTTGAAGGAAGGCGAGCAGTTGTAGCTCAGCAGCTGGTCCGGGAACTGCTTCTTGATCGCTTCGGCGAATTTCTTCGCTTCGGCCAGATCCGGCGTCGCGGTTTCGCACCACAGCAGGTCGGCGTACGGCGCATAGGCCAGACCGCGCGAGATGGCCTGGTCGATGCCGGCGCGCGTCTTGTAGAAGCCTTCAGCTGTGCGCTCGCCCGTGCAGAACGGTTTGTCGTTCGGGTCGAAGTCGCTGGTCAGCAGGTCGGCGGCGTTCGCGTCCGTACGGGCCAGAACGATGGTCGGCGTATCGGCAACGTCGGCGGCCAGGCGGGCGGCGACGAGCTTCTGTACGGCTTCCTGGGTCGGGACGAGTACCTTGCCGCCCATGTGGCCGCACTTCTTCACGGAGGCCAGCTGGTCTTCCCAGTGCACGCCCGCGGCGCCGGCTTCGATCATGCCCTTCATCAGTTCGTAGGCGTTCAGTACGCCGCCGAAACCGGCTTCCGCGTCGGCAACGATCGGCAGGAAGTAGTCGATGAAGTCCTTGTCGCCCGGGTTCTTGCCGGCTTTCCACTGGATCTGGTCGGCACGCTTGAAGCTGTTGTTGATGCGCTTGACGACGGCCGGAACGGAGTCGACCGGGTACAGCGACTGGTCCGGGTACATGGAGGAGGCGGTGTTGTTGTCGGCGGCAACCTGCCAGCCGGACAGGTAGATGGCCTGGATGCCGGCTTTGGCTTGCTGGACGGCCTGGCCGCCGGTCAGGGCGCCCATGGCGTTGACGAAGTCTTTCTCCGGGCGGAACGCCGGCTTGGCGCCCTTGGTGATCAATTCCCAGAGTTTCTCGGCGCCGCGGCGGGCAATGGTGTTCTCGACCTTGATGGAGCCACGCAGGCGGACCACGTCCTCGGCCGTGTAGGTGCGCTTCACGCCTTTCCAGCGCGGATTGGTTGCCCAGTCCTTCTTGAGGCGTTCGATTTCGGCGTTGCGATCGTAGTTGCCGATGGTCATGGCGATCTCCAGTGGGTGGTCGGACGGAACCGCGAGGGGGAGGGGGTTCCGGACGGCGCGCATTCTGCTCCCTGTGGCATAATTTTCCCAATTTATGGGTTTTATTCCGGCTATTTCGGCCGTGAATTCAGGATGGTATGACCGTGAACCTCGACAAGGTCGATCTCAACCTGCTGATTTATCTGGATATCCTGCTCCGGGAAAAGAACGTGACCCGGGCAGCCGAGCAGCTCGGTATCACCCAGCCGGCCATGTCCAACGGTCTGCGGCGGCTGCGCGACATGTTCAACGACCCGATCCTGGTCCGCTCCAGCGAAGGGATGACCCCCACCGAGCGGGCCATCGAACTGCAGCCCCGGATCCGGGCCATGCTGGCCGAACTGCAGCAGGTGCTGGAGCCCCGGCAGGATTTCCGGCCGATCAACAGCCAGCGGGTGTTCCGCATCATGGCCAGCGACTACGCCGAGGCGACCCTGTTCCCGGCGGTGGTGAAGGCGTTGCGCAGCGAAGCGCCGAAGGTCGTGCTGGACATCCTCACGCCGTCGGACGTCAGTCCGCGCGACCTGGAGCAGGGCAAGGTCGACATGGCGATCAACCGCTTCAACGAGATCCCGCAGTCCTTCCATCAGGTCACGCTTTGGAAGGACGATTTTTCCTGCGTGCTGAACGCCAACAATCCGGTGGCCGAACGCTTCAACCTGAAAAGCTATCTCGATGCCCAGCATGTGTGGGTGAGCAAGACAGGCATGGGGGTCGGCTTCGGCGTCACCAACGAAAAGTCGGTTTCCCTGGGCTGGGTCGATCAGGCGCTGGAACGCATCGGCAAGCGTCGCCGTATCTCGATTTTCACGCGGCATTATTTCCTGCCGGCCCTGCTGGTACAGAACAACGATCTGGTGGCAACCCTGCCGAGCCGCATGGCGCGGCTGCTGGCGGAAACCAATCCGCGACTCGCGGTACGCGAACCGCCGTTCCACATTCCCGACTTCGAGCTGCGGATGGCCTGGAGTCCGCTGCTGCACCACAACCCGGCGCACAAGTGGCTGCGCCAGTTGATCCAGTACGTTGCCCGGCGGACGGGCGGCGAACGGTCGTCCGTCCCCTGAATCCGGCGCAGAACGTGACGCCGGACACATTTCCCCGGCGACACCGGTGCATGCGGCTGCGCAGCTCATAGACTCGGCAGTTGCGGGCAGTTTGCCGTGGCCGGGGGGCAGGGCGATGACAACGACGACACCGCAGCGGCCGGAGCGCGCTTCGCGCATTCACTTGCTGCTGTTCCTGATGATGCTGGGCATAGCCATGCTCATGGGCTGGACCGCCTGGACGGCGCGTTCCATGGTCGAGACATTCCTGCCGCAGGCGGCTGCCGCGGCTGCCGCGCGCCTGCAGGTGACGGAGGCCCACCTGTGGCTCGAGGAAATCGTCAGCGGCGACGCCTCCGAAAGCCCGCAGCAGGTCTGGGACCTTATTGCGCAGACGCGGGCGTTGCTGCAGGCCCTGCAGTCCGGCGGTACAGGCACTTATGCGCGCATCCGCGCCATTGCCGATCCGGCCGCAAGGAGCGAGCTGTCGGCGGCGCAGGAAACGCTCGCGCAGTTCGAGCAGCTTGCGCGCGCCCGCATCGGTCAGAGCGACACGGGTGTCGGCACCGGGATCGACAGCCGTTTCGACGACACGTATGCCGGATTCATTGCCATCACCGGTGCACTCGATGCGCGCCTGCATGCGGCTGCCGGGGCGGCGCTGACCCGCTTCACCTGGCTGCAGGCCGTGCTGATTGCACTGGTGATCATGCTGTTCGGTTGGTTGCTGATGCTGTTGCGTCGCCAGGAGGCATCGGAACGCGATGCGCACGTACGCAGCCTGCAGGCATCGTTTGCCCAGCTGGAGCGGAGCCGGGAAGAACTGGAACGGCAGAATCGTCTGCGCGGCACGCTGGTCGAGCTGGGCGACCGTCTGCAGGGGCTGGATCAGCCGACAGCCGTCGCGCAGGCGGCACTGGATCTGTTGTGCGAAAAAAGCGGTGCGCAGGCCGGCTCGTGCTGGGGCTATCGCCCGGGGCAGGGGCTGCAGCGGCTGGCCGGTCATGCCCTCCCGGAATCGCATACCGGCCTGCGCAGCCTGGCCGAAGGCGAGGGGCTGCCGGGACGGGTGGCCCAGGATCGCTCGCCGCTGGCCATCGACGTTCCCTCGGATTATTTCACCATCGCCTCCGGCATCGGGCAGGCGCCGGCACCGCATCTGCGCATCGAGCCCCTGCTGCATGACGGGCAAACCGTTGCCGTCATGGAGTTTGCGTTCCTGCAGGCGCCGGCCGCGGATGCGGTCGCGCTGATTGCCGCCGCGCTGCCGGTGGTGGCGATCCGGCTGCAGATGGTGGAGCGTGCGGCATGGGCCTCCGATGCCCGCCGGCCGGCTGTTTCCGGATGAGCCATGGCATGTCGCTCCGGAGCGCCGCCGGGACCCTGGTCCGAACCGCCCGGCCGGCATGCCCCGGGAGGCTCGTTTATCCGGCTGACCGGAAGCTGGCGAATGACTACTATTCAGGACTGACCACATTCGATCCGGGGATGCTCCGGGAAGGGAAATCATGATCCGCGGACGAATACTGCTCGGCGCCCTTGCGTTCCTTGCTTCCGGCCTGCTGGCCATGCCGGCGGCAGCCACCGTCACCCTTCAGGGCACCGAAGGCGTTTACAACACCATCATCAACGGCAGCACCTACGGCGATGCGTGTACCGGCTGTCACTTCACGGGCAGCGGTTATGCCGAGTTCGACAGCATTTCCAAGGTCAACGCCTACGCCGGCTCGGCCGGCGGCTGCATCACGGAAAACGAGCCCGATCTCTCCGGCCGGGCCTGCATGGTTTATCGCATCGACGACCAGGAAATGCCGACCACCGGGGCATTGAGTGCAACCGGCCAGAGCAAGGCCGTCTCCTGGCAGTCCGGCGGCTTTGCCTCCACGGCAACGCCGCAGGTCAGCACGACCGGGGAGAGCGGGGTCACCAAGTACGGGGCGACGCTCAACGGCAACGTGCAGGAGAACGGCATTGAAACGTCGTTCGATTTCGAGTGGGGCACCAGCGTCAGCTATGGCAACAACACCACCAACCAGTCACCCGCGGGTACCGGCGGCGGCGGCGACAACAAGGCGATCAGCGATAGCCTCTCCTCACTGAGCTGCGGCACGACCTACCACTATCGCGTCCGCAGCATCAACAACGGAACCTATGGTGGCGTGAACGGCGCCAACGACAGTTTCACGACGTCCGCCTGTCCCTCGATCAGCGGCATTCCGGACGATTCAATTACCGAGGACCAGAGTTTCTCGGTCGACGTGAAGAACTACGATGCGGGCACGCTGACCAACCCGTCGGTCAGTTATTCGCTGGATGCCACTTCGCTGTCCCGCGGCATGACGATCACCAACGGAGTGATCAACTGGTCGGCGGCGAATGTCCCCGATGCTCCGACCACGAACACCAACTACAGTGTGACCGTCACCATCAGCGACGGCGTCACCTCCGACCCGGATACCTTTGTCATCACCGTTACGCCGGTGAACGATGCGCCGGTGATCACATCCGGCGCGCCGCCGACCGGCGCGGTTGAGGGTTCACCGTATTCGTTCGACATCAATGCCACGGACGCCGACAACGGTGCCGTACTCACCTACAGCCTAAACGCGGCGGCGCTCAGCGCCGGCATGACGATCAACTCGTCCAGCGGACTGATCAGCTGGACGCCCGACAACAGCGATCCGGCCAGCCTGTCGGTGGTCGTCACGGTGAGCGACGGCTCGTTGTCCGATACCGAGAGCTGGACCATCAGCGTCACCGCGACCAACGATCCGCCGACGATCATCAATTTCAGCCCGCCGACCACCGGCAGCGAGGATGTCCTCTGGTCCTACCAGCTGGAAGTCAACGACATCGACGACGACGAGGGTACGCCCGGCAACATCACCTATACGTTGACCTGTCCGCTCTGCAGCGGCGGTGTGCCCCCGACCGGCATGTCGGTCAGCAGCCTCGGACTGATCACCTGGACGCCGACCGAGGCACAGGTGCCCAACGACACCACCACGACCTTCGGCACGTTCAGTATCCAGGTCGAGGACGGCAATGAGGACGGATCGACGCCGAGTGTCGCCAACAACGGCATCAAGACGTTCAGCATTGATGTCGCTGCGGTGAACGATGCGCCGGTGCTTTCGGGCCTGCCGGACGCATCGATCGTCGAGCAGACACCGATGACGTCAGTGAATGCCTCGCTGGGGACCTATCTGCAGGATCCGGACGACAGCAGTTTCACCTGGGGACTGTCTGGCCAGCCTTCGGGGATGGCCATCAGCAGCGGCGGCACCATCACCTATACGCCAGGCCAGTTCGTGGTGCCGCCGGATGTTTCGTACATCGATTTCACGGTCACCGTCCAGGTCAACGACCCTGACAGTGCGAACGACACGGATGTGTTCGCGTTGCGGGTCTACAAGCAGGATGTCGACGGCGACCTGATTGCGGACTACGACGACAACTGTCTGAATACGGCCAACAATAACCAGTTCGACAACGACAACGACGGCGTTGACGGTGGCACCGGCGGCACTACCGGCGGCGACGCCTGCGATACCGACGACGACAACGACAGCATCAGCGACGAAGCCGAGGTGGAAAACGGCCTGGATCCGTTCGATGCGTCCGACGGTACGACCGATCTGGACGGCGACGGCGTCAGCAACGCGGACGAGTTCGCCGCCTGCGTACTGGCCGGTGACCCGCTCTGCGGGGACATCGCGCATGCCCTTGCCCACAACGGCGACCTGACGGTTGTCGCCACCGGCTACTACACGCCGGTCGAACTCAGTGCGACCGCCTATGGCATGGTCGGTGGTGTTGCGGTACCGCTGGATGTGACGGTCGATGACGACGGTCCGTTCCGTCCGGGCGTGCATGTACTCACTTGGACAGCCAAGGACCGGTCGACGCCGCCGGTGGTAGTCGATACGGCAACCCAGACGGTGACGGTGATTCCCACGGTGTCTCTGGGTGGTACCGTCGTGGTCGGCGAGGGCATGGGCACGGGCCTTGAAGTTCGGCTCAACGGCGACTCGCCGGAGTACCCGGTTGTCATCGACTATGCCGTGGGCGGTACCGCTTCCCCGGGTCTGGATCACGATCTGCTGCTGACCGGCAGTGTTGCCATCGGCAGCGGCACCGGCACCTTGCTGTTGCTGCAGACGGCAGCTGATGGCGTGCCGGAAGGCGACGAAACACTGGAAATTGTCCTGACGGGCGTGAGCTCAGGCAGTGCCGAACTGTCGCCGACGGTCACCGGCTCGGTGTTGATCGTGGAGCAGCCGCTGCCACCGGAAGTCGCCGATTTGCAGGTGATCCAGGACGCTGGCGGCAGCATGGAACAGCGCACGGTTCTTTATCGAGACCAGGGAGCGGCTTCGATCGAGGTATTTGCCGTTGACCCGAACGGCGACGCCATGAGCTACAGCTGGTCGAACAGCAGCGCGGGTCTCGGTCTGGCGGCGGAGACCGCGTCGCAGGTAACGATCACCCCATCGCTGCTGGCGGCGGGTAGTTACGAAGCTGTGGTGCGCGTGAGCGACGGCGTGGATTTTACCGAGCGTCGGGTAGCACTGTCGGTGGTCGATACGACGCCGGCTTTGTCGGCCGCGCCGGAAGATTCGGACGGCGACGGACTGTTTGATGTCGACGAAGGGCTGGTCGATCTTGATGGCGACGGCCTGCTGGATTACCTCGATGGCGTGACGGCCCGGGATACGCTGCCGGTACGGAATGACACTTCCGACGGTGGCGTGCTGCGCGTGGTTCAGGTGGAACCCGGTTTCAGCCTTGTGGGCGGTGCGCTGGCCCTGGCTGCCCAGAACGGCGGCGCGCAGGTTTCCTCGGTCCTGGCGGTCGACGGCGCCGGCGATCCGGTAATCGATCCGGACTACCTGCTGCTGGGGGCGCTCTACGACGTCATCGTCGGCGGAACGGTTGAAACCCGGCGCTCTGCCACGGTGGCATTCTCGCTGCCGGTAAGCCTGCCACCCGATGCCGTGTGGCGGGTCTTCATCAACGGCGACTGGTTCAGCTTTGCATCAACCGCGACCGACCGGATGTTCTCGGCAGCATCGGTCGACGGCCAATGCCCTTCGCCTGATGCGGACGCGTGGGCGACAGGGCTGACGGCCGGCCACGACTGCGTACGGCTGACGATCAGCGACGGCGGCCCCAATGATGCCGACGGCGCCGTCAACGGCCGGATCTCGACCACCGGCGGTTCGGCATTGTCCCGCGATGTGGCCGAGGCGCGTGCCCCGTCCGCGGAGCAGGGCGGCACGATCGCCGGCCTCTTCCTCTGCCTGCTGGCACTGGCAGGTTTCCGCATACGCCGACACGGGAAGTAAATCGATGAAAACGGATTTGCGGGCCCTTGCGGGCCTGACGCTGATGGCGTGCATGTCGTCGGCCATGGCAGAAGAAGGGGGCTGGCTGCCGACGCTCGACGTCGAGGCCGGTATGGGGCATGACAGCAATGTGACGCGCGGGCTGTATGAGCGCGACATTGTCGATGACACCCTTGCCACGGCCTCGCTGGCGGCTGCCTGGAACCATGAATTCGGCGCCATGAGTGCGGCCACGCTGCGTGCTTTTGCCGAAGCCGAACAGTTCTCGGATGTCGATACCCTCAACCGGACGACCTTCGGCGTGCAGGGCATGTACCGCTGGCAGAATGCGCTCGGTTTCACGGTGCCGTTCTACCAGATCAGTGCAACGCTCCTGCAGGACGATGCCGAAACCCGTTTCCGTGAAGCCGAGCGGGCCGTCACCCAGGCGTTCATGACCCGACGGATCACCGATGCGTTCCGTCTTTCGCTGGGTGTCGAGGCGAGCGTGCAGGAGGCGAAGGGCAAGGTGTTCGACCTCGAGCAGGCGCGGGTTTTCGCCAACGGCGACCTTCAGTTGAATGAAAGCTGGGCGACCTACGGTACCTACAGCCTCATCAAGGGCGATACGGTTTCCTCGGCGCAGCAGCAGTTCTGCAATGGCGCGCTGGCGGCCGACACCTACGAATTGATTGTCAGTGCCGACGAGCTGGAGCCCGATACCGCGCTCAACGAGGCGCTGTGCGGCAGCTGGCTGGCCTACCGCTTGCCGGCCCTGACACATGTGTTCGTGCTCGGCGTCAACCGCGGCTTCGGGCATCACTTGTCATTCGATGCGTCCGTACAGCATGTGCTGGTGTTTGCCGAAGAAGGCGGCCACGAATACCAACGTACGATTGCCCGTGCCGGCATCCTGGCGAGGTTCTGATCATGACACGCGGACATCTGCTCCTGCTTCCGCTGACCTTCCTGCTGGTCGCCTGTTTCGACGAGACCGACGAGACCACACCGGCCGTCACGATTCCCGATGAGACGCCCGACAGTTTTCTGCAGTACCTGAACACCCAGTCCAGTCTGGCGGCCGGCGATTACGAGATCGTCGCGGCAACGGCAGTGCCGGGCCAGACGGGAACATATGAAATCGTGGTGACCCGCGACGATGGCACCCGTGAGACCCTGACCGGAAGCTGGACGTTGTCCGCCGGCCAGGATCCGGCCGATCCTGCCAATCCACACCATCCGTTCAGCATGGCACGGGCCGGTGGCGTGACCATTGCGATGACGTCCGGCACGGTCGACGGCTATCTGTATCTGGTGCGGGCTGCGGACGACTATGTGCTCGCCGAGGATGACAACAGCGGCGCGACCGGCCCGTTGATTGATTTGCCGCTCAGCAAGATCAGTTCGGCTGCCTACGCCGAGGCCTACTATGCCGCCGTCGATCCTCTGGCCGAGCGCACCACGCTGGATGACTACAAGCGGAAGAACTGTTTCACCGCGGGAGATCCGGCCTGTGCCGCCGAAAGCGTAGGCATGGGGGAGCATGTCGTATTCCGCGACAGCAAGGATCTGGGTTACGGCCGCAACATGTACGGGCGCCGCAACACCCAGGGCACTCCGGCCACGGATGATGACACGTTCGCGTTTTTCGTCGACAACTATGTGGTTCGGCTGCAGAAAGGCAGTTCGTCCAACTATGGCCCGATCAACGTCGAGGCGGCGGTGCGCGAGAACCGTGAATACCTGCAGGGTACCAATGCGATCGAGTTCAGTCCCGACCCGAACAACCCGTCGCAGAAAATCACCAAGTTCTTTACCTTCAACAAGGCCGGTGAGCGCATCACGTCGGCGGACCTCGATGGTCGCGGCGTCAAGCACATGCCGGGCATGTGCTGGGTCTGCCATGGCGGGCGCCTCTACCCCCTGGACGAAAACGGTGATTTCCCGGCGGTCTCGCTGCGCTCCGCCAAATTCAACCAGCTGGAAGTCGATTCCTTCGAGTACTCCTCGCTGGCCGGCTGGGGGCTGGGACACCAGCAGGAGGAATTCCGCGCCTTGAACATGATGGTGCGCGACTCCTATGTGGACATGGCCGCACGACCGGCCGACGAGCAGGCGAAATGGCACGCCGATTTCGCGCTCGACATCGTCAACAGCCGTTATGGCGACAGCAGTTTCTCTTCGCCGACCTACCTGACTGGCCAGGTCCCGCCGGGCTGGCAACAGGACATTTCGCGGCCGGAGGGCGTGGAAGAGTTGTATGTCAGGGTCATCGAGCCGCACTGCATTGCCTGTCACTCCCTGCAGGGCAACAGCGCCGGCGAGAACTCCGGCGAGCCGATGGCTGCCGCCATCAATTTCTCCAGCTGGGAGAAGTTCTACAGTTATCGCGTGATTGTGGCCGACTACGTCTATCGTCGCGGCGTGATGCCGCTGTCGCTGCGCAACTGGGAGGATTTCTGGAGCAATCCGGATGACAAGCCGGCATTCCTGGCCACCTTCCTGGGAGATCCTTCCCTGTTTGACGATGGCGGCAAGGTGGTCAGGCCAGGCAAGCCGGTCGCTCGTCCCGGCGCTGACCGGCAAACGCCCTCACCTGTGCAGCTGGACGGGGCGGCCAGTTCGTTTGCCCTGACCTATCAGTGGGAGATCGTGTCGCCGCAGCCAACCACGGCGACGCTCGACAATCCTTCCAGTGCGCGGCCGGTCCTCACTGCGCCGGTGGATGGGCAGTACGTGCTGTCTTTGACGGTTGGCAACGGTCTGGGACTCAGTGCAGCGGAGCAGGTGGTCGTAACGATCGACAGCGCAGCGCCGCTGCCCTCGAGCCTGACGTTTGTCGACGACATTGCCCCCATCCTCGGTTCCAATACCGGCACCGAGTGCGCGGCCTGCCACAACGCCAGCGGCGGTTATCCCGGCATCCCGGTTTATTGGTCCCTGGCGGACAACGACAACCTGTACCGTGACGTCCTGGCACGAGTGAATCTCGCCGAGCCGGAGAACAGCCTGTTGCTGGTGAAGCCCACCGGCGAGCGGCATGGCGGCGGCGAATTCATCGATCTCGGCCTGTTGGCCGGCCAGGAGAAGTACAACACGATCCTTGAGTGGATCCGGGCTGGTGCGCCGTGCGGCAATGATCCCGTTGTCTGCAACTGAACCGGCGGACAATGAAAAAGGGCGCCACTGGCGCCCTTTTTCGTCGGGGTTTTCCGTCGGGTATCAGTAACCGCGTCGCGGTGTGCTGTATCCCTTGACCGAAGAGAAGGGGGCCACGCGGCCGACGATTGCCTCGACCAGCATGAGTTCTTCGTCGGTGTGGTTTTTCATCGGTGCCGGAGTGATCCGCTTGCCGTTTTCCGGGTTGGCCAGCACGTAGCGCGGTGCATCGTGGTGCGTGGAAACGATGTTTTCCGTTTCCTGCGGATTCTGGCTGGCGTTGATGTCGACGTTCCCGTAGCAGGTACAGACGTAACTGACATCAGGAGTCGATTCGGCATAGACGCCGGTGCCGCGGATGCCGATGGTGGCGGTGGAAGTCGACAGGGAGTAGCCCCGGGAGGCCTTCCCCCGCTCGCCGAATACAGAGAGAAGGGCGCCGCTGAGCAAGCGCAAACCCTCGGCGACGGTGTTGTCGCTGGAAGCCAGCTGGATACGGCTGTTTTCGCGCAGGATGTGTGCGTCCTTGCCGACCCGGAAGATGACCATGCTGTTGCTGCCGGTTTCCACCGTGGAAGTGGTCTTGATCTGCGTCTCGCGGTTGGCCTTGCCGCCATCGACCCGCACGTTGCCGCGGACGTCGTAGATCGAGCGGCCTGCCGGCAACTCGCGCGGAACCTGGCCACCGATTGCATGTACCAGCGGTGCCAGCAGGCTGCCGCCGGCCAGGATGAAGCTGGACGCAAAGGCGCGCTGCAGGAACAGGCGCCGTTGTTCATCGAGTTCGAACAGTGGCGCGGAATCGGGATCGTGGTCGTCGCGCATCGGGCACTCCATGTGTGGCGAGAAGCGTGGCCGGCGGGCGGGTGCCGGACCGTTGAAGGCCTGTTTATATCACAGCGTCACCGGGCCGCCCGCGATGCGGCGCACAGCGCAGGCGGGCGGTGGCGCAGACGGTCATTTTCGGCGACGACTCAAGGGGTTGCGGCCCCAGGGGAGTGGCCGGCCGGTCATGAAGGAGCGGGCGATTTCCGGTACGATGGCGCCCTTCGCCGGCACCCTGTTTTTTATCGGCGGGTGCATACGCCCAATGCCAGAGAGGCCTCACTCCATGACCCAGCGCATCACCATCGGCAACCTGCAGATCGCCAGCCAGATCCACGATCTGGTGGTCAACGAGGCCGCCCCCGGCACCGGCGTGGCCCCGGCCGCCTTCTGGGCAGCGCTCGAGCAGATCCTGGCCGACCTGATGCCGAAGAACCGGGCCCTGTTGCGCAAGCGCGACGCCATCCAGGCGCAGATCGACGACTGGCACAAGGCTCGTCGCGGTCAGCCGCATGATGCCGCGGCCTACCGGGAATTCCTGACCGGGATCGGCTACATCGTCCCGGAAGGTCCGGATTTCAAAGTGGCCACCGGAAATGTCGACGACGAGATTGCCTTTATTGCCGGCCCGCAACTGGTGGTGCCGGTAAAGAACGCGCGCTATGCCCTGAATGCCGCCAATGCCCGCTGGGGTTCGCTGTACGACGCGCTGTACGGCACCGACGTGATCGACGAGGCCGACGGCTGCGAGAAGGGCAAGGGCTACAACCCGAAGCGTGGCGCGAAGGTCATTGCCTGGGCCCGTGCCTTCCTCGACGCCAATGCGAAGCTGGCCGAGGGTTCGCATGCCGATGCGGTGAAATACGCCGTCGAAGGTGGCCATCTGGCCGTTACGCTGAAGAGCGGCAAGAAAACGCAGTTGCTGCACCCGGGCGAGTTCAAGGGTTATACCGGCGATGCAGCAAACCCGACCGGCGTGCTGATCAAGCAGCACAGCCTGCACATCGAGATCCAGATCGACGGCAATCATCCGATCGGCAAGACCGATCCGGCGCAGGTGAAGGATGTCTGCCTGGAATCGGCGATCACCGCCATCCAGGACTGCGAGGATTCCGTTGCCGCGGTCGATGCCGAGGACAAGGCCGAGGTTTACCGCAACTGGCTGGGCCTGATGAAGGGCACGCTGGCCGAAACCTTCGAGAAAGGCGGCAAGCCGATGACGCGCCGCATGAATGCGGATCGTGAATTCATCACGCCCGACGGCAAGGGCAAACTCGTCAAGCATGGCCGCGCGCTGCTGCTGGTACGAAATGTCGGCCATCTGATGACCAATCCGGCGATCCTCTACAAGGGCGAGGAAATCCCGGAAGGCATCATGGATGCCATGGTGACCGTGCTGTCGGCCATGCATGACCTGAAGAAGACGGGGCCGCTGTCCAACTCGCGTACCGGCTCGGTCTATATCGTGAAGCCGAAAATGCACGGTCCGGAGGAAGTCGCCTTCGCCGTCGAACTGTTCGGCCGCGTCGAGGATGCGCTGGGTCTGGCGCGCAACACGCTGAAGATCGGCATCATGGACGAGGAGCGCCGCACGACGGTCAACCTCAAGGAGTGCATCCGCGCCGCGAAGGACCGCGTGATCTTCATCAATACCGGCTTCCTCGACCGCACCGGCGACGAGATCCACACGTCCATGGAAGCCGGTCCGGTCGTGCGCAAGAACGACATGAAGAAGGCGAAGTGGATTGCCGCCTACGAAAACTGGAACGTCGACATCGGCCTGGCCTGCGGCCTGCAGGGCAAGGCGCAGATCGGCAAGGGCATGTGGGCGATGCCGGACCTGATGAAGGGCATGATCGAGCAAAAGATCGCCCACCCGCAGGCCGGCGCGAATACCGCCTGGGTACCGTCGCCCACCGCCGCGACGCTGCATGTCACGCACTATCACACGGTGAACGTGAAGGGGCGTCAGGAAGAGCTGAAATCGCGCCCGCGCGCGTCACTCGACGATATCCTGACCATTCCGTTCCTCGGCAGCATGAAACCGTCGGCGCAGGAGGTCCGCGAGGAGCTCGACAACAACTGCCAGGGCATCCTCGGCTACGTCGTACGCTGGATCGATCAGGGCGTCGGCTGCTCGAAGGTGCCGGACATCAACGATGTCGGCCTGATGGAAGATCGCGCCACGCTGCGGATCTCCAGCCAGCATGTCGCCAACTGGCTGCATCACGGCGTCTGCACGGAAGAGCAGGTGATGGAGGCGATGAAGCGCATGGTGGCCAAGGTCGACGCGCAGAATGCGCACGACCCGTTGTACCGCCCGATGGCGCCGAACTACGCCGACAGTGTTGCCTTCAATGCCGCCTGCGAGCTGGTGTTCCAGGGCCGCATCCAGCCCAACGGCTATACCGAGCCGGTACTGCACCGTCGTCGCCGCGAAGCCAAGGCGCTGTTCGGCAGCGTGACCGGTGCCGGTTGCCAGGGCTGATCAGCGTTCGTTTCCCGCTCCACCCATCACAACAACAACGCTGCGTCACCGCCGCCCGGTGACGCAGCAAACGGGAAGGACTGCATGACGGATACCCCTGCCGCAAAGATCACCTCGTTGCCGTTGTCCCCGCAGGCGCAGGCTGCCTATGTGCAGCTGATGATCGGCGTCATCGGCCGCGGTCTGGTCGCCATCAGCCAGACCGACCGCGAGGTACACCACGAGCTCAAGACGTTCCCTGCCGGCTACACGATCCAGATGCGCGTCATGCCCGACGGCCCGGTCTTCACCGTGGAAGTGCAGGATGACGGCACCCTGAAACTGCGCAAGGATTTCGGCGGCCGCGCGACGCTGGGCGTCTGCTTCAAGCACATGGCACATGCCTTCCTTGTCTTCTCTTTCCAGGAAGGCACGGCGCGGGCGTTTGCCAACGATCGCATGTTCGTCGATGGCGAGATATCGCATGCGATCCGGCTGGTGCGCTGCCTCAACCGCATGGAGGCGCTGATCCTGCCGAAATTTGTCGCCGAAAAGGCCGTGAAGCGCTATCCGGCGCTGGGGGCTGGCGAAAAACTGGCGCTGGCGGCGCGCATCTATGGTCGTGTCGTCACCAACCTCATCAAGGGAGCCTGACCGTGAGCAAGGATTTCTACGAATTTTTCTGTCCGGTGAAAATCATTGCCGGTCTCAAGGCGCTGGAGCACATTCCGTTCGAGCTCTCGATGCTGCAGGCCACCCGGCCGATGGTCATCACCGACAAGGGCGTGATCGGTGCCGGTTTGCTGAAGCATGTCGAAACCGCATTGAACGCCGCCGGCGTGCAGATCGCCGCCGTCTTCGATGATGTTCCGCCCGACAGCTCGATGAGCACGGTGCGTGGTGCCGCGCAGCTGTATCGCGCCCATCAGTGCAACGCGATCCTCGCCGTGGGCGGGGGATCGGTGATCGACACCAGCAAGGGTGTGAACATCCTGGTGAGCGAGGGCGGCGATGACCTCAATGCCTATGCCGGTGCACACGTACTCAAGCGCCCGCTGAAACCGCTGTTCGTGGTCCCGACCACGGCAGGCACCGGTTCCGAGTGCACGATGGTGGCGGTGATTTCCGACAAGGACAAGGGCGTGAAGGTCCCGTTCACGTCCTACTTCCTGATGCCCAATGCCGCGGTGCTCGATCCGCGCATGACGATGACGTTGCCGGCACACATCACCGCGATGACCGCGATGGATGCGATGACGCACGCCGTCGAGGCCTACACCTGCTTGGCCGCCAATCCGATTTCCGATGCCTTCGCCTCGCGTGCGATCCGCAAGATCAGCGAGAACCTGCTGAAGGTGATGGACAACCCCGGCGATGCCGAGGGTCGTCTGGAACTGGCGCAGGCCTCGACCATGGCCGGCATCGCTTTTTCCAATTCGATGGTGGGTCTGGTGCATGCATTCGGACATTCGCTGGGCGCCATGGCGCACCTGCCGCACGGTTTGTGCATGAACCTGTTCCTGCCCTACGTGCTGGAGTACAACCAGTCGGTGGCCGGCGAAAAGATCGGCGAGCTGCTGTTGCCGCTGGCCGGTACCGAGATCTACGCCGCGACGCCGAAATCCGAGCGCGCGCAGCGGGCCATCGACCGTATCCGCAACCTGCGTGACGAGCTGTACAACCGCTGCAAGTTGCCGCGGACGCTGCTGGAGACGGGCAAGATCACCGAAGACGAGTTGCCTGCGCTGGCCGAAATGGCGATCAACGACGGCCCGATCGTTTTCAATCCGCGGGAGTCCGATCGCGACGACCTGCTGGACATCCTGCGACGCGCCTGGGCCTGAGTCCCGGCGGCGTTCAGCGGTCCAGGGAAAAGAAACGGCGGATCGCGTCCAGCGTTTCCCGCCGTTTCTGTGTCATGTCGCGCCGGCGCGCTTCGGTGTTCAGTCCTTCGCGCACGCTGTCCAGACCCTGCTGGCGTTCGGCCAGAATGTGCGAGACCTCGTCGGCAATCGCCGGCCGGGCCTGCATGAGATCGGCGAATGCCTGCTTGTCCAGGCGATAGCATTCCAGATTGGTGCGGGCTACTACCGTGGCACGCCGCGGCTCGCCGGTCAGCAGGGCCATTTCGCCGAAGAACGAGCCGCTGTGCAGTGTGCTGACCAGACGGCGCGTTCCGTCCGGGTTTTCGATGAACACATCTGCTTCGCCGCTGTTCACCAGATACAGCCAGTGCGCGACGTCGCCCTGACGCGTCACCACGTCGCCGGCCGCATACGGTGCATAGACCAGACTGTCGGCCAGCGTATCGACCTCGTCGGCCGTCAGTGACAGGAAAAGATCGGCACTACGCAATACGTCCAGGCGGCGTGCGTGGTCGCGCTGCCGTTTTGCACGTTCGAAGGCTTCGCCCTCGGCGACCGTGCGCAGACGGTATTGCGGCAGCGCCAGCGGAATGCCGGAACGCCGCAGGGCGGCGATGATGTGTTGCCGCACGTCGCTGTCGGTGGGATCGTCCTTCCACAGATCGGTCAGCCAGTAGCGCACGGCGTACTGGCAGACCCCGTTGTTGAAACCCATCAGCAGGCAGTCGGGTGGCGGATTGTCGGAAACGTTGGCGATGGCCGCCGACTGCAGGCAGGTGCGTACCGTACTGATGACCTGTCCGGGCGGCACATCGTTGGGAGAGTCGAACCAGATCCAGCGCCGCCACTGTGGCCGCCCATGGACGGCGCGGCCAAGCACGAGGAAGCGGTTTTTCATCAGCAGGCCGTTCGGCAGTACGACGATCTCGCCGTTGCGTGTGCGCAGCGCGGTCGAGCGCCAGCCGACCTGCACGACGATTCCGACCAGGTCGTCGATCTTGACCCAGTCATCGATATCGATTGAATCGTCGAGCTGGAGGGCAATTCCGCCGAGGATGTTGCCCAGCGTGTCCTGCATCGAAAAGGCGATGATGGCGGTGACCACCGCGCTGGCGGCGACCAGTTCGCCCGGATGCACGCCGGCATAGTGCAGGCGGGTCATGATCCAGCCGATGTAGCCGGCAACCACGGCAATGTCTTCCAGGATGCGAGGCGGCGACAGCCGCATGGCCGGTATCACGAGACGGAACAGGAACAGGCCGGTCAGGCGGATGAAGGCGATGCCGATCAGAACGATGGCGGCTTCGCCCAGCACGCTGGCAAAAACACCGAAGCCGCCACGCGCGGCGAGCAACGAGAGGCCGTGCATGCCGAAAGCGATGGCGGCGAGCACACAGGTGGAAAACAGCGTCGGGCGATCATCGCGGCGAAAGCGGAAGAGCAGACCGATGAACAACAGGGCGGCACTGGCCAGCAGGATGAGTTCGCGCGGAGTCATGGCAGGCCCCCCTAGATGCCCAGGCGTCGCAGCGCGCTGCAGGGGGCGGCGTGTTCCCAGGCTTCGTCGAACCAGCCGGCGCGTGAGCTGCCGGTGGCCGGATTGCGGTAGGTGACCACGGCCGGCCACTCCGTTTTTTCTTCGCGACGGATCAGCCCGGTATCGTCGACCAGCAGGAACGCTTCGCGATTCTCGGCATAGACATCCCGCAGTTCACGCACGTCGATGAACGAGGGAAAGCGGTGCCAGAGTTCGATCAGTTTGTGCGACTGGTGCCGGGCCCGGGACGGATCGGCGATCAGCAGGCGGATGCGCGCGACGCGCGCGCGCCGGGCGATCAGGTCGCTGACCAGCGCGCCGAAGTCGTCGCGTCCGTAGAGTTCGGGCTCGGTGTCCGGCGCCAGAATGCGCAGGTTGTTCATGGCCTGCGCCGTCATGTGGTCGGTGACGGCGATCAACTCGGCCAGCGTACGGGTGCGCAGCACCTCGTCGCCGTGACCCAGACGTTGTCCGTCGAGTTGTTTCGGGTCGAGCCCGGGCTCCGTCATGGAAGCCTCCGGTCGTGATCCCCTCGTTTCAGTCCAGCGATTTCACCATCAGCCGGTGGGGGATGCCGGCCTCTACGAAGATACCACCGTCGACCAGGAAACCGGCGCCTTCGTAGAACGAGGTCGCATGGGTCTGGGCATGCAGGAAGACCTCCCGGAGCCCCAGACTGCGGGCTTCGGAGATGGCGGCATCGAGCAGGGCGCGACCGATGCCTTCGCTGCGATGCTCGAGCAGGACCGAGAGACGGCTGACCTGCCCGCTGGGCATCAGGCGCACGCAGCCCAGGGTCCTGCCTTCGGCATCGACGGCCAGAAAGTGGGTGCTGGGCTCATCGAATTCGTCCCATTCGAGGTCTTCCGGAACGCGCTGTTCCTCGATGAAGACCTTGCGGCGGATGGCGGACAGCGGGGCCTGATCCTGTGCCCATGTGGTCCGTCGGATGCGGATGTCGTTCATGACTGCTCCGGAAGGCGGTGCCGTTCAGGCACCCGGAAAGTAGAGATGGCCGCTGTTGAACAGCGACAGCAACAGGTCGCGGGCTGCGTCGTTGCAGTCCCGCAGATCGGCGGCATTCAGGACGCGGCGGTCGGCGAGCCGCGCCGCGAGATCGAGCGCGTGGTCATCGGCCAGGGAAACTGGCCGGCCGTCGACATAGAGCGTGGCCGAATCCGCCAGCAGCAGGAAGCGGCTGGCTTCGTGGCGCCGGACCTCGTGCGCTTTCGAGAGGTGTTTTTTCAAAGTGGCGACACTGTAGCGGCGTGCCGGCGGCTGCGGGTGAACCGCGTATTTCGGCTCGCTCAGTGTGCGGCCGAGAAAACCGGCCAGCAGGTCGGGCTGTTCGACCAGATTGACGATCCGCTCGCGGAAACGTTCCAGCGTGGCGGCATCCAGGGCGCCGCTGTGGCGCGGTGCCGTGAGGCCGGGGTCGCCATAGCGTTGTGCTTCCGGCGTATGTTCGATCAGGTGATTGCAGAAACCGTCGAGCAGTTCGCGGTCCGAGGGCGCGCGAAAACCCACCGAATATGTCGTGCAGGCTTCCTGCGCGATGCCCCAGTGTGCGTAACCGGGCGGCAGGTAGAGCAGGTCGCCCGGCTCGCACAGGAACTCGTCGCTGATCTCCATCGACTTCAGGATGCGCAGGTCGGGGTGCGGCAGTAGCCGGGAATCATCGACCTGCGGTCCGATTTTCCAGACCCGGCTGCCGGTGCCCTGGATGAGAAACACGTCGTAGCTGTCGTAGTGCGGGCCGACGCCACCGCCGGGTACGGCATAGCTGACCATGATATCGTCGATGCGCCATTGCGGGAGAAAGGCGAAACGGTCGAGCAGTTCGGCCAGCGCCGGCAGCCGGTGATCGACGGCCTGCACGAGCAGCGTCCAGTCCTGTGGCGGCAGTTTCCGGAAATCGGCTGCCTTGAACGGGCCGCGACGCAGGCTCCAGCTTCTGGCCAGGTCGGCGCGCCCCTGGCGGGCAACGATGCGCGATTCGACATCGTCTTCCAGCGCCAGACCGGCCAGGTCGTCGCCGTCCAGCAGGCCGGCGATTTCCGGCACCGCGTTCTTCACGAACAGCGGCTTCTGTTGCCAGTATTCGCGCAGGAAACGGTCGGGCGTCAGTTTGCCGATGCGCCGCAGCGTATCGGCGTGCAGCCAGCTCATGTCCGGCTCAGACCCGCTTGGCCTGGGTGGCTGCGTTGCCGGTATAGCCGGCCGGGGCCAGTGCCAGCAGTTCCTTTTTCGCCGCTTCCGGCAGCGCGAGCGAGCGCACCAGTTCCTGCATGCTGTCGCGCGTCATCGCCTTGCCGCGGGTGAAGGCTTTCAGTTTTTCGTACGGCTGTTCAATGCCGTAGCGACGCATGACCGTCTGGATCGGCTCGGCGAGCACTTCCCAGGCGTTGTCGAGATCTTCGGCGAGACGTGCCTCGTTGACCTGCAGCTTGCCGATGCCTTTCAGCGAGGCATCGTAGGCAATCACGGAGTGCGCGATGCCGACGCCGAGGTTGCGCAGTACGGTGGAGTCGGTGAGGTCGCGCTGCCAGCGCGAGACCGGCAGCTTGGCGGCCAGGTGGGCGAAGATGGCGTTGGCCAGACCGAGGTTGCCTTCCGAATTCTCGAAATCGATCGGGTTGACCTTGTGCGGCATGGTCGAGGAGCCGACCTCGCCCTCGACGGTTTTCTGTTTGAAATAACCCAGCGAGATGTAACCCCAGACGTCGCGGTCGAAGTCGATCAGGATGGTGTTGAAGCGCTCCAGGGCGTGGAAGAACTCGGCGACGTAGTCGTGCGGTTCGATCTGGGTGGTATACGGGTTGAAAGCCAGACCCAGCGATTCGACGAATGCTTTTGCATTGGCTTCCCAGTCTACCTGCGGATAGGCGGACAGATGCGCGTTGTAGTTGCCGACGGCACCGTTGATCTTGCCGAGAATCTGCACATTTTCCACCTGCGCGATCTGCCGTTCCAGGCGGGCGACGACGTTCGCCATTTCCTTGCCCAGCGTGGTCGGCGACGCGGTCTGGCCGTGGGTGCGGGACAGCATCGGCAGGGCGGCGTTGTCGTGCGCCAGTTTGCGGATGGCGTTCGCGACCTTGCGCAGCAGCGGCAGCAGGACAGCGTCACGTCCTTCCTTCAGCATCAACGCATAGGCGAGATTGTTGATGTCCTCGGAAGTGCAGGCAAAGTGAATGAACTCGCCGATGCTTTCCAGTTCGGGGTTGCCCTTGATGCGTTCCTTCAGGAAGTACTCGACGGCCTTCACGTCATGGTTGGTGGTCTTTTCGATGTTCTTGACCCGCTGGGCGGCACTTTCGTCGAAACCGGAGGCGATGCCGTCCAGCAGGGCATGGGCTGCCGGCGACAACGGCGGGACTTCCGGGATGTCATTGCGCGCGGCCAGGCACTGCAGCCAGCGCACTTCCACCAGGACGCGGAAACGGATCAGTCCGTACTCGCTGAAAACCGGCCGCAGGGCGTCGACCTTGCCGGCGTAGCGGCCGTCGACCGGTGAAAGGGCGGTGAGGGCGGAGAGCGTCATGACGGCCTCGGGCAGCAGCGGACGGGGGCTCGGGTGGGGAGCGGCGCGCATTCTACACGCCGGCGCCGGCAGGCGATGCGGCCTGTCGCCGGATGGTTCAGTCGAGCGCGTCGAGCATTTTCCCGGCGCCGAACAGCAGGTGCCAGCGGCGGCCGCCCAGGTGGTGCCAGAGGTGCGCGGCCCGGATGCCGGCAAACAGGCAGGCACGGATGCGGGCTGCGACTTCCGGCATCTGCAGCTGGCGGGGCTCGCCCTTCACCTGCACCCGGAAGCGCAGCCCGCCGAAGGTGTCGACATACAGCGCGGCGATCTTGGCGATGACGTCGTCGGTGCTGCGGTCGTCGAGCGCTCCCGTATCGCTGCGGATCTGCAGGAGCCGTTCGCGGACGGTGTGCTGCAGGGCCGGGTCGCTGCGCAGGATGCCGGCCAGCTGCATCATGGCCATCACGTAATTGATGCGATGGGTGCTGTCGCCGCCGGCTTCCCGGCGCAGCACGGCACGCAACTGGGCCCGGCCGGTCGCGAGCGGGGCATCGGCAGGATAAATCTCCGCCACCTGGCTGGCGTCGAGCGCGAACAGGCTGTTGATCGACAGCGCAAGTTCGCGCGGCGGCGCGCCATTGCCGTTGGCGATGCTTTCCACCAGCGAGGCGGCCTGGAAAACGGCGGCCAGCGCGGTGACTCGGTCCTGCATGATCGGGTCTTTCATGGACGGGTCCTGCACATCGTTCATCGGGCTCATCCGGCGAGACAGCTGGCAGCGAAGGCCGCGGCGTCGGCCGGTTCGGTCGTTTCGATCACACCGCCACCCAGACAGCGTTCCCCATCGTAGAACACCACGGATTGGCCGGGGGTGACGGCACGCTGCGGTTCGTCGAAGCGGACCCGCAGGCCGGCGCCGCTGCGTTCGACCGCACAGTCCTGGTCGCTCTGGCGGTAGCGGACTTTCGCGGTGCAACGGTGCGGCAGGGCGGGGCCGCTGCCGTCGATCCACCAGGGCGCGTGCACGGTCAGGGCAGAGGAGTAGAGCAACGGGTGATCGCCCTGGGCGACCACCAGCCGGTTGTGCGCCAGATCCTTGCCGACGACATACCAGGGTTCCTCGGAACCCTCTTTCGTGCCGCCGATGCCCAGTCCCTGGCGCTGGCCCAGTGTGTAGTACATCAGGCCGTGGTGTTCGCCGACCGGCCTGCCGTCGGGCAGCACCATGGCGCCGGGTTGTGCCGGCAGATACTTTTTCAGGAAATCGGCGAACTTGCGCTCGCCGATGAAGCAGATGCCCGTCGAGTCCTTTTTCGCGTGGTTGACGAAGCGGTATTTCGCCGCCAGGTCGCGCACCTCGCTCTTGGGCAGGTCGCCGACCGGGAACAGCGTACGGGCGAATTCGCGCTCGCCGACGGCATGCAGGAAATAGGTCTGGTCCTTGTTCGGGTCGCGGCCGCGCAGCAATTGCGTGCGGCCGCCGACCAGTCGCGTGCGGGCGTAGTGACCGGTGGCGATGAAATCGGCGCCCAGCGTCAGGGCGTAGTCGAGGAAGGCGCGGAACTTGATTTCCCGGTTGCAGAGGATGTCGGGATTCGGTGTGCGGCCGGCGCGGTATTCGGCCAGGAAATGCTCGAACACGTTGTCCCAGTATTCGGCGGCGAAGTTGGCGGTGTGCAACCGGATGCCGAGGCGATCGCACACGGCCTGCGCGTCGGCAAGATCGGTCATCGCCGTGCAGTATTCGGTGCCGTCGTCCTCGTCCCAGTTCTTCATGAACAGGCCTTCGACGTGATGACCCTGCTCGATCAGCAGTGCGGCAGACACCGACGAATCGACCCCGCCGGACATGCCGACGATCACGCGACTGCCGGTGGTCGGGATGTTCATGCGCCGCCGCCGCGCCGGACGAGTTCGTCGGCGTCGAAAATCAGCTCGAGCGGAAAGCGCCGGCCGGCAGCGTGGTCCTCCACGCAACGAAGGACCAGCGGGCTGCGCAACTGTGCGTGCCGGGCACGGATTTCTTCCAGCGTCAGCCAGTGCACGGCGTCGATGTCCTTGTCGATCGCGTAGCCCTCCACTTTTTCCAGCAGCTCGCCCGCGAAGGCGACACGATAGTAGGTGGCGCCGTTTTTCGGCGACGTCCACACGTAGAGCCCGAGCAGGTGGGTCGGCCGCACGCGCCAGCCGGTTTCTTCCAGCGCTTCGCGACAGGCGCCATCCACCAGCGATTCGCCGCCTTCGACGTGGCCGGCCGGCTGGTTGTAGACCGGCTCGCCGTGCGGGCTTTCTTCCACCAGCAGATAGCGCCCGTCGCGCTCGACGACGGTGGCGACAGTGATGTGCGGATCGAAACGGTTCATGACGGCGGCAGGGATCGGGGCCGGGGGCCGGACGGCCGCCATGGGCAGGCGGCGGGAGGGCGACTATCCTAATGGATCAATGCCGTTGCGGCACACGCGGAAAACCCATGTCTTCTTCCGATCTTTCCCACCTGAATGCCCGCGGCGAGGCGCGCATGGTCGATGTCGGCGCCAAGCCGGAAACGCAGCGCGAGGCGATTGCCGAGGCGCGGATCCGCATGCGGCCCGAGACCCTGGCCCGCATCGTGGACGGCCGGATGCCCAAGGGCGACGTGCTGGCCACGGCGCGCATCGCCGGCATCATGGCCGCCAAGCGCACGCCCGACCTCATCCCGCTGTGCCATCCGCTGCCCCTGTCCGCCGTGGAGGTGGAGATCGTGCCGCTGGCCGCCGGCGACGGGCTGACGATCACCGCCACCTGCCGGCTGACCGGCCGGACCGGCGTGGAAATGGAGGCGCTCACCGCGGCCGGCGTCGCAGCGCTCACGGTCTATGACATGTGCAAGGCGGTGGAAAAGGGCATGGTCATCGAGCAACTGCGGCTGCGCGACAAGACCGGTGGCAAGGGCGGCGACTGGCACGCCGGAGACGCACCATGATCCGGGTCCTGTTTTTCGGCAGTGTGCGCGAGCAGGTCGGCACCGACGGCATCGACCTGGGTGCCGACGAGGCCGGCCCGACGTTGTCGACGCTGCGGGCTGCGCTGGCGGCCAGGGGACCGGCCTGGGCCGGTGTCTTCGGCGACAACGATCGCCTGCTGGCGGCGGTCAACCAGCAGACGACGACCATGGAGAGCAGCCTGGACGACGGTGACGAAGTGGCCTTTTTCCCGCCGGTCACCGGAGGCTGAGCGCGTGCAGGCGACGGTGCGGGTGCAGGCGGCCGACTTCGATGTCGCGGCCGAATACGCGGCCCTGTGCGGCGCCGGCATCGACACCGGTGCGGTGACGATGTTCGTCGGCCGGGTGCGCTCTGCCGGCGATCTGGCGGCGGTGCACGGCATGCATCTGGAGCACTATCCGGGCATGACCGAGCGCGAGCTCGGGGCGATCGTGCAGGAGGCCGGCCGGCGCTGGCCGCTGCAGGCCGTACGCATCGTGCACCGGGTCGGGGAGCTGTCGCCGGGCGGGCAGATCGTGTTTGTCGGTGTCGCCGGCGCCCATCGCGCGGCGGCGTTCGCCGCCTGCGAGTTCCTCATCGACTGGCTGAAGACCCGCGCCCCGTTCTGGAAGCGGGAGACCTCGGCCGGCGGGGCTTCCCGCTGGGTCGAGCAGAAGGCTTCCGACCGCGACCGCGCGGCGCGCTGGGAGCTGCCGGCCGACCGGAAGCCGGCGCGGGAGAACTGAGCACCCGGTATTCCCCCGGCGCCAGCCCGTCCAGCCGCCATTCGCCGATCCGGATCCGGACCAGCCGCAGGGTGGGGTGCCCCACGGCGGCGGTCATCCGCCGGACCTGCCGGTTGCGGCCTTCGCGGAGGGTGATCTCCAGCCAGCTGGTGATGTCGTTGTTGCGCTGGCGTATGGGCGGGACCCGCTCCCACAGGGCCGGCGGGTCGATCCGGCGGACTTCGGCCGGCAGGGTGGGGCCGTCGTTGAGCAAGACCCCGCGCCGCAGTTGCGCCAGGGCGTCGTCTCCGGGAATGCCTTCCACCTGCACGAGATAGGTCTTCCCGGTGCGGTGTTTCGGATCGGCCAGGCGGGCGATCAGGCCGCCGTCGTCGGTAAGCAGCAGCAGGCCTTCGGAATCGCGGTCCAGCCGCCCGGCCGCATAGACCCCCGGGATGTCGATCCAGTCGGCGAGCGTTTTCCGGCCGGCCTCGTCCGTGAACTGGCAGAGGACGTCGAACGGCTTGTTGAACAGGACGATGGTCGACACGAATTTTTTATTTGTGCGGGCCGGCGGGGGCGGCGTGCCAAAAGGAGACCCGCCGGTACTATACTTCCTGTCGGTCAACGAAGGCCCCGACATTCGCTCAAGACGCCCACAAGGCAGTCCCGCAAGGAGTTCGAAACAGATGGGTTACCAGAAGATCAAAGTCCCCGTCGATGGCGCCAAAATCACCGTAAACGCCGATCTTTCCCTCAACGTTCCCAACCACCCCATCATCCCCTATATCGAAGGCGACGGCATCGGCGTCGACATCACGCCGGTGATGATCAAGGTCACCAATGCCGCCATCGACAAGGCCTACGGCGCGCGCCGTTCCATCGTCTGGATGGAAGTGTTCTGCGGCGAAAAATCCACCCGCGTCTACGGCAAGGACACCTGGCTGCCCGAAGAAACGCTCGAGGCCCTGCGCGAGTACGTGGTCAGCATCAAGGGCCCGCTGACTACCCCGGTCGGCGGCGGCATCCGCTCGCTGAACGTCGCGTTGCGGCAGGAGCTCGATCTCTATGTCTGCCAGCGCCCGGTGCGCTGGTTCAAGGGTGTGCCGAGCCCGGTGCAGCACCCGGAACTCACCGACATGGTGATCTTCCGCGAGAACTCCGAGGACATCTACGCGGGCATCGAGTGGAAGGCGGACAGCCCGGAAGCGATCAAGGTCATCAAGTTCCTGCGCGAGGAAATGGGCGTCAAGAAGATCCGTTTCCCGGAAGGCTGCGGCATCGGCATCAAGCCGGTATCGAAGGAAGGCAGCCAGCGCCTGGTGCGCAAGGCGATCCAGTACGCGATCGAGAACGACAAGCCCAGCGTGACGCTCGTGCACAAGGGCAACATCATGAAATTCACGGAAGGCGCCTTCAAGGACTGGGGTTACGAACTGGCGAAGGAGCGCTTCGGCGCCGAGCTCATCGACGGCGGTCCGTGGATGAAGATGAAAAACCCCCGCACCGGGAAAGACATCATCATCAAGGACGTGATCGCCGATGCCTTCCTGCAGCAGATCCTGATGCGGCCGGCCGAATACAGCGTGATTGCCACGCTGAACCTCAACGGCGACTACATTTCCGACGCGCTGGCGGCGGAAGTGGGCGGCATCGGCATTGCGCCGGGTGCCAACATCGGCGGTTCGGTGGCGATGTTCGAGGCTACGCACGGTACGGCGCCGAAATACGCCGGCCAGGACAAGGTGAATCCGGGCTCGATCATCCTCTCGGCCGAAATGATGCTGCGGCACATGGGCTGGTCCGAGGCGGCCGACCTGATCATCCGCGGCATGGAAGGCGCCATCGAGGCGAAGACGGTGACCTACGACTTCGAGCGCCTGATGCCGGACGCCAGGCTGCTGAAGTGTTCGGAGTTCGGCGACGCGATCATCCGCCACATGGGCTGATCCGTCCTGCCGGCAACAAAAAACCCGGGCTTGCCCGGGTTTTTTGTGTGTGCCGTACGGCCTTCAGGCCGTCTGCTGGAAATGCTTGGGGTCGTTGACCGCTTCCCGGGTATCCCGGACCGGCTCGTCAATAAGGGTCAGGTTGACCGCATGGTGGCCCTTGGAGGCCTCCTTGACGTCGAAATTGACCGGCTGTCCGGCCTTGAGGGTCTTGTAGCCGTCCATGCTGATGTAGGAGTAGTGGACGAAGAGGTCTTCGCCACCATGATCCGGTCGAACAAAGCCGTACCCCTTGGCATTGTTGAACCACTTGACGCGTCCGGTTGCCATCGGCGATCCCTCGGTATGGTCCGTGCGGCTGCAGCCCGCATCCGCCGTTGTTTTATTTATTGTTAAAATCAGGCGTCGCGGAACTGTCGATCAAGGTTCGCGCCGGCGTCAAGTGCCCGGCGTCGGCTGGCCCTTGAAGGGCAGCCCGTTCATCCCCAAATCCCTCCAGGCCTGTGAACCGGTTCATGATTCTGGACTCTTTCCCGGATACCCGCGCGATGGCCTCAGAGAACGACGGCAACCCGCAGGAAGGCCACGATCATGCGGCAGGCACCAGCCTGGCGGTCGAAACCGCACGGCCGGAGGTCCGGAAACCCGCGATGTACAAGGTGGTGGTCCTCAATGACGACTACACGCCGATGGATTTCGTGGTCGAAGTGCTGGAAACCTTCTTTTCCATGAATCGAGAACAGGCCACGCGTGTCATGCTGACGGTGCACACCCAGGGCAAGGCAGTCTGCGGAATCTACTCACGGGACGTGGCGGAAACCAAGGCGGCGCAGGTCGTAGACTACGCTCGTCGCCACCAGCATCCGCTCATGGCAAAGATAGAGCCGGCGTGAACTGCCGGCCCTAGAATGGGTCTGAAAGTCGGAACTGATCGTCGTCAACCAGGGGGAGAACGGCCATGCTCAGCAAGGACCTCGAAGTCACCCTCAACGTCGCCTTCCGGGATGCACGGGCGAAACGTCATGAGTACATGACGGTCGAACACCTGCTGCTCGCCCTGCTGGACAACGAATCGGCGACCCGGGTGCTCAAGGCCTGCGGTGCCGACATCGGCGGCCTGCGGCGTGACCTTACCCAGTTCGTCGACGAGACGACTCCGCTGATTCCCGGTCACGACCAGGACCGCGAGACCCAGCCGACGCTGGGTTTCCAGCGTGTGCTGCAGCGTGCGGTTTTCCATGTGCAGTCTTCCGGCAAGAAGGAAGTCACCGGCGCCAACGTACTGGTGGCGATCTTCAGTGAACAGGAAAGCCAGGCAGTCTACTTCCTGCGCAAGCAGAACGTTGCGCGCATCGATGTCGTCAACTACATCTCGCACGGCATCAGCAAGGTCAACGACGAAAGCGCGCCGGGCAATGCCGCCAACAGCGAGCAGCAGCAGGACGAAGAAGCCGCAACCGAAGGGCCGGCTACCGGTACCAGCCCGCTCGAGGCCTACGCCACCGACCTGAACCAGGCGGCCCGCGACGGCCGCATCGACCCGCTGGTAGGTCGTGACGAGGAAATCGAGCGTGCGGCACAGATCCTGTGCCGGCGCCGCAAGAACAACCCGTTGCTGGTCGGTGAGCCCGGCGTCGGCAAGACGGCGATCGCCGAAGGCCTCGCCAAGCTGATCGTCGACGGCAAGGTGCCCGAGCCGCTGCAGGCGAGTACGGTGTATTCGCTCGATCTCGGTGCGTTGCTCGCCGGCACCAAGTACCGCGGGGACTTCGAAAAGCGGTTCAAGGCATTGCTCGGCGAACTGAAGAAGCGTCCGGGCGCCATCCTCTTCATCGATGAAATCCACACCATCATCGGCGCCGGTGCGGCATCGGGCGGGGTGATGGATGCATCTAACCTGCTCAAGCCGCTGCTTGCCTCCGGCGAGATCAAGTGCATGGGGTCGACGACCTTTGCCGAGTATCGCGGCATCTTCGAGAAGGACCGCGCGCTGTCGCGCCGCTTCCAGAAGATCGACGTCACCGAGCCGACGGTCGAGCAGACCTACGAGATCCTCAAGGGCTTGCGCGAGCGCTTCGAGGAGCACCACAGCGTGCGCTACTCGGACAATGCGCTGCGGTCGGCGGCGGAACTGTCTGCCCGGCACCTGCACGACCGTTTCCTGCCGGACAAGGCCATCGACGTGGTCGACGAGGTGGGCGCATTCCAGCGCCTGCAGCCGGAAGGCAAGCGCAAGAAAGTCATCTCGGTGGTCGATGTCGAGAACATCATTGCCAAGATGGCGCGCATCCCGCCGAAGAGCGTCAGCGCTTCCGACAAGAAGCAGCTGGGCAACCTCGAGCGTGACCTGAAGATGACCGTGTTCGGCCAGGATGAGGCCATCGATGCGCTGGCCGGCGCCATCAAACTGTCGCGGGCCGGTCTGAAGGCGCCCGAGAAGCCGATCGGTTCTTTCCTGTTCTCCGGTCCCACCGGCGTCGGCAAGACGGAAGTCAGCCGGCAGCTGGCAAAAACCATGGGTATGGAACTGGTCCGCTTCGACATGTCCGAATACATGGAGCGCCATACCGTGTCGCGCCTGATCGGTGCGCCGCCGGGCTATGTCGGCTTCGACCAGGGCGGCCTGCTCACCGAGGCGATCACCAAGCATCCGCACTGCGTGCTGCTGCTCGATGAAATCGAGAAAGCGCATCCGGAAGTCTTCAACCTGCTGCTGCAGGTAATGGACTACGGCAAGCTGACCGACAACAACGGCCGCAAGGCGGACTTCCGCAACGTGATCCTGATCATGACCACGAACGCGGGCGCCGAGTCGATGAGCAAGCGCGGCATCGGGTTCCAGCAGCAGGACAACAGCACGGACGCGATGGAAGTGATCCGCCGCATGTTCACGCCGGAATTCCGCAACCGACTGGATGCGATCATCCCGTTCGCGCCGCTGACGGAAGGCGTGATCCTCGGCGTGGTCGACAAGTTCCTCACCGAACTGCAGGCGCAGCTGGACGACAAGAAGGTCATGCTGCACGTCGACGACGATGCGCGTAAGTGGCTGGCCGGGAAGGGCTATGACAAGGCCATGGGCGCCCGTCCCATGGCCCGTCTGATCCAGGACGAGATCAAGAAGCCGCTGGCCGAGATGATCCTGTTCGGAGCACTGGCGGAGAAGGGCGGCGACGTGCACATCACCGTGCAGGATGGCCGGCTGGATCTCGAGGTGGATGCGAAAGTCCCGGCGTAGGCCGGGACGAGCGGTCCGGGCCGGCATGCTCGTTTGCCTCCCGAAACGAAAACGCCCCGCAGTGCGGGGCGTTTTTTTGTGAGTCCGGACGGCGCCGGTTCAGCGGACGCGGAAGGTGATGCGGCCCTTGGTCAGGTCGTAGGGCGTCAGTTCGACCTTCACCTTGTCGCCGGTAAGGATGCGGATGTAGTTCTTGCGCATCTTGCCGGAGATATGGGCGGTCACCACGTGACCGTTCTCGAGTTCAACCCGGAACATGGTGTTCGGAAGGGTCTCGGTAACGACACCTTCCATCTCGATCACGTCGTCTTTCGCCATGGGTACTCGCAGGGGCTGGCCCGGAAAGGGCGCCACTGTATCCGAAAGCCCCTGCCTCCGGAAGGCTGTCGCCGGGCTTCAGAGCCCGGCTATCGGCATGGCCGGCGGCCGGTAGCCGTCGGGGTCCGGTCGCAGCCAGTGCTGGCCGTCGAAGTACTCCAGCGGGCGGTACTCGCGCTTGTAGGCCATTTTCCGGCACTGCCGGATCCAGTAGCCCAGATAGACGAAGCCGAGGCCGCGGGCCCGGGTTTCCCGGATCTGCCAGAGAATGGCGAAGCGGCCGAGACTGCGGGCTTCCTCGGCCGGATCGTAGAAGGTGTAGACCGCCGACATGCCGCTGTCGACATGATCGACCACCGCCAGCCCGAGCAGGCGTCCGTCGAGCCGGAATTCGTAGAAGCGCGAGTTGCCCCAGGAGCAGAGCAGGAAGGAGCGGAACTGGTTGCGGCTCGGCGGATGCATGTCGCCGTCCTGGTGCCGGGCCTCGATGTATTTCTCGTACAGCGCGTAGTACTCCGGCGTGTAGCGCGGTGGCGCCGAGATGACGGTCAGGTCGGAATTGCGTGCCAGGCAACGGCGCTGGCTGCGGCTGGGCTCGAACAGGTTGACCGGAATGCGGACCGGAATGCAGGCATGGCAGGTCCCGCAGTGCGGCCGGTAGATGAAGTCGCCGCTGCGGCGGAACCCGACGCCGGTCAACGAGGAGTAGACCTCGGCGGAAACGTCGGTCTTGGGGTCCAGAAAGAGGGTGACCGCCTCGCGGTCCGGCAGATAGCTGCAGCGGTGCGCGGGGGTGCAGTAGAACTTGAGGGTCTGGAGGTTGCTCACCGCCTGCCCGCCTGTGCCTCTTCGGTGATGGTGCTACAGGCCGACTATAGGGCAGGGTCTGCTTTCCCGGAACCGTGCGGGTTGCCGGCAAGCCCGGGATCGAACCGCCAGTCGGGCGCCGGGAGGGCCGTGGCGGTACTCACCACGTCGAGAAAGTGCGGACGGGGCAGGTAGCCGGCACCGAAGCGGGCGAGATGGGCCGTTTCCATCTGGCAGTCGAGCAGCGGAAAGCCCCAGTGCGCCAGATGGCGGCAGAACACCACGAAGGCGGCCTTGGAGGCATCGTCGACCCGGCTGAACATGGATTCTCCGAAGAACATCCGGCCGATCGCCACGCCGTAGAGTCCGCCGGCGAGTTCGTCGCCCCGCCAGGCCTCCACCGAATGTGCATGACCGGCGCGGTGCAGGTCGACATAGGCATCGCGCATGGCTTTCGTGATCCAGGTGCCGCGCTGCCCGGCACGCGGTGCCCGGGCGCAGGCATCGATCACGGCGGGGAAATCGGCGTCGAAGGTGTAGCGGAAGTGCGCGCGGGCGAGAGTCCGGCGCAGCGAGCGGCCGACGTGGATGTCGGCGGGTACCAGGCAATAGCGCGGATCGGGCGACCACCAGAGGATCGGATCGCCGCGGCTGAACCAGGGAAAGATGCCGCGACGGTAGGCGGCAAGCAGCCGGGGAACCGAGAGATCGCCGCCGACGGCCAGCAGGCCGTCGGGGTCGCGCAGTGCGTCCGACGGTGGCGGAAAGTCCTGCGGGTCTTCACCGAGCAGAACAAGGGCCATCGTGCCGGTCGCCTGCCTCAGTGCAGGTTGTCGAGATACTTCTCGGCGTCCAGTGCGGCCATGCAGCCTGAGCCGGCCGAGGTGACCGCCTGGCGATAGACGTGGTCGGCGACATCGCCGGCCGCGAACACTCCGGGAACGCTGGTGGCGGTGGCATTGCCTTCGATGCCGCTGCGCACCTTGAGGTAACCGCCGTTCATTTCCAGCTGGCCCTCGAAGATCTGGGTGTTCGGCTTGTGGCCGATGGCGATGAACACGCCGGCCAGCTCCACCTGTTTCGTCTTGCCGTCCTGCACGCATTTCACGCGCATGCCGTTGACCCCGGACTGATCGCCCAGCACTTCGTCGAGCGTGTGGTTCCACAGGATGCTGATCTTGCCTTCCTTTTCGCGCTCGAACAGCTTGTCCTGCAGGATCTTCTCGCTCTTCAGCTTGTCGCGGCGGTGCACCAGCGTGACGTGGCTGGCGATGTTCGACAGGTACAGGGCTTCCTCGACCGCGGTGTTGCCGCCGCCGATCACCGCGACTTTCTGGTTCTTGTAGAAGAAGCCGTCGCAGGTGGCGCAGGCGGAAACGCCCTTGCCGGAGAATTTTTCTTCCGACGGCAGGCCGAGGTACTGGGCCGATGCACCGGTGGCGATGATCAGGGCGTCGCAGGTGTATTCGCCGGCATCGCCCTTGAGCCGGAACGGACGCTGTTTCAGGTCCACCTGATTGATGTGGTCGAAGACGATTTCGGTGTTGAAGCGTTCGGCGTGCTGCTGCATGCGCACCATCAGGTCCGGACCCTGAAGGCCGTGCACGTCCCCGGGCCAGTTGTCGACTTCGGTCGTGGTGGTCAGCTGGCCGCCGGCCTGCATTCCGGTGATCACTACCGGCTTCAGGTTGGCGCGCGCGGCATAGACGGCGGCGGTGTAGCCGGCCGGACCGGAACCGAGGATCAGCAGTTTGATGTGGCGGGCCATGGGCAGGGTCCTGTACACGACGTTGGGGAAGACGGAAAACAAGGCGGCGGGATAATACGTCAACGGTCTTGGGATCGGCCCGTGCGAAAACAAGAGCGGCGTCAGATTTCTTCGTGGCCTCCGATCGTCTGCCCGGATTGACCCAGCCGCCAGTTGAGATGGGCGCCGACGGCATGCCCCCAGGGAGTTGCCACCAGCGGACTGCCGGCAAACACGGCGTCGCCAACGTGATCTGCGCTCAGGTAGACACCGCCGGCCAGCCCGCCCCTGCGCCACGAGAGCCGGCCGCCGACGCTCCAGCCGCTGTAACCGCCCGGGGCCTTGTATGCCGGCCGGTCCGCGGTCGCGGCACTGACCGGGACGCCATAGTAATAATCGTGCCAGGCGGGTTCGGCGATGCCGGTGGCGGCGGTGAGCGCCCAGCTGAATTGCGGCGTCACCTGACGGTTGAGGGTCAGGCCGGGCTCACTGTGCCCGCCCAGCGGGAAGGCGCGCAGGTGCTCGTCCAGCCGGTAGGCCATGCGCAGCGGTAACCGCAGGCTGAGCCGCCAGCGGCCGGCATCGTCCAGCAGGGTGCCCCAGCGCAGCAGCAGTCCGGGCTCCAGTACGGCGTCGAGATCCGGCATGCCGGCGCGTTCCGGATTATCGTCGCTGCGGGATGGCGGGTTGCCGGAAAGCGTGAGCGCAATCTCCGCGCGAGGTGCGCGGAACAGTATGCCGCGTGCACCGCCACGCCCGAGTTCGGCACGCTCCGAACGCCAGACAAACCAGGGATAGGGCAGAACGTAGGGTGTTTCGTGCTCCGAGCCCGGATAGTCGCTCAGCCATGCGCCGCCGATGCCCAGACCCCATTCCCAGCGCGGCAACAGGAGACTGTCATCGTCGGCATGCGCGCTGTCCGGCATGCAGGCGGACAAGGACGCCCAGGCCAGAAGACAGAGTAACGTCCGCACAATCTCCTCCCAAGCCGGAGCCGATTCCCTACAATACACGCCCATGAGCAATTGCCCCGCCGTCCTGCCGGAGCGCGCACCATGACCCGCGGTGCAGCGCGAAACTCCCGCCTTCCCGAAATGACGCGCCGGCGACTGCGCGAGGCCTGGGGCATCGCGCTGGCCGCGGTGGCCATCCTGCTGCTGATTTCGCTGTTCACCTATTTCCGCAACGATCCGGGCTGGTCGCATGTCGGGCCCTCCGGCCCGGTCAGCAATGCCGGCGGCGTGATCGGTGCCTGGGTCGCGGACGTGCTGTTCGTGCTGTTCGGGTACGTTGCCTGGCTGTTGCCGCTGGCATTGCTGTGGCGCGGAGTGCGGATCGTGCGCCACCCGCTGGCGGTCGACGAGTCGACGCCGCCGCAACGCTGGCTGCGGCGCGGCGCCTGGGTCGTGCTGGTGCTGGCGGCCTGCGCCCTGATGTCGATCCACTTCACGGTGCCGCGCTCCGGCATCGCCGGCCTGGCCGAAACGCTGCAGGAAGTGTTGCCGGAAACGGCCGGGGGCATCCTCGGCGCGGTGCTGGGTCGCGCCGCCCTTGCGGCCTTCAATCTGGCCGGCAGCACGTTGCTGCTGCTGGCGGTCCTGCTGGCGGCAGTACGGGTGGTGATCGACATCCCCTGGCTGCGCATTGCCGAAATCGCCGGCGAATGGACGCTGGACATGCTGGCGCGCCTGCGGGAATCGTTCGCGAGCCGCCGGCGCGAGGCACAGGTCGAGCGGGTCGCGGAGGTGCTGGTCGAGCAGCGGGAGGAAGCCTTCCGCGAGCACCAGGCGAAGATCGGGCACCGCAAGCCGCCGGAAATCGCCGAGCTGCCGGCGCCGCCGAAACCGAGCGTGCGGGTGCAGAAAGAGCGCCAGCGCAACCTGTTCGAAACGGAAGTGAGCGGCGAACTGCCGCCGCTGTCGTTGCTGGATACGGTCGACAAGGCCCAGAAGAAGGGTTACACGCGTGAAGCGCTGGAATCGATGTCGCGGCTGCTGGAGCTGAAACTGCGCGATTTCGGCATCGAGGCGGAAGTGACCGGCGTACTGCCCGGCCCCGTGATTACCCGTTTCGAGATCCAGCCGGCGGCCGGCGTGAAGGTGTCGCGCATCAGCAATCTGGCCAAGGACCTGGCGCGCTCGCTGGCGGTGGTCAGCGTGCGTGTGGTCGAGGTGATCCCCGGAAAGACCGTGGTGGGCATCGAGATCCCGAACGAGAAACGGGAAATGATCCGTCTCTCGGAAGTCGTGGCCTCCAGCGCGTTCGACGAGGCGCAGTCGCCGTTGACCCTGGCGCTGGGCAAGGACATTGCCGGTAACCCGGCGGTGGCCGATCTGGCGAAGATGCCGCACCTGCTGGTCGCCGGTACCACCGGTTCGGGCAAGTCGGTGGGTCTGAACGCGATGCTGTTGTCGCTGCTTTACAAGTCGACACCCGAACACGTGCGACTGATCCTGATCGATCCGAAGATGCTCGAGCTGGCGGTCTACGACAACATTCCGCACCTGCTGGCGCCGGTCGTCACCGACATGAAGGAAGCCGCCAGCGCATTGCGCTGGGGGGTGGCGGAGATGGAGCGCCGCTACAGGCTCATGGCCGCGCTGGGCGTACGCAATCTCGGCGGTTTCAACAAGAAAATCCTCGATGCGAAAAAAGCCGGCGAGCCGATCCGCGATCCCCTGTGGAAACCGCAGGACAGCGTGACGGAAACGCAGGCGCCGGAGCTGGCCACGCTGCCGTTCGTGGTCATCGTGGTCGACGAGTTCGCCGACATGATGATGGTGGTCGGCAAGAAAGTGGAGGAGCTGATTGCACGCATCGCCCAGAAAGCGCGTGCTGCCGGCATCCACCTGATTCTGGCCACGCAGCGACCTTCGGTGGACGTGATCACCGGCCTGATCAAGGCCAACGTGCCGACGCGCATTTCCTTCCAGGTCAGTTCACGCATCGATTCGCGTACGGTGATCGACCAGGGTGGTGCCGAGCAGTTGCTGGGGCACGGCGACATGCTGTACCTGCCGGTGGGCACGAGTGTCCCGGAGCGGGTGCACGGCGCCTTCGTTGCCGACGAGGAAGTCCACCGCGTGTGCGACGACTGGCGTCGCCGCGGCGCGCCGAACTACATCGAGGACATCACGCGGCAGGCCGAGGAAGGCGGCAGCGGCGGTTTCGGCGGCGGCGACGGCGAGGAGGGTGGCGATCCGGAATCGGACCCCCTGTACGATCAGGCCGTAGCCTTCGTCATCGAGTCCGGCCGGGTTTCCATCTCGTCGGTCCAGCGGCGGCTGAAGATCGGCTACAACCGCGCGGCCCGGCTGGTCGAGGCGATGGAAGCCGCCGGTCTGGTCAGCGCCATGCAACCCAACGGCCAGCGCGAGGTCATACGACCGGGAAGCTGAGGCTTTGCCGTCGGGTCGCCGTGCCGGTATCCATTGCGAGGAATCATCCGTGTCGCGTTTTTCTGTCCTGTTGCCGCTGTTCCTGTGGGTGGCGCCCTTGTCGGCCGCAGAGCCGGTAACCGAGCTGGCCGGCCTCCTTGCCGCGGCAAAAAGTGTCGAAGCGCAATTCGAGCAGACGGTGACCGGCGCCAACGGCATGGTGTCGCAGCAGTCGACCGGTGTGATGAGCGTGGCGCGGCCGCAACTTTTCCGTTGGGACGTGAAGACACCGTTCGAGCAGTTGATCGTCGCCGACGGCAAGCAGGTCTGGGTATACGATCCGGACCTGGCGCAGGCGGTGGTGCGTCCCTTCGATCGCCAGTTGGCGGACACGCCGGCCCTGCTGTTTTCCGGCGACGCGAAGAAAATCGGCGAACGTTATGGAATCGAGCTTGGCGACAGCAGTGCCACGGTCCGCCGTTTCGTGCTGAAACCGCACGATCGCGATGCCCTGTTTGAAAGCCTGCTGGTGACTTTCCGCGACGGACGGCTGGCGGAGATGACGCTGGCCGACCCCCTGGGTCAGAAAACCCGCATCGTCTTCAGCGGCGTGACGCTGAACGGCCGCGTGACCGAGTCGCGTTTCCGGTTCGTGCCGCCGGAAGGCACCGACGTCATCCGTGAAGGCTTCTGATCCCGGCAGCGATCTGTTCGCCGGTGACGCGGATGGCGCCGGCGCGCCACTGGCTGCGCGTCTGCGCCCGCGTTCGCTGGACGAATACGTCGGCCAGGAACATCTGGTCGGCAGCGGCAAACCGTTGCGCAAGGCAGTCGAGTCCGGCCACCTGCATTCGCTGATCCTGTGGGGGCCGCCGGGTGTCGGCAAGACGACACTGGCCCGCCTGCTCGCGCGCTCGGTCGATGCGCGTTTCGAAAGTCTGTCGGCGGTGCTGGCGGGCGTGAAGGACATCCGCGAAGTGGTCGATCGTGCCCGGGCCGCGCTGGGGCAGGGCAGGCGCACGGTGCTGTTCGTCGACGAGGTGCACCGTTTCAACAAGTCGCAGCAGGATGCCTTCCTGCCGCACTTGGAGGACGGGCTGCTCACCTTCATCGGCGCCACCACCGAAAATCCGTCCTTCGAGCTCAACGGCGCACTGCTGTCGCGGGCGCGTGTCTACGTGCTCAAGCCGATTCCGGAAGAGGCACTGGCGGCGCTGCTGCAGCGTGCCTTGCAGGATGCTGCGCGCGGTCTGGGCGGTCAGGGCCTGACCGTGGCGCACGATGCCCGCGAGCGACTGCTGGCGGCTGCCGACGGCGATGCGCGCCGCCTGCTGAATCTGCTCGAGATTGCCGCCGATCTGGCAGAGCCGGATGCCGGGGGGCGTCGCCTGATTGCGGCCGGCACGCTGGAAGAAGTGCTGCGTACCGGAACCCGTCGTTTCGACAAGGGCGGCGATGCCTTCTACGACCAGATTTCCGCGCTGCACAAGTCCGTGCGCGGCTCCAGCCCGGATGCGGCGCTGTACTGGCTGGCGCGCATGGTCGATGGCGGCTGCGATCCGCTGTACGTTGCCCGCCGCGTGGTGCGCATGGCCAGCGAGGATGTCGGCAACGCAGACCCGCGCGCACTGGATGTCGCCATGGCGGCATGGGACGTGCAGGAGCGCCTCGGGAGCCCGGAAGGCGAACTGGCGATCGCGCAGGCGGTGGTCTATCTGGCCGTCGCCCCGAAGAGCAATGCGGTCTACCAGGCCTGGAATGCCGCGACGGATTACGTGAAGTCGCGTGGCAGCGAAGAAGTCCCGATGCACATCCGCAACGCACCGACGAAGCTCATGGGTGAACTCGGGCATGGCGCGGGCTATCGCTATGCCCACGACTATCCCGGCGCCTATGTGCCCGGCGAGAACTATCTGCCGGAAGCCAGCCGCGACGCGCGTTTCTACCGGCCGACCGATCGCGGCCTGGAGCAACGCATCGCGGAGAAGATGGCGCAGTGGGCTGCGCTGGACCGTGCGGCGGACTGGCATCGCTATCCGGTGCGGAGGGGCGGACGGAAAATGGGTGGCGACGGGGAGGGGGATGCATGAGCCAGATGGCAATGATTGCCGCGGTGGCAGCCGGTGGCGCCGTCGGTTCGGCAGGCCGTTATCTGATCTCCGGCATTCTGCTGCCGGCCGCCCCCCAGTCCCTCCCCTGGGGGACGCTGACGGTGAACGTCGCGGGATCCTTCCTCTACGGCCTGCTGTTCGCCGTGCTGACCCAGTACCTGCCGCACGGTGCTACACTGCGCGTCGCGCTGCTGGCCGGTTTTCTCGGTGGTTTCACCACTTTTTCGAGTTTTTCGTTCGAGACCGTGCGACTGATCGAGGAAGGCCAGTTGTTGCTGGCCGGCAGCTACGTACTGGCCAGCGTGCTCAGTTGCCTGTTCGCCGTCTGGCTCGGCCTGCAGCTGGTGAAACCGGCTTGAACCTTTCCGTCATTTTCCCGACTGGCGTGAGCTGACCGATGCTCGATCCGAAACTGCTTCGTTCCGAACTGGATGCCGTGGCGCAGAAACTGGGCCGGCGCGGTTACGCGCTGGATGTGGCCGGTCTTTCTGCCCTGGAGGAACTCCGCAAGGAAATCCAGACCCGTGCGCAGAACCTGCAGGCAGAGCGCAATGCGCGCTCGAAGGCAATCGGTCAGGCCAAGGGGCGCGGCGAGGACGTCGCGCCGCTGATGGCGATGGTTGAATCCTTCGGCAGCCAGCTGGCGCAGGCCGAAGCCGAGCTGGATGCGCTGCAGAGCCGCATCGAGCATGCCCACCTGCAGATCCCGAACATTCCCGACGATGCGGTGCCGGACGGAAAGTCCGAGGCCGACAACGTCGAACTGCGCCGCTGGGGAACGCCGCGCCGCTTTGATTTCCCGGTTCGTGATCACGTCGCGCTGGGCGAAGGCTTCGATCCGGCGAAAGCGGCTCTCGATTTCGAGCGCGCGGCGAAGCTCTCCGGCGCGCGTTTCTCGGTACTGCGCGGCCAGCTGGCGCGCCTGCACCGCGCGCTGATCCAGTTCATGCTGGACACGCACACCGGCGCGCACGGCTATCAGGAGGTCTATGCGCCCTACCTGGTAGGACCGCAGGCATTGCGCGGCACCGGCCAGTTGCCGAAATTCAAGGAAGACCTGTTCCGGATCGAGGGCGAGCGCGAGCTGTACCTGATTCCGACGGCGGAAGTGCCGGTGACCAACCTGGTGGCCGACGAGATCGTCGACGCCGCGCAGTTGCCGATACGCTGGGCCTGCCACACGCCCTGTTTCCGTTCCGAAGCCGGTTCGCACGGCAAGGACATTCGCGGGCTGATCCGCCAGCACCAGTTCGAGAAAGTCGAGCTGGTGCAACTGGTGAAGCCGGAAAATTCGATGGCGGCCCTGGAAGAACTCACCGGCCATGCCGAGAAAATCCTGCAATTGCTCGGCCTGCCGTACCGGGTGATCGCACTCTGTGCCGGCGACATGGGGTTCTCGTCCTGCAAGACCTACGACATCGAGGTCTGGGTGCCGTCGCAGGACACCTACCGGGAAATTTCTTCCTGTTCCAATTTCCGTGACTTCCAGGCGCGCCGGATGCAGGCGCGCTACAAGGATGCGCAGATGAAGAAGCCGGAACTGCTGCACACGCTCAACGGTTCCGGACTGGCCGTGGGCCGCACGCTGGTGGCAATCCTGGAAAACAACCAGAACGCGGACGGCAGCGTCAGCGTTCCGGATGTGCTGCGGCCTTACATGGGCGGACTGGCGCAGATCGGCTGACCCGCATCCCATGGATTTCCTGCCGGTCAATCTCGACCTGAAAGGCAAGCCGGTGCTGGTGGTCGGCGGCGGTGCGATTGCCTTTCGCAAGGCCGAGCTGCTCGCCCGTGCACAGGCGGTGGTGCACGTGATGGCTCCGGCCGTCCGCGACGAGCTGGCACAGCTCGCGGTGCGCAGCGGCGGCAATGTGGTCCGTTCGGTTTACGCCGCGCCCGCGCTCGACGGCAAACTGCTCGTGGTGGCTGCCACCAGCGACGAAACGGTGAATGCGCAGGTGTCGCGCGATGCCGTGGCGCGCGGCGTGCTGGTCAATGTGGTCGACCGTCCGGCACTCTGCACGTTCATTTTTCCGGCGATCGTCGATCGTTCGCCGGTACTCGTTTCGGTGTCCAGCGGCGGTGCCGCGCCGGTGCTCGCGCGGCTGGTCAGGGCACGTATCGAAACGCTGGTCCCGGCCGCCTATGGCCGTCTGGCCGCACTGGCGGCCCGTTTCCGCGGCCGGGTGAAGGAAAAACTGCCCACCGGCGATGCGCGTCGCCGTTTCTGGGAGGACGTGCTGTCCGGTCCGGTGGCCGAGCGGGTGTTCGCCGGGCAGGACGCGCAGGCCGATGAGTTGCTCGAACGGGCACTCGATGCCGCCGTCGCACGCGAAGCCCGGCATGTCGGCGAGGTTTACCTGGTCGGCGGCGGCCCCGGCGATCCGGACCTGCTGACGTTCCGTGCCCTCCGGCTGATGCAGCAGGCGGACGTGGTGCTCTACGATCGTCTGGTCTCGCCGGGCGTGATGGACCTTGTGCGCCGTGATGCCGAAAGAATCTACGTCGGCAAGAAACGCGACGATCACGCCGTGCCGCAGGAAGGCATCAATGCGTTGCTGGTGCGTCTGGCGAAGGAAGGCAAGCGGGTGTGCCGACTGAAAGGCGGCGATCCGTTCATCTTCGGCCGCGGCGGCGAGGAGATCGAGGATCTGGTGGCCGCCGGTATTCCCTTCCAGGTCGTGCCGGGCATTACTGCCGCCTCCGGCTGTGCGGCCTATGCAGGCATCCCGCTGACCCATCGCGAACATGCGCAATCGGTGCGATTCGTCACTGCGCACGGCAAAGACGGCGACCCGCAACTGGACTGGAAAAATCTCGCGGCAGCGAACGAAACCCTGTGTTTCTACATGGGACTGGTGACGTTGCCGCTGCTCTGCCGCGAACTGGTGAAGGCGGGAATGCCGGCCACGATGCCGGTGGCGCTGGTCGAGCGCGGGACGACGCCGGAGCACCGGGTGCACACCGGAACGCTGGCGACGATCGAGAGCGTGATTGCCGGCCGCGAAGTGCATGCGCCGACGATGATCATCGTCGGCACCGTGGTGACGCTGCACGAAAAGCTGGCCTGGTACCGGCCGCAGGGCTGATCAGAACAGCTTGCGGTCGCGCACGCGCCACCAGTCGCCGGCCAGTGCCTGCGCGGCCTCCTGCGTGGCGGCGCGGCCGGTCAGCTGCAGCGCCATCGCGGCCGTGCCGACGACAGCGGCTTCGCCGTACGGATGCTCCTGTTCGCCGCGCCAGACGCGGGACAGCACGGACAGGTCCAGCGACTCTTCCTTCTGCTGTCGGCCGCCGAACATCGCCGGCCATTCCTCGCTGAACAGCCGGCCCTGCGGGCTTGCCTCGTCGACAACGGCACGCAGCACGGCGGTGATGGCATCGGGCCGGCGTTCGGTTTCGCCGGCTTCGCCCTTGATCACGGCGAGGTTGCGATAGCCCAGCAGCAGGGCGGCCTCCTGGTGGATCGGCCGGTAGCTCGGGTGAAAAATGCCGTGAAAGACGTGCGGTGCATCGGCCGGGTTCAGCAACCGGGCGAGAGTGTGTACCGGCGAGCGCAGTCCAAGCACGTTGCGCAGGTCGATGATTTTCGCCAGCGGTGGCGACATCACGGCCAGCGGCAAATAGGCAAAACGGTCGCGCTCGAGACGGGCGGCGGCATCAGCGAACGACTGCGCCGTGCCGATGCCCAGCACCTCCAGCGCCTGCTCGCTGTAGACGCGATTCAGGGTGTGGCCGCCGGCGCCGTGCATCAGGATGCGGATGCCGTTGCGGGCCAGCAACTGTGCGGCCAGCAGGTACCAGGGCAGGTGGTTTTTCTTGCCGGCGTAGGAAGCCCAGTCGAGATCGGCATGCAGCAGCCGGCGTCCGCTGTCCATCGCATCGCGTGCGGCGCGTACGAAGCCGGCGATTTCCTCGCCGGTTTCCTCTTTCACCCGCAGCAGCATGAGGAAGGCACCCAGCTGCACGTCGAGGACTTCGCCGCGCAGGATCATGGTCATGGCGGCATGGGCCTCGGCTTCGGTCAGCGCGCGCGAGCCCTTGCGCCCCTTGCCGAGAATGCGCACGTAGGGTGCGAAGGCATGTTCGAAATCCTTGTACTGATTGCCGGTCATGGCGTCCCCGATCTTCAGGTGCAGTTGGCCGGACGCGGCAGGCCGGCGATGCGGGCGACCACCAGCGCCGGACTTTGTGTCGGGTAGCGCGTCGAGGCAAAGCGCTGCATCAGCCACGCACTGTTGCCCTTGTCCGGGCCGAGGGCGCGGGCGACGGCTTTCACCAGTACGCGGGTTGCCGGCGAAATACGGTACTCGCGATAGAACGCGCGTATCACCTCGATCACCGCGAAATGTTCGTCGCCGAGCACGATGCCTTCGTCGGCGGCCAGGGCCCGTGCGACGTCGGCATTCCAGTCGGCCAGCGATTTCAGGTAGCCGTCGGTGTCGCGGTCCAGCGGACGTCCGTGGACTTCGAGCGGTGCGCCGGCGGTCTTCATCGTCGTCAGAACCAGCTTGCGACGCGGGCGTGCGTTTCGGTCAGGGCAACGAAATCGTCGTCGGTGGCCGGCAGGATGCCCGCGGCCAGCCGGCCGCCGATGCCGCGTGCCCGCAGGTCGGCATCGAGTGCACGCACCTGCACGCCGGGCATGACGGCAGCCGGCATGGCCGCAACGCCGACGGCCGCGTATACGCCGTCCTGCAGCAACAGCAGGGTGTCGCCCGTCGTCGCGGCGCGCAGCGCATCCTGCAGGGCGCTGCCGGCGTGCGGCGACGCGAAGACCAGATGCAGGGTCGGCACGGGCGGCGACGGTTCAGAAGGTGAGGACATGATCGTGACGCGCCAGGAGTTCACGGATCGCGTTGTCGTCCACCGGGCGGACGCCGGCGATCAGTCGTGCCGGCTCGATGCCGCGGGCGGCGAGCGCGGCGGCATCGGCATGGATCGCCGTGATGTCGTATTCCGGAAACGCCGCGATCACGGACGCCACCGGAGCGGCGTCGATGGCGTCGGGCTGTTGTCCGGCGAGCAGTTGCCACACGCCGTCGCCACTGAACAGTACGGACAATTGCGGTACGAAAGCGGAAAAGAGCAGGGCGGCATCGATACCTTCGCGGGCGCGGAGACTGCCTGAAGGCGTGCTGCGGAAAACGAGCAGGATCGAGGTCATGGTGTCAGCCACCGAAGGTGAGCACGCGGTCGCAGCCCAGTACGGCATCGGCCAGCTGTCCCAGACCGGCTAGCGTGAACGCCGGATCGAGGCTGGCGGCAGACTTGCCGTAGCGCGCCCGCTCGTTCTCGTCGAGCAGCCCGCGACGCAGGGCGGCGGCGATGCACACGACCAGCTCGGCGCCGTGTTCGGCCGCGAAGTCGCGCCACCCGGCGCGGGTGTCGTTTTCGTCCTGCGGCGGTACCGCCAGTGCATTGCCGCCCTGCACACCCTCGCCGTAGAAGAACACGCGGTCCACGCGATGTCCGCGCGCCGCCGCCGCACGGGCGAAACGCAGCGCGGTCCGGGCGGAAGCCCGGCCGGCCGGCGCATCCAGAACGAGCAGGGCGTAGCGCATGGCGGATACCGCGGGGAAGGATTGCGCATGATAACGCGGGGCATGCCGGCTTGCCTTGGAGACGGCCTCCGCTATGCTGTGCAGCCTTCGACTGCGGAGAGGTGGCAGAGTGGTCGATTGCATCGGTCTTGAAAACCGACGGCTCCGCAAGGGGCCCGTGAGTTCGAATCTCACCCTCTCCGCCACTTTTACCCTGTCTGACGGGCATCCGCCCGCGGGTGGACTGCCGGCGCCCGGACACGCACCATGGTCTGAACCGTACCGGAACGCGTCGGGATGACGGACTCATGGACATCGACTGGCGGTCGCTGATCCTCACCTTCGCCAATGACTGGTGGCCACAGCTGGTGGCCATGTCCGGTGCCGTGGCGGCGATTGCCGCCACGGCCCATCTGGCGCTCACCAAGCGCAACGTCCAGGCCCGGGCCGGCTGGGTGGCCATAGTCTGGCTGGCACCGGTGATCGGCGTGCTGCTGTACCTGCTGTTCGGCGTGAACCGCATCCGGCGGCGCGCCGTGTCGCTGCACCGCCGCAAGAGCAGGCCCATGGTGCCGGCCTCCGTGGTGCCGGTGGCCGGCGGCGATCTGCCGGCGTCGCTGCAGACCATTCACCGCATGATCAACCAGGTGACGCGCCGGCCGCTGCTGGCCGGCAACCGCGTCACGGTATTCGACAGCGGCGAACAGGCCTGGCAGGAGATGCTGGCGGCGATTGCCGGCGCACGCAGTACGATCACGCTCTGCACCTACATTTTCGACAACGACGAGCTTGGCCGGCGCGTGGTGGCGGCGCTGGCGGCCGCCCAGGCGCGCGGCGTCCAGGTCCGCGTGCTGGTCGATGCGGTCGGCCTGCGCTATTCCTGGCTCAATCCGGTCGATCGCGAGCTCGAAGCCGCCGGCATCCGGGTCGCGCGTTTCCTGCCGCCGCGTTTCCTGCCCTGGCACCTGCCGTATGCCAACCTGCGCAATCACCGCAAGATCCTCGTCGTCGACGGCGAACGGGGATTCACCGGCGGGATGAACGTCCGCAGCGGCCACGTATTGCCGTCGCGCGATCCGGCGGCCATCCTCGACCTGCATTTTGAACTGCAGGGACCGGTCGTCGGGCACCTTCAGCGCACCTTCCAGGAAGACTGGCTGTTTGCCGCCGGCGAGCTGTTGTCCGGCGAGGCGTGGTTTCCGGTCGTACCGCCGGCCGGCGATACCCTGGCGCGCGGCATCAGCGACGGTCCCGACGAGGATGCGGACCGCCTGCTCTGGAGCTATCTGGCGGGCGTGCAGTGCGCGCAGAAATCGCTGTATGTCCTGACCCCGTATTTCCTGCCGGAACCGGAACTCGTGGTGGCGCTGAAGGCGGCGGCGATGCGCGGCGTCGAGGTCACCGTCGTGCTGCCGGAACACAGCAACCTGCCGCCGGTGGATTGGGCGGCAACCGCCATCCTGGAAGACCTGCTGGCCAACGGCTGCCGCATCTGCCTGACGCCACCGCCGTTCGATCACGGCAAGCTGCTGCTGGTCGACGATGCCTGGTCGCTGGTCGGCTCGGGCAACTGGGATCCCCGCAGCCTGCGGCTCAATTTCGAGCTGGTGGTCGAATGCTACGACCCGGCCCTGGGGCGACGGCTGCGCTACGTGTTCGAGCAGCGTCTGGCGCGTGCCCGGCCGCTGTCGCTGGCCGAGCTGCAGACCCGGCCCCTGTTGCTGCGCCTGCGCGACGGTCTGGCAGGCCTGTTTACGCCCTATCTCTGAGCGGCGCTGCCGGCCCGGAAGGGCCTGTGCGAGAATGCTCACATTGTGTTCAGCCCGGTCGGACTGGGCGGCCTTCGCCGCCGCGATTATTTTGCCCACCGGTTGTCGCCGGATGCGGCAACAGGAAACCGGACAGGACGCTGGAGAGCAACCGCATGGCCATCAAGGTACTGGTAGTCGACGATCACGATCTGGTGCGCATCGGCATCAGCCGCATGCTGGGCGATGTCGAGGGGATCAAGGTGGTCGGGCAGGTGGCCAGCGGCGAAGATGCCGTCCGTTTCGCGCGGGAGACCGCGCCGGACGTGGTGCTGATGGACGTGCAGATGCCGGGTATCGGCGGCCTCGAAGCCACGCGCAAGATCCAGCGCATCGACGAGGGCATCAAGGTCATTGCGGTCACGGTCTGCGACGAGGAACCGTTCCCGTCGCGCCTGCTCAAGGCCGGTGCTGCAGGCTACCTCACCAAGGGCGCCGACCTGCAGGAGATGGTGCGGGCGATCCGGGTGGTCAACGCCGGCCAGAAATACATCAGCGCGGAAATCGCGCAGCAGATGGCGCTCAAGCCGTTCAAGGAAGAGCAGTCCTCGCCGTTCGATCAACTGTCCGAGCGCGAACTGCAGATCACCATGATGGTGGTGAATTGCCAGAAGGTGCAGGAAATCTCGGACAAGCTCTGTCTCAGCCCGAAGACGGTGAACAGCTACCGTTACCGGATATTCGAAAAACTCGGTATCGATTCCGATGTCGAGCTCACGCTGCTGGCAGTGCGTCACGGGCTGATCGACGCCCGGGTGGCGAACGGCGCCGCCTGAGCGTGTCGCGGGTTCGCGCATGACCGACGAGCTGCCGGCCACCGGCGAACCTTCCGCGGATGTCTTCGACGCCCGCGACTTCCTCCGCACCTGCAGCCGCCTGCCCGGCGTGTACCGCATGCATGCCGCCGACGGCGAGCTGCTGTACGTCGGCAAGGCGAAGAACCTGCGCAATCGTCTGTCCAGTTATTTCCAGAAAAATCCGGGATCGGTGAAGACCGAAGCCCTGGTGCGGCGCATCGCCGCCATCGAGACGACGATCACGGCGACGGAAACCGAGGCCCTGCTGCTCGAGCAGCAGCTGATCAAACAGCACCGGCCGCCGTACAACATCCTGCTGCGCGACGACAAGTCCTATCCCTACATCCAGGTCACCACGGCCGACGAGTTCCCGCGGATTGCCTTCTACCGCGGCTCGCGCAAGGCACCCGGCCGGTATTTCGGGCCGTACCCGGGTTCGCAGGCCGTGCGCGAAACGCTCAACCTGCTGGAGCGCATCTTCCGCATCCGCACCTGCGAGGACAGTTTCTTCCGCAACCGTTCCCGGCCCTGCCTGCAGTACCAGATCAAGCGCTGCAGCGCGCCCTGCGTGCGTTTCATCGAGCCGGCAGAGTACGCCCGTGATGTGCGCCACCTGCTGATGTTCCTCGAGGGGCGCAGCGACGTGATCACGGCCGAGCTGGTGGCGGCAATGGAGCGTGCCAGCGCCGCCCTGGATTTCGAGCAGGCCGCCGCGCTGCGCGACCGCATTGCCGCCTTGCGCCACGTGCAGGAAACCCAGACCGTGGCCCGCGAAGGCGGGGAGGCGGACATCCTGGCCGTGGCGACCCAGCCGGGCGGCAGTTGCGTGGCCGTGGTGTTCGTGCGCGGTGGCCGTGTGCTCGGCAGCAAGACATTCTTTCCGAACGCCGGCGACAGCGATCCCGCCGCCCTGCTCGACGAGTTCCTCCCGCAGTTCTATCTCGGTGCCGGCGAAGGCGGGCGCGACGTTCCGCGCGAAGTCATCCTGTCGCATGACGTGGACGGTGCCGACGCGCTGGCCGGCGTGCTGCAGGGCGAGACCGGGCACAAGGTCCGGTTTGCCGCCAGCGTACGCGGCGATCGGGCCGCCTGGCTGCGGCTGGCACAGACCAATGCCCGGCAGGCACTCACTGCCCATCTGGCAAGCCGGCGCAACCTGCGCCAGCGCCTGGAGGCCCTGGGCGATGCGCTGGCCCTGCCGGCGCCGCCGTTGCGGATCGAATGTTTCGACATCAGTCACACCATGGGCGAGGGCACGGTCGCTTCCTGCGTGGTGTTCGACCAGGAAGGTCCGTTGCGCCGCGAATACCGCCGTTTCAACATCGAGGGCATCACGCCCGGTGACGACTTCGCGGCGATGGAGCAGGTATTCCGGCGTCGTTACACGCGACAGAAGGAAGAGGGCGCGGCACTCCCCGATCTGGTCCTCATCGACGGCGGCGCCGGGCAGCTGGCCCAGACCGTGGCCGTGGCGGCCGAACTGCAGCTCGAAGGCGTGCAACTGGTCGGCGTGGCCAAGGGGCCGTCGCGCAAGGCCGGTCTCGAAAGCCTGCACATGCCGGGGCAGGCGGCGGCGATTGTCCTGCCGCCGGACCACCCGGGACTGCTGCTCATCCAGCAGGTACGCGACGAGGCGCACCGGTTCGCCATTGCCGGGCACCGGGCGCGGCGGGCGAAGAAACGGAGCGAATCGCCACTCGAAAGCGTGCCCGGCATCGGCCCCAAGCGGCGCCGGTTGCTGCTCAACCATTTCGGGGGCTGGCAGCAGATCCAGCGCGCCAGTGCGGCGGACATCGCCCGGGTTCCGGGTATCGACGAGCGCCTGGCGGCCGTCATCTACCAGGCACTGCATCCGGCCTGAGCCGCAGGCGAGCGACCGGAGCGGCTGTACGCCCGGGCCTTCCGCTATACTGCCGGCTCAACGGAAGAAGTCACCGCATGGCCACGGCGCGCAAATCCCCGTTCAACATCCCCACGCTGCTGACCCTGGCGCGCATCGCGCTGATCCCGTTCTTTGTCGTGATTTTTTACTTCCACTCCTGGTGGAGCAACGTGATCGCCGCCGCGATCTTCCTGCTCGCCGGCCTCACCGACTATCTCGACGGCTATCTGGCCCGCCGCCTGAACCAGTCGACGCGTTTCGGCGCCTTCCTCGATCCGGTTGCCGACAAGCTGATGGTCGCGGCGGCGCTGGTGCTGCTCGTCGAGTATCACGCCACGGCCTGGCTGGCGATTCCGGCCACGGTCATCATTTCCCGCGAAATCGCCGTGTCCGCGCTTCGCGAGTGGATGGCGGAGATCGGCGCCCGGGCGGCAGTCGCGGTCTCGACCATCGGCAAGGTGAAGACGGTGATGCAGATCACGGCCATCACGCTGTTGCTGGCCGTCGAGCCGACCTTTACCGAGCCGGGACGCAAGCTGGTGTTCACGCAGTTTTTCGTTTTCAACTACGTGCTGCTCTATATCGCCACGGGACTGACGCTGTGGTCGATGCTGGTCTACCTGCGCGCAGCCTGGCCGCATCTGCGCGACGACCGCTGAATGGCCGGCGCCTCCGTTTGCTTGACAGGTGGCGGGTCGTGGCTAGAATGGCACCCTCTTTGCGGGAATAGCTCAGTTGGTAGAGCACGACCTTGCCAAGGTCGGGGTCGAGGGTTCGAATCCCTTTTCCCGCTCCAGATTCCGGACGTGTTCCAGGAAAAGCCCCGGCGACCAACCCGGGGTTTTTTTGTGGCGGGCCGGGCGCTCCGGTGCCCCGGACCGACGTCCCGCCGTTACTGGCTGGGTGGCAGAGTGGTCATGCAGCGGACTGCAACTCCGCGTACGCCGGTTCAATTCCGACCCCAGCCTCCATTCTTCCTGTCGTCATTGTGCGTTCCCCGGACGGCGGCACCAGCCGGCGGTCCGGCAAGCCCGGGTGGCGAAACTGGTAGACGCAAGGGACTTAAAATCCCTCGGGGGCAACCCCGTGCCGGTTCGATCCCGGCCCCGGGCACCAATCCGTAACCCCCGGATACTCCTGAACACGCCGCGGGAGACATGTCATGGACAGGAAAACCGAATGTCTCGATGCCCGGGGCCTGGCTGCGGCACTGCAGCAGCTCCCCGGATGGCGGCACGAGGGTCAGGCACTGGTGCGCGAATTCCGCTTCGGCAGCTTCAGCGAGGCCTTTGCCTTCATGACCCGGGTCGCCCTGCTGGCCGAGGCCCAGGACCATCATCCGGACTGGAGCAACAGCTGGAACCGGGTGATCGTGCGGTTGTCGAGCCACGATGCCGGCGGCATCACGGCGCGCGACCTGCGACTGGCGCAGGCCATCGACGGGCTGGTTCCGCCGGGCTAGCTATTTCTTCGAATCGTCGCGGATGATGCTGCCGTAGATGTCCCGGCCGGTGGCGCGCCTGATGTACATCGCCAGTTCCCGTTCGGCTTCTTCGCGACTGCTGAACGGGCCTTCCAGCGTTCCTTCGCGGGAGGAGAAAAAGAACTTCCCGTTGGACACGCTGATCCGGTCGGAGCGGAAAAACTTGCGGGTTGATTCCTCTCCCGATCGCTTCTTGTCGCTCATCCGTGCCTGCTCCTGGTAAGCCTCGGTGAAGTCTGCCGGTCCGTCGTCTCAGGAGCCCCGGTAATCCGGGCCTTCCCGCATCAACTGGTAGAAGTAGGTGGAGAGCCGCTGGTTTTCCTCCAGCGAGACATCTGCCGACAGTTTTCGCACGGTCGAGTGCGCCAGCGAGCGCATGCTGGAATAACCGAGGTCGGCGGCCTTGCGGGAAATGAAACCGAGTTTCAGCAGGTCGACCGGCCGCTTGAGCATGTAATCGAGCGCGATGTCGGTGAACTCGTTCATCACGTCGGCGCGGGCCTCGCCGCTGACCGGGCTGCCGGACATGGTCGACTCGTGCATGGCCTGGTAGCGGGTGGTGAAGTGCGGCGGCAGCGGAAAGCTCACGTAGGGTTTGCCGTCGATCACCAGCCGGCGCTCCTCGACGAAGCCCTGGAGCCGGCGCAATTCCTCGTTGGACAGTTTGGCCACCACCGAGCGGATCAGGCCATGGGTGGTCTTTTCGATCAGGCCGCCGAGGCTGTCGACCAGCTTCCGCCGGAAGCCGGTCAGTTCGATCTGTCGTGTCGGGCCGTGGAACAGGCCCTCCAGCATGGTGTCGACAAAATCGAAGGCAATGTCGGTGAACAGGACGTTTTGCGGTTCCCGTGTGCCGGAGTTCATCGCGGCCAGGAAGCGGTCGGTGTTTTCTTCAAGACGGGCCGGGCTGGGAATGGCGACGTAAATGCTGGCCATCGGGCAGACGGATCCTGGCGGGTGGTCGATCACCGGATATTACGGGAATCCGCCGGCGGCGAAGAGACGGCCGGATGATACCGTCGACCGTTGGTCTGCAGTACCGCAGTGCCTCCGGGTCGCAGGCGGACGGCGATCAGGCTCTCGGGAAACCGGAACTCTGCTGCGAACGCTGTTGCATCGCATGCCGCGCATTGCGCGCGGACGGCAGGGGGCGAATGGTCGGAGTGATAGGATTCGAACCTACGACCCCTACGTCCCGAACGTAGTGCTCTACCAAACTGAGCTACACTCCGACGCCCCGTCCGAGGCCGCGTATTCTACACATCGCCGCCCGGAGTGAAAGCGCATCCCGCAATTTTTCCGGCCCGGATTGCGCCCGTTACCGGTCAGCCGGCACCGATGCCCGCCATGTCTGCCTCGAATCCGGCCCGGATGCGCGCCAGCGTTGCCGCGCGCGTGCGACGACGGGTGGTCGCGAAGGCCCGGGGATTGAGTGCCGCAAGCCGCTCGGCCTGTACGCAGGCCAGGTCCAGTACCGACAGCGCGTCGACGACCTCGTCCAGGAAGCCGGCTTCCGCCGCTTCCGACGGCGCATAGATTTCGGCGCCGGCGACGGCCCGCGTGAAATAGCGTGGGCTCAGCCGGTCGCGGGCCAGCTCGGCACCGAATTCCGGCATCGTCAGGCCGATCGCCGTTTCGTTGAGGCCGATCCGGAAGGCGCCGTCGGCGCCGGTCCGCCAGTCGGCGGTGAACAGCAGGATGCCACCCATGGCAATGGCGTGGCCGTTGCAGGCGATCACCAGCGGTTTCGGATATTCATACAACCGCAGGGCCAGCCGGCCGCCGGCCGCCACAAGGGCGCGTGCCGCCTCGGGGCCGCTGCCCATGACCCCCAGATCGAAACCGCCGGACAGGCATTTGCCTTCACCGGTGATGACCACGGCACGGGTGGCCTCGTCGCTTTCGGCGGTGTCCAGGGCCGCGTGGAACTGTTCGATCAGGGCGTGCGAGAAGGCATTCGCCTTGCCGTCGTTCAGGGTGACGAGGGACAGCATCTGGTCGCGCTGCAGCTGGACGACGGCGGTCATGGCGGGCTCCTCAGAGATACGGACGGAGTATCGTGTCGCCGCGCACCTCGGCGCGGATGACGTGCAGGAAGGTATATGCGCCCAGCAGCTTGCGCGCCAGGAAAATGAACTCCTTCGGCGGGACGTCGAAGTGCACGCTGAGCGCCGATTTCGAGGCCTTGAGCATCACCCGGTCGGGCAGGTCGCTGCGCCCCCAGAGGTATTCCTTCTTCTCGTTGAGCACGTAGTCCGGCATCGGGTGCACGTCGGGATCGGCCAGCACCTCGACGGCCATGAAGCACAGCTCGGCAAACTGGTCGAGATTCTTCTGCGGCACGTCCCGGTGCAGGAATTCGAGATCGCGCATGGCCTTGAACAGGCGTTCGCGGTCGCGGAAGTAGGAGGCGCGGATCATTTCCCGGCCGGGGCCGAGCACTTTCTCGTCGAAATCGCGGAAAGCGCCGAAATCGAGCAGGACGATGCGGTCCTCGTCGGCCGGCGTTCCGGCAATCTGGATGAGGTAATTGCCGAAGTTGGGGTCGGTCTGCATCTTGTTCCAGACGAAGACCTCGCGGCAGCAGATGTCCATGATCGCCCGGCCGATCCGGTTGCGACGTTCCTGCGGCAGCGCCAGCACGGCAGGGTCTGAGACCCCGACCCCGCGCTCGAACGAGGTGCACAGCACGCTGCCGGTGGAGTATTCGGGAAACACGTCCGGTACGCGGAAGCGGGCGTCGTCGCGCAGGATGTCGCCGAAATGGCGGGTCGTTTCCAGCTCGAGACGGTAGTCGACCTCGCGGCGCAGCATGCTGCGCACCTCTTCCAGCCAGCCCTGGAATTCCTCGGTGATCGGTACCAGGCGGGTCAGGCGCAGCAACTGCACGACGGCATCGAGATCGCTGTCGATGGCGGCGGCGACGCCCGGGTACTGGATCTTCAGCGCCAGTTCGCGGCCGTCGCTGCGGCGGCGCGCCTTGTGGACCTGGCCGAGACTGGCGGCGCCCAGCGGTTCGGTGTCGATGTCCAGCTCGTCCATGCGCGCGCCGAGCTGCTCGCGGAGGTGCCGTTCCATTGCCGGCCAGGCGAGGGCGGTGGTTTCCGATTCCAGCGTGTGCAGGGCAGCCGTCACTTCGTCCGGCAGGAAGTGTTCGCCCAGCAGTGCCATCATCTGGCCGATCTTCACCACGCTGCCCTTGAGCTTGCCGAGTTCGCGGACCAGGTACTGCGCCTGATCGGAGAGGATTTCCCGTTGCCGCTGCGCACGCCGGTCGCCCGAGGCGAACAGGTTGCCGGCAGACTGCAGCGCGAAACGGGTACCGGCAACGAAGCCGGCGCGGGCCAGCGAGAATCGGCGCTCCAGCGCTCCGGTCTTGATGCGCTGGACTTTTTCCCGGGTGCGGTCGTTCGGCTTGCGGTCGGACATGCGAAGGGTATCGGCGGGGGAGGCTGCGGGCGCGCGGATTGTAAGCGAGGGGGGCGGGGGCTCCGCGCACATTGTCCGACCGCCGGATGCGCGTCGATAATCGCCGCCGGCCGAAGGAGGGCAGGCGATGCAGGGACAGACCTGGGTGTTGTTGCGCGGACTGGTACGCGAGCAGCGGCACTGGGAAGGATTTCCGGCGTTGCTGGCGGCACGGCTGCCGGCCGGCAGCCGGGTGCTCTGCATCGACCTGCCCGGCAACGGCGTGCACTGGCGGGAAGCGAGTCCGTCGACACTGGCCGGCATGCTCGCGGGCGCGCGGGCCGATCTGGCCGCCCAGGGCGTGACCGGACCGCTGTCCCTGCTGTCACTGTCGCTGGGCGGGATGACCGCCTTCGAATGGATGAGCCGGTATCCGGCCGAAGTCGAGCGGGCAGCACTGATCAATACCAGCCTGAGTGCCTTCAGTCCGTTCTGGGAGCGGCTGCGGCCACGGAACTATCCGGCGATCCTGCGGCACGTGCTCTTCAGCCGGGACCGGACCCGGCTGGAGCGGATGATCCTGGCGATCACCACCAACCTCGTGGCCGACCGCGAGTACTACGTGCAGCGCTGGGCCGGCTATGCCGCCGACAGCCCGGTCAGCCTCCGCAATTCCGTGGTCCAGCTCCTGGCCGCGGCCCGCTATTCCGCCCCGGAGCGGGCACCGGCATGCCCGGTACTGCTGCTCAACGGCGGCAACGATCGTCTGGTGAGCCCCCGTTGCAGCGACCGCATTGCTGACGGCATGGGGCTGCCGCTGGAGCGGCACCCGACCGCCGGACACGATCTCGCCCTCGATGCCGGCGACTGGCTGGCCGCGCGGGTGGCGGCTTTTGCGGTTCGGACCGCGCGCCCCTGAAACTGCCTTGACCGTGCGGTCAGCCCGCTGCTAACGTCCGGCGGCATCAGAACCCGCGGGTTCTGATGCCGCCGTCATCCCCGCAGCCGAGGTTCATCATGGCGCTCCAGACCGAACTCGCCCGCATCGAGCAGGGCCCGCAGAATCCGGCCGAAATCATCTGGTTCGACCGCTATTCGCACGCCAACCTGCAGAAATGGCGCTACGTGCAGGACGATCTGGCCGACCGTTGCGTGGAGAGCCTGGGTCGCATGCGGCCTACCGGCCTGCTGGAAGAGGTCGAACGCCGCGCCCGCAGCGAGGGCGGTGTCTACCGCCAATTCCTGGACCATTGCCACACGGTGCCGCGCTGGGTCGACTTCCGGCGGATGGAGCCGGGGCGCCGCACGTACGTCCGCTATGCCCCGCTGCAGGGGCTGGTCCTGATGTGTTCGTCGCTGGTCGAAGGCTACGCACACAACAAGCCGTCGCAGGTGCTGGTACGTACCGGCCGGCTGCAGAAGGACGTGTCGCGCCGCATCTACGAAACCGGCCAGATGCTGCACAACATCCAGGGGCCGGACGGCCTGCGGCCCGGCGGCATCGGTCATCGCACGCTGATGGAAGTCCGGCTGCTGCACGCCGCGGTGCGCCAGTTCCTGAAGGATCCGGCGCGCTGGGACGTCGCCGCGCTCGACCTGCCGATCAACCAGGAAGACATGGCCGGCACCGTACTGGAGTTCGACTTCATGGTGGTGCGCGGCATGAAACGGCTGGGCCTCGAGATCACCCGCGAGGAACACGAGTCGATGCATTACTTCTGGCGCTACGCCGGATATCTGCTGGGCGTGAAGGAAGAGTTGCTGACGACGACGATCGAAGAGCAGGAAGTGCTCGCGCTGCAGCTGACGACGCACCTGTATGACCCGACGCCGGACGGCGAAGCCCTGGCCAAGGCGCTGCTGCGCGACATGGCAAACCAGCCGCCGTTCCGGGTACCGGAGAACGTGCTGCTGGCGTTCAGCCGCTATCTGGTGGGCGAGCAGCTGGCCAACGATTTCCATCTCGAAAGCACGGTGCCGGCGGAAGTGGCCGTACGCGCGGTCAAGGCGGCGGTCGCCGCCTCCAGTCGTGCCCATCGCCTGCTGCCGGATTTTGCGTTGCGGCGCATGGAGCGCTGGAGCCGGGACATGGGGCGCCGGACTCTGGCGGCGGGTCTGGGCGACGATCCGGCGCGCTGGGGATTCAAATCGCTTGCCTGAAGGCAGTCGGCGGCGCGGATAATCGGCGCGGCCCGTTGGCGGAAGCGTCGTTGATGAACGATTTCGAGCAGGACACGCAATTCACGCTCCTCGATGCGCAGCGGCAGGGCTTCACGCTCAGCGATCGCTGGAACGTCGGCCGGATTCCCAACGGGGGCTACCTGATTGCCGCGGTGGCGCGGGCGATGGCCCGCGGTGCCACGCATCCCGATCCGTTGACAGTCACCGCGCATTACCTGCGGCCGGCAGTGCCGGGGCCGGCTGAAATCGCCGTCATGCCGCTCAAGCAGGGCGGCAGCTTCGACAACGTGGAGGCGGCGCTGCTGCAGGACGGCAGCGAGCGCTGCCGCGTACTCGCCGCATTCGGCAATCTCGACGTGCTCGACGGGCCGAGCTGGCGCACGCGGGAGGCGCCGGCGATCGCCGCACCGGACGATTGCGTGGCCCTGCCGCCGACCCTGGCGATCAATCGCCGCTACGAAATCCTGTTCGACCCCTGTTCGGCCGGCTGGCTGCAGGGCCGGACCGGCGGCTCGCCGGAACTGCGTGCCTGGATCGCCCATGCGGATGGCCGGGCGCCCGATCCGTGGAGCCTGCTGCTGTTTGCCGATGCGTTGCCGCCGCCGTTGTTCAACCGCAACGGACCGCGCGGCTGGGTGCCGACCGTCGAACTGACGGTGCACATCCGGGCCCGGCCGGCGCCCGGACGTGTCCGTTGTCTGTTCCGCACCCGCTATGTCACCCGCGGGCTGCACGAATCGGACGGCGAGTTGTGGGACAGCCGGGGCGAGCTGGTCGCGCTCTCCCGGCAACTGGCGCGGATACGCGAGTAGGATCAGGGTTTCGGCAGGGCACGCGCGTCGCCGCGCGCCGCCGGGGCAGCGGCCTGCAGCGGCGTGCGCGCCATCTGGCGCGCACGCCAGATCTGGATCTGGTCGGCCAGCACGTTGCCGGCCTCCAGCAGCATGGCCCGGTCGACCGGCGTCTCCTTGTCGTCGTCCGCAGCCTGTTCCTCGTTGATCTTTTCCAGCTCGGCGAAATCCTTCACCGGCGTCTCCCCGCGGGCCTTGCGCCGTTTGTTTTCGGCATCAAGGGATTTCTGGCGCATCGCATCGCGTTCGGCCCGCCGCACGCTCTCGTTCAGCGAAAGCTGCTTCTGGTTGCGTGTCTGTTCCAGGATCGCCAGTTGCTCGCGGATGTACTGAAAGTCGGGATTGACGGCCGTGCGCTGTTCGGTGCGCTTGCGCAGCTCGCCGAGCATCGACGAGAAATCGCCGATCCGCAGGTAACGTGCCGGCCGGATCGTGTCCCAGGCCATTGCATTGGGCAGGGCGCTTTCGCCGATTTCGTCGTGATCGACCAGGCTGGGGAACTGGATGTCGGGCATCACGCCCTTGAGCTGCGTGCTCTCGCCGGAAATCCGGTAGAACTTGGCCTGGGTGATTTTCAGCTGGCCCTGGTTGAGCGGGCGCAGGGTCTGCACCGTGCCCTTGCCGAAGGTCTGTTCGCCGATCACCAGTCCGCGGCCGTAGTCCTGGATCGCCGCGGCGAAGATTTCCGAGGCCGATGCCGACAGGCGATTGACCATCACCGCCAGCGGTCCGTCGTAGCGGACGTCCGGATCAATGTCGCCTTCCGGCTCGACCTTGCCGTTGGCCCAGCGTACCTGCACCACCGGCCCGCTGCGGATGAACAGACCGACCAGCGACTGCACTTCCTCCAGCGAGCCGCCGCCGTTGTTGCGCAGGTCGAGGACGATACCGTCGACTTTTTCCGTGCGCAGCGCATCGATCAGCTTGGCGACGTCGCGGGTCGTGCTGCGATAGTCCGGATCGCCGCGGTGAGCTGCATCGAAATCGATGTAGAACGTGGGCAGCGTGATCACACCGATCCGGAACGGCTGACCCTGCGATGTCACTTCGATGACTTTCTTGCGGGCCGCCTGCTCCTCCAGCTTCACCTCGTCGCGGGTAAGCGTGACGATGCGCGTCTCCGAGGTGTCCTGCGCATTGGCCGGAATCACCTCGAGCCGCACCTGCGAGCCTTTCGGACCACGGATCAGTTCGACCACTTCGTCCAGGCGCCAGCCGACTACGTCGACCAGCTCGCCGGACCCCTGCGCAACGCTGACGATGCGGTCGGACGGCTTGATCTGCCCGGACTTGTCGGCGGGGCTGCCCGGCACCAGTTTCACCACCTTGGTGTATTCGTCTTCCGTCTGCAGGACGGCGCCGATGCCCTGCAGCTGCAGGCTCATGTTGATGTTGAAGTTCTCGCTGGTCTGCGGCGAGAAATACTCGGTGTGCGGATCGTAGAGGCCGGTGAGGGCGTTCATGTAGGCAGAGAACGCGTCCTCGGGACGGATCTGCAGCGTGCGGTTGAGCTGGGTGCGGTACCGCTTGCTGAGCAGTTTCTGGATTTCGGCATCCGGTTTGCCGGAGAGGCGCAGGTCGAGCACCGCGGCCTTGAGGCGACGGCGCCAGATGTCGTTCATTTCCGCCTTCGTGGCCGGCCAGCGGGCGTCCTTGCGGTCGATCTCGACGAATTCGTCCTTGCCGAAATCGAAGCGGTCAATGCCGCGATCGATCTCGCCGACCAGGTACTGCAGTCGCTCGACGACGCGCTGCTGGTAGCGGTTGAAGATCAGGAATGCCGGATCGACATCGCCCAGTCGCAGGGCGCGTTCGAAGCGCGGCCGCAGCTTTTCCAGTTCCTCGATGTCGTTGCCGTAGAAATACAGGCGCTGCTCATCGAGGGCCTTGAGGTAGGCGTCGAACAGGCGGCCAGCCAGCTCGGCATCAAGCGGCTGCTGCCGGTAGTGTGTCTGCAACTGACGCACGACATTGACACCGGCACGCACCGATTCCCGTTCCGGTACCAGCACCGGAGCACGTGCGGCGAGCGCAGCGGCGCTGTCATCGATGACCGAGGCGCGGGCCGGAGAAAGCAGGAGGAGCAGCAGGACCGGCAGCAAACCGGTGAACCGGCGAGCGGAACGGAAGGAGAGGAGGGTCATGAAAGCGATGTGCGCTCGCGGGCGAGATGAACGGCAAATGGTAGATAGCGGGTCGGCCGCAGGCAACCGCATAATGCGACCGCCGGCGCCTGCCGGGGTTCCCCGCGATTTCCTCCTGCCACGCCTGCCCGCGCCGGAGTAGAGCCGCTTGCTGCACCGTGTCTGGTTTGCCCTGTTCGCCATCGGCTTTGCCGGCGCGCTCTGGCCGCTGCTCGTGCGGGGCGATGCCTCGGTCGCGGCAGAGGTCGTGGCGGCCTGCTTCGCCATGGCCAGGCTCTCGGTGGAAATCGCCATTGGCCTGATCGGTGTCCTGGCCCTGTGGCTGGGCCTGTTCCGGGTCGCCGAGCGCGCCGGGCTGGTGGCCGTCATCGCCCGGGCCCTGGCGCCGGTCTTCCGGATCCTGATGCCGGGTGTGCCGGACGGGCACCCGGCGGTGGGTGCGGTGACCCTCAACCTGTCGGCCAACATGCTCGGGCTGGACAATGCCGCCACCCCGCTGGGGCTGAAGGCGATGCGGGAGCTGCAGACGCTCAACCCGACGCCGGAGCGGGCCACGGACGCACAGATCCTGTTCCTGGTGCTCAATACCTCCAGCGTGACCCTGCTGCCGGTCTCGATCTTCGTCTACCGGGCCCAGCAGGGCGCGGCGGACCCGGCCCTGGTCTTCCTGCCGATCCTGCTGGCCACGGCGGCCTCGACCCTGGCCGGGCTGCTGGTGGTCGCCGCCCTGCAGCGGCTGCCGGTCTGGCGCCTGCTCGCTCTGTGGCCGGTGGTGCTGGGCATGGCTGCCATCGGCGCCCTGCTGGCCACGCTGGTCCTGGTGCCGGCCCAGGTCGCCACCGATGCCTCGGCGGCCGTCGGCAACCTGATGCTGCTGTCCGTCGTCATGCTGTTTCTGGCTGCCGGCCTGTGGCGCGGCCATGACATCTACTCGACCTTCATCGAGGGAGCCGAGGAGGGGTTCCGGACCGCGGTGGCGCTGATTCCCTACCTGGTTGCCATGCTGGTGGCCGTTGGCGTGCTGCGCGCCAGCGGTGCGCTCGATGCGGTCCTGGACCTGTTGCGGCATGCGGTGGCCGCCGGGGGCTTCGACACCCGCTGGGTGGACGCCATGCCGACCGCCCTGGTCAAGCCCTTCAGCGGCAGCGGGGCGCGGGCGGTGATGCTGGAGACGATGCAGACCCACGGCGTCGACTCGTTCGCCGCCCGCCTGGCGGCCATCATCCAGGGCAGCACCGAAACCACGTTCTACGTGCTGGCCGTGTATTTCGGCAGCGTCGGCATCCGGCATGCGCGCTATGCACTCTGGTGCGGCCTGTTTGCCGATGCGGCCGGCGTTGCGGCATCGATCGCGGTCTGCTACGCGTTCTTCGGCTGAGGCCGGTCCCGGCCGTCCGGCATGGCACCGGACGGTCGGCCCCTGCTACATTTCCGGTTCAACCCCGCGTCATGGACAGTGTCGGTACCGCTACCCGGTCCCGGCGGGTGACGCGACTGCCTGGCAGAACTGCGCCCGATGACGGATGAACTGCGCGCTCACCGCCGACTGAACGTCGACTTCGACGCCAACATCACTGCCCACGGGCTGCGGGACCATCCCTGCAAGATGCGCGATTTCTGCCTTGGCGGGGCGCTGCTCTCCCTCGAGGACCCGTTGCGCCCGTTGCCGCCGGCCTTCGCGCTGCTTGAACGCGGTGCAGCGGTCGAACTGCGGGTTACCACCCGTTCGCCGGGCTTCCGCAACACCTATACCTTTACCGGCACGGTGGCCCGCCGTGACCGGCAGACGCTCGGCGTGTCGTTCGCCAATCCCGATCCGACCTCGCTGATGGCCCTGCAGAGTCTGGCGAGCGTCAGCAACGCGCAGCAGCGGCTTGGTGCGCGTACCGACATCCGCAAGGTGAAATTCGACGAAGCTGCTGTCCGCAAGGCGATCGCGGTGATGAAGGAGGCGGTGCAGGCCCGGCTGCGCGATCTGCCGAAGACGCTGATCGCCGACGTCCAGCAGCCGATCCAGGAGCTGGCAAAGCAGGGCGCGACCAATGACGAGCAGGTACGCATGCTCGACACGCGTGCCACGCTGCGCCGCTATGCCGGCGACATCGAAAGCGGTTTCCTGAAAGGAGCGCTGAAGCCGCTTGAAGATTTTTCCGGCTGGCAGGCCGGCGCAACCCTGCCGGGCAACAGCAATGCATCCAAGCTGTCGCTGATCGACAAGAACGCCTTCGAGGACTGGCTGGCGGTCAAGGTGATGGTGTCGCGCGCCGAAGCCGACTGCAAACAGGCGCTCTTCGAGTTGCAGATCCGCTTCAACGAAATGTTCGGCGCCCAGATGGGCGTGCAGAACAATCCGGTCGGGCCGGCGGTTTTCTATCATGCGCTCGGCGAGCCGATCCAGAAGATGAAGTTGCCGAAGCCTGTCGAACAATTACTGCTGCGTACGCTCGAAAACCTGATGCTCGAACGGCTGGCGAAGCTGTATCCGGAACTCAACGAACTGCTTGCCCGCAACGGCATCATGCCCGATCTCGAAATCGGCAAGTATGCGAAGGGGCAGCAGGCCGGTTCGCCGCCACCCCCGCCGCGACCGGCACCGGCGGCCGTCGCGCCGACGCCGGTCGCACCTGTTGCTCCGCCGGCCAGGGCCGCTGCGCCGGCGATGGCGCCGGCTGCAGTTCCGCCACCTCCCGTGTCCGGCAGCCATGGCCGGGCGGAGCTGTCGGTGCGACAGTTCGAGTTGCAGCAGCAGATCGCCCGGCAGGCCTATGCCACCGTGCAGCGTCTGCTGGCCGCCCGCGACATGGTGCCGGGAACCGCCGAGCCGGCGACGACGGTCTCCGCCTGGGAAGGCGCGCAGGTACGCATTGCGCTGGAAGCGCTGCAGCGGCGCGATCGGCCTGAGGATGCGGACATACCATTGCGCGATCGCATTCTCGGCACGCTTGATCCGGACGGTGCGCTCGGTCGCCGGCTTGAAGCGCCGCAGGAGCGGGCTGTCGATACGGTCGGCCAGCTGTTCGTCGAGATGCTGGGCATGCCGTTGCTGCGCGACGATGCACGCACGCAGATCCGGCGCCTGGAGGTCCCGTTCCTGAAGCTGTTGCTCGCCGATCCGGAATTCCTCGCCAACGAGCGTCATCCGGCACGCATGGTGCTCAACCGGCTGGCCACTCTCGGGGCGCGCGGGGCGATGACCACGCCGGTCCAGCAGCAGAACATCGAAAAAGTCGTTGCCTCGCTGGTGAGCGGCTTCGACAACGATGTCGATGTGTTCGGCGAAGCGCTTGCGGTGCTCGACCGCATGCTCGACCAGCAGCGCAAGGTATATCAGCACAACCTGCTGCGCGTCCGGCAGTCGAGCGAGGGACACCACAAGGTCGTTGCCGCCCGGCGGCGGGTAATGCAGATCCTCGAAGAAATGATCGGCGGCCGGCGGGTCCCGCGGGCCGTGCTGACCCTGCTCGATGCCGGCTGGCGCGAGTCGCTGGTCAACGAATGGCTGCGCCATGGCGCCGAAAGTGCCCAGTGGCAGGAAGCGATCGGCGTCATCGGGCAGATGGTGGAGGGTATGAACGATCCGGCACGGCTGGACATGAAGTCGCTGCTGGGTGTCATCAAGCGCGGACTGGCCTCGCAGGCGACCGGGCAGATCAACCGCGACGCGGTGGTCAACGATCTGCGCGAAATGTTCACCGCGCTGTCGAGCGGGCGTCTGGATGCCGTACCGGCGGTCGACGTGCCGCCCGGTGCCATCGATGCGGAATCGCGCATGGCCGTCGCCCATCCGGAAGATCTCGCCCGGTGGCTGCGGCGCGCCCGCGAACTGGAAGTCGGCTCCTGGATCGAGCTGGCGGAAGACGACAGCGACGAATTCCAGCAGGCCCGTCTGGCCTGGGTTGACGACGGGCTGACGCAATTCGTTTTCGTCAATCTGCAGGGCATGAAGGTTCTCGATCTCGATGTCGAGAGTTTTGCGCGGGCCTTGCGTGACGGTCGGGCACGCCGCATCGACGATCCGGAAACGCCGCTGGTGGATCGCGGCCTTGAAGCCATGGTGCAGAAGGTCTACGGACAGTTGGCGCACCGCGCGACGCACGACGAACTGACCGGCTTGTGCAACCGCAAGGAATTCGAACGTCGCCTGCAGAAGCATGTCGAAGGACGGGTGGCCGACGATGCCGTCTGGACCCTGTGCTGGATTGATCTCGACCAGTTCAAGATCGTCAACAGCACTTGCGGCTTCGAGTCGGGCGACCGCCTGATCGCCGAGGTGGCGAAACGCATCGTGGCGGCAGCCGGCAGCGAAGCGCAGGTGGCGCGGCTCGGAGGCGACGAATTCGCCGTACTGGCGCCGGGTGCGGACGAGTCGTCGCACAAGCGGGTTGCGGAACGCCTGCTGCACGCCATCGAGGAATACCGCTTCCAGTGGCAGGACCGCAGTTTCCCGCTGGCAGCCAGTGCGGGCGTGGTGTTCGTGACGCCCGGACTGACTGCGGAGGCGATGATGAAGGCGGCAGAAGCTGCCTGTTATGCGGCCAAGGAGGCCGGCCGCAACCGCGTGCACGTATTCCAGGAAGGCGATGCCGGCATGGCGCAGCGTGACGACATCATCCGCTGGGTCGCGCGGCTCAACCAGGCCATCGAGCAGGATCGCCTCCGGCTACGCTGCCAGCGGATCGAGCCGGTGGATCCCGCCTCCGGGCTTCAGCCGCATTACGAAATCCTGCTGGCGATCGAGGACGAGAACGGCGAGTTCATTCCGCCGGGATCCTTCATGCAGGCGGCGGAACGCTACAACCGCATGCATGCCGTCGACCGCTGGGTGATCCACAACACGCTGGAGTGGATGCATGCCAACAAGGGGCGGCTCGACGACATCAGCGGCTTCTCGATCAATCTTTCCGGCCAGTCGCTGAACGACGAGCGGCTCACCACCTACATCCTGCAGCAGGTCACGGACAGCGAGGTGGCGCGCGAGAAGGTGACCTTTGAAGTCACCGAAACCGCAGCCATTGCCAACCTCTCCGATGCCGCGGACTTCATCCGCGAGATGCAGGCCATCGGCTGCAAGTTTTCGCTCGACGACTTCGGTTCCGGGCTGTCCTCCTACAGTTATCTGAAGAACCTCCCGGTCGATTATGTGAAAATCGACGGTGCGTTCATTCGCGACATCCACCACAACATGTCCGACTACATGATGGTCCGCTCGATCAACGAAATGGCCCACTTCATGGGCAAGCGGACCATCGCCGAATACGTGGAGAACGACGAAATCCTGGCCAGGCTGCGCGAGATCGGCATCGATTACGCCCAGGGCTACGGTATCGAGAAACCCAAACCGCTCGACGCCCTCTGAAACCCGAACTGCCGCCACGAGGATCCGCATGCCCATCCGGCCGCTCACGCCGCGCGAAGCCACCCGCACCTGCCGTCAGGCGTCGCTGCCGTTTCGCAGCACCAAGGAACTCGAACCGCTGACCGGGTTTCTCGGTCAGGAGCGGGCCCAGGCAGCCATCCGCTATGCGGTCGCCATGGGTCTGCGCGGCTATAACGTCTACGCCGTGGGAACCGATGGTCTCGGCAAGCGCACCCTGGTGCTGCGCTGCCTGGAAGAGTTCGCACGCACCCAGCCGGCCCCCGACGATTTCTGCTACGTCAACAATTTCGACAATGCCCGCGAACCGCGGGTGCTGCGGCTGCCGGCAGGTACCGGCATGCAGTTGCGGCGCGACATGGAAAAGCTCCTGACCGAGCTCGGCGAAGCCATTCCGCAGGCCTTCGACAACGAGAAATATTTCCAGCGGGTCGAGATGCTCAAGGGCGAACTGCTCAAGGAGCAGCAGGGCGCACTGGCCGGGCTGGCGAAAGAAGCCGAAAGCCGCAGCCTCAAGATGGTTCTCAATACCCCCGGCGGCTACAGCTTCGTGCCGGTTGACGGCGAGGAAATGATCGAACCGGATCGCTTCAAGAAACTGGCGGCGGCCCGGCAGGAAAAATACAAGAAGGACATGGACGAGATGGACGGTCGCCTGCGCTCGTCGCTGCGCGACATCGGCCAGCGCGAACAGGTCCATCGCCGCAAGGTCAGGCAGCTCAACGAGGAGACTGCCGAGCTGGTGGTCAACCATCTGCTCGACGAGCTGAGTGCGCAATACCAGACGCTCGAGCCGGTCGTGTCGCACCTCAAGCGGGTTCGTCAGGACCTGATCGAGAATTTCAGCATTTTCCTGCCGGGAAACGAGGAGCAGCAGGAAGCGTCGGCGACCGTGACCGGCAGCAGCACGCCGCCCAGGTACCAGGTGAACGTGATGGTGTCGCACGATCCGGCGAAGGGCACGCCGGTGGTGGCCGACGACCTGCCGGCGCACAACAACCTGGTCGGTCGCATCGAACAGGTGACCTACATGGGCACCGTGGCGACCGACTTCACGCTGATCCGCCCCGGATCCCTGCACCGGGCGAACGGCGGCTATCTGGTCATTGAAATCGAAAAGCTGCTCGAGCAGCCGTTCGTGTGGGAAAGTCTCAAGCGGACACTGCGCAACGGCACCATCCAGGTCGATGCACTGGAAAAGATCCTCACGCTGACCGGTACCATTTCGCTGGAGCCGGAGCCGATTCCGGTCAACATCAAGGTGGTTCTGCTCGGCAGTCACCACCTGCTGTACCTCCTGCGCGAGATGGATCCCGATTTCGACGAGCTGTTCCGGGTTATTGCCGATTTCGAGGACGATCTTCCCCGCACGCCGGAAAACGAAGTGTTGTATGCGCGCTTCATCGCCACGATGGCGCAGCAGCAGTCGCTGCTGCCGCTCGACCGGGCGGCAGTAGCCCGGACCATCGAGCTTGCGGCCCGCTGGGCCGACGATCAGAACAAGCTGTCGCTGCATGCGGCAACGCTGCAGGAAACGCTGCGCGAGGCCAGCTTCTGCGCGCGTGAACTCGGCCGCAAGCGGGTGGGTGTCGACGATATCCGGACCGCCCGCGACCGTCAGCAGAACCGGGCCAGCCGTGTCCGCGACGAGTACCTGGAAACACTGCGCAACAAGACGCTGATGATCGACGTCAAGGGGCAGGAGATCGGGCAGATCAACGGCCTGACCGTGCTGATGCTGCCGGGCTTCGAGTTCGGCATGCCGTCGCGCATCACCGCCACCACCCGCTACGGTGACGGCGAGGTGATCGACATCGAACGCAGCGTACAGCTTGGCGGCAAGATCCACTCCAAGGGCGTGATGATCATGTCGGCATTCATCAGCACGCTGTTCGCGCAGGAGAAACCGATACCGCTGTCGGCCCAGATCGTGTTCGAGCAGTCCTATTACGGTGTCGAGGGCGACAGCGCCTCGCTGGCCGAACTGTGTGCGCTGCTGTCCTCGCTCTCCGGCATTGCCATCGACCAGTCGTTTGCCATGACCGGCTCGGTGAACCAGTTCGGGATGGTGCAGGCGATCGGCGGCGTGAACGAAAAGGTGGAAGGATTCTTCGACGCCTGCCGGACCCTGGACACCTGGAAAGGGAAGTCGGTCATCGTTCCGAAGTCCAACGTGCAGAACCTGATGCTGCGCGACGACGTGCTGGCGGCAGTGGAGAAGGGTGAATTCCGGATCTACGGCGCGGCGCACGTCGACGAGGCGGTAGAGCTGCTGATGGGAACCGCAGCCGGCAAGCCGCTGAAAAACGGCGGCTTCACTGCCGGCTCGGTCTACGCACGGGTACTGGAACGCATCGAGCGGTTGCGCGAACTGCATCTGGAAGAGGCGCGTCGCCGAATTGCCGGCGGCCAGAACGGGAAGGCGGCCGGCACGAAGGAGAAGTCGGCCGATGACAGACAGCCGGGCAAGCCCGCGCGCCGGCGCTGATCACGCCGCGGCGAGGGGCTCCCAGCGCTCACCGCGCTGCACCAGCACGCCGTCTTCCATCAGCTTGATCAGGTGCGCTTCCAGCGACAGGCGCGCGATCGGATGCATGGCCGGCGGTACGTCGTCGTAGACCGCCGGCACCAGCGTGGCCAGTGTGCCACCGCCTTGTTCGCGTATGGCCCGCAGCGTTTTCGCTTCGCGTGCCTGGCGATGGCGGATGGTCGCGGCGATGATCTGCTGCGGATGCGGCATCAGGTGCCCGTGGCCAGGTGCGATGCAGGCCACCGGCAGCCCTTCCAGGCGCCGCAGCGAATCGAGGTAGGCCCGCATCGACCCCTCGGGCGGCACGATCACCACGGTCGAACCCTGCATCAGGTGATCGCCGGTGAACAGCAGGCCTTCGTCCTCGAGCAGGAAGCAGAAGTGGTTGGACACGTGCCCGGGCGTGGCGACAGCGCGCAGCCGCAGTGTTCCGCACAGCAAGACTTCGCCGTCGACCGGCACGCGGTCGGGGTGGAAGGTGACGTCGTTGTAGCCGTCGTCGGGCGCCGGCGTGCCGATCAATTGTGCGCCGGTGCGTGCAGCCAGCGGCGCCGCGCCGGGTGAGTGATCTTCGTGGGTATGGGTGCACACGATGCGGCGGATGTCCGCGCCGAGCTCCCCTGCGGCGGCCTGCAGCGCGTCAAGATGCGTGGCGTCATCCGGGCCCGGATCCAGTACGGTGGCGTCGGCACCGTCAACCAGCAGGTAGCTGTTGGTACCCGGTCCGGTGAATACCGACGGGTTCGGCGCCAGCACGCGCCAGACGTGTGACGAAAGCCTGACCGGCAGACCCGGCGTGAGTACGTCGTTCATGCCTCATCGTAACCCGCATCGCCGGGCAACAGCAGACGCATGCCTTCGCTGCCGCGATTGACCAGTTTCGGCAGCGTTACCGGCACGGCACGAACCTGTCGGGCATGCTCCAGCAGCGATGCGACACCGGCAAATCCGGCCAGCATTTCCAGCGTGCGTACGGTGGGAAAGATCAGGCGTATGTCGCCGCGTGCCTGCGCATCGAGCGCCGCCTGTGGCGTCAGCCAGTCGGCGCGCACCGCTTCGCGGCCGTCGATGGCGATTTCCTGTCCGGCCGGCATGCCGGCCACCAGAAAGCGTGTGTCGTAACGGCGAGGAATGCCGGCCGGCGTGATCCAGTGACTCAGGTATCCGAGACGGTCGGTGGCCAGCCGCAGACCGGCATCGGCCACCAGTTCCGCAAACGAGCATTCACGTGCCAGCAGGCGCCGCTGCCAGTGGCGCACGCCGGCGGCAGCGGCAACCACCGGCTCCGCCAGCAGCACGCCGACTTCCTCCAGGCTTTCGCGCACGGCAGCGACGAAAAAGGGAAGGGCGTCGTCGGCCGCGAGCAGCCGACTGGCCGAACCGGCATCGCGCAGCGATGCCGCGCACAGGCGCGGATCGGCATCGCCGGGGTCGACCAGCCCGCCGGGAAACACGTGCAGACCGGGGAAATCGCCGCTCTCGCCGCGTTGTACCAGCAACACTTCCATGCCCGACGCGCCGTCGCGCGCCAGCACGAGCGTTGCAGCCGGACGCATCAGGCCGCGTCGGCGAAACGGCGCAGATGGAAATCTTCGTTGCCGAAGAGCACGTCGATCGCCGTCAACCGCTTGAAGTAATGGCCGACCGCCAGTTCGTCGGTCATGCCCATGCCGCCGTGCAGTTGCACGGCCTGCTGCCCGAGCAGGCGGCCGGCCTTGCCGATGTAGGCCTTGAAAGCGGACACCGCCTTGCGGCGTTCGACCGCATCGTCGCCGGCGAGCCGGATCGCCGCCATCAGCAGCAGCGATTTGGCCTGCTCGTGGTGAATGAACATGTCGACCATACGGTGCTGCAGCACCTGGAAACTGCCGATCGGCACACCGAACTGCTTGCGGGTTTTCGTGTACTCGACGGTGGTCTTGTACAGCGCTTCCATGATTCCCACGGCCTCGGCGCCAACGGCAACCGCCGCTTCGTCGAGCACGGCCTCCAGTACCGGCCAGGCGCCGCCTTCGCTGCCGAGCAGCGCGTCGCCGTCCAGCCGGACATCGTCGAAACGCAGGTCGGCAGCACGGAAGCCGTCGATGGTCGGGTAACCATGGCGCGTCACGCCGGTCGCCGCGGCATCGACGACGAACAACGACAGGCCGTTGCGATCGCGGACTGCGCCCGAGGTGCGCGCGACAACGACCAGGAAACCGGCGGCATCGCCGTTGAGCACGGCGATTTTCCGACCGGACAGTTGCCAGCCGTTGCCATCGCGGCGCGCGCTGCAGGTGACCGCTTCCGGCGCGTGCCGGCTGTCCGGTTCGGCGAAGGCGAGGGCCGCCTGCGTCGTACCGTCAATGATGCCGGGCAGCAGGGTTGCGCGCTGCGCCGGCGATGCGCTCCGGCGCAGGATGCCGCCGGCGAGCAGCACGGTGGCCAGCCAGGGCTCGAGGACCAGACCTTTGCCGAATTCCTCCATCACCACCGTGACATCGAGCAGGGACCCGCCCAGCCCGCCGTCCTCTTCGGCAAACGGCAACGCCAGCCAGCCGAGCCCGGCCATCTGTGCCCAGTGCGCGGGATCGTGGCCGCCGTGCTCGCGCAACCGGCGACGGCGCCGCTCGAATTCGTAATGCTCCCGGACCCACTTGCGCACGCTGTCGCGCAACAGGTTCTGCTCTTCGCTGTACGAGAAATCCATCGATGGGCCATCCGTTGCGGGCACACATGCCCGACGCAGCGATGATCCGGGGCCTTTCCGTCGCGGACAATGACGGATTCGCTCACCCCGGGCGACGGATTCGCTCAGCGACTCTCCGCCTCGAAGGCGCGCGGTGCGCCGGCCTCCGCTTCCCAGCGGCGCGTGCCCTGCGGTTGTCCCGCGGTCGCCGCGTACACCCGGTGGAATCCGGCCGTGCCGCCCGGCGGCACCGAGAGCAACACGTCGGCCGTCTCGTCGTGCACGGTCCGGCAGTTGTCGCCCGCACAATCCTCCACCCGCAGCCTGACCGGTACCGAGGTGATCGTGTGGGTGGCGGAACGGTTCTGTATCCGGCCTTCAAGGCGAAAGCTGCCGGCAACCTCGACCAGCCGGAGATCGGCCAGCGCGACCTGCGCAGCCTCGATCCGGGTCCGTTCACCGCCCGAAATCCAGACGGCGTAAACCGCGGCCAGCACCACGACGGCAATGCTGCCGCCCAGGGCCTGCCGGAAGCGGCGGCGGTCGCCCCGGCGATACACCGCACCGAGGCCGCCGACGATGAACAACGCCAGCAGGGTGGCAATCAGAAAAGGAGTCATGCCGCTGATTTTCCATGGATCGGGTCGCGCAGCGTAGCCGGAAATCCGGCGCGGGCGCAGCGGGGCGGGCCGGTTCTGCTATCCTGCGCCGCAATTCGCGACTGGCTGGTCACGGCCGGGTGCGGACCACTGCCCCGACAAGCCTTGCCCCAGGACCCGCCATGACCGATCCCCTGCACGATCCTGCCGTCGAAGCTGCTGTTTTCCGGCGCCTGCTGGCCCATCTCGACAGCCGTCGCGATGTCCAGAACATCGACCTCATGAACCTCGCCGGCTTCTGCCGCAACTGCCTGGCCAAGTGGTATGCCGAAGAGGCCGGGCGGCAAGGTGTCGACGTCAGCGTCGAGGACGCGAAAACCCGCGTCTACGGCATGCCCTACGCCGAATGGAAGGCGAAATTCCAGAAATGAACCACCGGCCGCCGCGGCCGCCGAAGGAGTCCCATGAATTACGAAACCCTGCAGACGGCAGCCGACAACGGCGTGCTCGTCGTCACCCTGAACCGGCCGGACAAACTGAATGCCTTCAACGCGGCAATGTTCCGCGACCTCTGTGCCGTCTGTGACGAGATCGACGGCAACGACGACATCCGGGTTGCGGTCTTCACCGGCGCCGGGCGCGCCTTCTGCGCCGGTGCCGATCTGGAGGCGGGTGCCGACACGTTCCGGGCCGAGGCCGGTGGCGGCGAGGTCGACTGGCACCGGGTGCGTGACATCGGCGGTGTGCTGAATCTCCGCCTGTTCCGCAGCCGCAAGCCGCTGATTGCCGCCATCAACGGCCCGGCGGTGGGCGTCGGCGCCACGATGACGCTGCCGATGGACATCCGGCTGGCGGCCGACAGCGCGAAGATGGGTTTCGTTTTCGTTCGTCGCGGCATCGTGCCTGACGGTGCCGCCAGCTGGCTGCTGCCGAAAGTCGTCGGCCTGCCGCAGGCGCTGGAATGGACGCTGAGCGGGCGGGTGTTCGGCGCGGAGGAAGCGCTGCGCGGCGGTCTCGTGCGTTCGCTGCACAAGCCGGAAGAGCTGTTGCCGGCGGCGCTGGCGCTGGCGCGGGAAATCGCCGACAACACGTCCGCCGTATCGGTGGCAATCGCCCGCCAGCTGCTGTGGAACATGGCCGGCAGCGAGCATCCGGTGTACGCCAACATGTACGAAACCCGCGGCCTCTACCATGCCGGTCGCTCGCCGGATGCCATGGAAGGCGTGATGTCCTTCCTCCAGAAACGCCAACCGCACTATCCCGGCAAGGTCAGCCGGGATCTGCCGCCCGGATTCCCGTGGTGGAAGGAGCCCGAATACCGGTAGGATTTTACGTATCGGGTTCGTGACGGGAGACACCGCGATGCGCCATCTGTTGCCGATCCTGCTGTTGTTGCTGCCGGCGCTGGCACCGGGCGGCGAAAAACCGGTTCCGGCGGCCCCAGCGCAACCCGCTGCGGCCGATGTTTCCGTCAACGTCGCCATGACGGACATCGGCGCCCTCATGGCAAGGCTGCTCAGCGACAACGTGCTCGCCGACCCGGACGCGGCGATCCGCCAGCTGAACGAGCTGGACGAACGTTTCCGGAAGCTGGAGCCGCACACCGTCGATCGCGGCCCGGCATTCCGCATCAGCTGGCAGACCATGGTCGAGCAGATCGGGCGCTCCCGTGATGCGGTCGATTCGGGTATCGCGACCCCGGACATGCTGCGCAATCTCGTGCACGGCATTGCATCCGCCTGCGCCGGCTGCCACACCCAGGATGACAGGTCGCGTGCCCTCAGCTTCGGACAACTGGAGGTGCCGGCTACCTACGACACCCTGCAGAAGGCACGCTTCAAGTACATCACCCGCGACTACGACGGCGCGCTGAAACTCTACGACGAATACCTCGATAGCCGGCGGCGACTGGCCTGGGACGGTCCGGTGCTGGACGCCTTCGAGGGCGAACTGACCATCCTGGCGCAGGTGTACCGCAAGCCCGAGCGCGGCGTGAAGGCACTGAAGCGGCGTCTGGAGCGCAGCAGCGGCGTCATGTCGAAGCAGGTGCGCGAGGATGTCCGGCAATGGATCGAGGGTTTCGAGAACATCCGCCGGGCGAACCTGAAAGCCGGGTCGCCTTCTTATGCCGACCTGGAAGCCTATGCGAAGCAATACATCCTGCCGCATGCCGGAGAAGTGGCGCCGCGCAACGAACAGGACAAGGTGATCAGCCTGTGGTTGCGCGGCCTGCTGCACGAATACGTGCAGTCGCATCCGGCGGATCCGCACATGGCCGACCTGCTGTACTGGCTGGCCAGCGTCGACCGGGCTCTCGATTACAACTTCTATTACTCGCTGGCCGATCTGTATCTGAAAGAGTGCATCCTCCGCTATCCGGCAACCGATACCGCGGAATCTTGCTACGACGAATACGACCGCTACGTACGGTTTGCCTACAGCGGCTCGGGCGGTGAGCACATCCCGGTGGAGATCCGCGACGAACTGCTGCGCCTGCGCGAAACGCTCGACGCGGCACACAAGGCGCGCGAAGTGCCGGCGCTGTTGCCGCCGGCACCCTGAGCCGACGGATACTTACTGCCGCGGGTCAGCCGGGAAACAGCAGGTCGACGGCGATCCGCATGACATCGCCCGGGGTGCGGCAGGTGCCGTCCAGGATCGCCGGCAGCGCCAGCAGGGTCGACAGCAGCGTCCACAGCGCCACGACCAGCAGCAGCGTGCCGGAACCACGACGTACGGCACGCGCATGCTGCGACAGCCAGCGCGCCGCGGCACCGAGCCCGAGCACGGCGGGCAGGGTCCCGATGCCGAAGGCCAGCATCGACAGGGCGCCGGCCGCCGCAGAACCGGCCGTGGCCGCATACAGCAGCGCCCCGTAGACCAGACCGCACGGCAACAGTCCCCACAGGGCGCCCAGCGCGACTGCGCGCGGCAACGTGGTGACCGGCAGCAGGCGGCGCGCCAGCGGCGCAAGGCGACGCCAGATTGCGGCGCCGGCCACCTCCAGCGACTGCATCCAGCGCGTCAGGTCCAGCAGGTAAAGGGCGATCGCCAGCAGCAGGATGCCGGTGAGCACGCGTGCCACCAGCATGGCCAGACCGGCATCGCGTGGCGAAAGCAGCGCCGCGGCAAAACCTGCCGCCGCGCCCAGCAGCGCGTAGCTGCCCAGTCGCCCGATGCTGTAGCCGAGCGTCAGCAGGACCGTGCGCTCGCGCGCCGGAATCGCGTGGGCCAGCGCGCCGGCAATCCCGCCGCACATGCCGGCGCAGTGGCCGGCGCCGGCGAGGCCGGCAAGCAGGGCGGCCAGCAGGAAAACCGGATCAGTCATGATCCGGACCGGAATCCGCAGGCGGGGATTTTTTTGCCGCGGCCGCTTCGTCCAGCCGCACCTGTTCTTCCCGGTCCTCGATGATGACGCGATGCGCCGGGCTTTCGAGATCCTCGTACTGTCCGCGACGCAGCGACCACAGGAAAACCGCCACCGCGCCGCCGAGCAGCAGGAGGGACATGGGAATCAGGAAATAGAGGGCGCTCATGGCGCCGGATTCTCGCCTGCACGCCGCTCGACGGCCAGCGCATTGAGCACCACCACCAGCGAACTACCGGCCATGCCCAGTGCCGCCACCCAGGGCGGCATCCAGCCGGCCACCGCCAGCGGAATCATCGACAGGTTGTAGCCCAGCGCCCAGCCGAGATTCTGGCGCACGGTGCGGCGGGTGGCGCCGGCGACATCCAGTGCCGAGCGCACCAGCGCGAGGCGGCTGCCCAGCAGCACACCGTCGGCGGCGGTGCGCGCGAGATCGGTACCGTCGCCGATGGCGAGCGACACATCGGCGGCTGCCAGTACGGGTGCGTCGTTGATGCCGTCGCCGACCATCAGCACCGGCGCGGCAATGCGGGCACGCAGTTGCCGGATGTATTCGACTTTCCGTTCCGGCGTTGCACCGCCGCACCAGCGGGCAATGCCGAGTGCTGCGGCCAGACGGGCCGCAGCACCGGATTCGTCACCCGACAGCAGGTGAACTTCGATGCCACGGGCCTGCAGGTCGGCAACCGTCGAAGCGGCATCGGCGCGCGCCGTGTCACCGAGGCGAAACGCCGCCAGGATCCGGTCGGGGCCTGCCAGCCAGACTTGCGGCAATCCCTGTTCTTCACCGGTTTCCGGCAGCGGCAGCCCCTGCTGCTGCAACCAGTTGCCCGACCCGATCCGGTAGCGCGTCCCGTCGATCGTGCCTTCGACGCCGCAACCGGGAACGATGCGCAGTTCCGCCGCCGTGGCCCGCACGTCGGCACGGTGGAAGGCACGTGCGAGCGGATGCTCGGAATCGCGTTCGAGTTGCGCGGCAAGCCGCAGCGCGGCGTCCCGGTCGACCCCATCGAAAGTCAGTATGTCGCGAACTACCGGGCGCCCTTCGGTCAGGGTACCGGTCTTGTCGAAAACCACGGCCCGGACATCCGGCAGCAGGCTCAGTGCGTTTCCGCGGGTGATGAGCAGGCCGCGTCGGGTCAGTGCATTGGTCGCCACCGTGCAGGCGGTGGGCGTTGCCAGCGACAGGGCACACGGGCAACTGACCACCAGTACGGCAAGAGCCACCCAGAACGCGCGGGACGGATCGATCCATTGCCAGGCCAGCCAGGTGGCCACCGTCAGCAGCAACAGGGCGACGACGAATTGCCGCGCGATGCGATCCGCCAGCTGCTGGATCGCCGGCCGCGACTCCTGTGCCCGGGTGACCAGATCGACGATGCGCGACAGCCGGCCTTCGCGATTGGCAGCGGTGATTTCCAGACGCAGCACGGCATCCGTGCTGATACAACCGCCGGTAACGCGATCGCCGGCGCTGCGGCGCACCGGCAACGGTTCGCCGGTGAGCATCGATTCGTCAACATGTGCAGTGCCGTCGAGCACGATGCCGTCGGCCGGAATGGTTTCGCCTGCCTTCACGCGCACGATGTCGCCGGCACGCAGCTGGGCGGCCGGCACCACGTCTTCCCGGTCGCCGGCAAGGCGCGTCGCCGTCAGGGGCAGCGCAGCAGAAAGATTGTCGACGACGCGGTTGGCCCGCCGTCGGGCCTCGAGCTCGAGATGCCGGCCCACGGCAAGGAAAAACACGAACATCACCACCGAGTCGAACCAGACCTCCGGGCCGCCGACGATGATCGCCCACAGACTGGCGAAGTAGGCGAGCAGGATGGCCAGCGCGACCGGTACGTCCATGCCCGCCATGCCGCCGCGCAGACTGAACCAGGCATTGCGCAGGAAAGGCCACCCGGAATAAAAAACCACCGGTGTCGTCACGATGAAGCTGATCGCCCGCAGATAGTCGCGCTGCGCGGTGCCCATGCTGTCGCCGGTGTCGCCGTAGAAACCGACGGCAACGTGCATCACCTGCATCATGCCGAACGCGGCCACCACCAGTCGCAGCAACGATTGCCGGCGTTCGCGGTCGAAAGCGCTGAGCGCGCCGTCGCCCCGGAAAGGGAGGGCGCGATAACCGAGCCGGCGGATGCGCAGCAACAAGTCGCGCAGTTCCAGGGCACCGGAGTGCCAGCGCACCCGTACGCGGCCGGTGGTGAGATTGACACTGGCCGCCTGTACGCCGGCGAGCGACAGCAGCGATTTCTCGATCAGCCAGCCGCACGCGGCGCAGCGCAGGCCGTCGATCATCAGCGTGCATTCGCGCGAACCGGCAGTTTCACCGGCACGGACGTAGCCGCCGTCGGCAAGCGCAGCGTCGCCGAAACCGACGAACAGATCCTCCGGCACCGGTGCCGTATCGAGGCGCGCGGAAAAGCTGTCGCGATGCAGGTAGTAGTTGTCGAGACCGAGCTCGACGATGGTGCGGCAAGCCGCCTGGCATCCCGGGCAACAGGTCCGGCGTTCGGCGCCCTTGACCGTCACCGGCCAGCGATGGCCGTCCGGCAGCACTTCACCGCAATGGAAACAGACCTGCTCGGCAACCTGCATGCATTCAGAACGCGGGACGCAGCGTCACCGGTTCTCCCTGGAAAATCACGTCGCCGGCGCGCAGGCGCCAGCGCGGGTTGTCGGCCGTTGCCGCAGCCGGTTCCAGTGCCAGATGACGCTTGCCCAGCGGCAGGCGCGGCAGCGTACCGTGCCAGAAACCGTCGCTGCCGCGCGTCAGCAGGGCAGTCATGTCTTCGTCGGCCATCGTGCTGTGCACCAACGAGAGCATCAGGCGGTCGGGCAGGGTGGTGGTTCCTGCCGCGGCAAGTTCGATGCTGACTGACGGTGTGGCAGGCTCGAGTACCAGACGGCCGCTCAGACCGAGTGCGACCGCACGCCGGTCAGCCTGCACGTCATGGTTGATCGCACGGCCGGCCTTGTACCAGTCATCGCGGACGAGATCGTCCTTGTGGATCACCGAAATGGCAACCAGGCTCAGACTGGCCACCACCGAGACCAGCGGCAGGCCGATCACGAACCACACCCAGGGCTGACGATGCCAGGGAGCGTGTACAGCCGGAGCTTCGGTCGACATGGGTTCAGCGTCCAAGGGAAATGAAACGGCTTTCGATGCGCTTGCTTACCGCAGGATCATCCTCGGCAGAGAGCATGAAGTGGACATCGGTGTTCAAGGGGGCGACGACATCCGGATCGAGCACCAGGCTGACCGGTACCGAGGCCTTGCCGGCAGCGGGCAGCACGACGGTTTTCGGCCCGCGATACTCGATGCCCGGCGGCGTCTCGGCGGCAATCACGAAAATCCGCTCGGACTGCGACATGTTGGCCACCTTCAGCGTGTAGGCATTCTCGATCAGCCCTTCGCTGGTTTCCTGGAACAGTGCATTGCGGTCGCGCATGACGTCGAGATCCAGCGGCTGGCGGAGCAGCAGGCCGGTCAGGAACACGGTGGTCAGCGAGCCGAGCACGATGCCGTAGCCGACCAGTCGCGGGCGCAGGATCTGCGTCGGTTTTTTCTCCAGCGCGTGCTCGGTGGTGTAGCGGATCAGGCCGCGCGGCTTGCCGATGCTGTCCATGACATGATCGCAGGCATCGATGCAGGCAGCACAGGCAATGCACTCGTACTGCAAGCCGTGACGGATATCGATGCCGGTCGGGCAAACCTGTACGCACAACTTGTCATCGATGCAGTCGCCGAACGCTTCGGCGCCGGTTTCCCGCCGTTTCGCGCCGCGCGTACGCGGCTCGCCGCGACCGGCATCGTAGCTCACGACCAGCGTGTCCTTGTCGAACATCACACTCTGGAAACGGCCGTAAGGACAGAGGTTGATGCAGATCTGCTCGCGCATCCAGCCGGCATTGGTGTAGGTCGCGGCGGTGAAGAAGAAGATCCACCAGCCTTCCCAGGGGCCGATGTCGAGCACCAGCAGCCGTGGCAGCAATTCGTGAATCGGCGAGAAGTAACCGACGAAACTGACGGCCGTGGCGAGGGAAAGCAGTACCCAGAGGAGGTGCTTGCTGCTGCGGCGCAGAGCCTTCTCCGCACTCATGGGCGCCTTGTCCAGTTTCATGCGGGCACCGCGATCGCCTTCGGTCAGGCGCTCGATGCGGACGAAAAACCGGGTCCAGACCGTTTGCGGACAAACGTATCCGCAGAAAATGCGGCCGAGCAGGTTGGTGACGAAAAGCAGTGCGAACGCGGCGACCATCAACAGCAGGGCGAGATAGAAGAAGTCTTCCGGAAAGAAGGTCAGCCCGAAAATGTCGAAACGGCGCTCAGGCAGGTTGAACCGTACCAGCGGCTCGCCGTTCCAGCTCAGCCAGGGCAGCAACATGTAGACGCCCATGGTGGCGGTGAGCGTGAATTCGCTCAGTCGCTGGAAGCGGCCGGAAATCCATTTCGGCTGGATCTTCTCGCGGCGCCCGAACGGTGTCGGACGCTCGGGCGGATTGCCGTCGGGGCGAGGCGTGACGTCCTTGACCGGGATCTGGGTCATGTGCGACCTCGACTGCTGCGGGTGGACTTCGGCGGCAGCGGAACAGCCGGCACCAGGCCGGTGAAAAACGGCCCGGGATGACTTTCGTCATGCCGGGCCATCCCTGTTGCTGTCAATTCCGGTGGCGGATCCCGGAGGATTGCCACCGCATGCTACGCCATTACTTGCCGTGCGACAGTCCGTAGACGTACGCAGTCAGCACATGGATCTTTTCGGCGGAAAGACGGGCATGCTGCGCCGGCATCTGGCCGGCACGACCATAGGCGATGGTTTCCTTGATCGTGGCGATGTCGCCGCCGTACAACCAGACGGTATCGGTGAGGTTCGGCGCGCCAAAGGATTTGTCACCCTGACCTTCGGCTCCGTGACACATCACGCAATTGGTCTTGAACTTCTGCGCGCCGGCAGCGACCAGATCCGGCTTCTCGGTGGCCAGTTCGGGCTTCGACAGGCTTTTCACGTAATAGGCGACTTCGTTGACGCCTTCTTCGCCCAGTGCGGCATTCCAGTTGGGCATGGCGGCCTGACGACCGTTGGTGATGGTTTCCTTGATGGTTGCCGGCTCCCCACCGTACAGCCAGTCATTGTCGGTCAGGTTCGGGAAGCCGCGCGCGCCGTGGGCACTGGAACCGTGGCACACGGCGCAGTTGTCGAGGAACAGACGCTGGCCGATTTCCATGGCCGCCGGATCCCGGGCCAGTTGCTCGACCGGCGTGGCGGCGAACTTCTGGAAGATCGGGGCAATCGTGGCTTCCGCGGCCGCGACTTCCTTTTCCCACTGGTTGACCTGGGTCCAGCCAAGCACGCCGGCCCACTTGCCGTAACCCGGATACATGACCAGGTAGCCGATCGCGAACACGATCGTTGCCCAGAACAGGCCGATCCACCAGCGCGGCATGGGATTGTTGTATTCCTCGATGCCGTCGAACGAGTGGCCCATCGATTCGCCGGTCGGCGGTTCATCCTTGATCGGCTTCTGCACCCACCACAGCAGCCAGGCACAGAGGCCCAGGTTGATGGTGACGATGGCCGCTACCCAAAAGCTCCAGAAATCGGTCAGCACGTTATTACTCCCCTTGATCCGGTCGACGGGAACCACCCTGGCCGGCCTTGTCCTTTCCTTCGTCCTGCTTCTCTTCGCTGTTGAAAGGCAACGAAGCGGCGTCGTCGTAATGTTTCTTGCGACGCGGCAGGAATACGAAAACGGCCAGGCCGATGAACGCCAGCATGAAGATCAGCGTATAGATGCCATGTATCGTGCCGATGTCCACGGAAGCGGTCCCGATCCTGTCTTGTTCAGTTGGCGGCAGTCTTGGCGGCAGCCGGGCCGCCCCGGCCCAGCAGGGTACCGAGCTGCTGCAGGTAGGCCACGACGGCGTCCTGCTCGGTCTTGCCCGCCACGATCTTCTGCGCACCGGCAATGTCCTCGTCCGTGTAGGGGACGCCGACGGCGCGCAGCGCACGCATCTTGTCACCGGTGATTTCACCGGTCAGCGTGGTGTGCGCCAGCCAGGGAAAGCCCGGCATGTTCGACTCCGGCACCACGTCGCGCGGGTTGTTCAGGTGCACGCGATGCCAGTCATCGGAGTACTTGCCGCCGACGCGGGCGAGGTCCGGACCCGTGCGCTTGGAACCCCACAGGAAGGGATGCTCGTAGACCGATTCGCCGGCGACGGAGTAGTGGCCATAACGTTCGGTCTCCGCACGCAACGGGCGGATCATCTGCGTATGGCAGACGGTGCAGCCTTCGCGGATGTAGATGTCGCGGCCTTCCAGTTCCAGCGCGCCGAGGGGCTTGAGTCCCTCGATCGGCGTGGTGGTGTCCTTCTGGAACATCAGCGGAACGATTTCCGCCAGACCGGCGAAACTGCAGGCGACGAGCGTCAGGACGATCAGGACGCCCAGTTTCTTTTCGACGATCGAGTGTTGCTGTGCCATGTGTCGAATGCTCCTCGTCCGGCTCAGGCGTACTGTGCTTGCTGGGCCGGCTGCTTTTCGCCGGATTGCTGGATGGTCTTCCAGGTGTTCCAGGCCATGCACAGCATCCCGCTCAGGTAGAGGGCGCCGCCGATCATGCGCATCACGTAGTACGGCCAGTTCGCCGCCAGCGCTTCCACGAAGGAATAGGTGAGGGTGCCGTCCGGATTCACCGCACGCCACATCAGCCCCTGCTGGATACCGGCAATCCACATCGCGGCGATGTAAAGGATGGTACCGATGGTGGCCAGCCAGAAGTGGGCTTCGATCAGCTTGGTGCTCCACATCTGCTTCACGCCGAGTACGCGCGGCAGCATCACGTACAGTGCACCGAAGGAAATCATCGCTACCCAACCGAGGGCGCCGGAGTGCACGTGGCCGACGGTCCAGTCGGTGTTGTGCGACAGCGCATTGACGGTCTTGATCGCCATCATCGGGCCTTCGAAAGTCGACATGCCGTAGAAGGACAGGGCGACGATCATGAAACGCAGGATCGGGTCGGTGCGCAGCTTATGCCACACGCCAGACAGGGTCATGATGCCGTTGATCATGCCGCCCCAGCTCGGGGCCAGCAGCACCAGCGAGAACACCATGCCGACGCTCTGCGTCCAGTCCGGCAGCGCGGAGTAGTGCAGGTGGTGCACACCGGCCCACATGTAGACGGAAATCAGCGCCCAGAAGTGAACGATCGACAGGCGATACGAGTAGATCGGCCGGCCGGCCTGGACCGGTACGAAGTAATACATCATGCCGAGGAAGCCGGCCGTCAGGAAGAAACCGACGGCGTTGTGGCCGTACCACCACTGGACCATCGCATCGACGGCGCCCGAATAAACCGAGTACGACTTGGTCAGGGTGACCGGAATCGCGGCACTGTTGACGATGTGCAGCATCGCGACCGCAATGATGAAGGCGCCGTAGAACCAGTTGGCGACATAGATGTGCTCGACGGTGCGCTTGGCGATGGTGCCGAAGAACACGACTGCGTAGGCAATCCAGACGGCGGCGATCAGCAGGTCGATCGGCCATTCCAGCTCGGCATATTCCTTGGAGCTGGTCATGCCCAGCGGCAGCGTGATGACGGCCAGGACGATCACGGCCTGCCAGCCCCAGAAGGTGAACTCCGCCAGCCAGGGGAACGCCAGCTTAACGTTGCTGGTGCGCTGGACCACGTAATAGGAGGTCGCGAACAGCGCACAGCCGCCGAAGGCGAAAATGACGGCGTTCGTGTGCACCGGGCGCAGGCGTCCGAAGTGCGTCCACGGGAGATCGAAGTTGAGCGCCGGGAACGCCAGTTGCGAGGCGATCCAGACGCCCATGGCCATTCCGACCACACCCCAGACGACGGCCATGATGGCGAAGCGTCGGGCTACGGAGTAGTCGTATTCGGAGTCGGCAAGGGGCTTTGCGTGAGCGTGAGCCATGGACGAGGACTTCCAGGAGGGATTTGGATCAAACCCCGGAAGTCCGGGCATAGTCCGTGATTTAACATAATATACATTATGCGAAATCCAGACCGCGCGCGCCGCGCCCCAACTTCCAGCATCTGGCCCCTTTCAGGGCGGCGCAATCATACGAGCACAAGACCACAGCGGCAATGGGACTTCTGATGGTATTTCCGGGGGTTATGACCGGAATGGCCGATGGCCGCTCAAGCATCCGGCGACCCGTATTCCGGCCCCGCGAGCATGGGCTGGAGCCGGATCAGCAACTGCCCGGCAAGACGCAGGGTCTCTTCCCGGGACAACGTGTGCTCCGGAATACATTGCCCGAGCGCCAGCGTGGCGTACCCGTGCAGCAACCCCCAGACCAGAATCCGGAATTCCGCAGCCCGGTCCATACCGACGATCCGGCGGGAATCCGCCCGCAGGGCGGCTTCCGCCGCGCGCCCCACGGATTCACGGCAATGCCGGACGGCTTCCGAGAGCCCGAAATCGCGGGCCGGCAAGGCATCGCTACGGAACATCAGGCGGTACAGGTCAGGATGGCGCAACGCGAAATCGACGTAGGCCACCCCGATGGCCGGCAGCGCCACCTGCGGATCGCTGCCGGCATCACGGGATGCGGCATCCACCAGCCGGGACAGGCGGCCGAAACCATGGGCTGCCAGGGCACCCAGCAGACCCGCCAGACCGGAGAAATGGTGTGCCGGGGCAGCGTGCGAGACCCCCGCTTCCCGCGCACAGGCGCGCAGCGTCAGCCCGCCCAGGCCTTCGCGCAACAGCACGCGCTCGGCCGCGCCCAGCAGGGCTTCCTGCAGTTCGCCATGGTGGTAGGTGCGCCGGCGCACAGGTCGCCGGGTTTTCTTTTCTGCTGAAATATCCTTTTTCATCAGCTGATTGCAGCTCTTTTTGAAGGCAGAAAAGCAAGCGGATCTGACACTGGAAAGATAACGGCCGGCCGGGCTTTGCAGTGTCAAGATAGCCGGTCGGCCGCCTCTTGCGTACCGCCGGCTGCGACAACGGATACTCGGGCACGGAAAAACACGGGGTGAGAATGGACGCGCGAACGGTATTGGCAGCCTGCCCCCTCTTTGCCGGGCTGAACCAGGACTCCGTTGCCCGGCTGGCGGCAGAAGCCACACCGGTGCAACTGTCCGGCGGCGAACGCCTGTTCGCCGCCGGCGAGCCATCCGAAATCCTCTATATCGTTGCTACCGGCCGCCTGCGGGCCGTATTCCCGGGCGGCCGGATTGCCGGCGACATCGCCCGTCTGGAGCCCATCGGTGAAATCGGGCTGCTGACCGGCGACGTGCGCGGCGCCAGCGTGCACGCCCTGCGCCCCAGCCTGCTCTATGCCTTCAGCCGCCGGACCTTCCAGACGTTTGCCTTGCTGGAGCCTGCCGCCCTGATGGCGATCACCCGCGTGATCCTGACCCGCATGCGGGAGCCCGATCGCGAAATCAAACTGCGCGCAGCGCGCAAGACCCGCACCCTGACCGTGCTCGCGGCCGGCAACGACATTGATGGCCCCGCCTTTGCAGCACGCCTGAACGAGGCACTGGGCGGCCACACCACTCTGGCGGATGCCCGGCGCGCGGCACGGGAAACGGGTATCGATCCGGACGAAAGCGGCAGCGCACAGACACTGCGCAACTGGATGGACCAGCTCGAATTCGACCACAAGCAGGTGGTGTACGACGCCAGCGGACCGGCGGGCTGGATGCGCGCAACGCTGCAGCAGGCCGACCGTATCGTGGCCGTGGCCGACGCTGGCACCCTCCCCCCGCCTACCGGTTCCCCGCTCCCCGAAGCACTGACCGCGCTGCGGCAGGCAACACTGCATTCGCCGGTCGAACTGGTACTGCTGCGCCGCAACGGCGACAGCGCAGCCGGCACTCTGGCCTGGAAAAACGCGCTGCAGGCAGCCGGCCATTATTTCGTGCGCCCCGGTCATGCCGGCGACATCGCCAGCCTGGCGCGCCAGCTGACCGGCCACGGCGTGGGCCTGGTGCTCGGCGGCGGCGGCGCGCGTGGTTTTGCCCACGTGGGCCTGCTGAAGGCCATGCAGGAACTCGGCATACCGGTGGACGTCTGCGGCGGCGCCAGCATGGGGGCACTCATCGCCGCCCTGTACGCCAGCGGCCGCAATACCGACGAGATCACGGCTGCACTGAAGGACGCCTTCATCCGGCGCAATCTGCTCAACGACTACCGACTGCCCCGCGTATCGCTGATTGCCGGCCGGAAATTCCACCGCCACCTGCGCAACCTGTTCGGCGATCTCCGCGTCGAACATTTGCCGACGCCCTATTTCTGCGTCTCGACCAACCTCACGCACGGACGCAGCGAAGTGCACGATCAGGGACTGGTGGCCGACTGGCTCGCCGCCAGCATGTGCATTCCCGGTCTGGCGCCGCCGGTGGCCTGGAAAGGCAGCCTGTTGTGCGACGGCGCGGTAGTGAACAGTCTGCCCACCGACGTCATGCAGTCGCTGGCGCGCGGCCTGATCGTTGCCTGCGATGTCTCGACCGAAGGCGCGATCGCGGCGCCCGGCGTGCACGGGCCGGATCCGGATTTCGATGCCATACACAATCCGGTGCGCGGCGCGCAGCGGGTGAATCTCATCGACGTGCTCTTCCGTACCACGGCGCTCAACGCCGAAAGCAGCACGCAGGCGCGGGCAGAACGCGCCGACCTGTATCTGCGCATGCCGGTCGGCGGCATCAGGACGTTCGACTGGTCGGCCGTGGATACGCTGATCGATACCGGCTATCGCCACGCCATGGCGCATTTGCCCGTGCTGCTGGAACGCGGCAACGTTTCCTGAAACGTCAGCGGTTCTTTTCCGCCAGCCAGATGATGTGCCGCGCCCCCTTGTTGCCGTGCGCGCGCACCCGCAACTCTTCGGTCCGCATGCCGGTGCGCTGCAGGCGGGCAAAAAAACGATCGTCCGGGCCGGCGGACCAGAATGCCAGCAATCCTCCGGGGCGCAGGGCCGTTTTCGCGGCCTCCAGGCCAGGCGGCGAGTAGAGCCAGTCGTTCGCGCGCCGGGTCAGGCCTTCCGGGCCGTTGTCGACATCGAGCAGGATCGCGTCGAACCCCCGCGGTTCGGTTTGCAGTACCTGCGCCACGTCGGCCTCGCGCACCGTCACGCGACCGTCCTGCAGCGGATGTCCGGCGTAGGCGCCGAGATATTCCCGGTTCCACTTCACCACCGCCGGCACCAGTTCGGCCACCACCACTTCGGCATTGCCGCCGAGGTGTCGCAACGCCGCCGCCAGCGTGAACCCGATGCCGAGACCGCCGACCAGCACCCGCGGTTGCGGCCGGCCGGCAATTTTCGGACAGGTGAATTCGGCGAGCTTGTCCTCCGAACCGTGCATGCGGGTCGACATCAGGTCGCCGCTGCGGCCGACGACCCGGATCGCGTACTCTTCGCCGCGCCGCATCAGCTGCATTTCACCGCCGCCGGGAATGGCGCCGGTCTCGACCAGTTCGGAACGTTTCATGATGAACGGAGTTGTCCTGACGGGCGGGCGCACCGGCAGTCGGTGCGCCCGCCAAAATCCACAATCCGCTCTGTTACTGTCAAGCCGCATCCCTTGCGCCATCCGGTCTTGACCAGGAGTACACGCCATGCAGCACGCTCCGGAAATCCGGCACGTCCGGCCACACGAAACGACGGTGGTGGCGGCCATGCTGGCCCGCGCCTTCGCCGACGACGGGATGATCGACTGGCTGGCCGGCGCGCGCGGCCACGAGCCGGATGCGGTGCGCAACGCGCGGGCAGCCAGCCTGTTCGCCGGCTATCTGCAGCTGCTGGCCCTGCCGCACGGCATGGCCTTCACCGTCGACGGTCTGCCGGGTGCCGCCTTGTGGTCGCCACCCGGCCGGTGGCGCATGGGTCCGCTGACGCAATTGCGGATGACGCCCTTCTTTCTGGCCACCACCGGCTGGCGGCGCCTGCCCCCACGCTTTGTCGCGGCGCAGAAAATCCTCGCCGCGCATCCGGCGACACCGCACTACTACCTGCAGGTGCTGGGCGTGGATCCGCAGGCCCAGGGACAGGGTTGGGGCCGGCAACTGCTGCAGCACGGCCTGACGATTGCCGACGAGGCCCGCATGCCCTGCTATCTGGAAACCATGAATGCCGACAACGTCGGTTTTTATGTGCGCTACGGCTTCCGGCTCACCGGCGAGCTGCAACTGCCCTTTTCCGGGCATCGGGTCTGGTTGATGTGGCGGGATGCGGGTTGAGATTCAGACCAGGATCTTTTCCAGACGCAGCGCGTCGGTGCCGTCTTCATAGAATCCTGCGAAAGTGCCGAAACGACGGTAGCCGTGTTTTTCATACAAGCGGATCGCCGCGGCATTGTCCGGACGTACTTCCAGTCGCATCGTCGACCGGCCGCGTGTCCGCGCGGCTTCTTCGGCAGCTGCCAGCAGCGCCTCGCCGACACCGCGGCCACGACAGGCCGGACTGACGGCGACGGAATAGATCCGCCCTGCCGTGCTGTTGGCCCGGTACAGCACCAGGATGTAGCCGGCAAAACGTCCGGCATCCTCGGCAACGAGCAACGAGCAGTTGCCGCAGCGCAGGAAGCGACGGAAATTCCGCGCTGCCAGCCGGTCGGTGGCGAAACTGACGGCTTCCAGCTGCACCATCGCCGCCACATCGGCCGCCGTTGCGGCACGCAAAAGCAGTGCCGGACTCATGGCAGGTTCCAGTCGGCCGAACCCAGGCCGTCGATGGCCTGCGCAACGACCTGCCGTGCCCGGAACAGCACCAGTTCGCGCCAGTCGCGCCCCGGCGGGCAGAAATGCGCACGCAGGGCTGCCTTGACCTGCCTCGTCCGTGCCGCCGTCCAGTCCACCGGGCCGGCGGCGTGCAGGACATGCTCGTCGCGCAGTACCGCCAGCATGTCGGCAAAGGATGCCGTGCCGCATTCCAGTGTCAGGAAGCAGAGCCGGTCACCCAGTTCGCGTTGCCACCAGGAATCAACGAGACCCTCCTTCACGCCGGACACCGACGTGCCCAGATGGGGTTCGGTCACCGACGGCCCGAAAATGCGGCGCGCCAGCCGAACACCGCGGCTGTCCGGCGGATGGTCGCAGATCAGTTCGCCATAGCCGTAGGGGCCGATGCCGGTGTGCAGGTCGAGGTGAATGACACGATCGCGGCGGCGCAAGGCGTGACCGGTGACGATTCCTTCCAGGATGCGGCGCGACCAGGACGGCGCCCGCCCCCCGTAATAAAACCCGCCGGGATGCCGGAACTGGCCGCGGGAAACCGCCGCCTCGAAGCCGGCCTGACCCAGACGCACACGCCAGGCCTCCAGCCGGGTATCGGCATCGGCAGGCGGCGGCGATGCCGGCACCAGTACCGCCGCCAGTTCGTCATAGACCTCGTTTTCCGGCAGCGGCATCGCAAAATCGATGAAATTGCGGTTCAGGTCCACGCCGTCCTCGTTACAGCGACGCAACCAGGCAAAGCCCCAGGGGTTGATCGCGTGCACGAACAGCAGCGCGGTATCCGGCGGCAGGGAGGGCGCCGGGAACTGCAGCAGCGCATCGCACTGCATGGCCGAGCCGGCAAAACCCTCTACCCCGTGCAGGCCGGACTGCAGCACCAGGACACGGGCGGCATCGGCCGGACCGATCCAGGCCGTATCGGTCGCCAGCAGCTCGCCTTCCGGTCCGGGCAACGGATGGGCATGGGTATCGCGAACGGCGCCGGCACGCCGGGCCAGCACGGAAAAGCGCGCGCGCGCGGTCGCGTAGCTGTCGGCGAACAGGTCAACGTCGACGGGGGCGGCAGGCAGCATCGGGCGTGTGTCGGGGACGGTGGGCAAGTCGCCAAGGCTACGGCAAGGTCCCCGGAGGCTCCAACGCACCGGCCGCAAAAAACACCGGCCGGAAAAAACTGCCGGCAGGCCCGGGCACCGGGATTGTCGCCCCTGCCCGCCTTGCTCCACCATACGCGCGCTGCGGCAGCGAAGCCCGCGGCGCAGACCGGGCCGGGGGGCCACGCCGCAACGCCATGTCGAAACTCATCATCGTCGTCGACAACGTCCAGGACTGGAAGGCGTACTATCCCAGCGAAGACCTGATCACCGTGCAGGACTACCTGGCACGCAGCGGCACCTACGATGCGTCGCGCACCCAGGTGATCAATCTCTGCAGCAGTTACCGCTATCTTTCCAACGGTTACTACTGTTCGCTGCTCGCCGAAGCGCGCGACCAGCGGGTTATTCCGTCGGTACGCACGGTCAACGACCTGCGCAACAAGAGCATCTACAGCCTCGACATCGAGGACCTGAACGAGAAGCTGAACAAGATCCTGGTGAAGGAAAACCAGGCGCAGAACAAGTTCACGCTCAAGCTGTTCTTCGGCCAGACCGACTACGAGCCGCTGGAAGACCTGGCCCGCTCGCTGTTCGAACAGTATGCCTGCCCCATTCTCGTCGTCGAGTTCAAGAAGACCGACGTCTGGCTGATCGAATCGATCAAGTCCGGCGCGCTGAACACGCTGGCCGAGCCGGAAGAAGACCGGTTCGCCGCCGCCCTCGATCATTTCTCGCGCAAGATCTGGCGCAAGCCGCGTTCGCGCAAGAAGTACCGCTACGACCTCGCGATCCTGGTGAACCGCGAGGAGTCCATGCCGCCGTCCGACGCCAAGGCCATTGCCACTTTCATCCGCGTCGGCCGCACGCTCGGCATGGACATCGACCTGATCGAGAAACGCGACTTTGCCCGGCTGGCCGAATACGACGCCCTGTTCATCCGGGAAACGACGGCCACCAACAACCATACCTACCGCTTCGCCAAGAAGGCCGAGAGCGAGGACATGGTCGTCATCGACGATCCGGAATCGATCCTCAAGTGCACCAACAAGGTGTATCTGGCCGACCTGCTGAAGGCCAACGGCGTTCCGACACCGAAGACCGAAATCATCAGTCGCGACCGCCGCAAGGATCTGGATACCCTGGCCGAAACGCTGGGCCTGCCGATGGTGCTCAAGATCCCGGACGGCTCGTTCTCGCGCGGCATCGTCAAGGTGAACAGCCAGCAGGAATTGCTTGAACAGGCCGACCTGCTGTTCAAGCAGTCGTCCCTGCTTCTGGCCCAGGAGTTCTTCTATACCGAATACGACTGGCGGATCGGCATTCTCAACCAGCGCCCGGTCTTCGCCTGCCAGTACCAGATGGCGCGCGGCCACTGGCAGATCTACGCCCACCAGCCGTCCGGAAAGACCATCAGCGGCGATTCCCGCACCATGCCGGTCCGCGACGCACCCGCCGCCGTGGTGCGGGCGGCGCTCAAGGCGGCCAACCTGATCGGCAACGGTTTTTACGGCGTGGACGTAAAGCAGGCCGAAAACAAGGTGGCGGTGATCGAGGTCAACGACAACCCCAGCATCGATTTCGGCATCGAGGACGCCTACCTCGGCGAAGATCTTTACCGGATCATTCTCGAGGAATTCATCCGCCGGCTGGAAAGGAAGCGGATGGGGTTCTGAGTCCCGCCTGGAAAAAAGCCGGCAGATGCCGGCTTTTTTGTTGCCGCCTCAGCGACGGCTCAGCAAACGCCGCCACAGGGGCAGCGAATCGTCGTCGGCGCGGATGATCTTCAGCTGTGCCAGCATGCCCTCGATGGCGGCAGCCACCTGGTTGCGCAACTCCCATTGCGCTTCGCGACTTTCGGCACGACCGGCATACGGCGTGGTGGGAATCGGCTTGCCGAACATGAAGTAGAAGCGCTCGGGGCGCGGGATGGCGGTATTGCCCAGGCCACGCACCAGCGGCATCAGCAGATCGCCGTCGCGCAGCAGTTTTGCCACCCGCTCGTTGGCCAGCAGCCGGCGGCCGTACCACGACGATTTGAAATCGTCAGCGTCGTAAACGATGGTGTACATCTCGTCAGCGCCCAGGGACGCGAACGGCACGATCGGGTACTGATGCTCGATGGCCATCCGCGCGAAGCCGGTGCGCTGTTTCCAGGTGAGACGGTTTTCCTCGCCTCGTCGCTTGGCCACTTCACGCGCACCGCCCGGGAACACCAGCACGTGCTGGCCGGCATCCATGAGCGCGCGACAGTTCTCCGGGGTACCCGGAACCGAGCCGTACTTGAGCAGCATGTCGCCCCAGCCCGGAATCTTGTAGTGGTAATGATCGCCGAGCGAGCGCACGAAGACGCCGGTCTTTTCGTACAAGCCGCCGAAAAGCAGCGGCGAATCGATTACGCCGTAGATCGTGTGGTTTCCGACGAACAGCGAGGGCGTCGACGGATCGACATTCTCCAGGCCGTAAAAACGCGGCGAGAACCAGGTATTGAGCGGCTTGAGCGCACGGCGCACCAGTGCGCGCGATGGCGGCGTGTAATCAGTGATGTCGTCAGGGATTTTCGGCATGGGCAGCGTGGCTTGCGCAATATATGCAGGGACCGGAACGGTGCCACTCAGGGCTTTTTGCGTCCCGTTTTCTTTCGTCTGGCTGCCGGTTTCTTTTTGTCCGGTTTCCCCTGCCAGCCCATCGCATCGTGGAAACGTGCCGCCAGCTCTGCCTCGTTGCGCTCCTGGCGGCGCACGGTGAGCCGCTCGCGCAGGCGCGCGAGGTCGACCACCGCATCGGCATCAGGCTTGTCGTCGCTCATCGACTGCTGCGCCCGGCATGCCGGGACGCGTAAACGATCAGGGGGACACAGGATACCGCAACGAACAGATACGGCCAGCGGGAATCGATGTGGTAGAGCGCCGCGCCCGCCAGCGGGCCGATGAAGTACCCCAGTGCCGGCGCGGCCGTCACCAGGCCGGCGACGGCGCCCTGCTCGCGCGCCTCGACCGCCGAACTCGCCGCCGCGGAAAAGCCCGGGCCGACCAGCCCGGTACCGGCGCCGACAATGGCCATGGCCAGCACGACCGTCACCGGGCTGTCGGCGACACTCATCAGCAGGGCACCGCACATGACGATGGGCAGCCCGGTATTCATCAGGCGCCGTGCCGGCCAGTGATGCCGCAGCGCGATCACCTGCGCCGCCAGCGATGCGATCGCGCCTCCCATCATCGCCACGCCGGCGTAGCGCGCGGTTTCGCGGCCGTCGATATGGAAACGGTCCTGGACCAGGAAGCCGAGCGTTTGCTGGATCGCCGAGAAAGCGACGTAGAGACAGACGCCGATCAGCAGAAAAGGAAAAACGCGCGGGTCGGCATAACCCGGACCGTCACCGGCCGGCGCGGTGTCGTGCGGTTCCGGCAGCGCACGCGGCGCTTCCGGCAAAAAACGCCATACCGCCAGCGCGGTGATGAACGTCACCACCGCCGCGATGTACAGCGGGGCCAGCAGGCTGAAGATGGCCAGCGCGCCGCCGATCGCCGGACCGAGTATCGTGCCGACGTTGTGCGCTGCCCACAGCCGGCTCATGCCGGCCGTGCGTTGTTCGCGGGTGGTGATGTCCGCCATGTACGCCGTGGTGGCCGGCGGTGCAGCGGCCATCACCGCCGACTGGATCATGCGCGCCAGCACCAGCGCGACGAGCACCGCGGTCCCCAGCAGCCACCCGCGCATGCCGGCGAGGAAAGCCGTGGCGAACAGTGTGGTGCCGACGCTGTATCCCAGCAGCCCGACGATCATGGTGTGGCGGCGCCCTGCCCGCTCGCTGTAACGGCCCCAGCGCGGGCTGGCGAGGAAAAACACCACGCTGCTGGCGGCAATGATCAGTCCGATCTGGATTTCCGCCAGCCCGACTTCGCGGCCCAGCGGCGCCAGCACCGCGTACACGATGGTCTGGCCCATGCCGGTGGCGAATACCGAAAGCAGCAGTAGTGAGGTCGGTGACAGCAGGCGCGGCACGTTGGCGGATGGCGTGACGAAAAGGAGGCCGATTATAGTCGGCAGGCGACGGCCGGCCGGCCGGTCGCCGACGAAACCTCCTGTCCTGGCCCGACACAGCACCGATGACCAAGCACCGCACGCTGGCCGAGTGGCTGGCAGCCGAACCCTTCACGCTCACGCTCTCTTCAGGCTTTTTCGGCTTTTTTGCCCATGCCGGCATGCTGCAGGCACTGAGCGATGCCGGACTGCGGCCGGCGCGCATCACCGGTGCGAGCGCGGGCGCACTGGTCGGCAGCGCCCATGCCGCAGGCCTGTCGCCACAACGGATCGTCGACGAGCTCCTCGGTCTGGCACGCCATGATTTCTGGGATCCGGCACCCGGGCTTGGTTTTCTGCGCGGCGCCCGCTTCCGCGAACGGCTGACGCGCCTGCTGCCGGTGGCTCGCTTCGAGGAATGCGCGATTCCGCTGGCGGTTTCCGTGCACGAATGGTCCTCGCGACGAACGAAGGTCATGATGCACGGCGATCTGGTACCGGCAATCTACGCATCCTGCGCCGTACCCCTGCTCTTTCATCCGCTGCGGCTCGAAGGCAACCTCTGTGCCGACGGCGGCATCGGCGACCGCTGGGGACTGGCCGGCACGCGCGCCGGCGAGCGTGTGCTCTATCATCACCTCGGATCGCGTTCGCCCTGGCGGCGGGCCGGCGATCCCGGGCTGCAGATTCCGGAACGCGACAATCTCGCCGCACTGGAACTGCGTGAAATTCCCCGCTCCGGGCCTTCGAAACTGCAGCTGGGCAGGCAGATCGTCGCGCAGGCCCGGGCCGCCACGATGCAGGCCCTGCAGGCGGCGCCCGGCACGGAGAGCGGAAGTTTCCGGAGCACCGGCGGCGGACCGCCGAAATGAAAAAGCCCGTCGGTGACGGGCTTTTTCCGGCGCGAGCCTTTCAGGCAGCGGCGGATTTCGTCTTCGCCGTATAGAGCGGCTGCGACATGGCTGCCCAGTCGATCTGTCCGTCGTCCACCAGATTCTCGTACTCCAGCAACCCGAGCGCCTCGAATTTCGGCCGTACGCTGTCGGTCAGCAGGCCGATGCGACGCAGGTTGGGAATGATGCGGGTGAACAGCAGGTTGCGGAATTTCTCCATCACCTCGGACTGCAGCACACGGGCCCGCGCAGCCTCCACGTCCCAGCCGAACTGCACGAACACGTCGGTGGCGATCAGCCGCTCGCGCATGACGATGCAGGCCTCGTAGGCGAACTGGGCGCGATCCTCTTTTTCCTGCTCGCTCAGCGTCTTCACGAACTCCTCGAGATAGTTGACGCCGAAGGTCACATGGCGCGCCTCGTCGCGTATCACCAGCTCGATGATGTCCTTGAGCAGCTCGTCGCGGGACACCAGCTTGAGCGTGTTGAACGCCGCCAGCGCCAGGCCTTCGATGATGATCTGCATGCCGATGAACTTGAGATCCCAGCGCGGATCCGTCATCACCTTGTCGAGCAGCGACTTCAGGTGCTTGTTGATCGGGTACATGAACTGGACCTTCTCGCGAAGGTATTTGTGGAAAGCCTCCACATGCCGCGCTTCATCGAAGGTCTGCGATGCAGCGTAGAGCTTGGCATCGAACGTCGGGGCGCAGGTCGCCAGTTGCGAAGCCACCAGCAGCGCGCCCTGCTCGCCATGCAGGAACTGCGAAATGGTCCAGGAATGGTTGTGCCAGGCAAACTCCATCTTGCGTTCTTCGCTCATCGACTCGAACGGCTCATAACCCATGAACGGGTTGAACATCGGGTCGACCGGGTACTCGGTCTTCGGCAGCGTCTTGCGCCAGTCGATGTCGATGTCGGCGTTCCAGTTCAGCTCCTTGCCGAGCTTGTACAGCTTGCGGATACGGCCGTCGGCCGAGTCGTAATCCCAGTTGTAATGGCCGGTCAGCGGCGTATTGAAGATTTCACAGATGTCGTTGACGTGCCTTTCCGTCATTCGTGCCGCCAGGTCGTCCTTGTCGTACCACTGGATGTCCTGCGGCGGCTGTTTGACGTGAATGATGCCCATGGGACTGCTCCGCGCTGCTCGTTGTTGGTCTGTGCCCGGTTCCGGCGGGAAACGGAATGACTACCCGGTTCGACGCTAGCAACGGGGCCACGGGGGAACAATGTCGCAAAAGGACAATGACCCGGCAGCCCTGTCGTCCGATCACAAGGCGTGCGGGCCGATATTCAGCGGCGGCGCGATTCCAGTTCGTCGAACAGGCCGACATAGGCCTGGGTCAGCTTGTGCGAACCGTCGAGGTGGATCAGGGGGGTGCCCTTTTCGTGTGATTCGCGCATCAACACCGAGCCGGGCAGCATGTTGTCCAGCAACGGCAGGCCCTCGGCCTTCAGCTCGCTGACCAGCTGCTGCGGCAGGGTGGCACGCGGCTGGAACTGGTTCACCACGATGCCTTCGATGCGCAGGTCCTCGTTGTGCTCGCGCGTGGTTTCCTCGACGTTTTCCATCAGGGTGTACAGCGCGCGGCGCGAAAAGGCGTCGCAGTCGAACGGGATGATGCAGCTGTCGGCACCGATCAGCGCCGACAGGGTGTAGAAGTTGAACGCCGGCGGCGTGTCGATGTAGATGGCATCGTACTGCTGGCTCAGTGCCTTGAGCGCGCCGCGCAGCTTGAAGATCTTGTGCTTGGATTCGAGCAGGTGCTCGATCTCGCGCAGCTCCGGATTCGACGGAATCACGTCCAGTCGCTCATACGGCGTCCGGTGGACGAAGGAATCCGGGGATTTCTCGACCAGCTTGAACGACAGCGTCTGGGCAAAGAACTGGCCGATGTTCGGCTCCAGCTCCCGCCCGTTTCCCGGAAACACGGCAGTATCGCCCAGCAGATACTGGCTGGCGTTGCACTGCGGGTCGAGATCGACCACCAGCGTCCGGTAGCCGCGCGCGGCGCTGATCGCCGCCAGATTGACGGCAATGCTCGATTTGCCGACCCCGCCTTTCTGGTTGAACACGACTCGCCGCATGTCTCCGGACTCCCTGCCTGACCGCGGGGATTCTAGCCGCGAAGCAGGAAATCTGCGCCCACGATCAGCAGCAACAGGGCAAAAATCCGGCGCAGGGCCCGGGCCGGCAGGCGGTGCGCCCAGCGGGCACCTACCGTTGCCATGGGGACGCTGGCCACGACCAGGACGATGAAACTCGGCAGGTGCACATAGCCGAGGGCACCGGCCGGGAGATCGCTGCGTCCCAGGCCGGCCAGCACGAAACCGGCCGTACCGGCCAGCGCGATCGGCACACCGCAGGCCGACGAGGTGGCCACCGCACGCTGCATCCGCACGCCGGCGGCATGCAGCCAGGGCACGGTGAGCGAACCGCCGCCGATGCCGAACAGCGCCGATGCCATGCCGATCACGCCGCCGGCCAGCACACTGCGTACCGGCGGGATGGCCGGCTCGGGCACCGCCGGATCGTCCGCCGCCGTGCGGGCAAACAGCATCTGCAGGCCGATCAGTAGCGCGAAAATGCCGAACAGGCGCATCAGCCAGACACTGCCCAGCGCATCCGCCACCTGCGTGCCGGCCAACGCCCCGAGCACCAGCGGGATGGTCAGCATGCGCACGAGATCCCAGCGCACCGCGCCACGCCGGTGATGTGCACGCACCGAACTCAGGCCGGTGAAGGAAATGCTGGCCAGCGAAGTGGCCAGCGCAAACTGCATGACCGCATCGGCCGGAAAGGCAGCCGATGCATAGGCATATGCCAGCACCGGCACGATGACGACGCCGCCGCCGACGCCCAGCAGGCCGGCGAGCAGACCGGCCAGCGCGCCGGCCAGCAGCACCACCGGCAACAGGACGGTCAGCACGTCAGTGGCCGTTGCTGCGGAACCGGTACAGCGGGCGCTCTCGCCAGCGGGCAACGTATTGCCACGGATCGACACCGTCGAGATCGCGATCGAAAGCCAGGGTCACGCCGAACTGGAAGTCCTCGCCGGGCGGAAACCCGCGGATGCCGTACCCGAGATTGGGCAGCTGGCCGGCAATGCGTTCCGGCCGGTCGCGTTTCGTCGCATCGTCCTCGTAGATCAGCTTGAGCGGAATGCCGCGCAGCTCGGCCGGAATCTCGAGGAAAGTGAGCATGGAAAAACCGTTGCGGCTGTCGAACAGGATCCAGCCGTCGTCGGTACTCAGGCCGCGCCCGATCAGCTGGCGTTCGGCATCGTCCACCTTGCCGTCGACCACTGCCCGCAACCCGTCGCCGCGCGCGGTACGGGTCACGCCGCCGCGCAGGTTGTTGCCGTCGACCGTGACTTTCACTTCCGGATCGACCAGGGCCATGCGGTAAATCTTCGGAATGCGGGCCAGCGTATAGGCCTCGAAATAGCGCGGATAGCGGATGACCTGCGCCTGCATGCGCATCACGGTGATGCCGCTGACCACCACCAGCGTTTCCAGTTGCAGGGTCGAGCGGATCGGGCCGCTGCGGACACCGATCACTTTCGGCCGCAGGTTGTCATTGTCCAGCGACAGGCGGGTGACCGGCGTGAACACGCCGCCGGCGATACGCATCTTCAGGGTGTCGACCAGCGACTGCTCGGCATCGCCGCGCCAGCTGCGCACCATCAGGTGCCGCCAGTTGAGCTCGTTCTTCGGGTCGACGCGCAGCGTATAGAACGGCGTTTCCGTCACGCCCGACGCGATATCGTGACGCACGTAGCTCTGTTCGGCACGGGGAAAATCGCCGGCAATGAGCTGCAGGTAGCGCATTTCCCCCTGCAACTGGATCGACAGCTCTCCGATGTAGCCCGATGGCGGCACCGAGCCGGCGGGCAGCGGTTCCGGCGAGGCATCGCCGGCCAGCAACAGCAGGCGGTCGCGACCGTCGAAAACGTTCTGCCGGCCGTCCAGCGGCAACCCGGCATCGGGAAACCAGACCAGCCCGCGTTGATTGTATTCGTCGATCTGGAACGGCACCGGCACCAGCTCGCCATGACGCATCGTCGCAATCCGCACGCCGGCGATATCGCGACCGACCAGCGCGGGCACGTCGGTCGGCAACAGCGACAGGACCTTGTGCGGATCATAGGCGGCCTGCAACGGTGCGGCGGCCAGCCACAGCAGGACAACCGACAGCCAGGGCAGCCGGCAAACAGACCGCCGACACATCAGGGCGGCGCTCCCAGCGTCAGCCGGATATTCGCCAGGCCCGGCTGGGACTGGACATCGGCATTGAAGTGTTCGACGCGCAGGCCGTAGCGGCGTTCGAGGTCGACGATCCAGCGCATGACATCGGTGAACACGGCGTTCTCCAGCGTCACGCGCACGCGTTGCTCACCATCCGGCTCGAAGCGCTGCAGATTGAGGCCGGCCTGCTGTGCGCTGGCATTGACGGCCGACAGCAGCGACTGCCCGGCCTCAAGGCCACGGTGCGCGGACGCCTGGCGCGCCCGCACGGCATTGGCCTGCATCCAGCCCAGATCCTCGCGTGCGGTCTGCAGATCATCGCGTGCCGATTGTGCGTAGTCGGTCACCGGCACGACCACCGCAAACCAGCAGACCGCTGCGGCCAGCGCCAACCCGAGCACCGTCAGTGCACGGCGATCGCGGGTTGGCAGTTCACGCCAGCGGGACTGCAGCGGCGCCAGCCGGGCCGACAGGGCAGCGGACAGACCACTCACGGCACACCCCCGGCCAGCGGCGCCGCCGGTGCGATATTCAGCCGTGCCTTGTACCCGCCGTCCTGCGACACGCCGGAACCGATGTCGACGGCGAGCCCGCGTTTTTCCAGTGCCTGCCGCAATCGTTCGAGATCCTCGAGGCCGCGGGCGACGATATCGACCCGCAGTTGTCCCTGCTCTGCATCCCAGGCCAGCGTACGCGGTCGGTAGTGCGTCTCGCCGGCCGGCGAGACGCCGGTTTTTTCCAGGGCCGCAAGCGTTTCCGAAGTCTGCGCAACCAGTGCGGTGAACGACGCGCCACCGCCGCCACTGCGCAACTGGTTTGTCATCTGCGCACGGGGATTCGGCACGTTTTTCGCGCCGGGAAAGACCTGTCGGTACAGTGTCACCTGTGCCTCGTGCACGGCACGGGCCGCGCGATCGTGGGTAATGCCGACGGCCGCCTGGTAACCGAGTGCAAGTACGGCCCAGCATGCCGCCATCCAGGCCAGCGGCCGCCAGTCGAAACCGAGCGAAAACGTCGTCTCCCCGGCATGGGCGAATTCGCCCTGCCGCAGGTTGACCGGCGCACGCCGCGCCAGCTCTTCTGCCAGTATCGCCAGCCGTTCGCGCGGCGCTTCGTCGATCGCGACCTGCTGCGCACCGGCTGCGAGCCACTCGCTTTCCAGGGCGCGCGCGGCGACAACATCGCCCTGCATTCCCAACAGGATGCGGGCGTTGCCGCCCTCGCCGGCCGGCATGCCGCCCGGCAGCGCCGCGGCGTCGGCCTGATCGAACATCAGCGTCTGTCCGTCGGCAGTGGCCAACAGGCTGGCCGCGCCGTCGAGCAGCAACACCACGCCCCGCTCCGGCGCCGTCAGCACCAGCGCTTCACTGCTGACCGTGACCGGATCGATGCCGCCGGCGCGCAGCTCGGCCAGCAGCGCGGCAAACCAGCGACGATCGACGGCCGCCAGTTGCAGCCGCCGGGCATCGATGCGCAGACCGGCGACGACATGGCAGTGCTCGACTTCACCGGCGAGATTTTCTTCCACCAGGAACGGAAATGCCTGTTGCATCTGCCGCTGCTGCCGCACGGGCACCGCCACCGGCATCGTCAGCACGCGATCCGAAGGCAAGAGCAACGTGACGGGATGGCCCGGCGCAGCCGCCACGGCGGCGAACAGCTGCGCCAGATCGCCCTGCACGGTCTCGCCGGGCAACGGCCCGCCGGTTTCCAGCCAGGACCACTCGGCCGCCGGCTTGTCCGGCATCCGTATCAGCCAGCGCACGCTCATCCGGCACCTCCGGCGCCACTATCGTCGGCCGCTTCCGTCGCGGTGCCGGGATTACAGGCCTCTTCCGGCTCGCTGAAAGCGTCACCGAGATCGCGCATGATCACGCGCGCCATGCCTTCCTGGCGCGGACGGTAGACCTGGCTGACCAGACGCGCCGTACGGCCGTCGATGCGCACCTGCGACACGACCTGGAAATAATCGCTGTTGACGGCAATGGCTGCCTTGAACTCGTTGCGGGCGGCATCGGCCAGCGACGACAGGGCCGGCAGGGCCAGCACGTCGTCGACCGTGGCGAACGGTTTGGCGGTACGCTGACTGACGATGGCTTCGGCGCCGCCCGAGCCGAGGGTCGGCAGCAGCGCCTGCAGGACTTCAACCGGTGCGGTGTTCACGTTGATCTTCGTACCCTCGGGCAGCACCGTAATATAACGGCTGAACAACGGCTTATCATCCGTCTCCAGCCACTGTTCGCGGGTCGCCGAGCGCAGCGCCCGCAACTCGGAAACCGCCCCGAACGGCTGGTTCCCGGTGCGCCAGGCCTCGTACTCGGTATCCTCTGCGCCACCCAGGCCGTCCACCAGCGTGTTGCTGTCGGTCCAGTCGGCCGCTTCCTCGGTCAGTGCCTCGGCAGCTTCCGCCGCCACGTCCTCGGGCAGGGTGCTACGCAGCAGGCGCTTGAGGCGCTCGGCCTGCACGCGGTCGATGCTGCGTTCGCCGTCCTCGTTGCTGACCACCAGATTGTTCAGGTTGAAACGCCCCTGCAGGTCCTGCATGGAGACCTGGAAAACACCGTTGTCCCAGGGCAGCGGACCGATGGATTGCGCCCAGTCCTGCTCGTCGCAGGCGTCGGTTTCCGCCCGGTCCTGGCGGTCCTTCACCAGATCGCCGGCCAGGGCACGCACGCCCAGCGCTTCCGCCGACAGCAGATAGGCGTACATCTGCTCCTGCAACAGCACGTTTTCGGTACGTGCCCGGTCCTGCTCCAGACGCTCCATCACCTGCGCGGCGAGAATCACCGCCATCGACAGCAGAAGCATCATCATCACCAGCGCGACGCCGCGCAGCCGGCGCGGCACACGTTGCGCACGCATCAGGTTTCCCTCGCATGCGGGTTGGCCGTCATCCGGAAGAAACGTTTCAGCGTCCCGAAACGACGGGTTTCGATTTCGACGCTGACCGCCAGCGGCGCCCGCCGGTAGGCCGGCGCACGCTCCAGATCGTCGTCCAGCGGCCAGCTGTCGTGCCAGGTGTATTCACCGGTTTCCTTGCCGCCCTCCTCCGGCCGGAACAGGAACTCCACCCGGAACGACAACACATCGTCGAGCAGCACCGACGACACCGGCTCGCTGCCGGCCAACCGGTCGGGATGATCCCAGTACTCGCGCCACAGCCGGCCATCCTCCAGCCGGTAGCGCACGCGCTGCAGGGTACTGCGCTGGCGTGTCTGCAGCGGATTGATCCAGCCGGTGCGGGTGAGCTCCACCGCGCCTTCACGGGTCGTCATCGGGCTGGACTGGGCATCGCCCAGTTCGTCGCGGGCACCGCGCGGCACGGTCTGCTCGAAATCGCGCTGCATGAAGAGGAAGGCCCGCTGCAGTCCGGCCAGCGCCTCGGCACGCTCGCCGACCCGCTCGCGGTTGTCGAGCGCCTGCACGAAGATCATCGATGCGGCGGTGCCGATCAGCGCTAGGATCGCCACCGCGGCGAGGATTTCCAGCAGCGTGAAACCGCGCTGCGCAGCCTGTCGCCGTGATTTTTTCCGCGTCATGGAATGCTTCATGGCGTGCCGCCTGCCGGTGCCACCGGCGGCGGCGTTTCCGGACGACTCAGCAATGCGGTCAGGGTGGCGACCGAGCGCTTGTCTTCCAGCATGCCGTCCGGTTTCGGCCCGACGGAAATATCGACCCGCCGCGTATCCGGAAACGGCCCGTTCGTCACTTCCGTGCGCACGAACCAGGGACGACCGCCGAAATCCGATTCGTCGTCCTGGCGACCGTTCTCCGGCCATTTCTGGTACACCTGCATTTCGACCAGCTTGTTCGATGCCACCCAGGTCGCCAGCGTTTTTTCCTCGAAGCGGATCTGGCTGTTGACGTTGGCGCCCATCATGCTGTCGAGCGCGAGCGCGACAGCAACGAACACCACCAGCGCCACCATCACTTCGATCAGGGTGAATCCGCGCACATCAGCCGGCATCAGGAACGCCTCCGCCTGCGCTTTGCGGTACCGGCTTTTCATCCGCCGCATACAAACGGTTGCCCAGCGGATCGATGCGCAGTTCCAGCGGTCTTTCCGCACCCTCGGCGCTGAACACGGCAGTAAACGGCGTGACTTCGCCGCTGGACAGTACGAACACCGACGGCTGCCAGGCAGATTCGTCTTCCGCCGACGTATTTTCGCCGGCGGCCGTGTCGTCGCCGGCGTCTTCCTCCGTCGGTTCCGGCAACACGAGGATCGGATCGCCGCTGTTCGCCACCGCACTGACACGCACCCCGTTCTCCAGTTGACGTCGCGTCCAGCCGGCACCGGCGACGATGCTGCGGAAACGATTGCCCTTCGCGTCCCAGCGCACGAAACGGTAACCCTCGGCGGTGAACACCACGCCGTATTCGTGGCCGTACAGCATGGCGTCGTCCTGCGCGACGCGGATGCGCGCGGCAAGCGCCGCTGCTTCGCGCTCAAGGTCCGTGCCGCGCGAACGCGCGGCGAACAGATTTGGGGTGGCGATCGCGGCAATGATCGCGATGATCAGCATCACCGCCATGATCTCCAGCAGGGTGAATCCCCGTTCCGGTCTCATGGCGTGCTGCATGGGTGGAATCCGCTACGACGTCACTGGCCGAACGCGTCGAGATCGGCGTCGTTGCCCTCGCCGCCTTCCTTGCCGTCGGCGCCCAGCGAAACCAGGTCGTAGGGCATGTCGGTGCCGGGCGCGATGTAGAGGTAGGGATTGCCCCAGGGATCGAGCGGCACTTCGTTGCTGCCCAGATAGCCGCCCTGCGGCCAGTTCTTCACTTCCGGCGATTGCTTCACCAACGCTTCCAGCCCCTGGTCGGTGGTCGGATAGCGATAGTTTTCCATCTTGTAGAGCTCGATCGCTTCGCGAAGTTTTTTCAGCTCGACCTTCGCCGCCGTCACCCGCGCCTGATCGGTCTTGCCGAGAATGTTCGGGCCGACCAGCGCCGCGAGGATACCGATGATCACCACCACCACCATGATTTCGATCAGCGTGAAACCCCGCTGGCGTCGACCCTGTTGCTTGCCTTGCATGGACTCTTCTCCCGTGGTCAACCGACCAGATTGCTCATGTTCATGATGGGCAACAGCATCGAAATGACGATGCCGAATACCAGTACCGCCATCAGCACCAGAACCAGCGGGCCGAACAGCGCGAGGAACGCACCGATCATGACCTGCAGGTCCTTTTCCTGCGATTGCGCCGCACGCGACAGCATGGTGTCCAGTTCGCCGGAACTTTCGCCGCTGGCAATCATCTGGATCATCATCGGCGGGAAATAACCGCCCTGGTCCAGCGAACGGTGCAGGCTGGCGCCCTCTTGCACTTTCACCGACGCCTGCTTCACTGCGTCGCGGATGCACAGGTTCGTCGTCACCTGCCCGGCAATGCGCAGCGCGTCCACCAGCGGCACGCCGCTCGCGGTGAGAATGCTCAGGGTGCTGGCGAAACGTGCAGCGTCGGCGCCACGCACCAGCCGGCGCACGATCGGCGCCCGCAGCAGGAAGGCATCGACCTTGCGGCGAAACGCTTCCCGGCGCAGCGCACGGGAAAACGCCATCAGGCCACCGACCACGAGCAGGAGGATCAGCCACCACCACTGCTGGGCGAACTCGCTGACGGCGATCAACACCTGAGTCGGCAACGGCAACGCCTGATGCGTGCGTTCGAACACGGCGACGATTTTCGGCACCGCGACGGTGAGCAGGACGCCGACGATGAGTACCGAGAACAGCACCAGGATGATCGGATAGATCAGCGCACCGCGTATGGTGCGCAGCAGGTCGTAGCGCCGCTCGGTGTAGTCGGCAAGCTGTTCCAACACCAGATCGAGATGGCCGGATTTTTCGCCGGCCGCCACCGTCGAGCGGTACAGCTCGGGAAACGAACCAGGAAACTGCTCCAGCGCCCAGGCCAGCGTGTGCCCCTCGACCACCTTGGCGCGCACCGCCAGCATCATGCTGGAAATGCGCTGCTTCTCACTCTGGCGCGCCACGGCGCGTAGTGCCTCTTCCACCGGCAGCCCGGCATGGATCAGGGTGGCAAGCTGGCGGGTGACCAGTGCCAGGTCGGCGGCACTGATCGAACGGGTGAACAAGGTCGACCTCGCCTCGCGGCGCTCTTTCTCGACACTGGCCTCGACCGTCAGCGGCGTCCAGCCCTTGTCGCGCAATTGCTGCCGGATCTGGCGGGCGCTGTCGCCCTCCAGCACGCCGCTGCGTTTCTTGCCGCCCTCGTCGAGCGCCTCGTAGACAAACGCTGCCATGCGCTCAGTCTTCCTGGGTCACGCGCAGCACTTCCTCGACCGTCGTACGGCCGGACAGGATGTTGCGCAGACCGTCGTGACGGATACCGGGCGTACTGCGGCGCGCATGTTCTTCCAGCGCGATTTCCGCCGCGTTGCCGTGGATCAGCGAACGCATTTCATGATCGACGATCACCACCTCGTAGATGCCGGTACGGCCGCGGTAGCCCTGGTGGTTGCAGTCCGCGCAGCCGCGCGCATGGAAGAAACGGTGGTCGGCGGACGGCGCCAGCCCGAACAGCGCACATTCCTTCTCGTCGGGCCTATAGGGTTCCTTGCAGCTGTCGCACAGCACACGCACCAGGCGCTGGGCGATCACGCCGAGCAGCGACGACGACAGCAGGAACGGTTCGATGCCCATGTCGTGCAGACGGGTGACCGCACCGACGGCGGTATTGGTGTGCAGGGTCGACAACACCAGGTGGCCGGTCAGCGAAGCCTGCACGGCGATCTCCGCCGTTTCGAGGTCGCGGATCTCGCCGACCATCACCACGTCCGGGTCCTGGCGCAGGATGGCGCGCAGGCCACGGGCAAAGGTCATCTCGACCTTCGTGTTCACCTGCGTCTGGCCGATGCCGTCGATCTGGTATTCGATCGGGTCTTCCACCGTCAGGATATTGCGCGAACGGTCGTTGAGCCGGCCCAGCGCGGCATAGAGCGTCGTCGTCTTCCCCGAGCCCGTCGGGCCGGTGACCAGGATGATGCCGTGCGGCTTGTGGATCAGTTCGTCCAGCGCTTCCAGCGTGCGCGGATCGGTGCCGAGCTGCGAGAGATCGAGGCGGCCGGCCTTCTTGTCGAGCAGACGCAGCACCACCCGCTCGCCGTTCGACGACGGCATGGTGGAAACCCGGACGTCGACTTCGCGGCCGGCGAGGCGCACCGAAATGCGGCCGTCCTGCGGCACGCGTTTTTCGGCGATGTCCAGGCGTGCCATGACCTTGATGCGGGACACCAGCAACGGCGCCAGTTCGCGACGCGGCTGCACGACTTCGCGCAACACGCCGTCGACCCGCATGCGTACGACGAGACGTTTTTCGTAGGTCTCGATGTGGATGTCGGATGCATTGCTGCGCACCGCCTCGGTGAGCAGTGCATTGATCAGGCGGATGATCGGAGCGTCGTCCTCCTGCTCCATCAGGTCTTCGGTCTGCGGAACCGATTCGGCGAGGCTGGCCAGGTCCAGGGTGTCGCCGAGGCCTTCAACCACCTGCATCGCATCCGAGGAATCCGACTGGTAGGCGGCGCCGAGGCGCGCCACGAACTCGTCGGCCGCCACCCGCTCGATGCGGATCGGCCGCTGGAGGAAACGACGGGCCTCGGCCAGGGCCGTCAGCGACGCACCGTCGCGGACCAGCAGGCAGGCCGTGTCGTCGAGCCAGCGGTCGACGAGTACGCCGTGGCGCTTGGCGAAGCCGAAAGGAAGGCGGACCGGACGTCCGGCCGCGGATTCCGGCGGGGCATCGTCGCCCCGGACAAGTGAGGAACTCATGGAAAGGCTACCAACCGCCTGTCATGCAAGGGAAAAGTGCCGCCGGAAAAGGCGCCCGCAGTCTATATGGACCACGTCAGGGCGGGAAAGTTTGATTGCGTAAACGGGGAATTTCCGCTTCCAGCTGGGTCGCCGTCAGCGGCCGGCACAGGCAATAGCCCTGCAGCGCATCGACACCCAGCATGCACAGGGCATCCCGCTGGACCGCGGTCTCCACCGCCTCGCCGATCACCTGGATGCCCAGGTTGTGGCCCAGGGCAGTGATCGCCCGCACGATATCCCGGGTCCGGGCCGAATTGCCGACGTCCTCGACGAAGGTCCGGTCGATTTTCAGGGCATCGATCGGCATCCGGCGCAGGTGGCTGAACGAGGAATAGCCGACGCCGAAATCGTCGAGCGCGATGCGGACGCCCAGCTCGCGGATCTCGGCCATCAGGGACAACATGGCATCCGGCTCGTCCAGCACCATGTGCTCGGTGATTTCCAGCATGAGCTGGTCGGGCCGGAGGTCGAGCCGGCCCAGGATGTCGCGCACCGTCTCCAGGACGCTGCGGCCGCGCACCTGGCGGATCGACAGGTTGACCGAAACGGCGACCGGCACGTCGAGCATCCCGCTGCGGTGCCAGCGGGATGCCTGCTCCGCCGCCTCGCGCAGCACCCATTCGCCGAGTTCGACGATGAGTCCCGTTTCCTCGGCACGCGGAATGAATTCCGACGGTTCGAGCAGACGGCCGTCCGGCGTCCGCCAGCGGGCCAGCGCCTCCAGCCCGCAGATGGCCCCGCTCCTGGCATCGAACTGCGGCTGGTACCAGAGCTCGAACTCACCGGCATCGATCGCCCGCCGCAGGTCGATCTCCAGTTGCTGTGCACGCAACACTTCTTCCTGCATGTGCGCGGTGAAGAACTGGAAATTGTTGCGGCCGCGCTGCTTGGCCTGGTACATCGCGATGTCGGCACAGCGCAACAAGGTGTTGGGATCTCCCTCGGTGTCCGGGAACGTGACGATGCCGATGCTGGCGCCCACGAACTGGAGGGTGCCACGCACGGTGAACGGCTCCGACAATGCGCGGATCACCTTGTCGGCCACCGATGCCGCATGCTTTCCGGCATGCAGGCCCTCGACGATGATCACGAACTCGTCGCCCCCGAGGCGGCACACCGTATCGCCTTCGCGCACACAGGTGCGCAGCCGCTGTGCCACTTCGCGCAGCAACTCGTCGCCGGCCTGGTGTCCGAGCGTGTCATTGACCTGCTTGAAACGGTCGAGATCGAGAAAGAGCACGCCCACGCTGTAACCGGCACGCTGCGCCCGCGCCGTCGCCTGCCCCATGATGTTGAGGCAGAGATAACGGTTGGCCAGACCGGTTAGCGTGTCGTATTCGGCAAGCCGGATCAGTTTCTGCTCGTACTCGCGACGCTGACTGACATCCTGGAAAACCAGGGCCGCTCCCGACAGCACACCGTGCTCGTCACGCACGGCCGACGCGGTGATTTCCGCCGCCGAGCGCTCTCCTTCCGGACGGATCAGCCAGCCGGACATGCCGTGCAGCGACAGGGTGCTCGACATGCAGGCGCGCCACAGCGGCGTTTCTTCCCAGCGCATGCCGGGCGATGCTTCCCAGAACTCGATGAAATCGACCACGCGCCGGCCGACCAGCTCGTTGGTCGTGCGGCCGAGCAGCGAAGCCGCTGCCGGATTCGCGAACGTGATCAAACCCTCGCGGCTGACGCCGACGATGCCCTCGCCCACGCTGCGCATCAGCGCATCGGTGTGTTCCTTGAGACTGCGCACCTCCTGCAGCGCGTCCTCCAGTTGCCGGGTCTTCCGGTCCAGCTCGAGGAAAAAACCGATCTTCGACAGCAGGATCCTTGGCTCGACCGGCTTGAAGATGTAGTCGACGGCACCCGCCTCATAGCCCTGGAAGACGTGCCGGATGTCCTTGTTGATGGCCGTGATGAAAATGATCGGGATGCGCCGCGAACGACGATGCCGCCGCATCAATTCGGCGACCTCGTAGCCATCCATTTCCGCCATCTGGACATCGAGCAGGGCCAGCGCGATGTCATCGTTCTCCAGCAGCAGCTCCAGGGCTTCCGCACCGGAACCGGCTTTCAGCAAAGCCACGCCGGGCAGATCGATGAGCGCCTCGAGGGCCAGCAGGTTGGCTGCCTGGTCGTCGACGCAGAGGATTTTCTGTGGGCGCTCTTCCATGAACGATGATTCCGGTGGCTCAGTATTTCTCGATCAGGTAACGGACCAGTTCCAGTGATTCCGGCTTGAGGTCGACGAAACGGAAGCCGGCCAGGATATCGCCGTTGTGCTGGGCCACCGACTCCGACCAGACCGCCACGGCATCGAAGCTCATGGTCGTACTGCCGCGGATCATCTGCGGCAGTACCAGACTGAAGGTGAAGCGCTGGCCGGCGGCAAAACCCTTCTTCACGACCAGCCGCACGCCACCCTCGGAAAGATTGGCCAGACGCCCGACATTACTGCCCGTGGAGCGGTCGAACACGGTCAGCTCGGTGGACAGCCTGCGGCGCGGATGCCGGCGTCGCTCCTGCACCGCCTGCTGCGACCGCTCGCGCGCGCCCTCGCGGATCACCAGCACGGCACCGGAGAAAGGCTTGTCGCGGTCGTTCATCGCCGTCGCCGTGATTTCCACGGCAACGCCGGCGCCATCGTGACGACAAAAGGTTTCCGTCGTCTGGAACGGCTCGCCCTGGGCGACCGTACGCAGCAGCGGCGATTCCGCCCAGGTCCACAGCAGACGGCCGGTGGCATCAAGGAACACCAGCTTGTCCAGCCGCTCACCGACCAGCCGGCCGGCCTCGATGCCCAGCAGGGTGGCTGCTGCCGGATTGGCGGACGTGATCAGGCCGTTCTTGTCGACGCCCATGACGCCTTCGCCCATGGCCCGCAGCAGCCGCTCGTTTTCCTGCTGCACCCGGTGCAGTTGCAGCAGCGTCTGCTGCAGCTTGCGCCGCTGCATGTCGAGGTCGAGGAAGACCCGGACCTTGGCGGTGAGCAGATCCGGATCGATGGGCTTGAACAGGTAATCGGCAGCACCGGCATCAAAGCCGCGCGAAATGTATTTTTTCTCCTTGCTGATGGCCGTGCAGAAAATCAACGGGACCTGTCTGGTCTTGGCATTGCGGCGCAACAACTCCGCCACCTCGAAACCGTCCATGTCCGGCATCTGGACATCGAGCAGGATCAGCGAGATATCGTTCTTCAGCGCCATCGTCAGCGCCTCGTTGCCGTTGGCGGCCTTCAGCAGGCGGCGTTCGGGCGACTCGAGCAGGGCTTCGAGCGCGATCAGGTTCTCCGGCCGGTCATCGACCAGCAGGATCGTCTGCAGGGATACGGAGGATGGCGTCTGCATCGTCATGCGCTCACGCTGCCGCCAGGCTCGCCACGAAATCGCCGATCTCGCCCAGCGTCATGACATGGGCCCAGGGTACGCGCCGCAAGGCGGCCTCCGGCATGATCGGCACTTCGGCAGTAGCCGGCTTCTGGACGATGGGCATTCCGCCGCAGCGGGCCACATGGAACAAGCCGTCGGCACCATCCTCGTTGGCACCGGTCAGGACGATGCCCGCGAGGCGGTCGCCGTAGGCTTCGGCAGCGGTTTCAAACAGCACATCGATCGCCGGCCGGCAATACATCACGGCCGGATCGATGTTCAGCGCAAACGTGTGGTCGCGCTCGATGAGCGTGTGGTAATTCGGCGGGCAGACATAAAGGACGCCGGGTTCCAGCGGCAGTTTGTCCTCGACCTCCATCACCTTGAGTTTGGTGCGGCCGCGCAACACCTGCGAGAGCGTGCTGATGGCGTGTGGATACTGGTGCTGGCACAGGACGATGGAAGCATTGATGCGCCAAGGCACTTTCGACAATACGGATGTCACTGCACCCAGCCCTCCCCACGAAGCACCGATTACCACGGCATCGATACCGACCTTTGACCCCATCGCCGTTTACTGCTTGTCGGGATTCGATGGCGGCGGGTTGATGGCGGAAACACGCGTCGTTTTTTCCCGCTCGTAGGCGGCACGATGCTGTTGCGCCTCGCGGATCTTCCGCTCCAGTTCGCGGCGCTGCTTGTCGAGAGAAAGAAAGAAATCGATCTTGCTGGCCAGGATCACCGGATCGAGCGGCTTGAACAGGTAATCAACCGCGCCGGCTTGGTATCCCTTGAACACGTACTTCTGGTCCTTGTTGATCGCCGTGACGAAGACGATCGGCACGTTCTTGGTCTTTGGGTTGCTGCGCATGATCTCGGCAACCTCGAAACCGTCCATGCCCGGCATCTGCACGTCGAGCAGGACCAGCGATACATCGGATTTCAGCAGGACCTTGAGTGCTTCCGGACCGGAATTGGCCTTGACCAGGCTCCGGCCCGGCGCCTCGAGGATCGCCTCCAGCGAGTACAGGTTTTCCGGCGTGTCATCCACCATCAGGATGGTCTGGATGATTTCGTCACCTTGTGTGGCTTCGCTCATGACTGCAACTCAGGTTCGTGTTTTCTTGCGGTATATGCGGGACTCCCTCGACAGCACCTCGAATTCCTCCTCACAACCGGAGAAACGCATGGTTTCCTTGCTGCCGAGACAGAGGATCCCGCCCAGGTCCAGACTGTCGCGGAACAACGTGAACACCCGGCGCTGGAGCTCACGGTCGAAATAGATGATCACGTTGCGGCACACCACCACCTGCATCTCACCGAAGACCTGGTCGGTAGCCAGATCGTGGTCGGCGAACACGATGTTCTTCTTCAGCCGCTGGTCCATGATCACGCTGTCGTACTTGGCGGTGTAGTAGTTTGACAGCTGCGCCTTGCCGCCTGCCTTGAGGTAGTTCTCGCTGTACTGCTTGAACGAGGCCAGGGGGTAGATCCCCTTGCGGGCCTTGTCCAGCACCACCTTGTCGATGTCCGTGGCGTATATCTGGGTACGGTCGTACAAGCCCTCCTCGGTCAGGAGGATGGCCATCGAATAGATTTCCTCGCCCGTCGAGCTGCCGGCATGCCAGATCTTGATGAACGGGTAGGTCCGCAGCAGCGGGATCACCTCGTCCCGGAAGGTCTTGTAGAACCAGGGGTCGCGGAACATCTCGGTGACGTTGACCGTCATGTCGTTCAGCAGCAGCACGAAGAACTCGCGGTCGTGCACCACCTTCTCGATCATCTGCGAAATGTTCTTCAGACCCGACATCCCCATCCGGTGCTGCACCCGGCGCTTGACCGACGCCTTGCTGTAGGCCCGGAAGTCGTAGCCGTACATCAGGTAAATGGCCTCCAGCAGCAGCTTGAGCTCTGTGTCCTGGCGGTCCAGCTCCTCGTCGCTGATGACGCTCACGCGCTCCGACATGGTCGCCTCAGGCCTTGTGCAGCCAGACGCGCATCAGCGCGGTCAGTTTTTCCATGTCGACCGGCTTGGAGCAGTAATCGTTGGCTCCCGCCTCAATACACTTCGCCCGATCCTCCTTCATGGCCTTGGCGGTGAGCGCGATCATCGGCAGCGACTTGAACTGCTCCTGTGCCCGTATGCGGCGCATCGCTTCGTAACCATCCATTTCCGGCATCATGATGTCCATCAGGACAAGATCGAAATCCGGATTCTGTCCGACTGCTTCCAGCGCCTCGACGCCGTTGTTGGCAATCGTGATCTCGAAGCCCATTTCCTCCAGCGAAGCGGACATCGCATAGATGTTGCGCATGTCGTCGTCGACGACCAGGACCTTCTTGCCGGCAAAAATGCTTTCCCGGTGATCGACCTTGTCCACCTTCTTGCCGACACCACCGGTCGGGAGATTGGCCTCCAGCCAGTGCAGGAACAGCGAGGCCTCGTTCAACAGTCGCTCGGCCGAACGCTCGGTCTTGAGAATGATCCGGTCGGCGTACTTGCGCAGCTGCTGGTCCTCTTCCCGGGTCAGGTCCTTGCCGGTATAGACAATGACCGGCATGGCCGAGGCCGACTCGTCCGCATGCAGACGCTCGAGCAACTCAAGACCGTTGATGTCCGGCAGGGTCAGGTCGAGGATCATGCAGTCGAACACGTCGCCGCGCAGTGCCGCAAAGGCCTCTTCGCCAGTGGACACCAGCTTGATCTCGACGCCTTTCTGGTCGAAAAGTTCGCGCAGGCCGGCATGCGCATGCTCGTTGTCCTCGACTACCAGCAGCTTGCGTACGTTCTTGCTGATGGCCCCCTCGATCTTGTGGAACGCATTGACGATCTGGTCCTTGTTGACCGGCTTGGTCAGGAAGTCGATGGCTCCCATCTTCAGCGCCTTGCCGCGCTGGTCGTCGCCGGACAGGAAGTGCACCGGGATGCCGCGGGTACGCGGATCGTCCTTCAGCTTCTCCATCACGTCCCAGCCGCTGATGCCCGGCAGGCCGACGTCGAGGATGATGGCGCTCGGACGATACTTGCGCGCGTATTCCAGACCGCTCTCACCGTCCTCGCAGACCACGCTTTCCAGTCCGTAGTCTTCGGCCAGCTGCCCGAGGATTTTCGCAAAATCGGCATCGTCCTCGACAATCAGCACGGTCTTTTCCTTCACCGTGAACTGCTCTTCGCCCCCGCCCTCGCCTGCCGCACCGGCAGCAGCGGCATCGTTCTTCTTCTCGGCCTTTTCGTACTGCTGGGCCAGCGCCGCCAGCCGGGCTTCGAATGAGCCGGCTTCCTCGTCCTTCTGCACCTGGTCGGCATCACCGACCGGCACGTAGATAATGAACGTAGACCCCTGGTTCTCCTCCGACACCAGCTGGATCTCGCCGCCGAGCAGATGCGACAGCTCGCGCGAAATGGTGAGGCCGAGGCCGGTACCGCCGTATTTGCGGGACGTCGTGCCATCGGCCTGCTGGAAGGCTTCAAAAATGACCTGCTGCTTGTCCTTCGGAATGCCGATGCCGGTATCCCTGACCTCGAAGGCCACCATCCGGTCGACATCGATGCGCGCCAACAAATTGCCTTCTGCCAGCTTGGCCGGATCCGGCTTGCGGATGGTCAGAGTGACGCCGCCCTTGTGGGTGAACTTGAAAGCATTGGAGAACATGTTCCGCAGCACCTGCTCCAGGCGCTGACGGTCGGTGAAAATGTTTTCCGACGGCAGCGGGTCCATCACGTCGACGTCGAAGGTAATGCCCCGGTTTTCCGCTACATGACGGAACGAGCGGATCATGTGCTGGGAAAGTTCGCGCAGGTTGATCTCGTCGATCACCAGGCTCATCTTGCCGGACTCGACCTTCGACAGGTCCAGGATGTCGTTGATCAGCGACAGCAGGTCCGAGCCCGCAGAATGGATGACCCGGGCGTGCTCGATCTGCTTGTCGAGCAGATTGCCCTTCTTGTTTTCCGCCAGGGCGTTGGACAGGATCAGGATCGAGTTCAGCGGCGTCCGGAGTTCGTGCGACATCGTCGACAGGAACTCCGACTTGTACTTGCTGGACATCTCCAGCGCATTGTTCTTCTCTTCCAGGATCAGCTTGGCCTGTTCCAGTTGCTCGTTCTGGCGCGCCATCTCCTGTTTCTGTCCGGCGAGCAGTCGCGCCTGTTCTTCAAGCTCCTCGTTGGTGACCCGCAGCTCTTCCTGCTGGGCCTGCAGGCTCTCTTCGGAGGCGCGCAAGGCCTGGGCCTGTGCTTCCAGCTCTTCGTTGGTCGCCCGCAGCTCTTCCTGCTGGGCCTGCAGCTTGGCTTCCGACGCCGAAAGCTCCATGGCCTGGTGCTCAAGATCCTCGTTCACCTTGTGCAGTGCCACTTTCTGACGCTCGAGTTCGTCGGTCTTGCCCTGCAGCTCGTCGACGAACGACGCCAGCTTGACCCGCGACTGCGCGGTGTTCAGGGATATCGCGATGGCCTCTACCGCGCTCTCCAGCAGGGCCATGTCGTCTTCGGCAAACGGACGCAGGGCGGCAACCTCGATCACCGCCTTGAGCTCCTTGTCGTGGACGATCGGCGTCACTGCGACATGCCGTGGCGTCGTTTCGCCCAGGCCGGAACTGACCGTGATGTAGCCGTCCGGAACATTGGTGAGCAGTATCTGCTTCTGTTCGAGTGCCGCCTGTCCGACCAGCGACTCGCCCAGACCGTACTCGTTGGTGACGCTCTTGCGGCGGGTGAACGCGTAACTGCTCACCAGACGCAGCTTGCGGCCTTCCTCGTCATACATGTAGAACGCACCGACCTGCGCCTCCAGTGCCTGCACCAGATAGGTCAGTACGTTGTTGGCCAGCTGGTCGGTGGTCAGATCACCGCGCATCCGGTCGTTGAGTTCGGCCAGCTGGGTCTTGCGGCGCTCGATCCGCCGGTCCTCGTCACGCTTGCGCTTGAGCGCATCGCGCATGTGGGCCATGGCCTGCAGCAGTTTGCCGGTCTCGTCGCGCGAGCGGATTTCCATGTCGAAATCCCAGTCGCCGCCGGCGATGCGTTCGGCCGTCTGGATGGCATTGGCCAGTGCCGCCGTCACGCCGCGGATGGTCGCCACGGACAGAATGACCAGGATCAGGATGCCGACAGCACCGATACCCAGTCCGACCAGACGCATCCGGTCGGTATAGCGGGCTGCGGCCTCGAGATTCTCGTGGAACTGGGCGTCCTGCAGCTTGCGCAGGCCTGCCTGCGAGGCCATGAACACGTCGAGCATCGCGCGCATGCGCGTGATCTCGGCATACAGCTGGTCAGACGTGATGCTGCCGTCGAGCATCCCGTGCGCCAGCCCGGAAGCGGCACCGAAATAGGCATCGAACTTGCCCAGCAGCGCATCGGCATCGGTCTTGATGTCCGGATCGATCTTCGGCAGCCCGACGATCCGCTGGCGCATCTGCGCCGCCAGCTGGGTGGCCTCGTCCAGCGTGGCCTGGTCTTCCTCGTTGATCGCGGCGTAGAACTTTTCGCGGATGTCGACGATCTCGAGATCGTTCCTGCCCAGCGATTCGATCGTCGCGAAATTCACCCGGTGGATGTGGGTGACCAGATCCGCCGTGTGGGTAGAACCGATAAAGGAGAAGGCGTAGTAGATGGCGAACAGGCCGATGCCGGTACCGGCAATCAGCAGCACCTTGCTGCGGATGGAGAAATGCTGCAGCCACTGCAACATGGGCGGACTCCGGACAGAACCGGGAAGGCAGTCGCCAGCCGGTAGGGGTTGTTGTTTTCGGGGTTAACGTACCAACTTTGCCGTTTAGCGACAACAAGTTACGCGCCGCACTTGCAGTAACGTCGCAAACGGCGGGAACTGCACGGAGGGAAAGTCTAGGCGGCCGGAACGACCGGGGTGCGGCGATTTACCGAAACGGCGGCCCGGTCCGTGCGGCCACGGGACCGGCGGTGGGAAATCCGGGATCGACGGCGCCCGGGGCGGCCGTCACTCCAGGATGTTGACCACCGGGATTCGGGCCCCCTCGGAGCCGGCCAGCCGCTCGAAACGGTCGAAGTCGAAGAGCCGGCGATCTGCCAGCTGGGACGGCGCCACGTTGGCAATGGCCGAGAAGATGGACTCGACACGGCCGGGGAACTGCCGGTCCCAGGTTGCCAGCATCTGCTTGATGACCTTGCGCTGGGCATTTTCCTGCGAACCGCAGAGATTGCAGGGAATGATGGGAAAACCCTTCAGCTGCGCATATTCGGCGATATCCGCTTCGGCGCAGTAGGCCAGCGGCCGGATCACCACGTGCCTGCCGTCGTCGGAGCGCAGCTTCGGCGGCATGGCCTTGAGCGAGCCGCCATGGAACATGTTCAGGAACAGGGTCTCGATGATGTCTTCACGATGGTGCCCGAGCGCAATCTTCGTGGCACCGATCTCTTCCGCATAACCGTAAAGGGTGCCCCGCCGCAGCCGCGAACAGAGCGCACAGGTGGTTTTCCCTTCCGGTGTCTTTTCCTTGACGATGCTGTAGGTGTCGCGCTCGATGACGTGGAACGGCACACCGAGCGCCGTCAGGTATTCCGGCAGCACGTGTTCGGGAAAGCCGGGCTGCTTCTGGTCCATGTTCACGGCGACCAGCGAAAAATCGACCGGCGCATGCTTCTGCAGGTTCAGCAGGATGTCGAGCATGGTGTAGCTGTCCTTGCCGCCGGACAGACATACCATGATCTTGTCGCCCGCCTCGATCATGTTGAAATCCATGATCGCCTTGCCGACATCGCTGCGCAGCCGCTTCTGCAGCTTGTTGAATCCGGTCTTGTCCTTTTTCGACCGCTCAGGCGGGGAAAACATCTCGACGGCGCTCATCGCGACAGCCTCAGGTCACTTTGGCCCGGCGTACCAGCCGCCGGTACAGGGAAGGCAGAATCTTGTACAGGGTGACGGCCAGACGCTCGGGACCGGACACCAGTACCTGCTCCCGGCCGGCCTTCAGCGCGGCAAGAATGCGGTCGGCACAAACGGCGGGATCCAGGCCGTTGCCGATCATCTCGTCGACCACGCCGTGTTCGCTGCCATCGCCGGCCAGCGCGTGCACGGACACCTCCGTGCGCACGGAGCCCGGGCATACCATCAGCACCCGGATGCCGTTGTCGTATTCCTCGGCGCGCAACGCCTCGAAGAAACCGTGCAGCGCATGCTTGGAAGCCGCATAGGTGGAACGCATGGGGGTGCTGATCAGGCCGACCAGACTCGATACGACGATGATGTGGCCGCTACCCTGCCGCTGCATCACCGGCAGAACGGCACGGGTCAATGCCACCACGCCGAAGTAGTTCACTTCCATGATGCGGCGATCGACGTCGAGTCCGGTCTGCGCCACCCGTGAACGCTGGGAAATGCCCGCGTTGTTGATCAGGACGTCGATGCGGCCGTAACGGGCCAGCACGTCAGCCACCGACTGGGCAAAATCGGCGCTGGCCATGTCCAGCGGCAGCACGAAATGATCGGCCGGCCGCTCGCAGCGGGCACGCACCTTTTCCAGTTCAGCGACCCGGCGCGCACTGAGCACCACGCGGGCACCCAGACGGCTGAACGCTTCGGCCAGCGCCGCGCCGATGCCGGACGAGGCACCGGTGATCCAGACGACCTGTTGTTCGAAGCCTGAGCGGGCCATGGGCGGATACAGGGCACAAAAGGGGCCGCAAGGATAGCACCGACCACCCTCCGGCCGCGGGGGCATCCGGCGGAAACCGGCCCGCTGGCGCATCATCCCCCGCCCTGTCGTGGACAGCCCCGAAGCCGGGCCAGTATCGTTCAGGCGTGCCGCCGGCTGCGCGGCAAAACCGGCGATCCTGTGACATGAAGATCCGCGTGGAAAACCAGCCCGGCGTGCAGGTCAGCCGCTACGGCGACATCCGCGGCGGCGCCACCCCGGCAACGCGCCCGTTCCGCATCCTGTTCGTCAAGCCGTACCAGAAAACCATCGACGATACCTATGGCCCGCCGCTGGGCCTGCTGACGCTGATCGCCTGTGTGCGGCAGCACTTCGGCCCGCTGGCCACCATACATTTCTGGGACATGAAGCTGTACCACGACGCACCGGAAACCTTCGGCTCGCGTCTCGACGAATACCGGCCCGATGTCATTGCGGTCTCGGCACTCAACTGCGAGGCCTCGGCCAGCTATGCCCTGGCGCGCATCGCCAAGCAGTGGCGGCCGGACGCCATCACCGTGCTCGGCGGCCCCTTCACCCTGCGGCAATCGGCGCTGGTGCTGCGTGAAAGCCGTTTCGACTGGGTGTTCGAAGGCGCGGCCGACCGCACCTTTCTGCAGGCGCTGGAACGGCAGTTTTCCGGAACGCCCCTGGGCAACGACATCCCCGGTTTCAACTACCGGCAGGCTGACGGCAGCATCGCCGGCAACGACCGGCAGGACCTGATCACCGACCTCGACGCCATCCCCGTTCCGGCCTGGGACATGGCTGATCTGGAGCGCTACCGCAAACGCGACCGCAAACGCATCATTCCCAACGTCGACGAGCGCAAGTACGCCTACCTGTTCACCTCGCGCGGCTGCCCCTACCTGTGCAGCTATTGCCACGACGTATTCACCAAGCGCTTCGTATACCAGAGTCCGGAACGGGTGCTGGAGGAAATCCGGCTGCTCCACGAGGAACACGGCGTCACCGAATTCCACGTCATCGACGACATCTTCAACCTGCACAAGCCGCGAGTGCATACCATCATGCGCGAGGTTGCGCGGCGCTGGCCCGGGAAGCTCTTCTTCGCCTTCCCCAACGGATTGCGCGGCGACATCCTCGACGAGGAAACCATCGAGGCCATGGTGGCCGGCGGCACCTACACCGCCTCGATCGCCATCGAGACCGTGACGCCGCGCCTGCAGACGCTCGTGGAAAAGCATTTGCAGATCGAAAAGGCCCAGTGGGCCATCGAGGAGTTTGCCCGGCGCGGCGTGATTGCCCGCGGCGCGTTCATGCTGGGGTTCCCCACCGAAACGCCGGAGGAGATGGAAGCCACCATCCGCTATGCAATCCGCAGCTCACTGACCACCGCCTCGATGTCGGCAGTCACGCCGCAGAACAACACACCGATCTACGACCTCGCCATGGGCGAGTCGCCGACGGCAACGCAAACCCTGGCGCGCGAAGAGATCGACGGCGGCGACTACAACTCGCTCGAACCCTGGTACAGCCGCGCCTATGGTTTCGACCTGCATGCCAAGATCACCTATGCGTATCTGCGTTTCTATCTGCATCCGCCGCGCATGCTTCGCCTGCTGCGGCATTACGGGATCGTGCCGGTGGCCCATGCTTCGCTGTTCGTATTCGGTCGCCTGTGGCAGGTCGTATGTGAACAGGGCCGCGCCCTGCTGACGCCCGGCCGGAAATCGCGAGCCGGGCGCGAGTCCGCCTGAAAGCAATGCCGGAAGAACTCACGGTACTGACTGCTGCCGATCCGTCGGCCGACGTCATGGCGCAATTTTCCCGTGCGCTTGCGCAACAGGCAGCAGACCTGCCTGTGCGCCTCATCTGGATGGTGGTGGATGGGCTGCACGCCCATGCCGGCGCTCCGGATTTCCTGCGGCAGCCCCTGCCTTTTGCGGTCAGCTGGCTGACACCCGATGTGCCACTGCCGCAGCTGGCGACACTCATGCAGGGGCTGCAGCAACTGCACGCAGGACATCCGCTCCGCGGGCCGGTGATCGTCATGGACCCCGACATGGTCGACAACGTGGCCGATCTGCCGCGGTTCATCACCGCACACGAGACCGGCGCGGCGATCGTGTTCGGCTGGCGCATCGAACGCCGGGGAATTCATCGCCTGCGGCGCCTGCTCACCGCCCGCTTCAATGTTTTCGCAGCGAAACTGCTGGCACTGCCGCTGCACGACCTGAACACCCCGATGGTGTCGTTCACCCCTTCCGCACTGGCATGCCTGCTCGATACGCCTGCCGGCTGCCCGTCGCCGCGCCTGCATGCGTATCACCGGTTGCGCGACCGGCTGGATGAAGTACCCATACGGGTACGCGAACTGCCGGGCCGGAAATCGGCTTATACGCTGCGTCACCGTATCGGTACCGGCATCCGCCGCGTACAGGAAGTGCTGGCGTTCCGGCGTTACCGGCAACGCCGTCAGAACGATTTATGCAGGGAGTAGAACTGGGCGACATTTTCGTAGCCCAGATGCTGCAGCACACGATTCGCAGGCCGGTTGCCGGCCGACACCTTCAACTCCGCCACGACGCAACCCTGCTGCCAGCCCGCCTCGACAACCGCGCGCGTGATGCCCACGTAGGCACCGGAAAAACCCCTGTCGCCGGCAAATATCCCGTCGGTCATGATCCGGACGGGAATGCCCTGCGGCGAAAAATCGAGATAACGGCCGGCACCGGCCGCGACGATCCTTCCTTCGCGCTCGAGCACCCGGATCTCCCGGTCTGTCGTCGGCGCATCGATCATCCCCGCGATCCATTGCCGGTACATGCCCGCAGTCTTTTCCCGCGGCAGCATGCCGTCCCTGGTATAGCGGGTTTCGAACCGGACCTGCGCGAACAGGTCCAGCAGTGCTGCCCGGTCTTCCGGCCTGCAGGGACGCGGCCGGAACAACGCCCGGCTCCCTGTCGTGTTCGCCCGGTTACGTCTGGCCACGTAAACCCGCTGTACGTCGACCAGCCGGAAACCCGCTGCCGTGGCCGCATTGAAGAATGCGTAATCGTCCACGCCGACACGACAGCAGACATGCCGGAAACCATGGCGCGCAACGGCAGCATCCAGCGTCTCTTCGAGCAGCCCGGCAATCGCCGACGTTTCCAGACCCGGCACGCCGTGGAAATCCAGCCGCGCCATGGGCATGCCGAAATAGCCGGAATCCCATGCAAGCGCCGAACAAATGGCGAGCCCGGCCACACGCTCACGCTCGTGCAGCACCCGGGCCACCCGGGGTGCGTCGCGCAGGCGTCCAGCAACATCCCGGACCGCGATCGCCTGCAGTTCGGCAGGCGAGAAACAGCGGTGGCCCGCATACGGACTGGTTCGCGCAATCTCCCCGCCCAGGACGGACAAGGCCACCGCATCGTCGTCGATCTCCGCTGTCCGGAATGCCATGGCCGTCACCCGGCTCAGGAGTGGCGGTAGGTGCCGAGCACCCGGTCCGCGAGAATGGAGGTCACGCCGAACGAATGATCCCCGTCGACAAAATGATGGCGACGGTGATTGTGGACGGCCGCCCGGAACGGCGGAAACGACGGCGCTATCGACGAATGGGCGACGAGATGGAACCACTCGTACAGCAGCAGGTTGACGACAACCGCCAGCAATCCGGAAACCGCCAGCCCGACGTCACGGAACAGCAGCAGCAACGTCAGCAGGGAGAGAAAGAGAACCAGCAGGACGCCCTTCCAGCCGAAAAAGAGTGCCTCTGCCTGCCGCGGATTTGCATGGTGCGTGCCGTGCATCACCGAAATCGGGTTGTGCAGCCGAACACCCAGCAGCGGCAGGGGCGCGGCATTGAACACATACCGGTGCAGGCCCCATTCCATGAAGCCGCGCAACCCGACAAAGAGCAGCACGATGACGGCATCCCGCCAGGAGATCCCGCCCAGCATCGGCCTCGCCGCCAGGGCGGAAATCAATATGGCCAGCAACAGCCCGGGCCCGGCATGGGAAAACATGAAGCGTACGGCTTCCGGGTAATTCTCCGGAAATTTCTCCGCGACAGGGCCTTCCGCATTCATCCGGAAGATCCCCCGACCGGCGACTCTTCCGATCGCCAGCCGCCGCCGCGACGGTAGAACGCGTCGACACTGCGCGGCGGCTGCGCCAGAAAGCCGAGCTTCTGCACGACGTCGGCCGGAAAATCCTGCCGCCGCGCGGCAAACAGGGCCGGATAATCGATCCGCTGCTTTAAGTGCGGCCGGCAGAAACCGATCGACAACGCCTCCCGCGATTGCGTCGTGCGATTGATGCCGCCGCTGTGCCACAAGTGTGGATGGAAATAGAACAGGGAGCCCGCCGGTGCCAGCAGCCGCTCTGCCCCGGCCAGGAATTCCGTTTCGGCCGGCGCCTGTTCGCGCAGCCAGGAACCCGGCAGGAACCAGCTGGCCCCGTTGTCGATCGTGAAGTCGTCCAGCAGCACGAGCACGCCGACGCCTTCCAGCCAGTTGCCCGTGCTGTACCCGCGCTCCACGTGGATGTGACTGGAAAAATTGCCGGCGCCCGGCGGCATGCAGGAATTGTTGTAGTTGTAGAGGATGCAGTCCGGCCCCAGCAGGCGATCGACGTCGGCAAAGACGCCGCCCTCGCTCAACACCTGCAGGAACAGGTCGTCATGCCAGGGACAACAGACGACCTGCGCCGGATCGTCTGCCGGCCGGCGCAGGGGCGCTTCGGCGACTACGGCGCGCTGCAGCGCCGCCTTCAGTGCGCGCACCCGGTCCGCAGCAAAAGCACCGGGACGCAGGAAGAATCCCTGCTCGCTGAACTGGCGGACCAGATCGGGATGACGGTTTTGCAGCGCGGTGGTCATGCAGCGCGACACGGTTCCGGGGACAGGGCAGCGCAGGATAGCACCGGCTGCCGCCGGACCGCCCCGAAACGAAACGGGGCCCGCAGGCCCCGTCCGGTTGCCTCGGCGAGGTCTGTCTACTTGAGTTCCCGGGAACTCAGGCCCAGCACCTGGCGAGCGACGATGAGCTGCTGGATCTGCTGGGTGCCTTCGAAGATGTCGATGATCTTCGAGTCGCGGGCGAACTTCTCGACCAGCAGTTCTTCGCTGTAGCCCAGATTGCCGAGCAACTCCACGCAACGCAGCGTCACGTAGTTGCCGGTACGGCCGGCCTTGGCCTTGCAGATGGCCGCCTCCTTTGAATTCGGCTGGCCGTTGTCGGCCATCCAGGCCGCCTTCAGGGACAGCAGACGGGAGGCCTCGTAATCGGCTTCCATCCGGTACAGCTCGGCCTCGATGGCCGACACGCTCCAGGCACTGCCCTCGTACTTCAGTTCGATGCCTTCCTTTTTCAGGACTTCATAGGTGATGTCCAGCGCGGCGCGGGCAACACCCAGCCCCATCGCCGCCACCTGCGGACGGGTGTTGTCGAAGGTCTGCATCACGCCGCCGAACGCCTTCTTGCGTGCCTCTTCGGTATCGGCGATTTCCGGCGAACCGAGGATGTTCTCCTTCGGGATCCGGCAGTTGTCGAACAGCAGCGCCGCGGTATCGGAAATGCGCAGGCCCATCTTGTGCTCGACGCGCACCAGGTGCAGGCCCGGCGTTCCCTGCTCGACGATGAACGACTTGATCGCCGCCTTGCCCTTGCTCTTGTCCAGCGTCGCCCAGACGACGATCGCATCGCCGCGCTGGCCGGCCGTACAGAAAATCTTCTCGCCGTTCAGCACCCAGTGATCGCCGTCGAGTTTCGCGGTGGTCTGCACGTTGGCGGAATCGGAGCCGGTACCCGGCTCGGTGATCGCCATGGCGCAGTATTTCTTGCCCCACTTCTCCTTCTGCTCCGGGGTGCCGACGGCGGCAATCGCCGCGTTGCCAAGGCCGACGCCCGGAATCGACAGCATCAGGCCGCAGCAGCCGCCGGCCATTTCCATGGTGCTGACGATGCCCATCATGTTGTTGGCATTGCGAACGCCTTCTTCCTTCTTGCCGGCCGCCGTGGCCGACGCCATCGCGTTGCCGCTGCGACCGGAGATCATCGCCGCCAGCGGCGCCAGCTCCGGCACCGAATCCGCGTGCTCGAGCTTGTCGTACTTGCGGGCAATGGGACGCAGGATGCCCTGTGCCGCGGCACGGGTCATCTGCTGCATGGTGGTGACTTTCTGCGGGAGTTCGAGATTGATCATGATCGTATGCTCCTTCCGCCTCAGACGATGGCCGCGCCTTCGAGAACACCTACCGCACGCAGGTTGCGGTACCACTGCTCCACCGGATGCTCGCGGGTGAAACCGTGGCCACCGAGCAACTGCACGCCGTTGGTGCCGATTTCCATCGCTTTCTCCGCGCACAGCACGCGTGCCAGATACGCTTCCTTGTGGAAATCGAGACCCTGTTCGGCGCGTGCCGCCGCACGCCAGACCAGCAGGCGCATGCCGTCGAGCTCGATCGCGATGTTGGCCACCATGAAGGCCACGGCCTGACGGTGCGAAATCGGTTCGCCGAACGCAATCCGCTCATTGACGTACGGCACCACGTAGTCGAGCACGGCCTGGCAGGTGCCGACCGCCAGCGCGCAGGTACCGAGGCGCGCCAGATCGACAAGGCGCTGCAGGTTGAAGGACTTTTCCCCTTCGCCGAGCTTCGCCGACGCCGGGACATGTACATTGTCCAGCTGCATCCGGCTGACTTCGACCGGCTTGAGTCCCATGTGCTCTTCCTTCGTCCAGCGCACACCCGCCGCGCCCTGCTCGACGATGAAGGCCTGCGGGCCTTCGCTGCCGGCATCGGCCACCACCAGCACGTATTTCGCCGTCGAGCCGAGGATGACCATCGACTTGCTGCCGTTCAGCACATAGCCGTTGCCTTGCCGTGCTGCCGTGGTCTGCAGTTTTTCCGGTACGAAAGTCGCCCGCGGCTCCATCAGTGCCACGGTCGCCGGAATGAAATCCTCGCTGGCCAGCGCCGTCAGGTATTTTTCCTGCTGGGCTTTCGTACCCTGGTCGATCATCGTGTTGACGAAACCGAGCGGCGTCAGCGCAGCCAGCGCAATCGCGAAGTCGCCATGGGCCAGGTCTTCGGCGTTCAGTACATTGGATACCGGCGAACGCGGCATGCCGGCGCCGCCGAAATCTTCCGGAATCGGCAACAGCGCCAGGCCGAGCCCGGCACTCTTGCGCAGGAAGCCATCGGGCAGTGCTGCCGCAAGGTCCGCCTTTTTCGCAATCGGACGGATTTCGGCCTGCGCAAAGCGACGCATGCTCTCGCGCGTGATGCGCTGCTCTTCGGTCAGGGTCAGGTCAAACAGCTGATCGCCGGCCATGTCGGGAGGTCCTCGCAGGCATGTCGCGCGCCGCGCTGGCAGCCATGGCGCGCAATGTTCGGTGAAGGAAGGATGTGGCGGGATGGAGAAGTCGGACAACGCGGCGGATGCTGGCACGCAGGCATCGGCAGGCAAATGCCCGATTCGATCACTCGACTGATTGAATCGGTCAGTCGGGATGAGCGAACCGGCCGACGCTGTCCGGAGGCCCGGCTCAAGGCTCCCGCACGGGGAACAGTCGACGCGCCCAGACCTTCAGTTCGCGATCGTGCTCGCGCCACTGCGGATCCAGTGCCGCGAGGCGGCGGTAGAACCCGGGCCCGTGATGCATGTGCTCGACATGAGCCAGCTCGTGGAACAACACGGCGTCCGAGAGCACCGGCGGCAGCGCCGCCAGCCAGGGATTGAGCCGGATCACCACGTCGCGGCGACCGTCGGCGGCCCGCCGGCCGCCGCAGGTTCCCCAGGTCGCGCGCATCCAGCGGAAGGCCACCGTACGCAAACGATGGCTGCCGCCATGCGCGGCGAACAGATCCTGCACACGGGCCGTCAACAGGACGGCCGACTCGCGGCGGTGCCAGGCGAATACTGCATCGCGCCAGGCCGCTGCGTCGGCCTCGAGTGGCAACGGCAGGCGGATTTCCCCGGGCAACAGCAATCCGCGCCCCCGGACATCGGCCGTCAGGCGCAGACGCTCGCCCCGCCAGTACCACTCGCCGCCGGCAGCCCAGCACGGTATCCAAAAAGGCGCCGCCTGCGCTTCGGCAACCTTGCGACGGATCCAATCCCGGTTGCGCTCGACAAAACCGGCCAGCTCGCTGCGACCGGTCCAGAGGGGCACCCGCACCTCGACCTCGCCGCGCGCATCGACATGGATGGCCATCGTCCGGCGCCGCGCCGAACGCACGACTTCCACGCGGATTTCCGCCCCGTCCGGGCCGGCGGGATGCTGTTGCTGCACGGACGACATGCCTCCCGGACTGCTAGAATCCGGACGCCACTTTAACAGCGTCCCGTCGCCGATCACCGCCCGCGTGCATCGAGCCGGACCCGCATGGACATCCCGCACCGATGAAGGATTTCACCGACGACGACGAACAGGCCCTGATGCTGCTGCTCGACGAGCTCGCCGGCGACGATACCCTCGACTATGCGGCCACCCACGGGCTGCTGTGCGCGCTGGTGGCCGGACCGGAAGTCGCCGACAGCGACTGGCTGTCCACCGTCTTCGACGGCGCTCCCGACTTCCCCGAGCCCGGTCAGGGCGAACGCTGCATCGAGCTGATCCGCCAGTTGCACGGGCGTCTGGCCCAGGACTTCTACGGCAACGGCCGGGTGGTCCTGCCCTGTCCGTTGCGCCCGGGCCACGAACGCCTCGAATCCTGGTGCATCGGTTTCATGGAAGGCGTCTTTTTGAACGAACCGGCCTGGCTGGGCGACGATGCCGATCCCGAGATCGCCCATCTGTTGCTGCCGGTCATGGTCGAGTCCGACCTGATCGACATGCCGGAGACCCGGGAGCTGCGGAAGAACCGGGCCCTGCGCGAAACCATGGTCCGCGAGCTGCCGGAAAACCTCGTCGACCTCTACCTGTTGTTCCATGGCGGGCGAGAAGGGAACGACCCCCCGGAAGGCGATGTCTGAAAAATGACCGGCGGCCTGAAAGTTCACCCGAACTGTCATCGCTAACCGGTTAATTAATATAGGATTTGATCCATACCCCCCGTGCCGGCTGGTATGCTCCCGCCCATGCGCCCCCTGAAACGCCTTGCCCTTCTGCTCCTGATTGCCAGCCTGGCGGCTCCGGCGTTCGCCGAGAAGGTGCGCATCTATCGCAAGGCCGACGGAACCCTGCTGTTCACCAACCGGCCGCCGGCCGTGGTACGCGAACCGGGAATGCTGTTGCTCGAAACCCGCGTCTATCGCGACGACCACTATGCCCGCAAACCGACCGCCCTCACTGCAGCACGTCGCGACGCCTACGACGACCTGATCGCCGATGCCGCCTCGCGCTGGAAGGTCGAATTCGCCCTGGTGAAGGCCGTGGTGCACGCCGAATCGGCTTTCGACAAGGACGCGGTGTCACGGGTCGGTGCCCGCGGACTGATGCAGTTGATGCCGCAAACGGCCGCCATGCTGAAGGTCGGCGACATCCACGATCCGTACGAGAACATCAACGGCGGTGCCCGCTACCTGCGCATGATGCTGGATCGCTTCAAGGGCAACATCCGCCATGCACTCGCCGCCTATAACGCCGGCGAAGCGAACGTCAGGAAATACCACGGCATTCCGCCCTTCCCGGAAACGCGCGACTACGTCACCAAGGTCGTGGCGCTGTCGGAACGCTATCGCGAAATGCGCGTGGCGCAGCGCTGAGCGCCGCGTCGCTCAGAATCCGCCTTCCCGCACCAGGGTTCCGGCGATCAACTGTCAACGCCGACTGAAAACTGACCCCCTTTGGGTCTGGAACGCCGATTGAAAATTGACCCCCTGGACCGATGGGTTATTACGCGGTAACGGGTTTCTTCTGCGTGGCACAGCAGAGGTGGCCCCACTCCTTTGAACAGCCAAACCCGGCTCGATAGGTGGATTGCCCTGCGTGGTTAAGCCGCCTTGGGTAGGGGCAGCGCGTTGAAGTAAACCTGATCCGGCGTTTTGATCCGCAAGACGGCTGTGGCAGCGTCAGCTCGCCGATCTTGGCGTGCAGCGCCTTCAGATCGATCGGGGGCTCCGCGGGCCGGACCTCCTGCCCGAACACGCTGGCGGCATTGCCCAGCAGTTGTTCCTTCCAATCGGCGATCTGGTTGGGGGGGGGGGATATCGAACTGTTTGGCCAGCTCGGCCATCGTCTTCTCGCCGCGGATGTCGGCCAGCGCCACCTTGGCCTTGAACGCCGGCGAGTGGTTCCGGCGGGGTCTTCTGCTCATTTTTTGCTCCAGTAGGACAGGGCACATCATGCCCCTACAGAGCAGGGAATCCACTTATCCGGCTGTTCAGATTTCCGTGGCCGCCTCTGTCGCGAACCGGCAAACATCAAGGGCTGGTCACGATGGACCGGCTGCGCTGCCGCACCCGCTTCGGCATAGGCAACGGCAGCAGTGGCCATCATGAAATCGCCTTCCAGCAAAGCCGTGGCTACGGCATACAGGAACGGATTCGCATAGAAAGCCGGGTCATTGAACGCGCGATGGATTTCCAGAATGTAATGGTGCCGGCGATCCCCCAGTGACCAGTGCCGGTATCGATAGGCATTCCGTTCGACCGCCCCCAGCGTGTGCGCAATGAATTGTTCTCGCCACACTTCAAGACGAGCCGGCTCATACGCCCCGCGCAACCTGACGACACCCTGCTCCAGGACAGCGACCACCGCCGCATGCACAGCCTCCGGAAACGGCAGGCCCCTGCAATCAATCGATGGTATCCGGTCCTGGCGCAGGTGCTCGGGCAGCTTCATTGTCGGCGGTCAGCGACCGGCAGCGGACTCTGCGAGATAGAACCAGGTATCCATCACCGAATCCGGATTCAGCGAGATCGAATCGATGCCCTTCTCCATCAACCACTGCGCGAAGTCCGGATGATCGGACGGCCCCTGGCCACAAATACCGATGTACTTGCCCTGTTTCCGGCAGGCATCGATCGCCAGCGCCAGCAGGGTCTTGACCGCCTCGTCGCGCTCATCGAACAGATGAGACACGATGCCCGAGTCGCGGTCGAGACCTAGCGTCAGCTGGGTCAGATCGTTCGAGCCGATCGAGAAACCGTCGAAATGCTGCAGGAAGCGGTCGGCCAGCAGTGCGTTGGTCGGCAGTTCGCACATCATGATCACGCGCAGACCGTTGTCACCACGCTTGAGGCCGTTGGCGGCCAGCAGCTTGAGCACCTGCTCGGCCTCGCCCACCGTGCGCACGAACGGAACCATCACCTCGACGTTGGTCAGGCCCATGGTTTCACGGACCTTGCGCAGCGCACGGCACTCCAGCTCGAAACAGTCGCGGAAGTTGTCGGAGACATAGCGGGAGGCGCCACGGAAGCCCAGCATCGGGTTCTCTTCTTCCGGCTCGTACAGCTTGCCGCCGATCAGATTGGCGTATTCGTTGGACTTGAAGTCCGACATCCGCACGATGACTTTTTCCGGGCTGAATGCTGCCGCGATCGTGGCAATGCCCTCGACCAGCTTTTCCACATAGAACTCGACCGGAGAGCGATAGCCGGCCATCCGCTTGTCGACTGCCTGCTTCACATCGCGTGGCAGGGTGTCGTAGTTGAGCAACGCCTTCGGATGCACGCCGATCATGCGGTTGATGATGAATTCCAGACGGGCCAGGCCTACGCCCTGATTCGGAATCATCGCGAAATCGAAGGCCCGATCCGGGTTGCCGACGTTCATCATGATCTTGAACGGCAACCTGGGCATGTTGTCGATCGAGCTCTTCTGGATGTCGAAGCCCAGCTTGCCGGCGTAAATCAGGCCGGTATCGCCCTCGGCACAGGAAACCGTAACGAGCTGACCGTCCTTCAGGACATCGGTCGCATTGCCGCAGCCGACGATGGCCGGCACGCCGAGTTCACGGGCAATGATGGCCGCGTGGCAGGTACGGCCACCGCGATTGGTGACAATCGCCGCCGCGCGCTTCATGACCGGCTCCCAGTCGGGGTCGGTCATGTCGGTGACCAGCACATCGCCCGGCTGCACGCGCTCCATCTGCTTGATGCTGGTGATGATGCGCACCGGGCCGGAACCGACTTTCTGGCCGATGGCACGCCCTTCACACAGCACCTCGCCCTTTTCCTTCAGCAGGTAGCGCTCCATGATGTTGGAGTGCGCCCGGCTCTTCACCGTTTCCGGCCGCGCCTGCACGATGTACAGCTTGCCGTCGTCGCCATCCAGCGCCCACTCGATGTCCATCGGCGCGCCGTAGTGCTTTTCAATGATCAGCGCCTGACGGGCCAGTTCGGCCACCTGTTCATCGGTAATGGAGAAGCGGTTGCGATCGGCGGCAGCCACCTCGACGGTCTCGGTCGAACGACCGGCAGCACCGGTCTTCGAGTACACCATCTTGATCGCCTTGCTGCCGAGGTTGCGGCGCAGCACGGCATGACGACCGGCCTGCAGCGTCTTCTTGTGTACATAGAACTCGTCCGGGTTGACGGCACCCTGCACCACCGTTTCACCCAGACCATAGGATGCGGTGATGAACACCACCTCACGGAAGCCGCTCTCGGTATCCATGCTGAACATCACGCCGGCGCAACCGGTCTCGCTGCGCACCATGCGCTGGATACCCGCCGACAGTGCGACCAGCTTGTGATCGAAGCCCTGGTGTACACGGTAGGCAATGGCGCGATCGTTGAAGAGCGACGCAAAAACCTCGCGGATGGCCACCAGCACGTTGTCGATGCCGCGGATGTTGAGGAAAGTCTCCTGCTGACCGGCAAACGACGCATCGGGCAGGTCTTCTGCCGTCGCGGAAGAGCGCACGGCAAGCGGCATGTCGGCATTGCCCCCGGACAGCTTCGCGTAGGCGTCGCGAACGGCCTTCTCCAGTTCCGGCTGCAGCGGTGCCTCGACGATCCAGCCCCGGATCTTCCTGCCCGCCTCGGCCAGGGCGACCACATCGTCCACGTCCAGCGCATCGAGGATCTCGTGGATCTTCCGGTTCAGGCCGCTGCCTTCCAGGAAATCGCGATAGGCCTGTGCCGTGGTGGCGAAGCCGCCCGGGACACTGACTCCGGCGCCACCCAGCTGGCTGATCATCTCGCCCAGCGAGGCGTTCTTGCCGCCCACACGGTCGACCGCATGACGATTCAGGTCCTGGAACCACGCGACGTACTGATTTGCAGCGTCTTTCACAGCAGACTCCTTGAGTGGACCAGTGGCGATGAACGGGATTCTACTGGAAAATACCGTGCGCCCCATGGACATAAGCCCATTGAACATGCGGCATAAGCAGAAAAAATAATTGTTTTATTTCAAGGGGATGGAAATGTCCAAGCGCTTCGCGTTCTTTGTCTCGGATGGAACCGGCCTGACTGCGGAAGCCCTGGGCATGAGCCTGCTCAGTCAATTCGATCACGTGGAATTCGAGAAAGTCACCCTGCCCTTCATCGACAACATAGAAAAGGCCCGGGAAGCCGTCGCACGCATCGAACGGGCACTGGCCGACAGCGACGGACGACCGCTGGTTTTCGACACCATCGTCAATCAGGAAGTCCGGCATGAACTGGCGAAGGCAAATGCTTTTTTCGTCGATATCTTCGGCACCTTCCTCAAGCCACTGGAACAGGAGCTGACCACCCACTCCTCCTACAGCGTCGGCAAATCGCATTCGATTTCCGACCGTCAGGCCTACAAGACCCGCATCGATGCCGTGCATTTCGCCCTGGACAATGACGATGGCGCCCGTATCCGCCTCTACGACCAGGCCGACATCCTGCTGGTCGGCGTGTCGCGCTCGGGCAAGACGCCGACCAGCCTGTATCTGGCGCTGCAGTACGGGCTGCGGGCAGCGAATTATCCGCTGACCGAAGACGACCTGGACGGCGAATCGCTGCCCAAGGCCATCCGGCCATTCAAGGCCAAGATCTTCGGCCTGCTGGTCGATCCGGATCGCCTGGCCGCCATCCGCAACGAGCGGATGCCGGGCAGCCGCTATGCATCCATCCATCAGTGCCAGATGGAGGTCAGGGCCGCAGAAACGATCTACAAGAAGGAGGGGATACCATTCCTCGACGTCACGGAACTGTCGATCGAGGAAATCTCCAGCCGCATCCTCGCGGCCACGGGTATGAAGCGGAAGATCAGCTGATACCCCCCTCTCCCGCTTGCGGGAGAGGGGTTGGGGAGAGGGCCACCCCATTACAAACACCCAACAATAAAACCCGGGCAAAACTAGCCATATTTCCTCTAAAATGATTCGGTTATGACGGGTCCACAGGCCCGCTCCGCAGCCGGTCCGCCGCAAAGGCTACACCCCTTATGACGCCCCCCCCCCGCCCGGCACCCCCCCCTGCTGCCGACCCGGAATCCGGCCCGGGACTGCTGCGCGCAGCACGTCTGCTCATCGACCCTCCGCTCGTCGACCGCGAATCCGCCGACCGCCCACCCGACGCGCCCTCAGCGTTCGCCGCCGCCTCGCAGTTGCTGCAGCGCGCCTTGCCGTTGCTGCAGGACGCCCCCGACGCACTGCTCGAATGTTCGCAACTGTGCGAGCGCATCCGCGACTGGTCGACGGCGGAGAAAATCTTCTCCCGACTGCATGAACTGGAACCGGAAGCCGACCACGAGGCCAGCATGGCCGCCGCGCTGTACAACCAGCGCCGTTTCCAGGAGGCGCTCAACCATTTCGATCGCTATTCGAAACGCAAACCGGAGGCCGTGCCGGCCTGGCTGAACATCAGTGCCTGCCTGTTGTCGCTGGGACGGCTCGAAGAGGCCGTGGCGCGGCTGCGGCACTGGGTCGCCCTGAGGCCGGACGACCAGCGCGTGCATCAGGCGCTGGGATTTATCCTGATGCACCTCCGCGAACAGCATGAAGCGGATAAAGTCATTTCCCACATGCTGGAAGTCTTCCCGGTCAATCTTCCGCTGCGCTCGCTCGCCGGAAAACATTTTTTACGCAGTGGCGATTACCAGCGCGGATTCGACTATTACCGGTCGCGATGGGCCCCCAATCCCGACCTGCAACCCACCCTCGGAATACCCTGCGACACCTGGGACGGGCAGCGCTTTGACGGCACGTTACTGATAGCCGCCGAGAAAGCGTTGGGCGAGGAAATCCTGGCCTCTTCCATGTTCGGCGACCTGGTTTCCATGCAACAACACGCCGTCATCGAATGCGATCCGCGACTGCTGCCGATCTTCCGCAGGTCTTTCCCGACGCTGGAATTCCTGCCACGCGGCAAGGGACTGCTTGCCGCAGCCTGTGCTGCCGGCGGCGATTGCCATGACGGTACAAACAGGAAATTCCGCAAGATCGATGCCGGCGACCTTGGATTTCATTTCCGGCGGGAGGGCCAATTTCCGCCACGCAAAGGCTGGTTGATTGCCGACCCGGAGAAAGTGGCCAGACTGCGCGCGCGTTACCAACACATATGCGCCCGCAAGTTGCGCATTGGCATCGCCTGGAAAAGCACCCGCTCCGCGGAGCACGTCAACCTCAGCAAGAGTATCGGCCTGCGCGCCTTCGCCCGGGTTCTTGCGCACCCGGACGTTGTCGGCATCAGCCTTCAGCATGGTGATGCCGGCAGCGACATCGCTCACCTCAAGGCCGAGATGAAACTCGATGTTCACGTCGATCCGGACATCGATCCAAACACCGATATCGATGCCTTGCTGGCGCAGATCGCCGCCATGGACCTCGTCATTTCATGCAGCAATTCCGCCGTACATCTGGCCGGCGCACTGGGTATCCCCTGTTGGCTGGTGCTGCGCAGGAAACAATTCCTGGTGTGGTACTGGGGATACACGGGCGAACACTGCCCCTGGTATCCGTCCATCGAAATCATTCGTGCGGACGATGCACTGAGCGATCGGGAAGGCATCGACAAGGTATTTTCCGGCCTGCGCGGCCGGCTCGATGTCATGCGCGAATCCCCGGCCGATGCGCAGGAGAATTTCCGCAACCACTCCCTGGCGGAGCAACGGCTGCTGGACACCGCCAGGGAGTTGCTGGCATCCCGGCAACCGGAACAGGCAGCGCGAATTCTCCGTACTGCCCCCCGCCTGCTCCACGACAACCCGCACGCCCTGCTGGAAAGCGCCCGGCTTTGCCAGAACCTGCACGACTGGGAAACCGCCGAAACCCTCTTTCGGCGGATCGGCGAGTTGCGGCCCGATTCGGGCTTTGAAGCCGGGCTTGCCGCGGCCCTCTTTCACCAACACCGTTTCGCGGATGCCTTACCCTGGTATACCCGGTACAGCCGGATACGGCCTCATGATGACACGGGATGGATGGGCGCTGCCCTGTGCCTGAACAAACTGGGACGGAAAGAAGAAGCGATCGAGAACCTCCGGCAGGGCAACGGCGTGCTGCCCCGCGAGCCGCTGTTCGAACTCCTGACGCTGCTGTCCATACAGGCAGGGGATCGCGACGCGGCGGACGATGCCGTCACGGATGCGTTGCATCACTTTCCCGACAGTGGCACCCTGCGCGCCATTGCCGGCAAGCACTATCTGCGTTGCGGCGATTACCGACGCGGCTTCGACGCGCACCGCAGCCGCTGGTTCGGCAACCCGGAGCCCCGGCCCACCCTGGGGATTCCCTGCGCTGCCTGGGACGGTTCCCGCTTCGAGGGCACCTTGCTGATCGCCGCGGAAGAGGCGCTGGGCGAGGAAATTCTCGCCTCTTCCATGTTTGGCGATCTGGTCGCCATGCAACAGCCGGCGTTGATCGAATGCACGCCACGCCTGCTGCCCGTTTTTCGCCGCTCGTTTCCCGCACTCGATTTCGTGCCGCGCAACCAGGGTCTGCTCGCCGCCGCCTGTACCACCGGCAACGGCCCGCGCGCGACGTTCCGCAAGATCGACGCCGGCGACCTGGGCTACCACTTGCGCAGACACGGCGAATTTCCGCCACGCCAAGGCTGGCTCGTGGCCGATCCGGAAAAAGTGGCCCGACTGCGCGCGCGTTACCGTCAACAGTTCGGCGATCAATCACGCATCGGCATCGGCTGGAAAAGCACCCGCCGTCACGAGGCCGATTTCGTGAAAAACATCGACCTCAACCTGCTGGCGCCGCTGCTGGCACGTCCGGACAGCATCGGCATCAGCCTCCAGCACGGCGACATCGCCAGCGATGTCGCCCGCCTGAAGGCCGGGACGGGTGTGGATCTGTACGTCGATCCGGAGGTCGATACCAACCACGACCTGGACACCCTCGTCGCGCAAATTGCCTGTCTCGACCGGGTTGTCTCCATCAGCAACTCGGCGGTGCACCTGGCCGGCGCGCTGGGCGTGCCCTGCGCGCTGTTGCTGCAGAAAAAACAACCGTTGATGTGGTACTGGGGTTACGAAGGCGCAAACAGCCCCTGGTATCCCGCCGTGAAAATTTTTCGCGTGGACCGGTTCGCGAACATCGACGCAGCCATCGCTGCGGTCATTGCCGATCCGCCAACGACTCAGCAGAACGTCGTCGCACCGTAACAGTTATCTGCAGGCACCTGTCCAAGCGACAAGTCTTTCAGGTTGACACCCTCACTGATCGTGGCCAACGCTTCTAGGGAACTGAGCAGGCCCAGACAGACGTTGCCGGCCTGCACATCCAGCATGGCCGCGTAGGGAACGTTCATCCACCAGCCGGTATTGGCGGTTTGGGAGAAACGGCTGTTCGCCGTTCCGGCATTGCCGTCGGTATCGTAGGGGGTGGCCTGGTCGAAGATGGGGTACCCCACCCGCTGCCGCTGGAAGGAAATGAAAAAATCCCTGGTTTTCGTTTTGTCGAGCGCTATCTCGTGTATGAAGCCCAAGTCTTCCTGGATGTCGGCCTGCCCTGTAGCGGGGAGCAGGGAGCCGTTTCTGTTGTAGAGTTTCAGGGGGACATTGTAAAGCAACGCCAGGTTCATGCGTGTTCCGTACAGAGACTGGAAATAGGCGTCGGCGGAACCGCAGGGGTCCGCCGTATTGGCCCGGGTGTAGCCAAAACAGGCATCGGCATCGTTGCCGAGCGACGCATAGATACGGGCGTTGCCGGAAGTCTCGACCCGGAGATACCCCGACATGAAATCAACCCCGCTGTGACAGTCCGGATCCCGGCCGGTCGGGCCACCACTGCAGGCCGCGCCGGTCTCCACATTGGTCTGGCCGTTCTCGTAGGTGCGCCCAAGGCTCAGCATGCCGTGGGCGGATTGGGCACCGATCTTGACGCCGACGACTTCACGACTGTTCCGCGTGCCGTCGTTCTTGATCGCCAGCTCGATGTAAGGCCGGGTCATCACAAAATCGCTGGTCACCGCCGCACCGGGCTGGATGCCGCTGGCATCCAGCCCCATGAAACGCAAATAGTTCAGGCTCAGGTCGCAGCTTGCGCCGTTGGTACCCGAATTGACCAGCAGATCGTTGCTGCCGCCGCAACCGAGCCGCAACCGGTCGATGTTCATGTTCATCGCCAGTTCGACATCGAGACCCATCCGGTAGTAGGTAAAGTCGGTGGCATCGGCACCCGTGCCGCTACCCGATGGCCCGATTTTATCGGCGACAAACAACGCGCCCCGCGCGTTGATGGCGGCCATCGCCGGCTCGTCCATCGGCTCCAGCGCGGCATGTGCGGAGCGCACCACGCCGGCCGCCAGCAAGGCAATGCCCAAGCCCCCGTGCCACCAGGCGGCACGCCATTCAATGGCCGTCCGCCCCAAACCCGATTCGACCGGATACATCCGAACCTCCCGTTACCGACTCCGGGTGGGCGCACAGTCATGCACGCCACCCGGATCATGCTGCCTGCACCTGTCGTCACTGACAGGCATTTCCCGTACCCGCACCGCAACTGGTGATTTTCAGATGCTGGATCAGGATGCCCTCGATAAACGAATCGCCGAGATTCACGCCCGCGCGGGACTTCCCGCTCGACGTGTAGTTGCCATAGACACGGGGAGGATTGGCATCCTGCTCGGCCGGGTCAGGCCGGTCCGCGATGGCGACGAAATTGGCGACGCCGCGGAAATAGATACCGTCATTGATATCCACGGCACGCACGGTATCCGCGCTGCCGTTGACATCGTCATTGGCAGTGCCCAGCGTGCCCCAGATCGAATAGCCATGGGTTTCCCAGTAACGTGCCGGGCGCGCCGCAAACGCCTGACGTTGATAGCCGCAATTGGCGCCGGTGTAACGCGCGTCCGCGCAGGCCGACAGGCTATAGAAATCCTTGTAGGCATCGTCATCGGCGGCGGTGCTGTTGGTCGGCGGCCGCGTCACCTCGATGGTGAAATTGCCGGCCGTGGCGCCGCTGCCAAATGAATCGAAAATGATCGACTGATAGTGCAATTGCCCCAGCGGCAGGAAGACGCTCACACCCTTGAAGTACAGACCTTCCGTGGTGGTGTAGCGCACCGGCACGCCCGTCCCGGAGGCGGCGCTGGCGTTGTCCTGGTTGACGCTGAACCGGAAATCGCCGCTCAGGCGGTGATGGTAGAACAGCCCGAGTGTGGGATCCGGCGTGGGAACGCTCGACCCCGTGTTTGCCGTGTTGTTCGCCACCTGGTAGAACCGCAGCACGCTGCCGAAACGCGGCGTCGCCACCGTTCCCGGCCGGGCATTGGACGGCGTGCAGTTGCTCGCCGTGCAGCCGCCGGCAAGCACCGTGTTCTGGGCCGGCGACGAGGCCTTGCCGACGATGATCGACTGGCTCTGCAGCATGCCGCGGCGTGCCGCTTCCGCCGCCGTATCGGTACCCGAGGTCCGCTTGCCGGATTCCGCCTCGCCCCAGAACGCCCAGCGGAATATGTCGGAATTCGAGGGGCTGAGCAGCTCCAGCACGGTACGGCTGCCGGCCGCGGTACCGGCCGTGCCGTCGGTGGCCGTATCGACGGTCTGACCGGTGTAATCGTAGGCGCGGAACACGTAGGGGTTGTCATAGGCCGCCAGCAGGGCAACGCCGTTGGTGGCCTGCGGACAGGAGAGGGACTCGTTGCCCGCCAACAGGGTGCAGGTGGCGCCGTCCCAGTGGGTGAAGGCACCGGATTTGGCGGTGTCGACGGCACCGGCACCGCTCGTGGTGTCCTGCTCCGTACCGTAACCCAGGGTCAGACCATACCAGCGCAGATCGCCGCGCCGGAAGCCGCTGCTGCCGGCGCTGCCGTCGGCCTTGTCTCCGAATTGCTCGACATAACTGGTGGGTGCCATCTGCAGGCGAAAATCGGTGGCCGCGAACGCCAGGCCTTCGCCGGTGATGCCGGCAAGGTCTTCGTCCACCAGCGGCGCCATGGCGGCCCGTGAGGCCATGGCGGCCAGGGACAGCAGCGCCGCCAGCAGCGCGGCGCCGGCCAGCCACCGCCCGCCGTACGGTCCTCCGCTCGTTGCATCGATGTGTCTGCTCATGTCTATAACTGCCGTTTCAGGCCGACGGCGGCATACCAGGTCCCGCTGGGCACCACGATGGAGCCCAGCGGGTTGTTGCCGAATTCGATGCGCCCGACCTGCAGCGGATTACCGCCCGAAGCCGTCGCCCCGCCCCCGGCCGGTATGCCCACGGCGGTGGCACCCATGTTCACGGAACTGGCGAGCAGTATCTTGGCCGGCTGGTTGGCTATTTCCGAATCCGAGACCAGATCCAGCTTGCCGCCGGTGTATTGCACGCGGCCGGTGATGTTCGCAAAGCGCAGCGCGGCGCTGGGGCGCGACGGCTCCGCGATCTCGATGAACGTGCCGTCGTCGCCGGAAGTGCCGGAGGTGCCGTTTTCCGCAAAATTTGCCGTATTCAGGTCGACGAAATCGACCAGGCCGCTGAACCCGATGTAGGTCTGCCCCGACACGGGCGGCTCGAGGGTGAACTGGAAGTTGTTGGATTCGAAGTTGGCATTGATGTCCAGACCGCGCACCGGCGACACCATGTCCGGCATATCGCCGCCACCAAAACGGCCCTTGAACTGCACCCGCACCTGACCGGGCGTCGTGCCGCTGCGGGTGCGGAAATTGACGCCGCCCGGCGCCAGTGTCAGGTAAAGATCGTTGGCCGCGAGCAGGATCGAGGAACCCAGGAAACCGATACCGAATTTATCGTTCGCTTCGATCACCCCGTTGTTGTTGACATCGTTGTCGGCCATCATGTAGTGCGAGCCGGTGTTCCAGTCCGGCAGGGCATCGGCGTCCGTGCCGTCGTGCGACTGCGTCATGATCAGGAAATCCAGTTTCAGGCCGGTCGTCGTGGCGGCGTTGTTGACGAAATCCCAGCCGCCCGGATAAAAGAAGATGTTCGCGTCAAAGTTGCCCAGTGTGTAGATGAAGCCGAAATTGGCCGCCTGCGTTTCCGCGGTGCCGGGCTCGATATTGGGCGTGTCGCTCGCGGTAGCCGAGTCGGTGTCGGCATAATCGCCATCGCCGTTGAAGTCGTCCTTGATGACAATGCGGTTGGAGTAGGCCCACTGCTTCGCATCGCGGGAAATCAGCGCGATGCCCTCTTCCGGGGCGACATACAACCATTGCGGGTAATAACCCGGTCTGGCGGGCGTCGTACCCGAGGCCGGCGCTGCGGCCACCGCAGAGCCGGCGCAGGTGGCGGAGGGGCCGCTCAGGGATGCCTGCGTGCCCCAGCACATCCCGCCGGTGCCTGCGGTTCCGTCATAGCCCGGCGACTGCCCGGCCTTGACCACATCCAGCGTGTTGTTGGGCGTATCGAATGCCCAGGTTCCGGCGGTGTTGTTGATCTTCTGCCATGTATCGAACTGAACCTGCACCCGCGGATTGCCGCTGCCGGAGGGATTCGATTCGCCGACCACCCAGGCAAACGTCGGGTCGTAGTTCCAGCGCGCTGAAAAATTGAGACCCTCGCTGCGGTTGGCGACGTTTTCCACGGCCGGAGACCCCGTGGTGCCATACCAGATGCCGCCGCCTTTGACGCCCAGCTCGAAATCGGTCAGCGCACCCTGCCAACCGTAATACATGATGGGCCGGTCGTTGCTGCCCGCTGTGCCCTGTTCATAGGTGAAGGCAGCATCCGGCGCGCCCTCGTAGCGCAAATCGAAGGTTAGGTTGAAATTCAGGTTGGTGGCGGCGACACGCAATCCCGCGTTGTTCACTCCGATGGTGCCGTTGCTGAAGCCGACATTGAACAGGATGTTGTCGAACAGCACTTCCGGCGCGCCGGCCGCGCCTTGCCGGAAATACAGCGAAGCATCGCTGATGTCGAGATTGAACCCGGCCGCAGTGCCCGCATCGTTGAACAGGCCCTTGGTATTCATGAAGCTGAAACTGCCCGCCGAGTCGAAGGCAAAGGTGCCGGGGGAATTGGCCACTACGTTCTCCTGACGGAAGGCGTCCACCAACAGACGCGTCCGGCTCCAGGCGCCGCTGATCCCGAGGGCGACCGAGTCGTCGGAATCGACCGTCTCGTTGTCGCCCACGTCAAAATTGACGGTGGTCGTTGCCGGGCTGGCCAGGAGCACACCGTTGGCATCGACGGCGCGGATCCGCAGCCCCTCCCAGCGCGCATAAACCTCCGGGTTCACCGTCACGCTGCCCACCGCCGTCTTGCCGACGTCCACATCCCAGGTGACGCTGCCGATGGGCGTGCCGGCGTTGGGGGTGGCGACCGACAGTTCGATGCCATCGCGGGCGTTGACCGCGGACATGGCCTCGTCATCCAGCTCACCCATGGCCGCCGATGCGGGAACGGGCATACCGAACACCAGAGCGGCAGCCAGCCCGCCGATCCCCTGCCGTGCCGGGTGCCGCTTTGCGAACCGGTGGCCACGGGATGTCAGTGCAGGTGGGCGGCGCATGGTCAGAATCCGAACAGTGCCAGGTGGCCGTCGATGTCGATCCGGGCCTGCGGGGCCGATGTGGACGTATCCCGCAACTGCAACCCGAGAAAGGTGCCGTTGGCGTCGTTGTTGTAACCGGTGGCGCCGGTTTCGATGGCAACCCGGCCGATGAACAGGTTGGCCAGGATGTCGTTCTCGAAGGTGCCAGTGACGCCGGGCGAGGACAGTTTCAGCGCCGGGTGGCTCTGGATGTCCGCATCGACGCAGTTGCCGGACTTTCCGGCACCCAGCAAACAATTGCCGGCACTGTCCTGGAAGCGTGTCAGATCCTTGTAGGCCGAGACCGTGGCCGGCGCCGTCGTCTTGTTGATGTAGAGTTTCGGGATATTGATCGTGCCGTAATAATCCTTGAGCATTAGCCACTTGTCAGGGCGGTTATTGAAGGCTAGGGCGAGCTTGCAGGGGTTGTTGTTGCCCGCACAACTGCTCAGGGAGGAGAGCGGCACCCCCGCGGCATCCGTGTTCATCCGCAGCTCGATGTCCAGGGAAACGCCTTCCTGGCCGGTGATACCCTGCAGCACCCCATCGGTCAGTTCGACCATACTGCCCACTTGGTCGGCACCGGCCACCCGGTCGACTGCAGCAAATGCCGCCGGCGGCAAGAGCACCAGCAGAGCATAAAAGACTTTGATCATCAATCGATTGGGCATGATCTCTCACCCTTTTTCTTGTTATAGCCCCGCCCACCTCTAACACACCGGCGAACCCAATGGCCAAGCCGTGAAACCTGACCCGATAATCAGGCGGGCAGCCCCCTCACGGCAACGGCAACCGTGTGTGTGCTTGTAGGGAATTTGTAAACTACTCCGTCGCGCCCTCACGTACCCCGATTTTACGATACAACTCGCATGGTCAGAACGCGCCGCCCGGCACGCGGACCGCGCCTTCCATCAGGATGCGCGCGCTGCGGCTCATAACGGCTTTCTTCGCGATCCACTCTCCATTCTCCTGAACGGCCTCCGCGCCGACACGCAGCGTACCCGACGGGTGCCCGAAGCGAACTGCATTGCGCGCACCGCCACCGGCGGCCAGATTGACCAGCGTGCCGGGAATCGCTGCCGCAGTACCGATCGCCACCGCCGCCGTGCCCATCATCGCGTGGTGCAGCTTGCCCATGGAGAGCGCACGCACCAGCAAGTCGATGTCGCGGGCGGCGATCTGCTTGCCGCTGGAAGCCTTGTAATCCTTCGCCCTGGATACGAAGGCAATTTTTGGCGTGTGCTGGCGCTTGATTGCCTCTTCCGGGGTTTTGATCAAACCCATGCGCAACGCGCCGGCGACCCGTATCTTCTCGAAGCGTTCCAGTTGCTTCGGATCCGTATTGATCGCATCACGCAACTCGGTACCGGTATAGCCAATGTCTTCCGCGTTGACGAAGACGGTCGGGATGCCGGCCGTAATCATCGTCGCCTTAAGCGTGCCGATTCCGGGAACCTCCAGGTCATCGACCAGATTTCCGGTCGGGAACATCGAACCGCCGGCCTCACCTTCGTCGGACGGGTCGATGAACTCCAGCACGATCTCGGCAGCAGGGAACGTCACGCCGTCGAGATCGAAATCCCCGGTTTCCTGCACCGCTCCGTTCGTGACGGGCACATGGGCGATGATCGTTTTCCGGATGTTGGCCTGCCATATCCGGACGACGCAGGTTCCGTCTTTCGGAACCCGCGACGGATCGATCAGACCGGCATGGATCGCAAAGGCGCCAGCGGCGGTAGACAGGTTCCCGCAGTTTCCGCTCCAGTCGACGAAGGCCTTGTCGATCGATACCTGACCATACAGATAGTCAACGTCATGATCGGGCCGGTTACTCTTCGACAGGATCACGCACTTGCTGGTACTCGATGTAGCCCCGCCCATGCCGTCGATGTGGGCTGCGTAGGGATCCGGGCTGCCGATGACGCGCATGAAAAGCCTGTCGCGTGCCTCGCCCGGCTGCTGGCAGCTGACGGGAAGATCCTGCAGGCGAAAAAAAACACCCTTGCTGGTGCCCCCGCGCATGTAGGTGGCGGGAATCTTCACTTGCGGTACATGCGACATGTTGTGTGACCCTCAAAAAAACGGGGCGGTTGCCCGCCCCTTTTGTTCAGGCGGTGGCCGCCGATTCCAGGAAGTCCTTCGCAAAGCGCTGCAGAACTCCGCCGGCTTCGTAAACAGACACTTCCTCGGCCGTATCGAGACGACAGGTGACGGGCACTTCCACTTTCTCGCCACTCTTCCGGTGGATGACCAGCGTCAGATCCGCGCGCGGCGTGCGCTTGCCGATCACGTCGTAGGTTTCCGTGCCGTCGAGATCCAGCGTTTTGCGGGTGGTGCCGGCCTTGAACTCCAGCGGCAGCACGCCCATGCCGATCAGGTTGGTGCGGTGAATGCGCTCGAAGCCTTCGGCCACGATGGCCTCCACGCCGGCCAGACGAACCCCCTTTGCCGCCCAGTCGCGCGATGAGCCCTGGCCATAATCGGCACCGGCGATGATGATCAGCGGCTGCTTGCGATTCATGTAGGTCTCGATCGCCTCCCACATGCGCATGACCTTGCCTTCCGGTTCTACGCGCGCCAGAGAGCCTTTCTTAACCTTTCCATCAACAATGACCATTTCGTTGACCAGCTGCGGGTTGGCGAAGGTCGCCCGTTGCGCAGTAAGGTGATCACCGCGGTGCGTTGCGTAGGAGTTGAAGTCCTCCTCCGGCACGCCCATTTTCGCCAGGTATTCGCCGGCTGCGCTGTCGAGCAGAATCGCGTTCGACGGCGACAGATGATCGGTCGTGATGTTGTCCGGCAGGATTGCCAGCGGACGCATGCCCTTGAGCGTGCGCTCGCCGGCCAGCGCGCCTTCCCAGTACGGTGGACGACGGATGTAGGTCGACATCGGTCGCCACGCGTATTGCGGGGCAACCTTCTGGACGGCCTTGCCGGTCTGCTCGAACATCGGGATGTAGACTTGGCGGAACTGCTCCGGCTTCACCGACTTGTGAACGATGGCGTCGATCTCTTCATCCGACGGCCACAAGTCCTTCAGGTAGATCGGCTTGCCGTTCTTGTCCGTGCCGAAGGAATCCTTCTCGATGTCGAAACGGACCGTGCCGGCCAGGGCATAGGCCACGACCAGAGGCGGGGATGCCAGGAACGCCTGTTTGGCATACGGATGGATCCGGCCGTCGAAGTTGCGGTTACCGGACAACACGGCCGTCGCGTACAGGTCACGATCAATGATTTCCTGCTGGATCTTCGGATCCAGTGCACCTGACATGCCATTGCAGGTTGTACAGGCGAAAGCCACGATGCCGAAGCCCAGTTTTTCCAGATCCTTTTTCAGGCCTGCCTCTTCCAGATACAGCGCAACGGTTTTCGAGCCCGGCGCCAGCGAACTCTTGACCCAGGGCTTGCGGACAAGCCCGAGCTCGTTCGCCTTCTTCGCCAACAGGCCGGCAGCTATGACATTGCGCGGATTGGATGTATTGGTGCAACTGGTGATGGCAGCAATGATGACCGCACCGTCCGGCATCTGGCCGGGCTTCTCTTCCCATTTGCCGGCAATGCCTTTCGCCGCCAGGTCCGTCGTCGACACCCTGGCATGCGGGTTCGACGGCCCGGCCATGGTGCGCACGACCGCCGACAGATCGAATTTCAGCGTGCGCTCGTACACGGCATGCTTCAGGGCATCCGACCACAGGCCTGCTTCCTTCGCGTAGGTCTCGACGAGCCTGATCTGCTCATCGCTGCGGCCAGTCAGGCGCAGATAGTCCAGCGTCTGCCCGTCGATGGAGAACATCGCCGCGGTGGCACCATACTCCGGCGCCATGTTGGAAATGGTCGCGCGGTCGCCGATCGAGAGCGACGATGCGCCTTCGCCGTAGAATTCCAGGTAGGAACCGACCACTTTCGATTTACGCAGGAATTCGGTCAGTGCCAGCACGATGTCGGTGGCAGTGATGCCCGGCTGGCGCTTGCCGGTCAGCTCGACGCCGACGATTTCCGGCAACCGCATCCAGGACGCGCGGCCCAGCATCACGTTCTCTGCTTCGAGCCCGCCAACACCAATCGCGATGACGCCAAGCGCATCCACGTGCGGTGTATGACTGTCCGTGCCGACACAGGTGTCCGGGAAAGCCACGCCATCAATGGCGTGGATGACCGGCGACATCTTCTCCAGATTGATCTGGTGCATGATGCCGTTGCCGGCCGGGATCACGTCGACGTTGTCGAACGCCAGCTTGGTCCAGTCGATAAAATGGAACCGGTCTTCGTTGCGGCGGTCTTCGATGGCCCGGTTCTTCTCGAACGCTTGCGGATCGAAACCACCGCACTCGACGGCCAGCGAGTGGTCGACGATAAGCTGAACCGGAACCACCGGGTTGACCTTTGCCGGATCACCGCCCTGGTCGGCGATGGCATCGCGCAGGCCGGCGAGGTCAACCAGCGCAGTTTGCCCGAGGATGTCGTGACATACGACCCGGGCCGGAAACCACGGAAAGTCACGCTCGCGCTTGACCTCGATGATCTGCCGGAGACATTCGTCGACGATGGCCGGGTCGGCCTTGCGCACGATGTTCTCGGCGTGTACGCGCGCCGTATACGGCAACTTGTCCCAGGCTCCCGGCTTGATGGCGTTTACCGCCTCGCGGGCATCGAAATAATCAAGTTTCGTGCCCGGCAGTTTCTTGCGGAATTTCGTGTTCATCTGACTGACAGCTCCCGATTACTTCCGGTCCTTGAGCGGAACGAATTTCTGGTCTTCCGGACCGGTGTAGTTGGCGCTCGGGCGGATGATCTTTCCGTCGATGCGCTGCTCGATCACGTGTGCGCTCCAGCCAGAGGTGCGGGCAATCACGAAAAGCGGCGTGAACATCGCCGTGGGAACACCCATCATGTGGTAGCTGACCGCGCTGAACCAGTCGAGGTTGGGGAACATTTTCTTGATTTCCCACATGACCGATTCGAGACGCTCGGCGATGTCGTACATCTTCATGTTCTTCTGCTCGGAAGACAGCTGGCGCGCCACCTCCTTGATGACCTTGTTGCGCGGATCGGCCACGGTATAGACCGGGTGACCGAAACCGATGACGACTTCCTTGCGACCCACCCGCTCGCGGATATCGGCCTCGGCCTGATCCGGATTGTCGTAACGCTTCTGTATCTCGAAAGCCACCTCGTTGGCACCGCCGTGCTTCGGACCGCGCAGCGCACCAATACCGCCGCAGATGGCCGAATACATATCGGAACCGGTTCCTGCCACGACACGCGAGGTGAACGTCGAAGCATTGAATTCATGCTCGGCGTAGAGGATCAGCGAGGTATGCATGGCCCGCACCCAGCTTTCACGCGGCTTCTCGCCGTGCAGCAGGTGCAGGAAATGGCCGCCGATCGAATCATCGTCGGTCTCGGTTTCGATGCGCTTGCCGTTGTGGCTGAAGTGGTACCAATACAGCAGCATGGTTCCCAGCGAAGCCATCAGCTTGTCGGCAATGTCACGGGCACCCGGATGGTTGTGGTCGTCCTTCTCCGGCTGCAGACAGCCCAAGACGGAAACACCGGTACGCATGACATCCATCGGGTGCGCCGATGGCGGCAGCTGCTCGAGAGCCGCCTTCACACCGGCCGGGATTCCGCGCAGGGCCTTGAGCTTCGCCTTGTAGCCGGCCAGTTCGGCCACGGTCGGGAATTTCCCGTGTACCAGCAGATGAGCGATTTCCTCGAACTCGCAGGTGTTGGCGATGTCGAGGATGTCGTAACCGCGGTAGTGCAGATCGTTGCCGGTGCGGCCGACCGTACACAGGGCAGTGTTGCCGGCGGCGGTGCCGGACAGGGCAACGGATTTCTTGGCCTTGGGCATGACCGCTTGCTGGGTGTCGCTCATCTTCATTCTCCTTCTGGATTCATCTCGGGACGACGCACAGCGCCGTCACTTGCCTTTCCTGAACAGCCGGTCGAGCTTGTCTTCGTAGGCGTGGTAGCCGAGGAAGTCGTACAGCTCGGCACGGGTCTGCATCAGTTCGAGTACGTTTTTCTGCGTACCCTCCTCCCGGATCGACTGCATGACCGCCAGCGCGGCCTTCTGCATCGCCCGGGTCGGCGACAGCGGATACAGCACCATGGCAATGCCCTGGGCGCCCAGCTCCTCACGCGTGTAGTAGGGCGTGGTGCCGAACTCCGTGATATTGGCCAGCACCGGCACCTTCACGGCGTCGCATACCTTTTTGTACATGCCGATATCGGTCATGGCTTCGGCAAAGATCGCGTCGGCGCCGGCTTCGACGAAGGCACAGGCCCGATCGATCACGCCCTGCAGACCTTCGACCTGCAGGGCATCGGTACGCGCCATCAACACGAAGTCCGGATCCGTCTTGGCGTCGACGGCCGCTTTCACGCGATCGACCATCTCCTCCTTCGTCACGATTTCCTTGCCGGGACGGTGACCGCAGCGCTTCTGCGCAACCTGGTCTTCAATGTGTACCGCCGCAGCGCCTGCGGCGATCATCTTGCGTACGGTCTGTGCAATGTTGAACGCCCCGCCCCAACCGGTGTCGATGTCGACCAGCAGCGGCGTCTCCACCATGTTGGTAATGCGGCGCACGTCGGTGAGCACATCATCCAGCGACGTCATGCCAAGATCCGGCAGGCCGTAGGAATAATTGGCAACGCCGGCGCCGGAGAGGTAGATCGCACGGTAGCCGACGCGCGTAGCCATCATCGCCGCATAGGCGTTGACAGTACCGATGACCTGCAGCGGCTTCTCCTCGCGCAGGGCGAGGCGGAAACGGCCGCCGGCAGTGAGTTTCTTGCTCATGACGGTGTGGACTCCTTCAGGTGACGCTCGATGTTCTGACGGGCAGAGCTGACATGGCGGCGCATCAGCATCTCGGCAAGATCGCCATCGCGCGCCTCGATGGCCTCGACGATGCGCTGGTGTTCGCCGAATGCCTTCTGCGGCCGGTTGGCATAGGCACTGAACTGGTAGCGGTACATCCGGATACGGTGATAAAGCTCGCCGATCAGCAACTCGGTAAGCGCCCGGTTGTGCGAGCCGTTGATGATCCGGTAGTGGAAGTCGAGATCGCCTTCCTGCTGGAAATAGGCAGTGTCGGCCTGCAGCGCCTCGTCGCGCTCGTGTTCAGCCAGCAGCTCCCTGAGTCCGGCGACCTCGGCCGGGGTCATGTGCAGGGCCGCCAGACGGGCCGCCATCCCCTCCAGGGCTTCGCGCAGGTAGTAGAGCTCGATCAGCGCCTCGTGCGAGAGCGAGGCAATGCGGATGCCGACATGGGGGGTGCGCTCGACCAGACGGCGGGATTCGAGACGGCGAAGGGCTTCCCGCAGCGGTCCCCGGCTGGTTCCGAAGCGCTCGGCGAGTTCGGCCTCTCCGACCCGGCTGCCCGGGGCTATCTCACCACGGACAATGGCGTCCTGCAGGGCCTCGAACACGCGGTCCGAGGCCGTACGCATGGTGCTGTCATCAAGTTCGGGAATAGAACCCATGGGGATTGTCGACAATCAGCCGGTCAGGCCGGCAATCTAGCCCCCGATGACCCTATGGTCAAGCAGGATTGTCGACAATTAGCGTGCCACGCCCCTGATTCAGGGACAAAGCTCGGCGAACCCGGTTACCCGCCCGTAATAGTCCGGCTTCATCAGGGCCGTTTCCGGGCTATGGTCGGGCGTCGACCCCGTGGATTCCACCAGGACCTTGTAAACGTCCCGATAGAAGACATCGGTGTTGAACCACTCGATCGGCCGGTCACAGTCCCCGACCTCGGGATCGCAGCGCTTGTTCAGCAGATCGCCCGTGGCTACATCGATCACGACCTGATCCAGGTTCACGCCATCCAGCGCCGACAGGCCCAACTGGAATCCGAAAGCTTCATGAGCCTGGTCGAAAACAGCCAGGGATATGGTCATGTAGGTCTTGCTGCCACTCTCGAAAATCGTGCCGGACTGGCCGATCACGGATTCGACGGTCCCGTCGGCATCCTTGTAGGTGCCGTTGTCGTCGGCCACATCGGTGCAGTCGGCATCGACGTCGCTGACGATGTCCCCGTTGGCAAGGATGCGGAAACGCAACTGTTTCTCGGGACGGGACGCCACATAGCCCGGATCAAGGCGATCCGTATCATCGACGGCAATACCGTCCGGATAGTCGCGATACAGCACACCGAACTCACGCGGCAGGTATGCACCGCCAAGCAGATCATGGTCGACATCCGGTTGCGACTCCAGCTGCCGGTACACGGTAAGGGTTTCCTGAAACTTGTCGGCCGTTCCCGCCGTGAATTCGCCAATATCCAGTGACGAAAAATCGTAGGTATCGGGAATCTTGTAGGTGCGGTTGTGATCGAGTTCCGATGCTGCGGCGCTCAGGCGATCGTTGACCAGACGGCCGGTAACCGCAAACGGGTCGCCCTGAGTGCTGTGAAACAGGATGCCGCTCGCAGGATCCGCGCCGAGCAGCCCGTTGGCGTAGATGACGGCCCCGGGATCCAGCGTCATCACTTCAAAGTCGAACAGCGGGCTGCCCGGAACGGAGAAGTCCGATTCCCAGTAAGAGCCCATGCCCGTGATCTGACCGTTGCGGCCGACCATCATGCCGAGCGTGCCCTGGAAGGTGAACGCACCGCTGATATCGAAAACAAAGGGTACGTAGCGATAGACGCCGGCACGAACAGCCAGCAATGCGCGATCCACCAGTGCATAAAGCTCAGGGGTATCGAGGGCCACGCCATTGCTGCGCAGATCGACAACCTCGGCCGGCGGACATCCGGAGCAGCCCGTAGTGCTCAGAACATGTCCATTCAGTGAGGCGATCGCAGTCTCATAGGAAGCGACAAACACGCCGGGCGTCAGATCGAGCCGGACCTGATTGGCCAGAGGCGAGAAAGCCTCATGCAGGGCTTCGCTGAGGACGATCCGGTCCTGCGGCTCGGAACCGCTGGACGTGTCGAGCAGGTAGAGCAGCTGGAAAATGTTGGCGACAATCTGGTTGCTGCTGTCGGCCGTCGTGCCATAAAGGGTCGATGGCGTGATCGTTACCCGTTCACGGGCATCTGCCTCGCCTTCCACATCAGGGTCATCCGAGACCGGCGCACGCCGCCCGAAAATCTCCAGATCGACATAACCGAGTTTGAGCTGGGCAGGCTCGCCCACATAGAACGTCACCCGCCGATCGCGGGGACAAACGAAAGAACCGTTTTCATCGGTCTTGGACACGATGACGCGCGCACCGGACTTGCTGCACACGTACACCAGACCGCTGACCGGACGGTCTGTATAGAAAAACGCGACGATATTGCCGTCGTCTTCCGGATCCAGGTTGGGGTCGGTGTTGATCGGATTCCCGATGTTGGCCTTGCCGGCGACATCACAGCCCGGCAGCGCCAGGGCGGCCAGGAGCAACCATCCGAATTTCACACCGTACTTCATGGCTCAGCTCTCGAACGTGTCAGGAATTCGACCGTGACCTTGCCGGCATGCGAGGAGTTCGCCACCGGCACGGGCCGGCAGGATACATCCAGCGTCCTGCGTGCCCAGCCCCCCTCCATGACAACCAGTTCACGTGTCTCCGGGTCACCGGCCGGCAACGTGACGGTTCCGCTCACCATAGCGTGGCGGAACAACGTTTCGGGTATGGATTCGGTCGCATAGTTGTTAACGACTGCAATGGAGCCGGCGCCACCGGTCTGCATGACGGCAACGTCCGGCGCCAGCCCCTGCCGGATGATACCGGTCACCCTCACCGCATCGACGCCGGTCGGAATCGGCAGCCGGTAACCTGCATAGCGGCGCCGGGTGGTCAATGTCGGATCGTAGGCCGGAAACACCAGGGTATGTGCCCTGCCCCCTTCATCCAGCAGCCAGAGATGCTCCAGGGGACCGCCCGGAGGACAGGAAAGCCAAGGGTCGGTGTCGTGCTCCGGTTCTGCGGTCCCGGCTTCGGGAACCGTCCGCTGCATCGTCTCGGCAGAAACGACGGTCTGGCCGCCCAGACCGTCCGGCAGAGTGTAGAAGCGCTCGCCGGAGCGACGTTCGAGCGACTGCTCGAACTCTTCTGCGTCGATGTAGTTTTCACCATCCCACTGCCGTACGGTTTCCGGCCGCTCCATGACCCGGGCGGCCGGAACATCATCCTCCCGTCGCGCAGAGGATGACGCCATTTCCGGAACAGCTGCGGCACGTTCAGCAGGCGTGTCGATCACGACCCGATGACCGGCCGCATCCACGAATACGACAGGACCCGCCGGAGCACCGTTGCCCTGGCAAGCCGTCAGCGTGAGGGAAAGGAGGATCAGGACGACGCCATGCGTCGTCCTGTCACCAGGTCGTACGGTAGGCAAAGCCGAAGTACAGGATTTCCGCCTCGGTCTTGATGTCGAGGCCGGCATAGGGGTTGTAGACGATCTGGTCGAGACCGGTACAGTTCGCGGCGCAACTGGAGTTCGCCGGGATGGAGTCCTGCGAGCGCAGATAGGAGAACGTGACATCGACCTGCGAGTCCTTGTCCCACTTGTAGCCCAGACCCAGACCATAGAGCTGGGCCTCGTTGATCGGCACCATCGGGCTGCGGCGGTCTTCCGGAATTGCCGAGCTGCGCGGCTCGTATCCGAAGCGCATGGTGAGACGATCGGTGAAGTCCCACTCGACGCCCATGCCGAAGTTCCAGGTGCTCTCGTACATCAACGGCATGCGCAACGAACTGCTGGTGACACCCGGTGCCAGCAGACGGGCCAGCCCCAACGCAGCAACACCGCGATCGAACTTCACATCGAAGGCCTGCCACTTGCCGTAATCGGACCAGCCGACATCCATGTTGACCTTCCAGCGCGGCAGGAAGCGGTACTTGATGCCGGTCTGGAAGTGCGCCGGATAGGTCAGGTCCATCGACAGGATACCCGTCTCGTCCTGCGGCACGAAACTGGGAATGCCCAAGACGGCCAGCGCGATGGAACCGGTCGGCGATCCACCGATCGAATTCAGCACATCACGGGTCGGCTTGGCATAAGTGATGGTGTACTTGCCCTTGAGGTCCATGTCTGCCTCGGACTGCCACACCATGCCCCAGGCAAAGTTCGGGGTCGGCTCCCACAACACACCCAGGTTGTAGGTCGGGGACAACCGCTGCTCCATCGAAAGGTCCATTTTCGCCAGACTTTCGAACGGATCGAGACCCTCTTCGGCACCACAGGCACCGAAGAGGAAAATGTCCAGCACGATGTTCGACTCGCCGCGGAACGGCGCACAGATATCCTCATCAAGCACCCGGGCAAAACCGAGCAGTTCGTTAGGTGAACGGAACTGCATCTGCAGGGCAATGGCCTGATACGAGAGGCCAACCGATGCACCTACCGACCACTGGTCATTCACCTGCCAACCCAGCGACGGCGACAGGTAAGTGATCCGCTCCAGCGCGACGCGCTCGCCGAGGAAATTACCCGGGTCGTCTTCGGAACGGTGGAAGCCGGCAATCAAGGGTAGATAAAGCGCATTCGCGAAGGTCACCTTGGAGCCCGGGGGCTTGATCGAGAATGCCGGGATAGGACCACCGACCACCGGACCGGGCGGCAGATCGATCACTTCGTCAATGATCGGCATATACAGCGAAACGCCTTCGACCGAGCTGCGGCCGACCTTGAATTCACGACAATAATCCGCACCGTCATTGCGCGGATCGGCGCAAATAACGGGATCGTCCGAGAAGCCGAACACGTTGTATCCCGGGGGAGCAGTGAACTCGGAGTTCAACGCAAAGTCGACTGCGACGAACTGCAGGTCGATGCGACGACCTTCCAGTTTTGCCAAACCTGCCGGATTGAAGTGAACCGCACTGATACCGGGCGGATCGGCTGTCACTGCGTTGCCCAGGGCCATGGCCCGGACATCAATCGCAATGTTGGTCGCCAGTTGGGCATGGGCCGCAGACCCTGCAAAAAGCAGCGCCCACGCCAGCCCGGCAACCCATCGCTGTGCACGACTCATGCGTAGCCCTGACATCTGCTGCAATCCGCGCAAGGGCCGTTACTTCTTGAGACCGGAGATGTCGATCGGCAGGGAGAGCCCGAGCGTGACATCCGCAGCTTCCTCGGTCAGCCCGAAGCCGAAGCCGACGTTGACGATGCGCTCGGGCGACATGCGCACGCCCAGCGACAGGCTGAAGGACGCGGAAGTCGAATCCTCAGAAGCGACGAAGTCGCCGTTGTCGAACAGATACTCACTCTGGAAAGCATAGGCCTGCTGATAGGAGGCACTGATCGACAGGTCATAGGACAGCGAGTGCGCCATGCCCATCGAGAAAGAAATCGAGTCGCCCGGGTGGAACTCGATCAGGTCGCGGTTACCGCGCCGCTGGTCCAGCTCCGTAACGTCAAAACCCATGGTGTAGCTGATGCTGCCGAAGACCACCGCCGGATCGATCACCTTGCTGACACTGGCGCCCGCAGAGCCGGCGTAATAGCCCTTGCCCGATGCCAGATCCGTATTGGGATTGATCTCGTAGGGACTGTCGCCGGTAGCCGTCGAGATGGTGGCAAACAACGTAGTCACCGGAGCACCGCGCTTGAGGGCAAACGGCTGCCAACGAGCACCGAAGGAAACGTCGCCCAGTGCTGCGCCCGACACATCCTTAGCAGAATCGAATTTGAATATCAGCGGCAAACGGGCATTGAAGGTCAGGTTGTTCCAGACACCATAATCAAACGAAAAGGTATTCGAGAACGAATGCTGCGCATCCTGCTCGATCAGGAAGCGGCTGATTGACCCGCCATCATTGAAGGCAATATCGATGCGGTCATTCCGGAAGTAGCTGTAGTCGAACGAATAGTCGAGCGCCATGTCGCCCGCTTTCAGCAGCGAATACTGCTTCTCGGCGGCCTGGAAAACCTCCTCGAGGTTTTTCTCGGCAGTGACATCGCCCTCCTTGGTAGCCAGCGCCTCGCGGGCCTTGTCGGCACCCGATGCCGGCTGCGGCGAGCTCGTGGCGGCCGGGGCCGCAGGCGATGCCGGAGCGGACGATGTCTCGCTCGTGGTGGCGGAAGACGCCGGGGCGGCCGCCTCTTCGGCATGGGCGAACTGCGCGCCGGCAACCAGCATGACTCCCGTCAGGCAGCAGATTCGGACAGTGTTGTGCATCGATCCTGACCCTTCCGTTCTTTCTTTTTTATTCTTTCGCCACGCGCCGGCCACCTGCATGTCAGTGCAGGAAGTTGGTACGCAGCGGAGCGTTGATGATTTCCAGCTTGCCTTCTGCGTTCTCGATCAGCACCGGCACCAGCGACGCTGCCCGGTCCGCCTGGATTTCACGGGTCGGCAGGTAGGGCTCGGCCATGGCGTAGGAGAGATGACGAATCGTGCGATCGTCGATATGACGCAAATCAGCATCGACGATATCCAGCGTCGGCTTCGGTTCAAAGCCGTTCGGGAACACGATGAAAAGTACGTTGTCGAGCCAGATCTGTTCGAAGCGATCAATGGTGAACGACAGGTTGCCCAGTGCAGGATCCGCCACGTACACGCGGCCATCGCGGAAACCCTTCACCACAACGAAATGCTTGAAACCTGCGTAGCCGATCGGCGCAATTGCCGGGTGGTCGAGCACAACAAGGTCCTTCGTCGTAGCACGGAATCCGCCACTCGGATGACCCAGCGCCGTCACCAGCCTTTTCATGTCCAGCAACGAAAAACCGCGCCGCTCGACAATCTTGTCAGTCTCGCCAAAACGCAGCAGGCCTTCCATGATCTGGCGCTCCTGGAATTGGCGGCCCAGGTAACCATTGAGTAGCGTGGTGAGCGCCGCAGAACCGCAGCTGTAGTCGTATGCCTGACGAACAATGCCGCGATACTTGACGAGATTGCCCGGCTTTACGACGACATTGCGCTCGTCGATGGGCGCCAGACGATCAGGGTGCTCGTAGCGCACGACGCCAGCCGGCTGCTCTTCCACAACCATGATCTGGTTCACTGCGACGTACATGATGATGGCGCCTGCCAGAAGGGCAAACATCGGAACCCCGGATGGGTGGTGGCCACGGCGCAAGCAGGGCGCCACAAGCCGTTTTCTTGTTATGACGCGGTAGGTTAGCGATGCCCCGCCAAGTGCCGCAACACGGCCTGTGTAGACTTTTGTAATGGTCGGACGGCATCCGGAAACCTGGAATGGGAAGGAAACCCCAGTCACGCGCCATTCCACCCTCCCCCTTGCACGGCACAACGAAAAAGCCCGGCTCGCGCCGGGCTTTTCGTCTTGCTGGCAGTTGGAGCGCGGTATTACTTGCCCGAAATCGTCACCGTGGTGCCGTTCAGGTTCAGACCGACGATGGCGATATCGCCGATCAGGCCTGCCGTCGTCGTACCCAGGTACTGGTTTTCCATCCGGATGTCCATACCGGTTGCCGAACCCAACTGGGTCAGGTTCAGCACCAGACCAGCCGTGCTGGCGTTGGCATTGACGTTGACGGTGAGGTTGGTGCCCGCGCCGTTGTCGTCAATGAAAGTTGCCAAGGCACCGATCGCACCACCAGTCACCGCACCACCAGCGTCGTTCATCGCGAAGTTGTTGATGGTCAGGCCGCCGGTGATCGTCGAGTTGATGGCGATCATGTTGCCCTGCGGCTCGTTGCCCAGCTGGATGTTCAGCGTCAGGCCGGACATCGCGATGGTCATCGTGTTCAGCAGGACTGCCGACGTGGTACCGATACCCCAGCCCGAGCCCGCCTCGTCACGCTGCGAGTTCGCCACCCGGATGTTGCCGGTGATGATCGTCGCAGTCGGAATCGACACGTTGATCTGCAAGGTCGGGGTTGCCGCCGCGGGGCCAACAACGCTGTCACCTGCGTCGATATCGATGCTGATGTTGCCGGCGAAGGAAAAGCTCTCGATCACGATGGCGGCATCGAACGAGTTCGCACCCGCACCACCCGGAGCCAGACCGGTCTGGTCATGGATATAGATGTTGGCGCTGATCGGCGCAGCAGTAGCGATATCGATCTCGATACCGTCCTGACCGGTCACGTCAGACAGCGTGGCATCCTCCAGTTCGACCATGGCCGAGAAGCCAACGGTCGGTACCATCGCAATGGCGGAGGCAAGTGCCAGTTTCTTGAAGGTCATATTGTTTTTCTCCTGAAAACTCTTCCGTGATTCGCTTGGATCCGGGTGTGCGGGATTCACGCCACACCCGGAATCGGCCCGGGTTTACTTGCCGGAAATCGTGACCGAAGTACCGTTCAGGTTCAGACCGACGATGGCGATATCGCCGATCAGGCCTGCCGTCGTCGTACCCAGGTACTGGTTTTCCATCCGGATGTCCATACCGGTTGCCGAACCCAACTGGGTCAGGTTCAGCACCAGACCAGCCGTGCTGGCGTTGGCATTGACGTTGACGGTGAGGTTGGTGCCCGCGCCGTTGTCGTCAATGAAAGTTGCCAAGGCACCGATCGCACCACCAGTCACCGCACCACCAGCGTCGTTCATCGCGAAGTTGTTGATGGTCAGGCCGCCGGTGATCGTCGAGTTGATGGCGATCATGTTGCCCTGCGGCTCGTTGCCCAGCTGGATGTTCAGCGTCAGGCCGGACATCGCGATGGTCATCGTGTTCAGCAGGACTGCCGACGTGGTACCGATACCCCAGCCCGAGCCCGCCTCGTCACGCTGCGAGTTCGCCACCCGGATGTTGCCGGTGATGATCGTCGCAGTCGGAATCGACACGTTGATCTGCAAGGTCGGGGTTGCCGCCGCGGGGCCAACAACGCTGTCACCTGCGTCGATATCGATGCTGATGTTGCCGGCGAAGGAAAAGCTCTCGATCACGATGGCGGCATCGAACGAGTTCACACCCACACCACCCGGAGCCAGACCGGTCTGGTCATGGATATAGATGTTGGCGCTGATCGGCGCAGCAGTAGCGATATCGATCTCGATACCGTCCTGGCCGGTCATTTCCGACAGCGCAGCGTCTTCGATCTCGACCATCTGCGAAAAACCGACGGTCGGAACCATCGCAATCGCAGAGGCCAGAGCCAGTTTCTTGAAGGTCATTTGTTGTTCTCCAACTGCCGTGAATTGTTTTTGGAGTTCTTTGGCACACAGACCAACGGGGCTCACGCTTTCACGTGAACCCCGCTGTTCGGATTACTTGCCGGAAATGGTGATGGTCGAACCGTTCAGGTTCAGGCCGACCACCGCCACGTCGCCGATCAGGCCCGCCGTGGTGGTACCCAGGTACTGGTTCTCGATACGGAGATCCATGCCCGTCGCACTACCCAGCTGGTTGACGTCGATGACGAGGCCTGCCGTGCTGGCATCGATACCCACATCAATGCTGAGGTTGGCGCCGCCATTGTCGGTAACGGTCATGTTGGCCATGCCGATCGCGCCGCCGGTAACTACGCCGCCGGCATCGTTGATGGCCATGTTGTTGACCGAGAGGCCGCCGGTGATGCTGGAAGCCACGGCAATCATGTTGCCCTGCGGCTCGTTGCCCAGCTGGATGTTCAGCGTCAGGCCGGCCATGGTGATGGTCATCGTGCTGAGCAGGACACCCGTCGTGGTGCCGATGCCCCAGCCCGAACCCGCTTCGTCACGCTGCGAGTTCGCAACCCGGATGTTGCCGGTGATGATCGTGGCGCTCGGAATCGAGACGTTGATCTGCAGCACCGGAGCACCGGCCGGACCGGCCGCGTTGTCACCGGCATCGATATCGATGTTGATGGCACCCGCGAACGAGAAGCTCTCGATCACGATGGCGCCGTCGAAGGAGTAGGCGCCGACGCCGCCCGGGGCCAGACCGCTCTGGTCATGGATGTAGATGTTGGCGCTGATCGGGGCCGCCGTAGCGATGTCGATCTCGATACCGTCCTGACCGGTCACATCGGACAGGCCGGCGTCGTCAAGGGATTCAACCGAGAAGCCTACGGCCGGAACCATGGCAATCGCGGAAGCGAGGGCAAGTTTCTTGAAGGTCATTCTTCTTCTCCTGATACCCGGAGTACCCGGGTCATGCTTTTTTGTACTTGTTGTACCGGCCCGGCAAATAGAGCCTGGCGCACAGTGCTCCGGAAAGTAACACGCGACCCATAGGTCGTCTACATAACTTTACAGAGTGGCGCCGGACGGCAGTTCCGGGGGAGAGGCGGTCACCCCTGCCCCCGGAATGCCTTCCTTCTATTACTTGCCGGAAACGGCGATGGTGGAGCCGTTCAGGTTCACACCCGTCAGCTCGACGTCACCGATGTAGCCCAGCGTGGTGGTGCCCAGGTACTGGCGCTCGATGCGGACATCGAAGCCGGTCGCCGCGGCGCCCAACTGGTTCAGGGTGATGACCAGGCCCTGGCCCTCATCAACGTCGACACCGGCGTCAACGGTCAGATCGGTACCACCGTTGTCGACGATCGTCATGTTGCTGGAGCCGATGGCGCCACCGGTCAGCGAGGCGATGCCGCCGGCATCGATCAGCGCCGAGTTGGCAATCGAGATACCGCCGGTGATGACGGTGTCGATCTGGATCATGTTGCCCTGGGCTTCGTTGCCCAGCTGGATGTTGGCCGTGGTGGCACCCAGGGTGATCGTGGCGTTCTGCATGATCACGCCCGACTCGGTGGCGGCTTCGAAGCCCCACGCACCGGCGTCGTCACGGTTGGAGTTACCGACCGTCAGGTCGCCGGTCTGGATGGTCGTACCGGTCGGGATCGAGACGTTGACGTTCAGTACCGGGGCGGTACCGGCAGCCGTGGTCACGTCACCGGCATCGATTTCCAGGCGGATGGCGTTGCCGTTCGTGTTCAGGGCCACACCCGTCATGATGATGGCGCCGTCGAACGAGTAGGTCGTCGAGACGTTGTCGATACCGTCGGTATCGTGAACGATGGCGTTGGTCGTCACGTTCAGCGACAGGCTGACGGCTACGCCGTCCTGACCGGTCACACCCGACAGCATGGAGTCATCCAGCATGTCGACCGCGTGAGCGCCCATCGGGGCCGCCGCAATGGCGGACACAAGCGCGAGCTTCTTGAAGGTCATTCTTCTTCTCCGGAACAAGGTTAGGGATGCAGTATCAGCCTGCAGGGCAGGTCGCCCCGGACACTAACACCACAGGGAGGCATCCAACAGAGCACTCACCGGGCCTCCCGACCAGTGGAACTCTTGCGGTACCCGCGCAGGGCGAGCAGACCAGCAACCAACAGGAGAGGCAGCGGCAGACCGCCCCCCGAATCCTTGACCCGCCCGTTGATCACATAGGGCGACTCCTGGGAATCCTCGAGCCAGCCGGCCGTACTGCGGCCGCGGGCACTCAGGGAAACCTCGCCCGGGTAGTCGACCTGGGGGGCCTCTTCCATACGCGCCATTTCGATGATTGCACGCAGGCTGATCAGTGTCCCCGGCGGCACCGGATCCGAAAAGCTGCAGGCCGCCGTGCGCTGCTCACCGGTAATGGAGCAGTGGGAGGTCACGACCATGTGCAGGGCCGACTCATAGGCCGGCGTAGCGCCCTGCGCCACGGACGAGAAAAGCGCATTGGGGGCACCGATCGGGTCGCACGGCTGGTCGGCCTTGATATCGGCAAGCGTCGGAGTGCTGGACGTACTGAAGTTGCGCTCCAGATAGGCATAGTGCGCCTTGCAGGTCACGAAGACCTCCTCGACCACATAACTCAGTACACGCACCGGAGCATCGACGGTCGTCGTGACATCCGCGTTGTTGAGGATGGCCACATCCGAGGTATTTTGCAGACTGATATCGGCATTCAGTCTCATGCCGGCAGCGACCTGCCGGGGGATCCCCGTCATCGTTGCCTGCAGGCCTTCGGAGGGAACGTCGTTGTCGGCAATGCGGAGCGTCACCGTGCCGGAACCACTGAGCTCGACCTGATCGCTGTACGGAACATCCAGTACGGTCTCGATGGTTTCCGACGGCTCGCTGAACTCCAGATCATCGAGCACCGTGATTTCAACCAGCACCGATTCCTCGCCCGGATTGATGGTCAGCGTCCGAGCAGGATACGGCGACACATGCGGCGCAGGAGTGAACGGCAGGAAATCCTGAACATCGTTGCTGGTCACGCTGTCCGAAAGATCAGGCACCAGCGTCGCAGTGCCTCCGAGATAGTGCAGCGTAAAGGAAAACGGCCCCGTCAGCTGGCTGGGTGAATCGAGCGCCGCCCTGAGCAGCAGCGTCCGACCATCCCCCTCGGTGACCGAACCCCGGCCCGAAGGAGAGGTAAAGCTCAGCTGGTGCGCAACACGGCAACGGACACCGTAGATGATCGTCGGATAATCCGGATGGTCCGTAGTCATCTCCAGCACGGCGTCATAATCGCCTATCGGCGCACCGCCCAGACACTGAACCGGGAAATTGATGCCATCACCCGGCGATGGCGGTATCGCGAACGGAAAGACAACAGGCTCTCCCGGTTTCCCCAACAGGAAGCGGCCGGCATCAGCTCCGGTAAATGCGGCACCGGTAATATTCCAGGTCGGCATCGCCGAACGGAAATAAATATTGGCGAGCCCGCTGGCGTGGCCCACCGCGACCGTACCGAACTGCAGGTAGGTGCCCACGCCGGGAACGGAAATACCGCCGGCCGAATCGGCGATGGTGTCCTGATAATTGACGCGCACGACCCCTGTTGCCGCCCCGACGAAAGACGGGTCGCCGCTGACAACGCGGGCCTGCAGTTCGCAGATGCGGTAGCGCCGATTCAGTACCGGAGCGGAAAACAACGTATCCGGGTCAATAAAAAACACGTCGGCGTATGTGGATGCGGGGAATACGATCGTCTCGCCCGGGTAATCACAGCCTTCGCCAACGCCACCAAGCGCAACGACCTCGACTGTCGTATCGACTGTCGGCGTGCCGAAAAGACCGATGCTCAGGGGTGCGGCAGCGCCGCCGGTCTGGGTGCGCAACACCATCGGATTGATAGCCACCCGCGGACGCTCGAAGGCGCCGATATCGCAGCCGGCATCACTGCTGGCAGCCCCCTGATAAGCCTGCTGGCCGATCTGGTCGATATGTGTCGGGCAGGACGCACCGGGCACCGTGTAGAACTGATGGGACCACTGAAGAACCGAGCTCGCCTGCCCGTCGAAACGCTGCATGGTGATGCTTTGCAGCAACTGCGCTTCAACTTGGGCGGGCAGATCGCTGCGCGTCTGAATGCCGGTCATCGGCGCACAGGCGCGCGGATACTCGATGAAAGTGTAGTCAGCCGAAACAAAAGGCCCTGCCGCACACTCAACATCGTCACCCGGCATGGCATAGCCGTTGTCCACAAACAGGTCGCCGAACAGCGAGAGAAAATCCGTATCACTGTATATGCCGGCACCGGTAGCAGCAGCATTGAAACCGGCGGTGACGAAATCAAGTTCGGCAACACTGCCGCCGGCAAGGTAAAGACCCCCGCCCGCCGCCAGCGCCTGATTGTGCGCCAGCGTGGTGGCCGTCACGGAAAGCGTGCAGCCATCGCAGTAAATGCCTGCGCCGGAGCCACCAACACCCAAGGCTTCATTGAACGTCAACTCACTGCGGTCAATCGTCGCCTGCGCTCCCGGAGCCACATATATCGCCCCGCCGACTCCGTTGACCGAGAGCGCAGACACCCTTGACTGCAAAACGCCGATATCCACAGCCGTCAACGCGCCGAGCGCATTCACGCGTATCGCACCGCCCTGGGCAACACCGCCACCGAACGCCTCGACAAAACCATCCTGCAACTGCAAGCCGCGCAGAGTCAGCTGAGCGCCGGCATGAACATCAAAAATGCGGCCGCCGCCGTCGGCATCCAGAATAGTGAACTGCTGGCCGCCGCCGAGAATGGTGATGTCGGAAAAAATGTCGATATCACCCTGCGCCGGATCGGATTCATCACCTGAGGAGCCCTGAATCTTGAACGTCAGAGGCGGCAATATGATGACGTCGGATCCCGTGGCCGAACCGGCCGAGCATTCCACCGAACCCGATTTGGAGTTGGTGTCCGCGTTGACAAGCGCCTCACGCAGGCTGCAACCGTCGGCGGGATTGAAGCCGTCGACGGTGGTCGTGACGATGATGGTGGCTGCCGGCGATGCCTGCACAAACAGCAGCAAGGCTGCAGCCGCACCGGCCACGCACAAGCGACGGGAGAAACGCTGGACGCGAGTGATCATGCAGTTTGTTGTTCTCGTTGTGTTGGCAACGCCCGCGGGCGCTACCGGCACGCCGGTAGAGGAAAGCCCCTCCAAACCGGAAACCCGTAGCCGTAAACGACTGGTACTATAACTGCTTGCCCAGACTCACAAAACCCCGGCCTGTGCCGCCCGTCCGACCACCCTCCCCGCCTGACCGATGCCATCCGACCTGCATCCGCCGAGCCGGGCAACCTGCTCGCTCGACACCCGGGACCCCGCCGGCCGCCCCCTGAGGCTGGATGCCAGCCATCCGGCCAGGGTCTGGCGCGCCGGACAGGCTGCCGGGCTCCCCCTGACCGAGGCACTTGACCTGCTGACCGGAAGGCCGGGCGGGTTGCTGGTCGGTGTCCTGCCCTACCCGGACCCGGGAAGTCAGCCAGCCAGTGGCGCCACCCCCGCAACCCTATACCTGTTCGACACCTGCCAACGCCTGGATCCTGCCATCGCGCATCCAGCGACAACGCCCGGCCCCGCATTCCGCCTGACGGCTCCGTTCACGCCCGACTGGCCGCCCGCCGGCTACATCGCAGGGGTCCGGCGCATCCAGGAGTACCTGGCCGCCGGCGACGCCTATCAGGTGAATCTGGCCCAGCGCCACTCGGCCCGCTATACCGGCAACCCGCGGCAGGCCTACGAACACCTGCGGCAGCACTTCCAGCCACCGTTTGCCGCCTGGGTCGACCTGGGAGACCGGCAAATCCTCTGCCTTTCTCCGGAATCCTTTCTCGAGGTGAACGGCCGGAACGTGGTCACCCGTCCGATAAAGGGGACCCGCCCGCGTCACCCCGATCCCGTCTGCGACCAGTGGCTGGCCGACGAACTGCGCGATCACCCCAAGGATCGGGCAGAGAACCTGATGATCGTCGACCTGCTCCGCAATGATCTCGGCAAGGTCTGCCTGCCCGGCTCCGTGCGCGCCCCCGTCCTGTTCGAGGTGCAGACATTCCGGAATGTCCACCACCTCGTCAGCACCGTAACCGGCACCCTGGCCGACGGCTCGGGACCGACCGAACTGCTGCAGGCCGCCTTTCCCGGCGGATCCATTACCGGTGCCCCGAAGCGGCGGGCCATGGAAATCATCCGCGAGCTGGAACCCCACCCCCGGGACATCTACTGCGGAACGCTCTTCTGGGCCCTGCCCGACGGCAGTTTCGGCAGCAACATCATGATCCGGACCTTTCTCGCCCGGGATGGCGTCATTCACGGCTGGGCCGGGGCCGGGATCGTCGCCGACTCGGATCCGGAAGCCGAAGCCGATGAGTGCAGCCACAAGCTTCAGCCGCTCATGGATGTATTGGGTGATTTGGGCAAATAATCATATGACCATTTGATCAAATCAGCCAACAAGAAGTCAGCCAATCAACTTTAACTTGCGTTAATATCCTGCTGATTAAAAAGATATTTTTCGATTGCTCGCGCCGGCAATGGTCCGCTTCAGATCGGCATATGTGTGCACGGCCGGAAACTGCGGAAACTCGCGGATCACGTTCACGGGCGCATGGAAGAGGATACCGGCATCGGCCTCGGCCAGCATGGTCGTGTCATTGTAGGAGTCACCGGCAGCAATGACCCGGTAGTTCAGCGACTTGAAGGCCTTCACCGACTGCCGCTTGGGGTCTTTCTGGCGCAGGGTGTAGTCCGTGATGAAGCCCCGATCGTCCACCACCAGCCTGTGGCACAGGAGAGTCGGCCAGCCCAATTGGCGCATGAGCGGTTTCGCGAACTCGTAAAAGGTGTCGGAAAGGATCACGACCTGAAAGTGATCCCGGGCCCAGTCCACGAATTCCACGGCACCCGGCAGCGGCCCCATGCGGTCGATCACCTGCTGGATGTCGGGCAGTCCCAGCTTCCTTTCGGCCAGTATGCGCAGGCGCTGCTTCATCAGGACGTCGTAATCGGGGATGTCGCGGGTAGTCGCGCGCAGCTCGGGAATCCCGGTCATTTCCGCAAAATTGATCCAGATTTCCGGAACAAGAACGCCTTCGAGATCAAGAGCAAGGATTTCCACGAAATCACCTGACAGCAGAAATGGGGGAGCCCGGCGGGCGGCGCACACTTTACTCAAGCAGCCCGGGCCAAGGCCAGCCGGAAGGAGCGGCACTTGGTACCCCTGCTCAGCTCCCGCTAAACTGCCGCGCCGCCCCTGCCTGCCATCCGAGACCGGTTCCATGCCCGCCTACAGCGACGACCAGATCAAGACCTGGGCCCTCGAACTGGACCTCAAGACCCCGCAGGAAATCCTCCGGCACGCACTGTCCAGCTTCGACAACATCGCCATTTCCTTCAGCGGTGCCGAAGACGTGGTTCTGATCGACATGGCCGTAAAGATCCGCCCCGACCTGCAGGTTTTCACCCTGGATACCGGGCGCCTGCACCGCGAAACCTACGAATTCATCGACAAGGTCCGCGCGCACTACGGCATCCGCATCGAAGCCATGTTCCCGGATGCCGCCCAGATCGAGGCGCTGGTACGGGAAAAAGGCCTGTTCAGCTTCTACCGGGATACACACACGGAATGCTGCGGCATCCGCAAGGTCGGCCCGCTTCGCCGCAAGCTCGCCACGCTCGACGCGTGGATTACCGGCCAGCGCAAGGACCAGAGTCCGGGCACGCGCGCCGTCATTCCGGTCGTGCAGACCGATACCGCCTTTGCGGGCGCAAACAACGCCCCCCTGATCAAGTACAACCCGCTGGCCAACTGGCGGTCGATCGACGTGTGGCGCTACATACGCGGCAACGATGTGCCCTACAACACCCTGCACGAAAAAGGATTCATCAGCATCGGTTGCGATCCCTGCACGCGACCGATACTGCCGGGCCAGCACGAACGCGAAGGCCGCTGGTGGTGGGAAGAATCCACCAAAAAGGAATGCGGACTGCACATCGGCAACATCGAAAGCTGAACGTCCATGTCGCTGCAGGCATTCACCGGCCGGCTGGATGCCATTGAAACGGCTCTCGGCAGCGGCAATCACCAGGATGCTTTCCGCCGCCTGATCGAGTTGCTGCAGCAGGTCCGCAAGGGCCTGCTGCAGGCCCATACGGACAGCGCCACGCTGGCCACCGCCTGCGAACGCTACTCGCGACTGCACGCCGCACTAGTCTGCGACCCGCGCTGGAATCCGCTGCAAGACCGCTCGCTGCCTGCTTTTCTGGCCGAACTGCCGGACTTCTTCTCGCTGTTGGCGCTGTCGCCGTCCGGCCATCTCGATGCCGCTCTCGTCCCGCAGTTGCAGACCTTCGAAAGACAGCGCACCGCCGGCGACTTCCTTCGTCTGCTGCTGCTGTGGACGCCCGAGGCCGGTGCGATGGCGCCACCCTTCGGACACTTCACCAGGGCGCGGACGGTGATTGCCGCCCAGGCGCTGGCCACCGTGTCGGCCATGGTGTGTTGCAGCAAGCGCAGCGACCAGGCACGCAATGCCGCGATCGGTTTGTTCTCCGGCGGCCAGGTCACCGTTGACGATCTGGCTCCTTTCGCCGAACTGCCGATGTTCGGATCGGCCTGGATGCGCTGCAGTTACGCCACGGTCGCCGGCAAGCACGACATCAAGCCGCTGCTCAATGCGGCCCTGCGACACCGGCTGGCAGAACGACCGTCGCCGGCCGGTCGCTCCTTCGTCCCCGTTCCCCTGCCCGCGGATCCGCGGCCCCTGATGGTCGTTCCGACTGAATGGGCGTTCCGCGACGGGGCGGCGATGTACCGGTGTTACGCGCCGGTGATCCGGGACCTGCGGCGGCGTTTCCGGGTGTTCGGGCTGGGACTGCGCAACGGTTCCGATGCCAGCACTGTCGCCCTGTTCGACGACTTCCGCTGCTACGAAGACCTTGCATCCGATGGCCAGCTGGATGTCCATTGCGTGGCGGCGGCCATCCGCGCACTGCGGCCGGCCATGCTCTTTTATCCCAGTGTCGGCATGATCCGGACCACGGTCTGTCTGGCCAACCTCCGGCTCGCGCCCGTGCAGGCGATGAGCGTGGGACATCCGGCCAGTTCGCGCTCGCCGGAAATCGATTACGTGCTCACCGAGACCGGATTCGTCGGCAGTCCCGACATTTTTTCCGAGCACCTGCTGGCTGTCGCCGACGGTGCCATGGCGTTCGATGCCCCGCCTGCACGCGGTATCGCTGCCGAACGCAAGGACCCGCCGGACGACGGTCGCTTCCATGTCGCCGTACCTGCGCTGGCGCACAAGGTCAGCGCGCCGCTGCTGGCCACCCTGCAGCAAGCCCGGCAGCAGGCGCGCAGACCGATGGTCTTTCATTTTTTCAGCGGCATGTCCGGACCGAACCTGCACGAACTGAAACGCCACGTACGCGACGCGTTGCCGGAAGCTGTCGTGTATCCATGGATGGATTACCAGGACTATCTCGACCGGATCGATCGCTGTCACGTCCACGCCGCCAGCTTTCCTTTCGGCGGCACCAACAGCCTGATCGATTCCCTGCGCCAGGGCTTGCCGGTCGTCGCCCTGCTGGGACGCGAGGTGCATGAACGCATCGACGCGGAATTCATGCGCCGCATCGGCCTGGCCGATACCCTGGTCGCAGGATCGACGGAAAACTACGCTGCGATCCTGGCCCGTCTGGCGGACCATCCGGCCGAGCTGGCCGCTCTGCGGCGGCGCATCCGCGACGATATCGACATCGCCGGCATTCTCATGACATCAGGACGTCCGGAGCTGTTCACCGACGCCTTGTGGTCGGTGCTGCCGAAAACGGATTGATCCGGAAGCCCCGCAACACCGGATCAACGAAGCGGCTTCGCCGGAACGCCGGCGACCGTTACGCCGGCCGGTACAGGTCTGACTACGGCAGCGCCGACACCGACCACCGACCATTCGCCGATGTGAACATCCGGCCGCACGGCAGCACCGGTACCGATCAGCGCACCTTCATCGACACGCACCCGCCCGCCCAGCGAAACGCCGGTTGCCAGATGCACCGCATCACCGAGCACGCAGTCATGCTCGACCCGGGCACCGGTATTGACGATGGCGTGCGCACCCACCACCGCATCCGGATTGAGAACCGCGCCGGCCAGCACCACGGTGCCCGCACCCAGCCGCACCGAACGATGCACCACGGCCGAGGGATGGACGATCGTGACCCAGTGCGCCCGGGGCCAGCGCGCCTGCATTTCCAGCCGCTGCCGGTTGTCACCCAGGCAGATCACGGCCGGTACGCTGCCCAGTGCCGCAAAATCCGCCAGCGGACCGAGCACGGGATAACCCAGAACCGTGGTGCCGGGACGCACATCGTCGAAAAAACCGGCGATCGACATGCCGGCTGCCTCGGCCGCAGCCGCAACAACCTTGCCGTGCCCGCCGGCACACAGGAGATAAACCGGAGCGGATGAAGAGGTCATGAATGATTCCTGCATGCCGGCGGGCAATCAGCGCATCGGCAGGGAAACATCATGGAACAGCGCATCGACTTCCGCACGCGAATGCGCCTGGACGGCAGCATCCACTCGCTCGCGCGTCAGGTGCGGCGCAAAGCCCTTCATGAAGTCGTACATGAAACCGCGGAGGAAGGCACCGCGCCGGAAACCGATGCGGGTCGTGCTGGCCTCAAAAAGATGACCGGCATCCAGCGCAACCAGATCCCGGTCGTCTGCGCTGATTGCCATGTGGGCAACGATCCCCACTCCGAGCCCCAGGCGGACATAAGTCTTGATCACGTCGGCATCCACTGCCGTGAACACGACGCGCGGAACCAGACCCGCCTGTGCAAAGGCTTCATCGAGCTTCGAGCGGCCGGTGAAGCCGAATACATACGTCACCAGCGGATACTCGGCCAGGGCGGCCAGCGTCAGCTTCCCCGACGCGGCCAGCGGGTGATTGCGCGGCACCACCACACAGCGGTTCCAGCGATAGCAGGGCATCATCACCAGATTGCCGAACTGCTCGAGGGCTTCGGTCGCGATGGCGAAGTCAACGGCGCCGTCGGCTGCCATTTCGGCAATCTGCATCGGCGTACCCTGCTGCATCTGCAGCGTGACGTCGGGATAACGGCGAATGAAGCCTTCGATCACTGCCGGCAGCGCATAACGGGCCTGGGTATGCGTGGTGGCGATGGACAGTGTTCCGCGACGATCATCGCTGAACTCCTGCGCCACCTGGCGAATGGTTTCCGCCTTGCGCAGGATTTCGCCGGCCAGCTTGAGCACCGCCTCGCCTGCCGGGGTGACATGAGTCAGGTGCTTGCCGCTGCGACTGAATATCTCGACGCCCAGTTCGTCCTCCAGCAAACGGATCTGCTTGCTGATCCCGGGTTGCGATGTAAAGAGGCTCTGGGCCGTCGCCGACACGTTGAGATCGTGCCGGGCGACCTCCCAGATGTAGCGTAATTGCTGGAGCTTCATGTGCCCCCCGGTCAGGACCGCCGACGGCACCACAGGCAGATCGGCACCATCGATTGGTTATAAACCATAGCAACAGTTCTAACCTTCAGGAATGGGGATGCCGGCCGCCTTTCGTCAGATAGCCCGCCGACACCCCATCATGTCGGACAATCCGTCTCTCTTACAAGGGTCGGCTCCCACAGAATGCCGGCGTCCGGCTGATGCCCCGGCTCCATGTCGGACAGTCAGTCGACGCGCACAGCCCAATTTCCCCCGCACACGCAAAGAACGGAAGACGACCATGGCCGCCACCAAAGCCGCGAAAGCCAAGAGTACGAGTCCGCTCAACGAGCTGATCCAGCGCGTCGAGCAGCTGACCGAACGCGTCCGCAAGGAGCGCGAGAAACAGATGAACCGCCTCGAGGAGCAACTCGACAAGGCCCGCGACACGCTGAACAAGCAGCTCGACGGCCTGAACATCGAGAAGCTGCGCGACCTCCAGGAAACCTACCGCGAAAAGGCCGAAGGCGCCCTGCGCACCCAGGTCGACACCGTCAAGAAAGCCGTGGGCGATGCCGGCGGCCAGCTGCGCGACTCGAAGGCCGTGCACACCCTGCTCAAGGCCGAATTGAACGCCCTGCAGTTCGCCACCAAGCAGGCCAATGAAGTGGCCCGCGTACTCTCCTCCTACGAGAAGCAGGTCCAGAAGCAACTGACGCAGGTCGAGCGCAAGATCGGCAAGGCCGCCGGCAGCGTCCGCAAGGTCGCCCGGAAAGCCCGTCCGGCCTCGAAAGCCGTTGCCGCCAAGGCAAAGCGTCCGGCAGCACGCCGCAAGACCGCGACCGCCTGAAGCTCCACCCGCTCCGCACAAGGCCCGCTCCATGCGGGCCTTGTCGTTTCCGGCACCCGCGACAGAACGCCCCGGCAGCCGGCTCGGCTATGATGCGCGCTCCCCCCACGCCCATCGCCGGCCCTTCGGGCCCGGCACCCGCCCTGCCGGACGAGACGCGCGCCCGTGATACGCCTCCTGATGGTGCTCGCCGTCCTGTTCGCAGAGGCCGCACACGCAGAACTGCCCGAGCTGACTCCCGTCACCGCAAGTTACAAGGTGACGGTGAACGGCATTCCGGTCGGCACCGCAGCCACCATTGCCGTGCAGCCGCTGGCCGACGGTCGCCATGAAGCCTCATTCAATGTGCAGAACCGTTTCCTGCGCCATCACGAGGTATCCCGTTTCGACTGGAAATCCTGTCGCATCACGCCACGCGAATACCTGCATGAATTCACCGGCCTCGGCATCGAACGCCAGAGTGCGCTGACCTTCGACCCCGTGCATGCACTGGCCATCGAAACGCGGGGCGGGAAGCGTCTGGAAATACCGCTGGCCAGCGACGTCACCGACGCGCTCAACATGGCCATGCTGGCCCGTTGCCGGTTGCGGGACGGAAGCCGCCTGTTTGACCTGCCGGTGATCTATCGCGGGGAGCGCAAGGACCTGTCCTTCCGGGTCGCCGGCGAGGAACGCGTCGCCACGCCGTTCGGTGCGTTCGACGCGGTGATCGTGGAGCGGCAATACCCGCAGGGCGGACGCCGGACCCGCGTCTGGGTCGCGCCGACCCTGGACTGGTTCATGGTGCGCTTCGAGCATGTGGAGAATCCGGTGGCGCGCGGCAGCATGGTGCTGACCGATTTCCGCAGCGGCGCGCCGCACACCGCAGCGGTTCCGCTAAAATCGCATTCCCCGCACACCGAATCGATACCATGAATCCTGCTTCCGGACCTGCCGGCAAGGTCGTCGCCATCGCCTGGCTGGGCGATGCCCTGCGGCTGATCGATCAGCGCCGGCTGCCGCACGAAGAAAACTACGTCACGCTGACCGATGCTGCAGGCGTTGCCGAAGCCATCAGCGCCATGATCGTCCGCGGCGCACCGGCCATCGGCATCAGTGCCGCCTACGGTGTGGTGCTTGCGGCACGGGCCCATGCCCGCAGCAAGCCGGCCGGCAGCCCCGCCTGGCGTCTGGCGATGGACGAAGACATCCGCGTGCTCGCGGAATCCCGCCCGACTGCCGTCAACCTGTTCTGGGCGCTCGACCGGATGCGCCGCGTACTGGCCACGCCGGGCAGCGAACTCCTGGATGCGCTGGCCGCCGAAGCCGTCCGCATCCATGAAGACGACATCGCCGCCAACCTGGCCATGGGCCGGCATGGCGCAGCACTGCTGCCGGAAAAAGCCACCGTCTATACCCACTGCAATACCGGCGCACTGGCAACCGGCGGCTACGGCACCGCGCTGGGCGTCATCCGCAGCGCGCATGAACAGGGAAAGCTCAGGCAGGTCTACGCCGGCGAAACGCGACCCTGGATGCAGGGCGCCCGCCTGACGGCATGGGAACTGATGCAGGAACGCATTCCGGTCACGCTCTCCACCGAAGGAGCCGCCGGCCAGTTGTTCCGCCGCGGCGGCATCGACTGGGTGATCGTGGGTGCGGACCGGATCACCGCCAACGGTGACGTGGCCAACAAGATCGGCACCTACAATCTCGCCGTACTGGCGAAACACCACGGCGTGAAATTCATGGTGGTTGCCCCGACGTCCACCATCGACATGTCGCTGGCCGATGGTCACTCGATTCCGATCGAGGAGCGTCCGCCGGAAGAAGTCACCCGCATCCAGGGCGTCAGGATCGCGCCCGAAGGCGTGAAGGCAATGAACCCGTCCTTCGATGTCACGCCGGCGGAACTGATCGCTGCCATCGTGACCGAAGCAGGCGTTGTCCTCGCCCCCGATACTGCACGCATGCAGGCGCAGTTCGGCAACCAGACCGGCCGCCCCGGAGCCCGCGCATGACCACCGATACCGCTTTCCTGGCCGCCGCACAGACCATCTGCGAAACGGGCCGCCGCATCGATGCCCGCGGCTGGTGCCCCGCGACCAGCAGCAATTTTTCGCAGCGCATCGACGCAGGCTCGTGCGCGATCACGGTATCCGGCCGCGACAAGGGCGCGCTGACGCCGGACGACATCATGTGCGTGGATCTCGACGGGCGGCCGCTTTCGGCCGGAAAACCGTCAGCCGAAACACTGCTGCACACGCACCTGTACAAGCGCGACCCGAAAATCGGCGCCGTACTGCACACCCACTCGCCGGTCGCCACATTGCTGTCGCAGCTGACCAGGGACGATGCCATCCGGCTGGCCGGCTGGGAGCTGCTGAAGGCCTTCGAAGGCATCGGCACCCACGAGGCCGCAGTCGTCGTGCCGGTGTTCGACAACACCCAGGACATCGCCCGTCTGGCACGCGACGTCGACCGCTGGCTCGATACTGCGGACACGCCCTGCCATGGCTATCTGATCCGCGGCCACGGCATCTATGCCTGGGGCAGCACCATGGCGCACTGCTGGCGCCACCTGGAAACTTTCGATTATCTGCTGGGGCTCGAACTGGAACGGCGACGCATCGCCGGCCGCTGATCCTCTCCCGCCACGCACACCGAACGAACGAGGTCCCGTCATGAGCGCGCTGAAAATCTTTGCCGACGACCAGCCCGGCAGCCCGCTGGTCAGCATCACCGACAAGGCCGAAATGGCACGTCACCTGCGCGTGGCCGGCGTGCGCTATGAACAGTGGGATGCCTCGGCGCCGGTCAAGGCCGGCGACTCCCAGGAACAGGTGATTGCCGCCTACCGCCGGGACATCGATCGCCTGATTGCCGACGAGGGCTACCGGACCGTCGACGTGGTCAGTCTGAACAAGGACAACCCGAACAAGGCCGAGCTGCGGAAAAAATTCCTCGACGAGCATCGTCACATGGAAGACGAGGTGCGGTTCTTTGTCGACGGGGCCGGCCTGTTCACCCTGCACATCGGCAACCGGGTGTATGAAGTGCTGTGCACGAAAGGCGACCTGATCAGCGTGCCGGCCGGCACCACGCACTGGTTCGACATGGGTCCCAATCCGCACTTCGTGGCCATCCGCCTGTTCAACAACCCGGAAGGCTGGGTTGCGCACTTCACCGGTTCGGACATCGCGCAGAAATTCTCGCGCCTCGACAACTGAGCGCCGCCGGCGACCCCCGCATGCACACGCGCGCCATCCTCACCGACATCGAAGGCACCACCAGCAGCATCTCGTTCGTCAAGGACGTGCTGTTTCCCTATGCACGGCGCGTGCTGCCGGAATTCGTACGGCACAACGCCGAGTTGCCGGCCGTGCGCCGGCAACTGGAAGCGGTCTGGCAACAAGCCTCCCTTCCGCCCGGCGACATCGACGGCGCCATTGCCGCCCTGCTCACCTGGATCGAGGACGACGTGAAGGCCACCCCGCTCAAGGCCCTGCAGGGCATGGTGTGGGAGCGGGGCTACCGCGACGGCGATTTCCGGGCGCATGTGTACCCGGATGCGGTGGCGAAACTGCGGGAATGGCATGCCGCCGGAATTCCGCTCTACGTCTATTCCTCCGGCTCGGTGCAGGCACAGAAGCTCTTCTTCGGCCACTCCGAGGCCGGCGACCTGCTGCCGCTGTTCCGCGGTCACTTCGACACCGAAACCGGCGGCAAGCGCGAAGCAGAAAGCTATCGCCGCATCGCCGCGGCGATCGGCCTGCCGGCAGCGGACATCCTGTTCCTGTCGGATATCGGCGAAGAAATCGACGCGGCCCGCGCCGCCGGCATGCAGGCCATACGCATCGTCCGCCCGCAGGATTACCCGCAGTTGCGTGTGGACGGAATCGCGCCGCCCGCGGTTGCCGGGTTCAACGATATCCGCCTCGCATGAGCACGGATCCGCAGGCCCTGCGCAAAGGCCTGCCGCTGTACCAGCAGGCCCGCGACCTGCGCGCGGCCGGCAGGCTCGATGAGGCGGCGCGCTGCTTTGCACAGGCACTGCAGCTCCTGCCCGAGCATCCCGGCCTGCTGACCGACTGCGCCGCACTCGCCGAAACCCGTGCCGACTGGCCGCTCGCCGCACAACTGCACCGGCGCCGCCTGCAGCTCGCGCCGGCCGCTGTCACCCGCTTGCAACTGGCCAACGCGCTGTATCGCGCCGGACAGTTGCCCGCAGCCCGCGACATCGCGCAGCAGGCGGTCGAATTCGCGCCCGATGACCCGACGGCCCTGACGATTCTCGGCTCCTGCCTGAAGACACTCGGTCGACGCGACGAAGCCCTGGCGCTGGCCGAACGTGCACTGCAGGCGCGGCCAACCGCCGCAGCCACCGCGCTGCGGCTGGCCTGCCTGCTGGAAACCGGGCGCACGACCGAACTCGATGTCGCCGCCGAAGCAGCGTGCACGCAATTCCCGCAGGATCCGCAGATCCGCCACATTGCCGCCGACCACTGGTTGCGGGCGGGCGATTACGCACGCGGTTTCCGCGATATCGACTGGCTGCGGCCGCCGGGCAGCAGCCGCGCGCAGCATCCGCTCTGCCGGTTGCCCTGTGCCGACTGGGACGGACAACCCTTCGCCGGCACACTGCTGGTCGGCTCCGAGCAGGGGCTGGGCGACGAGATCCTCGCATCGTCGGTTTTCCCCGACCTCGTCGCGATGCAGCAACACGCCGTTATCGAGTGCGAACCGCGGCTGGTGGCCCTGTTCGCCCGCTCCTTCCCGGCGCTTTCCTTTGTCGCACGTGGCGAGAACCGACTGACCGTCCTGGCCGGCGGCAACTGCCGCAAGGCACTGCCGGTGGATTTGTTGCGGTTGCGGCGCAGCAATCCGGCGGTCTGGCCGTCGGCCTGGCTGCAGGCCGATCCGGTACGCACCGCCGGCCTGCGGCGGAAATACCGGAGCCAGTACGGCGACCGGTTGCTGGTCGGACTGAGCTGGAACAGCCGGCGTGCCTACCAGGGCGGCAGCAAATCCCTTGCCCTGGGCGCCCTGGAACCCCTGCTCTCCTGCGAACATTTCGCCTGCATCAGTCTCCAGTACGGCGACATCGCCGCGGATCTGGCAGCCGCCGGCAGCGCCGGCGAGCGACTGATCCGGGACCCGGAAATCGATCCGTCCGGCGACATCGACGGCCTCGCCGCACAGATTGCCGCGCTGGATGTCGTGGTATCGGCCAGCAACACCACGGTCCACATCGCCGGCGCGCTGGGCAAGCCCTGCCATGTCCTGCTGCCCCGTCACTGGCCGGTGCTGTGGTACTGGGGTTACCGGGGCGCAACCACACCCTGGTATCCGTCGCTGCGGCTGCACCGCAACCCGGACGACAACCACTGGCAGCCGCTGCTGGCCGACCTCGTCCGGGAGCTACAGACCCCGCCGCACATCGGTTAGACTCGGTCCCTTCTTTCAACGAGTTACGTGCACAATCCGATGTCTTCCCTGCCGATCGAAAACGCCAACGTCCGCGCCGTCGAACCGCTTATCACGCCGCGTCAGCTGCACGCAGAACTGCCGCTGACGAAATCCGCCCACGCCACCGTCGACACCGGCCGCGAAACCATCAAGAACATCCTCGACCGCAAGGATCACCGCCTGTTCATCGTGATCGGGCCCTGCTCGATCCACGATCCGAAAGCGGCGATGGAATATGCCGGCAAGCTCAAGGCACTGGCCGCGGAAGTCCAGGACACGCTCTATCTGGTGCTGCGCGTGTATTTCGAGAAACCACGCACCACGATCGGCTGGAAAGGCCTGATCAACGATCCGTACATGAACGACAGCTTCAAGGTCCAGGAAGGCCTGCATATCGCCCGCCGCCTGTTGCTGGACGTGGCCGAGCTGGGCCTGCCGGCCGCCACCGAGGCGCTGGATCCGAACAGCCCGCAGTTCCTGCACGACCTGATCAGCTGGAGCGCGATCGGTGCCCGCACCACCGAATCGCAGACGCACCGTGAAATGAGTTCCGGTCTGTCGACGCCGGTCGGTTTCAAGAACGGTACCGACGGCGGACTGGAAGTCGCCACCAACGCGCTGCAGTCGGCGGCGAATCCGCACAGTTTCCTGGGCGTCAATCTCGACGGCCAGTTGTCCATCGTGCATACCACCGGCAACCGGTACGGCCATGTCGTGCTGCGCGGCGGCAACGGCAAGCCGAACTACGATTCGGTAAGCGTCGCCCTGGCCGAGCAGGCACTGGCGAAAGCGAAAGTCAGCGGCAACATCATGATCGATGCCAGCCACGCCAATTCGAACAAGGATCCGGCACTGCAGCCGCTGGTGATGGACAACGTCGCCAACCAGATCCTCGAGGGCAACCGGTCGATCATCGGCATGATGGTGGAAAGCCATCTGAAATTCGGCAACCAGAAGATCCCGAAGGACCTCTCGCAACTGGAGTACGGCAAGAGCGTCACCGACGGCTGCATCGACTGGGCCATGACCGAAGAAGCCGTGCGGAAAATGGCCGACAAGCTGCGCAAGGTGCTGCCCGGTCGCGGCAAGCCGGGCTGATCCCCGGCGGATTGCGGTCGATGTCGACGAACAACAACGACAATCACATCGACGACTCACAACCGGCCACCGGTCATGCCGGCGGCCCGCGGCCCAGCGCGGCCGGCGTGCCGTACCGGTTCAGCAAGGGCAGCACGGAAATGGCGTTGCCGCTGCTGAAGTCACGGCTTGCCGCCCGGCCGGCGGATCCGCAACTCCTGCTCGCAATCGCCCGCGCCAGCCTGCAGGCGGCACAATGGGACGATGCACTCGTCCATGCCCGGCAACTCGATGTTCTGCAGCCGTGTCCGGAAGCCCTCGCACTGATCGCCGACTGCCTCTATCACCTCGGTGACCGCGAGGCGACGGAACAATTGCTGCCGGTCATTGCCGCCCGCGGAAATGACGAAGCGCGCGGTCTGATTGCCCTGCATCTGATCAAGGACCGGCAGTTTGCCCGCGGCTTCGCCCTGCGCAGCGCACTGCGGGAAAACCGCCGGGCCGCCCACCATCCGGTCGGTCGCCGCAGCGATATCGCCTGGTGGGACGGCAAACCGTTCAACGGGACACTGCTGGTGATCGCCGAACAGGCGCTCGGCGAGGAAATCCTCAACTCGGGAACGCTGGGCGAACTGATCGCCGCCGGACAGCACGCTGTCGTGGAGTGCGACCCGCGCCTGATCCCGCTGTTCCGGCGTTCTTTTCCCGCCTTGCAGTTCGTGCCGCGTTTCACCGACGAGCTTGCCGGTATCGCTACCCCCGACTCCCGCAAGACCACAGCCTCGGAGCTGGCCCTCTTCTTCCGGCATTGCGACGACTTCAGCAATCCACCACGCTGGCTGCGCGCCGATCCGGCCCTGCAGGCGGCATTCTGCCAGCGCTATCGCCAACAGCGTCCCGGCGCGGCACTGATCGGCATCAGCTGGCGCAGTTTCCGCCCGGTCTGGGGTGCCGACCGGAAGACTGTCCGGCTGACGCACCTGCAACGCACGCTGCGCACACCGGGCTGCGAATTCCTCAGCCTGCAGTACGGCCCGGTCACCGACGATCTGGCGGCAGCGGAAGCAGCCGGACTGCCGGTACCGGCCATCGACCGCAGTTTCGATCCCGTGCGCGACATCGACACCCTGGCGGCACAGGTTTCCGCGATGGACATCGTCGTCACCACCAGCAACTCGACCGCCCATCTGGCCGGCGCGCTCGGCGTACCGACCCTGCTGATGCTGCCGGGCACACGGGGCGTCTTTCCCTACTGGTGCTACGACGGCGAGCAGACGCCCTGGTATCCGTCGATGCGCATCGTGCGCGGCCACGACGATGCGCCGGATGTCTTCGATGCCCGGATTGCCGCACGGCTGAGCGGCATGATCGCCGCGCTGCCGGCCACCGGCGGTGCCGCATGAGTTCGCCGGCCGATATCCAGCGCGGCCTGCAGGCCTATCTGCAGGCCCAGGCCCTGCATCGCGAGAAGCGCCATGCCGAAGCGGCAAAAGCGTACAACCGCGCACTGGCGCTGATGCCCGAACATCCGGGACTGCTGGCCGAGTTCGCGCAACTTGCGCTCGACGTGCAGGACTGGAAAGCCGCGGAAAAACTCTATCGCCGGCTGGGTGAACTGCGGCCGAAGTCGAATTTCGAAGGCCATCTCGGCGTCTGCCTGTTCCGCCAGGATCGTTATGCCGACGCCATTCCCTGGCTGGAAACCCACATCGCCCGCAATCCGGGCGATGCTGACGTGCTGCACGCCCTCGCCAACTCGCTCTGCTCGACCGGTCGCTGGGAAGAAGGCCTGGCGCGCGCGCGCGCTGCGCTCGAGCTGAAGCCGGACGACAAGAAAACCGATGCCGTGATGAACGCCCTGTTCCATCTCGGCCGCATCGACGAACTCGACCGCATGGCAGACGATGCCATCCGGCGCTTTCCGGACAGCCGAGAAGTCCGCTCCATGTATTCGCTGCACAAACTGAAGTCCGGCGACTACGATGCCGGCTTCCGCTATTTCGCCGATTTCCGCTGGCGCAACAATCTCAAGGTGCCGGACGATGCCGGCATTCCCGGCGAGCCCTGGAACGGCGAAAAGTTCGAGGGCACCCTGCTGGTGGTTGCCGAGCAGGGCCTCGGCGACGAAATCATGATGTCTTCCATGCTGGAAGACATCCAGCGCATGGGCCAGCGCGTGCTGGTCGAATGCGACGCCCGGCTGCTGCCGTTGTTTACCCGCTCGTTCCCGGCGCTCTCGTTCGTGCCACGACACCAGAAGCAACTGCAGCGCGTCTATGCCGACGGCGGCGGCACCGGCTTCCGGCGGGTCAATGCGCTCGACCTCGGCTGTTTCTTCCGCCGCAACCGGCAGCGTTTTCCCGAACGCCGGCACTGGCTGCAGCCGGACCCGGCGCGGGTCGCTGCCCTGCGCGATGAATACCGGCGTCGCTGGCCGGGCCGGCGACTGATCGGCATCAGCTGGAAAAGTACCCGGATCATGGAAGGCGGTGCCGAAAAAAGCTTCCGGTTGTCCGATTTCGCGCCGGTGCTGCAACGCAGCGACTGTGTGTTCTTCAATCTCCAGTACGGCGATGTTGCCGCCGACATTGCCGGCGCCCGGGCGGCGGGAATCGGCGACATACAGGTCGATTCCGCAATCGATGCCGGCAACGACATCGACGGACTGGCCGCCCAGACGGCGGCACTGGATGCCGTGGTCTCGACCAGCAACACCACCGTGCACATCGCCGGCGCACTCGGCGTACCCTGCCTGGTGCTGCTGCCGCGCACGCGCCCGGTCCTCTGGTACTGGGGATATCGCGGCGACACGACACCCTGGTATCCCTCGCTGCACCTGCTGCGCAACGAAAGCGAGGACGACCGCGGCGCACTGATGCGGCGCGCCGCCGACCTTCTCCCGTCGCTGTGGAGCACGCCATGAGCGCACCGGATCCGCAGCACACGCTCAAGGGCCTGCAACTGCTCCAGGAAGCACAGCGGCTGCAGCAGGGCGGACAGCTGGCGCCGGCGGCGAATGCCTATCGCCAGGCCATGCAGTTGTTGCCGACCCATCCCGGCGTGGTCGCCGCCTACGCGACGCTGGCCGAACAGGTCCAGGACTGGTCGGCAGCGGAAAAACTGTATCGGCGGCTCGGCGAACTGCGACCGGACTCCGGTTTCGAATCGCGGCTTGGCCTTGCCCTGTTCCGGCAGGAACGGTTTTCCGAGTGCGTTCCCCTTTTCCGTACGCATCTCGCACGGCAACCCGACGATGCCGACGTGCGTCGTGCCCTCGGCTTCATCTTCTGCCGGCTCAAGCAATGGGAAGAAGCACTGGAGTGCGGGCGCCATCTCGAGCGCAGCGCACCCGATGCCCGCTCGATGGACCTCGTACTCAACAGCCTCTTCAATCTGGGTCGCGGCGAAGAACTCGACGCCCTGGTCGATACGGCCGTTGTCCGTCATCCGGACAGCCCGGACGTACTCTCGCTGTGCGGCGTGCATCTGCTGAAGCGCAGTCTGTTCGCACGCGGCTTTGCGTACCAGCGCGCGATCCGCTGGCGTTACGACAAGCTGCGGCCGGAATGGCACGAAAAGATTCCCGCCGACTGGTGGGACGGCAAACCCTTTGCCGGCACGCTGCTGATCGCCGGCGAACAAGGGCTTGGCGAGGAAATCCTTTCTTCCTGCATGCTGCGGGACATCGTTGCCATGAACCAGCCGGCCAGCGTCGAGTGCGAACCGCGCCTGATACCGCTGTTCCGGCGCTCGTTTCCGCAGGTGGAATTCCTGCCGCGCTGGGAAGGTCATTTCGATCGCCGGATTGCCGACGGCATCAGCTACCGGCGCATCAAGGGCCTCGACCTGGCGTATTTCCTGCGTCGCTCCGATCCGATGCCGCCGCAGGCACCATGGCTGGTGCCCGATGCAGAACGGGTCGCCGGCCTGCGTGCCGCATACCGGGAACGCTTTCCCGGCAAGCGCCTGGTCGGCATCAGCTGGCGCAGCCACCGCGCCTTCAAGGAAGGCCCGGACAAATCCGTACCGCCGGCCGCACTGGCCCCGCTGCTGGCGCGCGAGGATTGCGCATTCATCGATCTTCAGTATGGCGACGTGACAGCCGATCTGGCGATTCTCGGCACTGCCGGCATGCGTCTTCCGTGGCGCGACCCGCAGATCGACAGCACCAACGATCTGGACGGCCTGGCCGCCCAGCTGTCGGCGCTCGACGAGCTGGTCTCGGTCAGCAACAGCACGACCCACATTGCCGGCGCCCTCGGCGTTCCGACGCTGCTGCTGTTGCCGAAATCGCGCCCGGTTTTCTGGTACTGGGGATACGACGCCGAACGGACGCCCTGGTATCCGTCATTGCGCCTGCGGCGCAATGACGACGAGAACGACTGGCTGGCCTTCATGCAGCGCATTGCCGGAGAAATGGATCGGCCGGGAACTCCCACATGACGAACAACGCACCGGCACTGCCGGAAGCCGCACGCCAGCACCTCGAACGGGGCAAGGCCCATCACGCGGCAAAAAACCTCGCCGCCGCGCTGCAGGAATACCAGGCTGCCAGCCGGCTGGCGCCGGACAGCGAGCCGGTCCTCTTTGCCCTGGGCGCACTGGCCATGGATGCGCACGACTGGACCGCCGCGGAAAAAATCCAGCGCCATCTCGAAATCCTGTTTCCCGGCCGGCACCGGGCCCGCCTCGCGCTGGCGATCTTCAACCAGCAACGACACGCCGATGCGTTGCCGGTACTGGAGCAGCTGGCGGCCGAAGGCCGCATGGACCTCAACTGCGCGCTTGCCTATGCGGTGAGCCTCGAGCGTTGCGGACAGCCGGAGCGCGCCGTGCAGATCCTGCAGGACATCTACCGCGGCTCGAACTCCGAATCGGCGGCCGTACTGCTCGCTTCGGCACTGCTGCGGATGGGGCGGCGCACCGATCTCGACGAGTGGCTGCCGCGTCTCCTGCAGGATCATCCGCACAACACCCAGTTGCTGGCCGGACGATCGGAGCACGCCTTCCTCAGCGGCGACTACGCCACCGGTTTCGACTACATGCATTACCGCTGGGCCGTCGCCATGGAGCCGCCGAAAAGTTCGTTGCTGGCCTGCCCGGCCTGGGACGGGCAGCGGTTCGACGGCACGCTGCTGGTGGCGGCCGAACAGGGCCTTGGCGACGAAATCCTTTCCTCCTCGGTTTTCGAGGAACTGGTGCGCATCGGACAACCGTCGCTGATCGACTGCGAGCCGCGCCTGCTGCCGCTGCTGCGCCGCTCGTTTCCCGCACTGGAATTCTGCGACCGCAAGAGCGACATGCTGGTACAGCGCAGTCGCGAGCCGGCCACCCGCAAGATCGACGCCATGGAACTCGGCCGCTTCTTCCGCCGAGACATCGCCCGCATGCCGGAGCGCAATGCCTGGCTGGTGGCCGATCCGCAGCGCACGGCAGAGTGGCGCAGCTGGCTGGCGGAACATTTTCCCGATCGCCGTGCAGTAGGCGTTTCCTGGCGCAGCACCCGGCACCTGATCGGCGACAGCAAGAGCATTCCGGTCACCGACCTGCGCGAGCTGCTCGGCCACCCCGGTTTCGCCTGCATCAACCTGCAGTACGGGGACACCGGCACCGACCGCGCGCAACTGCAGGCGACCGGACTGTCGCTGCACCAGCCACCCGGCCTCGACCTCACCGGCGACATCGACGGTCTGTGCGCGCTGATCGCGGCACTCGATGCCGTCGTTACCTGCAGCAACACCACCGCGCACCTGGCCGGCGCACTGGGCATCCCGACCCGGGTGATGCTGCCCGGCGGCCGTTACGTACTCTGGTACTGGGGACACGACGGCGAGACGACGCCCTGGTATCGCTCGCTGCGCCTTTTTCGCGGTCCGCCGCGCAAGAGCTGGCCCGCCTTGGCCGCCGATGTCGTCACCGACCTGGCCGCCCTGCCCTGCCGGAGCCGCCACGCATGAATCCCGCCCAGTTGCAGGCCGCCATCGCCGTCTGGCAGAAAGCCCGTGCGCTCCAGCAGGCCGGGATGCTGCGTGAGGCCGAAGCGCATTTCCGCAAGGCACTGCAGGCCATGCCGCGGGTCCCCGACCTGCTGGCCGACTACGGCCGGCTGGCCGAACAGATCGGCGACTGGCGGGCCGCGGAGAACATCTGGCGGGCAGCGCAACAGGCCGCGCCGGATCGTTCGTTCGGCAACCATCTGGGCCTCGCACTGCTGCAGCAGGAACGAATCGACGAAGCGCTGCAGGCACTGGAGGCGCACCATCGCAAACACCCCGACGACGCCCCCAGTCTGGCCAACCTCGCGGTCTGCTACACCCGTCTGCAGCGCGACGAGGATGCGCTGGTCGCGCTGCGGCGCTCGGTCCGGATCAATCCGAAATTCGCGCCCGGCTGGGAATCGCTGATCACCCTGCTGATCAACGCCGGCGATCGCGAAGGCGCCGGTGCGGCACTGGACAAGGCCCGCCGCGAACTGCCGGCCAACACCGAACTGCGCTACATGGAAATGGAGCACCGGCTGAAGTCCTTCGAATTCGGGGCCGGCTTCGACCTGTTCGATGCGCGCTGGCACACGCGTTTCGTACCCGGTGCCGTGCGGCTGCCGAAAGACCGTTTGTGGCAGGGCGAAGCGTTCACCGGCCGGCTGCTGGTGCGCGCCGAACAGGGCATCGGCGACGAGTTGCTGTATTCGAGCCTGTTCGCCGACCTGCAGCGGCGGCATGCCGATACGGTGATCGACTGCGATCCGCGCTTGCTGCCGCTGTTCGCGCGCTCGTACCCGGCCCTGCGCTTCATCCCGCGTCTGACGCCGGAAGACGATCCGCAACGCGCCGGCTACGCGCGCCAGTGCCTGCTCGGCGATCTGCCGCGCCTGTTCCGTCGCAGCGCAGCCGACTTTCCGGCACAGCCCGGCTGGCTGCAGCCGGACGCCGCCCGCCGCGATGCGTTCGCGGCCGACTATGCGCAGCGCTTTCCCGGCACCCGACGCGTCGGCCTGTCCTGGCGCAGCAGCAATCCCGGCACCGGTGGCGCGAAGTCGCTGACGCTGGACCGCCTGCTGCCGCTGCTGTCGGTACCCGGCGTACAGTTTTTCAGCCTGCAGTACGGCCATGTCCAGGCCGAGATCGACGACTTCGCCGCCCGCACCGGCATCCGCCTGTACCGCGACCCGGCCGTCGACCCCACGAATGATCTCGACGGACTCGCGGCACAGATGGCGGCACTGGATCTGGTCATCTCGACCAGCAACAGTACCGTGCACCTGGCCGGTGCCGTCGGTGTTCCGGTACAGGTGATGCTGCACCGCGACATCGGTCTGCCCTGGTACTGGGGCTACGATGCCGCCCGGGTCCCCTGGTACCCGAACACCGAACTGCTGCGCTGCCCGCGCCGCGGCGACTGGGAGCCCGTCATTGCCGGGGCCGTCGCCCGCCTCCGGCAACTCGCCGCCACCTGAGTCCGGGCGCCTGCCCAAGCCGCCGGACGTCGGGTATCCTCGACGTCCGGCCACGAGGCCCGCACAACAAGAACAACCGGGAAACCCCATGATCCGCGCATTCATCGGCTACGACCGCCGGGCCGGGATGATCTACGACGTCTTTGCCCACAGCATCATGCGCCGCAGCTCGCGGCCGGTCGCCATCACGCCGCTGTACGTCGACTACCTGTCGCAATACCTGCAGCGGGAAATCAATCCGCTGCAATCCACCGAGTTTTCCTTTTCGCGCTTCCTCACGCCGTTCCTCTGCAACTACGAAGGCTGGGCGCTGTTCTTCGACAACGACATGGTCATGCTCGACGACATCGCCCGCTTGTGGGCCCTGCGCGACGACCGCTATGCCGTGCAGGTCGTCAAGCACACCCACCAACCCAAGGAAGCCACCAAGTTCCTTGGCGAGGTTCAGACCAGCTATGCGAAGAAGAACTGGTCCAGCGTCATGCTGTTCAACTGTGCCCGGTGCACCGCCCTGACGCCGGAATACGTCAGCAAGGCCAGCGGCCTGGAGCTGCACCAGTTCAAATGGCTGGCCGGTGACCACGAGATCGGCGAACTGCCGCACCGCTGGAATCATCTGGTCGACTACGATCCGGAGCTGCCGCTGGGCGAAGTCTCCAACCTGCACTACACGCTGGGCGGTCCCTATTACGCCGCCTACGCGAATTGCGGCTACGCGAAAGTCTGGACCGACGAACGCGACCATCTCCTGCATATGGAAGAGCGCAAGCTCCAGGCCTGAGGAATTCCAATGAGCTATTCACGCAGCAATCCGAGTCCGCGCTACACCTCCCTCGTGGCGATGTATCGTGAAATGCATTTCGAAGGCGAGAAATTTCTCGGCATCCCGCCGGAAAAAACCTTCCCCGGCCAGAGCCTGCCGCCGCATGCCGGCCGCATCAAGACGCACATCGACCGCTTCGGCGCCAAAACCCTGCTTGACTACGGCTGCGGCAAGGGCCTTCAGTACCGGCCGCAACCCGTCAACGTAAGCGACGGGCGCACGTTCAACAGCATTCCGGAATTCTGGGGCGTCGCCATGACGCTGTACGACCCGGCCTATACGCCGTATTCCACGCTGCCGCAGGGCAAGTTCGACGGCGTCATCTCGACCGACGTGCTCGAGCACTGCCCCGAGGATGACGTCGACTGGATCGTTGACGAGATTTTCAGCTACGCAACGAAGTTCGTTTACGCGAATGTTGCCTGCTATCCGGCGAGCAAGCGCCTGCCCAACGGCGAGAACGCCCATACCACCATCAAACCGATCGAATACTGGACCGATGTGTTCAACCGGGTGGCCCTGAAACACGGCAACCTGCCATGGACGCTGGTGATCGACGAGCGGGTCACCGAGGACGGCCAGATGAAGGCGAAGCAGAGCACGGTCACCAATATCCAGAAAACCTGAGCATCTCCCGCAAAACGGAAAACCCGGCCATGGCCGGGTTTTCCGTTTTCTGCCCGCAGACCGGTCAGACGCCCTGCAGCTTGGCGAAGTGCAGGATCACGTTGCGTTTCACGTCCTCGTCGTGGATCTGGTCCACGCCATGGAACGAATTGGGACCAACCACGAAACCGAACATGCTGTTGGGAATGAACGGCATGGTTTCGACCTTGAAGAAGCGGTCGCGCGGATGGTGGCTGCCGCTGATCTCGCGGGGAATGTCGTTGCCCTGCGGCACGTAGACCGACGTACCCAGATGGCGTTGCGACTCGTCCGCCGGGCAATAGAACAGCGTACTCACCAGCCGGTGCACCGCATCCGTGTGGGGGCCGATCGCGTAATTGGTGTGATCCTGGACCAGAAGGCCATCGGCGGAGATGGAAATCTGCTGCGGCAGTTTCCGGCCACGCAGGATCCAGGGCTGGTAATGGGTCACCAGGAACTGCAGGAAGGTCGGCCCGCAGAACCAGGACGAGAATTCCTTCCAGAACCGGCGCGCCGCCCAGGCTTCGTCCTGACGGTCCAGCTCCAGCAACGAGATGATGAAGCGCTCCTTGTAGCCGGTGGTGCGCCCGGTTTCGGCGATGGAGCGGAAATATTCCACACCTGGCCACAGGTCGAGGATCTGCCGGTAATACTCCTCGGGAAATACGTTTTCGACGAAAAAATGCGGGTACGGATACTCGCGTACCGACGTGTTGGCGATGCGGTACTTGACGTGTTCTTCGACTTCCCGGATATCCATCGATCGCTTACCCGCGCAGGAAGATGTAGTTGCCGACCCCCTTGAAGGCACCATCCTTGCGTTGCGCCTGCTCGACCTGCTCCTGCGACCAGCGGAATCCGAGCCGCCCCATCAGGTCGACGGTCTCGCGGTGATCGTCGCGGTTGGTGTTGATCTCGATCAGCACCGACTTCACTTCCGGCCGCTGCAGCGTGCGGCGTGCGCCGGCGATGACCTTGTGCTCGATACCGTCAACATCGATCTTGATGTGATCCGGCAACGGCAGGCCATGCGCGTCGACCAGCTCATCCAGCGGAATGGCGAAGCAGCCCTGCGCAAAGCCGGCGGTGAACGGCTTGCCGTCGAAATCCAGCGATTCGCCGAAGTTGTGGCAAGAGCCCCCGGGCATGAACTGGCTGAGGTAGAGACGATCGAAACTCGTCGCGTCGGAGAGTGCCACCGGATAGGCCTGCACCGATCCCGACAGCTGATTGGTGAATATGTTCTTGTTGAGCAGGGCGTAATTCTGCGATTCCGGCTCGAAGGCGAAGACACGCACGCCGCGCACTGCGGCCGCATAGATGCTGTACATGCCGACGTTGGCGCCGACGTCGTAGAGCACGCTGCCGGCCGCAAAGCCGTTGAGCCAGGCGATGGTGTCCGGCTCTTTTTCGAACAGCGTCTGCACCCGCCAGACAGCACCGCGATTGGGTGTGTTGTAGATGATGGTCTTGTCGCCCACCCTGACCGGGACCGAAGGGTTGAGCTGTTCGTACTGCTCGAGGGTGATCTGCTGGGCGGGGGTGGCGGATGCTTCGCTCATGCCGGGCTCGGTATTGTTGTTGTGGCCGGCGCGGGGCCGGCCTTGTTTTCTACCAGATGCCGGCGTCCCGGGCCATGGTGTCGTGGCCCCGCGGTCGATCACTTGTAGTAGGCGTTCTCGCGGACCGTGTGGTCGGTCTTGTCACGCACGCCCCGCAATTCGGGAATGCGTTCCATCAGCGTTTTCTCCACACCTTCGCGCAGGGTAAGGTCGACCGCCGAGCAGCCTTGGCAGCCACCGCCGAATTCCAGGGTGGCGATGCCGTCTTCCGACAGCTCGACCAGCGAGACGTTGCCGTTGTGCGAAGCCAGTTGCGGGTTGATCTCCGAGTAGAGGAAGTAGTTGATCTTCTCCTCCAGCGAAGCGTCGGCACGCAGGTCGGGCACCTTCGAACGGGGGGCCCGGAAGGTCAGCTGGCCGCCCAGTGCATCCTTCTTGTAATCGATGACGGCATCGATCAGGTAGGGCTCGCTCTTGCCTTCGATCCAGGCGGTGAAGCCCTCGTATTCGTAGGGCTTGTCGCCGGGGACTTCCTCGCCCGGCAGGCAGTAGGCCATGCAGCATTCCGCATGGGGGGTACCGGGGCGCTCCACGAAAATACGCACGGCAATGCCCGGCTGCTCCTGACGGGCCAGCAGGCCGCGCAGGTACTCCTGCGCCGGGGGTTTGATGTCGACGAGAGCGTCACTCATGGGGCAATAACCTAGCAAAACCGTCGGATTTGCGGGATCGGCATTATACGCAGCCCGCCCGGGGCAGTAACGCCACACGAAATGTGGAAAAGACAGCCCCCCCACACCGCCCGGGACAGCCGGCCGCACAATGCCGCCCCGGCCCGGCACATTCGTTACACTGCGCGCCTCCCCGCCCGCCCGAACCGCCTGCCCCGACATGACCGACCGCGCCTCCCGCACCGCCGCCCTGCACGCCGCCCTCGCCCGCCGCATCCTGATCCTGGACGGCGCCATGGGCACCATGATCCAGCAACACAACCTGCAGGAAGCGGACTACCGGGGCGAGCGCTTCCAGGCCCACCCGCACGACCTCAAGGGCAACAACGACCTGCTGGTACTGACCCGGCCGGACGTGATCGGCGGCATCCACCGCCAGTACCTGGAAGCCGGCGCCGACATCCTCGAAACCAACAGTTTCAACAGCACGCGCGTCTCGCAGGCCGATTACCACCTCGAGGATCTGGTGCCGGAGCTGAACCGCGCGGCCGCCGCGCTGGCGCGCAAAATCGCCGACGAATTCACGGCGAAAAATCCGGACCGGCCGCGCTTCGTCGCCGGCGTGCTCGGCCCGACCAGCCGCACGGCATCGATCTCGCCGGACGTGAACAACCCGGGTTTCCGCAACACCTCGTTCGACGAACTGGTCGCCAACTACATCGAGGCGACCGAAGGCCTGGTGGCCGGCGGCGCCGACATCATCCTGATCGAAACCGTGTTCGACACCCTCAACGCGAAAGCGGCCGTGTTCGCGGTGCAGGAATACTTCGCACGGGCCGGCTTCGAACTGCCGGTGATGATTTCCGGCACCATCACCGACCTGTCCGGCCGCACGCTGTCCGGCCAGACGGCGACCGCCTTCTGGTATTCGCTGGCACACGCGAAGCCGCTCTCCGTCGGCCTCAACTGCGCGCTCGGACCGAAGGAGCTGCGCGCCTACGTCGAGGAGCTGTCGGGGGTGGCCGGAACGATGATTTCCGCGCATCCCAATGCCGGCCTGCCCAATGCCTTCGGCGGCTACGATCTCTCGCCGGAAGACATGGCACCCATCGTCGCCGAATGGGCGCAGAGCGGCTTCCTGAACATCGTCGGCGGCTGCTGCGGAACCACGCCGGCGCACATCGGGGCGATCGCCGATGCCGTGGCGAAATTCCCGCCGCGCACCGTCCCGGACATCCCGCCCGCCTGCCGCCTGAGCGGTCTCGAGCCCTTCGTGATCGAACGCGGCAAGTCGCTGTTCGTGAACGTCGGCGAACGCACCAACGTCACCGGCTCGGCGAAGTTCGCCAAACTGATCCTGCAGGAAAACTTCGACGAAGCCCTGGCCATCGCCCGTCAGCAGGTGGAGAACGGCGCGCAGGTCATCGACATCAACATGGACGAAGGCATGCTGGACTCGCAGGCCGCCATGGTGAAGTTCCTCAACCTGTGCATGAGCGAGCCGGATATCGCGAAAGTGCCGGTGATGATCGACTCCTCGAAGTGGGACATCATCGAGGCCGGGCTGAAGTGCGTGCAGGGCAAGTGCATCGTCAACTCCATCTCGATGAAGGAAGGCGAGGCCGAATTCCTGGCCAGGGCAAAGCTGTGCATGCGCTACGGTGCCGCCGTGGTGGTGATGGCCTTCGACGAGACCGGCCAGGCGGACACCTACGAGCGCAAGGCGCAGATCTGCAAACGCTCCTACGACCTGCTCGTCGGCATCGGTTTCGATCCGGCCGACATCATCTTCGACCCGAACATCTTCGCGGTGGCCACCGGGATCGAGGAGCACGCCCGCTACGGCCTGGACTTCATCGAGGCCTGCGCCTTCATCCGCGATAACCTGCCGCACGCCCTGACTTCCGGCGGCGTATCGAACGTTTCGTTCTCGTTCCGCGGCAACAACCGCGTGCGCGAGGCCATTCATGCCGTATTCCTGTACCACGCCATCCGTGCCGGCCTCAGCATGGGCATCGTCAACGCCGGCGCGCTGGAGATCTACGAGGAAGTGCCGCCGGAGCTGCGCGAGCGCATCGAGGACGTCATCCTGAACCGCCGCGCCGACGCCGGCGAACGGCTGCTGGAGATCGCCGAGCAGTTCAAGGGCGACGCGGGGCAGAAGCAGGCCGAAGACCTGTCCTGGCGCGAACTGCCGGTGGACAAGCGCCTCGAACACGCACTGGTGAAAGGCATCACCCAGTGGATCGTCGAGGACACCGAGGAAGCGCGCCTGAAAGCAAAACGCCCGATCGAGGTGATCGAGGGCCCGCTGATGGCCGGCATGAACGTGGTCGGCGACCTGTTCGGCGAGGGCAAGATGTTCCTGCCGCAGGTGGTGAAATCCGCCCGCGTGATGAAGCAGGCCGTGGCGCACCTGATCCCGTTCATCGAAGCCGAAAAGGGCCCGGATGCGCAGTCCAAGGGCAAGGTCCTGATGGCGACGGTGAAAGGCGACGTGCACGACATCGGCAAGAACATCGTCGGCGTGGTCATGGCCTGCAACGGCTACGACGTGGTCGATCTCGGCGTTATGGTGCCGGCCGACAGGATCCTGAATACCGCGCGCGAACAGAAAGTCGACATCGTCGGTCTCTCCGGCCTGATCACCCCCTCGCTGGACGAGATGGTGCACGTGGCGAAGGAGATGGAACGCCTGGGCTTCGATATCCCGCTGCTGATCGGCGGTGCCACCACATCCAAGGCACACACCGCCATCAGGATCGAGCCCGGCTACAAGCGCGGCGTCACCGTGTACGTACCGGATGCCTCGCGTGCAGTCGGCGTTGCCACCTCACTGCTGTCGCGCGATCTCAAGGAACCCTTCGTGGCGGAACGCCGCGCGGAGTACCACGAGATCCGCGAACGGGCAAAGAACCGCGCCCCGAAAGGCACCGTCGTACCCTATGCCAACGCACCGGCACGCGGCACGCAGATCGACTGGTCCGGATACAAACCGAAAATCCCGACTTTCCTGGGAACGAAAACCTTCAGCAACATCGACCTGAAGACGCTCGTGCCCTACATCGACTGGACACCGTTCTTCCTGAGCTGGGAGCTGGTCGGCAAGTACCCGAAAATCTTCGACGACGCGGTGGTCGGCGAAGAGGCACGCAAGCTGTGGAAGGACGCGCAGGCCATGCTGGACAAGCTGTTGCACGATCCGTCACACCGCGACCGCATCCGGGCCAACGCGGTGATCGGCTTCTGGCCGGCCAATCGCACGGGCAGCGACGACGTCGCCATCTATGCCGATGCCGGCCGCACACAGGAGCTGGCCCGTTTTCACTTCCTGCGGCAACAGATCGCCGTCGAGGGAAAACCGTTGCGCTCACTGGCCGATTTCGTGGCTCCGGAAGAGTCGGGGGTCGCCGATTACATCGGCGGCTTTGCGGTGACCACCGGCCTCGGCGTGGAAGACATCGCAAAGGAATACGAGAAAAAGGGGGACGACTACGGCGCCATCATGGTCAAGGCGCTGGCCGACCGCTTCGCCGAAGCGCTGGCCGAATACGCGCATGCGCGCGCGCGCCGGGAGTTGTGGGGTTATGCCGCCGGCGAACAGCTCGACAACGACCAGCTGATCCGCGAGGAATATGCCGGCATCCGTCCGGCCCCGGGCTACCCGGCCTGTCCCGACCACACCGAAAAGGGCATCCTTTTCCGCCTGCTGGATGCGGAAAAGGCGACCGGCATGACACTGACCGAGAACTTCGCCATGTGGCCGCCCTCCTCGGTCAGCGGTTTCTATTTCGCGCATCCGGCCAGCAACTACTTCAACGTCGGCAAGATCGACCGCGACCAGGTGGCCGACTACGCGGCCCGCAAGGGGATGACGATGCAGGAGGCCGAACGCTGGTTGTCGCCGCATCTGGGCTACGACCCCTGAAAGCCGGACGGTCCGGTCGCGACATGGACGTGAAATGACCGGACGATAGGTACATCACCCGATGGGGAGGCCGGTGTCCGGCCGATATCGTGGGCGGCGACGGATTGACCAGGACATGGCCCTGTCCCCCGCCCGCCCCGCCGAGCCTCCCCGATGTCCGCTTTCGAGCAACCCCCCCACGACCCGCTCAAGAAACACACGACTGTCAGCATCCTCGGCGTGATCCTGTTCGTGGTCCTCGTGATCGTCAGCGTCGGTCTTTCGCTCTACGCCCCGCTGGGCTGACAGCCTTCCGCTCCGCCGGTTGCCCCGATCCCACCCGAATCCATCGGCCGGACCGAACAACGATATTGCCAATCCGCGCTTTCTCCGTTGAAGACGCGCTGCTAACCTGCGCCCCGACCTGAACCAGCCCTGGCCCTGTCGGCCGGCCCGCATCCCGGGACCCACCTGCATGTACGTCTATTCGGAAGTCGATCGCCGGCTGCTCGGCGAACGGGTCGCCCAGTTCCGCGACCAGACCCGGCGTTACCTCGACGGCAAGCTCGGCGTCGACGAGTTCCGCCAGCTCCGCCTGCGCAACGGCCTGTACATCCAGCGCTACGCGCCGATGCTGCGCATCTCCGTGCCCTACGGCATGCTCTCCAGCCGCCAGCTGCGCACGCTCGCCCGCGTCGCCCGCGAGTACGACAAGGGCTACGCCCATGTAAGCACGCGGCAGAACATCCAGTTCAACTGGCCGCACCTGGAAGACGTACCGGAAATCCTCGCCCTGCTGGCCGAGGTGGAAATGCACGGCATCCAGACCAGCGGCTCGTGCATCCGCAACATCACCACCGACCATTTCGCCGGCGTGGCGCCGGACGAAGTCGCCGATCCGCGCCCGTGGTGCGAACTGATCAGGCAGTGGGCCACCTTCCATCCGGAGTTCAACTGGCTGCCGCGCAAGTTCAAGATCGCGGTCACCGCCAGCGAGAAGGACCGCGCAGCGTGGCTGTTCAACGACATCGGCGTGCGTCTGGACCGCATCGAGGGCGACACCACGTTCTTCAGCGTGGCGGTCGGCGGCGGCCTTGGCCGTACGCCGATGGTAGGCACGGTCATCCGCGAAAACCTGCCCGGCGCCGACCTGATTTCCTATCTGGAAGCCATCCTCCGCGTCTACAACCTGCACGGCCGGCGCGACAACAAGTACAAGGCCCGCATCAAGATCATCGTCAAGGCCTTCGGTCCGGACGTCTTCGCGAAAATGGTCGACGACGAGTGGCAGTGGATCAAGGACGGCCCGATGCAGGTACCGGCAGGGGAGATTGTCCGCCTGCGCTCGTTTTTCACCGCGCCGGCCTATCAAAACCTGCCGGCCGTCGACGCCGGAGTCGAGAAACTGCGTGCCGACGACCAGGGGTTCCGCTTCTGGCATCGCAACAACGTCTTCGCACACCGGATGCCCGGCTATTCGATGGTCATGCTGTCGCTGAAGCCGACCGGCGTCGCCCCCGGCGATGTCACCGACGAGCAGCTGGACGCCATCGCCGATCTGGCCGACCGCTACAGCTTCGGCGAAGTCCGCACCACGCACGACCAGAATCTGGTGCTGGCCGACGTAAAAACAGGCGACCTGCCCGATCTCTGGTTCGCGCTGAAGGAACTGAATTTCGCCACGCCGAACATCGGCAAGCTGACCGACATCATTGCCTGCCCCGGCGGCGATTTCTGCTCGCTGGCCAACGCCAAGTCGCTGCCGATCGCCGAGCAGATCCAGCGCCGTTTCGACGATCTCGACTACCTGTACGACATCGGCGACATCGACCTGAACATCTCCGGCTGCATGAACGCCTGCGGCCACCACCATGTCGGTCACATCGGCGTGCTCGGCGTCGACAAGAAGGGCGAGGAGTTCTACCAGATCCAGGTCGGCGGCAACATGGGTCACGACGGTACGCTGGGCGAGGTTCTCGGCCCGTCGTTCTATGCCAATGAAGTTGCCGACGTGGTCGAAAAACTGATCGACGTCTACATGGAGAAACGCCGCGACGAAAGCGAACGCTTCATCGAGACTTTCCGTCGCATCGGCATTGAACCGTTCCGGGAGCGTGTGTATGCGAAAGATCATTCGTGATCGCGAGCTGGTCGACGACCGCTGGGTATATGCCGGCGCCGACGATCCGCTGCCGGAAGAAGTCGACGTCGTCGTACCGCTGGCCCGCTTCAAGGCCGACAGCGAAAAACTGTTTGCCCGCACCGGCTCGCTGGGTGTGCGCATCGCCCCGGGCGAAGGCGTGGCGGACATCGTCCCGCACCTGGGACAGATTGCCCTCGTCTGTATCGATTTCCCGACCATGGGCGACGGACGCGGCCTGTCGTATGCGCGCGAACTGCGCGAGCGCCATCGCTATGGCGGCGAAATCCGTGCGGTGGGCGAAGTGATCCGCGACCTGGTGCACGGCATGTACCGCTGCGGCATCAATGCCTTCGACGTCAAGGAAGGCCACTCCATCGTCGAGGCGCTGAACGCACTCGACGACTTCTCCACCGGCTATCAGGGCGACGTTTACGACGCCCGCCCGATCTATCGCCGGGCCTGACGACCGCGGCAGTCGATCGGCCGCCGCCTGCGACAACATGCCGGGCAAGTCCCGGCATGGCATGGCAGAATGCCCGGCATGGGCGGCACCGAATCCTCTTTTTTCCTGATCTTCACCGGCGCGGCGCTGCTGGCCACGCTGGCGCTGCAGTTGCGCCAGCCGATCCTGGTGGCTTATATCGCCCTGGGCGCCCTGCTCGGACCCTACGGCTTCGGCTTCGTCGATGACACCGAGTTGCTGGGCGACATTTCGCGCATCGGCATCGCCTTCCTGCTGTTCATGCTCGGTCTGGACCTGCAGCCGCAGAGCCTGATGCGCCTGTTCGGCCGCATGTCGCTGGTCACCGCCGGCAGCAGCCTGGCCTTCGCCGCCGCCGGGGCCGGCATCGCCTGGGCCTTCGGCTTCACGCCGATCGAATCGATGGTGATCGGCGTCACCATGATGTTCTCGTCCACCATCATCTCGCTGAAGCTGTTGCCGACCACCGCTCTGCACCACAAGCACACCGGCGAACTGGTGATCGGCATCACACTGTTGCAGGACGTTCTGGCGATCCTTGCCCTCATTCTGCTCGCCGGTGATCCCGGGCAACGCAGCCTCGAACACCTCGGTCTGGCGCTGGTGGCCCTGCCACTGCTGGCCATCGGGGCCGGCGTCGCCGTGCGCTTCGCCCTCGTACCACTTCTGATGCGCTTCGACCGCTACAAGGAATACATCCTGCTGCTGGCCGTCGGCTGGTGCCTGGGGGTTGCCGAACTGGCGCATGTCGCCGGACTGTCGCGCGAGATCGGCGCTTTCGTCGCGGGGGTCGCCCTTGCTTCCAGTCCGATCGCCTTCTACATCGCCGAACAGCTGAAGACGCTGCGCGATTTCTTTCTCGTCATGTTCTTTTTCACCGTGGGCGCCGGCCTCAACCACAACCTGCTGGGCGACATTTCCATTGCCGCACTGGTGCTCGGCGGAGCGATGCTGGTCATGAAGCCCGTGGTTTTCTCGCTGTTGCTGCAGCGGGTAAAGGAACCGAAGGACGTCGCCTGGGAAATCGGCTTCCGGCTCGGTCACTGCAGCGAATTCTCGCTGCTGCTGGCCTACCTGGCAGTAAGCACCGGCCTGCTGGGCGAAGCGGCATCGGTGCTGGTACAGGCGACCACCATTTTCACCATGCTGGTGGCCTCCTACATCGTGGTGTTCCGTTATCCGTCGCCGATTGCGGTCAGCGACCGCCTGCGCCGCGACTGAACATCGGCGCGGCGAACCGCTCAGTCGCCCGCCACCCGCACCAGCACCCGCCCGGCCAGTCCGCCGGCCAGGATACGCGCGGCATATCCGGGCACCTGCTCCAGCACGATCTCTTCGGTGATCGCTGCCAGCCCCGGCAACTGCCACTCATGCGCCAGCAGATCCCACATCTGCATTTTCAGCTCAAGCGGCAACTCGACGGAATCGACGCCCAGCAGATTGACGCCGCGCAGGATGAACGGAAAAACATTGCCGCTGAAATTCGCACCGGCCGTCAGACCACAACAGGCAACACTGCCGCCGTATTTCGTGGCCTTCACGGCGTTGAACAGGATCTCGCCGCCGACCGTGTCGACAGCACCCGCCCATCGCTCCTTCAGCATCGCCTTGTCGCTGCCGGCCTGCAGCGCATCGCGACCGATGACCTCCACCGCGCCGAGCGATTTCAGCCACTCCACGCGATCGGCCTTGCCGCTGCCGGCAACCACCCGGAAACCCTGCTGCGCCAGCAGCATGACTGCCAGCGAACCGACACCGCCGGTGGCGCCGGTCACCAGCACCTCGCCCTGCTCCGGCGATATCCCGACCTGCAGCAAGGAGTCGACACACAGCGCCGCCGTGAGCCCGGCGGTACCGAGCGACATCGCCGTGCGGGCATCCAGTGCCGATGGCAACGGCACTACCCAGGCAGCGGGCACACGGATCATTTCGCCGTAACCGCCGTCGGTGTTCATGCCGAGGTCGTAACCGGTAACGATGACCCGGTCGCCGGGCTGCAGGCGCGTCGACGATGACGACAGGACCGTGCCGGCGGCGTCGATGCCCGGGGTATGCGGATACTTGCGGGTGACGCCCTTGTTGCCGGTCAGCGACAACGCATCCTTGTAGTTGAGGGAGGAATAGGCCACCCGGATCGTCACCTCGCCGGCAGGCAACTCTTCCGTGGTCCGCTGCACCGGACGCGCGACATGCGTACCGTTTTCATCGAATACGCGCAGCGCACGAAATGCCGTCATGTGTCCGTTCCCCCGTACCGCCCGTTCCCGGATCCGCCGCATCGCGCGCGGCGGCGTGATTTCAGAGCAAATTCCTTTGCGTCAGACGCCCCCACCAGCGCACCAGCGCGCGGTCGAATGCACTCTCCACCGCAAACCCCATCCGTTCGGCGAACGTCTTGCGGTGGTGCCAGTGCACGTGGAAGACCTCGGCGTCCTTCGTGGCGTTGACCAGATACTCGTCGCTGGTCATCAGCTCGTCGACCAGCTTCAGCTCCTGCCCGCGCAGGGCAAACCAGTGTTCACCGGTCGCCACCGCGGCGATGTCCACCTGGGGCCGCCAGCGAGTGATGAACTGCTTGAACAGCTGGTGTGCATCTTCCAGTTCTTCCCGGAACTTCTCGCGTGCCTTGTCGGTGTTTTCTCCGAACACCGTCAACGTCCGCTTGTACTCGCCGGCCGTATGCAGCTCGATATCAACCTCATGCTTCTTGAGCAGGCGATGAAAGTTCGGCAACTGGGCCACGACCCCGATGGAGCCGACGATCGCGAACGGCGCAGCCAGTACACGGTCAGCGACACAGGCCATCATGTAGCCGCCGCTGGCGGCAATCTCGTCGACGCAGACTGTCAGCGGGATCTTCGCGCGCCTGATCCGCTCCAGCTGGGAAGCAGCAAAGCCATAGCCGGTGACCAGACCACCGCCGCTGTCGAGCCGCACCACCACCTCGTCCTTCTCCCCGGCGACCGCCAGCACGGCGGTGATCTCGTGCCGCAGATCCTCTGCGGCCGAGGCCTGTATGTCGCCGGCGAAATCGAGCACGAACACCCGGCGCCGGGGATGCTCCGCTTCTTCTTTCTCGCGGGCCTTCTCGCGCTTGCGGCGTTCCTTGTGCTCGCGCTTGAGCACGTCCTCCGGCAAAACTTCCGCGCGGATCCGATCCGCCATTTCCTCGAATTCGTCGTTCAGGCTCTCGACACGGATGCTGCCGTGCGGCGCATGACGCTGGTTGCGCTGCGCCAGCGATGCCAGGCCACCGGCCACGAACAGCACGGCAACGACGATCGTCACGGCCTTCAGCAGGAAAAGACCGTACTCAGACAGGAATTCCATGATCAGCTCCGGGAACAGCGGCCCCGCGAGGCGGGAACAAGAAGGATACGGGGAGAGGCAACGGATGCCGGCCGCAGGCGCGGCCGGCGAAACTCATTCGCCGACGCGCTTCAGCGCATCATCGGCCGCACTGTTGGCCGGCGCGAGATCCAGCCCCTTGTCACCGAGACGGATTTCGAAAATGGCTCCGTCGGCAGCCGGAACCAGGGCAACGTTGCTGCGGGTCGGCATGACAATCAGACTGCCGTTGTCGGTCGCCCGCTGCCACAGATCGAAGCCGAGGAACGGCGTGGCCAGCAGCTGGAAATCGGAATGGTCCTTGCTGCTTTCGTCTTCCACCGACAGGTAGCGTCCGGAGAGTCGCTCGAGCTCGAACGATGCCGGCGCACCGAAAACCGATGCCAGACCCGAGTAACGCAGCAGGCGGACATCCAGTTGCCAGAGATCGCCCAGCAGATCATAGACCCGCCGGTTGCCGTTGGCTTCGGAAACGGTGACCCGCCACTTCTGTGCGCCATCGGCCTCGAAACTGAGCGTGGCCAGCGGCGCATTGGCCGGTGCCGATTGATAGTTGAACAGGCTCGCCGCCAGCAACGAGAGGTAAAAGGCAAAACCCAGCAGCAGAAAGCCGATCGTTCCGCGCAGCCACTGCAGAAACCAGCTTTCGCGGAAGAACAGCCAGGCGGTAGCGCCCAGGCAGATCACCGCCACCGCCACCAGCATTCCGGCAACCCCTTCAACGCCCATCGTCCTCTCCCGTTTTTCTGCGCGCGACATACGCATCGATGAGTTGTCGCGAGATGGAACCTTGCGGCGGAATCAGCGGCAACGCATCGATATCGAACCACTGCGCCTCGACGATCTCCTCGCCGTCGGCGACGATCTCTCCGCCATCCCACTCGGCATGGAACCCGAGCATCAACGAATGCGGAAACGGCCAGGACTGGCTGCCGAGATACCGCGGCCGCGCAATCCGTACCGCCACCTCCTCCCGTATCTCGCGAACCAGCGCTTCCTCGACGCTTTCGCCCGCCTCGATGAAGCCGGCCAGGGTGCTGAACATGCCCGGCGGGAAACGCGGGGAACGTGCCAGCAACACCTCGCGACCGCGCGTCACCAGCACGATCACGCAGGGGGCGAGGCGAGGATACTGCGTGTAGCCGCAGGCGGTACAGACCATGGCCCGGTCGGTCGGGTGCGGTGCCGTTTCCTTGCCACAGCGGCTGCAGTAACGATGGTCCGCCGCCCAGTCGAGCACCTGGCGGGCACGCCCGGCCAGCGCGAACAGCACCGGATCGCGCGCCACCAGCAACTGGCGCAGGTCGGCAAGAAACATTCCCGGCGGCGGGGAAACATCGGCTGCCAGCGGCACGGCAAAAACGTGCCGGCCGTCGAGCATCCCCAGGTAGTGGCGTTCGCCGGCCGGGTCCAGCCCGGTCAGCCGGAAACTGCGCAGCAGCGGCAGGGGCGCGGCGAAATCGTCTTCCAGCAACAGCACCCGGTTTTCGACGATACCGATCCAGTAATGCTCGCCGGACAGCCCGGCCGGAGGCACGATGGCCGGAGAAAACCGCGTGAAAACATCCATCGTGCCGCTCAGCGTGCGGGCCGCCGCTTCGCGACCGGAGTACCCAGCTCTTCCATGCTCATCTCGGCGATTTCCAGCACCCCGTCGCCGATCGGTTTCAGTTGCTCGATGCTCTCGATGAAATAGTCGACGCTGGTAATGGCATCGGCGAGCGTCTCCATGTCGTTGGCGCCCGGCGACGGCAGGTTGGCGTTCAGCAGGCGGCTCTCGATGTAGGTCATGCAGGCATCAAGCACGCCGACTGCACGCTCCAGATTGAGGAAACGCAGGCCGCCCGAAACATCCTTCAGTGTTTTCGGAATGTTGTTGAGGTGCGCGCGATCGAAATTCGCCTCGATGTAGGAGGTCAGGCCGCGCTTGGCCAGTGCGATGCCGGAGCGACATTCGGCGATCACCACCTTGCGGGCATCGTCCAGCTGGTAGAGCGAACCCTTGGTTTCTCCCTCAAGCGCCGTTTCACCCGGAGTGAAGCGCTTCTCGAGAGTCGCCACGTTGTTTTCGACCGCCAGCATTTCGTCGATCAACCGCTGGAAATCGGCACTGCCCGGATCGATGTTCTGTCCGTCCCAGCTGCGCACCACTTCCGCCCGCGCCTTGAGCACCTGGCTTTCGCGGGTCAGCCCGAGCATGACCAGGGTATGCGCGACCTTCGCCATCTCCTCGGCAGCCTGCGCGTATCCGGCATCGGAGCCGCCACGCATGGTCGCATCGAGCAGGTCCTTGACCGTAGTCAGATCCGCGTGGACCTGGGCCGCCACGGTGCGGATCACCGAGCCGCCCGGCCCGCTCATGACTTCGCGTTCTTCGACCAGTTGCGCAGCGGTCGGTGCATCGGGAGATACCCGGAACGCCTTGCGGATCGCCGCGCCGAGCTGATCGCTGGTCGGCAACAAGGACGCCAGGTAGATGCTCTCGCGCAACAGGACCTTCGGCGGGTCCTCGCGCAATACGCGCCCGCCCTCCGCCACGACCTGCTTCAGATGCCGATCGATACCGCCCAGATAAAGCTTGCGGGTACGATCGATCTCGATCCCGCGCTGACCGAGTGCGCGCAACGCGCCGCGTGCCGTCCACCACAGGCGGCCGGCCGGCGTACCGCCGCCCAGCTTGTCCACGCGCTCCAGCGCGCGATCCATCATTTTCAGGTTGGTGGCGACATTGTCGCCACGCAATACGCCTAGCAATCCGACCTGGTACATCTGGCGCAGGCGACGGGTCAGCCGCGCGATCTCGGCATCCGATTCCAGGGCATCGCTGCCCTCGCCCGGACGCCTGCCGTTGATGTCGCAGGGGAAGAACGCGCTTTCCGGCACCGGCTGCTTGCCCGTCGTGGCGCGCAGCGCATTCAGCGCCGGCACCAGCAACTGCGGCAGGTTGCGGCCCTTGATCTGCAGGAATTCGGTGTAGCGGCCGAGCACCATGATGCCGTTGCCGAGCGCCGCCAGTTGCGGCTCCTTCACGTCCGCCTGCTGTACATGGCGGGCCGTGGACTCGAGCTCCTGCGCCAGTTCGGCGGCGCCGGGCACCTCGAGCACCTTGAGCACGCCCCACACCTGGTGGAACGCCTCGATGCAGGGATTCAGGGCGGCAGGATTGGCCGGATTCTCGACATAGGCTTCAAGACCGGTCTCCGCCTGCCGCAGGGTGGCGTCGAGTTCTTCCTTGACGAGGTTGAGCGAGGTGGTCCGCTGGATCGCTACCATGACTCCAAAATGAACCTCGTGATGTCCGTGTTTTCGGGCAATCGTGCGCTGCCGGGAACGCTGCCGGGGCGTCCGGCCGCCAGCGGGCAGGACACCCGTTGTGGCACGACTTCCAGCAGGGGGTCAACTTTACCCCGCAACCAGCTGATAAAAAAGAGAATTCCTCCTCAATTGGCGCTATCGGGCGCGGCGGCTGCGCGAGACCACAGCGAAGGGCGGCCACTGCTCTTCTCCAGCGCGGCCAGACACCGGGCATGAACGGCCCGCTCTGCCTCCGACGCCCGGACCACGGGCAGGGAGGGGCGCCCCGCCGGCAGGTGGCGGATCTCCCCGGCCCGTTCGCCGCTCGTGGTTTCGACCGGATCGGCACCCAGGGCCAGCGCCGTCTGGCCCCCGGTCATTGCCAGATAGACGTCGGCCAGGATCTCGGCGTCGAGCAGCGCGCCGTGCAGGGTGCGCTGGCTGTTGTCGACCATGTAGCGCTTGCACAGGGCATCCAGGCTGTTGCGCTGTCCCGGATGGCGGGCGCGGGCCAGCTCGAGCGTATCGAGCACCGTGCAATGGTCGGCGACCGTGCCATGCCGTCCCAGCTGTGCGAATTCGGCATTCAGGAAGCCGACGTCGAACGGCGCGTTGTGGATCACGAGTTCGGCCCCGCGCACGAATTCGACGAGTTCGTCGGCAATGTCGGCAAAGCGCGGCTTGTCGGCGAGAAACTCGTTGGTCAGGCCGTGCACCTCGATGGCGCCGGCATCGATTTCGCGTTCCGGGTTGAGGTAGCGGTGCAGCACCCGGCCGGTCGGCTTGCGGTCGATCAGCTCGATGCAGCCAACCTCGATGATGCGATGGCCGAGCTGCGGCTCCAGGCCGGTGGTTTCGGTATCGAGGACAATCTGGCGCATGGGTTCCTCAGTGGCCGGCCCTGGCCGGCAGCTCGTCGATGCCGCGATTGGCCAACTGGTCGGCCAGCTCGTTCTCTTCGTGCCCGGTGTGTCCGCGCACCCAGTGCCAGCTGACCTCATGCCGCGCCGCCGCATCGTCGAGCGCCTGCCACAGATCGACATTCTTCACCGGCTTGCGGTCCGCGGTTTTCCAGTTGCGGCGTTTCCAGCCGGGCACCCATTCGGTGATGCCCTTCTTCACGTATTCGGAATCGGTGGTGAGCACGACGCGGCACGGCCGCGTGAGCGCGGACAGGGCCTCGATCGCCGCCTGCAATTCCATCCGGTTGTTGGTGGTATGCGGCGCGCCGCCCCACAACTGCTTCTCGCGGCCACGGGAACGCAGCACGACACCCCAGCCGCCCGGCCCCGGATTGCCGCGGCAGGCGCCATCGGTCCAGGCCTCCACGAAATCGCGGGAATCGTCGCCTGCGGAGTCGGTTTTCTGCACGGGAACCAGATCGTCCAAAATCATGAATGGGGTGGCGCACGACGGGTGACACGGCCGGCCGCCGGTACGCCCACCGTCATCGGGCGCAACTGCCGCTCGAACCGGCGCACCGGCGTCAGCGGCGCTACCGACTTGCGGGCAACCAGCACATAGAACATGCCGCGACGCGGCCAGAAACGCTCGCCGAGATACTGCAGCCAGCCCAGGCGCTGCGCCGCCACCTGACCGGCCAGCGGCGGCAGATGATAGCCGCTCTCCAGACCGTCGATGCGGAAATCCAGCAGCTGCAGCCAGTCGCTCACCCGATACGGGCTGATGCAGCGGGCAAACCAGGGCGCATCGAGGGCGCCCCAGTGAAACAGGCGGAGAAAGCCGAACAGCGACCAGGGATTGAAGCCGACGATCACCAGCGCGCCGCCGGGTATCACCACCCGCGCCGCTTCGCGCAACACGGTGTGCGGGTCGTCCTCGAAATCGAGCGCATGGTGCAGCACGACCAGATCGATGCTGTCGCCGGCAAACGGCAGCTGCGCACTGTCGGCTGCCACGTCGACGCCGCCCGCATCCGCCTCCGTGCCGAGCAGCACCCGATGCAGGATGCGGCTTGCGCCGAGCAGGGACACCGGGTGCGCGGCACAGACCTGGACGGCGTGAAAGCCGAAGATGCAGGGCGTGATGTCGTCGAGCACCGCCGTCTCGGCCGCCAGCAGGCGGTGACCGGCCGGACCGGCCAGCCAGTCGCGCAGGTGCGTGCGGAAATTGGGCGGATGACGGCGAAAGGGATCGCGAAAAAGGCGCGGCAGTTCCATGGCGCGGTACCCGGACGAACGACCGTTTCAGGCTACAACACTTTCTGCCCGCCCTGTGCCGGCCGGCATCTCCGCCCGCTCTCGCATACCATGGACGGAACGCCCCGGTGCCGTCGCCATGCCCATCGATACCCTGACTGCCATCGTCGAACATCCCCGCCTGTTCGCGGTGCCGGTGTTCGCCGACAACTATGTCTGGGTACTTCGTTCCGGCGACGGGACACATTGCCTGCTGGTCGATCCGGGCGACGCCGCACCGGTCACCGCACGGCTGACTGCCGAAGGCCTGACGCCGGATGCCATCCTCGTCACCCACCACCATGCCGACCACACCGGCGGCCTTGCCGCCCTCCGGCAGGGGGGCATTCCCGTCTATGGTCCCCGGCACGAGCCCATCGCCGGCGTCGACCATCCGGCAGACGACGGCGACCGGATCGACCTGCCGGGCTATGACGGCGGTTTCCGCGTACTGGCCGTACCCGGCCATACCGCCGGCCACATTGCCTTTGTCGGGTCCCTGGACGACCGGACACTGCTGTTCTGCGGCGACACCCTGTTCAGCGGCGGCTGCGGGAGGCTGTTCGAGGGTACGGCCGGACAAATGTACGAATCGCTGGCAAGGCTGGCCGCCCTGCCCGACGACACCCTGGTCTGCTGCACCCACGAATACACCGAGGCCAACCTGCGTTTTGCCGCTGCCGTGGAGCCGGAAAACGCGGACCTGGCCGCCTGTCGCGCCTGGGCGCGCCAGCAACGCGCCGCCGGCCGGCCTACGCTGCCGGGCGATCTGGCCCGGGAGCGCCGCATCAACCCTTTCCTGCGCACGGCCGAACCCGCGGTACGCAACGCCGTTGCCCTCCGGGAGTCCTCCCCCCCGGCAACGGCGAGCGACACCTTCGCCATCCTGCGGCGCTGGAAGGACGGATTTCGCTGATCGCAACCGCCCTGCGGACAACCGCACAGGCAAACAGCCGGAAGACTGGGAAAATGGGTTCCTTGCCGCTGCTGCCCATGGTTCCTAGAATGCCCACGGAATACACCCCGCTGCGCGCGCACACAATGCCCTCATTCCGATCCCCGGGTGACCGTTCCGGTCGCCCGTACCTCCCCGCCTTTATCCTCCCGCTGCTGGCGCTGCTGATGCTGGCCGGCTGCCAGAGCCGCCAGGGCGCGCCGGCGGCCACCGCGCCGCTGACAGTCGCCACCGACGACGTCACGACACCGGCGGCGTCCGCGCCGGCTGCCGTGCCGGATCCGGAAACGGCGGCGGCCATCACGCGCAGCAATCTCTGGGACCGCATCCGCGCCGGATTCCGTTTCGACCTGACGATCGACAACGACCGCATTGCCGCGCAGCGCAACTGGTATGTGCGCAACCAGCAGTATCTCGACCGGGTGATCGCCCGCGGCGGTCGCTACCTGCACTACATCGTTGCCGAAACCGAAGCCCGCGACATGCCGCTGGAACTCGCGCTGCTGCCGGTGGTGGAAAGCGCGTTCGATCCCTATGCCTATTCGCATGCCGATGCGGCCGGCCCCTGGCAATTCATTCCGTCGACCGGCCGCATCTACGGCCTGAAGCAGGACTGGTGGTACGACGGACGGCGCGATATCGAACAATCGACGCGGGCAGCGCTCGACTACCTCGAACGGCTCGCGGCACGCTTCGATGGTGACTACTACAAGGCTCTCGCTTCCTACAACGCCGGCGCCGGCACCGTATCGCGCGCGGTGACGCGCAACCTGCGCGCCGGCCGCAAGACCGATTACTGGTCGCTGCGCGTGCCACAGGAAACCAGCGCCTACGTGCCGAAGCTGATCGCGCTCGCACAGATCGTCCAGGATCCGGCGAAATACGGTGTCCGCCTGAACCCGGTTCCGGACGAGCCGCGTTTTGCGAGCGTGAAGATCGGCCGGCAGATCGACATGGCGCGCGCTGCTGAATTGGCCGACATGCCGCTGGCCGAGCTGTATCTCTACAACCCCGGCCACAACCGCTGGGCAACCGATCCGCAGGGCAGCCAGAGCCTGCTGGTCCCGCTGGAAATTGCCGCCGCATTCAGCGACGTGCTGGCCGGCACGCCGGAGAGCGAATTTGCGCCGAGCGAACACTACGAAGTCGTGGCCGGCGACACGCTGGAATCGATCGCCGCGCAGAAAGGCATCTCCGCCGACATGCTGCGCACCATCAATCATCTTTCCGGCGACAGCATCAGCCCCGGCGAAACGCTGGTGGTACCGCTGCCGCGACGCCCGCTGATCGCCAACGAATCCTCCTACGAAGCGCGGATCGTCGCCCTCAACAACGGCGCCGTCGGTCGCGCGGCCATCCGCAAGTCGACCTACACCGTGCGCGCCGGCGACACCCTGTCCGGCATCGCCCGCAAGCAAGGCGTCGGCATGAGCGAGCTGGCACGCTGGAACCGGATCCCCATCTCGAAACCGCTGCGCATCGGCCAGCGCCTGGTCATCCAGCGGCGCGGCAGCAGTGCGGCACCCGTAGCCTCGGCCGCCACCAGCCGCAGCACCGACGGGAAACGCGTCACGCACAAGGTCAAGCGCGGCGAAACGCTCAGCGGTCTGGCGCGCAAGTTCAAGGTTTCGGTGCATGACATCGCACGCTGGAACGATTTCAGCGCCAAGCGCCAGTTGCGCATCGGCGAGAGCGTGAAACTGTACGTCGACTGACCCGATGATCACGCGCCGCCTGCTCCTCGTCGCGGCGCTCGTCGCCCTGTGCGGCATACCGGACCGGGCCGCCGCACAGGCCGCACCGGCAACGAAAACCGTCACCGCGCACGGCTACGCGGTGTTCGGCGATCTGAAATATCCCGCCGGCTTCACCCACTTCGACTGGGTGAATCCCGCCGCACCCAAGGGCGGCAGCGTCCGCCTGATGGCCGACGGAACCTTCGACACACTCAACCCCTACACGCTCAAGGGCACCAGCCCCTTCAACACGCCGGGCTTCTTCAAGTACGGAATCTCGGAACTGAATGAAACCCTGCTCGTCGGCACCGGCGACTACGCACCCAGCGGCGACGAGCCGGCCAGCGCCTATGGCCTGCTGGCCGAAAGCATCGAGTACCCGGCCGACCTGTCCTGGGTGCTGTTCCGCCTGCGGTCCGAGGCTCGTTTCCATGACGGCAAACCGGTGACGGCCGCCGACGTCCGCTTCTCGTTCGACATCCTGCGCGACCAGGGACATCCCCGCTACCGCGACATCTACAAGGACGTCGTCGCCTGCGAGATCGTCGACCGCCTTGCCGTGCGCTTCCGTTTCCGCACCCGCCATGACCGCATGCTGCCGCTGCGGGCAGGCGAACTGCCGGTGCTGCCGAAACATTTCTGGGAGAAACGCGATTTCACCCGTGCGTTCACCGAGCCGCCGTTGCTCAGCGGGCCGTACCGGGTGGCGCAGGTCGATCCCGGCCGCAGCCTCACCTTCGAACGGGTCGCGGACTACTGGGGCCGCGATCTGGCCGTCAACCGCGGCCGCTGGAACTTCGATCGCGTGCGATTCGACTTCTACCGCGACCTCACCGTTGCACTCGAAGCCTTCAAGGCGGACAACTACGACGTTCACCTCGAATACATCTCGCGCAACTGGGCCGGTGCCTACGACGTGCCCGCGGTACGCGACGGCCGAATCCTCAGGATCGAGCTGCCACACCGGATTCCCGCCGGCACACAGGCCTTCTTCTTCAATACGCGACGCGACATTTTCCGCGATCGCCGGGTGCGGCAGGCACTGACCTGGCTCTATGACTTCGAATGGGCCAACCGGAACCTGTTCAACGGTGCCTACACACGCAGCGAGAGCTGGTTCCCCAATTCGCCACTGGCCGCCGCAGGCCTGCCCTCCGCCGCCGAACTGGAACTGCTCGCACCACTGCGGGCGCAGTTGCCGCCCGAACTGTTCACCCGTCCGTTCACCCTGCCGCGTACCCGTGGCGACGGCAACCTGCGCGAAAACCTGCGGCAGGCGACCGCGCTGTTCGCTGCGGCCGGCTGGGTGACCCGCGACGGCCGGCTGGTCAATGCCGCCACCGGCCAGCCGTTCCGTTTCGAGATCCTCATCAGCCAGGCATCCAGTGCGCGCCTCGTACAGGCCTGGGGGGACGTGCTCAAGCGGGCAGGCATCGACATGCAGGTGCGCATGATGGAGCCGACGACCTACAAGGTCCGTACCGACAGCCACGACTACGACATGGCGATCTTCGTGCTGTCGCAGTCGCTGACGCCCGGCCAGGAACTGCGCGAATACTTCCACTCGCAAAGCCGCGACATGCCGGGCGGCCGCAATTACGCCGGCATCGCCGACCCGGCCGCAGACCGGCTGGTCGAGGCCGCTCTCGCCGCCCGCAGCCGCGCCGGACTGACCACCGCGGTCCATGCGCTGGATCGCGTCCTGCTGAACGGGTACTACAGCATCCCGCACTGGTACATTCGTCATCACCGGCTGGCCTACTGGAACCGATTCGGGCGGCCGCCGGTCCCACCGCCCTATATCCTCGGCTTCCAGGACTGGTGGTCGAGTCCGCAACCGCAAGGAAAACGCTGAATGCCGCTCTCCCGCTCCCTCCGGTCTTCCGGAATGCTGCAGCGCGCCCTGCTGCCGCTGCTGTTTGCCGCCACCGGCCTGCTGCCGGCCCATGCCACCGCCGAAAAAATCCACGTCGCACACGCCATTGCGATGCACGGCGAGCCGAAGTACCTGGAAGGCTACACCGCGTTCGGGTATGCGAACCCGCAGGCCCCCAAGGGGGGGCGCATCCGCCAGGCCGTGGTCAGCCCCGGCGGTTTCGATTCACTGAACAAGTGGATCCCGAAGAGCGTCCCCGCTGCCGGCCTCAACTACGTCTACGACACGCTCGCCGAAGGATCGCTGGACGAACCGTTCAGCGAGTACGGGCTGCTCGCAGAAAAAATGGAGTGGCCGGAAGACCGTTCGTGGATCGTTTTCCACCTGCGTCCGGAAGCGAAATTCCATGACGGCGTACCCGTCACGGCAGCCGACGTCAAATACACCTTCGAACTGTTGACGCAGAAAGCAGCGCCGTTCTGGAAGTTCTACTACCGGGACGTGCAGAAGGTCGAGGTACTCGACGCGCGCCGGGTGAAGTTCAGTTTCGCACCCGGCACCAACCGCGAGCTGGCGCTGATCGTCGGCCAGATGCCGGTGATGCCGAAGCACTGGTGGGAAAAACGCGATTTCACCGCCGCCAGCCTCGAACCGCCGCTGGGCAGCGGTCCCTATCGGGTGCAGCAGGTCGATCCCGGCCGTCGCATCGTCTACGAGCGCGTGGCCGATTACTGGGGCCGCGACCTGGGCATCAATCGCGGGCGCTACAACTTCGATGAAATCGCGATCGACTACTACCGCGACGATACCGTCGCCCTGGAAGCCCTGAAGGCCGGCGAGTACGACATCCGCGTCGAATCCTCGGCCAAGAACTGGGCCACGGCCTACGAAGTGGCTGCCGTCGAACAGAAACTGTTGCGGCGCGCGGCCCTCCCCACCCGGATACCGGCCGGCATGCAGGGCTGGGTGTTCAATACCCGACGCGACATCTTTGCCGATCGTCGCGTGCGACAGGCCCTGGCCCACGCCTTCGATTTCGAGTGGACCAACCGGAACCTCATGTACGGTGCCTACACGCGCACCGACAGTTATTTCGAGAACTCCGAACTGGCTTCCTCGGGCATTCCCGCCGGTGCAGAACTCGCACTGCTCGAACCGCTGCGGGCGCAACTGCCGCCGGAACTGTTCAATCGACCCTATACCCTGCCGGTCACCGACGGCAGCGGCAATGCGCGCAACAACCTGAACGAAGCCACGCGCCTGCTGGCGGAGGCCGGCTGGAACGTTCGCGGCGGCAAGCTGGTGAACGCGAAAACCGGCCAGCCGATGAGCTTCGAGATCCTGCTCGACAATCCGCTGTTCGAACCGCACACCCAGGCGTTGGTGCAGAACCTGAAAAAACTCGGGATCGACGCCCGCATCCGCTCGCTGACCGATACCCAGCAATACGTCGAGCGGCTGCGCAAGTTCGATTTCGACCTGATCATCGACAGCATGGGCCAGTCGAATTCCCCCGGCAACGAACAACGCGACTACTGGACCAGCGCCGCCGCGGCCACCGGCGACAGCGCCAATCTCGCCGGCGTGCGCGATCCGGCAGTGGACGTGCTCGTGGAGAAGGTTATCGCTGCCGACTCGCGGGCCGCCCTGGTCACGGCCACGCACGCACTCGACCGGGCCCTGCTCTGGGGCTGGTACACGATCCCGCAATGGCACCAGAACAGCCGGCGCGTGGTCTGGTGGGATCGCTTCGGCCATCCGGAAGTGCTGCCCGACACCGGCATCAGCATCGAGCACTGGTGGTACGACGCCGAACGTGCCGCGGCACTCGACGAGCGTCGCGGCACCTCGCCGGCGAAAAAGGAAGCGGACGGCACCGACAGCCGGACCGGCCTGCTGGTCGGCGGCCTGCTGCTGGCAATCGCCATCGGCGCCGCCCTGTTCAAGCGCCGTCGCCAGACCTGACACATGTCCGCCTACATCGCCCGCCGCCTGCTGCTGATCCTGCCGACCCTGCTCGGCATCCTGCTGATCAACTTCCTGATCGTGCAGGCGGCACCGGGCGGCCCGGTCGAGCGCATGATCGCGCAGATCCAGGGCAGCGATACCGGCGGCGTGATGTCGCGGATCGGCGCCAGCGGCGGCGGCGAGATCCGGCAATCGTCGGGCAGTGGCAGCAGCGACTCGTCGACCTATCGCGGCGCCCAGGGCCTCGACCCGGAACTCATCCGCGAAATCGAAAAGCTGTACGGCTTTGACAAACCCGCACACGAGCGCTTCCTTGAAATGCTGGTGAATTACGCCTGCTTCGATTTCGGCGAAAGCTTTTTCCGCGATGCGGCAGTCATCGACCTGATACTCGACAAGATGCCGGTATCGATTTCCCTCGGCCTGTGGTCGACGCTGCTCATCTATCTGATCTGCATCCCGCTGGGCATCGCCAAAGCCGTCCGGCACGGCTCGCGCTTCGACATCTGGACCAGCGGTGCGGTGGTGATCGGCTATGCGATTCCGGGATTCCTGTTCGCCATCCTGCTGATCGTGCTGTTTGCCGGCGGCAATTACCTGCAGTGGTTCCCGCTACGCGGCCTCACTTCACCGGATTTCGACCAGCTGACCTGGTGGCAGCAGATCGGCGACTATTTCTGGCATCTGGCGCTGCCGGTAGCCACCCTCACCATCGGCGGGTTCGCCACCCTGACGCTGCTGACGAAGAACTCGTTCCTCGACGAGATCAACAAACAGTACGTGGTGACGGCCCGGGCCAAGGGGCTCGCAGAAAACGGCATCCTTTACGGACACGTCTTCCGCAACGCAATGCTTATCATCGTGTCGGGATTTCCGGCGGCGCTGATCGGCATTTTTTTCACCGGGTCCTTCCTGGTGGAAGTGATTTTTTCACTGGACGGGCTTGGCCTGCTCGGCTTCGAAGCGCTGCTGAACCGGGACTATCCGGTGATGTTCGGCACGCTCTACATCTTCACCCTGATCGGCCTGCTGCTCAAAATCGTCAGCGACGTCACCTACATGCTGATCGACCCGCGCATCGACTTCGAGCGGCGGACCGTCTGAGATGCGCAATCCCTTCGCACTGCTGCTTCCTCGCCACTGGTCGCCGCTGAACCGGCGTCGCTGGCAGACCTTCTGCACCAACCGGCGCGGCTTCTGGTCGCTGTGGATCTTCCTGGCACTGTTCGTGCTGTCGCTGGGCGCGGAGCTGATCGCCAATGACCGGCCGCTGCTGGTCGGCCACGCCGGCGAACTTTATGCGCCGGTACTGTTCGACTATCCGGAAACGACGTTCGGCGGCGAATTCGCCACCCCGACCGACTACCGCGACACCTACGTGCAGCAACTGATCGAAGCCGACGGCTGGATCCTGTGGCCACCGGTACGTTTCTCCTACGACACCATCAACTACCAGCTCGACCAGCCGGCACCCGCACCACCGAGCGCCGTCAACTGGCTGGGCACCGACGACCAGGGCCGCGACGTCCTGGCCCGCGTCATCTACGGTTTCCGCATCTCGGTCCTGTTCGGCCTCGTACTGACCGTCGCCAGCAGCCTCATCGGCATCGCCGTCGGCGCCCTGCAGGGTTATTACGGCGGTCGTGTCGACCTCTACGGCCAGCGCTTCCTTGAAATCTGGTCGGGCCTGCCGGTGCTGTTCCTGCTCATCATCCTGTCGAGTTTCGTGCAGCCGAACTTCTGGTGGCTGCTGGGCATCATGCTGCTGTTCAGCTGGACCGCGCTGGTCGACGTGGTGCGCGCCGAATTCCTGCGTGGCCGCAATCTGGAGTACGTGCGGGCCGCGCGCGCGCTGGGCGTGCCCGACCGGACCATCATGTTCCGCCACATCCTGCCCAACGCGATGGTCTCCACCTTCACCTTCGCACCCTTCGTCCTGACCGGTGCGATCACCACCCTGACCGCGCTCGACTTCCTCGGTTTCGGCCTGCCGCCCGGCGCACCGTCGCTCGGCGAGCTCACGGCACAGGCCAAGACCAACCTGCAGGCACCCTGGCTGGGCATCACGGCCTTTGTCGTCCTGTCGCTGATGCTGACCCTGCTGGTGTTCGTCGGCGAAGCACTGCGCGATGCCTTCGATCCGCGCCAGCAGCCGGGAGCCGGGCGATGAAACCGGAACAGTCTGCCGACCGCATCGTGCAGGTCGAAAACCTGCGCATCCGTTTTCCCGGCACGGAAACCGATGCCGTACGCGGCGTCCGCTTCGACATCCGGCGCGGCGAGGTATTCGCACTGGTCGGCGAAAGCGGTTCCGGAAAATCGGTGACTGCCCACAGCCTGCTGAAACTGCTGCCGCCCTCGACACAGGTACAGGCCGACCGCATCGCCGTCTGCGGCACCGAAGTTACCGGCGCCGACGATGCGGCGCTGCGCAGCCTGCGCGGCGGCCGGGTCGGCATGATTTTCCAGGAACCGATGAGCTCGCTGAATCCGCTGCACCGGGTCGGCGAGCAGATTGCGGAAGCGATCGCCATCCACGATCCGGCCGCCGCCCCGACCCTGCGCGGTCGCGTGCTGGAATTGCTGCGGCTGGTCGCGCTGCCCGACCCGGAACAGAAGATCGATTGCTATCCGCACCAATTGTCCGGCGGCCAGCGGCAGCGGGTGATGATCGCCATGGCGCTCGCCAATTCACCGGACCTGCTCATCGCCGACGAACCGACCACTGCCCTCGACGTGCATGTGCAGGCACAAATCCTCGCGTTGCTGCTCGACCTGCGGCAACGCCTCGGGATGGCGATCATGCTGATCACCCACGACCTGCATCTGGTGCGCCGCCATGCCGACCGCGTCGCCGTCATGCGCAACGGGGAAGTGGTGGAGGTCGCGGCCACCGGCACGCTGTTCGCCAGTCCGCAGCATCCCTATACCCGCGAGTTGCTCGCCGCCGAACCGCAGGGCGCGCCGGTGCCGGCTTCACCGGATGCTCCGGCACTGCTCGACGTCAGCGATCTGCGGGTCTGGTTCCCGGTACAGCGCGGTGTGTTCCGCCGCACCGTCGATCACGTGAAGGCGGTGACGGATGTTGCCTTCACCCTGCGCACCGGCGAAACGCTGGGACTGGTCGGCGAGAGCGGCTCGGGCAAATCGACCGCGGCACTGGCGATCCTGCGTCTGCTCGAGGCTTCGGGGCAGGTGCGTTTCCAGGGCCAGGAACTGCTGACGATGAGCCAGCAGCAATTGCGCCCGTTGCGCCACCGCATGCAGATCGTCTTCCAGGATCCCTACGGCAGCCTGAGTCCGCGACTGACCGTGGCCGACATCGTCAGCGAAGGCCTGCGCGTGCACGAGCAGCCCGACGATGCTGCCTGCGATGCACAGGTTTGTGCCGCCCTGACGGAAGTCGGCCTCGATCCCGCCCTGCGCAACCGCTACCCGCACGAGTTTTCCGGCGGCCAGCGGCAGCGGATCGCCATTGCCCGGGCGCTGATCCTGAAACCGGAACTGCTGGTGCTGGACGAACCGACCAGCGCGCTGGACCGCTCGGTACAGGCCCAGATCGTCGACCTGCTGCGCGACCTGCAGCAACGTCACCGGCTGACCTACATTTTCATCAGCCACGATCTGCGCACGGTGAAGGCACTGGCACACCGGGTGGCAGTGATGCAGGGCGGGCGCATCGTCGAACAGGGCGAAGCCGCCACACTGTTCGCGGCGCCGCAGGCCGACTACACGCGTGAACTGCTGGCCGCCGCATTCGACTGAAAGCCCCGGCGGAACAGCCGGGCAAACCCGCGGCGCCGCGTTCACAATTGGCGACAATTGCCCGCCCCGGCCCGCGGCCGGCGGGGTCGCGGCACCGGCAGGCCCTGCCTATACTCGCCCCGCATCCCCAATACCGCCCTCCATGGAGAGACACGCATGGGCTTTCTCAGCGGCAAGAAAATCCTGGTGACCGGCGTTGCCAGCAACCGCTCCATCGCCTACGGCATCGCGAAGGCCATGCATCGCGAGGGTGCCACTCTCGCCTTCACCTACCAGGGCGACCGGCTCAAGGCGCGCGTGGACGAATTCGCCGCCGAATTCGGCTCCACCCTGGTCTTTCCGTGCGACGTCGCGAAGGACGACGAAATCGCCGCCGTGTTCAGCGAACTGGCGAAGCACTGGGACGGTCTCGACGGCCTCATCCATGCCATCGGCTTCGCGCCGGGCGATCAGCTCGAAGGCGACTTCACCGACGTCACGACCCGCGAAGGCTTCCGCATCGCCCACGACATCAGCGCCTACAGTCTCGTCGCCATGGCAAAGGCCGCGCGACCGATGATGAAGGGCCGCAACGGAGCCGTCCTCACCCTCACCTACCACGCCTCGATGCAGACCGTGCCCAACTACAACGTGATGGGCATGGCCAAGGCCTCGCTGGAAGCCGGCGTACGCTATCTCGCTGCCTCGCTCGGCCCGGAAGGCACACGCGTCAACGCCATTTCCGCCGGCCCGATCCGCACGCTGGCGGCATCCGGCATCAAGCATTTCCGCAAGATGCTCGACTACAACGAAAAATGCACCCCGCTCCGCCGCAACGTCACCATCGAAGAAGTCGGCAACGTCGCGGCCTTCATGTGCTCGGATCTTGCCAGCGGCGTCACCGGCGAAATCACCTACGTCGATTGCGGTTTCAACACCACGGCAATGGGCGATCTCGACCTGATCATGGGCAATAAATCGGAATGAAAAGGCCGGGCCTGCCGGCCCGCCCCGGAGCAGTATCCCGGTGGACATTCGTGAGGTCGTAGAGCACGTCTGCTATCGCATCGCCAATACGCCGGTGCGAACCTGGCCGTTTCCCCACTTCTACGTTACCGGCGTATTCCCGGCCGGCTATTACCGGCAGATCCTCGATCACTGGCCAGAAGCAACCGCGTTTGTGTCGCAGGCCGACAGCGGTCGTTCTTCCGCCGGGGCCTATCGCGAGCGGCAAATCCTGTCACTGCTGAACGGCAACAGCCGGGCATCCGGCGATCCCTTCTGGAACGAATTCGCCGACTGGTTCACCGGCCCGCGCTTCATGCAGCTGATGACCATGCACTTCAAGCCGTGGATAGACCGCAGCCGCCAGCTACCGCCCCGGGTGAGCGTCGAACCGGACGGCATGCTGGTGCAGGACTGCACCGGCTACGAGATTTCCCCGCACACCGATGCCAGACAGCGCCTGGTGAGCTCGCTTTTCTACTGCCCGGCGGACGCGACCCAACGCCATCTGGGAACCTCACTGTACATACCGCGCGACCAAGGGCCGGTACCCGGCATCAGTGGGCGCCATTACGACCGGCAGCATTTCGTGCGGGCCGCCACCATGGACTTCATGCCCAACAGCCTGTTCGGCTTCGTTGTCGGGCCACGCTCCTTCCACGGTGTGGAGCCCGTCCGCGATCCAGGCGTGCGACGCAACCTCATCCTGCACTATGTACGCCTGTCATCGGAGACGCTGGCGGCAATGCCGCCTGAAGACAGCGCGACCACCTGAACAGAAACGAAAAAGCCCGGCATGGCCGGGCTTTTTCGTTTCTGCGAAGACTCGTCAGTTGGTCAGCGGGGCCGGTACCGGCGCCGTTCCGGTATCGGCAGCCGCACGCTCGATATCCGCCGAAGCCAGTGCGCTGTCGACAAACCGGTTGTAGTCATAACGACCGAATTCTTCCGCCAGTTGCATGCGGCGCGCCAGCAGCTCGGCATCGGTCACGCCGAGCAGCGTGCCATCGATGACATTCGACACCGCCAGCAAAGCCTGCGATCCATCGGCCAGCGACACGGTTTCAGCCGTTACGCCACCGGCAGCCGGACGGCGGGCAGAGAACGCTGCCTGCAGTATCTCGCGCGGCACCGCCTGCGCGGCACGCTGGGCCGCCGGCGCACGCTGGACAGCAAGCTTTTCCGTCTTCGCAATGTCATCAATGGCCTGGCCGCCGGCCAGGGCGGCCTTCAGGCCGGCCGCCTTGTCCCGTGCCAGCGCCACGGCTTTCTCGCGGACCAGTTCGGCGCGCACCTGCGACGACACTTCGGCGAACGGGCGTCGCTCGGCCGGATGATGCTCCTTCAGCCGAACCACCACGGCATGGCCTTCACTGACGTCGATCACGCCGCTGTTCCGACCCTCCTCAAGCACTTCCGGCGCCAGGATTTCCTCGAGCACCTTGCGGTTCGCGGCAATGCCCGGGCCGCCGTTGCGACCGAACGGGCCGGTACCCTGCACCTTCAGGCCGAGTTTTGCGGCCGGGTCCTGCAGATTGTCGCTTTCGTAGGTGAGCGCCCCGAGTTCGGCGACGACTTCCTCGTAACGGGCCTTCGCCTGTTCACGCTTCAGGCTGGCGGTGATTTCCGCGCGGCTGCTCTCGTAGGAGGGAACCTGCACCTGGTTGATGTCGAGCAGCTTGAGAATGTGCAGGCCGTCGGGCGATTTCACCGCCCCGGACACATCGTTGACATTGAGCGTCGCCAGCGCCTGCGTCAGCGCCGGATCGAGGACATCCCGGCCGAGATAGCCGAGATCACCGCCACTGGCGGCAGAGCCCTTGTCGTCCGAGTATTCCGCCGCCAGCTTCGCGAAGGTTTCGCCCTTCGCCAGACGGGCCAGGATTTCGTCGGCGCGCGCCTTTGCATCGGCTTCGCTCCGGCCGGCCGAGGCGACGAGGATATGCGCCACGCGCCGCTCGGCATTTTCGTTGGCCTTCTGCACCAGCGCATCGTACTGGCTGCGTACTGCCGCCTCGTCGACCTGCTGGTTTGCCGCGTAGTCTTCCTGCTTCACCTCGAGGTAATCGACGGCAAAGGTTTCCTCGGTCATGTAACCGGCCGGATTGGCGTCGTAGCGCGCCTGTACCTCGGCATCGGCGATTGTGACCCGGGCCGTGAAATCGGCCGGCGACAGCACAAGCCAGGCCAGGTCCCGCTTCTGTTCGCCGATCCGCGTCAGCAATTCAAGCGCCGGCCGGGTGGCGAAGGCCGAATCACTGAACGCGCCCTTGACCTGTTCGGCGATGATCTCCTGCTCGACGCGAGCCCGGAAACCCGCCGCATTGGCAAATCCATTGCTCAGGATCGCCTGCTGGAAGCGCGCCTGCGAAAACTGCCCCTGCTCGTCCTGGAAGGCGGGAATGGACTGGATGGTGTCGTGCACCGCCCGGGGATCAGCAATCACGCCCATGTCGCGGGCAGCGTCAATCATCGCCCGCTGCCGGATCAGGTCTTCCAGCACCGCTTCGCGGCTGACCAGCTTTTCCAGCATGCGGCGGTCAAGCTGGTCGCCGAAGCGGGCCATGACCGCATCGACGGCCTGGTCGAGCTCGGACTTGTAGATCCGCTCGCCATTGACCTTGACCAGCTCACCCTGGGAGCCGGTAGGCGCACCGGTCCAGAACATGGTGACCACGAAAACGACCAGGACACCGCCCAGGAACAGGCGACCGAACCAGCTCTGCACAAAACCGCGGAACGACTCCATGGATACCCTTCTCCGTCGGCCCGGGCAGGCCGTTGTGCGACCCTCGGGATCGCGTGGGACGACCGGGCGAGGCGCCCGGAAAGGCGGCGATTATAGCGGGTCGGCTTCCGGCGCAACCCCGGATGCAGACACAAAAAAGGCGTGCCCGGGGCACGCCTTTCCTGTCCGGACCGACCGTCTGCCGGCCGACCGGGGGCAGATCAGTTCAGGGCGTCCTTGAGGGCCTTGCCCGGCTTGAAGGCCGGCGCCTTGGCGGCGGCGATGGTGATTTCCTTGCCGGTCTGCGGATTGCGGCCGGTACGTGCAGCGCGCTCCTTGACGACAAAGGTGCCGAAGCCGACCAGTGCCACCTGATCGCCTTTTTTCAGCGCGGCAGTGATGGTCTCGATGGCGGCATCCAGAGCGCGCCCGGCATCGGCCTTCGAGAGGTCGGCGCTTTCTGCAATGCGATCAATGAGTTCAGACTTGTTCACGAGAATCCCCTTTGAATCCTTGATAAAGAATCTTTGGCCGGATGGGACGGCCTGGATGAACGGGCGGCGGGAGGGGAACTGCCGGGCGCCCCATCCCAGAACGCCACCCCTGCGCGAGAGAGCCGGGATTTATACCAATCGCCAAAAAATGATGTCAAGGCGAAAGAGACCGCGCGAAAAACCGTACGACGCTTGACGTCGTCCGGTTTTTCACACTGCGTCAGTGCCTGCTGACGCGTCCGTCGTCCGCCGGCTTGTCCTCCTTGCCGCCTTTCGTAACGCCACCGGTCACCGTTTCATCGGCAAGCGGTTCGGGATGTCGCGTCAACGCGATACCGAGCACCTCGTCGATCCACGACACCGCAACGATTTCGAGATCGCCCTTGATGTTGTCGGGAATCTCCTTCAGGTCGCGCTCGTTCTCCTTCGGAATCACCACCGTGCGGATGCCGCCACGGTGCGCGGCCAGCAGCTTTTCCTTGAGGCCGCCGATCGGCAGTACTTCGCCGCGCAGCGTGATTTCGCCGGTCATGGCGACATCGCGCCGCACCGGTATTCCGGTCAGCACCGAGACCATCGCCGTGCACATGCCGATGCCGGCACTGGGCCCGTCCTTCGGCGTCGCGCCCTCCGGCACGTGGAGGTGCAGGTCGCTCTTCTCGTAGAAGTCCGTCTTGATGCCGAGCGATTTCGCACGGCTGCGAACCACCGTGAGCGCCGCCTTGATCGACTCCTGCATCACGTCGCCCAGCGAACCGGTCATCTGGTGCTTGCCGTTGCCGGGCACCGCCACCGCCTCGATGGTCAGCAGGTCGCCGCCGACCTGGGTCCAGGCCAGACCCGTCACCTGGCCGACCCGGTCGTCCTCGCCGGCCTTGCCGAAGTTGAACTTGCGCACACCCAGGTAATGCTCGAGTGCCGCCGGCGCGACGAGCACCGGAGCGTCGTTGCCGGCCAGCGCGTGCTCCTTGACCACCTTGCGGCAGACCTTGGAGACCTCGCGTTCCAGGCTGCGCACACCGGCCTCGCGGGTGTAGTAGCGGATCATGTCGCGCACGGCAGGCTCGGCGATCGCCACTTCGTCCTTCTTCAGGCCGTTGGCGTCGATCTGTTTGGGTACCAGATAGCGCTCGGCGATGTTGACCTTCTCGTCCTCGGTATAGCCCGGCAACCGGATGACCTCCATGCGGTCCAGCAACGGCGCCGGGATGTTCATCGAGTTGGCCGTACAGATGAACATCACCTCGGAGAGGTCGTAGTCGACCTCGAGATAGTGGTCGTTGAAGGCGTGGTTCTGCTCGGGGTCGAGGACCTCCAGCAACGCCGACGCCGGGTCGCCGCGCATGTCGACGCCCATCTTGTCGATCTCGTCGAGCAGGAACAGCGGATTCTTGACGCCGACCTTCGACAGCTTCTGGATGATCTTGCCGGGCAGCGAGCCGATATAGGTGCGGCGGTGGCCGCGGATCTCCGCCTCGTCGCGCACACCGCCCAGCGCCATGCGCACGAACTGGCGGTTGGTCGCCGTCGCGATCGACTTGCCCAGCGAGGTCTTACCGACGCCGGGCGGACCCACCAGGCACAGCACCGGGCCGCGGGGCGCCTTCACGCGCGACTGTACGGCCAGATACTCGAGGATCCGCTCCTTCACTTCCTCAAGGCCGTAGTGGTCCTTGTCCAGCACTTCGCGGGCATGCTTGATATCCAGCCGCACCTTGCCGCGCTTTTTCCACGGCACCTGGACCAGCCAGTCGACGTAACTGCGCGACACCGTGGCCTCGGCACTCATCGGCGACATCATCTTCAGCTTCTTCAGCTCGGCCATGGCACGCTCACGCGCGTCCTTGGGCATGCCGGCAGCGTCGACCTTCTTCGCCAGCTCCTCGACCTCGTTGACGTTGTCTTCGCCCAGCTCCTTCTGGATCGCCTTCATCTGCTCGTTCAGATAGTACTCGCGCTGGCTTTTCTCCATCTGCTTCTTGACGCGGGTGCGGATCTTCTTCTCGACCTCGAGCACGTCCAGCTCGGACTCCAGGACACCGAGCAGGTGCTCGATGCGCTGCCGCAGATCCGCGATTTCCAGAACCTGCTGCTTCTCTTCCAGCTTCAGCGGAAGGTGCGCGGCGATGGTATCGGCCAGCCGCCCGGACTCTTCAATGCCGGTGACCGACGACAGCACTTCCGGCGGCACCTTCTTCGACAGTTTCACGAACTGCTCGAACTGTGCGAGCAGCGAGCGGCCGAGCACTTCGGCTTCCGATTCGCGAACCGCCGGCGCGGCCAGCCATTCGACATCGGCACTGGCATGGTCGGCATGGGCGATGAAACGGTGGAGGGTCGCCCGCTGGGTCCCCTCGACCAGCACCTTGACGGTTCCGTCGGGCAGCTTCAGCAGTTGCAGGATCGTGGCGACGGTACCGATTGCGTAGAGACCGTCCTGCTGCGGATCGTCATCCGCAGGGTTGCGCTGGGCGACAAGGAAAATCTGCTTGTCGCTGGCCATCGCATGCTCCAGCGCCCGGATCGACTTCGGACGGCCGACGAACAACGGAATGACCATGTGCGGATAAACCACCACGTCCCGCAGCGGCAGCAGGGGCATGTCGGGATGGAGGTCGGGCGTGGCTGTCATGCGGGCGCTCCTGGCGGGGGCGTCGGAATGGATTTACCGAACGATGCGGGCGCCGGGGCCGGAAAGCAAGTCGCGACCAGAGGCGCTGCAGGCCAGTCGGCAGAAAAAGACAGGGCCCGTTGCGGGGCCCTGTGACAGTGCGATCAGGCGTCAGGAGCCGCCTTGCGGGGCTCTTCACTGTTCTCGTAGATCAGGATCGGCTCGGTGGTGCCTTCAATGGTGGCCGCATCGACCACCACCTTCGCCACACCGCGCGCCGACGGCACCGAATACATGGTGTCGAGCAGCACGCCCTCGAGGATCGAACGCAGGCCGCGGGCACCGGTCTTGCGCACCATGGCCTTGCGGGCCACCGCACGCAGGGCGTCCTCGCGGAAGTCGATTTCCACGCCTTCCATCTCGAACAGCTTGCGGTATTGCTTGACCAGCGCATTGCGCGGCTCGGTGAGGATCTGCACGAAGGCTTCCTCGGTGAGCTCGTCCAGCGTGGCCACGATCGGCAGACGACCGACGAATTCCGGGATCAGGCCGTACTTCACCAGATCTTCCGGCTGCGCCTCCTTGAGCGTGTCGCCGACGTTGCGGCGCACGTCCTTCGCCTTGATTTCGGCGGAGAAACCGATGCCGCCCTTCTCGGAACGCGAACGGATCACCTTGTCGAGACCGTCGAACGCACCGCCGCAGATGAACAGGATGTTCGAGGTATCGACCTGCAGGAACTCCTGCTGCGGATGCTTGCGGCCGCCCTGGGGCGGAACCGAGGCGATGGTGCCCTCGATCAGCTTGAGCAGCGCCTGCTGCACGCCTTCGCCGGACACGTCGCGGGTAATCGACGGGTTCTCGCTCTTGCGCGAGATCTTGTCGATCTCGTCGATGTAGACGATGCCGCGCTGTGCCTTCTCGACGTCGTAGTCGCACTTCTGCAGCAGCTTCTGGATGATGTTCTCGACGTCCTCGCCCACATAGCCGGCTTCGGTCAGCGTGGTCGCATCGGCGATGGTGAACGGCACATTGAGCAGGCGCGCCAGCGTCTCGGCCAGCAGCGTCTTGCCGGATCCGGTAGGGCCGACCAGCAGGATGTTGGACTTGCCGAGCTCGACGTCCTTCGACTTGCCCTCGTTCGAGCGCAACCGCTTGTAGTGGTTGTACACGGCCACCGCGAGAATCTTCTTCGCACGGTCCTGACCGATCACGTACTGGTCGAGGGTTTCCTTGATTTCCTGCGGCGCCGGCAGACGGTCGCCGGCCTGCTGGCGGTCCTCCTGGACCTCCTCGCGGATGATGTCGTTGCAGAGATCGACGCACTCGTCGCAGATGAACACCGACGGGCCCGCGATCAGCTTGCGGACTTCCTGCTGGCTCTTGCCGCAGAAGGAACAGTAGAGCAGCTTGCCGTCGCCGCCCCGGCTGTCAGATTCGTTCGCCATTCAGCGATCCCCGGAAAAATACGACTTTCATCGCAGGATGCAGGGTGGGACCCGGTTTTTCAACCGCGGTTCCGTCCGGATATCCCGCAATGCCAGATCAACAACAATAAAAGTGTCCGCCAAGCGGCTGATTTGAAAAGTTTTTTCAAAAACCGGTCAGGGACGTTTGGCGAGCACCTGGTCGATGAGGCCGTAGGCCTTCGCCTCTTCGGCACTCATGAAGTTGTCGCGGTCGGTATCTCGGGTGACCCGGTCCAGCGGCTGGCCGGAGTGACCCGCCAGGACCTCGTTCAGGCGATCCTTGATCTTCAGGATCTCCTGGGCGTGGATGGCGATATCCGAGGCCTGGCCCTGGAAGCCGCCCAGCGGCTGGTGAATCATGATCCGCGAGTTCGGCAGGGCAAAGCGCTTGCCATGGGCGCCGGCCGTCAGCAGCAGCGCGCCCATGCTGGCCGCCTGGCCCACGCACATGGTGGCCACGTCCGGCTTGATGAACTGCATGGTGTCGTAGATGGCCATGCCGGCGGTCACCGCACCGCCCGGCGAGTTGATGTACAGCTGCACGTCCTTGTCCGGGTTCTCCGCCTCGAGGAACAGCAGCTGGGCCACGATCAGGTTGGCCATGTGGTCCTCGACCGGGCCGACCATGAACACCACCCGCTCCTTGAGCAGGCGGGAATAGATGTCGAAGGCACGCTCGCCGCGGGCCGACTGCTCGACCACCATCGGCACCAGACCGAGGCCCTGCGGGGCCATCGAGGTCAGACCCAGCGGGTCCCGGGCGGTGACGTGGCTGACATACTGTTCCTGCATGCGGCTCATGCGGCTATCCATGGACGGCTCCGGGGGACGGATGGGACTTGAGGGAAGGACGAGCTACGTTACTGCCTCCCGCGGGAGAGCGGCAACGCGACACCGGGAGGGATCTGGGGACAGGCCGCCCGGGATTCAAGGGCGGCCCGAAATGACCTGCGGAACGGCCGCCGCCGGGACGGGAAGCCCCCCGCCCCGGCAGCCGGTCGGGATCAGCGGCCCTGGGCCGGGCGGACCGCTTCCTGGTAGGAAACCGGCTTCTCGGTGACCACGGCATCGCGGATGACCCGCTCGACCACCTGTTCTTCCAGCACGGCCAGTTCGATCTGGCGCAGCTGCTCCGGGTTGCCGTAGTACCAGTTCACCACGTCTTTCGGCGTTTCGTAGGACTCGGCGATTTCCTCGACCTGCTTGCGCACGCGGTCGCCGTCGACGCGGATGCTTTCCTTGCTGACGATCGCACCCACGATCAGGCCGAGCGCGACCGACTTGCGGGCCTGCTCGCTGAACAACTCGTCCGGCAGCAGCGACGGATCGATCTGCGCACCGCCGAACTGCTGCATCATGTTCTGGCGCAGCCGCTGGACTTCCTGCGTCACCAGTGCCTTCGGCAGTTCAACGTTCACCTTCGCGACCAGCTGCTCCATCACCTGCGCCTTGACCTTGTTGCGCAGGGCCGAACGCAGCTCGCGCTCCATGTTCTTGCGAACCTCGGCGCGGAATTTCGCCGGGTCGGAAGTCTTGATGCCGAACGCGACGAAGAACGCCTCGTCCAGTTCCGGCGGCACCTGCTCGAACACTTTCTTCACGCTGACCTTGAAGGTCGCGGCCTGGCCCTTGAGTTCCTCGTTGCCGTAGTCGGCCGGGAACACGAGATCCAGCGTGCGCTCGTCGCCGGCCTTCGCACCGACCAGGCCTTCCTCGAAACCGGGAATCATGCGGCCGCTGCCCAGCACGATGCGGGCGCCCTGGGCGGAACCGCCCTTGAACTCGACACCGTTGCGGGTGCCGGTGAAATCGGCCTCCACCACATCGCCCTTCGCGGCGGCGCGGGCGACCTCCTGCGGCGTGGCGCGCTGCTGACGCAGCGTCCGGATCATTTCCTCGACGTCGGCGTCGGTGACATCGCCGACCGGCTTTTCGACCGGGAAGCCATCGATGCCGGCCACCGTCACTTCCGGATACACCTCGAACACGGCGACGAATTCCAGATCGCGACCCGGCTCCATGTTCACCGGCTCGATGCGCGGATTGCCCGCCGGATTCAGTTTTTCCTGCTGCACCGCTTCGATGAAGGACTGGCGCATCACGTCGCCGAGTACTTCCTGACGGATCGCCGAACCGTAGCGGCGGCGGATCTCGGCCATCGGCACCTTGCCCGGGCGGAAACCATCGATGCGGACGCGCTTCGCGGCATCCTGCAGCCGGGTCTCGACCGCACTGTCGATGCGGACGGCGGGCACCCCCACCTTCAGGCGACGCTCGAGACCGGTGGTGACTTCCAGGGAAACTTGCATGGGCATCCTCTTCTGCGTGTTCTGCATGCTGACGGCCCCCGGACGCCCGGGAGGGGCGGGACGGACGGACCGGGAAACGGGCGCCGCCGCACGGACGCGGCAGCCGAAAGGCGCGGAATTATAGAGGAAGGGCCTGCGGCCCGGTACCACGGCGGCGGCCCGGAAGGCAGGCCGCGGGGAAGAAAATGGGGTGGCTGACGGGGCTTGAACCCGCGACCACTGGAATCACAAGGCGATCAGGCCGACGAAATGACGGTGTAATCCGACTGGGGGCGGCAGATTACATGAATCGCGATGACTCGTGATTACTGTCAGTACGCACAGTATGTAATGACCCAGTGATTTCCTGCTCAGGTATAACCTTACGAGTGTCGGCGTCCCTTATATTCGGTCCACGCATAACTGGAGGTCTCGGGGCAAACTAGCAGCCTTGGAGGCCTTATGCGCAAGAGCAAGTTCACCGAATCGCAGATCGTAAAGACCATCAAGGAGGTC
>JBMOON010000027.1:0-2193 GCA_049323295.1 Pseudomonadota bacterium
CATGGCGGGCCGCGCGGCAGATAGCGGCGTTCGATGGTCTCGATGATGATCATGGTCCCGCCGCAGCAAGGGCATGGCGGGCGCGGATCGGGGGGTTCGGTGGGTGGCTCGACCGCGGTGGGCGGCGCGAGGGCGAGCAGGCGGCGGGCGCGCTCGAGGTGGGCCTTGCGGGAGCCGCTGGCGAGCAGGCCGTAGTGGCGGATGCGGTGGAACCCGCGTGGCAGGCAGTGCAGCAGGAAGCGGCGGATGAACTCGTCGGGGCTGAGCGTCATGACCTGCTGCCGGTCTGGCGTAGAACGGCGATAGTCCTTGTAGCGGAACGTGACCCCATGCTCGTCGAGGCGCAGGAGGCGACTGTTCGAGATGGCGACCCGGTGGGTGTAGCGCGAGAGATAGGCGAGCACGGCCTCGGGACCGGCGAAGGGCGGCTTTGCGTAGACCACCCAGCGCTTCTTGCGCACTGGCGCGAGGTGGCGCAGGAATGCGCGCCGATCGGCGAGATGAGCGAGCTTGCCGAAGAAGGCGAGCTTGCCGGCATCGTGAAGCGCCAGCAGCCGGGTGAGGAACAGGCGGCGGAACAAGGCGCCCAGCACGCGCACCGGCAGGAGGAAAGCCGGGCGGGATGATATCCATCGCTCCCCATCCAGCGCGATCCCACCGCCTGGCACGATCATGTGGATATGCGGGTGATGGGTCATGGCCGAGCCCCAGGTGTGGAGCACGGCGGTGATGCCGATGCGGGCACCGAGATGCTTCGGGGCGGCGGCGATGGTGAGCGTGGTCTCGGACGCGGTCTTGAACAGCAGGTCGTAGAGCAGCGCCTTGTTGGTAAAGGCGATGGCGGCGATCTCGGCGGGCAGCGTGAACACGACGTGGAAATAGCCGACCGGCAGCAGATCGGCCTCGCGCGCGGCGAGCCAGGTGCGCGCGGCGGCGCCTTGGCACTTGGGGCAATGGCGGTTGCGGCAACTGTTATAGGCGATCCGCCAATGGCCGCAGTCGATGCAGGCCTCAACGTGCCCGCCCAGCGCGGCGGTGCGGCAGTGCTCGATCGCCGACATGACCTTGAGCTGATGCAGGCTCAGATGCCCGGCATGAGCGGCCCGATAGGCCGGCCCGGCAGCGCGGAAAACGTCGGCGACCTCGAGTGAGGTGCGCACCGGTCCTCAGCCGCTCGGTGCCTCCCTGTCCGGCGCCGCTAGTGCGAGCCGGTCAAGCGGGCTGACCACGGCGCGCACCGTCTTGGTCGCCACTTGCGTGTAGAAGGCGGTGGTGTTGAGCTTGGCATGGCCGAGCAGCGCCTGAATGACGCGGATATCGACCCCGTCCTCGAGGAGGTGCGTAGCAAAACTGTGCCGCAGCGTGTGCGGTCCCACCCGCTTGGCGATGTCGGCTGCCTCGGCGGCTTCGACGACGACGCGGTGGAGCTGGCGTGTGCTGATCGGCAGCATGGCGCCTCGTCCCGGGAAGAGCCAGCCATCAGCGTGCAGCACACCCTGCTGACGCCCCGCGCGCCACCAGTCACGCAGCAGCACGAGCAGGCCCTCTGGCAGCATGGCATTGCGGTATCGCCCGCCTTTGCCACGCTCGATCCTGAGCAGCATGCGCTTGCTGTCGATATCGCGCACCTTGAGCGCCGCGACCTCGCCGACGCGCAGACCCGCACCATAGGCGACCGACAATGCGGCCTGATGCTTGAGGCTGGTGGTCGCATCGAGCAGCCTCTTCACCTCGCTCTGGGTCAGCACCACCGGGATCTTGCGGGCGTGCGCGGTGCGGACCAGCTTGCGTGCAAGATCGGGCCGGTCGAGGGTGTGGGTGAAGAGGAACCGCAGCGCCGCCACGATGCTGTTCATGGTCGGCGCCGGCACCCCGGCTTCCCGTTGCTCAATCTGGAACCGGCGGACATCCTCGGCGGTCGCAGTATGCGGCGAGCGCCCCAGCCAGGTCGCGAACCGCCCGACATCGCGCTGGTAGTTACGCTGCGTGTCCGGTCCGAACCGGCGGATGGTCATATCCTCAATCAGCCGCTGGCGAAGCGGGCTGATCGGCCCAATCGCAATAATCTCGTTCATCGTTCGACTCCTTGGTTGAAGGAGCCACAATCGTCTGCCTCTCTCGGATCAGGCGCTACGCCTGTCGTTCTACATCACCCTCGCCGCCAGCGCCCCTCCCGCGAAGCGGGTTCGTGCA
>JBMOON010000028.1:0-1909 GCA_049323295.1 Pseudomonadota bacterium
GCGGCTGGGTTGAGTATGCGCGCCTGCTCGCCGATGCCGGTGCCGACGCGATCGAACTGAACCTTTATGAAGTGGTCACCGATCCGCTGCTGCCCGGCGCCGAGGTTGAGGCGCAGCAACTTGAGGTTGTGCGCACGGTCGTGGCCGCAGTGGAGCGGCCGGTATCGGTAAAGCTGTCGCCGTTTTATGCATCGGTTCCCGGCTTCGTGCGCCAACTTGCCGAGGTCGGTGCCGCTGGCGCCGTCGTGTTCAACCGTTTCTGGCAGCCGGACGTGAATCTCGACACGCTGGATGTCGACCGTACGCTGGTGACATCCACCAGTGCCGAGCTGCCGTTGCGCCTGCACGCGCTTGCCCTGCTGCATGGCCGTATCGACATCGGCCTGTCAGTCAGTGGCGGGGTGCATACCGGCCTCGATGCTGCCAAGGCGATCCTTTGCGGCGCGCAGTCGGTGCAGATGGTATCGGCGCTGCTGGATAACGGCGTTTCGCGCCTGAAAGGTGTGGTCGAGGAGCTCGACTGGTGGCTGGGCGAGAAAGGTTACTCGTCGGTTGATGCGGCACGTGGGGTGCTGTCGCTGGAAAAGGCACCCAACGCGCACGCCCTGGAGCGCGTCAATTACCTGAAGATGCTGCAGGGCTGGATGCCGCGCCGTTGAACAGAGTTGCGCAAGGCATCCGTTTCAGTTGTCCCAATTGAGCAGAATCCGTCGGGCGCGACCGTGATGCAGGTCGTACCAGGCTTCGGTGCGCGTGTAGATTTCGTCGTTGATTTCGCGATGCAGTTCAGCCGGCGCCAGGTGCAGCCAGGGTGCCATGACGGTGATGCCGAAGCGGGTCAGATCAACACGCCGGTGGCCGAGTGCGCGCAGCAATTCAAGGGCGCCAAAAACCGGGGCTTGATCGATGTGGTAGCGCACGCCGAGGGCGCGTAGCGTTTGCGCCATCAGCTCGGCATCAAAGATGGTCAGGCGCGGCGTTGCCACTTCGGTGGTGAGGCGCGCAAGTCGGCTCCAGACCAGTTTTTTCTGCTCCTCGCTGTAGGCGTTCCAGTCGATGACCTCGTGGGCAAAACGCTTGCAGCCGCGACATACGTCGCCACCGTAGGTGGTCGAGCAGATGCCGATACAGGGCGTGCGGATGCGCAGCTCAGACATGCCGTTTACTGTCGGTCAGCGTGGGGTGCTGCGCATGCGGGTGCCTTTTTCCAGCGCCAGTCGCAGCTCATCGGCACTGAGGCCGGCTGCAAAGTAGGCGCCACTGACGCGCGCCTCAGTGATTGTTGCGCCTTCGAGTTGCGCCGTGCGGAAATCGATTCCGCGCAGATCGCAGCCGCGCAGGCAGGCATCGCGCAGATCGAGGCCGTCAGCATCGATGCCGCGCAGATCGAGACCACGCAGCATCGCTCCAGCGAGGCTCACGCGCTCGCCAGCCGCACGCCGACGATTGAATTCGCTGATGTTTTCTTCCAGCAGCAGGACATAGAGCGGGTGCTCGATGGCTTGCGGGCCGGGGCTCTTGATGGTCATGACATCTCCTCGTGGGGTTCTTGTGGGCCGGCACCGGTTTACAGCACCAGGGTGACCAACAACAGGCCGCCAGCTTGGGCCGGAAGCCGACGGCTGCCAAGCCGGTCTTGGCAACCGTCGGGAAAATAAGGGATAGTTGACCGCTCGTTTGCAACACCAGCTGACGGCCGGCCATGCCGGACCGGAGACGCCAATAATGACAACAACACTCAGCGTACGGCGGTATGTCGGCACGTTTTGCGTCGCCCTGCTACTTTCTGCCTGCAGCACGATCAAGTCGGAATCGGCGGCCGACCCTGCTGCTCATTCTGGCATTGGTCTGCCCAAGGCAGCACAGCACCTGGCGCCATCAACATTGCCGCTGATGACCACCCCTGGCA
>JBMOON010000029.1:0-1889 GCA_049323295.1 Pseudomonadota bacterium
GGCCCTGATGATCGCGCACCTGCTGCGCCTCGAACGGTTCGATCATGCCGTGCTCCCGCGCCATGCGGGTAATCCAGCGGTCGGACTTGATGGTCATGCACTTGCACTCCTCTTTCCTGCTCCCCACACCGGGGGCCGCAAACGCCGGCCATGATACACGCCGCGATCCGGCCAGTCCCGGCAGCGGAACCGGGTGCTATCCTCCTGCCGGTCTGCACCTGACGAGAACCCTGCAATGAGCCTGATACATACCGGCAAGGATCTGCGGCGCCTCAATGAGATTGGCGGTGTGCTGTGGAAATACGGCTTTACCGATCTCGTCGAACGGCTCGACCTGCACTCTGCTGCCGATAACCCGCGCTTGTTCCGCTTTCGCATCCCGAGTGATATCGCCGCACTCTCGACCCCCGCACGGGTGCGCCGCGCCCTGGAGGAAATGGGCCCGACATTCGTGAAACTCGGCCAGATTCTCGCCACCCGCGTCGACCTGCTGCCACAGGAATTCATCGCCGAGTTCGAGAAACTCCAGGACAATGTCCCACCCGTGCCGTTCGCTGCCCTCAAGCCGCAAATCGAGGCGGCGCTCGGCAAGCCGCTCGGCCAGGTGTTCGCGCATATCGACGAGCAACCGCTCGGCTCGGCTTCGATGGCACAGGTACATTGCGCCCGGACTCACCGCGGCGAGGAAGTGATACTCAAGATTCAGCGGCCCGGCATTACCGCCAAAATCGAATCAGACCTGCGCCTGGTTGAGCATGTGGCGCGCCTCGCGGTGAGCCAGTCCGTCGAACTGCGGCGTTACCGGCCAGTGGCAATAGTCGAAGAATTTCGCCGCTCGCTGTACCGTGAACTCGACTTCACCACCGAGGCAAAGAACGCCGAGCGCATGGCTGCGAACATGAAAAGCCTGGAGTGGCTGCATATCCCGAAGGTGTACTGGGACTACACCAGCACCACACTCAATGTGCAGGAATATATCGACGGCATCAGCGCGAAAAATCTGGCTGCCATCGACGCCGCCGGCCTTGATCGCAAGCTGATCGCCCGACGCGGTTGTCATCTGGTGTGGAAATCGATCCTGGAAGACGGGTTTTTTCACGCCGATCCGCACCCGGGCAATATCCTGATCCTGCCGAACAACCGCATCTGCCTGATCGATTTCGGCATGGTCGGCACGGTAACAACGGCGCGGCGCGCCCAACTGGTACGCCTGATCAAAGGCGTGGTCATGCAGGATGGCGCCACGGCCGTGTCGGTGCTGGTGGAATGGGCTGAAGGCGCAGAAATCAACGCGCCACAACTGGCGGCTGACGCCGAGGAACTGATCTCGCAGTACTACGGTGTAAAACTCGCACAAATCAATATCACCCAACTGCTCAGCGACGTCGTGGCGCTGATGCAGCACCACGATCTGACGCTGCCCTCCGACATCGCCCTGCTGCTCAAGGCCTGCCTCACACTGGAGGGTTTCGGCCGCAAACTCGATCCTGATCTCGATCTCATCGCCGCTGCCGAACCGTTGCTGCTGAAGATGCTCCGCGATCGCTACAACCCGGTAAAACTGGTGCGCAAACTCGGTAACACTGCCTTGCGGCTGGTCGACAGGCTCTACGACGAGCCGGCGGCCAACATGAACCTGCCGCGCGCCGCCCAGGGGCCGCAGCTGTCACCACGGCAGATGAGTTCCTATGTGACGCGGCTGGAAAAGGCCCAGCATCGCAACGTGTTGGCAACGCTGATCGGCGGGCTGTCGATCAGCTCGGCGATTCTGCTGGTGAGCGATGTCGGCCCAACCCTGTTTGGCATTCACATCCTGCACGTACTCGGCGTGCTGGGCCTGATCGGCGTATGGACGGGTTTCTGGTGGTTGCTGCTGTCGATGTGGCAGA
>JBMOON010000030.1:0-16684 GCA_049323295.1 Pseudomonadota bacterium
CAATGTAATCCAGTACCTTTCGGTACCAGACGACGAGTTGCTTACCTTGCGATGCCGAGTTGTTCCTCTTGCACCGCCCGGGTAAGCACCCACACGTATTGCCTGCCAGATTGTTAAAGAGCGACGGACCGAGGCCCGCGAGGGAGCGCCATTCTACGTACCGGCTCTCCCCTGTCAACGCATAACTGCAAAAAAACATCGCGCTGACCCCCGCCGTGCGGGGAGGCGGCATTATAGGGAGCCGCGCCGGTCTGTCAACGCGCGGATCAGGCTTTTTCCAGCACACTGATCCGGGCGATTTTCCGCTTGCCGGCCTGAACCAGGTAAACACCCCCGGCCGCCAGCCGATGGTCCGCCGGGCAGGTCTCGCCGTCCACCAGCACCGCCCCCCGCTGGAGCACATCCCGGGCCTGGCTGGCGTTCTGCACCAGGCCGGCCTGACGGATGGCGCCGGCTATCGGCAGCCCTCCCTCCCCCCGGGCCACCTCCAGCACCACCTCCGGCACATCCTCGGGAATCTCCCCGTCGCGGATGACATTGCCGGCCGAACGGTGCGCACTTGCCGCCGCCTCCTCGCCATGAAAGCGGGCGATGATCTCGCGCGCCAGCTCCCGCTTGGCCTCTTGGGGATTACCCCCACCGGCAACAAACCGTTGCAGCCCGGCGACCTCTTCTTCCGCACGGAAGCTCAGCAATTCGAAATAACGCCAGACCAGTGTGTCCGGAATGGAGAGCAGCTTGCGGAACATGTCCCCGGGCGAATCGCTCACGCCCACGTAATTGCCGAGCGATTTCGACATTTTCTGCACACCGTCCAGACCCTCGAGGATCGGCATCATGAGGACGGTCTGGGGTGTCTGGCCGTAATGTTTTTGCAGCGTACGCCCCATCAGCAGATTGAACTTCTGGTCGGTGCCGCCAAGTTCGACATCCGCCTGCAGGGCGACCGAGTCGTAGCCCTGGACCAGCGGATAGAGGAATTCATGGATGGCAATCGGCTGCTCGCCGCGGAAGCGCTTGCCGAAATCATCGCGCTCCAGCATGCGCGCCACCGTGTACTGGCCGGCCAGCTGGATCATGTCCGCCGCCCCCAGCTTCGCCATCCATTCCGAATTGAAGCGGACCTCGGTGCGGGCCGGATCCAGGATCCTGAAGACCTGCTCCTTGTAGGTTTCCGCGTTGGTCAGCACCTGCTCGCGGGTCAGGGGCGGGCGAGTGGCGCTTTTGCCCGTGGGGTCGCCGATCATTCCGGTGAAGTCGCCGATCAGGAACACCACCTGATGACCCAGATCCTGGAGTTGACGGAGCTTGTTGATCAGCACCGTATGCCCGAGGTGAAGGTCCGGGGCGGTCGGATCGAAACCCGCCTTGATCCGCAGGGGGCGCCCAACGGCCAGTTTTTCGGCCAGATCGGCCTCGGAAATGATCTCGGCCGCACCGCGCCGGATCCGGGCGAGGGCACTCTGTACATCAGTCATGCGGGCAAGTCCTGCAGGCACTATCGGTCCGGCGGTCAGGGCCGCCAAGCCCGGCATTCTAGGGAGGGCGCGGCCGGGCGGCCACGGCGGACGCGAACTTTGTCACAACCTGGGCAGTTCCCCCCCGTCCGGACGTTCCCCTAGAATCGCCAGCATCTTAGAGTCACTACCCAGAATTCACTGGAAGTCCCCCGATGCCGCACTCCTCGTGGCGGGAAGCCCTGAAGGCGCTCCCGTACGCCCCCCTTGTCCTCCTGCTGGGCAGTGTTGCCGCTACCGGCCTCTATCTGGCGGCTGCCGATAGCGCCCCCGCCATCACCGCGCTGCCGGACACGACGACTGAAACACCGGCCGTGCCGCCGGCTCCGCAGAATCTCTGGGAAGCCATCAAGGTTCGTGGTGGCGACACGCTGGCGGGCATCCTGAGTTCGCGCGGTCACGCACCGCTGACCGTGCACCACATCGTGGAATCCGGGCCCGCCGGTCGCGAACTGGCCAGCATCAAGGTCGGCGCCACCCTCAACGTAGCAACCAATGCGCAGGGCGAACTCAGCGAAATCTCCTATGAGCCGGATCCGTATCGCGTGGTGAACGTTCGCCGGACGGAAACCGGCATCTTCGAAAGCGAAGTGATCGAAAAACCGACCCTCACGGTCTCCCGCTTCGCGGAAGGCGTCATTGACGACTCCCTGTTCGCCGCCGGCAAGCGCGCAGGGGTCAGCGATACGGTCATTCTCGAAATGGCCGACGCCTTTGGTTACGACATCGACTTCGCACTCGAGGTACAACAAGGCGATTCGTTCCGGGTCATGTACGAGGAAATTCTTGTGGACGGCCAGCGTGTGCGCGATGGCGAGGTACTGGCGGCCGAATTCGTGAACCAGGGAAAGACTTACCGCGCCGTTCGCTATACCACCGCCAATGGCCGCAGCGGTTACTACACGCCGGACGGCATGGCAATGCGTCGGGCGTTTCTGCGCACGCCGGTTGATTTCGCACGCATCAGCTCACGCTTCAGCAAGGCGCGCCTGCATCCGGTCCTGCATACCATGCGCGCCCACAAGGGAGTCGACTATGCCGCCGCACGAGGAACTCCCGTGAAGGCGACAGGAGACGGTCGGGTGGAGTATGCGGGCAACAAGGGCGGCTACGGACGAGTGGTCATCCTGCGTCACGGGAACCAGCAGTCGACCCTCTACGCACACCTCGACCGATTCGCAAAAAATGTTCACGGCGGCAGCCGTGTAGTCCAGGGGCAGGTGATTGGCTATGTCGGCTCAAGCGGCTTGGCCAGCGGACCGCATCTGCATTACGAATTCCGCATTGGCGGCCGGCACGTCGATCCGCTGCGAGTAAAAACGTCTGCCGGCGACCCGATCGCCGCTGCTGAAAAAGCCGCGTTCCTGGCAGAAGCCGGCAGGCTGGTCGCCATGATGGAAAGTTTCTCCGGTCAGCAAGCCATCGTCGCGCAGGCACGCACGGCCCCCCAGGCCCAGCACGCCGTCACCGCCGATCTCTGAGCAACAGCATGGCCGGCCAGTTGTTTGTCGGCCTGATGTCCGGCACCAGCATCGACGGCATCGATGCCGCGCTGGTCGAATTTTCCGGCGCCGGTGCGCCTCGTTTGCGGGCGGCGCTGGTCACGCCGATTCCCGGCGACCTCCGCAGCCGGATCCTGTCGCTGACACGGCCCGGCGACAACGAAATCGATCGCATGGGCGAACTGGATGTCGAGATAGGCCGCCGCTTCGCTGACGCCGCGCTGACACTGTTGCGAAAAAACGGTGTGGACCCGGAAGCCGTCACGGCAATCGGCAGCCATGGCCAGACCATCCGTCATCGCCCGCGTGCCGGCTTACCCTTCACACTCCAGATCGGCGATCCGAACACTATTGCCGAAGCAACAGGCATTACCACCGTCGCCGACTTCCGGCGACGAGACATTGCCGCCGGCGGACACGGCGCGCCGCTGGTACCCGCATTCCATGCGGCTGTTTTCCGTCATCCGGATGAAGACCGGGTGATACTCAATCTGGGCGGCATGGGCAACGTCACCCTGCTGCCGCGCGACCACGCCGCCGACGTGCGCGGTTTCGATACCGGGCCGGCCAATGTGTTGCTGGACGCCTGGCACGAACGTCATCGTGACAGCCCGCTGGATGCCGACGGCGCCTGGGCGCGCAGCGGAAAAATCCATCGCAACCTGCTTGAGCGCCTGCTCCAGGATCCGTATTTCGCCGAACCGCCTCCGAAGTCGACCGGGCGAGAACATTTTGACGCCGACTGGCTGTCCGGACAGGAAAGCGCACTGCGCGGCATCGCGCCGCCCGACGTACAAACCACACTGGTCGAGCTGACGGCGCGCAGCGTTGCCGATGCCCTGGAGCGCTGGGGTTTCACCCGCGGTGCGCTGTACACCTGTGGTGGCGGGACACACAACGGGTTTCTGCGGGAACGATTGCAGGCCGCATTGCCGGGCATGCGCCTGGCCTCAACCATCGAGCTCGGCGTCGATCCCGATCACGTGGAGGCCATGGCTTTTGCCTGGCTTGCACAGCGAACGCTGCACTCCCTGGCCGGCAACCTGCCGGCCGTCACCGGTGCGCAGCATCCGGTGATACTGGGCGGCATTTATCCGGGCAGGATCGGCCGCAACTGAGCCCTGCGCGTGGCGGGTAGCGCCTTCACACCGAGAAGGAGGAGCCGCAGCCGCAGGTGCTGCTGGCATTCGGGTTGTCGATGGTGAAACGCGCGCCCTGCAGGCCTTCGGTGTAATCGACGGTAGCGCCGGCCAGGTACTGAATGGACAGCATGTCGATCACCATCGTCGCATCGTCGCGAGTAACCACCGTATCGCCTTCATTGACGTTCTCGTCGAACTTGAAGCCGTACGAAAAGCCCGCACAACCGCCACCCGTGATATAGACGCGCAGCTTCAGGTTGTCGTTGCCCTCGTCCGCACGCAATTCGCGCAGCTTGCGGACGGCACTTTCGGTCAGGCCCATCGCGGCCTGCCCAGCGTGATCAGGAACGGAATTCACGTCTCATACCCGCAGGTGTTCCCGGACGAGTTCCGGCCGCGCATGGTGGAATGACGCCCGGATGCGGTCAATCCGGATTTTCCGGCGCCGCAGGCGGCTCGTGTCGCAACACGCCGTCGACGCGGGCACCGACCACGATTTCGATCAGGCGATAGTGGACATTGCCGGTCACCACCGCCCGCGCCGCCAGCTCAAGCCGGTCGGAGGAATGCACGTCGCCACGCACCTCGCCATTGATGGCAACGTGCGGCGCCCGGATCTCGCCCTCGATGATCCCGCCCTCGCCAATGACGAGATCGCCGCCCTCCGGGCCGGCAATAATGTTGCCGCGTACCCGTCCCTGCACATGCAGGCCTCCGGTGAAATGCACATCGCCGATGACTTGCGCATTGGCGGCAATCAGCGTCTGTGCGCCCGCAACAGCCTTGTGGTTACCCTTGCCCAGCATTGCCCGTTACCCCCTGCGGCTTGACTGCTTCGCCTGTCGGCGATGACCTGACCTGGCGTTGCCAGGTCTTTTCGACATTCAGAACGCGTGGTGACGACAACACGGCGACGAGATCCAGTTTCGCCGGCGTCTGTCCGGCCGGCAACTGCAGATCGATCATGCGTTCTTCCACATAGCGAACGCGAAAGTGTCGCCGATCTGCCGTTATCAGCTGCGACAGCGGCACGATCAACCGCCCAGCGCTGCTGTCGATGTGCAGTTGCCCTTCCAGATCGCCCTCGGCGGCGCTGTCGGTGTCGCCGGCGCGCACGAGAACGACACGCAACAACCAGGTGCCCGGCGCCACCGAAGAGGCTATCTCCAGCTTCTCGATGCGCAGCCCCTTGCCGGCAGGATCCGGTACCAGCACCCGACGGTAATCCGCCAGCGCCTGCTCGAGTTCGGCAACCCGATCCTGCAGGCCGCGATTCTCCGTGCGCACACGCTCCTCGACTTCCCGGGCCACGTCACCGCCGCCGCGATAGATGGCGAGCTCATCGCGCAGGGCCGCGTTGCTTTCGACCAGTCGCTCGACGCTGGCCATCGTGCCGTCATCGACATCGCCACCGGCGAGAGCACGCAGCGTCAGCACGCGCCCGGCGACGAATGCCGCGCTGCCGATACCGGCACACAGCAGCAACACAAGGGCGGCCAGTGCCAGCCGCTGTCCCGGGCGCTCGGCCTTTACCACCATGCGATGAAGACGCGGACCCTTGACCGGCACGATGTTGTCCTCTTCCGGCAATCAGGGCAGCAGTGCGACCTGTCCGAGACCGGTCGTCTCGGGCAGATCGAACAGCAGATTCATGTTCTGCACGGCCTGGCCTGCCGCACCCTTCACCAGATTGTCGATCACCGACAACACCACGACCGTATCGCCACCCTGCGGGCGATGCACGGCGATCCGGCACTGGTTCGAGCCGCGCACGCTGCGCGTTTCCGGATGGGCGCCCGCCGGCAAAACATCGACGAAAGGCTCATGGGCATAACGCTCTTCGTAGAGGCGCTGCACGTCACCGTGCGGATCCTTGAGTACGGCATAGAGCGTGGCATGGATGCCGCGCACCATCGGCACCAGATGTGGAACGAAGGTCAGCCCGACCGGACCGCCGGCGGCACTTTCGAGCCCCTGGCGGATTTCCGGCAAATGGCGATGGCCCGACACACCGTAGGCCTTGAACGACTCGGAGGCTTCGCTGTACAGGATGTCGACGCGGGCATGACGGCCGGCGCCGGACACACCGCTCTTTGCGTCGGCCACCAGACGCGTACTGTCGACCAGGCCCTTCTCGATCAGCGGCAGGAATCCCAGCTGCACCGCCGTCGGGTAACAACCGGGATTGGCGACGATCCGCGCCTTGCGGATCTGCTCGCGGTTGACCTCGGGGAGCCCGTAAACCGCTTCGGCAAGCAGCCCCGGGCACTTGTGCGGCATGCCGTACCACTTCTGCCAGGCAGCGACGTCACGCAGGCGGAAGTCGGCAGCGAGATCGATCACCTTCACCCCGGCCTCGACCAGCGTGCCGGCCGACTCCATGGCAATGCCGTTCGGCGTGGCAAAGAACACCACGTCGCACTGGCAGAGCTCGCCGATGTCCGGCGCCGAGAAGGCGATGTCCACCCGGCCGCGCAGGTTGGGGTACATGTCGGCCACCCGCTGCCCGGCCTCGGAACGCGAGGTGATGACGTGCAGGCGTACCGACGGGTGCTGGACCAGCAACCGCAACAATTCCACACCGGTATACCCGGTGCCGCCCACCACACCTACGCTGATCGTCACGACTGCTCTCCCGGGATGCAGGAAAATACGGAAGGGCTGTCGAATCTACCGGCCACGGGGCAGGCAGGCAACCAAGTAGTTCCCGGAACGGGAAGACGGCCGCCTGCCGGTGCGGCCTTCTGCGATAATCAGCGCCGGCCTTCCGGCCGCCACCACACGGAGCACGCACGTGTACGAATGGCTGAAGGCCCTGCATCTCATTGCCGTTGTGACCTGGTTCGCGGCGTTGTTCTACCTGCCGCGCCTGTTCGTCTATCACGCGCAGGCCGACGCTGCCGATACCGTCGGCCGCGAACGCTTCAAGGTCATGGAGCGCCGGCTGTATCGCGGGATCATGACGCCGTCGGCAATTGCCGTATTCGTGTTCGGCATCTGGCTGCTGCACCTCAACTGGGACTTCTACCGGACGCAGGGCTGGATGCATGCCAAGCTGGCGATCGTTTTCCTGCTGTACGGCTATCACGGGATGTGCGGGCGCTTCGTGCGCGACTTCGCCAGCGACCGCAATGCCCGCTCGCACGTCTTCTTCCGGGTGTTCAACGAACTGCCGGTCCTTGCCCTGGTCGCGGTCACGATCCTCGTGATCGTGCGACCGTTTGCCGGCGACTGACATGAACGCCCGTCCGCACAAGCCCGTCGTGCTGGTGATCGCCGGCCACGACCCGGTAGGCGGCGCCGGCCTGCAGGCAGACATCGAGGCCGTCGCCGCGCTCGGCTGCCACGCCGCCACCGCGGTGACGGCGCTCACCGTGCAGGACACCCGCAATGTCAGCAGTTTCGAGGTCACCGCGCCGGAACTGCTGCGCGCGCAGATCGAAGCCGTGCTCGGCGACCTGCAACCGGCAGCAGTGAAGATCGGCATGATCGGCAGCGGCGACAATGCACGCGTGATCGCCCGTCTCTTGCGGCAGCATCCGCACATTCCGGTCGTCCTCGATCCGGTCCTCGTTGCCGGCGGAGGCGGCTCGCTCGCCGGCAACGATCTGCAACAGGTACTGCTGACCGAACTGTTGCCGCTGGCCGCCGTGCTCACGCCCAACGGACCGGAAGCCCGCACGCTGGCCGGCAGCGATGTGCTGGCCGACTGCGCGCGACGACTGGCACAGCACGGCGCACAGCACGTCCTCATCACCGGCGGCCATGAGCCCGGCGACGAGATCGTCACCGTGCTGTACGGCCGCGACGGCGAACTGGCGCGACACATCCACCCGCGCCTGCCGGGCAACTACCACGGCTCCGGCTGCACGCTGGCCGCAGCCGTTGCCGCCCTGCTGGCGCAGGGCGCGCCGGTCGGTCGCGCCGTCGGCGAAGCGCTCGCCTACACCTGGCAAACGCTCGACCACGCACAGCGACCGGGGCACGGGCAGGCCATCCCGGATCGTTTCTTCCGGCTGGCGACCACTCGCCCGCCGTACGGCAACTGAATGCCGGCCGTCATGACATCGCCGATCCGGGGGCTGTACGCGATCACCGATCCGCAATGGCTGCCCGGCACGCGGCTGCCTGACGGCGTGCGCGCCGCACTCGACGGCGGCGCGCGCATCGTTCAATACCGCAACAAGGCGGCGGATGCCGCCACGCGATTGCGCGAGGCCACGCAACTGGCCACCCTGTGCCGCGATCGCGGCGCCCTGTTCCTCGCCAATGACGACATCGAACTGGCGCTGGCCTGCAACGCGCACGGCGTACACCTTGGCCAGCAGGATGGCGCCGTCGCCGCGGCGCGCGCGCGACTGGGCGACGGCGCCATCGTCGGCCAGACCTGTCATTCCTCGCTGGAACTCGCCCTGGCCGCCGAGCAGGCAGGCGCCAGTTATGTCGCATTCGGCCGCTTCTTCCCGTCGCACACCAAGCCGCTGGCACCGCCGGCACCGCTCGCCCTGCTGCCGGAAGCGCGGCAACGCCTGCGCATTCCGATCGTGGCGATCGGCGGCGTGACGGTGGACAATGCGCCGTCCCTGATTGCCGCCGGCGCCGATGCCGTCGCGGTCATCCACGACCTGTTTTCCGTTCACGACATCGCCGGGCGCGCGCAACGGTTCGCCGCCCTGTTCGCACCGAGGCCCCAGTCATGAGTCGTTCCGAGGAACTGTTCGCCCGCGCCCAGCGCTCCATCCCCGGCGGCGTCAATTCGCCGGTCCGGGCCTTCCGCCAGGTCGGCGGCACACCGGTGTTCTTCGCGCGCGGCGAAGGAGCCCATGTGGTCGATGCCGACGACCGCCGCTACATCGACTACGTACAGAGCTGGGGTCCGCTGGTGCTGGGCCACTGTCATCCGGCGGTGATCGCCGCCGTGCAGCAGGCAGCGGCGAGCGGCCTGTCCTTCGGCGCGCCGACGGAGCTGGAAGTCCGCATGGCCGAACGCGTGCAGCGAATCGTGCCGTCGATGGAGCTGCTGCGCATGGTGAGCTCGGGTACCGAAGCGACGATGAGCGCTATCCGCCTCGCCCGCGGCTTCACCGGCCGCGACCGCATCGTGAAATTCGAGGGTTGCTATCACGGTCATGCCGATGCGCTGCTGGTGAAGGCCGGCTCCGGCGCCCTCACCCTCGGCGTCCCGAGCTCGGCCGGCGTGCCGGCCGACGTGGCGAAACACACCATCACGCTGGAACACAACAATGCACGGCAGGTCCGCGATTACTTCGCCCGCGAAGGCGGCACGATCGCCTGCGTGATCGTCGAGCCGGTGGCCGGCAACATGAACTGCATTCCGCCGGAGCCCGGATTCCTGGAAACCCTGCGCGAGGTTTGCACGCAGCACGGCGCGGTATTGATTTTCGACGAAGTCATGACCGGATTCCGCGTCGCTCTCGGCGGCGCACAGGCGCACTACGGCATCAGGCCGGACCTGACCTGTCTGGGCAAAGTGATCGGCGCCGGCCTGCCGGTGGGTGCGTTCGGCGGGCGGCGCGACATCATGGAAAGGATTGCGCCGCTGGGGCCGGTGTACCAGGCCGGCACCCTGTCGGGAAATCCGCTGGCCATGAGCGCCGGCCTGGCGATGCTCGACGAGATCGAGAAACCCGGTTTCTACGAGCGGCTCGGCGCCCTGACCAACCGCCTCTGCGCCGGCCTTGAACGGGAAGCGGCACAAGCCGGCGTGGCGCTGACCACCAACCGCGTCGGTTCGATGTTCGGCTTTTTCTTCACCGGCGAGAAAAGCGTGTCGCGCTTCTCGCAGGTTGCGCGCTGCGACATCGAGGGCTTCAAGCGCTTCTTCCACCTCATGCTGGACGAAGGCGTCTATCTGGCACCCAGCGCCTACGAGGCCGGCTTCATGTCCGGCGCCCACACCGACAGCGACATCGACATGACGATCGCGGCCGCAGCGCGCTGCTTCGCCCGGTTGTAGCCCTCAGATCAGGGTCGATTCCCCGTCGGCATCGGCGTCGGCCGGCTCTTCGTCTTCCGGCGGCAATTCGTCTTCCGGAGCAGCGTCATCCTGCGGCTCTTCTTCGCCCCGGAATGCCTCTGCGCCGGCGTTTTCATCGGCCACGCCGGCATCGATGTCTTCTTCTCCGGCCGGCACCCCTGCGGCACCGTCGTCCGCCGCAGACTCCCCGTCATCCGCCGGCGCTGCCTCCCGGGCAGTCACCCGGCCGGCCGGCGTGAGCCTGGCCAGCTCGCCCAGCGCCAGCCAGGCGTCGTAGCGGGCAACGACGTTGTCGAGCACGTCGGACACCGAATCGACCACGTAGTCGTTGAACAGCTCGTCGATCTGCGCCAACGATTCCTCGATGTCGGCATTCGCCGGCGGTTCGACGCCCAGTTCCTCGCTGCCGTTAAGCGACGCGGAAAGAAGTTGCTGGAAACGGCTGACATCGCGACCGAACAGGTCGGCGGCTTCCGCTGCATGAGACATGTCGGCAGTGGACATCAGCACCAGGCTGCCGGCCATCCGGCGCGCCAGGTATTTCTGTTCGGCAATCAGCCGCAGGTCGGCGGCCGACACGCTCTCTTCTTCCTGCATCGATTCGGCGATGGCGTCGTATTCGTCCTCGAGATCGCGCAGGGCGTTGGTCATCACGTCGCTCAGCTCGCGCTGGGAGAGTACGGCCTCGCGAGCCAGCGTCACCCGCTCGACTTCGTTTGCCAGCGTGCCGGCCCGGGCGCGGTTGGCGTGATCCCAGGGCATCAGCCGGTAGCACCAGCCCTGCTCGCCGCGGGCCGCCCACCGTCGCTGCAGCTGCTCGAGGCGGTCGAAAGCGGCTTCATTGCCGTCGAGCGCCTCGCTGCCGCGGGCGCGGGTCTCGAACAGATCGCCGCGGACGACGGGATTGCCGAGGGAGGTACAGCCGGCCAGCAACAGGGAGGCGGCCAGCAGGGCAAGGCGGGACCAGACAGGGGACGACATGAGGGGCTCCGGACCGGCCGGAACAACGAGGGATACCCGGCTCGACGGTCGACCGAGAGCCTACGCCGGACCGCCGTCCGGCGCATCGACATCCGTCGGCCCGACCGGCAGTCCGCCGGATTGGTCGCCACACCTCATTCCATCAGGCGCTGGAAGAATCCCTTCACGTCGTCGATTGCCTCGGTCGCGGTACCGCACAGGGTGGTGTCCCCAGGCGCGGTACCGGCAATGACCGGGACCCGTATCGGGTTGCCGCTGCAGCCTTCTCCGCTGCGGGTCCGGCCACCCGGCAGCAGCCAGACCATCTCCACCCCCGCCGGCGGCGTGTCGGAGAGCGGCACCTGCGGCAACCGGGCCATGAAGTCGGTCCACACCGGCAGGGCGCCGGTAGCGCCGGAGAGCGGCGTCGCCCGGTTGTCGTCGTAGCCGACCCATGCCACAGCCAGGTGGTTGGCGGAAAAACCGGCGAACCAGCTGTCGCGCCCGTTGTCGGTCGTGCCGGTCTTGCCGGCGGCGTTCAGCTCGGGCGGCAGCACGCCGTAAACGCTGCGCGCGGTCCCGCGCCGCAGCGTCTCCTGCATGGCATGCGTGAGCAGGAAGGCCGTCGCCGGCGTCATCACGCGCTCGGTGCCGGTCTCGCGCACCAGCAGCACCTCGCCGTCGGCCGCCAGCACGCCGCGCACCGCACGCGGCGGAATCCGGATGCCGCCGCTCGCCAGCGGCTGGTACATGGCAAGCACCTCGCGCGGCGACAGCGTCGCGCTGCCCAGCAGCACCGACGGGTAGGGCGGAAGTTCTGCCTCGACGCCGAGCCGGCGCGCCTGGACGATCACCTCGCGCAGGCCGACCGCGAGGCCCAGCCGCGCGGTGGCCTGGTTCCAGCTGTGCGCCAGCGCATCGATCAGCATGACGTTGTGCAACGGCGCGGCGCCATGACTGAGGCGGTCGTAGTTCTGCGGCCGCCACACCGGACTGCCCTTCACCTTCGCTTCCACCGGCGCATCGCTGACGAACGTGGCCAGCGAATACTCCTCCGGTCGCGACAGCGCCGCGAGAAAGACCACGGGCTTCATCAACGAACCGATGGTGCGGCGTCCGTCCACCACACGATTGAACCCGGCATAGTCGACATCGCGGCCGCCGACCGCCGCCTCGATTTCCGCGGTCTGCGGCACGGCAACCACCAGCGCCCCCTCGAGGCCGCGGATGCCCTGCGCCGCCTCGATGCGCCCCAGCTCGTCGACCAGCGCCGCTTCCGCCGCCTGCTGCACGCCGGGATCCAGCGCGGTGAACACCGACAGGCCGTCGCGCTCGAGCGCCTCTTCCGGCAACCGCGTGCGCAACTCCTCGCGCACGATCGCCATGTAGGCCGGATAGCGGTTCACGCGCAGGCGCGGCGCCGGCACCACGCCCGCCGGCTGCGCCTTTGCCTGTGCAGCCGTTGCCGCCGGCACGATGCGCTGCGCCACCAGCGTATCCAGCACGAGGTCGCGACGCTCGAGCGCACGTGCGGGATGCCGCCACGGGTTGTACTGGCTGGGACCTTTCACCAGGCCGACCAGCAGCGCCACCTCGTGCAGCTTCAGCTCCTGCACCGGACGCCCGAAATAGTATTCGCTGGCCAGTGCGAATCCGTGCACTGCCCGCGGGCCCGCCTGCCCCAGATAGATCTCGTTGCAGTAGGTCTCGAGAATCGTGTTCTTGTCGTAATGCAGTTCCAGCAGGACCGCCATCACCGCTTCGGTCAGCTTGCGACCCAGCGTGCGCGAATCGTCGAGGAACATGTTCTTGACCAGCTGCTGGGTCAGCGTACTGCCGCCCTGCTGCACTTCGCCGGCCTGCACGTTGACGAACAGCGCACGCAGCATGCCGCGCGGCGAAATGCCGAAGTGCTCCGGATAATCGCGATCCTCGATCGCGAACAGCGCCTCCGCCAGATACGGCGGCCGTTCTTCCAGCCGCATCAGGACGCGATCCTCGGCGTCGCGCGGCCGGATGCTGCCGATCACCACCGGCTCGATGCGCAGGACCCGGTCGGTCGCCGTCATCCGTTCGATGCGGGCCGCGGAAAAAACCAGCGAGGCCTTCTGGGCGCGGGTGGTGCCTTCCGGAAACGCAAAGCCGCGCGTCACCAGCGTCAGACTGTCGACACCGGCCGCGAATTCGCCCGGGCCGGCCGGCTGCACCATTTCGCGGTAACCGAGTTCGCGCAACTCCCCGACCAGCTGGGCGGCCGTCAGCGGCTTGCCGGCATAGAGATCCAGCGGACGGGCATAGACCCGTGCCGGGACCGTCCAGCGATGGTTTTCGAAGGCCCGCGTGACCACGGCATCGAGATAGGCCACCCAGACGACGAAGACGGCGCCGGCAGCCAGGATTGCACGCAGCAGGAAGCGGCGCGTCGCCGGCCAGAAGCCGGAGCCCTTGCGGGGTGTCTTGTCGCGGCCCGGGTTGTCGCGGGATCGTCTTGCCATGGCGCGCGAGTATAGGCCCTGTCCTGTGGCTAGAATGTGCGGCGCCACAAATCCATGACCCCCTGTTTTCCTCCGCCCGCCGCCGCCCTGCGGCGGGCACCGGCCGGAGACCGCGATGACCCACGACGCCCGCTACGACATTTACGGCATGGGCAACGCCTTGCTCGACACCGAAGTGGAGATCGACGACGCCTTCCTGTCCCGGCTGGAAATCCGCAAAGGCATGATGACGCTGGTCGACGCGGCGCGGCAGCGCGAGCTGCTGGCCGCGCTCACCGCCCACAGCGCGGCACACAAGCGGGCCAGCGGCGGATCGGCGGCCAATTCGATCATTGCCGCACAGTATTTCGGCAGCCGGACGTTCTTCTCCTGCCGCGTCGCCCACGACGAGGCCGGCGATTTCTATCTCGGCGACATGGAAAAAGCCGGTGTCGCCGTCAACCGCAGCGCACGCGGCAACGGCATCACCGGCCGCTGCCTGGTGATGATCACGCCGGATGCCGAACGAACCATGCACACTTTCCTCGGCATTTCGGAAACGCTGGCGCGCGCCGATCTCGACGACGAGGCGATCCGCGCCTCGCGCTGGACCTATCTCGAAGGCTATCTGGCGTCGTCGGCCACCGGCCGCGAGGCGGCAATGCACGCGCGGCAGATCGCACGGGCGGCCGGGCGGAAAGTCGCCATGACCTTTTCCGATCCGGCGATGGTGCAGTTCTTCCGCGACGGACTCGTCACCATGCTCGGCGACGGCGTGGACCTGCTGTTCTGCAACCATGTCGAGGCGCAGGCCTGGACCGGTACCGACAACGTGCAGGATGCCGCCCGCGCGCTGCTGGCCGGCGCGAAAACGCTGGTCATCACCCGCGGCAGCCAGGGCGCCATCGCCTACGACGGCGAGCGGTTCCACGACATCGCGCCGACCCCGGTCAGGGCAATCGACACCAACGGCGCCGGCGACATGTTTGCCGGTGCGTTCCTGCACGGCCTGAACCACGGCCTGGACTTCCCGGCCGCCGGCCGGCTGGCCAGCGTCGCCGCCGCCCGCGTGGTGGCGAACTTCGGCCCGCGCCTGGCGCCGGCCGAACATCCGGCGGTACTGGCTGCCGCCGGCATCCGGAGCTGAACCGGTGGGCACCCTCTGCCGTGCCGACGAGATCGGCGAGGACGAAGCACGCGGCTACGAATATCACGAGCATTCGCTGGTGGTGGTCCGTCGTGACGGCCGGCTGCACGTGTACGTGAACTGGTGTCCGCACCTGGGCATCGAACTGAACTACCAGCCGGACGAATTCTTCGATTACGACCAGCAGTTCCTGCAATGCGCCAACCACGGCGCGCTGTTCGAGATCGACACCGGACTGTGCATCCTCGGCCCCTGCAAGGGCGCCTCCCTGCGGAAAGTGGATTTCGTCGTCGAGAACGGCGACATCCGCATCACGCATGTGCCGCAGCGGATACGTTGAACGCGACGGAGTCGTGCCGCCGATCTGCGCAGGCGGCCTGTGTCGAGGGAAGGTCTAGCGAAGTCTGACCGACGAGACACTCAGTCGCCGGAGCAGATCGGCGGCACGACTCCGTCAGCGACGCACGAACCGCGCAATGCGGTTCACTGCTTCTTCCAGGCGCGCCACCGGCCGCGTACAGGCGAAGCGAACGTACCGCTGCGCATCACGCTCCCCGAAATCGATGCCGGGCGTGATTGCCACGCCTTCCTGTTCGAGCAAACGTTCGCAGAAGGCGTAGCTGTCGCCGGTGAACGCCGACACGTCGGCATAGACATAAAAGGCGCCTTCAGGCCGCACCGGGATCCGGAAGCCGATCGCTTCCAGCGCCGGCACCAGGAAATCGCGCCGGCGGGCGAATTCCGTGCGCCGCTCCTCGAGCAACACCAGCGTGTCCGGCCGGAACGCCGCCAGCGCCGCATGCTGCGCCAGCGTCGGCGCCGCGATGTAGAGGTTCTGCGCCAGCTTGGCCAGTTCCGGCTCGGCGTCCGGCGGCGCCACCAGCCAGCCCACGCGCCAGCCGGTCATGCCGAAGAATTTCGAGAAGCTGTTCAGCACGATCGCGTCCGCATCGACGGCCAGCGCGGTGAACGGCGGCTCGGTGCCGAAATTGAGCCCCTGGTAGATCTCGTCGACCAGCAGATGGCCGCGCCGCGCCCGCACGGCGCTCGCCAGTTGCGCCAGCGCCGCACGGCCGAGCACGCCGCCGGTGGGATTGGCCGGCGTGGCAATCAACGCCGCCACCGTGTCGTCCCGCCATTCGCGGTCGATGTCGGCAGCCGTCAGCTGGAAACCGGCGGCCGCGTCGACGGCAACCGTCTGCGCCGCGGCGCCGAGCACGGTCAGGAAATGCCGGTTGCAGGGATAGCCGGGATCGGCGAGCAGCACCCGCTCGTGCGGGTCGGCCACCAGTGCCAGTGCCAGCAGCAGCGCGCCGGACGCGCCCGGGGTGACCACCACCTGCTCCGGTCGCACCTCGACGCCGAACCGATCCCGGTACCAGCCGGCAATCGCCGTGCGCAATGCCGGCAGGCCGAGCGACGGCGTGTAGAAAGTAGCGCCGGCCGCCAGCGCGGCCTGGCCGGCAGCCACGATGGCCGGCGGTGTCGGGAAATCGGGCTCGCCGACCTCGAGGTGTATGATGTCGCGCCCCGCGGCTTCCATGGCCTGCGCACGCCCGAGCAGGGCCATGACATGGAAAGGCTGGATGCCGGCGAGGCGGTTTGCCCAGCGGCGCGCACGCGGGTCGGTCATCGCGGAATTCGTCACAGGCGGTGGCGGGTGCGCCACAATAGCAGCTGGCGGCCGGGCCCCTGTCGAGGGTCCGCGGATTCCCGGGCGGACTCCCGGGCATGACAAGTCACAGAGGACACATTATTTTGGCAGGCCGATTTTCACGGGTTCGTCGCGCCCTGGGTGCCTTGATCGGCAAGCGCGACACAGAGAGGGATACGGACATGGCGAAGGCCGACAAGAAGGGCAGCAAGAAGGACGACAGGAAAAAGGCCGCCAAGGCCCCGGCGAAGCCGGCCCCCAAGGCGGCCGCAAAGCCCAAGCCTGTCGCC
>JBMOON010000031.1:0-356636 GCA_049323295.1 Pseudomonadota bacterium
CGATTGCGATCGTTTTACGATTCATGGCGACTCCTCCCCCTTCGTTGTGCTCCTTATAGGATGCACCTTGGCACATCGATGCCGCAGGAGTGTGGGAGGAGTCCATTACATCACTGCAGGCGCGACGTCCCTGACCGGCCGCGGTCTGAGGTAACGCGTTGGCCCCGGCATTTAAACTTCGACCATCGCTCGCGGGGCTGCAGGTGAGTTGGGCGGGCGAGCATGACGGCAGTGCAGTGCGTCAATGTGGATGACGGGCCAATGAGCGTGTTGAAGCCAGTGTGGGGACTCTCCTCGTGAGCAAGACGGAACAGATGCCTCCCGTTCAACTCAGTGTCGAGGAACTGGAGGTGCTGCAGCGAGTACCGTCGTTCCTTCGTGGATTGTTCACTGAATTCTGGATGGTGAAGCGGCGGCTCCAGTTCACAGGATGGTTGCAGTACCTGAGCCCGGTGTTCCTGTCCTTGCTGCTCCTGGTCATCGGGACTCCCCTGTATTTCTTCGCGCCCTTGTGGGCATCGCTGCCGTTCCTGGTCCCGGCCGGGCTGCTGCTCCTGAGAGCCGGCTTCGACATCCTGACGGTCAAGTGGCACATCCGCTTCCCCGAGCCTCGCCCGCGTCGCAACGACGACCTTGACCTCTTCGATCTGATGCGTGCCCAGCATTCCTGCCGCTCTTTCCAGACCGGAAGACTCTCCGATGAAGATCGTGAAGCGCTGTGCGCCTCCGCCAGGGCCCACCTCGCAGAGCCCGGGTTCGGTGACGGCCCCATCCGGCTCGAATACATCGAAGGTCCGGTCACCGTTTGGCCCACGGTCAATGCCCGCGAGTTCTTCATCGCCATCGCTCCCAGGGAGTATGACCGCCGCGCTGTCATGGAGGTGGGCCGCACCCTGCAGCATGTGGTGATGGACGCGACGCGGATGGGCATCGGCACGTGCTGGATCGGGCCGGGCGCCGACCACGCCAGCATCGAAAAACTGCTAGGCAACCGTTTCGACCCCGCCCGGGACAACATCATCTGCGTCTGCGCCATCGGCTACGCCTCGCGCTACATGCCCGCGTTCATACGGTTTTTCAACGCCAGGTTCAGCAAACGTCGATACCCTCTCGACGCCCTGTTCTTCACCGACCCCGCCTGCACCCGGCCCCTCGACACGACGGCTGTCCCGTTCGACCGGCTCGGGCGCACGTACGAGATCTGCCAATGGGCCCCGTCGTCCTACAACGCGCAGACCACCAGGTGCGCCGCGGTGATCGACAACGCGGCGGTGGTCCGGTTCGACTTCTTCGCCGCCACGAGGGGCCGCTACTACGGCGCCGTCGCGGTCGGCATCTGGACCGCGAACTGGGAGATGGGGTGCAAGGCCCGGGGAATCACCGGTCGATGGGAGTTCCTTGATCCCGCAACCGTGGGGGCAGGAGAACTTCCACGGTACGACATCAGTTGGTTGCCGGACCCACCGCTTAAAGCCTGAAAATCGCTCAAGCCGACCCGCTTTCGCGCGCGGCCTGGCTCAATCGTGAGCCGGCAGAGCAGATATCGAGGATGCCTCGTCAATGAAGACCCAGTACTACGTGGCATCAACCCTCGACGGGTTCATTGCAACCGAAAGCGATTCGCTGGATTGGCTGTTCCCCCTGGGCAGCGTTCAGGAGTCCAGCTATCCGGAGTTCATTAAAGGAGTGGGTGCGCTGGCCATGGGCGCGGCCACCTACGAATGGATTCTGGGGAATGCCGGGGTGGTTGCTGCGGAGACCGGGTCTCCATGGCCGTATACGCAACCGGTATGGGTCTTTACGCATCGCAGTCTGCCGGTTGTTCCGGGCGCCGATGTCAGATTCACGCAAGGCGACGCAAGCGTCGTTCATCGTGAAATGCGGTCTGCGGCAGGAAACAAGAACATATGGATCGTCGGTGGCGGCGACCTGGCGGGGCAGTTCTACGATGCGTCATTGCTGGATGAGCTGATTGTTCAGATAGGTTCTGCGACCCTGGGTGCAGGCAAGCCGTTGTTTCCGCGCACGGTGCTCAGCCCGGTACTGCGCCTCGTGTCTGTTCATCAAATGGGCGCCGGAATGGTTGAGCTTCGTTATGAGATCAACAGAAATGCCGTGGTTTCCGGCTAGCCCTTCACGGCCGGCGACGGCGAACCCGGGCAGCCCGCCAACGTGACTCGAACACGGGACATCGGCATGAAATCCTTCCCCCTGCTGCTGATCGCTTTCCTCGTCACTCCGTCCCATGCGGCCGATCTGGTGGGCAGTGTTGTGCCGCCGTATCCGGCGGGCCTCGACAGCCGGCAGGGGCGGTGCGTTCCGGGAGGCGAAGGTTACGAGCATGTCTGTGACTACGGCATCGGCATTCTCGAGGACGCCGGCGGCAAGAAGCTGATGCTGCTCGGGCAGAAGAGCGTGCCGGGACCGGAAAATCCCCAGCGGTGGCTGATCACGGATGCCGTTGCTTATCCCGCGATGGCCGAAGACCAGTATCTGGCGATAGGCGTATGCGAAATCGACGGCGCACCCGATGAGGCGGTCATCGCGGTCGCCGGCGTTGTCGACGCCGAGTTTTCCGACAGGATTGTCCAGGCGCGCCGTCTGGACCGCGCCACGGGGAAGTTCATCGAACTGCCGCCGGCCGGCATTCGCTGCCTCAACGAAGACCGGGACGCTGATTAATCCCTGCGCGCACCCGCTCTCCGCTCCTGCTTTTGCTCCTGCCCTTCACCCCATCCCGCATCCGGCGACTGCCTGGATAGCGGGGTGGTGATCCGCGAAGGCGGCCTGTGTCGAGGGAAGCGAGCCCTCGGCCTTGCATGGTGGCGCCTGCATCGACAGCGAGCGACGAGACACTTCAGCCGCCGCAGCGGATCACCACCCCGCCGTTCCGTGCCGGCGCCTCAGAACGCCACCTTCATCATCCTGTCCTGCGCTTCCGCATATTCCTTGCGCAACCGGGCCACTACCTCGCCCGCCGGCAGTACCGCCTGGATGGATCCGGTGCCCTGGCCGGCACCCCAGATGTCCTTCCACGCTTTCGCGTCCGTATTGCCGCCGCTGCCGAAATCCATCGTCGACTTGTCCGCCGACGGCAGGTTGTCCGGATCGAGTCCCGCGGCGCGGATGCTCGGCGCCAGATAGTTGCCGTGCACACCGGTGAACAGCGACGAGTACACGATGTCCTTCGCGCTCGCATCCACCAGCGCCTGCTTGTACGCCGGCATCGCATTGGCTTCTTCGGTGGCAATGAAGCGCGTGCCGATGTAGGCGAGGTCCGCACCCATCGCCTGCGCGCCGAGGATCGAGGCGCCGTTGGCGATCGCGCCGGAGAGCGCGATCGGGCCCTCCCAGAACTGCCGCACTTCCGACACCAGCGCGAACGGGTTCAGCGTGCCGGCATGGCCGCCGGCGCCGGCGCAGACCAGGATCAGGCCGTCGACGCCTTCGCCCAGCGCTTTTTTCGCATGCCGGATGTTGATGACGTCGTGCAGCACGATGCCGCCCCAGCCGTGCACGGCCTCGACCACCGCCGCCGGCGCACGCAGGCTGGTGATGATGATCGGCACCTTGTGTTTCGCGCAGATCGCGATGTCTTCCTCCAGCCGGTTGTTGGAGACATGCACGATCAGGTTGACGGCATAGGGTGCGACCTTCGCACCGGGATTGGCTGCCTGGAAGGCGGCCAGTTCGGTTTCGATGCGCGTCAGCCACTCGTCCAGCACGTGCGACGGCCGCGCGTTCAGCGACGGAAACGAACCGACGATGCCGGCCTTGCACTGGGCGATCACCAGGTCGGGACCGGAAACGATGAACAGCGGCGAACCGATGACCGGCAGGGACAGGCGGCCTTCGAGGACGGCAGGGATCGGCATGGACGACTCCACGGAACAATGAGGACGGCGGCAGTGTTGTCGCTGCGGCCGGCAACGACAAGCACCGTGCCGCACAAACCGCGCACCAGGGCGGACATGCCCGGCTGCGGTTGTCGCCGCCCGGCCGGCGGGTTCATTCTGGAAGCCACGGCAGATGGTGGCCGATCGCGAAGGAGGATCCGTCATGAACGTTCTGCTCACCGGCGGTACCGGCTTCATCGGCCGCCCGCTGTGTGCCGCGCTGCTGGCGGCCGCCCACGGCGTCACGGTGCTGAGCCGGTCGCCGGCCACGGTGCCGGCAAAATGCGGCGCCGCCGTGCAGGCAGCCGCTACCCCCGAGGAAGCCTTCGCCGGTCGTCCCTTCGACGCGGTGATCAATCTGGCCGGTGAACCCATCGTCGATGCAGCCTGGACCGCGCAGCGGCGCCGGGTGTTGCGGGACAGCCGGGTCGCGCTGACGGAAAGACTGGTGGCCGCGATGACGGCGGCGGCGCAGCCGCCGGCCGTGCTGCTGAGCGGTTCGGCGGTCGGTTATTACGGCGACCGCGGCGATGCGGTGCTCGATGAAACGGCAGCACCCGGCGACGATTTCGGCGCGCAGCTCTGCCGCGACTGGGAAGCTGCGGCGCGCGGGGCGGAAAGGGCGGGCGTGCGCGTCTGTCTGCTGCGCACCGGGCTGGTGCTGCATCCGTCCGGCGGTTTGCTCGGCCGCATGCTGTTGCCGTTCCGCTTCGGTCTCGGTGCCCGGCTGGGTGACGGCCGGCAGTGGATGAGCTGGATCGCGCGCGAGGACTACATCGCCATCGTGCTGCAGTTGCTGGGCGATCGCGCGGCGAGCGGACCGTACAACATGACGGCACCGGTGCCGGTCACCAATGCCGAATTCACCGCAACGCTGGCGCGCGCCCTGCACCGGCCGGCGTTTTTTGCCGCGCCGGCACCGCTGCTGAAACTGGCGCTGGGCGAGCGGGCGCCGATGTTGCTGGGCGGCCAGCGCGTGCTGCCGCGCCGCGTGCAGCAACTCGGCTACCGCTTCCGCTGCGCGCAGCTGGCGGATGCGCTGCAATCGCTCGCCGGCTGAATCTCAGGACGGCAGGTGCTGCGCGAGGAAGCGGCCGGTTTCCGCCAGCGCGGCATCGGCCTCGGCGAGCAGGCCGGCCTGCGCCTGGAACACGTGCCACAGGCCGGGAAATTCGTGCAGCGTGACGTCGACGCCGGCGCGCCGGGCGCGGGCGGCGAGGAACGTGGCGTCGTCGAGCAGCACCTCGTCGCTGCCGACCTGCACCAGCAGCGGCGGCAGGCCGGCGAGATCGGCGAACAGCGGCGAGACGCCGGGCGCGGTGCGCGGCGTCACCCGGCCGTCGCCGGCTTCGCCGCAATAAAGCCCGGCAGCCCAGTCCAGCCAGACCGGATTCAGCATCGGTTCGCAGGCGTCCTTCGTCTGCAGGCTGGCGCCGGACAGCGTGAGATCGGTCCACGGCGAGAACAGCGCCAGCGCGGCCGGCAACGGCAGGCCGGTATCGCGGATCGCCAGCGCGGTGCTCAGCGCGAGGCCGCCGCCGGCGGAATCGCCGGCCAGGGCGATGGCGGCGGCCGGAATGTTTTTCTGCAGCAGCGCCTCGTAGGCGGCGAGGGCATCGTCCACCGCTGCCGGATACGGATGTTCCGGCGCCAGCCGGTAGTCGATGAGCCAGGTCGTGGCGCGCGCGGCCTGCGCGACCTGCGCGGCCAGCGGCGTGTGGCTGGTGCCGCTGCCCTGGATGTAGCCGCCGCCGTGCAGGTAGAGCACGTGACGCTGCGCATGAGCGCCGCGCGGCGCCAGACGGCGTGCCGGCAGGCCGGCCAGTTGCTGCAGCTCGATGCGCAGACCGCGCGGGCGGCGCATCAGGCGGCCGCCGTTGTCGAGGAAGGCCCGCTGCGCGGCGAGCGGCACATCCGGACGCGCGAGTGCCCGGAACGTGCGCAGGGTGGTGCGGATCAGGGTGTGGCGGAGCATGTCGACAGCATCCGGGCCAAAACGATGCGGCCGGTAGTGTGCGGCATGCTCCTGCGCGGAACCAGTCCCGGTACGCCGTGCCGGCGCTCAGTCGCTGCGCGTCGCCAGCCAGTCGGCCACCGGCTTCCAGATGGTGGCCGGTGCGCGCGAACCGCCGAGGATGCCCATGTGGCCGCCGGGCGCATCGAGCAGTGTCTTGTCGCGACTGGAAACCAGATCGAGGATCGGCTGCGTGCAGTCGCGGGTGACGATGGTGTCATCGCTGCCGGCGACCGCCAGCAGGGCGGCATCGACGGCGGCGAACCGTGCCGTGCCGGCCGCCGCCGGCAACTGCCCCTGCGGCAGCACGTTGTCCACCCACAGGTGCTGCACGATGTCCTGCACCACACCGCCCGGATAGGCCGTCATGTCGTCGAGGAAGGCCGCGTTGGTGGCGTGCGCGGCGACGAATTCGCGATCGTGCAGGTTGCGCAGCAGCTCCAGGTAGCCCTGCACGGTGGCCGCCGGACTCACCGCCTTGAACATCAGCGCGTTCATCCATCCGGGCGAGCGCCACAGGCGCGGCGACGTGCGGTGGATGCGGAAGCCGGTGCGCTGTTCCAGCGCCCGCAGCTGCTTCGCCAGACGCCGGTACTGTTTGCCGAGCTCGCCGTTGGCGTGGTAATCGCACGGTGCGCCGACCAGCGCGAGGTTGACGATGTCCGGATCGCCGGAAGCGGCATGGCACAGCGCGAACAGGCCGCCGAAACTCCAGCCGTGCAGCGACAGTTTCTGCGTACCGCTGTGCGCGCGCACCGCGGCCAGCGCGCGCGGCAGGAAGCCGGCGTAGAAGTCGGCCAGATGCAGCCGGTCGTGGCGTGCCGTCGGGCGGCCCCAGTCCACCAGATAGACGTCGAAGCCGCGGGCGAGCAGGTATTTCACCAGGCTGCGGTCGGGAAAGAGATCGTAGATGCGCATGGTGACCGCCAGCGGCGACACCAGCACCAGCGGGACGGCGTGCCGCGCGGACGCTACCGGCACGCGTTCGCCCTGCAGGTCGATCGTCTTTTCGGTCAGCGGCAGGTAATGCCGTACGCAGACGATGTCCTCGCGGAAAATTTCCTCGTACGGGGTGCGTTCGGCGAGCACCAGCTCGTCGCGGCGCAGCCAGTCGACGGCGTTGTCGCGCAGCTGGCCGGCACTTTCGCGCAGACGACGGGCACGGCGGGGCAGGGTACGCAGGCGGGCAGTCAGCGACGTCGGCATGGGGGCGTCCGGCGGGTGCGGAAGGGCGCCATTCTAGGCGCGCGCCTGCCGGAGTCATTGACCGGTCTTGTGCCGGTCCTGATCGTCCCGGTGAGTCGTTCCGGGTTACTTGCCGGTATCGCAGCCGCCGCAGTCGCTGCAGCTGCTGCAGGCCTTGCTGCCGCCGGCCGCACGGGCCTGCAGGACACCGCGCACGGCGTTCCAGGAGCGCCGGCACACCCAGCCGGCGGCCAGCGCGACGATCAGGCCGGTGACCAGCGTTTCGAGCAGTGCGTAGTCGGGCATCATGCGGTCACCGCCAGCGCGACGCGGTAGGTGATGAAGGCCGCCGCGTACGCCAGCACGAACAGGTAGAGCGTGCTGAGCAGCATGGTGCGCCAGGAGTTGGTTTCGCGCTTGATCACCGCCATGGTCGAGATGCATTGCGGCGCGAACACGTACCAGGCGAGCAGGGCGAGCGCTACCGGCAGGCCCCAGTCGGCGGCGATCAGCGTGCCGAGCTGCTCGGCCGCGGTCTCGTCGGTGGCCGACAGCGCATAGACCGTGGCCAGCGCGCCGACGAACACTTCGCGGGCGGCCAGTCCCGGGACCAGCGCGATGCAGATCTGCCAGTTGAAGCCGATCGGCGCGAACACGGTTTCCAGTGCGCGCCCGATCTGGCCGGCGTAGCTGTACGTGATCGCCGCGCCTTCCGCGCCGGCCGGCGGATTCGGGAAGCTGGCGAGAAACCACAGGATGATGGTCAGCGGCAGGATGATCGAGCCGACGCGGCGGATGAAGATCATCGCGCGGTCCTTCAGGCCCAGCGCGATGTCGTACGGATGCGGCAGGTTGTAGGAGGGCAGTTCGAGCATCAGCATCTGCTCGCTGCGGTCGCGGCGCAGCATCTTCATCGCCCAGGCGACCAGCATCGCGCTGCAGATGCCGGCGAAATACAGCGAGAACAGTACCAGGCCCTGCAGGTTGAACAGGCCGCCGACGGTTTCCTGCGGAATGAAGGCGGCGATCAGCAGCGCATACACCGGCAGCCGTGCCGAACAGGTCATCAGCGGCGCGACGAGGATCGTCGCCAGGCGGTCGCGCGGATCCTGGATGGTGCGCGTGGCCATGATGCCCGGCACCGCGCAGGCAAAGCTGGAGAGCAGCGGAATGAACGAACGGCCGGTGAGGCCGGCGCCGACCATGAAGCGGTCGAGCAGGAAGGCCGCGCGCGGCAGATAGCCGCTTTCCTCCAGCGCGAGGATGAACAGGAACAACACGAGAATCTGCGGCAGGAAGATGACCACGCCGCCGACGCCGGCGATCACGCCGTCGACCAGCAGGCTGCGCAGCACGCCGTCGGGCAACGTGCCGCCGATCGCCTCGCCCACCGCCGCGACGCCGGCATCGATGGCATCCATCAGCGGCGCGGCCCAGGCGAACACCGCCTGGAACATGAAGAACATCACCACCGCCAGGATCGCCAGCCCCCATGCCGGGTGCAGCACGATGCTGTCGATGCGGTCGTCGATTTCCGCCGTGCGGCGCGGCACGTTCACCGCGAGGGCGAGCAGTCGCGCCACTTCCGCATGCAGGCCGGCACGGTCGAACGCCGGCTTGTCCGCCACCGGCGGCAACCGCTGTTCCAGTCTCTCGATCAGTGCCTTCGTGCCGCCGTGCTTCACCGCCACGGTTTCCACCACCGGTACGCCGAGTTCGGCGGCCAGCCGTTCGCGGTCGATGCGGATGCCGCGGCGCGCCGCGTCGTCCATCTTGTTCAGCGCGACCAGCATCGGCCGGCCGAGGGCACGGATTTCCAGCACGAAGCGCAGGTGCAGCCGGAGGTTGGTGGCGTCGGCGACGCACACCAGCAGGTCCGGCGCCGCCTCGCCCGGCATGTTGCCCAGACAGATGTCGCGGGTGATGGTTTCCTCGGCGCTCGCATTGGCGAAGCTGTAGGCGCCGGGCAGATCGAGCACCGACAGCCGGCGGCCGGACGGCGTGACCAGCGTGCCTTCCTTGCGCTCGACGGTGACGCCGGCGTAGTTGGCGACTTTCTGCTTGCTGCCGGTGAGGCGGTTGAACAGCGCGGTCTTGCCGCAGTTCGGGTTGCCGACGAGCGCGACGCTGCCGACGCTGCTGGCGATCAGGTTCATGCGATGTCGGTCACGACGATGCGCGCGGCTTCCGCGCGGCGCAGTGCGAAGCGGGTGTAGCCGACCTGCACCACGATCGGGTCGCCGCCCAGCGGGCCGTGCGCGACCACGCGCAGCGGCTCGCCGGCAATGAAGCCGAGATCCTCCAGGCGGGCGGCGAGGGCATCGCCCGCATCCCGGGCCTCGACGCGGGCCACGATGGCGGCGGCGCCACGGTCCAGTTCGGAGAGTCGGCGCGGAACGGAAACAGGGGGCGGGGCAGAGGACATGGCGGCCGGGGATCCGGGCGGTGATTGCAAGTGCGAACCATTATCAACAAGTACCCCGCTTCCCGCAATGCCGCGGGTCTGCGGGGACAACCGGTGATCCGGGCTTCAGCCGGGCTGGCGGCTCCGGCGCCGGAAGGCGGCCGGGGTGTCCCCGGACCAGCGCCGGAAAGCGTGGATGAAGGAGGCCGCCTCCGCATAGCCCAGCTGCTGGGCGATGGCTTCCACCGGTTGTCCGGTGGTGGCCAGCAGTTGGCGCGCCTTTTCGTAGCGCACTTCGTCGAGCAACTGGCGGAAGCCGGTGCCCTCCGCTTCCAGCTGCCGGCGGAAGGTGCGTTCGCTGACCCCCAGCGCGGCGGCGACGCCGGCGGCGGACGGCGTGCTGCCGGCCAGCAGCCCCAGGTGCAGCTTCACCCGCGCGGTGAGCGCTTCTTCCGCCGGATTCAGTTCGGTCAGCAACTGGTCGCACTGCGCGCGGAAATAGCGATGGGCGGCCGGGTCGGCGGTGGGCAGCCGCACCTGCAGGTCTTCGTTGCGGATCCAGCAGCGCGCTTCCGGTTCGCCCCAGCGCACGGCGCAGCCGAACAGTGCCTCGTAGGCGGCATGCTCCGGCGGTTTCGGGTACGGCATGTCGATGCCGGCGGCGGAAAGGTCGAGGCCGAACGTGGTCTGCAGGTCTCGCACCAGCTTCCAGGTACCGGAGAGTTCGCCATCGACGCGGAAACGGAACGCCTTGCCCGGCAACGGCAGCGGCGTCAGCACCAGTGCGCTCAGATCGGTGCCGGTTTCCAGCCGCAGGGTGCCGAACAGGTAGGTGAGCTGCTGGTAGCGGATGCCGGTGCGGAAGGCCTCGTAGGCGGTGTCGCAGGTCATCACCAGCATGGTGAACGGGCCGTAGCTGCCGATGCCGAAACCGGCGCCGGCCTTCAGTCCGGCCAGCGGGTCCTTCAGGACCTCGGCGACTTCGGTGTAGATGCGCAGTTCGAGATCGCGGTCGAGCCGGGCCGTCGGGTCGACGTGATCGAGGTCGATGCCGTAGCGCGACAGGACCGGCGCGACGTCCTCGCCCAGCCGGCGCAGGCCGTCCAGCGTGGAAATCAGACCGAGAATGGAGCGCGAGGCCATTTGGTTGCGGGGGTAGCGGGAATTCCGGCCAGCATGCCGGGTTTGGCCGGAAACATCAATTTGCGGGGCGGGGCGGCCATGTCGGCGCCCGCGGAGCGCCACCTAGACTGGCCCCGTTCCGTACAGCAGCGCCGTCACCGGGCCTGCACGAAAGCACGGCCAGCCTTCATGAACCCGTCTGAGGAAACCGCCATGGGCACGCAACCCCGGATCGAACAACCGCAGGTGCAGGAAACCGATGTCGTCATCGTCGGCGCCGGTTTCGGCGGCCTGTGCATGGCGATCAAGCTGCTGGAGGCCGGCAACCGCAATTTCGTGCTGCTGGAAAAGGCCGGCGACGTCGGCGGCACCTGGCATTACAACAGCTATCCCGGCGCTGCCTGCGACGTGCAGTCGCACATGTACTCCTACTCCTTTGAAGGCAACCCGGACTGGTCGAAGCGTTATTCGCCGTGGAACGAGATCCGCCAGTACATCGTCGACACCACGGAAAAATACGGCCTGCGTCCGTATATCCGTTTCAACCAGGTCGTCAACGGCGCGCACTTCGATGCGCAGTCCGGCCGCTGGACGGTGCAGACGCAGGCGGGTGACACCTTCCGCTGCAAATACTGGGTCATGGCGTCCGGCCCGCTGCACGTGCCGTCGATTCCGGACATCAAGGGCCTGGAAAAATTCCGCGGCAAGGTGTTCCACAGCGCGCAGTGGGACCACGACTACGATCTCAAGGGCAAGAACGTGGTGTCGATCGGCACCGGCGGCAGTGCCATCCAGTACTGTCCGGAGATCGCACCGGACGTGAAGCAGCTGTACGTCTTCCAGCGCACGCCGGCCTGGGTACTGCCGCGCGACGAGCGCGGGTATTTCGGCTTCGAAAAGAAACTCTTTGCCCGCATCCCCGCGCTGCGCAGGCTGCACCGGGCGCGCCTGTACTGGAGCAACGAGGCCCGGGTCCTGCCGATGCTCAATCCGTCGATTGCCCGCGGGGTGCAGCAGCTGGCGAAGCTGTTCATCCGCCTGCAGGTGAAGGACAAGGCGCTGGTGGAGAAGCTGACGCCGGACTACACCATCGGCTGCAAGCGCATCCTGATTTCCAACAAGTGGTTCCCGATGTTCAATCGGGACAACGTCGAGCTGGTGACCGACGGCATCGCCGAAATCCGCGAAAACAGCATCGTCACCCGGGACGGCGTCGAGCGGCCGGCCGACTGCATCGTCCTCGGCACCGGCTTCGTGGTCGATCCGCGCATCTACATGAAGAACTTCCCGCTCACCGGGCTGGAAGGCCACGATCTGCGCGAAGACTGGAAGGACCTGCCGCAGGCCTATTACGGCACCACGGTCAGCGGCTATCCGAACATGTTCCAGCTGGTCGGCCCGAACACCGGACTCGGCCACAATTCGATCATCTTCATGATCGAATCGCAGGTGCACTACATTCTGGAATGCATGCGGCTGGTGCGGGAGCAGGGTGCCGACTACATCAACCTGCATGCCGATGCGCAGCGCGAATTCAACGACCGTCTGCAGCGCGATCTGGAAGGTACGGTATGGCACTCCGGCTGCCAGAGCTGGTACCAGCAGGCCGACGGCCGCAACCCGACGCTGTGGCCGCACTCGACCTGGAAGTTCTGGCTGCGTACGCGCCAGGTGCGCAAGGAGCACTACGACTTCGTGCGGCTGGGCAACAACGTGCGGAAAATGACGGAGCGTGCGGCAAGTACTGCCTGACGCGCATGCCGGAAAAGCAAAGGCGCCATCCGGCGCCTTTGCTTTTCCGGGGCCGGGTTGCGCAGCGTGCGCCGGGATTCAGATCCGGCAGACGTCGCGGCCCTCGCCGCAGGGGAAACGCAACCGGCCGAGGATCGGCGTCAGCAGGGGCTCGGCACCGGCGTCGCGGATTTCCTCGAGGAAGCCCGGCAGGTCGACGGTGGGGATGAGATCGGGATCGGCCTCCAGCGGCGTGATCATGGTGTCCCAGTGGCAGGGCACGACCCAACGCGGCTTGAGCAGCGCGATGGCTTCCTTCGTGTAGTCCTTGCGGTATTTGCGGCCGATCGCGCACAGGCAGAGCACGTCGCATTGCTGGCCGTGCAGTTCCTCGTTGATGAAGTCGGCGCTGTCGACGTGGGCGATGCTCAGGCTGCCGGTATGCACCATCCAGTTGAGCACCAGGCCGTGCCGCAGGTCGCCCATGCGCGGTGGCCAGGGCGGCGGAAAGTCGATGTCGCCGGGAAACGGAATGCGGCCGAACACCTTGCCGTGGCGTGACGGAATGCCGCGCACCGTCCAGTCGCCGCTGCGGATGTCCTCATGGCCGGCGGTCTCCACCAGCTGGTGCTGCGGCACGCCGGCCGCGCGGCCGACCATTATCGTGGCGCGCGAGCCGATCAGCCGTGCACCGGTCTGTTTGCACAGGTCCGGCGCGTCGAGTACGTGGTCGTAGTGCGTGTGCCCGATCAGCACGTCATCGGCGTGCGGGATGACGCGGCGGATCAGCGCGGTGTCCGGCACCAGTTTCGCGGCGAAGGTACGACGCAGGTTCGGCCGGGTGAGGAAGGGATCGAGCACGACGGTGCGCGCGGCGTTGCGCACGATGAAGCCGGCCGTGCCCAGATAGGTCAGCTCGACGGTGTCGCCGTTGTGCCGGTCGAGCCGGTTGTGGTGCGGCGCGTCGTCGGGACAGAACCATTCGCTGCGCGCCGGCTTCAGGCCGACCATGCGCTTGAGCAGGGACATCGACACGCCTCCGGCACAGTGTGGACTGCGGTCATTTTACCAGCCGCGGCCGGCCGGCCCCGGTGCAACCGGTCGCGGAAACATCGGGTTACGCCCGTTGGCAGGCGTCTTGCCGGCGTGCGTCAGCCGCGCAGGAACGGCAGTACGCCGGCCAGGAACTCGTCCGGCGCTTCCGCGAACGGTGCGTGGCCGGTGGCAAAACGCAGATAGTGCGCATGCGGCAGCGCACGCCGCGCGGCACGCCCGTCGCGCCAGAACGGAATGAGCGGATCGAAGCTGCCGAAGACCAGCAGGGTCGGGCAGCGGATGGTCCGCGCTGCCGCACGCAGATCATGTTCGCCGGCCATGAAGCTGCGCCAGATGGCGCGGTTCAGCTGCCGCGCCGCGGGCGCCGACTGTTCGGCGGTGGCGCGGGCCCGCATCGCATCGGCGACCGGCGTGTGCCGGTGCAGGTACAGGCGCGCCATGAGGGCCGGCGGCAAACCGGCCGGCGAGCCCTGCCAGCGGCAGAACAAGCGGGTGAGCGTGTTGTGCGGCGTGAAGCCGCCGGGCGAGACCAGCACCAGTTTCGATACGCGTTGCGGCTGCTCGATGGCCAGCCGCGCCGCGGCATAGCCGCCGACCGAATTGCCGATCAGCGCGACGCGCTCCAGGCCGAGCGCATCGAGGAATCCGGTCAGCGTACGGTGGAGCGCCATCGCGCTGGCCGCTTCGCCGGCCAGCGGCGCCGAGGCGCCGTAGCCGGGCCAGTCGGGTGCGATGACGTCGAAGTGCGCCGCCAGGGCGGTGAACACCGCCTCGTAGTCGCGGCTGTCGCCGGGGTTGGCGTGCAACAGCAGCAGCGGACTGCCGGCACCGGCACGCCGGAAGTGCAGGGTGCCGGTGGCGAGGTCGACGGTCGGCATGCCGTTATGCGAACACCGACAGCGCGAAACGCACGGTCATGATCCACAGCGCGATGCTGGCCAGCAGATAGAACGTGAAGCGCAGCTTCACGCGGTTGAACGTGCAGTGCACGGCGCTGTGCAGCGCCCGGAAGCCGACGAAGGCCCAGGCAAGTTCGAGATACGTTGCATCGACCCGGTTGAGCACGAACAGTGCCAGGCACAGTGCGTAGAACAGGATCGGCAGTTCCGACAGGTTGCGCAGGTTGTAGGCCGGGTACTGCACGGCTTCCGCGAGCGCCGCGGACACCTTGTCCGGCGTGGTGAAGCGTTGCGGGTCGATCCTGTGCGCGTACATGTAGGAGAGCCGGCGGATGTACAGGTACACCCAGACGGCCAGGGTGAGCAGCAGCAGCGCGGCGAACGGCTGGAAGATCGCGGTCTGGTCGAAGGTGGTCGCGAGGGCAGGGTTCATGCGGGGCTCCGGAATGGCGGGAGAGCCGCGAGCGTAGACCAGGGCGCCTTGCCGGCGCATTGATATTTCTCAAGGCGTGCTGTGGCGCCGCACCCTGCTGAGCGATTCCGGCGTAATGCCGAGATAGGAAGCCACGTGGTAGCCCGGCGTTTCATGCACGATGCGTTCCGGCATCGCTGCCCGGAATGCCTGCCAGCGCTCTTCTGCCGACTTGTGCTGCAGCATGCGCAGCCGCCGTTCCATGGACAGGTAGTGCTGCTCGGCCATCAGCCGCCGGCAGCGCTCCAGTGCCAGCGGTTCCAGGCCGGCGTCCTGCAGCACGCCGGCCGGCAGCCACCAGCCGTGACAGTCGGCCAGTGCCTGGATGTTCTCTGCCGCCGGCGTTTGCGTGATCAGCGCCGCCAGCGGCAGCAGCACACTGCCGTCACAGAGCAGGCGCAGGTTGATTTCGCGGCCTTCGTGCACGTAGTAGACGCGGGCCAGGCCGGTGCGCAGCAGGAAGATCCGTTCGACCGGCCGGCCGGTGCTGAAGAGATGTTCGCCCCGCGGCACGAGCGCGGCGACGGCCTGCTCCCGGATCCGTGCCCGGTCGCCGTCGGCCAGCGGCACGAACGCTTCGAGATAGGCAAGCAGCGGATCGGTGCCGGTGCTCATGGCCGCTGCGCGGTGTTTCAGGGGGACGGCGCGCGCCGCAGTTCGTTGACCCGCTCGGCCGGGACGTTCTCGAAGGCCTGCTCGGGCGGGAAGCCGTACAGGTAGCTGCGGGCCGGCATCAGGGCTGCCGGGCGCTTGTCGCCGCGCAGCTCGAGGTAGTCGAAGAACTTGTCCTGGTATTCCTCGCGCAGCACGAAGCGGCGCAGGCGGTCGAGCGTGAAGTAGGGGATGTCGCGCGCCAGGATGTTCACCGCCCAGCCGGGGATGTAGCCGCCCGGGTCGAGCACGACTTCGTAGGTGGCTTCCAGTTCGTTGTTGCCCAGCCGGCGGAACTTGAACAGGCCGTGCAGTTCCGGAATGCGCACGTAGTCTTCGTGGGCCGGCATCAGTTCCGGCCGGTTTTCCATCGTGATGATGATGGATTCCTCGCGCGGGGTCAGGCGCTGGCGCACGTTGACCTCGAGCGCGGTGTCGCGGTCGTCCAGCGGCCACGGCAGGTCGGTGGTGACGTGCATGTAGCGGCGCAGCGGATTGTCGCGCCGCAGTTCCCGCGAGCTGTCGATCATGTACAGCCACTTGGGATGCGACGCGTAGTCGTTCAGGACTGCCGCCAGTGCGTATTCGTCAGGCAGCGTGAAGCGGGTGACGCCGCGGAAGGTCTTCAGGCGCGAGGTGTCGGTATGGCGCACGAAAACCTGCACGCCGTTGCGGTCGCTGACCAGTTTCCAGTCCGGGTCGAGACGGGTGTCGAGCGGAGCTTCGGCGACGCTGGCCGCGAACGCCAGGGTGGCGAGCGTGGTCAACAGGGCGGTGCAGACCGTGATGGCGACGCGCGGGTGGCGCCGGATGCGCTGGAACAGGCCGTTCACCGATCCCTCCGTGGGGGTGCCTGGGCGGAGCCCTGGTGCGGGCGGCGCGGAGTCTAGCAGTGCCCCTGCGAAAAAGGGCGCCGGAGCGCCCTTTTTCTGCGAAAAGCGTGAACGGGTTAATGCGTTGCCGGCGCGGCGGCGGTTTGTTGGGATGCCGGTGCCAGAGCCCAGCGGTTGGCACGCCGAAAAGTGCCGTAGTCGTTGAAGCGCACCCCATACTTTTTCAGTATCGGATATGCCTCGGCTGCGGTTAGCTGACGAAGGTAGAACGGATCGCGCACCACGAAGTGGTGGATGGCGTGGGTGGCGCCGAAGTTGAAGCAGAACAGGTGCAGCGGCGCCAGCCACCATGCATTCCAGACCTGGGTCTGCTGGATGACGTTGCCCGGCTCGACATCCCCGTAGTAGTGCATGTTGCTGCTGACGAAGTGCAGGCAGAACACGCGCAGCACGTTCGGCAGCAGGATGGTCACCGCCAGGAAGTTCGCCCCGTCCAGCAGCGTCTGCAGCAGGCCGGCATGCGGCGCCAGCATGGCCGGCAGTGCCGGCGGCTGGCCAAGCGCTGCCGCCGTCCAGGTGACGGCGTAGTACGCAACCAGCCCGTGCCACAGCGCGTAGTGGGCGATGCCCAGCGGAAAATAGCCGAACAGGTTCTCGCGGACGATGGCGCGCTTTTCCGCCGGCGTCGCGTTCTTCTGCGCGGCCACGAAGGCCTTGATCATGCGGCGTGTTTCCAGCGGCCGCAGGTACACCGCCAGCATGTGGTCGCCGACCATCAGCAGGCGCTTGAGGCCCCAGGGCACGCCGTTGGTGATGCCGCGTTCCTCGAGATCGCTCTCGGTGCCGGAGAACTTGTGGTGATGCAGGTGCAGGCGCCGGCGCACCCAGGGACTGATGGTGCTCGGCCGGAACAGCCAGACGCCGGCCATCATCAGGTTGTGCAGGAAGGCGTTCTTGCGGAAATACATGAAGTGGATCAGGTCGTGCTCCAGTTCGTGCAGCAGCGACATGAAGAAGGCGGCGACGAGGACGGTCGCCCAGGCCGGCAGCAGGCCGGCGCCGTAGGCCGTCGCGGTACCGACGATCGCCAGGCAGCTGACGAGGAAGACGGTGAAGCCGATGGCATCGGTGTGCGCGGCGATCCAGGGATGACGGGCGCGCCACGCATCGCCGACGGCGAGGATTTCCTGCTGCACGAGCTTCGATTGCTGCACGCCGGCGGTGCTGCGGTTGGCCTTGCGGTCGATGTCGGTTGGCGCCATGGCGGTATCCTCCGGTTCGTGGCGCGTTTAAGTTAGGGGCCGCTGCCCGGCACTGCTTGCCCGCGGCCGCCAACCACTTGACCCGGCACGCCAACCTTCCCGGCGGGCCCTGCGGAACGGATACATGCAGCACGGCCGGACACCCACCACCGCCACCACTTACCTGCGACCCCTGCTGCGGCTGCTCGATGCACGCGGCCACGACGCGGTGGCCCTGTTTGCCCGGCACGGCGTGGCGCCGGAGCTGATGGGGCAGGCCGATGCGCGGGTGCCGGTTGCCGTGACGCGCGAACTGATGGCCGAGGCGCAGCGTCTTACCGGCGAGCCGGCGCTCGGACTCGCGCTGGCGCGACATGCCGAATACACCACGTTCGGCGGACTGGGCCTGACCCTGGCCGCCGGCGGCAGCGTGCGCACCGTACTCGAACGCATTGCCCGCTATCACGCGTTGATCAGCGACACGGTGGCGATGCACATCCGGGACGACGGCGGCGCGCTGGCCGTGCTGATCGACGAGCGTTCCGATCCGCCGCCGCATCCGCAGTCGATCCTGTTCCTGATCGCGACCGTGGTCGGGCTGGGCCGGCTGCGCATCGGCGGCGATGCGACGCCGCAGCGGATCGTGCTCAAGGGCGTGGACGCTGCCTGCCTCGATGCGTCCCGCCGGTTCTTCCGCTGTGCCGTGGAGGCGGGGGACGGTTACCGCATCGAGCTGGCGGCGCAGGCTGCCGCGCTGGTGCTCGAGGGTTCCGATCCGGAAATGGCGGCGATGCTGGAGCAGACCCTGCAGGCGCGGCTGGCGCCGTCGCCGGGGGAAGACGGCGGGAAACTGGCGCCGCGGCTGGCCCTGTGGATCGAGCAGCGGCTGCCCGACGGCGAGCCGTCGCTGGGCGATGCGGCGAAAACCTTTGCCCTCAGCGAGCGCAGCCTGCAGCGGCGTCTCGGCGAAGAGGGGCTGGGCTGGTCGAAGTTGCTGGACGATACCCGGCGCGCGCTGGCCGAACGCCATCTGCATACGCCGGGCATGAGTCTGACGCAGCTGGCTTTCCTGCTGGGTTTTGCCGATGTCAGTTCGTTCTCGCGCGCCTTCCGCAAATGGTTCGGCGTGCCGGCCAGCCGGCTGCGCCGGCAGTAGCGGCCCGTCCCGGCCGGGAGACTGTCCGCCCGGGCCGACGCTTTGTCAGTTGCGGTCAATGTCGCCACCGGGCCCGGTTCCTATGATGCTTCCGCCGGAAAACGCCGGCACCGCCTGTCGATCCAAGGGGAGTCCTGCATGACCACGCCGTACCCGCATCTGATGAAACCGCTCGATCTCGGATTCGTCACCCTGCGCAACCGCATCATGATGGGTTCGATGCACACCGGCCTCGAGGACCGCTTCTGGAACTATCCGAAGCTCGCGGCCTATTTCGCCGAGCGGGCAAAAGGCGGCACCGGCCTGATCGTCACCGGCGGTATTTCCGTCAACCGCCGCGGCTGGCTGCTGCCGGCCGGAGGCACCATGAACTCGAAATCCGACGTGGCCAACCACCGCAAGGTCACCGAGGCCGTGCATGCGCACGGCGGCCGGATCCTGATGCAGGTGATCCACGCCGGCCGCTACGGCTATCACCCGTTCAGCGAATCCGCCTCGGAAGTCAAATCGCGCATCAACCCGTTCAAGCCGAAGGAAATGAGCGCCGAACGGGTGTGGGAAGTGATCGCCGATTTCGCGCGCGCCTCGAAGCTGGCGCGGGAAGCCGGTTACGACGGCGTCGAGGTGATGGGCAGCGAGGGCTACCTGCTCAACCAGTTCCTCTGCAAGCGCGTCAACCACCGCGAGGACGAATTCGGCGGCGACATCAACGGCCGGATGAAAATGCCGGTGGAGGTCGTAAAGGCGATCCGCAAGGCAGCCGGCCCGGATTTCATCATCATGTATCGCCTGTCGCTGCTCGATCTGGTGGAAGGCGGCAACACCGGCGAGGAAGTCATCGCTACCGCGAAGGCGCTGGAAGCCGCCGGCATCACCATCCTGAATACCGGGATCGGCTGGCACGAAGCCAACATCCCGACCATCGTGACGTCGGTGCCGCGGGCCGCTTTCCGCCAGACGACGGCGATGGTGAAGAAACACCTCAGGGTGCCGGTGGTCGCGTCCAACCGCATCAACACGCCGGACGTGTGCGAGGACATCATTGCTTCCGGCGACGCCGACATGGTGTCGATGGCGCGCCCGCTGCTGGCCGATCCCGATTTCGCCAACAAGGCGGCGGCCGGCAAGGCCGACGAGATCAACACCTGCATCGGCTGCAACCAGGCCTGCCTCGACCACACCTTCAAGGCGAAGCGTGCGACCTGCCTGGTCAACCCGCGCGCCGCCTTCGAGACCGAACTCGTATACCTGAAGACCGCGACGCCGAAGAAAGTGGCGGTGATCGGCGGCGGCATGGCCGGCCTTTCCGCGGCGACGGTCGCCGCGGAACGCGGCCACCACGTGACATTGTTCGAGGCCGGCAGCGACATCGGCGGCCAGTTCAACATGGCGGCCAACGTGCCGGGCAAGGAAGAGTTCCGGGAAACCATCCGTTATTTCCGGAAGATGATCGAAAAGACCGGCGTGAAGGTGGAGCTGAACCGCCGCGTCGGCCAGGGCGAGCTGGAATCGAAGTTCGACGAGATCGTCGTCGCCACCGGTGTGACGCCGCGCGTCCCGCGGATTCCCGGCATCGACCATCCGAAGGTGCTGAGCTATCCGGACGTGCTGCTCGGCCGCAAGCAGGCAGGAAAAAAAGTGGCGGTGATCGGTGCCGGCGGCATCGGGATCGACATGTGCGAATTCCTGCTCGCCCATCACTCGCCGCAGCCGGTGGACGACTGGGCGCGCGAGTGGGGCGTCGATTTCGAATCGAAGGTGCCGGGTGGCCTGGTGCCGCCGGCACCGGCGAAGCCGAAGCGCGAGGTGTTCCTGCTGCAGCGCAAGGAAGGCCGCATGGGCAGCGGTCCGGGCAAGACCACCGGCTGGGTGCACCGTCTCGCGCTGAATTATCACCAGGTCAACATGCTCGCCGGCGTCGAATACCTGAAGGTGGACGATGCGGGCCTGCACATCCGCGTCCGCGGCGAAACGCGGGTGCTGGATGTCGATCACGTGGTGGTCTGTGCCGGCCAGGAATCGGTACGCGATCTGGCGCCGGTGGACGACAAGGGCAAGGTGACCGACAAGCGTTTCCACGTCATCGGCGGTGCCGACGTGGCGGCGGAACTGGATGCCAAGCGCGCGATCCGGCAAGGGGCGGAGGTCGCTGCCCGGCTGTAACCGCGCCGTGCACCCCGACCCGAAGGCCGGGGTGCACGGCTTGTCCGGTCGCTGTGGCAGAATGTGGCGGACAACAATAACGATCCCGTGTCGCCTCGCGCGCGGATTTCACGGACCGGCCCATGAACAGGATTCCGTTTCTCCGCCCCTCGCTGGTGGCGGCTGATCGTTACCTGCCCTTGCTGCGGGAAATAGACGAGTCCCATCTCTACTCGAATTTTTCGCCCCTCAACAATCGCTTCGAGGCACGGGTGCTGGCCGAATGGTTCGGCGGTGCGGGGGCGGTCTCGACGGTTGCCAATGCCACGCTGGGATTGATGCTGGCGATCAGGGCGCTGGCGCGCCCCGGTGCCCGTTATGCGTTGATGCCGAGCTTCACGTTCGCGGCCACGCCGCTCTCCGCGATCTGGTGCGGCCTCGAACCCTGGTTCGTGGATGTCGACCCGCATACCTGGTGCATGGACGAGGAGAAGCTGGCGTCTGCCCTGGCCCACCTTGGCGAGGAGGCGGCCGTGGTCGTGCCGTACCCGGCTTTCGGCACCTGGGAATCGCTGCGGCCCTATGCGCGCCTGCACCGGGAAGGCATGCCGGTGGTCGTCGATGCGGCGCCGGCCTTCGGTACCGTGAAGGGCGGTATCCAGTGTGGCGCCGGGTTCCCCGGTGCCGTGGTGTACAGCTTCCACGCCACCAAGGCGTTCGGTATCGGCGAGGGCGGCCTGGTGCATTCGGCCGATGCGGCGCTGGTGCAGAAAATCCGCCAGCTGAGCAATTTCGGTTTCAACACCGGGCGGGTGCCGGAAGGCGACGGACTGAACGCCAAGATTTCCGAATACACCGCCGCGATCGCACTGGCGACCCTCGACGTTTTCCCCGACAAGCTGCGCGCGCGGCGCGAGGTGCTCGCTTTCTACCGGGCGGCCGCGGCGCGGGCCGGCCTGGAGGCGGGTGGCTGGGCGTTCCAGCACACCGAAGGCGAGGTGGCGACGCAGATCCATTCGGTGCTGGTGCCCTCCGGCGTCGATGCCGACCAGGTCATTGCCCGCCTCGACGCCGCGGGCATCGAGGCGCGCCGCTATTTCCGCCCGGCCTGTCATCAGCAGGCGCATTTTGCCGGCTGCGGCCGCGGCGCATTGCCGGTGACCGAAGAGGTATCGCGCCGTGTCGTCAGCCTGCCGTTCTGGGAAGGCATGGACGAGGCGCTGGTGGAGCGGGTGGTGGCCGCCCTGGCCGCCGCCGTCCGCTGACTGTCGATCTGCCGCGAGGAGCAAATGTCGTGACCGAACTGGTAACCGTGAACGTGGTCGATCATGTCGCCGACGTGCGACTGAACCGCCCGGACAAGATGAACGCGCTGTCGATGCCGATGTTCGAGGCGATCGTCGCGGCGGCCGAGCAGGTGATGCGCGACCGCAGGGTGCGCGCGGTGGTGTTGTCCGGCGAGGGGCGCGCGTTCTGCGCCGGGCTCGACCTGTCGAATTTCATGAATCCGCAGGCCTTCGGCGGCGACCCGTTCGGCAACGGCCGCGGCGGCCACTGGCCGAATTTCTACCAGCGCCCGGGTTACGTCTGGAAGGACGTGCCGGTGCCGGTGATTGCCGCACTGCACGGCGCGGTGTTCGGCGGCGGCCTGCAGATTGCGCTGGGCGCCGACATCCGCATCGCCCATCCGTCCTCGCAGTTGTCGCTGATGGAGATCAAGTGGGGTCTGGTGCCCGACATGAGCGGTACCCAGACGCTGCGCGATCTGGTGCGGCTCGATGTGGCCAAGGAGCTGGCGTTCACCGGCCGCATCGTCGAGGGAGCAGAAGCCGAGCGCATCGGTCTGGTGACCCGCCTCGACGAAAATCCGCGCGAGGCCGCGCTGGCGCTGGCGCGCGATATCGCCGGCAAGAATCCGGAAGCGGTCACGCTGGGCAAGCTGCTGTTCGAGAAAGCCTGGCACGGCCCGGATGTCGACGGTCTCGCCCTCGAGGAAAAGCTGCAGGCGAAACTGCTGATGAGCCACAACCAGATCGAGGCGGTGATGGCCGGCATGCAGAAGCGTCCGGCCGAATATCGCGACCGCTCCATCGATCGTCTCGATCGCACCGACCCGCTGGCGTCGAAATAACCGGCGCGCAGAAACGCGGAACCCGACGGGATTGCCGTCGGGTTCCGGAAACGCGGTCGTCAGCCTTACTTGAGTTCCGAGCTGTTCTTGCCGAGCAGGCGGCGGGCGACGATCAACTGCTGGATCTGTTGCGTGCCTTCGAAGATGTCGAGGATCTTCGAGTCACGCGACCACTTCTCCAGCAGCTCCGTTTCGCCGTAGCCCAGCGTCGAGCAGAGTTCGACGCACTTCAGCGTGACTTCGTTGCACATGCGGCCGGCTTTCGCCTTGGCCATCGAGGCTTCCTTCGAGTTCGGGATCCGGTTGTCGGCCATCCAGGCGGCCTTCATGGTCAGCAGGTAGGCGGCTTCCCAGTCGGCTTCCAGGCGATACAGCGTCGCCGCGGCGGCGCTGACGGCATTCACCGGTGCGTCGTAGTCGAGCTGTGCGTGGTCCTTCAGCAGCTGGCGGGTGCGCTCCAGCGCGGCCTTCGCCACGCCGATCGCCATGCCGGCCACCAGCGGGCGGGTGTTGTCGAAGGTTTCCATGACGCCGGCGAAACCTTTCTCGACGTTGATCTCCGCGCTGCCGAGCAGGTTGTCCTTGTGCACGCGGCAGTCGGTGAAGACGATGACCGCGGTGTCGGAGGCCTTGATGCCGAGTTTCTTCTCCAGGCGCGCCACTTCCATGCCCGGCGTGCCTTTCTCGACCACGAAGGACTTGATCGCCGCGCGACCGAGATTCTTGTCCAGCGTCGCCCAGACCACCACGCAGTCGGATCGCTCGCCGCTGGTGACGAAGATCTTCTCGCCGTTCAGTACGTAGTAATCGCCGTCTTTGGTGGCGGTGGTACGGATGTTGGCGGAATCGGAACCGGTGCCCGGCTCGGTAATCGCCATCGACGCCCATTTGCCCTTCAGGCGCGCTTTCTGTTCCGGACTGGCGACGGCGGCGATCGCCGCGTTGCCCAGGCCCTGGCGCGGCATGGTCAGCAGCAGGCCGGTGTCACCGTAGCAGAGTTCGATGGTGCCCAGCAGGGTGGAAATGTTGGCGCCGTTCTTCACGCCCTCGGCGTTGCCGCCGCCGCTCTTGCTGGCCGCCGTCGCGCCGGCGCCGCCTTCCGGGTTGCCGTCGTTGAAGCCGTCGAGCACCGAGGCGAGCATGTCCAGCTCTTTCGGGTAGGCATGTTCGGCGCGATCGTACTTGCGCGAGATCGGGCGGAACACGTTGTGCGCGACCTGGTGCGCCTGGTTGACCAGCGCGCGGAATTTTTTCGGGGACTCAAGATTCATGTGCGTTGCTCCACGAATTCGTTTTCAGCGGTGCTTGCCGGAAGCGCCGTCGCCTTGCCTGGCCGGAGGCCGGGTCTGAATCACAAATGCAGGCCGTTGTACTGGATGCCGACGGCGCGCAGGTCGCGGTACCAGCGCTCCACCGGATGCTCCTTGGTGAAGCCGTGGCCGCCCAGCAGCTGCACGCCGTTGGTCCCGATTTCCATGCCGCGCTCGGCGGCCATGGTGCGGGCGAGGAACGCTTCGCGGTGGAAATCCAGCCCCTGCTCGGCGCGCGAGGCAGCACGCCAGGCAAGCAACCGCATGCCTTCCATCTCGATGCCGATGTTGGCGACCATGAAGGCCACCGACTGGCGGTGCGCAATCGGTTCGCCGAAGGCCACGCGCTCGTTGACGTAGGGAATGACGTAGTCGAGCACCGAGCGCGCGCTGCCGACGGCGAGGGCGGCCCAGGCCATGGAGCCGTAGTCGATGAACTGCTTGTAGCTGAAATCGCCGTCGCCGAGCTTGGCATCGGCGGGCAGCACGACGTTGTCGAACGCGATGTCGCAGAGGCCGGCGGCACGCAGGCCCATGCTGCGGCCATCGGTGTAGCTCACGCCTTTCGTGCCGCCTTCGACGATGAATACCGCCGGGCCGTCCACCGTCTGCGCGGCCACCAGCAGCAGCTCGCTGCGGTGTGCCAGCGGCACGGCGGACTTGACGCCGTTGAGGATCCAGCCGTCGGCGGCCTTGTAGGCGCTCATCGCCAGCCGGTGCGGATTGAACAGCGGTACCGGTTCGTTGACGGCGATGGTGGCCACCGGCGGCTTCTCGCTGCAGAACGCGGCGAGATATTTCGACTGCTGTTCGGCCGTTCCCCACTGGGTGAGCGCGTTGGCCACCGAGATCGGGCACAGGATGCCGAGCGCCAGCGACAGGTCGCCGTAGGCGAGATCCTCGGCGATCAGCGCCGAGGTCACCGGCGAACGCTCGGCGGCAGCGCCGCCGAAGGCTTCCGGCACCGCGAACATGGTCAGGCCGAGTTCGTTGGCCTGCGCGATGAGTTCGTCGCTCATCGTCAGCGCCTCGTCGGCGTCGTGTGCCGCCGGGCGCAGCACATCCTTCGCGAAGGACTGCACGCTCTCGCGGATCATCTGCTGTTCGTCGGTGATGTTCAGGTCGAACAGGTCGGTGACATGGCCGGGGCGGTTCAGGCGTGCCGGCTTGTCGACCTTCGGGCCCTTGAATTGCCGCGCGGCGGTCGCGATCAGCTTGAAACCGGTTTTGGTCAGCGTGTAGGCGGATTTCTCCACCGGCTTGCGCAGACCGAGCTTGTCGGCCCAGTCCGAGCCGGCAAAACGGTTGAGCAGATTGAGGGCATAGCCCTGGGCGTCGCGTGCCATGTCGATCCTCCCGGATAGCTGTCGGGCATTGCTGTTGACGACGGGCAGCCTAGGCCGGCCGGCGCGGGCCGTGATTGGCAGGGATGGCCGATGCCGGCGCCGGGCGGGTCAATACGCCGGGCCGCCGGCCTTGCCCGGGCGCGGTGTTCAATCGGTGATGCCGTAACGGGCCAGCGTGCCGGCCAGGGCGCCGTTGTCCAGCAGCTGCCGGAAGGTCTGGTGGATCCGGCGGCCCGCGTTTTGCGGTGAAATCGCGCACTGCACGTCATGGCGCGACGTGACGAATTTCGCCACCGCATGCCGACCGGTGCGGTCGTTGTGCGTCAGCCACCAGCGGGCGGGAATGTCGGAGTCGATCACGGCATCGAGGCGGCCGATGGCCAGTCGCTGCATGTTGCTGGCCAGATCGGTGGCGTCGTCGCGCCGGGCGCGGTCGGCGGCAAACAGCGGTTCGACGTTCGGATAGCGGTAGCCGATGATGGTGCCGATGCGTTTGCCTTCGAGATCGGCAAGTTGCGTCCACGGCGCGGTACCGCTGCGCTGGATCACCGCGCCGGCCTCGCGGAACAGCCGCGGGCTCCACAGGAAGTCGTCCGGTCGCGCCATCCACTCGCGATTGGTGATGCAGACGACGTCGATCCGGTTGCTGCGCAGTTGTTCTTCGTTGCGCGCGCGGGGCACTTCGACGAACTCGACCGGCACCGCCAGCCGTCCGGCCACCAGCGTGCCGATGTCGTGAATGATGCCGTCCACCAGCCGGTCGCCGTCGACGATGGCGTAGGGCTCGGCGTTGTGCGGGCCCCAGGCGACGCGCAGCGGGCCGGCGGCGGCGATGGCCGGCAGCATCGTGGCGGCGAGCAGCAGCGCCAGGCCGTGCCCTGTGGTTGGTCGCGCGGATTTCATGCGTCGGACTTCTGCCGGGGATCCAGTTGCGGGAAGAGCGTGTTTTCCAGCGTCGGCCGGTGGAACAGCTCGTGCCCGTCCCGCACGAGCGGTATGCGCAGTTTGTCCGTCGGTTGCAACTCGCTTTCGTTCCAGCGCACCTGCGACAGCCGGTATTCGTTCATGCCGTGCTCGGGGTCGGCCACGATCAGGACCGGACCGCGCAGGCCGATGCGTGTTTCGCTGCGGCCGCCGGCATCGGTGGTCTGTCGGCCGCGCACCACGGCGACGACGATGACCAGCACGGCCCACAACAGGCCGGCCACGGTCTGCCGGAAATGCGCGGCCAGCAGCACGGGGACCAGGGCCAGCGGCAGCGCGATCACGGCATGGGTGGCCAGATGCTGCGCGGCGCGCACGTTGGCCGCCGGCAGCCAGGCGATGCCGTCCGGCCCGGGGGCAACGGTCAGTGCCGGATCTTCCGGCCGGGCGAGCAGTTGCTGCAGCAGCCAGCTGCCGCCGCCGGCCGCCAGCAGGGTCGCCAGCACCAGCAGCAGCGGGTCGGCCAGCCGCAGCGCATCGCGCAGGCCGGTGCCGGTATCCAGCGCAGCCCGGAATGCGGCATCACCGAACGACGTGGCCTGGCCTGCGGCATCGATGCGCAACACCTGCATGCGGTCTTCGTCGACCACCAGCGTGTCGTCGTCCAGTGCGGCGAGCGACACCGGGTTCACCAGGTCGTCGATCGTCAGCGGCCGCACGTTGCCTTCCGCATCGACATCCGCCAGCCGGCCCTGCGTACGGGCGGCGTTGGTGAGGATCAGGCGGAAGCTGCCGTCGTCGCGCGGCAGCATCCGCAGCGGGCGGTTGACCGGATCGTGTTCGGGGACGGCGGCGAAACGGCTGAACGGCTCTTCCGGTTCGCCGACGCCGCGCCGGTGCATCCGGCGGTGTTCGAAGGTGCCGGCCCCGGCGTTGCAGATGTGGAGCCATTCGCCCTGCTGCAGGATCGCGCCGGGTGTCCGCAGGTTGCTCAGCGGCATGTCGATGCGGCGGCCGTCCGGGAAGAAGCGGTGCGCGCGATCGGCGGCGGTTTCCAGCAGCCAGAGCCGGCCGTCCGCGGCAAGCGAGGCCTGCACCGGGCCGGTCGGCGTGTAGGGGTCGTCGGAAAACGGTTCGCAGGCACTGCCCGCGGCCGGACAACGCAGCAGGGCGCCGTCGGTGCCGGGGCTGACCAGCAATGCATCGCCGATCCAGGCGAGGCCGCCGTCGCGCGCGTCCGCGGCCACCAGCCCGGTGAGCGTTTCCTGCAGGCGGCCGTCGGTGTCGAGGCGGTACAGCACGCCCGGTGCCAGCACGAAGACGGCGTCGTCGCCGGCGGCCACCGCCAGCGGCCCGGTCTGCCGGCTGGCCAGTTCGCGCACCAGATGGGCTCCGCCCCAGGCCAGCACGGCCAGCAGCAACAGGGCGAGCGGTTTGACAGGCAGTTTCCCGGCCATGGGCACTCCTCGGAATGGGCATGCGGGCAATCCGCCCGGCGTGCAGCATCTTCGCTAATATTGCGAACGCCATCCATGCACGAGGTCACGCCAGATGTCCGCTCGTCCTGTCATCGCCATTGCCGCCAATCCGGCCCTCGACCAGGCCATCCAGGCTTTTCTGGCCGCCCTGAAGCACAACGGCAAGGGGGCCGAGGCCTACATCGAGCTGATGGCGCGCATCACCGACCGGATGATCGGCCTGTTCATGCTGGAGCCGGTGGAGATCGCGAAGATCAGCCCGGCCCAGCGCAAGATCGTCGACTTTGCCGTCGATACCGGCAGCAAGGCCTCGTCGATGCTGACCGCGCAGATCTACCGCAAGACCACCAATGCGCAGTTCGCGCCGATCGCCCGCGATCTGGAAAAAATGTACTGGCCGGCCGGTGCCGACAACGGCAACGTGCCGCAGCTGTACTACACGCCGGATGCGATGTTCGCCCGCAATTACCAGCTGGTGATCGACGCCTGTGCCAACGGCCACGGGCGGGCGCACATGGAACTGGTCCTGCAGGTGCTCAACCGCATGGTCGACGACGTGCTGCAGACTTTCTTTCTGGCGCAGACCAGGCACGTCGAGATCGGCTTCATCACCCGCAAGGCGCTCGACGTCAGCGTGGCGGCGACCCGTGCGGCCTGCCACGCGGTGATGAGCAAGGTGGTGAAGGACTTCAGCGACGAGCAGCTGAAGGACTTCATGTCGCACTACGCGCAGGTGCTCAAACAGAAAGCCTGAGCACCTGCTGCCATTCTTCCGGCGTGTTGGCGTTGACCAGCGCTGCCGCGGCCGCGGCATCCAGCGGCAGCACCGCTGCCTGCAGGGTGGCCGCCAGCGACTGCATCGAGCGGCGACGCGGATCCGGGTCGGCCAGGCAGGCGGCCAGGGCCGCCCGAAAGGCGGCGTCCAGGCGATAGCGCGCCGGCAGGGCATGGGTCGCGTAGTGCATGGCCGCGGCTTCGGGATGCTGCGTCAGCAGATTGCGCAGCACCGGGACATCCAGCAGGGGCAGGTCGACCGGCGTCACCAGCAGGGTTCCGGTGCGGGCGGGACCGAGCGCGGCGACGACGGCGGCGATGCCGCCCAGCGGGCCCGTGCCGGGTGTGAGGTCGGGGATTGCCCCGGGGATGTCCTGCGGAAAGTGGCCGCTGACCAGCACGCGTTCGCAACCGGCTGCCAGCAGGCGCTCGTGCAGGTGCTGCCACAGCGGCCGGCCGTGGAAATCGAGCAGGGCCTTGGGCGTGCCCATGCGTCGCGACTCGCCGCCCGCCAGCAGGACCGCGATCGGTTGCGACATCGTTATTCGCCGCGGATATAGGACTCGAGCTGGCGGATCGTCGCCTGCTGCTCGGAGATGATGTCCTTGACCAGGTCGCCGATCGAAATCATTCCGGTCAGCTTGCCGTTCTCCAGCACCGGCAGGTGGCGCAGGCGCCGCTCCGTCATCAGGGTCATGCAGTGTTCGTTGGTGTCGGCCGGTGTGATGGTGATCACATCGGCGGTCATGATGTCGCGCACTTCGGTGCTGTACGAACTGCGTTCCATCAGGACGACTTTCCGCGCGTAGTCGCGCTCGGTGACGATGCCGATCGTGCGGCCCTCCGAGGCCACCACCACCAGGGCGCCGATGCCGTACTGCGCCATCAGCGAGATGGCTTCCAGTACCGTGGCGGCGGGGCCGATGGTATGGACGTGCTGGTTCGTTTTGCTTTTCAGGATGTCGGCGACGGTTCTCATGACGGCTCCCGGGGAGTCAGGGCGGGAAGACGGATGCCAGCAGTCCAATGACAGCACACACGGCGATGACTTTCACTACACCGGCATCGTAACGGACCAATGCCGCGAAGGCAGCGATGCCGACCGCCAGGGCGGCGTAATCGGGCCGCGCGCCGAAGCCGGCCGGCCAGAACACGTGCTCGGCGAAAAACAGGGCCAGCTGGACGATCACCCCGACCACCGCCGCCGTGATGGCCATCAGGGGCGCACCGATGCGCAGATCATGGCGCGTGGCCTCCACCAGCGGCACGCCGGCCAGGATGAACAGGAACGACGGCAGGAAAGTGAAGAAGGTGGCGACGGCCGCGCCCGCGCAGGCGCCCAGCACGGCGATCTCGTGCACCTGCTGCGTCCAGCCGCCGACGAAGCCGACGAAGGCGACGATCATGATCAGCGGGCCGGGCGTGGTTTCGCCCAGTGCCAGGCCGTCGAGCATCTGGGCCGTGGTGGTCCAGTGGTACTGATTCACGGCGGCGTCGGTGACATAGGGCAGGACGGCATAGGCGCCGCCGAAGGTCAGCAGGGCCGCCTTGGTGAAGAACATGCCCATCTGCGTGAGCGTGGCCTGCCAGCCGCCGGCAGCGACCAGTACGCCGAGGACGGCCAGCCACAGCAGCAGGAAAACCGACACGGTCCTGGCCAGCCGCGCGGCGTGGTAGCGCGCGTGTGCCGGCACCGGTGTGTCGTCGTCGATGAGTGCGCGTTCGTGCGGTGCCTGCCGTGCGGCGCCGTGCCCGCCGCCGGTGAACGCGTGCGGTACGAGCCGGTGACCGGCGACCCCGGCCAGTGCCGCCAGACCGATCACCAGCGGAAACGGTGCCTGCAGCAGCGCGAGCGCCACGAAGGCCGCCAGGGCGATGGCGACGTGCAGCGGATGTTTCAGCGCCCGCTTGCCGATGCGCCAGGCGGCATGCAGCACGATGGCGACCACGGCCGGCTTCACGGCCCACAGCATGTCCTGCAGCAGCGGCAGATGACCGAAGGCCAGATAGAGCCAGGCCAGGGCGGCCAGGATGAACAGCGACGGCAGCACGAAAAGCGTGCCGGCGGCGATCGCGCCTTTCGTGCCGTGCATCAGGTAGCCGATGTAGGTGGCCAGCTGCTGTGCTTCCGGCCCCGGCAACACCATGCAGTAGTTCAGCGCATGCAGGTAGCGGCGCTCGCTGATCCAGCGGCGGCGTTCCACCAGTTCGCGATGCATGATCGCGATCTGGCCGGCCGGGCCGCCGAAGCTGATGAAGCCGAGCTTCGTCCACCAGCCGAGGGCTTCGCGGAAAGATACCGGTGCCGGCGCGCTGTCCGCGGTTCCGGCGGCCGCATTGCCGTGGTCAGTCATCGGACGTTTTCCGTTTGTATTCGCACAGGTCTTCGATCAGGCAGGCGCCGCAGCGCGGCTTGCGTGCCACGCATACGTAGCGGCCGTGCAGGATGAACCAGTGGTGGGCATCCTGCCGGAATTCACCGGGCGTGAACTTCACCAGCTTGCGCTCGACTTCCGTCACGTTCCGGCCGGGCGCGAAGCCGGTGCGGTTGGCAACGCGGAAGATGTGGGTGTCGACCGCGATGGTCGGTTCGCCGAAGGCGGTGTTCAGCACCACGTTGGCGGTCTTGCGGCCGACGCCGGGCAGCGCTTCCAGCGCTTCGCGGGTGCGGGGCACTGTGCTGTCGTGTCGTTCGACGAGGATCCGGCAGGTCCTGATGATATTTTCGGCCTTGGTGTTGAACAGGCCGATGGTCTTCACGTATTCCTTCAGGGCTTCCGGGCCGAGGGCGAGGATCGCGGCGGGCGTATTGGCGACCGGGAACAGTCTTGCCGTGGCCTTGTTCACGCCCTTGTCGGTCGCCTGTGCCGACAGGATCACCGCCACCAGCAGCTCGAACGGTGTCGACCAGTTCAGCTCGGTGGTCGGCTGCGGGTTGGCGGCCCGCAGCCGCTCGAGGATTTCGCGGCGCTTCTGCGGATTCATGCCGTCGTCCCTGCCGGGCTCATTCGCCGCGGCCGTTGCCGCGCACCCGGCCGCGCAGCGCCTTGGCCTTGCCGTGTTTCGTCTTGCTGTCCACGCGCTTGACCTGCGAGGTCTTCGACGGCTTGGTCGGCCTGCGCTTTTTCTGCACCGTCAGCGCGGCACGGATGATTTCCGCCAGCCGGGCCATGGCGTCGTCGCGGTTCTTGATCCGGCTGTTGAACGATTGCGCCTTGATCACGATGACGCCGTCCTCGGTGATCCGCGCATCGCGCAGTTTCAGCAACCGTTCGCGGCAGTCTTCCGGCAGCGACGAGGCGCGGATGTCGAAACGCAGGTGCACCGCGGTCGACACCTTGTTCACGTTCTGGCCGCCGGCGCCCTGGGCGCGGATGGACTGGATGTCGATTTCCCGCTCCGGAATCAGGATGCGGGCATTCACCTGCAGGTCGGGCATGGTTACCTCGGGGAGTCGTTGCCGGCGAGCCGGATGCCGTCCTTCGCGATCAGGATGCGGCGTTGTTTGTAGAGGGCGCCGATCGCCTGCTTGAACACGCCCTTGCTGACGCCGAAGGTGCGCTGGATGTCTTCCGGCGCGCTCTTGTCGCTCAGCGGCAGGAAGCCGCCGCGCTGCTGCAGGGCGGCGAGGATGCGGTCGGTCAGGGCGTCGGCGGCGACATGCGCCGGCGGATTGACGGTGACATCGAGCTTGCCGTCGTCGCGCGGCCGTTTCATGTAGCCGGCCAGCGTCTGGCCGCGGCGCAGCGGGCGGAACAGGTCCTCGCGGTGGATCAGGCCCCAGTAGCGGTGGTCGACCACCGCCTTGATGCCCAGGTCGGTCTCGCCGGCGATCACCAGCTCGACGCGTTTTCCCTGCGGATAGTTGTCCCCGTCGCCCTCGTCGAACGTGTCGAAGATGAAGTCGTTGAGTTTCATCGAGGCGAAGGGCCGGTCTTCGTCGTCCAGGGCGACGAACACCAGGCAGTGTTCGCCGGGTGCGACGCGGCCTTCCTGTTCGCCGAACGGCAGCAGCAGGTCCTTCGGGCGGCCCCAGTCGAGGAAGGCGCCGGTGTTGTTCACGGCAACGACCGGCAGCCAGAGCACCTGGCCGACGTCGCCCACCGGTATGCGTTCGTTCATCGTCGCGCTCCGCCTGTTGTTCCGCTCACACGACCTGCCCGGCGGCGTGTCCCGACGCCCAGGCCCACTGGAAATTGAAACCGCCCAGCTGTCCGGTCACGTCGACCACTTCGCCGACGAAGAACAGCCCGGGCACGATCTTCGACTCCATCGTCGTCGATGACAACCGGCCGGTGTCGACGCCGCCCAGCGTCACTTCGGCGGTGCGCCAGCCTTCGGTGCCGGCCGGACGCAGCACCAGATCGTTCAGTGCGCCGGCGATCGCCTTCAGCTCCGGCAGGTGGTACTGCTTCAGCGGCCGGCTGGCGCCGGTGTCGGCGATGCCGGCATCGCACAGCCGCTGCGCGAGGCGTTTCGGCAGCGCATCGGCCAGCACGGTGTGCAGGAAGGCTTCCGGCCGCTCGCGTTGCCGCGCCTGCAGCCAGACGAGGGCGTCGCTGCCGGGCAGCAGGTCGATGTGCAGGTCGTCGCCGGGTTGCCAGTAGGAGGAAATCTGCAGCATCGAGGGACCGCTGAGGCCGCGATGGGTGAACAGCATCGCGTTGTCGAACGCCCGGCCGTTGCAGGCGACCGTCACCGGCAGCGAGACGCCGCTCAGGCCGTCGAAGCGTTCCTGTGTTTTCCCGCTCAGCGTGAACGGCACCAGGCCGGCGCGGGTCGGCTGCAGCGCGTGCCCGAACCGGCGGGCGAGATCGTAGCCGAAACCGGTGGCGCCCATGGTGGGGATCGACAGGCCGCCGGTGGCAACCACCAGCGAGCGGGCCGTCAGTTCGCCGTCGCCGGTGGTCAGCAGGAAGCCGTCGGCGGTTTTCTGCACGTCGGTGACGGTACGGCGCGTGGCGATCTGCACGCCGGCATCCCGGCATTCGGCCAGCAGCAGATCGACGATGTCCTTCGCCGAGTTGTCGCAGAACAGCTGGCCGAGCTCCTTTTCGTGGTATGCGATGCCGTGCCGTCGCACCAGCGCGAGGAAATCCTGCGGCGTGTAGCGGGCCAGCGCCGATTTGCAGAAGTGCGGATTGGCGGACAGGAAATTCGCCGGCGTGGTGTGCAGGTTGGTGAAATTGCAGCGGCCGCCGCCGGACATCAGGATTTTCCGCCCGACCCGGTTGCCGTGTTCGATCACCTGTACGTGCCGGCCGCGCTGCCCGGCTGTCAGTGCGCACATCAGTCCGGCGGCACCGCCGCCGATCACGGCGACGTCGACATCCCGTGCCGTCACGGTGCGTTCCGGGCGAGGTCCGCCGCGAGTGCTTTCAGCACCGCTTCCGCGACCTCGATGCCGTCGATGGCTGCCGACAGGATGCCGCCGGCATAGCCGGCACCTTCGCCGGCCGGATACAGGCCGGCCGTGTTGATGCTCTGCAGGGTGTGCGGATCGCGGCGGATGCGGATCGGCGACGAGGTACGCGTTTCCACCCCGGTGAAGACCGCGTCGGCACGATCGAAGCCGGGAATCTGCCGGCCGAAGGCGGGCATGGCTTCGCGGATCGCCTGCGTGGCGTAGTCCGGCAACAGGCCGTCGAGATTCACCAGGCGCACGCCGGGCTTGTACGAGGGCTGCACGTCACCGAAGGCGGTCGAAGGACGGTTGGCCAGGAAATCGCCGACCAGTTGTCCCGGTGCGTCGTAGTTGCCGCCGCCGAGCACGAAGGCGCGGGCTTCCAGGTCGCGCTGCAGATCGATGCCGGCCAGCGGGTCGGATGACGGGAAATCCGCCGGCGTGATGCCGACCACGATGGCGGCGTTGGCGTTGCGCTCGTTGCGCGAATACTGGCTCATGCCGTTGGTGACCACGTGGCCGGGCTCGCTGGTGGCGGCAACCACCGTGCCGCCGGGGCACATGCAGAAGCTGTACACCGAGCGGCCGTTCTTCGCGTGGTGCACCAGCTTGTAGTCGGCGGCACCCAGCAGTTCGTGGCCGGCCTGGTCGCCGAACCGCGCGCGGTCGATGATCGATTGCGGATGTTCCACGCGGAAACCGATCGAGAACGGCTTGGCTTCGACGTACACCCCGCGGGCATGCAGCATGGCGAAGGTGTCGCGCGCGCTGTGGCCCACGGCCAGCACGACGTGTCGCGCTGCGATCCGGGTTCCGTCGCGCAACTGCACGCCGGCCACGGCGCCGTTCTCGCGCAGCAGGCCGGTGACCTGCTGGCCGAAACGGATCTCGCCGCCGAGTGCGACGATTTTCTCGCGCATCGTCCGGATCATGCTCACCAGCCGGAAGGTGCCGATGTGCGGCTTGCTGACGTAGAGGATTTCTTCCGGCGCGCCGGCGGCGACGAATTCCGTCAGTACCTTGCGGCCGAGATGTCGCGGATCCTTGATCTGGCTGTACAGCTTGCCGTCGGAGAACGTGCCGGCGCCGCCCTCGCCGAACTGCACGTTCGATTCCGGATCCAGTTCGCGTTCGCGCCACAGGCCCCAGGTGTCCTTCGTGCGCTCGCGTACCGCCTTGCCGCGCTCGAGCACGATCGGCCGGAAACCGGCCTCGGCGAGGATCAGCGCGGCGAACAGTCCGCAGGGGCCGAATCCGATCACCAGCGGGCGCTGCCCGTCGTCGCCGGCCCGGTTGCCGAAACCGGCCGGTGCCCGCACCGGCAGGCGGTATGTCATGTCGGGTGTCGGCGCGACGTGCGGATCGCCGGCGAATTTTTCCAGCAGCCGGGCGTTGTCCGCGGTGTCGAGGTCGACGGTGTAGACCAGCTGGATGCGGCCGCGCTTGCGGGCGTCGTAGCCGCGGCGGAAGACGTGCAGCGTTTTCAGGGCATCGCCGGATATGCCCAGTCGTTCGCATACGGCGGCGCGCAGCCGCGCGGTCTGCTCCCCGGGCAGGCCATGGTCCAGGGGCAGCTTGAGTTCGGTGAGTCGCAGCATGGGGCTCGGGGCGGACGGGCTGGCGCGCGGGGGCGCCATTCTAGCCGCCGGCGGGCGGCAGGTCGGCCACGAGACGGCGGATGTAATCGGCGAAATCGGGGTCTTCCCCGTTCAGCAGTTCCGGCAGCCGGGCACGGAAGTCGGCGCGGCCGCACCATTCGCGCATGTAGTCCTCCCAGGAACGCCAGCGGCGCAGTTGGGTCGGCGACATCCGGTCGGCGTACAGCAGCAGGTAGGCGCGCTCGAACAGCGACACCAGCATGTTGAAGACGATCAGCATGCGTTCCTGCTGCTCCTCGGTCAGCGCCGGCGTCTCCTCGCGGGAGAACAGCCGCAGGTCCGGATTCTCGAGGGCGGTGCGCAGGAAGTCCTGGTAGTTGTCCGAGAGCAGCTGGTAGACCTCTTCCTCCTCGTTTTCCCGCTCCTTGCGCTGCTCGAAGGCGAACACGAGGATCGCCAGCGGCAGGCCGACGACGGTCACGATGTAGCTGAGCAGTTCCCAGGTTTCGACTGACATGCGGTGCTTCCCCGCGGGGACGTCATCTCCACCCTAGCAGGCTGCCGGGGGGTGGGAAACGGTGGTCCGGCCGGCAGCCGGGCAAAGAAAAACCCCGCGCGGTTTCCCGGGCGGGGTTTTCGTGTTGCGTCGAACTTAGAGCGGGGTGACGTTCTCGGCCTGCGGACCTTTCTGGCCCTGCGTGACATCGAACGTGACCTTCTGGCCTTCTTTCAGCGTACGACGGCCGGAGCCGTTGATGGCGCGGAAGTGTACGAACACATCCGGACCGCCTTCACGCGAAATGAAACCGTAACCCTTCTCGTCGTTGAACCATTTGACGACGCCGTTGACCTGACCTGCCATGAGCTTGCTTTCCTCGAAACTTGAATCAACCAGCCGACCGGCTGGCTTGCCCTTGGGAGCTGGCCGTATTGGCCGGCGCCCGACCGCCTTAATACAGGGAAACGGGGGCCAAGGCCACTGAAATCTCTGATTTTTGCTGGCCGGCCCGTCAGGGCAGGGCCGCCGTTGCCGGGGCCTCCAGGCCGCGGGCAATACCGCGCATGGCGGCAATGGTTTCCGGCATGTGGGCCTCGAAGTCGGGATCGACGCTGGTTTTCACGATCACGATCCGGCGTTTTTCGTCGACCCAGATCGACTGCCCCCAGATGCCGTTGGCGAAGTACTCACTATCGGCTCCGGGCGGCACCCACCAGTGATAGCCGTAGCCCCGTTCGGGAGCTGCTGCCCCGGCCTGGAGCCAGGGTTCGCCGCGCCGGGTGCTTTCCCGGACCCAGTCGGCCGGCAGCAGCCGCGTACCGTTCCAGACCCCTTGCTGCAGGTAGAGCTGCCCCAGCTTGGCGTAGTCGCGGAGGGTGGCGTTCAGGCAGCAGTAGGCCAGCTCGGTGCCTTCGTCGTCGAGGTTCCACAGGGCGGTGTCCTGCATGCCCAGCGGCTGCCACAGTCGCTGCTGCGCATAGTCGACCAGCGACTGCCCGGTGGCGCGGCGCAGGACGTGCGCCAGCACCTGGGTGTTGATCGAGATGTAGTGCAGGCGGGTACCCGGCGCGAATTCCGCCGGGCGTTCGCCATAGGCGCGCACGGCTTCGTCGATCGGCGTACCGAACAGGAAGGCGGAGTGGAATACGCGCTGGATGTCGGAAAAGTGCGTGTCGTAGCGCTCGTCGAAGTCAATGCCGCTGGCCATGCGCAGCAGGTCGCGGATGCTGACCTGCTCCCAGGCCGTGCCCGTGTATTCCGGGGCATAGGCGACGACCCTGTCGTCGAGCGACCGGATGGCGCCGTCCTGCAGGGCGATGCCGACCAGGGTCGCCACCACGCTCTTGGCCACCGACCAGGACGTGAAGCGCGATTCCGTCGTGGCGCCCAGCCGGTATTCCTCGCGCAGGATCGCACCGTCGCGCAGCACCAGCAGGCCGGTGGTGTGCGTGCGGTTGAGGAAGTCGGTGACCACGTGGGTGGCGCCGTCGAAGTCGTAATACACCGGCAGCGGACGGTCGGCGCGCGGAAACTCGTACGGGGAGGTGCTGGCAGCCAGTTCCCGCGCCGGGAAGATGCGCTCCATGTGCCGGAAGTTGTCGACGCGCACGTCGGCATCGAACAGGCGGAACATCGTCCACGGCGAGTGATCGATGCCCGGCCGCAGCCAGGCCAGCGTGACCAGCAGGAGCGCGGCAAGGGCGAACAGTCGGCGCCGCAGGGCGGGTTTCATCGGTTCTCCCTTGTTGTTCAGGCCGGCGGGAGCGCTCTTGCCGCGGCCTCCGCCTTGATCCGCAGTGCCTCGACCCGTGCGCGCATCGCGGCAAGCTCCGGGTTGCCTGCCCGCTCGGCGCGGGCCAGGGCCTGTTGCGCTTCGCGGTATTGTTTTTGCGCCATGGCGGCCGCTGTCCGCAGTTTGCCGGTGTTGCTTGCCGCCGCTGCATAGGGGTTTTCCGCAGTGCCGGCGGCCGGCGGCGAGCCTGTCGGTCGCCGCGCCGCGTGAAGTTGCCGCTCGTGCGCGAGGCGTGCATTGCGGCTGTCGTGGCGGCGGCGCGACAGGTCGGCGGTCGCGCGATCGACCGGCTGCTGGTCGGCGAGTGGGCGCAGATCGATACAGTCGACCGGGCAGGGCGGCAGGCAGAGATCGCAGCCGGTGCAGTGATCGGCGATCACGGTGTGCATCTGCAGGGCGGCGCCGACGATGGCATCCACCGGGCAGGCGGCGATGCATTTGGTGCAACCGATGCACTCGGCTTCGCGGATCACCGCCACGCGGCGGACGGTGTCTTCCGGTTTGGCATCCAGCGGCAGTGCGGGGCGCTGCAGCAGCTGCGCCAGCGCGTCGGCGGTTTGCTGGCGACCGGGCGGGCATTTGTTGTGCGCTTCGCCGGCGGCGACCGCTTCCGCGTAGGGGCGACAGCCCGGGTGGCCGCATTTTTCGCACTGCGTCTGCGGCAGCAGGGCGTCGATGCGGGCGATCAGCGCAGCCGTGGTCATGCCGGTGGCGGAGATCGTTATTTCACGCGCATGCCCGGTTGCGCGCCGCTGTCCGGCGACAGCAGGAAGATCTCGCTGCCGCCGGGGCCGGCGGCCAGCACCATGCCTTCGCTCATGCCGAACTTCATCTTGCGCGGCGCGAGGTTGGCGACCATGACGGTCAGGCGGCCGACGAGTTTTTCCGGTTCGCCGTAGGCGCTCTTGATGCCGGCGAACACGTTGCGCTGCTCGTTGCCCAGGTCCAGCGTCAGCTGCAGCAGCTTGTCGGCGCCGGGCACGTCCGCGGCAGCGACGATGCGGGCGATGCGCAGGTCCACCTTCGTGAAATCGTCGATGGCGATGGTCGGGGCGATGCCGTCGCCGGTTTCCGGCTTTGCGGCAGGCGCAGCTGCGGGTTTCGCTGCGGCGGTTTCGAGGTTGTCCCTGGACGCGTCGACCATTTTCTGTACCTGCGTGGCGTCGGCCCGCTGCATCAGCGGCTTGAACTCGTTGATGAGATGGTTGTGCAGCAGTTTGCTGGCGTCGGCCCACTGCAGCGGCAGGATGTTCAGGAACTGCTCGCTGTCCATGGCCAGCTGCGGCAGTACCGGTTTCAGGTAGAGCATCAGCAGGCGATAGAGGTTGAGTGCGTCGGAACAGACGGCGCGTACTTTTTCCTCGTTGCCGGGCTGTTTGGCCAGCGACCAGGGCGCGGCATCGGCGATGTACTGGTTGGCCTTGTCGGCCAGCGCCATGATTTCGCGCGTGGCCTTGCCGAATTCGCGCGCCTCGTACAGGGCGGCAAGGTTTTCCGCCGCGGCCTGCGTTTCGGCGATCAGCGCGGCGTTGCCGGGCTCGGCGGACATCTGTCCGCCGAGCTTGTTGATGAAGCCGGCGCTGCGGCTGGCCAGGTTCACCAGCTTGCCGACCAGGTCCGCATTCACCCGCTGCGTGAAGTCGTCGAGGTTGATGTCGAAGTCTTCCACGCTGCCGTTCAGCTTGGCGGCGAAGTAGTAGCGCAGGTATTGCGGATCGAGGTGGTCCAGATAGGTGCGCGCCATGATGAAGGTGCCGCGCGACTTCGACATCTTCTGGCCGTTCACCGTCACGAAGCCGTGCGCGTAGATGGCGGTCGGCGTGCGGTAGCCGGCGCCCCGGAGCATGGCCGGCCAGAACAGGCCGTGGAAGTTCACGATGTCCTTGCCGATGAAGTGATAGAGCTCGGTCCTGCCTTCGGCATCTTTCGCCCAGTAATCGTCGAACGTCAGGCCGGGCGTGCGTGCGCAGAGGTTTTCGAAGCTGGCCATGTAGCCGATCGGCGCGTCCAGCCAGACGTAGAAATACTTGCCCGGTTTGTCCGGGATTTCGAAGCCGAAGTACGGCGCTTCGCGCGAGATGTCCCAGGGCCGCAGTTCGTCGCCCAGCCATTCGGCCAGCTTGTTGGCGATTTCCGGTTGCAGCGTCCCCGAACGGGTCCATTCGCGCAACATGTCGCGGTACTTCGGCAGGTCGAAGAACAGCTGCTCGACTTCCTTCAGTACCGGCACGGCGCCGGACACCGTCGACTTCGGATTCTTCAGCTCGTGCGCGGCGTAGGTGGCGCCGCAGCTCTCGCAGTTGTCGCCGTACTGGTCCGGCGTGCCGCAGCGCGGGCACTCGCCCTTGACGAAGCGGTCGGCGAGGAACATCTGCTTCTGCGGATCGTACAGCTGGGTGATGTTTTTGCTGATGATGGCGCCGGCGGCGCGCAGCTGCAGGTACAGCCTGGAGGACAGCGCGCGGTTCTCGTCGGAGTGGGTCGAGTGGTAGTTGTCGAAGCGGATCAGGAAGTCCGCGAAATCGCGTTCGTGTTCGACCTTTACCCGGGCGATCAGTTGTTCCGGCGTGATGCCTTCCTTTTCCGCACGCAGCATGATCGCGGCGCCATGGGCATCGTCGGCGCAGACGTAGGTGCAGGCGTGCCCGCGCATTTTCTGGAAGCGCACCCAGATATCGGTCTGGATGTACTCCAGCAGGTGGCCGAGGTGGATCGGCCCGTTGGCGTACGGCAGGGCGCTGGTGACGAGGATGCGACGGCTGGTCATGGGTCCGGGATGGCGCGGTTCGGGGGGCGGCATGCTGCCGGGGCAGGAGCCGGAGGCGGGAAATAGTAGAGGAAAAGCGCGGGCGCGGCGCGGCGGGGGCGGTGCGGGCCGCTAGAATGCCGGCTCGCGCAGCAAGGGGTGCAACGATGTTCGGCAGTCTGGAAAAACGCGTCGCGAAGGCCGTGCGGGCCGTTGCCCTGCCGGTGCTGGGCGACACGCTGGAGGCGGCGGCGGTCGCCGTCGAGGTACGGGTCGACGGCAAGGCCGTGCACGTCGTGCTGCGACCGGGCTTTCCCTGCGCCGGCATCCGCGACGCACTGGCACAGGCCGTGGCCGATGCCGCGGTGGCAGCCGGTGCCGAACAGGTGCAGGTGGCCATCGAGCCGAAGATCCAGCCGCACCAGGCGCAGCAGGGTTTCGCCAGCCTCGACGCGGTGAAGAACGTCATCGTCGTCGCTTCCGGCAAGGGCGGCGTCGGCAAGTCGACCACCTCGGTCAATCTCGCGCTGGCGCTGGCTGCCGAAGGCGCGCGGGTCGGCATCCTCGACGCCGACGTCACCGGCCCCAGCCAGCAGATGATGCTGGGCGTGCCGTTCGGCCAGCGGCCGGGCGTGAAGGAAGAGAAATATTTCGTGCCGATCGTCGCTCACGGCGTGCAGGCAATGTCGATGGGCTTCATGGCCGACCAGGTCACGGCCATCGTCTGGCGCGGGCCCAAGCTGTCGGGTGCCCTGCAGCAGCTCACCCTGCAGACGCTGTGGAGCGATCTGGACTACCTGATCATCGACATGCCGCCGGGCACCGGCGACGTGCAGCTCACGCTGGCGCAGCGCATTCCGGTGGCCGGCGCGGTGATTGTCACCACGCCGCAGGACATCGCGCTGATGGACGCGCGCCGCGGCATCGAGATGTTCCGCAAGGTCGACATCCCGGTGCTGGGCGTGATCGAGAACATGGCGATGCATGTCTGCTCGAACTGCGGCCATGTGGAGCACATTTTCGGCGAGGGCGGCGGCGAACGGATCGCGCGGGAATACGGCAGCGAGCTTTTGGGCAGCCTGCCGCTGGACCGGAAGATCCGCGAGCAGGCCGACAGCGGCCGGCCGACGGTGGTCGCCGAGCCGGACGGTCCGCTGGCACAGGCCTACCGGCAGATCGCCGTGCGTCTGGCCGCCCGGCTGGCAGTACGGCCGGTGGCGAAGAAACAGGCCTTCCCGAAGATCGTCCAGGCCGACGACCCGGAGCCGCCCGCCGGATCCGGCGGGGTACAGCAGTACCGGCCGCCGCACTGAGACCGGCTGGCAGCAAAAGCCTCCCCCTTGGCAGGGCCGGCCCTGCGGCCTTGCCGTGACCGTCGGGTCTGATGCAGCTTGCCTTCACGATGCCCTGCCGGGGAGCCGCATGACCGCCCGTATCAACGACGAAGCCTATTTCCAGCGCCTGAAGATCAAGCCGCTGATTGCCTGGCCGACGGTGTTGATGATGCTCGGCTGCCATGCCGCGATCGCCCTGTCCTGGTACGGCGTGCTGACCGGCGGGCTGCCGATGTGGGCCGGCTGCCTGGTCTGCTGCTTCGCGTTCTACGGCATCTTCAGTCCGTCGCACGACGGCATGCACCGTTCGCTGTCGCGCGTGGGCTGGCTGAACGAACTGCTGCTGTTCGTCACCGTGTTGCCGGCGGTGCCGCTTTCCACCGGACATGCATTGCGCGTCATGCACATGCAGCACCACAAGTACCTGAACCAGGGGCCGATGGATCCGGACCACGACATCGCGAAGGACTGGAAGAACGCATTCTGGATGTGGTTCTGGTGGGACATCCGCTATTCGCACTACTTCCAGCTCTACCAGACCGACATTCCGCGCAACAACCACGCGCGCATCTGGTACGACCTGACGGTGCCCTTCTTCGTACTCATCGTGCTGGCGTTCTTCTTTCCCTGGGAAATGCTGTTCCTGTGGTTCATCCCGACGCGCTTCATGGCGTGGATGATCTGCTTCACCTTCATGTACCTGCCGCACTGGCCGCACGAAACGACCGAAAAGCAGGATCGCTACAAGGCCACCACCGTCCGCCGCGGCTGGGAATGGCTGCTCACGCCGTTGCTGGTGTACCAGAACTACCACCTGATGCATCACCTGTATCCGACCATCCCGTTCTACCGTTACCGCAAGGCCTGGCTGGCACGACTGGACACGCACCTGCAGCACCGGCCGGCGATGGTCTCGGCGTTCGGTCTGCGGCATTTGCCGGACGACACCGGGGACGCCGGTGCGATGGTCGAAAAAAAACCGGGCTGAGGCCCGGTTTTTTCATCGCGTGACGCTCACAGCCGTTCCTTGCGCGCCTGCCACATCGAGCCGAGCAGCCACCAGAAACCGAACCACACGCCGATCATGCCCAGCGTACCGAGGATGTGCAGTACGCTGAAGCCGAACACCGTCGGCCCGGTGGTGGCGGAAAGCAGGACGGCCGAGCTCACCGAGAGCCCGGCCACCAGGATCCCGATCATGTTGCGGTGCTGCGCTTTTTCCAGCCGGGTGACGAAGGCGCTCATCTGGCGCGGCGTCACCTGCGGCGTGCGCGGTGCGCGGAAACTGGCCATGTTGGCCGCCGGCTCTTCGTACAGCCGGTCGACGATGCGCAGGGCGGTGTTGCCCAGCTTGCGGGCGAGTTTCACCGGGTTGTAGCGGTCGCGGAACATCTTCAGCAGCATCGGTTCGGCCTCGGAAATGAGGTCGATGTCCGGATCCAGTCCGCGCCCGAAACCTTCCAGCGTCAGTGCCGCCTTCGACAGCAGGGCGATGTCCGGCGGGAACTGCAGGTCGTGCCGCTGCACCACCGCGATCACGTCCAGCAGCAGCTTGGCGATGTCGACCTGGGCGAGCTTCAGGCCGTAGTAGTTGGCCATCAGGTCTTCGCAGTCGGAGACCAGTTGCGGGGCGTTGATCTCGATGCCCTCGGCCCATTCGATCAGCACCGAGGCGCCCAGGTTGGCGTCCTGCATGACGATGCCCTTGATCAGCCGCACGAGTTGTTCGCGGCGCTGTGCCGACACCTTGCCGACCATGCCGAAATCGATCAGGCAGATGCGGTTGCCGGGCAGCAGGATGATGTTGCCGGGGTGCGGGTCGGCGTGGAAAAAGCCGTCCTCGAAGATTGATTTCCAGATCACCCGGCAGCCGCGGCGGGCGATCAGCTTGCGGTCGAGGCCGGCAGCGTCGATGGCCTTGATGTTGCGCGCCGGGATGCCGTCGACGAATTCCTGCACGTTGAGCGTCGCGCTGGTGTATTCGCGATAGACGCGCGGTACTTTCAGCCATTCGAACACCTTGAGGTTCTCGGCGATCCGTTCGGCGTTGCGTGCTTCCTGCGTGAAATCGAGTTCGCGGGTCAGCGAGCGGCGGAATTCCTCCACCAGTTCCACCGGCCGGTAGCGGCGCAGTTCGACGAACTGGCTGTGCAGGATGCGGGCGAAATAGTCCATGAGGCGCAGATCGGTCTCGATCACCGGGCCGATGTCCGGCCGCTGGATCTTGAGGACGACTTCTTCCCCGCGCCGGGTCCGGGCCCGGTGCACCTGTGCCATCGACGCCGATCCCAGCGGCTTTTCGTCGATCTGCGGAAACAGGCGATCGACCGGCTGGCCGAGGGCGGCCTCGACCTGCGGGCGCAGTGTGGCGAACGGCACCGCCGGCACATGGTCCTGCAGTTTTTCCAGCTCGTGGATCACGTCCGGCGGGAACAGGTCGACACGGGTGGCAAGGATCTGCCCGAGCTTGACGAAGGTCGGGCCCATTTCCTCCAGCGCCCGCCGCATCCGTTCGGCGGTGGACAACACCGCGATTTCCTTCGGGATGCGGAAGCGGAACAGCCGTGGATTGTCGGGGGAGGAATGGATGTCGAGCCGTTCGGCGAGGTCGCTGAAGCCGTACTTCCAGAGTACGCCGCCGATTTCGTTCAGTCGGCGCAGGTCCTTGCCGGTATGCAGCAGGTTCATGGGGTCGCTCCCGGGTCCGGGCTCCTTGGCAGGTCTGCCGCGGGGCCATGTATCATAGCGCGCCGTCCGGCAGGGTCCGGAAGACGGAGAAGCCGGCGCAACGCCCGGCATTCACGCGAATTTCACCAGGGAGCAGGCCGATGGCCATCAAGTCCGACCGCTGGATCACGCGCATGGCGCGCGAGCACGGAATGATCGAGCCGTTCGAGGCCCGCCAGGTCCGCGAATCGAAGGGCCAAAAGCTGATTTCCTACGGCGTGTCCAGTTACGGTTACGACGTGCGCTGTGCCGACGAATTCAAGGTGTTCACCAACATCAACAGCACCATCGTCGATCCGAAGGAGTTCGATCCGCGCAGCTTCGTCGACGTGAAGGGCGACGTCTGCATCATTCCGCCGAACTCGTTCGCCCTGGCGCGTACCGTCGAGTACTTCCGCATACCGCGCAGCGTGCTGACCGTGTGCCTGGGCAAGAGCACCTATGCGCGCTGCGGCATCATCGTCAACGTGACGCCGCTCGAGCCGGAATGGGAAGGACACGTGACGCTCGAGTTTTCCAACACCACGCCGCTGCCGGCAAAAATCTACGCCAATGAAGGCGTGGCGCAGATGCTCTTCTACGAGAGCGACGAGGTCTGCGAGGTGTCGTACAAGGATCGCGGCGGCAAGTACCAGGGCCAGAAGGGCGTCACCCTGCCGCGCGCCTGACCGCGGCCCGGCTCAGGGGGCGCCCGCCTTCGTCAGCGCCGGTGGTGCCGCGGCATCCGCCATTTCCAGTTTCTTGAGCGAGATCGAGCCGCGCACGCCGAGCTTCTCGACGTGCTCCATCTTCACCATCAGGTAGCCCAGCGACGGTGCCACCCACAAGGTGCTGCGTCGTTTATCGCCGGCCTTGCGGACCCGTTCGATCCGCATCGTCTCGATCTTTCCCCACGGCGTGTCGACCTCTTCCCGCTTTTCGTAGCGGTAGGTGTAGTGCTTCATGCCGTTGGTGGTGGCGACGTTGAATTGCGCCTCGCTGGCACCGCGGGCGAACTGGCAGCGGGCGGCGAAGGTCAGGCTGAGTTCGTCGGTGGCATCGGCGGGGAAGTCGTACGTCAGGGGTCCTTTGCGCGATTCGCCGTTCGCGCGCCGCTTGTCGTGGTCGAAATCCAGCCACAGCTTGCGCGAGATGCCGAAGCCGGAGAAATCGTAGCGGTAACGTTGCGGAATCGACGCGCAGTCCTGCCAGCGGAACTGGCTCTGCTCGCGGTATTTGACCATTGCCGAGGAGGCCGCAAGGGCCAGGTTCCACTGGTTGGCGCCCATCCCGGTCAATTCCAGGGTGACGGCAAACCCGAGTGGCATGCCGTTGAGCGAGGCAGCGTAGGTGGCGTGGAAGGGCCGCAGCCCGGCTGTTTCTTCGGCGGCGGCGGGCGTGCCGCAGAGCGCGGCCCACAGCAGCAGTATGCCGGCGTGCAGCCGGTGGCGGAGATCAGCGTGGCGCTGCATGGCTGCCGGCCGGATCGAAGCGCAGCAGGCGCAGCTGCAGCAGGTTGCCGTCGCCTTCGGTGTGCTGCATTTTCACTGCCTGCCAGTTGGCGTCGGCAGCTATCCAGGACATGGTGACGCGGTCACTGTCGACGCGCTTGCGTTCGAAGCGTATGGCGCGCCAGGTTCCGGACGGCGTGACGACGGACTCTTCGCCGGCGGCCACGCGGTAGTCGAAATGCTGCACCTGCTTGTCCCAGGCAACGTCGACGGCGAGATCGCCGCGGGCACCGCGCGCGATGCGGCAGGCCAGTGCCAGTGTGTGGCCGAGTTTGTCTTCGGTCCGTTCGCTGATCGGGAAGGTGCTCGTTTTCCGGCCGTCGTTGCGGACTGCCACCCGGTTGGCGAAATCGAAACGCAGGTCCAGCCGGCGGTCGCGGCCGACGCCCTGGCGCAGGTAGTGGTAATGCTCGGGAATCGCGTGACAGTTCGCGCCGTCCCAGCGGAAATCCGCGCGCTCGACGGTGTCGAGCAGCAGCGATTCCAGATTCAGTTCCAGCCGCCAGCGATCGCCGCCGAGCGGAACCAGCGACTGGGTGGCGCGCGCCTTGAACGGCAGGTTGTTGAGGCGCACCTCGTAGCCGGCGGTGAACGGCGAGAGCGTGGCCAGCGGCAGTGGCGCGTCGCCGGCAGCCGGAACGGCAGACGGCAGGCCGCACAGCAAGAGCGCGCAGCAGAGGCGGGCAACGGACCGGGCGGCGGGCAGGGGCATCATGGCGACGTCAGGGGTTGCGTACGGCGCTGGCCAGCGGGACGCCGTCGAGCGTGACGCCCTGTGCGGTCAGGTGCAAGCGTCCGCTGACCAGCCAGCCGGCCACCAGCGGATACAGGCGGTGTTCGGCCTGCTGCACCCGTGCGCGCAGGGTGTCGGCGGAATCGTCGGGCAGTACGGGCACGCATGCCTGTGCGACCACCGGCCCCCCGTCCAGTTCCTCGGTGACGAAATGCACGCTGCTGCCGTGTTCCGCATCGCCGGCAGCGAGGGCGCGGGCATGGGTGTCCAGACCGGGATATTTCGGCAGCAGCGACGGGTGTACGTTCAGCAGCCGGCCATGGTAGTGACGAACGAAGGCCGGTGTGAGGATGCGCATGAAGCCGGCGAGGATCACCGCGTCCGGCGCATGACGGTCGATGGCGTCGGCCAGTGCGGCATCGAAGGCTGCCCGGTCGGCAAACGCGCGGTGATCGACGACTTCGGTGGCGATGCCGGCACGCTGCGCCCGTTCCAGCGCCGGCACGCCCGGTTTGTTGCTGACGACGACGGCGATGGTGGCCGGCAGCGAACCGTCGGCAATGCGGTCGATGAAGGCCTGCAGGTTGCTGCCGCTTCCCGAAACCAGCACCGCCAGGCGGAACGGCAACGCCATGCTCAGAGGCCGGCGAGTTCGACGTACGGCTCGTCGGCGTCCGGTGCCTTCTCGATGCGGCCGATGACGCTGACCGTTTCGCCGGCTGCCTGCAGCAGCGCCTGCGCGCGTGCGGCATCGCCGGCGGCGACCACCACGCACATGCCGATGCCGCAGTTGAAGGTGCGGTACATCTCGTCTTCCGCCACGCCGCCCTGTTCCTTCAGCCAGGCGAAAACGGCCGGCCGCGGCCAGGATTTCGTGTCGATGACGGCGCGCGTTTTTTCCGGCAGCACGCGCGGCAGGTTGCCGGTGATGCCGCCGCCGGTGATGTGCGCCATGGCCTTCACCGGGAGTTCGGCGCAGAGCGCCAGCAGCGGCTTGATGTAGATGCGGGTCGGCGCCATCAGTGCGTCGGCCAGCGGCACGCCGCCGACTTTCTGCGTCAGGTCGGCTTGCGCGACCTCGACGATCTTGCGCACCAGCGAGTAGCCGTTCGAATGCGGACCGGAGGAGGCGATGCCGAGGATCACGTCGCCGGCGGCGACGGTCTTGCCATCGATGATTTTCGATTTTTCGACGACGCCGACCGCGAAACCGGCGAGATCGTAGTCTTCGCCGTGGTACATCCCCGGCATCTCGGCCGTTTCGCCGCCGACCAGCGCGCAGCCGGCCAGTTCGCAGCCCCTGCCGATGCCGGTGATTACGCTGGCGGCGGTGTCGACGTTGAGTTTTCCGGTGGCGTAATAGTCGAGGAAGAACAGCGGCTCGGCGCCGCAGACCACGAGATCGTTCACGCACATGGCGACGAGATCGATGCCGATGGTGTCGTGGCGGCGCAGGTCCATTGCAAGCTTCAGCTTGGTGCCGACGCCGTCGGTGCCGCTGACCAGGACCGGCTCGCGGTATTTCGCCGGCAGCGAACACAGTGCCCCGAAGCCGCCGAGTCCGCCCATTACTTCCGGGCGCGCGGTGCGCTTTGCCACCGGCTTGATGCGGTCGACCAGCGCATCGCCGGCATCGATGTCGACCCCCGCATCCTTGTAGCTCAGGGAAGGTTTGCGCGAATCGGTCATGGAAGCGGTCCGGCGGGCTGGCGGGGAGGGCGCGCATTCTAGCAGGTCATGGCCGGCGTTCTGCCTGCCGCGTTGTTGCAGCTCCCGGGGTGCGTCGCTACTGTTGTGCGCCTCTTCCGTTTATTCCTTCTGCTGGTACGTCGATGAGCCGTTTGCTGCGTGCGTTGCCGTTGCTGTTCCTTGCCCTGGCGGCAGTCCCGTCGCCGGCGGCCGAAGTCGGCGGACTGTACGAGGCGCTGGTGCCGGTTTCCGGGCAGTCGGCCGCCGAGCGCAGTCGCGCCGTCGGCGAAGGCCTGCGCCAGGTGCTGGTCAAGGTGGCCGGCCAGCGCAGCGTGCTGGCCCTGCCGGCCATCCAGCCCGAATTGCGCAAGGGCGACTCCCTGCTGGGTTCCTTCCGTTACGAAGCGCCGGCGCAGCGACCGGCCGGCCAGGCAGTGGATCCCCTGCTGTCCGGGCTGCGTCTGCGTCTGGAGTTCGATCCGGCCGGGGTCCGCGCCGTACTCAACCGGGCCGGGGCCCCGATCTGGAGCGACAGCCGGCCGCCGGTGCATGTCTGGGTGGTACGCGGGGAAACCGCCGGCACCCTGCTGGCTCTCGGCACGGTACAGGCCGACACGCTGATCGACGCCGTCGGCGAGCGCGGCCTGCCGGCGGTGCTCCCGTCGCCCGGCGACACCCAGCCACCGGCCGGCGCGCGCATTGCCCTGCTGGCGACCCTGGCGCCGGCCGGTGGTCGTCCGCACATCAACGGCGTGCTGCGGATCGACGGTGTCGGCGAGACCCTGGAGGTCGTCGCGGCCGACGAGTTCACGGCACTGCGCGAACTGGTGGCCCAGGCGGCAGATCGTCTGGGTGCCCGTTACGCCGTCGCGCCGCGGGCGGATCAGGCCAGGCTGCTGCGCCTGCGGGTGACCGGGATCGCGGGCCTCGAAGCCTATGCGGGACTGGAGCGCTGGCTGTCGGGACTGCCGCTGGTGAAGGAGGCGACGCTCGAGACGCTCTCCGCCGAGGGCGCCACGCTGCTGCTCCTGCTGGCCGGCGAGCCGTCGCGTCTGGTGCAGGCCATGGGGGCCGACGGCCGTTTCGCCGAGATCGGCACGCCAATCGCCGACGGTACCCTGCAGACCCTCGATGCCAGACTCGCTGCCGCGCCCTGAGCGATGAAGGAGCAGTTGCCGTTGCCGGTTGCCCTGCGCGACGGCAATACCCTCGATGCCTTTCTGGACAGTGCCAACCCCGAGGCGCTGGCGGCTGTCCGCGCGTTGCTGGCGGGCAGCGAACCCTGTGTCTGGCTTTGGGGAGGTGCCGACTCCGGGCGCACCCACCTGCTGGAAGCGGCCATTGATGCCGAGATCCGCCGGCAGGTCCCGGCCTTCTATCTGGCGGCGGAGGCGCTGGCGGCCGGCGGCCCCGGACTGCTGGACGGGCTGGTCGGCGACGGGGGACTGGTATGCATTGATGATGTCGACCGTTTCGCCGGAGATCGGCGCTGGGAAGAAGCCTTTTTTCATCTTTTCAATGCAATGCGCGCCGCCGGCGGCCGTTTGCTGTTCGCGGCGTCCGGTCCTCCGCCGGCCAGCGGATTCATCCTGCCGGACCTGGTCTCCCGGCTGTCTTCCGGCCTGGTGGTGGGCATGGCCGCCCTCGACGATGCGGCCAGGCTGGCGGTGCTGTCCTTCCGCGCCGGGCGCCGGGGCCTGGAACTGCCGCCCGAAACCGCCCGTTATCTGTTGACCCGCAGCAGCCGCCGGCTGGCTGATCTGGTGGCCCTGCTCGGTGAGCTGGAACGTCAGGCCGGCGTGCACAAAAGACGACTGACGGTGCCCTTCGTCCGCCAGGTGATCGGGGGCTGACGGCAGGTGTTGCGGTTGCGGTAACTCCTTGCCGGGACTTAACAAAAGTCCAACACTAGCGCCGCGCCGCGCAACGGTAGACTGCCCTGCGGGAAACCCGGTCCCGGGCCTGCCTGCGGGTTACCGGAACGGCCACCGGGTCAGTCGGTGACCGGGAGCGCCGGGCCCACAACAAGAACAATGCACACGACGCCTCTCCGGCGCCGGCCAAGAACAAGAATCAGCGGGGGCAACCCCGGCTCTCTGGGAGATCCTGAATGAACCGGTTGCGGGCATGTCTTTTCGCCCTGTTGGCGTCCGGGCTGGCGATGACTGCCGCCCGGGCCGCGACCATCGAGGTCACTACCACGGCGGACCTGACGGCGGTCGACGGCCTCTGTTCGTTGCGCGAGGCGGTGCAGGCGTCGACGCGGGCCACTTCCCTGCTGCTGCGCGACGGCAACAAGAGCCAGATCACCACCGAGCGCGACACCCTCAAGGAAGAAATCGACGGGCGTCTCCAGTTCGCAGGTGAGTATTACCCGCGCGGCGACCTGCAGTCCCTGCTGTCCCTGATGGCCGCCGAACTCGAGGCCCACACGCCGGCGGCCGGTGCGCAAACGACGGCGAGGGATGCCGTTGTGACCGAAGTCAATGATGTGCGTACCGACATCGATGCCTTGCCGGACAACAAGGTTTATCTGGCCGACGTGCAGCGCGTGTACGACGCGGTGCTTGATGTGCTGGAACAGATCCAGCTTGAGATCGATCGCCTTGACCAGCGCAATGCCGGCGACGGCTGCAAGGACGGTTCGTCGTTCGATACGGTGATGCTGCCGGAGGGCACGCATGTGCTCGATACCGAGCTGGTGATCGATGCCCGCATCGACCTGTTCGGTGCCGGCGACGCGAGCATCATCTCGGCCGGCGGTACCAACCGCCTGCTGGTGCTGGCCGAGGACCGGACGATCAGCATCTCGAAGCTGCAGTTGCAGGGCGGTGATGCGGGTACCGGTGACGGCGGCGCGCTTTTCGCCGGCGGCTCGGTGGAAATGACCGATGTGCTGATCAGCGGCAACACGGCCCGTGACGGCGGCGGCATCTTTGTCGACGTCTTTGGTTCGCTGAAAGGCGAACGCATCCGGTTCTTCGGCAACGCGGCGACCCGCGACGGTGGCGCCGTCGCGGCGATCAGCCCGCGTGTAGAGCTGCTTGACGTCACGTTCGGCCGCGCACCGGCCACCGATGGCAATCAGGCGGCGGGCAATGGCGGGGCGATCTATTTCAATCCGCAGTCGGTTCCCGATCCGGATGCCCTGCCGCGCGTATACCAGGCCGGAAGCGGCACCCTGTTGCTTGACCGGGCGTCCCTGGTGAACAACGCGGCGACCATCGGCAGTGCCATCTACGTCGGCCCTAATGCCGCCTATACCGGCAGCACGGATGCGCAACTGGGCGTCGTCAATGCCACGTTCAGCGGCAATGCTGCCGCCAATCGCGCCACTCTCGAATTTGCATCGGTATCGAGTACGCCGCCCGAGACGGCACGGTTGTCGATCAAGAACGTGACGATGCTGGAAAATTCCGCTGTGACCGGCACCGGCGGCGTCAGTGTCGTGAATCCGGCGCGGACGGTGATCGACAACTCGCTGCTGGCCATGAATACCGGGGGCGGCGATCTGGATTGCGAGTTGTCCGGCAGCATGCCGGATGCCAACAATTTCAATCGCAACTACTACGACGACACGACTGCCTGTGAGGGCGGCATCTATTCGATAGCCACGCCGTTGAATACGAACTACCAGCTGACGGCAGCCCAGCCGGCAGTCGGCTATCTGGTGAATGCCTTCGATGCCGTCGACGGAGTTTATCTGCCGGTATATCCGCTGGACGTGAACGATCCGGCAGAGATCCGTCTGGTTTCGCGCGGTGCGAGCACACAGGAACAATTCCGGTGCTCTGACCGCGACCAGCGCAATCTCGAGCGGCTGTCGTTCGTCGATGCGGACTGCGACATCGGTGCGGTCGAATACCAGATCGGTCGCCGGGTGGATGACTCGGTGACGACCTTCATCGATCAGACGAAATGTTTTGATGTGGCGAGCAACGACATTGGCGATGCCGTTTATACGCAGTGGTCACTGGAAGTGCTGGCGGTCGAACGGGCCGGCGCCCGCGCGGTAGTGGCCAGCAGCGATGTTGCCGGCTACCAGCTGGCACACCCGGGCGTGCCGGTGGTCGACATCGCCAGCTGCCCGAACCTTGCCGATCTCCCGGTCGGCCTGCAGGAAGCCATCCTGTTCACGCCGCCGCGCGGGTTCTACGGCGAAACCAACGTTACCTACCGCCTCGCCTGGAGTACCGGTGGAATTGCCGCTCCCGGCGGCACGGTGAGCGGGATCGCGCACGTCAACAGTGAAAGCCGCCGCGGCATCAGCAGCGACAGTCTCGGCGGTGCCGTCGGGTCCGGCAGTCTTCTGCTGGCGCTGCTGGCCCTGCGTCGCCGGTCGCGACCGGCCGCATGGCGTGTGGCGTCGTTGCTGATCCTGCTGGGGCTTCCTGCCGCGGCGACGGCGGCGGAGAACATCATTTATGTGAATTCCGCCGCCGATCCGCTCGTCCTGCAGGCAGCGGCCGGCGACGGCGAGTGTACGTTGCGCGAGGCGCTGGAGACCGCGCGCAACGGGACGGCGAACCTCACGCGCGGCGACTGCCTCGACGGCAATGAAGGGCCGGACATCATCGAATTCGTGCGCGATCCGTCGTCGGCGACCCCGGACCTGATCAATGTCGTGCTGACGCGTCCGCTTACCGCATACAGCGGCGTCACCATCCGTTGCCCGGTAGTCGATAATCCCCTGCTGGTCTGCGCGATCACCGGCAACGATACCTTTGCCCTGATCGACAGCACGGGCAGCATCGTCATCGACGGCATGACCCTGCAGAACGGCTTTGCCGGGCCCGCCGATACGCTGGGCAATCCGACCGCCAACGGCGGCGCCATCAACTCGGCCGGCGGTGTATCGATTGCCCGTGCCACATTTCGCGACAACCGGGCACGTACCGGCGGCGCGATATTCCTGCGCGGTGCGCACAGCGATCTGACGATCGTTGATTCCACGTTCAGCAACAATGCCAGTACCGGTACCGGCGACGAGGGTGGCGGCGTGGTGGCGATGGCTGCCGGCGCCGACCACAAGATCGCGATCACCGGCTCCACCTTCAACGGCAACACTTCGGTGAGCGAAGCGGCGGTCCTGAACATCAAGACCACCAGTACGGTCACCATTGCCAACTCCACTTTCAGCGGCAACGTGAGTTCGGCCGGTCCCGGCGTGCTCAATCTCGACGGCTCCTTCCAGCCGGCAACGCTGCGCAACCTGACGGTGGTCGGTAACCGTTCCGGCACCGGCCGTTTCGCCCTGGAGTTCGGTCTCAACCTGAGCGAGGACAAGCTGGTCAACAGCATCGTGGCGGCGAACTTTGGTCCTTCGCCATCCACCCAGGACCAGAACTGCAGCGATGCCTCCGGCAACTACATGCAGTCTTCGTTCAACCTGTACGGCGAGGATGCGCTGGCACCGACCTGTACCGTCGGCGCCGACGACCAGATCCTGCCGGCCACCACGGTCTATGACGCCGTGACACCGTCCAACGGGTACCTGCTGGCACTGGCGCTCAACGGCTTCACGACCCGCACCCATGCTCCCAACATTGCCAATCCGGCAGTTTTCGGCACGGTCGTGGACGCCGGCTACAACCTGAAGCCGACAGTCGACGAGAACCTGGTCAAGCCGCTGGACCTGGGTTCGCTGCAGTGTGCCGACGTCGATCAGCGCGGCAAGACCCGCCGGGCCGGCGGTCGCTGCGACATCGGTGCCTACGAATACGAGGTCGTGACCGCAGTTGCCGACAAGGCCGACAACCGCAACCGGCACGACCGTATTGCCATCAGCGACATTCTGGCCAACGACATCACCGAGGAAGGCAAGGAATGCGTGCCGGATGCCTTCGACGGCCCGACCCTGGTCGGCGCCGGCCCGATGATGACCGTGCGCGCCTATCGTCAGACGCCGCTGCCGCAACGTACCTGTGCCATCGTGACGTTCGACAGTACGCAGGGCGAAGCCTATTTCCTGCGGGTGATCGACGCCCCGGAACCTGCGCGACCGGATCGCCGGATCGTCGAGGACGGCAATCCTGATTTCGAGTTCGAGATCGAGACGGAAAGTCCGATGGTGCTGGCCTACCGCGATCGCGACGAGGATGCTGCGACGGATCCGTTCGATCTGGCCGACGACTGGGCGGACGAAGTCATCCTGGAAGTCTCGCCGCGCAGCCTCCAGTACCAGGCCGGCGATTCCGACGGCAACCTGTCGCTGCCGGCCGACATCGAGATCGCGATCCTGAACATCCCGCCGTTCCTGAAGAACGACCGGGTGGTGGTAGGCCCGGGCCAGGGCGCGGTCATCAACATCCTGGCCAATGACATCGATTACGACCGCGGCATCGATCCGCCGCCCGTCACGGACGAATGCGCCAGCAACGGGATGAACCCCTGCTTTGATGTGACCAAGGCCAAGCGACTGTCGGCGACCGGTCTCGATCTGGACACCCTCACGATTTCCGGCAGTGCCTGCAATGACAATGAAGACACCGGGGATATCGACAACGACGGCAACGTGACCGAGACCTATTACGCCTGTGCCGTCGGCGATGTATTCATCAACCAGAACACCGGTGCGTTGACCTGGATGCCGCGTAATTCGTTCAACCGCTTTTCTGAAACGATCACCTACCAGGTCAGCGATTACGCCTATCCGAAGTCGGACAACGCCATCGCGACGGTGACCATCGTGGTTGAAAGTCCGGATGCCAACGGCGGCGGCATGTTCGGCGACGACGATCTCAGCGACAAGCTGGGCATCGATTTCCTCGGCACTGTCGGCCACCTGTTCTTCGCCGCGCTGGGTCTGGCCGCGTTCCGCCGCCGTCGCTGAGCTGCCTTTGCAGAGTCCGGACCGTCGCGGTCAGGCGGCTCCTGCGGCCTGACGCGGGAGCCAGATCCGGAACGTCGTTCCGGCCGGGCTGCTCTGTACGGCGATGTCGCCGCCGTGTCCCTTCACGATGCCGTGTACCACCGACAGCCCGAGTCCGGTACCGCGTCCGGTTTCGCGCGTGGTGAAAAACGGTTCGAAGATCTTGGCGATGTGCTCCGGTTTGATGCCGCAGCCGGTGTCGGCGATGGTCAGCTGCAGCCCGGCCGTCGTGCCGTCGAGCGGCGAGGGCGCATCGGCAATGTCCAGCCGCAGCTCGCCCCCCTTTTCTTCCAGCGCATGGAAGGCATTGATCACCAGATTCAGTACCAGTTGATGCAGTTGGGTCGGGTCGCCGGTCAGACGGCAGTCCGCTGTTGCGACGTCGACCTGCACGCGGACGTTCTTCGGTCGGGTCAGGGCGGCCAGCTCCAGCGTTTCATGCGTGACCTGTGCCAGATCGGTGGGCACCCGGTGCGTCTTGTTGCCCTTGCGGCTGAACAGCAGGATCTGCTCGACCAGCTTCCGGCCGCGTTCGGCGGCGTGGAAGATCGCCTCGGCCCGTGTCTTGACGGCGGGGTTGCCGGCATTCTCCCGGGCCAGCATTTCCGCGTAGCCGCGAACCGGCGTGAGGATGTTGTTGAAGTCGTGCGCGATGCCGCCGGCCAGGGTGCCGACGGTTTCCATCCGCTGGCTTTCCCGCAGTTGCTGCTCGAGTTGCGCGTGTTCGAGCGCCAGCTGTTTTTCCCGGCTGATGTCGCGCACGAAGCTGGTCAGGAACTGGGGTTCGCCGTGTTCGTCACGCACCAGCCAGCTGCGTACCGAGACCGGGAAGGCATGACCGTCGCGGTGAATGTATTCCTTTTCGTAGATATCGCTGTAACCGCGCACCATGACCTGATCGGCGATGATGGCCTGCTCCATTGCGTACCACTGGCCCGGCGTCAGTTGTCGGAAGGTAAGGTGGCGGGCTTCCTCGAGTTCGGGATAGCCGATCATTTCCAGGTACGCGCGGTTGGCCGTGAGCAGCCGCCCTTCGAGATCGAAGATCCCCAGTCCGTCGATGCTGGCCTCGAACAGCTGGCGATATCGTGCTTCCGATTGCTGCAGGCGCCGTTCGGCCGCCTCGCGCTGCGCCATGTCCTCGATCAGGGTTTCCCGCATGTAGTTGATGGCGGTCTCCACCTGGTCGAATTCGTCACCTTGCTGTCCGGGCCGGCGCGCGCGGTTCAATCGCAGGGGGCGCTGCAGGTTCGACAGCGAGAGTCCGCGCGCATAGTCGGCAATGCTGCCCAGATGCCGGGTCACCAGTTGCTGCACGATGGCCAGGATGAAGATGGAGACGATGAACGTCTTGATGGCCTGGCCGACCAGGATATTGGCCGTACGCGCCATCAGGCGCTCGTACACGCCTTCCAGCGAGGCGTGCACCGTCAGGTTGCCGAGCGGGTACGGCTGCCCGTCCTGACGCGGATTGCGGTAGGTCAGCGGGTAATTCCGGACCAGGCCGTCGCCGGCCGTCTGGCTGCCCAGGCGATAGACGCGACCCTGGTCGGTCACCAGCTCGACGCCGACCACGGCGTCGAGGTTCATCATCCCGGTCAGCAGGAGATTGATCTGGTCCTCGTTCAGGGCCCAGACGCTGTTGGTCAGCGGCTCCAGCGTGGTTTGTTCGAGGATGCCCAGCCGCTCCTCGATCCCGCTCACGTCGCGCTGGTAGTCCGACCACAGCTGCCAGGCGGTCAGCAGCAGGGTGATCAGGGAGCTGACGAGCAGGATGTAGCCGAGCAGCTTCAGGCTCAGTTGCCGTCGTTGGCTGGCGGGGGCATTGCCGGTCATGGCAGGTTCCGGGCGGGGTGACGGGTGAGGGTAGCGCGAGGGCCGCGCGGTCGCCATGCGGGGCCGGCTTCGGTCAACCACGCTGGGAAGCCCTTTCGGGCTGTGTTTATAATCGCCCGTTTGTCGTAGTGCCTCCCCCCTGTACCCTGTCGCGACGGCGGCGGGGGCCTGTTCCCATCCCAGGTTTTGGACAGCACCGAGCGTGAGTACCGAAAGCAACAACAACAAGAAGTACCAGGTCTTCGTCAGCGCCACCTGTGATGACCTGAGGGAGGAGCGTCAGCGCCTCGCCGAAGCCTTGCTGGCGGCCGGCTGCATTCCGGTCGGTCTCGAGTTGTGTCCGCGCGATGCCAGCCTGGAGCAGGCCAACGCGATCAAGGCCCTGATCGACGAGTGCGACTACTACCTCATCCTGGTCGGTGGCCGCTACGGCTCGCTGGCCCCGACCGGCATCAGCTACACCCACCGCGAATTCATCTATGCGCAGACCAAGCGCAAGCCGATGGCGTCGCTGATCCACGAGCACCCGGAAAGCCTGCCGCAGGAAAAGCGCGAGCGGACGGCCGAGGGCGTGGCCCGCCTGCGCGATTTCAAGGAACTGGTGGCCCGCGGCACCCTGGTCCGGCCCTGGAACCAGGTCGACGATCTCAAGGGGGGCATCCAGCGCCTGCTGGCCCAGCTCGTGAAGACGCATCCGGCCCCGGGCTGGGTGCGTGGCAGCCAGGTGGCAGACCTCAACATGGCGCGCGAGAACCAGGAGCTTCGCCGTCAGGTGGAGGAACTGCGCAAGGAACTGGACCAGTTCACCAACGGCCGCGCCGTGAAGCCGGAGGTGCTGGCGCGCGGTTCCGATCTCACCGCGGTCACCTACAGTTGCAACGTCTACATCAAGGGCAACTGCATCGTCAGTCAGGCGCGCACCCAACTGACCTGGGACACGGTTTTCGCGACGCTGGCACCGACGATGATGAACGAGGTCACCGAAGACCAGATGCGGCAGACGCTGGCCGCGCGCATTGCCGAGAATGCCCTCAAGGACGTGGCCGAGCAGCACAAGGGCGCGCATGCCGTGCGCGACATCGTGATCAATCCGGTGTCGTTCAACACCATCAAGATGCACTTCCGCGCCATGGGATACATCCGCAAGGGCACCACGCCGGGGCCGGGCAACCAGCCGACCTGGCAGATCACGCCGCAGGGTGATCAGTACATGGTGGGATTGCTGGCGGTTCGCCGGCAGCCGTGAGGACCTCAAGCAACAAAAAAGCCGCCTGATGGCGGCTTTTTTGTTGCAGTGACGGCTGTCCCGGGCCCTGTCCTTCGCTCATCGCCCGGGACATACAACGCCCGGCCGCGCCGGTGCATCGGCGGTCTCAGCGCCGGCGAACGACCGACGCCAGGAAGTCGCCGATTTCGTTGAGCGGGACGTGCGAGATTTCGCCGCTGCGGCGATTCTTGTATTCGAAGGTGCCGGCTTCCAGGCCCTTGTCGCTGACCAGGATGCGGTGCGGGATGCCGATCAGCTCCATGTCGCTGAACTTCACGCCTACGCGTTCCTTTTCGCGATCGTCGAACAGTACGTCGTAGCCCAGCGCGATGAGCCGTGCGTACAGTTCCTCGGCGGCTGCGCGTTCGCGTTCGCTCTTCTTGATGTTGGTCGGTACGATGCAGATCTCGTAGGGCGCGATGGCGTCCGGCCAGACGATGCCGTTGGCATCGTTGTTCTGCTCGATCGCCGCCGCCACTACGCGCGACACGCCGATGCCGTAGCAGCCCATGATCATGGTCAGCGGGCGGCCGTCTTCGCCGAGCACCGTTGCTTTCAGGGCCGAGGAATACTTGGTGCCGAGCTGGAAGATGTGGCCGACCTCGATGCCGCGCTTGATCACCAGCGCACCCCTGCCGTCCGGCGACGGATCGCCCTCGACGACGTTGCGCAGGTCGGCCACCGGCGGTTCCGGCAGGTCGCGGCCGAAGTTGACGCCGGCCAGGTGGAATCCTTCCCTGTTGGCGCCGCAGACGAAATCGGCCAGCGCGGCGACGCTGCGGTCGGCGACGATCTTTACCTGCGGCGACACGCCGACCGGGCCGATGAAGCCCGGTTTGCAGGCAAGGGCGGCAACGATTTCCGCCTCGCTGGCCATGCGGAAGGCGCCGATGACTTTTGCCGCCTTGATCTCGTTGAGTTCGTGGTCGCCGCGCAGCAGCAGCAGGTGGAACTGCGTGACGGTCTTCTTGTCGACTTCCTTTTCGACCACCACCGCGACGGCTTTCACCGTGCGGGTAACCGGCAGGCCGAGCAGGGCGGCGACGTCGGCGCACAGGGTCTGTGTCGGCGTGGCGACTTCGCGTTTCGTTTCGCCGGCGGCGGGGCGCGGCGCTGCCGGGGCGAGTGCTTCCGCCATTTCGACGTTGGCAGCGTAGTCGCTGTGGTCGGAAAAGGCGATGGCGTCTTCGCCGGAAGAAGCGAGCACGTGGAATTCGTGCGAACCCGAACCGCCGATCGATCCGGTGTCGGCGAGTACCGGCCGGTAATCGAGACCGAGACGGTCGAAGATGCGGCAGTAGGTCGCATGCATCACGTCGTAGGTTTGCTGCAGGCTGGCGTGGTCGGCGTGGAACGAATAGGCATCCTTCATCAGGAATTCGCGGGCGCGCATGATGCCGAAACGCGGGCGGATCTCGTCGCGGAACTTGGTCTGGATCTGGTAGAAGTTGACCGGCAGCTGCTTGTAGCTCTGCAGTTCGTTGCGCGCCAGATCGGTGATGACTTCCTCGTGCGTCGGGCCGAGCACGAACGGATTGCCGTGGCGGTCGCGGAAGCGCAGCAGTTCCGGACCGTAGCCCTGTTCGCGACCGGATTCCTGCCACAGTTCCTGCGGCTGCACCACCGGCATCAGCACTTCCTGGGCGCCGGAGCGGTCCATTTCCTCGCGCACGATGCGCTCCACCTTGCGCAGCACGCGCAGACCCAGCGGCAGCCAGTTGTAGAGGCCGGAGGCGAGCTTGCGGATCATGCCGGCGCGGATCAGCAACTGGTGGCTGACGACAACGGCGTCGGCGGGCGTTTCGCGTACGGTGGCGAGCAGGAGCTGACTGGTGCGCATGGGAGCAGGGGGCGGCAGGAAAGGTCCGCGATTCTAGCAACCTCCGGCCGGGTCTCCACCGGGTTGCCGCCCCGGGTTATAAAGGCCTGCCCTGCCGGAGACCCCCATGCCGCTGACCGCCGCCGAAATCCAGCACATCATCCGTACCGGTCTGCCGGCAGCCGACGAGATCGATCTGCGCATCGACGAGGTGGCAGCCGATCACGTCGTGGCCCGTTACCCGTTCCGTCCGAGCATGATCCGTCCCGGCGGCACGGTGTCCGGCCCCACGCTGATGGGGCTGGCCGACGCGGCCATGTACGCCGCGATCATGGCGCGGTTGGGGCGGGTGGAGATGGCGGTCACCAGCAATCTGAACATCAATTTCCTCAGCAAGCCGCAGCCGGCCGACCTGCTGGCCCGGGCCCGGGTGCTCCGGCTGGGCAGTCGACTGGCTTTCCTGGAAGTCGAACTCTATGCCGAGGGCAACGGCGACATGGTCGCCCATGTCACCGGCAGCTACGCATTACCGTCCCGCAGGGAGTACGCATGAACACGATATTCATCACCGGCGCCGCGGCCGGCATCGGTCGCGAAACCGCCCGCCTGTTCGCTGCCAACGGCTGGTTTGTCGGCCTGGCCGACCGCGACGAGGGCGGTCTGGCCCTGTTGCGCGACGAACTGGGTGCCGGGCGCGCCAGCGTGCACCGCATCGATGTCACGGACATGGCGTCGGTGCAGCAGGCGCTGGCCGGTTTCACGGCGCATACCGGTGGCAGCCTGCGGGTACTGCACAACAATGCCGGTATCCTGAAGATCGGTCCTTTCGAGGAGATTGCCGTCGAGGAACACCGGCGGATCGTCGACATCAACATCACCGGCGCCATCAACGTCCTGCACGCGGCTTTTCCGTACCTGCAGGCGACGCCGGGGGCCCAGGTGATCAACATGAGTTCGGCGTCGGCAGCCTACGGCATTCCGGAATTCGCGTCGTATTCGGCCAGCAAGCATGCGATCCGTGCGCTCACCGAGGCGCTGGACATCGAATGGGCGCGTTACGACATCCGCGTCACCGACCTGATGCCGCCGTTCGTCAATACCGGCATGGTGCAGTCGCAGACGCATCGCTCGCGCATCGTGGAAAAGCTGGGCGTGAACATCGGGCCGGAAGATGTCGCGCAGGAAGTATGGGCGCTGGTGCAGTCGCCAAGCCTGCACCGGCCGGTCACCGCACAGTTCCGCGCACTCTGGCCGGTGGCGAAGGCGATGCCCGCCGGCGTCACGCGGGCGATCCTCCGGCGCCTGTCCGGCCTGTGAGCGCTCAGCGCGTGGCGCGGCCGCGGATGATGGCGCCGGCCAGCGCCGGCACTTTCGGGTGCTCGAAGGCCTCGAATTCCGTGTAGCGGAAACCGGCGGCGCTGAAGACGGCAGCCGTGTCGCGGTCGAGATGGCAGCCGCAGGCCAGTTTCTTCCATGCCGGGTTCAGCCGTTGCTGCCAGCGGCGGACACCCGCACGCGGATGCGCCACATGCTCGAAGAACAGGAATTGCCCGTCGGGCTTCAGTACGCGACGCGCTTCGCGCGCGGCGTTCTCCACGTCCGGAATCGTGCAGAACACCAGGCAGGCGATCACCGTGTCGAAACTTTCGTCGACAAACGGCAATGCCTCGGCGCCGGCGGCGATGAAGGAGAAGCGACCGGGATCGGGCAGGGTGCGGGCCCGTTTTTCGGCTTCGGCCAGCAGGGCGGCCGCCGGTTCGAGCAGCACGATGTCGGTGGCTGCGGGAGTGTAGGCGGGCAGGTTGGCGCCGTTGCCGGCGCCGATTTCCAGCACCCGGCCCCGGGCCTGTGCCAGCAACCGGGTGCGGTCGGGACGGAACGGCCGGGTGGCCAGGTCGAGAAACAGCGGGAAGATGCGGTCTTCGTAGAAGGACATGGGGTCGATGGCAGGCAGTCGGTGGGACCCGTACTATAGGCCGGTTGTTTTCTGTCCAGTCACTGCCGTCAGGCATCCCGGAGCCCGTTTCGTACATGGCCACCCTGCGGGCGGAAGCCGTCCAGGCGCACGATCGGGAAATCGACCGACTGGAAACCCTGCTGGCCGCCGGGCACCGGTGGCTGCGCTTCCCCCGCGACCTGGAAGGCGAGTTCGTCGTCGATTACGCACAGCGTTTCCTGGCCTACCGGCGCCGGGTCGTGCTGCTGACGCTGTTCGTGGTGATGGCGGCCGGCCTGTTCGACGTCATGTTCGTGCATCAGGCGCTCGATAGCGCCCTCATCCTGCGCTATGGCGTGGTGGCGCCGCTGGCGATCGCCGTTTTCGTCTACAGCCGCAGTCGCTGGTTCGAGCGTTACCAGCAGCGCGTACTGGCCTTCTTCGCCCTGATGCTGGCCGGGCTGGTGCTCGGGCTGATGATGCTGGGCGACGATCGCGTCGTGCTCATCTACTCGCCCGGCGTGCTGCTGGTGGCGGTCTTTGCCGGCCTGTTGCTGGCATTGCGTTTTTTCATGGCGCTGGTCCTGCTGCTGCTGATCGGGGCGACCTACGTGGCGCTCATCACTCACTGGCGGCCGCAGGCGACGGAGATCGTCGTCGCCTATACCTTGTTCTATGTGATCGGGTCGCTGATGGCGCTGTTTGCCGGCTACTTCGTCGAGTACACCGCGCGCCAGCAGTTCCTGCAGGGTCGGCTGCTGGCGCTCAAGCAGAACGAGCTTGAGCTGGCCAACCACCAGCTGCACGAGCTGGTGGACCAGGACGGTCTCACCGGCATTGCCAACCGGCGCTATTTCGACCGCCAGATCGATGCCGAATGGAGTCGCGCGCTGCGTGGCGGCTATCCGCTGTCGTTGTTGCTGATCGATCTCGATTTCTTCAAGAAATACAACGACACCTACGGCCACCAGGCCGGCGACGACTGCCTGATCGTGGTCGGCTCGGTGCTGCGCAACCACAGCCAGCGCTCGGGTGACGTGGCCGCCCGCTACGGCGGCGAGGAGTTCGCCATGATCCTGCCGGCCACCACCCGCGAGGATGCGGAGGAGATCGGCTGGCGGGTGGTGCGCGACATCGCGGCGTTCCGCATTCCGCATCGTGCATCGACGGTGGCGGAGGTGGTCACCACCAGCGTGGGCGTGGCCTGCGTCGTGCCGTCGCCGCTGTTGTCGGTGCGCGATCTGGTGGCGGCGGCCGACGCGGCGCTTTATGCCGCGAAGGCCAACGGGCGTAACCGGGTGGAAGTCGCCGGCAGCGATCAGTTGCGGCCGGCGTAGCGCTCCAGCGCGGCGACATAGTCTTCGCCGTTGGCGTGCCGCGCGATCAGTACCTGCAGCGGCCGCCCCTGCGGGTCGGTTGCACCGACGTTGCGCCCCTCGGCCGCGAAGATCGCCAGGAAACGCTCGAAATCGTGCGCGCGCAGGCCGCGGTAGGCACGTTCCAGGCAGTTGAAGTCGCGGTCGACCCCGGCCGGCGGCTCGGCGACCAGGAAGCGGCGGATCTGCTCGTCGGTGAGCTCTTCGCCGATGACCTGTTTCTTGTCCTTGCGCAATGCCATGAGCGGGTCTCCCGCCCGCGGATGACTGGCGGGCGGCGCGCATTCTAGCGCGGGGTCAGAGCCCCAGCACCAGTTTGGCGATGATGTTGCGCTGTATCTCGTTGCTGCCCCCGTAGATCGAGGCGGCCCGGGTATTGAAATAGTGGCTGAGCACCGGGACGCCGTCCTCCGGGCCGGAGACGTACTCCGGCCGGCCGCGCGGATCCAGGGCTTCCTCCTGGAACGGCAGGGCGTGCCAGCCCAGGGCCTCCACCGCCAGTTCGGTGATCTTCTGGCTCATTTCGGTGCCGCGGATCTTGAGCATCGACGACACCGCCCCCGGATTCTGGCCGTGCGACAGCGCCGCCATCACCCGGTGCTCGGAGAACTCCACGGCCAGCAGGTCGATTTCCGCCGCCGCCAGCTTCTGGCGGAAGGCCGGATCGTCGATCAGGCGGCCGCCGTACGAGCTGCTTTCGCGGCCGGCCAGGCGCTTCACCTTGTCGAGGGCCACCCGCATGCGCGGTCCGTAGGCGTTGCCGCCACGTTCGAACTCGAGCAGGTATTTCGCCACCGACCAGCCGTCGTTCTCGCGGCCGACGATGCCGGATTTCGGCACCCGCACGTTGTCGAAGAACACCTGGTTCTGCTCGTGTTCGCCGGTGAAGGAAATGATCGGGTCGACGGTGATGCCGGGCGTGTTCATGTCCAGCAGCAGGAAGGTGATGCCCTGCTGCGGCTTGCCGCTGCCGTCGGTGCGCACCAGGCAGAACATGCGGTTGGCGAAGTGGGCGTAGGTGGTCCAGATCTTCGAGCCGTTGATGACGTAGTGGTCGCCGTCGCTTTCGGCCCGGCAGGCCAGCGAGGCGAGGTCCGAGCCGCTGCCCGGCTCGGAATAGCCCTGGCACCAGAAATCCTCGCCGGTGAGCATGCGTGGCAGCAGCTCCGCCTGTTGCGCCGGTGTGCCCTTGCCGCAGAGCAGCGGTCCGAGCATCTGCAGCCCCATCGGCAGCAGGCTCGGCGCTTCCGCCTTCGCGCATTCCTCGCCGTAGATGTAGTGCTGCATCACGGTCCAGCCGGTGCCGCCGAATTTTTCCGGCCAGTGCGGCGCGGCCCAGCCTTTCTTTTCATGCAGGATTTTCTGCCAGGCCATGGCCGACTCGAAATCGGCGAACACGCTGGTCATCAGGCGTCCGGCGCGGCGCAGGTCGGCGGTCAGGTGCTCGTCGAGGAAGCTGCGGACTTCGTCGCGGAAGGCCAGTTCGGCGGAGCTCAGCGAAATATCCATGCGGGGTCCGTATGCGGTCGGGGCGGGGCAGGCGAGGCCCCAGTCTAGGTGGCGCGGGCGGCCTGTAAATGGCGTCTGCGGCACGAGCGGCTGGCCGAAGCGCTCAACTGGCCGGCCCGGGTATTCCCCCCGTGCTAGGCTCGTCGTTTTCCGCGCGCAGTCCGTTGCCGTTCCGGCAGCCGGCGCACGCGTTGACCGGACCGGGAAGATGCACCATGTCTGAACTGGCGGATCGCCGCGCCAAGCTCGTCGACAAGATCTGGCAGACGCTGTTCGGCGGCGGCGAATCGGCGCTCCTGGCGCCGTGGCGGTTGCGCCAGAAGGCCCAGGACCGGTCACGGGTGCGCGAAGCCGAACTCAAGGCAGTGAACACCATGCTGTCCGAGCTGGACGGTCTGCACGCCGGTCGCAAGGTATTCAATCGAGCCGGCGAGATCGTCGATGCCGACGACCGCAAGTCGATCAGCAGTATCCGCATGAGCTCGATCATCGAGGTCGTGGAGGAAGATCCGGCCGCCGAGCTCGAGGTGCCGGATACCGCCGCGGCCCTGCGCACCATCCGGCTGCATGCCGACATCGAGGCGCTGCGCCGCTCGCTGAACGTGCGCCGCATCGGCATGCGGGCGGAAACGATTGCCGAGGCGCTCGATTTTGCGGCGATGTCCGAACGTCCGGTCGATCCCGACTGGCTGTTGCGCTGGCAGGAGTCGGCGGCACGCGCGGTGGCCGCCGATTTCCAGGATCTCTGGGCCCGGATCCTGGTCGACGAGGCGCGCCAGCCCGGCAGCCACAGTCTGCGCACGCTGGGCTGGCTGGCCACGCTGTCGCGGGCCGACGTGGAAACGATCCGCATCGTCGCCCGCCTCGACATGGGCGGTTTCATCTGCCGCGAGGCGGCCGGCTATTTCAAGGACGACATCCACGCGCCGATGTTCGCGCAGCTGGCGGAGATGGGGCTGATCGAGGATCGCGACGACGCCGCGATGACGTTCCGGACCACGGTCGGTGCCGGCCTGAAGGTCGTGTTGCGCTGCTACAACCGGGCGCTGGTGGTCGAGGGGGTGGGCGAGGAGCTGGCACTGGCCGCGCATCCGTTCACCCGGCTGGGTCGCGAGATATTCCCGCTGTTTGCCGGCACCGCCGACACGGCCTACCTGTTCGCCATCGGCAACGGGCTCAAGAAGCGCGGGTTCAAGGTGGAGATGCAGGCCGGCTGAGTCTGGCGGCAGAAGCAAAAAGGGCCGGAAAATCCGGCCCTTTTTGCTTCGCGCAGGCCTGTATCAGGCAGCGAAATCCTTCAGCTTCTTCAGCGGACGGATGCGGACGACGTTGCGGGCCGGCTTGGCCTTGGTGATGACTTCCTTGCCCATCATGATCACTTTCTTGCCGCCTTTCTGGGCCGGCTTGCGGACGACGGTGATCTTGAACAGGCCCGGCATCACGAACTGGCCTTTCGACTTCTTGTTGACGTGGGCGGCAACGACCGCCGACAGCTCCTCGATGACCGCAGCAACCTGCTTGCGGGCGAGAGCGGTGTTGTTGGCGATGTGCTGGAGGAGGGCGGACTTGGCCATCGGCTCGCTGACGGAGGTCAGTTTGACCGGGCTCGGCTTGGGAGCGGCGGCTTTCTTGGCGACTTTCTTCGCCGGGGCTTTCTTGGCGGCTTTCTTGGCAGGGGCTTTCTTGGCTTTCACGGCTTTTTTCTTGGCGGCCATCGGTGCTTCCTTCCTTTGAGAGGGGGGTCGTACTTTTCTGGCATTGCCGGCGAAACGCGGAATTTCCCGGTGATTTTGCCGTGCGCTGCCGCGTACGTGCGCCCTTTATATGGCAATCGTCCGGTGCAGGCAATACTCGCGGTGCGGTTTTCCACCGGATTTTCCCGTGGAAAATGCGCTTTCGTCGGATAGTGCTCCTGGCTGCCGAGGTGCGGAGAGCGCGGTTTTTCCCGAGCGGGACGCAAGATTGTTCCGGCGCGACCGCCCGCGCTGTGGTTCGCCCGCGGCCCTGTGGCTATACTTTGCGGCCCTTTTCATGACCGCCGGCCGCCGCCCGTTGCGCGCCGGTGCCGTGCCAGAGACCCGGAAAGCCACCATGCGTACCCACTACTGCGGCCACCTCGGCGAAAAACAGGTCGGCGAGACCGTCACCCTTTGCGGCTGGGTGCATCGCCGGCGCGACCACGGCGGCGTCATTTTCCTCGACCTGCGCGACCGTGAAGGCCTGGTGCAGGTGGTGTTCGATCCGGACACGCAGGAGGCCTTTGCCCTGGCCGACCGGGTCCGCAGCGAATTCGTGCTGAAGATCAGCGGCCGGGTGCGCATGCGCGACGAGGCGGTGCGCAACCCGAAAATCCCCACCGGCAACATCGAGGTGCTGGGCAAGCAGATCGAGATCCTCAACACCGCGGAGACGCCGCCGTTCCAGATCGACGAGTTCGCCACCGTCGGCGAGGACGTGCGGCTGCGCCACCGTTACATCGACCTGCGCCGCCCGGAGATGCTGCAGCGCTTCCGCTTCCGCTCCCGGGTCACCTCGCTGATCCGCCGCTACCTCGACGAGCACGGCTTCATGGACGTGGAAACGCCGGTGCTGACCCGCGCCACGCCGGAAGGCGCCCGCGACTATCTCGTGCCGTCGCGCACCCACCCCGGCCAGTTCTTCGCCCTGCCGCAGTCGCCGCAGTTGTTCAAGCAGCTGCTGATGGTGGCTGGCTTCGACCGTTACTACCAGGTCGCCAAGTGCTTCCGCGACGAGGACCTGCGCGCCGACCGGCAACCGGAATTCACCCAGATCGATCTTGAGATGTCCTTCGTGGAAGAAAAGGACGTCATGGACATCGCCGAGGGCATGGTGCGCTCCCTGTTCAAGGGCTGCCTGAATGTCGATTTCGGGACCCTGCCGCGCATGACCTACGCCGAGGCGATGCGCGACTACGCTTCCGACAAGCCGGACCTGCGCATCCCGCTGAAGCTGGTGGACATCGGCGACCTGATGCAGAACGTCGGCTTCAAGGTGTTCGCCGAGCCGGCGAAGGATCCGAAGGGGCGCCTGGTGGCCCTGCGCCTGCCGAAGGGCGGCGAGCTGCTGTCCCGCTCGCAGATCGACGACTACACGAAATTCGTCGGCATCTACGGGGCGAAGGGCTTGGCCTGGATCAAGGTCAACGACGTCACGAAAATCCACAACGGCGAAGGCAGCGGCCTGCAGTCGCCGATCGTCAAGAACCTGTCGAACGAAGCCCTGCAGGGCGTGGTCGACCGCACCGGCGCGCAGAACGGCGACATCATCTTCTTCGGCGCCGGCAAGGCGAAGATCGTCAACGATTCGATGGGCGCGCTGCGGGTGAAGCTGGGTCACGACCTGAAGCTGTTCACCGCCGACTGGGCCCCGCTGTGGGTGATCGAGTTCCCGATGTTCGAGGAACAGGACGACGGCAGCTGGGCGGCCATGCACCATCCGTTCACCCAGCCGAAGGTGCCGGTGGAAGAATTCGCGGCGAAGAAGGCCACGGCCACCGCCCGTGCCTACGACCTCGTGCTCAACGGCACCGAGATCGGCGGCGGCTCGATCCGCATCCACCGTCCGGAGATGCAGCAGGCGGTGTTCGATACCCTCGGCATCGGCGAGGCCGAGGCGCGCGAGAAGTTCGGCTTCCTGCTCGACGGCCTCAAGTTCGGCGCGCCGCCGCACGGCGGCCTGGCTTTCGGGCTGGATCGTCTGGTGATGCTGATGACCGGTTCGGAATCGATACGCGACGTCATCGCCTTCCCGAAAACCCAGACCGCGGCCTGTCTGATGACCGCGGCGCCGGGCGAGGTCGATCCGAAGCAGCTGCGCGAACTGGGTATCCGCCTGCGTGAAAAAGAGCAGGCGAAGGCCGGCTGACGCCGCTTGCGACCGGAAGAAACCGGGCCTCCGCGCCCGGTTTTTTTATGGCCTTGCCGTTGGGGGGGCGACGGGGCATGGGCTAAGGTACGGTCAGTCCCGTTGCCCGGAGTCTGGCGCCATGTCACGAGTCGTTGCCCGCAGTCTGCTGGTCCCGGTTGTGTTGCTGTTGTCGGCCGGGCTCACCGGCTGCTTCACCAGCCGCCACCTGCCGCCGGCCCCGCTGGCCGAAACGCCGGCGCCGGCCGTACTCAAGAACCGCTCGGCGACGGTGACGACAACCGGTCTGGCCGTCGTTGCGCCGGGCCGGCCGGATACCCGTGCGAAGGAGGCCATCGGCAGCTGGTTCGCGACGCCGGCGTCCGGCAGCGCGGCCGACTACGACGTGTCGATCAGCGAGAAAACGCAGATGGGCGGCGGCTTCTGGGTGACGGTGTTCTGTCCCTATCTCTGTACGCTGGGCATCCTTCCGGCCTGGGGCACCGAGACCCACACGTCGGAGCTGGTGATCAGGTCCGGCGGCCAGGAAATCTATCGCGACACGCAGCAGACGCGGGTGCGCAGCGCGCTGTCGCTGTACACACCGGCCGCCCTGCTGTTCGGCCGGCTGGGCAACGGCGGGCGACGGGAAAGCGTCGATTACCTGATCAATGCCCATCGCGCCGCGCTGGCGCGCCGCGGCGAGCAGGAAAACCAGGCTTTCGCGGCGGCGGTACAGCAGGGCAATGCCGAGGCTTTCCGCAATTACCTGCGCAGCAATCCGCAATCGTTTTTCCGTGGCGAGGCCCTGCGCGGCCTGTCGGCGCTGGCGTCGCGCAGCGGCGAGCCGCTGGCGGCGCATCGCCAGAATCTGGCGCTCTGGCCCGATTACGGCCAGTACATGGCCGGCACCGAGGCCCTGTGGTTCGTCGGTCCGGCGGGCATGCAGGTGCTGGACATCGGCCCGGCGCTGGAGAAGGGCACGGCACCGGAGCTGCTGGCGGCGCAGATCCGTGCGGCCCGCCAGCCGTACAAGGTGTTTTCTGCCGACGATCTGGCCTGGCTGAAGGGCAAGGGCATTCCGGACACGGTGGTGGCGGCGATGCTCGATGCGACGACGGCGTCCGGCATGACGATGGCGGCACCGGCCACTGCCGCCGCCGCGGCGGCGGTGCCGGCGGCGACCGGCATGTCGCTGATGGCGGCGCCGGCGCCCGCGGCGGCAGGTACACCGGGCGCCGCGGGCGTGAAACCGACGGCCGGCGACATCGCCACGCAATGTGCAAAGAAGTTTGCGGCGATGAAGGCCTGCGAGCAGATTCCGTCGTTCGGTGCGTCGATCTGCAAGTCGCAGGTCAACAAGACCTACTCGCACATTGCCTGCGCGGTGATCCAGTAGACGTGTCCGGACGATCGGGGCCGGCGTTGCCGGCCCTTGTCATTTCCGGCGCGCACCGGAGAATGGCGCCATGACTCTTATCCTCGGCATCGACCCCGGCTCCCGCGTCACGGGCTGGGGGCTCATTCGCCAGGCCGGTTCCCGCAACGAATTCGTCGACTGCGGTTGTCTGTGGATCGGCGAGAAGGACGAGGACGTCACAGCCCGCCTGCGCGACATCTATGCCGGGCTCACCGCCATCGTCGCCAGGTACGCGCCGGCCGAAGCGGCGATCGAAAAAGTGTTCATGGGCAAGAGCGCCGATTCGGCGCTCAAACTCGGGCAGGCGCGCGGCGTGGCGATCGTTGCCGCGGTGAACAGCGGACTGCCGGTGGCCGAATACTCGGCCAAACAGGTCAAGCAGGCGGTGGTCGGTACCGGCGCCGCCGACAAATCGCAGGTCCAGCAGATGATCCGGATGATCCTGAAACTGCCCGAAGTGCCGCCGGCCGATGCCGCCGACGCGCTGGCGGTCGCCATCTGTCATGCCAACACGCGTGGCAGTGCGGCCCGCGTCGCCGCCGCCGCGGGCACGCCGGTGGCGGCGCTGCTGGCAACCCGCCGTGGCCGGGTGCGGCGATGATCGGGCGGCTGCGCGGCCGGGTTGCCGCGAAACAGGCGCCGGAACTGCTGCTCGACGTCAACGGCGTCGGCTACGAAGTGCTGGCGCCGATGACTACCTTCTACCGCCTGCACGCGGCGGACGGCGAGGTCACCCTGCACACCCACCTGATCGTGCGCGAGGACGCGCATCTGCTGTTCGGTTTTGCCACCCTGGAAGAGCGGGCGTTGTTCCGCGAGCTGATCAAGGTGAACGGCGTCGGACCGAAGCTCGCACTGGCCATCCTGTCCGGCATCGAGGGCGACGCTTTCGTGCGCTGCGTGCAGGACGGCGACATCGGCACGCTCACCCGCATTCCCGGCGTCGGCAAGAAAACCGCCGAGCGACTAGTGGTGGAAATGCGCGATCGCCTGAAGGCGCTGGGCGAGTCGCCGGCGAAGGGGCATGCCTTCGTCGCCGCCGCACCCGCATCGCCGGCGCAGGACGCGCAGAGCGCGCTGGAAGCGCTCGGCTACAAACCGCAGGAAGCGACGAAGGCGGTGGCGGCCGCCAACAGGGAAGACGGACTGTCCAGCGAGGAGCTCATCCGTCGCGCGCTGAAATCGCTGGCGAAAACCGGCTGAGACGATGCACCCACGAGAATGCATGAGCGAGCGCGCATGAACGAGAACGAACGTCTGATTGCTCCCGCGGTCGCCGGCAAGCGCGAGGAAGCCTTCGATCGCGCGATTCGCCCGACTTCGCTGGCCGACTACGCCGGCCAGCAGAAGGTGCGCGAGCAGATGGAGATCTTCATCCACGCCGCGAAGGGTCGCGGCGATGCGCTCGATCACACGCTGATCTTTGGGCCGCCCGGCCTGGGCAAGACCACGCTGGCCAACATCATCGCCCGCGAAATGGGCGGCGAGCTGCGCTCGACTTCCGGTCCGGTGCTGGAGAAGGCCGGTGACCTCGCAGCGCTGCTCACCAACCTCGAGCCCGGTGACGTGCTGTTCATCGACGAGATCCACCGCCTTTCGCCGGTGGTGGAGGAAATCCTCTATCCGGCGATGGAGGACTACCAGCTCGACATCATGATCGGCGAGGGCCCGGCCGCGCGCTCGATCAAGATCGACCTGCCGCCGTTCACCCTGGTCGGCGCCACCACGCGTGCCGGCCTGCTGACGTCGCCGCTGCGCGACCGTTTCGGCATCGTGCAGCGCCTGGAGTTCTACGCGGTCGACGACCTGGCCGGCATCGTCGCCCGCTCGGCCGGCATCCTCGGGATCGACATGGTGCGCGAGGGCGCGGCCGAAATCGCCCGTCGCGCCCGCGGCACGCCGCGCATCGCCAACCGCCTGCTGCGTCGGGTGCGCGATTACGCCGACGTGAAGGCCGGCGGCAAGGTGTCGCGCGAGACCGCCGCCGCCGCGCTCGACATGCTGGAAGTCGACGTGCACGGTTTCGACGCGCTCGACCGCAAGATGCTGCTGACGATGATCGAGAGTTTCGACGGCGGCCCGGTCGGGCTGGACAGCCTGGCGGCCTCGATCAACGAGGACGCCGGCACGCTGGAAGATGTCGTCGAGCCCTATCTCATCCAGCAGGGTTTCGTGATCCGCACGCCGCGCGGCCGCATGGCGACCCGGCTGGCCTACCAGCATTTCGGGTTGCGGGCGCCGCGCAATGCCGCCGGCACGACCGACGACGGGGACCTGTTCCATCCATGAGCGAACCGATACCGCAGCCGCTGCGCGAATTCTCGATGCCGGCCCGGGTCTACATCGAGGACACCGATGCCGGCGGGATCGTCTATTACGTCAATTACCTGAAGTTCATGGAGCGCGCGCGCACCGAATGGCTGCGCGCGCTCGGTTTCCAGCACTACACGCTGCAGCACGAGGATTTCCTGTTCGTGGTGCATCGTGCGGAGGTCGACTACCGCCGGCCGGCGCAGATCGACGATGAACTTCGCGTTACCGCCGTGGTCGAGAAGGCGGGGCGGGCCTCGCTGCATTTCCGCCAGCAGGTGATCCGCGCCCGCGACGGCGAAGTGCTCGCCATGGCGCGTATCGAAGTGGCCAGCGTCTCGCGCCAGCTGCTGACGCCGCGGGCGATGCCCAAAGGCGTGCACGATGCGGTCCGGGCCTGGCTGGCCGGCGACCGCTGAATCCGGATTTTCAATCGTTCGACGGGAGAACATGCGTGGATCAGCATTCGATGGACATCTGGACGCTGGTGAGCAACGCCACCTGGGTGGTCAAGCTGGTGATGCTGCTGTTGCTGGCAGCCAGCGTCGTTTCCTGGGTGATCATCGGCAACCGCTTCCAGGTGCTGCGCCGCGCCACCCGTGCCGCCCGTGATTTCGAGGACCGTTTCTGGTCCGGCGGCGACCTGACGCAGCTGTTCTCGCAGGTGAAGAAGGCGCCGGATCCGGATTCCGGCATGGAAGCCATCTTCATGGCCGGCTTCAAGGATTACGCCCGGTTGCGCAACACGCCGGGCTCGGATCCGGAAGCGGTGATGGAGGCGACGCACCGGGCGATGCGCATCGCCATGTCGCGCGAGCAGGAAAAACTCGAGAAGCACCTGTCGTTCCTGGCCACCGTCGGTTCGACCAGCCCCTATGTCGGCCTGTTCGGCACCGTGTGGGGCATCATGAATTCGTTCCGCTCGCTGGCCAACGTGTCGCAGGCCACGCTGCAGGTGGTGGCGCCCGGCATCGCCGAAGCGCTGATCGCCACCGCCATCGGCCTGTTCGCGGCGATTCCTGCCGTCATCGCCTACAACCGCTACTCGTCCCAGGTCGACGGGTTGCTCAACCGCTACGCCACCTTCGCCGAAGAGTTCTACGCGATCCTCCACCGCCAGTCGCAACAGGCGCGGCAGGCCTGAGGGAGCCGGTCGATGAAACCGCAGAGCGATTTCCGTATCGGTCCGCGCCGCAAGCTGGTCAGCGAGATCAACGTTGTGCCGTACATCGACGTCATGCTGGTGCTGCTGGTGGTGTTCATGATCACCGCGCCGATGCTCACCCAGGGCGTGAAGGTCGACCTGCCGGACGCCAACGCCGCACCGATCAACCTGAAGAACGAGGAGCCGCTCATCGTGTCGGTGAAGCGTGACGGCTCCTACCGGCTCAATGTCGGCGGCGACGGCAGGAAGGCGGTGTCGGTCGCCGAAGTCGTGCAGCGGGTCGGCGCGGTGAAGCGGCAGCAGCCGGACACGCTGGTGCTGGTCGAGGGCGACGAGGCGGTGCCGTACGGCCGCGTCGTGGTGCTCATGGCGGCGCTGCAAAAGGCGGGCGTCGCGGATGTCGGGCTGGTCACCGAACCCGACCTGTCGCCGGTGCGGGCGAACGCTGCCGGCCGATGAGAAAACCGTTGGCACGGACCGGTACGGGCATGGCGGTTCCGGTGCGGCGCAGCGTCTGGCGCCTGCCGGTGATCGTTTCCGTGGCGCTGCATGCCGCGGTGCTGGTCGCGTTGTCGCTGAACCTGTCCGTCTGCGCGCCGGAGGTGAAACTGCCGCCGGTGCCGGCGCACGTGAAGGCGGTGGTGGTCGATCGTACGAAACCGTTGCCGCAGCTGCCGCCGGTGGAACTGCCGCCGGAACCGGAGCCCCCGCAGCCCGAGCCGGAAAAACCGGCACCGCCGCAACCGGAAAAGAAACCCGAGCCGCCGAAAAGCGAGCCGAAGAAGCCGTTGCCCAAACCGGCGGAAAAACCGGTGCCGAAAAAACCCGAAGTGAAAAAGCCGGCGCCGAAGCCGGAACCGCCGAAGCCGGAGAAGAAGCCCGAACCGCCGAAACCGCCGGTGCCGGATTTCGAGGCGATGATGGAGCGCGAGGACCGTTCGCTCGCCGCACAGGATGCGGCGCGGCAGGCGGCCAGCGACCAGGCGATCCGCGAGGCGACGGCGCGCGAGGCCGCCGAGGCGAAGGTGCTGGCCGACTACAAGCAGCGCATCCTGCAGGAGCTGCGCCGGCGCTGGAGCCGGCCGCCCAGTGCGCGCAACGGCATGAGCGTCACGCTGTCGGTGAACCTGATTCCCGGCGGCGAGGTGGTCGGCACGCCGGCGATCGTCAAGTCGAGCGGCGATGCCGCCTTCGATCGCTCGGCACAGAATGCGGTGCTGCTGGCCAGCCCCTTGCCGGTACCGTCCGATCCGGCCATCTTCAACACCCATTTCCGCCGTTTCACGTTCGTCGCCCGTCCCGAGGACCTCAAGCAATGATCGTTCGTCTCGCCGCCCTGATCCTGTTCTGTTGCAGTGCCGCCGCCGCGCGCGCCGAGCTGGTCATCGAACTGACCAGTGGCGTCGACAATCCGGTGCCGGTGGCGACCGTGCCGTTCGGCGTCTCCGGCGGCGGTTTCCTGCCGGAGGACATCGCGCAGATCGTCGCCGACGACCTGGCGCGCAGCGGCCAGTTCCGCAGTATCCCGCGTGCCGACATGCTGGCGCGGCCGACGCGCGAACAGGACGTCTTCTACCGCGACTGGAAGGCGGTAGGCAGCGACTACCTGATCATCGGCTCGGTGGCCCGCCCCACGCCCGACACCTTCGCCGTGACCTTCCAGCTGCACGATGTGGCCGGCGGCCGCAAGGTGATGGCGCAACAGTTCCCGGCCTATCCGGCCGCCAAGCTGCGCGACGTCGCGCACGCGATCTCCGACGCCGTCTACGAGCACCTCACCGGCGTGAAGGGCGCGTTCTCGACCCGCCTGCTGTACGTCACCGTCGAGCGCCACAAGAGCGGCGGCAAGGTGAAGGCGCGCTACGGCCTGCAGTACGCCGACGCCGACGGCGCGCGCGCGATCACCGTGCTCGAATCCGGCGAACCGATCATGTCGCCGACCTGGGCGCCGGACGGCAAGCGCTTTGCCTATGTGTCGTTCGAGTCGGGTTATCCGGTGATCTACCTGCAGGAAACGCTGAGCGGCAGGCGCGATCGCCTGTCCTCGTTCGCCGGCATCAACGGCGCGCCGTCCTGGTCTCCGGACGGCCGCTTCCTTGCACTCACGCTGTCGCGCGACGGCGATCCGGAGCTGTACCTCTACGAGTTGGAGACGAAGTCGCTGCAGCGGCTGACCACGCATCCGGCGATCGACACCGAACCGAGCTGGTCTCCGGACGGCAAGTCGCTGGTGTTCACTTCCAGCCGCAGCGGCGGCCCGCAGATCTACCGGCTGGACCTGGCGACCAAAGCGGTGCAGCGACTGACCTTCGACGGCAACTACAACGCGCGGGCGCGCGTGGCACCGGACGGCCGCTCGCTGGTGGTGGTGCGGCGCGACGAGCAGGACCGGTTCCGGATCGCCACCGTCGACCTGGAGCGCGGCAGCGTGCGCGTGCTCACCGATTCTTCGCTCGACGAATCGCCCAGCATTGCCCCCAACGGGGCAATGGTCATTTATGCCACGCAGTACAAGGGACAGTCGGTGCTGGCCGCAGTATCGATCGACGGCCGCGTGAAATTCCGCCTGCCGGCACGGCAGGGCGAGGTGCGCGAGCCGGTCTGGTCGCCGTTCCGCTGAGGTCGCCCGGAACGTACGTCCCGCTGCACCCGGGCGGGGCGGCCGGGAACCGGGGGCAGCCGCCGGCGGTCTTTCCCGCGGGATCCGTGCAGTCATGGGGTGCAATCCCCGGACGCGCGCGTATAATTCGCCCGCTTTTTGCCTATTTTGTCGAGAGGACCTGACCCATGCGTGCCATGTCGCTGAAAGCCCTGACTGCGGTTGTGCTGGTTGCTGCCGTTGCCGGTTGCGCGAGCAAGAAAACGGATGATTCCGCCGCCACCACCACGACCACGACTGCCCCGGCGGCCGCCCCGGCCCAGACCGCCCCGGTCCAGGACACCACGGTCGCGCCGCAGAACATCGAGATCGAAGCGGCTCCGGCTCCGGGTTCCGCCAGCATCACCGATGCCGACGGCTTCGAGAACAACCCGGCCAACTACACCGGCGACGTCCGCACCCGCGTCATCTACTTCGGCTTCGATCGCGCCGAAGTCCCGAGCGCGGCCTATGCCACCCTGAAGGCCCACGCCAAGGTGCTGGCTGCCAGCTCGCTGGTCCGCGTGAAGCTGGAAGGTCACGCCGACGAGCGCGGCACGCCGGAATACAACGTCGCCCTGGCCGAGCGCCGCGCCAATGCGGTGAAGAAATTCCTGGTGCTGAACGGCGCCCGCGACAGCCAGATCGAAGTCGTCAGCTTCGGCGAAGAGAAGCCGGCCGAGCTGGGCCACGACGAACTGTCCTGGGCCAAGAACCGCCGCGTTGAAATCGTCTACACCGCCGGCAAGCCCTGATCGGGCGCCGCGCGTCACACGATGAAAACCGGATCGACTTTCCCGGCCTTGCCCGTGCGGTCGATCCGGTTTCTTTTTTTTGCCGGGTTGCTCGCCGGGCCGTTGTCGGTCACGGCAGGGCAGGCCGGCCCGGGCGTCGAGGAGCGCCCGGCCGTCACCGCCGCCCGTGCGGCTGCCGATGCGCCGGACATCTCGATCGCCGTTTTCGAACAGCTGCAGCAGTTCCAGTCGCAGGTCGAGGCCCTCACCGGCCGCATCGAGCAGCTGGAGCACGCGCTGACGCAGGCCCGTGAGCAGGAAAAGGCCCGCTATCTCGATACCGATGCCCGCCTGAAACAGCTGGAGCAGGCAAAGCCTGCCGCGGCCGTACCGGCGGCCACCGCCGAGCCTCCGGCCGCCACGCCGGCGGCGACTGCCGGCAGCGACGAGAAAACCCTGTTCGAACAGGCCCGCGCGCTGGTGCGCGAGAAGAAATACGACGCCGCCATCGACGCTTTCGGCGAACAGCTCAAGCAGTTCCCGCGCGGCGAACTGGTGCCGTCGGCGATGTACTGGCTGGGCGAGATGTGGCTGGTCGCGTCCGCGCCGGATGCCCCCAAGGCCGGCCGCTACTTCTACCGCGTCTACAACGAATTCCCCAAAAGCAGCTGGGCGGGCACCGCGATGTACCGTCACGGCCTGCTGCAGTGCCAGGGCGAGGAAGCCTCGAAAGGACGGGTGACGCTGAGCAAGGTGCTCATCCAGTACCCCGGTTCGCAGGACGCCAAACTGGCCGACGCTGCGCTCAAACAGTGCCGGTGAGGCCGCGCACGGTTCCCGTGCCGCGTCCGGTGACTTCCCATGCCTGAACTGCGCATCACCGAAATCTTCTACTCGCTGCAGGGCGAGGCGCGCACCGTCGGCCTGCCGACGGTGTTCGTGCGCCTCACCGGCTGCCCGCTGCGCTGCGGTTACTGCGACACCGCCTACGCGTTCAGCGGCGGCACGCTGCGCAGCCTGGAGAGCATCGTCGACGAAGTGGCCGGCCATGCGCCGCGCCACGTCTGCGTGACCGGCGGCGAACCGCTGGCGCAGCCGGAGTGCCTGCCGCTGCTGGTCGCGCTGTGCGATCGCGGCTGGGACGTTTCGCTGGAAACCTCCGGCGCCATGGACATCGCCGGCGTCGACCCCCGCGTGAGCCGCGTGATGGACCTCAAGACGCCCGGTTCCGGCGAACTGCACCGCAATCGCTACGAAAACGTGCCGCTGCTGACCGCGCGCGACCAGGTCAAGTTCGTCATCACCGATCGTGCCGACTACGACTGGGCGCGTTTCAAGCTCGACGAGCTGGCGCTGGCAACGCGGGTGGGCGAGGTGTTGTTCTCGCCGTCGTTCGGCGAAGTCGCGCCGCGCGATCTCGCGCAGTGGATCCTCGACGACCGCCTGCCGGTACGCATGCAGCTGCAGCTGCACAAGATCATCTGGGGTGACGAGAAAGGCCGATGAGCGCGCAGGGACGTCCCGCGGTGGTGTTGCTGTCCGGCGGCCTCGATTCGGCCACCTGCCTGGCGATCGCCCGTGCCGAAGGTTTTGTACCGGTGGCGCTCAGTTTCGACTACGGCCAGCGGCACCGCGCCGAACTCGACGCGGCGCGCCGCGTGGCCGCGGCGCAGGGCGTGCGCGACCACCGCGTGGTGCGCGTCGACATCGGCAGTTTCGGCGGCTCGGCGCTTACCGACGAATCGATCGCGGTGCCGGAATCGCCGGTCGAAGGCATTCCGGTCACTTACGTGCCGGCGCGCAACACCGTGTTTCTGGCCTACGCGCTCGGGCTGGCGGAAGTGCTCGGCGCACTCGACATCGTGATCGGCGTCAATGCCGTCGATTATTCCGGTTATCCGGACTGCCGTCCGGAATTCATCGCCGCGTTCGAGAACCTGGCGAACCTGGCGACGAAGGCCGGCGTGGAAGGCGGACGTTTCCGCGTGCACGCACCGCTGCTTTCGCTCAGCAAGGCGGAGATCGTGCGGCGCGGCATGGCGCTGGGCGTCGACTACGCGCTCACCGTTTCCTGCTATCAGGCCGACAGCGAAGGCCGCGCCTGCGGACGCTGCGACAGTTGCCGGCTGCGGGCCCGGGGCTTCGCCGATGCCGGGGTGCCCGACCCCACCCGTTACAGCCCCTGAAGACGGCGCGGAAAACCGCAGCCCGGAGCCGCCCGCGGCGTCTTGCAAACCGTGAATCTGCCGCTATGATTGGCGCCTCTTTCGGGGGTCGTTAGCTCAGTCGGTAGAGCAGCTGGCTTTTAACCAGTTGGTCGATGGTTCAAATCCATCACGACCCACCATCCTTTCTGGCGTGTAGCGGTAGTGACCGCTAACGCCTATCCCGCAAAACCGGAATCCTCCCACGGAAAACTGTCCATCCGGCCAGGACCCCTCAGATTTGGTGGGGGTGTCTTTGCGAAAAGCACGCTGTAGAGCACATCACGTCTCCAGTGCGGCTAGATGTCAGCCAGTGGTTTGCTCAGGTAAAGTTGGCTGCGTTTTAGAAGGCTAATACGGGACAAGGCCGCATTGCGGAGGCCTTCAACAAGGAGAGTCCATCCAATGGGCGAAGAACAACAAAACCAAGACGTAGCTGCTTCTGAGCCAAAGCAAGCAAGGTCAAAAAGCCAAAAGAATCGAACTGTGCGCAGGGTGCATGACGTTGACCTTGATATGCCCGCTCTTGCTTCAAGAAAGCAGAAAATTATTGCTTTGGAGCAAGCGCGAGAAACAAGGGTAATTACCTATATCACCAGTACCCGGCCTAACTCAGAAACTCAAATGGCGCTGGATACAGTTCGATATGTATTCGAACACCTTGAGTTAATTAAAAAATCTAACCGGAAACAGAAGCCGCACATTGATTTGTTTATACATAGCAATGGTGGTGATGGAACCGTGCCTTGGCGACTTGTGACTCTTATTAGAGAGTATTGCGATAAATTCTCTGTGCTCGTTCCATATAGAGCATTTAGCGCAGCAACTCTAACTTCGTTGGGGGCGGACGAAATTGTAATGCATCCAATGGGGATGCTTGGCCCAACCGACGCAACGGTTACGAATGCCTTCAATCCAATGATTAATAATCAGCGTGTTGGAATCAGCGTTGAGGATGTGACGGCCTATCTCCAATTAGTAAAGGAAGATGCCGGGATTCACCACGAAGACGAGTTGGTGCAGGCATTCAACATATTGGCTAGCCAAGTTCACCCCCTTGCCTTGGGTAACGTTAAGCGATCTATTTCGCAGTCGCGGATGATGGCAACGAAGTTGCTCGGCTTGCATATGCCGGATCACCAGCAGCATAAAGTCGCCGAAATTGTGGATAACCTCACTTCAAAACTCTTCTACCACGGCCACCCGATCAGCCGTGACGAAGCGAGGGAACATCTCGGAATTGCGACAGTGAAGAACGCGACCGCTGCCGAAGAAAAGGCAATGTGGGATCTTTATCTCCAGTACGAAAACGCCATGAAGTTGACATCTTCTTTCGATTTGATGCTCGAATACACCTCGAAGATTGATGTCGCAGGCTTGAAGCCTGGTGCGATGGAAAAAACGCCACCAGCGGAGAGACTGTTGGCTTGCACAGAAAGCACTATGGCTTCTTATAGGGCCGCAGAATCGTACGTTTTGGGCGGTGTTCTTCCTGCGAATGGCGGCCCTCTTGGCGTCCAGTTCATGCCGACGAAACGGGGGTGGATACGATGTGCGGAATGGAACAAGCTCAAATAATGTGCAAGACTCGCCAAATGGATACCACAGCCATGTCAAGCCTTCGTTACGCACAAGGCGTACTGGTAAATCCAGTAGAATCAGTGGGTTACCTACACACCGAACCTTTCGGACTTGATCTCGGAGCAGAAACTACCCGAGTCGTGCCAGAGGGGATCGTCAATATTGGCCGTGAGGTCACCGAGCCACCTGAGGTAGAGGTCGTCATCTGGATCATGGATGAGGACGAGCCTAGTTGAGTGGTGTGTTCAAAAGGCCCGCAAATAGCGGGCCTTTTTATTTCTGGAAGGCTGAATTGGAAATCACCGGCAGCGCATGTGCGAAATCCTCCCACAGCCGCCGCAGAACACGGCGTTTTTTGATGTTTTCGGGTCGGTGTTCAGTTACATGCGGGATGTGGAGTGGGCCTGCAAGCCAGCAACGGCGCGGCTCTCAGCGTTCCGGATGTTCGGTCTTTTAACCAGTTGGTCGAAGGTTCAAATCCTTCACGACCCACCATCCTTTCCCGCATTTCCCCGTTCCCCTGCAGTGAATCGTCCGGGCTGCCGCAAAGGCCGGCAGCACCGCGGATCTTTCACCCCCATGAAGAAGACCGCACCGCAGTCGCCGCACAATCCGGTGGCGAAGCACGCGCACCGGTTCAACCGTTGCGCGCGACATGCGGACAAGCGCCGCGCGCGCCACGAGAAGCACCGCCAGATGGCCCGGCAGACCGACATCTCCGGGCTTTTTTGTTGTCCCGGGCGGCCGGTAGCCGCCGTCGCTTGACCCCGGGGTAACCCACAGGTTACATCCTTCCAGACCCCAACCCCGGGTCTGCCGCCATGTACACCGTCACCCAGCTGGCCCGCCTGGCCGGCACCACCGCCGACGCGGTGCGTCACTACACCGAGATCGGCCTGCTGCGCCCGCAGCGCGACCACGGCAACAACTACCGGCGCTACACGGCCGCCGACCTGAAGCGGCTGTGCTTCATCCGCACCTCGCGCGAGCTCGGGTTCTCGCTGGACGATATCCGCCGCATCCTCGACGAGGCCGACCGCGGCGATTCGCCCTGTCCGCAGGTGCGCGAGCTGTACGCGCAGCGGCTGGCGCAGGTGGAGCAGGACATCGCCCGCCTCAGCATGCAGCGTGACCAGATGCGGCAGTTGCTGCAGCGCTGGAAGAAGCTGCCGGACTGCACGCCCACCGGCGACAGCCTGTGCCACCTGATCGACCAGTCGGAGCCCGCGCCGGCGGCGACGGAAAGCGGAGCCTGCTGCCATGAGTGAGCGCCATGCCGGCGGCCACGACCATCATCGCCCGCACGGGCATCACCACCACCACCATCACCACGCGCACGACGGCGAGTCGCGGGCGATCGGCATCGCGTTTTTCCTCAACCTGTCATTCACGCTGGTCGAACTGGTCGGCGGCCTGCTGACCAACAGCGTCGCCATCCTCGCCGATGCGCTGCACGATCTTGGCGACAGTCTCGCGCTGGGCCTCGGCTGGTTCCTCGCCCGGGTGGCGAAGCGGGCGCCGGACGCCGGCTTCAGCTACGGCTACCAGCGTTTCTCGCTGCTCGGCGCGCTGGTGAACAGCCTGGTGCTGGTCGCCGGTTCGGTGTTCATCCTGATCGAGGCCGTGCCGCGCCTCTGGGCGCCGGAAATGCCGCATGCGCAGGGCATGTTCCTGCTCGCGCTGCTGGGCGTGGCGGTAAACGGTTTCGCCGCCTGGCGGCTGCGCCGCAGCGGCACACTCAACGCGCAGGCGATGGGCTGGCACCTGATGGAGGATATGCTCGGCTGGATCGCGGTGCTGGTGGTGAGCGTGGTGCTGATGTTCGTCGACTGGCCGATCCTCGATCCGCTGCTGTCGGTGGTCTTCACGCTGTTCATCCTGCTCAACGTGCTGCGCACGCTGCGCGCCACGGTGGCGGTGTTCCTGCAGGCGGTGCCGACCGGCCGCGCGCTGGCCGACATCGAGGCGGTGCTGCAGGCCGAGCCGGACATCGCGGCCCTGCACCACAGCCGGCTGTGGACGCTCGACGGCGAGCAGCACGTGTTCACCACCCACGTGGTCAGCGCGCAGTCGCTGGATGCCGGGCAGATGACGGCGCTGAAGCGGCGCATCGACGTGCTGCTGCGGCCGTTCGCCTTCGCGCACACCACCATCGAGATCGAGCTGCCCGGCGAAGCCTGCCGCGACGACGACTCCGCGCGCTAGCGGGCGAGTTGCCGCAGGTGGTGCACCAGTTGCCACACCTGCGTGTCGTCGAGTTTCGCGTGCGCCGGCATGGCGGTGCCGGGCGATCCGAAACGGATGATCCAGAACAGCTGGCCGTCCGGAATGCCGTTCACCGTCGCCGCGCAGGCGAAATTGCGCGGCCGCGGATTGAACTGGCTGGCCAGCGGGCCGAGCCCGTTGCCGGTTTTGCCGTGGCAGACGGCGCAGCCGATGCTGGCGTCGCTGTCGAGATAAAGCCGCTCGCCGGCCTGCCGGTGCGCGCGCGTGGCCGGCAGCGGATTCTGTCGCTGCAGGTATTCGTCGGGTGCGCGGTCGGTGAAGCGCGGCTGCGGACATTCCTCGGCCGACAGTTCGCGCGTGACGCTGCCGGTGCAGCCGGCGAGCAGGGTGAACAGCAGCAACGCGGGCACGGCATGGCAGATGCGAACGGGTTTCATGGGCGTCCTTCCCGGCAGTTCGATGAAGCAGGGTAAACCCGCGCCGTGCCGGCTTGCCAGTGCCGCCGTCCGGGCATATTGTATCGACTGATACAAAACAACCGGCCGCTGTCCCGGAGACCCGCATGGCCCGCCCGCGTACCGTCGAAGACGCCGAGCTGCTCGATGCCGCGATGTTCGCTTTCTGGGCGAAGGGTTACGACGGCGTGTCCACCCGCGCGCTGGAAGAAGTCACCGGCCTGCCGGCCAGCAGTCTCTACCACCGCCACGGCAGCAAGGACGGCCTGTTCGCCGCCGCGATCGCGCACTACAACGCGCGCGTGGTGGGCGGCCGCATCGCGCGCTATCTCGGCGATGCGCAACCGGACGCGCTGGCCGGGCTGCGCGAATTCTTTACTTCGGTGTACCGCACCGGCCGTCATCCGTACCACGCCTGCCTGCTGGCCAACACCGCGGCGCAGCCGGGCCCGCACGCCGACGCGGTGCGCCGCGAACTGGCGGCCGGCCAGCGGTTGCTGCTCGCCGGATTTGCCGCCGCGGTGCGGCGCGCGATCGCGCAGGGCCGCCTGCGCAGCGGTCTCGATCCGGACCTGACGGCCAATTACCTGCTGCTGGGCCTGCGCGGTCTGCTCGCCACCGCGCGCTCGCTGCGCGATCCGCAAAAACTCGACGAACTCGTCGACCTGATGCTGGGAGGACTTTCCCCGTGAACGCCGCTGCCGATTCGCTGGCCATCGTGCCTTTCGACGACATCCTCGCGCCGCTGGCGCAGGGCGACAGGGTGACGGTGCCGCCGCACTGGGGCCAGGGCCGCGCCACGTTCGGCGGGCTGGTCGCCGCGCTGCTTTACCGGCGTGCGCGCGCCGTGCTGGAAGACGCCGGCCTGTACGCCGGCAAGCCGCCGCGTTCGCTCACCTTCTCGCTGGTGGCACCGCTGGCGCCGGGCGAGGCGCGGGTGGACGCGCAAGTGCTGCGCACCGGCAAGTCGGTGACGCAGCTGGAAGCGCGCATCGTGCAGGACGGGCAGGTGGCGGCGGTGATGCTGGCCAGTTTCGGCGCCGCGCGCGCCTCGGAGGTGCTGGTTGCCGCGGCGCCGGTGCCGTCGTATGCCGATATCGCCACGCTGCCGGCGCTGCCGTTCATTGCCGGCGTCACGCCGGACTTCACGCAGCATTTCGAGATGCGCTGGGCGGTGGGGCAACTGCCGTTCGTGCCGCCGCCGGCCACCACCGGCGACATGGGCGGCTGGGTGCGTTTCCGGCAGCCGACGCGCGGCACGGAGATCGAGCATCTGCTCGGGCTGGTGGATGCCTGGCCGCCGGCGGTGCTGCCGATGTTCCGCAAGCCGGCGCCGATCAGCACGTTGACCTGGACCATCGAATTCACCGCCGCCGCGGTCGACGACATGTTCCGGCGCGGCAGCGCCGACACGCCGTTCGGCTATCTGGCGCAGACCGAGCTGTCCGCCGACGGTTATGCGCACGTCGCGTCGCGCTTCTGGCGCGCCGACGGCACGCTGCTGGCGATCGGCCGGCAGACCATCGCCATTTTTGCCTGACCGCAGACTGCACAGGACACTGCCCGTGAACGACTACACGCTGTTCGGATTCGAAATGTCGCCCTATTCGGTGAAGGTGCGCGCCTTCATGCGCTACAAGGGCATCCCGCACCGCTGGACGGTGCGTTCGCTGGACCGGATGGAGGAATTCGGCCGCTACGCGAAACTGCCGCTGGTGCCCTGCGTGGCCTGCCCGGACGGCCGCGGGCTGCAGGATTCGACGCCGATCATGGAGGCGCTGGAAGCGCAGCATCCGGAACCGCCGGTGCGGCTCGACGATCCGCTCACCGGATTCCTCTCGGCGCTGATCGAGGAATGCGCGGACGAGTGGGGCAACAAGCCGATGTTCCACTACCGCTGGTACTACGACGAGAACGCGCAGTCGGCGGCGCTGCGCATCGCGCAGGAAATGCTGCCGGCGGGCACGCCGGCGGACGCGGCGGCGCAGATGGCGCCGGGTATCGCGCAGCGGATGATCCCCCGCCTGCCGTTCGTGGGATCCGGGCGCGGCAATGCCGCGGCCGCCGCGGTGATCGAAGGATCGTACCGGCGGTTGCTGACTCTGCTGGAGGCGCACCTGGCGACGCGGCCCTATCTGTTCGGCGGCCGGCCGGCGCTGGGCGATTTCGGGCTCTACGGCCAGCTGAAGGAACTGCTGTCCGATCCGCTGCCGGGCGAAATCATGCGCGAGCGCGCGCCGCGGGTGGCCGCCTGGGTGCAGCGCATGGAGTCGCCGGTGGCCGTCGGCGACCTCGAACCCTGGAGCGCGCTCTCGCCGACGCTGCTGCCGCTGCTGCGCGAGGAAGTCGGCGCGCGCTTCCTGCCGTGGTCGGACGCCAACGCGCGGGCGCTGGCCGCCGGACAGGCCTCGTTCACCGTGCGTCTGCCGGACGGCGAGTTCAGCCAGGACACGCAGAAATACCACGCGAAGTCGCTGGCGGAGATCCGCCGCAAGTACGCGGCGGTGCGGGAGCATCCGGAACTGCGTGCCGTGCTGGCCGATACCGGCTGCCTGCGCTGGCTGGAGGCCTGAACGATGTCGATGCTCGAACGCGTGCGCGCTGCGGTGCTGCAGTTGCCGCTGCACCGGGCGGCGGATCTGGAACTGGTGTCGGCCGCCGAAGGGCGGGCGGTGATCCGCTACCGGGTCAACGATTTCACCGGCAACGTGCAGGGCATGCTGCACGGCGGCATCGTCACCGCGATGCACGACGTGGCGGTGTTCCTCGCGGTGTCGACGCTGTTGCCGGCGGACCGGCACGCGGTCACCTGCGAGACGCAGAGCTCGATCCTGCGGCCGGCCAACCGCGGCGAGACGATCGTCGTGCGCGCGCAGGTCGATCGCCTCGGCCGTACGCTCGCCTTCATGCGCAGCGAAACCTGGGCCGTCGACGGCGAGGGCAGGGAACGGCTGATCGCCACCGGCTCGCTGACCAAGGCCGTGACGCCGGCCTGAATCCCGCTGCGGAGGAACCGTCCATGATCGAGCTCTACACCGCCGACACGCCGAACGGCCACAAGGCGTCCATCGCGCTGGAGGAAATGGCGATTCCCTACACCTTTCGCGCCGTCGACCTGCTGAAGCAGGAGCAACGGCAGGAATGGTTCCTGCGGATCAATCCGAACGGCCGCATTCCGGCGATCGTCGATCGCGGCAACGACGATTTCACGGTGTTCGAGTCCGGCGCCATCCTGTGGTACCTCGCCGAGCTGAGCGGAAAGCTGCTGCCGGCCGATGCGAAGGGTCGCTCGCGCGTCATGCAGTGGCTGATGTTCCAGATGGGCGGCATCGGCCCGATGCAGGGGCAGGCCAATGTCTGGTTCCGCTACATGCCGGAAAAGATTCCGCTCGCCATCGACCGCTACCGGAACGAAACGCGCCGTCTGTACGAAGTGCTGGAGCGCCGGCTCGGCGAGAGCGAGTACCTGGCCGGCGACTACTCGATCGCCGACATCGCCTGCTGGCCCTGGGTACGCATCCACAACTGGTCGGGCGTCAGCCTCGACGGCCTGCCCAACCTGCAGCGCTGGCGGCAGGCGATCCGTGAACGGCCCGCCGTGCAGCGGGGCATCGCGGTCCCGGGCAAGGGTGCCGGGGTCGACGTGAAGCAGCTGGCGGGCCAGATGGGCAGCCTGTTGGGCGGGGGTGGCGGCCCGGGCTGAGCGCCGGGCCGCCCGGCCGAAACCTGTACAAGATGGCTTGACCTGTACAACTCCAGGGGCTAGTTTGGCCCAAGAGTTGTACATCCCCAATCATCTTGTACAGGTTGTGGCCGTGACCCATGCCCCCATCCCCGTCCAGGTACTGCCTGCCGGCCCGGCGACCCCGGTGCCGGCCGCCGGCCGTATCCCGGTCGGCATCAGCAGCTGCCTGCTGGGGGCCCGGGTGCGCTTCGACGGCGGGCACCGGCGCTCGGATTACTGCGCCGGCGAGCTGGCGCAGTGGTTTGCCTGGGTGCCGGTCTGCCCGGAGAGCGCCATCGGGCTGGGCACTCCGCGCGAGGCGGTGCACCTGCGCCGGCGTGCGGACGGCGCGCTCCGGCTGGTCGGCGCGCGCAGCGGCGCCGACCACACCGACGCCATGACGGACTGGTCCGACCGGCAGGCGGCCGCGCTCGCCGGCCTGTGCGGCTACGTGGTGGCGAAGAAATCGCCGACCTGCGGCCTGGAACGCGTGCGGGTGTATCGCGCCGACGGCACGCCGGAACGCGGCGACGCCACCGGCCTCTACGTCCAGCGGCTGCGCGCCGTCCAGCCGCTCTTGCCGGTGGAGGAAGACGGCCGGCTCAACGACCCGCTGCTGCGTGAAAACTTCGTCATGCGCGTGTTCGTGCTCTGGCGCTGGCGGCAGCTGGGCGCGGAAGGCATCACCGCCGCGCGGCTGCTCGCTTTCCACACCGCGCACAAGTACCTGCTGATGGCGCACAGCATTCCGGTCTACCGCCGGCTCGGCCGCCTGCTGGCCGACCTCTCCGGCGTCGATGCCGCGACGGTGGCCGGCACCTACATCGCGGAACTGATGCAGGGTCTGGAAAAACCGGTGACGCGCAGCGGCCACAGCAACGTGCTGCAGCACATCGCCGGCTATTTCCGCAACGAGGTGCCGCCGGCACACCGGCACCGCCTGCAGGCGGTGATCGACGACTACCGCTGCGGCCTGCTGCCGCTGGCGGCACCGCTGACGCTGATCCGGCATTTCCTCGCCGATCATCCCGACGACTATCTGGCGCGGCAAGTCTATCTTGCGCCGCATCCGGAAACCCTGCGCCTGCGGGCGTTCCTGTGAGTCCCCGATGAATCCCGACCACGATCCCGCCGAACCGGCGGACGACGCCGGCGAGGAAATTTCCCGCGACGGCTACTTCCCGATCCGCGTCGTCTCGCAGCGCACCGGCGTCAACAGCGTGACGCTGCGTGCGTGGGAACGCCGCTACGGCCTGCTGAAGCCGGTGCGCACGCCGAAGGGACACCGGCTGTACGGCGAGGAGGATGTCGCCCGCATCCTGCGCATCGTCGAGTGGATCGACCGCGGCGTGTCGATCGGCCGCGTGCGCGGCCTGCTGGAGCGCGACGAACGCCTGGGTGCGGTCGACGACGACGGGGCGGCCGCCTGGGAGCTGTCCGACTGGCAACGCTATGCCGCGCGTGCGCAGCAGGCGGTGACGCAGTTCGACGCGCAGCGGCTGGACGACACGGTGAACGAGGCGCTGTCGCTGTACCCGTTCGTCACCGTCTGCGAACGCCTGCTCGATCCGCTGCGCCGCGACGCCGGTGCCGGTATCGGCACGTTGCCCGGTGCGGCTGCCGCCGGCGCCTTCGTCGAGGGCTACCTGCGGCGCAAGCTCGCCGCGCGCCTGCAGTTCGACGGCAAGCAGGCCGGCGGCGCGCCGGTGCTGGTGGCCGCGCTGCCGGGCCCGGTCGACGACATTGCGCTGCTGACGCTCGCCGTCGGCTGCATCGGCATGGAAATACCGGTGCTGCTGCTGGAAACCGCGCTGGGCGTGGAGGATCTGCTGGTGATCGGCGAACGCCGGCCGCTGTCGGCGATCGTGCTGCACGGCGGCACCGCGCAGGACGCAGCTGCCTTCACCCGTTTCCTCCAGCGACTGGCCGAAGCGCGTCTCGCGCCGGTGACGATCACCGGTCCGGCGGCACGCATCCACGAACGACTCATCGCCGCCGCCGGCGCGCATGCGCTGGGCGACGACTCGCCGGCCGCGGCGGTGCGGCGTCTGGAACGGCAGGGCGGGCGGCCGCCGGCGACCGGGGAGGACCTGTCATGAAACGTCCGTTGCTGGTGTGGTTCCGCGAGGATTTGCGGGTCGACGATCAGCGCGCGCTGCTGGCTGCCGTCGACGACGCCGACGCGCGCGGCGTGCCGGTGCACGCCGTCTGGTGCGCGGTGCCGCAGCAGTGGGATGCGCACGGCATGGGCGACAACCGCCGCTGGTTCGTGCTGGCCGCGGTACGCGAGCTGGCGCAGCGGCTGGCGGCCGCCGGCATTCCGCTGGCCGTGCTCGATGCCGGCGATTTTTCCGGCAGCACGGTGGCGGTGGCACGGCACGCGCAGGCGATCGGTGCCGCCGCGCTGTATTTCAACGACGAATACCCGCTGAACGAAGTGCGGCGCGATGCGGCGATGACGGCGCTGTGTGCGCCGGCCGGCATCCAGGTCTGCCGTTTCCACGACGGCGTGCTGGTGCCGCCGGACGCGGTGTTCAGTCAGTCCGGTACGCCGTACACCGTATTCACGCCGTACCGGCAGGCCTGGTATCGCCAGCTCGCCGCCGATCCGCTGCTGGCGCCGCGCGCCTTCCGCGCGCCGGCGGTGCCGGTCGCGGAGCCGCAGCGGCAGGCGGAACTGGCGGCGACGCTGCACACGATCGACGGCCTGCAATCGGCATTGTCGGTGCCGGCCACGGTGCGTGCCGCCTGGGAGCCCGGCGAGCGCGAAGCGCAGCGCCGGCTGAAACGGTTCACCGGCGGCAGCATCCAGCGTTACCGCGATGCCCGCGATCTGCCGGCCGAACCGGGCACCAGCACGCTGTCGCCGTACCTGGCGGCCGGCTGCCTGTCGCCGCGGCGGGCGCTGGCGGCGGCGCGCGGCGTCAACCACGGCGATGTCGCCGACGGCAACGCCGGCATCGTCACCTGGATTTCCGAACTGGCGTGGCGCGATTTCTACCGACAGGTGATGTTCCACTTTCCGCACGTGGCCAAAGGCCGCGCGTTCCGGCGCGGCACCGACGCCGTGCCCTGGCGCTGCCCGCCGGACGAAATCGCGGCCTGGCAGGAAGGCCGCACCGGCTATCCGCTGGTCGATGCCGCGATGCGGCAGCTGGTGGCCACCGGCTGGATGCACAACCGCCTGCGCATGGTGACGGCGATGTTCCTCAGCAAGGACCTGCTGGTCGACTGGCGGATCGGCGAGCGCTTTTTCGCGCAGCACCTCGTCGACTGGGATTTCGCCGCCAACAACGGCGGCTGGCAGTGGAGCGCTTCCACCGGCACCGACGCGGCGCCGTATTTCCGGCTGTTCAATCCGGTGCGCCAAGGCGAACGCTTCGATCCGGAAGGCCGTTTCGTGCGCCACTGGCTGCCGGAGCTGCGGCAGGTGCCCGACCGTTGCGTGCACGCGCCGTGGCTGGCCGGGCGCGGCGGCCGGCGCGCTGCCGCCGACCTGTTCACGGCACCGGCGTTTCCGGAGCCGATCATCGACCACGCGCACGCCAAGGCGCGCGTGCTGGCGGCATTCCGTGCGGCGGCGGCCGCCGGCGATCCGCTGCAGGAGCAGGCGTCATGAACCGGACGCACGGCCGCTGGCGCGGCAGGACGGTGTGGATCACCGGCGCGTCGTCGGGGATCGGGCGTGCGCTGGCGATCCGCCTGGCGGGCGAGGGCGCGCGGGTCTTTGCCAGCGCGCGCACCGCAGCGGCGCTGGGGGAACTGCAGCAGGAGCACGGCATCGAGCCGCTGCCCCTCGACGTGACGGCGGGTGACGATCTGTCGTTCGCGGCGCGCCGCATCCGCGAGCTGGCCGGACATCTCGACATACTGGTGCTCAACGCCGGCACCTGCGAGTACGTGGATGCGCGCCGCCTCGATCCCGCGCTGTTCGAGCGGGTGTTCGCCGTCAATTTCTTCGGTGCCGTCCACACGCTGGAGGCCGCCATGCCGCTGCTGCGCGCCGGCACCACGCGGCACATCGTCGGTATCGGCAGCGCGGCGGCCCTGACCGGATTGCCGCGCGCCGAAGCCTACGGTGCCTCGAAGGCGGCACTGCACTACCTGCTGGACAGCCTGCGTCTGGACCTGACGCAGGAAGGTTTCGCGGTGTCGGTGGTGATGCCGGGTTTTGTCGATACGCCGCTCACCGCGCGCAACGATTTCCCGATGCCGATGCGCATCACGGTCGACGAGGCGGTGGACCATCTGCTGGCGGCCATGGCCGCGCGACAACCGGAAAGCGTGTTCCCGCGGCTGTTCGTCCGCCTGCTGCGGATTTTCCGCCTGCTGCCCGCCGGGTGGCGCAACCATCTCGGGCAGCGCCTGGTGCGCAGGGGGTCGGCATGAACATTCCCGGCACGGCACTGCGCCGCCGCGTGGCGATCGTCGGCAGCGGCATCTCCGGCCTGACGGCCGCACACCTGCTCTGCCGCCGGCACGACGTCACGGTGTACGAGGCCGACACCCGCATCGGCGGCCATACGCATACCGTCGACGTGACGGTGCAGGGCCGCGCCTATGCGATCGATACCGGTTTCATCGTCTGCAACGACCGGACTTACCCGGATTTCCTCCGGCTGCTGGACCGGCTCGGCGTGGCGCGGCAACCGTCGACCATGGGTTTTTCGGTGCAGTGCGAACGCAGCGGCCTGGAATGGGCCGGCGGCAGCCTCGACCAGGTCTTTGCGCAGCGGCGCAACCTGCTGAATCCGCGTTTCTGGGGCATGCTGACCGACATCCTGCGTTTCAACCGCGAAGCACGCGACCTGCTCGACGACGACGGCGGGTACGACGGGACGCTGACGCTGGGCGAATACCTGGAGCGCCACGATTATTCGCCGATGTTCCGCGATTACTACATCGTTGCGATGGGCGCCGCCATCTGGTCGGCCGGCGTGCGCGACATGCTGCAGTTCCCGGTCCGCTTTTTCGTGCGTTTCTTCCACAACCACGGCCTGCTCAACCTGCGCGACCGGCCGCAGTGGCAGGTGCTGGCCGGCGGCTCGCGCAGCTATCTGGGTCCGCTCACCGCCGGCTTCGCCGATCGCATCCGCACCGCGTCCCCGGTGCTGGCGGTCCACCGTTCCCATGCCGGGGTCGAGGTGCGCACGGCGGCCGGCCCGGAGTCGTTCGATGCCGTGGTGTTCGCCTGTCACAGCGACCAGGCGCTGCAGATCCTCGGCGCCGACGCCACGCCGGCCGAACGCGAAATCCTCGGCGCCATTCCGTACCAGGAAAACGAGGTGGTGCTGCACACCGACACGCGCCTGCTGCCGGTGTCCCGCAAGACCTGGTCGAGCTGGAACTACCGGTTGCCGGCGGTCGCCGGCGACCGGGTGCAGCTGACCTACAACATGAACATCCTGCAGTCGATCCGCGCGCCGGAAACCTTCTGCGTCACGCTCAACCGCTCGCAGCAGATCGATGCCGGCCGCATTCTCGGCCGCTGGACCTATCACCATCCCTGCTACACCACCGACGGCATGCGCGCCCGCGCGCGGCGCGAGGAGATCAGCGGCGCGCCGGTGAACGGCGGCGGCCTGACCTATTACTGCGGCGCCTACTGGCACAACGGTTTCCACGAAGACGGCGTGAGCAGTGCGCTGGCGGTGGCGGCGCAATTCGGAGAGCGGCTGTGAACGCGGACGCCCTGCACAGCGCGCTCTACGTCGGGCACGTGCGTCACCGGCGCTTCGCGACGTCAGCGGCGCCGCTGGCGCATGCTTTCGGCTACCGCCTGTTCATGGTGTGGCTGGATCTCGACGAGCTCGACCGCGTCGACGCGCTGTCGCCGTTCTGGTCGACCCGCCGGCCGGCGCCGGCCCGTTTCCGCCGCCTGGATTTCCTGCCGCAGCGCAGCGGCACCCTGCGGGCGGCCGTGCTGCAGGAGCTGGCGGAGCGGGGCATCGATACCGCGGCCGTCGGCCCGGTCCGGCTGCTGGCGCACTGGCGTTACTGGGGCGTTTCCTTCAATCCGCTCAGTCTCTATTACTGTTATGCCGGCGACGGAGTGACCCTGCGTCACGTGCTGTGCGAGGTGCACAACACGCCGTGGAACGAACGCCATTGCTACCTGCTGCCGGCCGGTGCGGACGACTGGCACGAGGCGGCACTCGCCAAGGATTTCCACGTATCGCCCTTCCTGCCGATGGACATGCAGTACCGCTTCCGTTTCAACACGCCGGGCGAGCGGCTGGGCTTCCACATGGAAAACCACCGGCAGGGCACACGCTGCTTCGATGCGACGCTCAGCCTGCGCCGGGAGCCGCTCGATCGCCGGCACCTGCACGGCGTCCTGCGACGTCATCCGTGGATCACGGCGAAAGTCCTCGCCGGCATCTACTGGCAGGCGGCGCGCCTGTTGCTGAAGCGCGCGCCCTTCCATCCGCATCCGGCGCCGGCGCCGGAAGGCAGACGGCCATGAACCCCGGCCACCGATCCGCACCCCGGACCACCCGCCCTTCGTTTACGGAGCTTGCGATGAATACTTCTTCCGCCACCCTGGCCCCGGCCGGCGAGCACAACTGGCGCACGCTGCTGGCGCGCACGGCGCTGCGCCGCACGCTGTCCGGCCTGCAGGCCGGACGACTCACCCTGCGCGAGAGCGACGGTGAAGAAACCTTCGGCTCCGCGGCGCAGCGTCCCGACCTGCATGGCGTGGTCGAGGTCCGGCATCCGAATCTCTGGCTGGACCTGCTGGCCCGCGGCGCGCTCGGTGCCGGCGAGGCGTGGATGAAGGGCTACTGGACCTCGCCCGATCCGGTGAACGTGGTGCGCGTGTTCTGCGCCAACCTCGGCACGCTGGAGGCACTCGACGGTCCGCTGGCGCGCGCCGCGCGACCGGCGCTGCGCGGCCTGCACTGGCTCAACCGCAACACCGAGACCCAGGCGCGGCGCAACATCGCGGCGCACTACGATCTCGGCAACGACCTGTTCGCGCTGTTCCTCGATCCGTCGCTGATGTATTCCGCGGCCATCTACCCGCAGGCGGAAAGCACGCTCGACGAGGCGGCCGTGCACAAGCTCGACACGGTCTGCCGCAAGCTCGCGCTCGGTCCCGACGACCACTTGCTGGAGATCGGTACCGGCTGGGGCGGGCTGGCCATCCATGCCGCGAAGCACTATGGCTGCCGCGTCACCACCACCACGATTTCGCCGGCGCAGTACGAGGCGGCGGTCGGTCGTGCGCAGGAAGCCGGCGTCGCCGGCCGCATCGAGTTCCTGCGCGCGGACTACCGCGACCTCACCGGCCGCTACGACAAGCTGGTGTCCATCGAAATGATCGAGGCGGTCGGCCACCAGTACCTGGACACCTATTTCCGCCGGCTGTCGTCGCTGCTGAAACCGGACGGGCTGGCGCTGATCCAGGCCATCACCATCGACGACCGGCGCTACGACCGGGCGCTGAAGAGCGTCGACTTCATCCAGCGCTACATTTTTCCCGGCGGTTTCCTGCCTTCGGTGTCGGTGCTGGCCGACCGCGTGGCCCGCTGCACCGACCTGGGCATCGTGCATTACGAGGACATCGGTCTGCACTACGCGCGCACGCTGCAGCACTGGCGGGAGCGTTTCCTGTCCCGTCTCGACCGGGTGCGGGCGCTGGGTTACGACGACACCTTCGTCCGCATGTGGGATTACTACCTGGCCTATTGCGAAGGCGGTTTCCGTGAACGGGTCATCGGTACCGGACAACTGCTGATGGCAAAACCCGGGCGGCTGGCGTTACCCTCGGTCTCCGGAGCCTGATTCTTCCCTTCCGGTTCCGACGGGGTTTTCTCGCATGTTGCGCGTCGCCGTGATCGGGGCCGGCATCGCCGGCCTGTCCTGCGCGTCCCGTCTCGCCGAGGCGGGCTTCCGCGTCGACGTGTTCGAAAAAAGCCGCGGCACCGGCGGCCGGCTGAACACGCGCCGCGACCACGGCACCGCCTTCGATCTCGGCGCCCAGTATTTCACCGTGCGCGATCCGCGTTTCGCCGCGGCCGTCGATGCCTGGGCGCAGGCCGGCGCGGCGGCGCGCTGGGATTTTTCGCCGTGGATCATCGATGCGCAGGGCAAGGTGCTGCCGTCGCCGGACAATACCGAGCGCTGGGTCGGCGCGCCGACGATGACGGCGCTCACCCAGCAACTGGCCGGCCGCAACGTGGTGCTGTGCACGCAGACGACGATCGATGCCGTCGAACGGCGCCACGGTCTGTGGACGCTGTATGCCGGCGAGGCACTGAGCTTCGAGGGTTTCCATGCGCTGGTGGTGGCGGTGCCGGCGCCGCAGGCACTGCGTTTCGTGCAGGCTTCGCCGGCGCTGGCCGCCGCCGCGCGCGCGGCGGTGCTGGAACCGTGCTGGTCGGTGGCGATCGGTTTCGAACAGCCGACCGGCCTGCTGATGGAGGGCGCCTTCGCCCGCGGCCAGCCGGTGAGCTGGCTGGCACGCAACAGCGGCAAGCCGGGGCGCGCGGGCTCGCCGGAAGTGTGGGTGCTGCACGCGGCGCCGGCCTGGTCGGAAGAGCATCTGGAGGCGCCGCCGGAAGCCGTGGCGCGGCACCTGCTGCGCTGGTTCCAGACCGCATTCCGGCTGGAGGACCGCGAGGCAGCGTGGCTGCACGCGCACCGCTGGCGTTTTGCGCGTACCGCGCACCGGGTCGCCGAGGGCCATCCGTTCGACGAGCGCCTGCAGCTCGGGCTGTGCGGCGACTGGTGCGGCGGCGGGCGCGTCGAGGGCGCCTGGCTGTCCGGGCGAGGACTGGCGGACGTACTGACCGCGATCCACCGCATCTGAACGCGCCTTGTGCGCCGGCGCCGGCGCCCCCATTTGCTATCCTTGCAGCCCCTTTCCGCTCGTACCCGCGTCGAGATCCCGCATGAGCATTCCCGCCCCCGGAACCGTCGAGTTCGTCCGTCAGCATCTGGCCCACGAGCACGATGCGGCGGCGATGCCGGCGGCGCAAAAGGCCGCCCTGCGTGCGCGCATCGTCGCCGCGCTCAAGGCGCAGGACGCGGTGCTGGTCGCGCACTATTACACCGACCACGACGTGCAGGCGCTGGCCGAGGAAACCGGCGGCTGTGTGTCCGATTCGCTCGAAATGGCGCGCTTCGGCAACGATCATCCGGCCACTACGCTGATTGTCGCCGGCGTGCGCTTCATGGGCGAGACGGCGAAAATCCTGTCGCCGGAAAAACGCGTGATCATGCCGACCGTCGAGGCGACCTGTTCGCTGGACATCGGCTGTCCGCCGGAAAAATTCGTGCCGTTCTGCGATGCGAACCCGGACCGCACGGTGGTCGTGTATGCCAATACCTCGGCGGCGGTGAAGGCGCGCGCCGACTGGGTGGTGACCTCGTCGATCGCCGTCGATCTCGTCCAGCACCTGCACGACCGGGGCGAGAAGATCCTCTGGGCGCCGGACAAGTACCTCGGCGATTACGTGCAGAAGAAAACCGGTGCCGACATGCTGCTGTGGGACGCCAGCTGCATCGTGCACGAGGAATTCAAGGCGAAGCACGTGCTCGACCTGAAGGCGATCTATCCGGATGCCGCGGTACTGGTGCACCCGGAGTCGCCGGCATCGGTGATCGAGCTGGCCGATGTCGTCGGCTCGACCACGCAGCTGATCCGGGCGGCGCAGAACCTGCCGAACCGGCGCTTCATCGTCGCCACCGATCGCGGCATCTTCTACAAGATGCAGCAACTGAACCCGGACAAGGAATTCTTCGAGGCGCCGACCGCCGGTTCCGGCGCCACCTGCAAGTCCTGCGCGCACTGTCCGTGGATGGCGATGAACCAGCTGGAATCGCTGGCGATGTGCCTGGAAAACGCGACCTATGCCAAGGCCAACGAGATCCACGTCGACCCGGCGACCGGCGCGAAGGCGATGATCCCGTTGCAGCGCATGCTGGCCTTCGGCCGCGAGATGGCCGCGCGCCGCTGACGTTCGGCCGCCGCCTCAGTTCCGGTAGGACGCGAGTATCCGGTTGAGCGTGCCGTCGCGTTTCATCGCGGCCAGCTCGCGGTTGAAGATTGCCACCCGCTCCGCATCCGGGCGGGCAAACGCGAAGCGATAGCCGACGGCCCCGAGGGCATGCACCGGCCGCAGCCGGCCGGCATCGAAGTGGGCAGCGAGCTCGGGGTAGGTGTAGCCATGCCGGGTTCCCAGTTGCATCCCGAACAGGTCGTCGGGTCGTCGTGCCGGCGCGGCTGCCGGTACCAGGACGACGTCGCGCACGTCGAACAGGCTGTCGCTGAACAGGAACTGGTCCGGCGTTTCCGTCCACTCGCGGGCGAGCACGATCAGATCGAGTTCGCCGGCGAGCAGGGCGCGTAGTTTTCCGGCGTGATGCCGAGCGTCAGCACGCGTTCCGCGACGGGTGCGGCCGCGTGCGTCGTTGCCGGCCGGGCGACCGCGACGACGCACAGGCCGCACAGCAGCAGGCCTGTCAGGCAGTGCAGAAGCCGTCGGCGCTGGCCGGTCATGGGTGCTTCCCTGTCGCGCGGTTCCGTTTCCCGGCCTAGCGCCCGCTGCCGGCCGGCGGCCAGCCGGATATTCCCGTTAACGAATCCTGACTTGGCGCGCCCGCGGGCGCCGGCCAGAATCCCGGCACCCCCGACCGACAACCGCCGGAGTGTCCATGGATTTCGAGATGAGCGCGCGGGCCCGCGAGACCCTGGAACGGGTCCGGGTCTTCATGAAGACCCATATCGAACCGGTCGAGTACGCCTACTGGAACGGCATGCACGAGCAGCGCAACGGCGGCGACTGGAGCCGCTGGGCGCACGGGCCGCTGCTGGAAGAGCTCAAGGCGAAGGCGAAGGCGGAAGGCCTGTGGAACCTGTTCCTGCCCGATCCGGAACTGGGCGGCGGGTTGTCGGTGCTCGAATACGCGCCGATCGCCGAGCAGACCGGCCGCAGCCTGCTGGCACCGGAAGTGTTCAACTGCAGCGCACCGGACACCGGCAACATGGAAGTGCTGTGGAAGTACGGTTCCGAAGCGCAGAAGCAGCAGTGGCTGCTGCCGCTGCTGGACGGCCGGATCCGTTCGGTATTCTGCATGACCGAGCCCGACGTCGCCTCCAGCGATGCCACCAACATGCAGGCCACCGCCATCGTCGAGGGCAGCGCAGTCGTCCTCAACGGCAAGAAGTGGTGGTCGTCGGGCATCGGCGATCCGCGGGCGAAGATCGCCATCTTCATGGCGCACACGCCGGATCCGGCGAAGGGGCGGCACAGCCAGCATTCGATGGTGCTGGTACCGCTCGACACGCCGGGCGTGAAGGTGGTGCGCATGCTGCCGGTGTTCGGCGAGTACGACGAACCGCACGGCCACGGCGAGGTGCATTTCGACAACGTGCGCGTGCCGGTCGGCAACATCATCGCCGGCCCGGGCCGCGGTTTCGAGATCGCCCAGGGCCGGCTCGGCCCCGGCCGCATCCACCACTGCATGCGTGCCCTCGGCGCGGCGGAACTGGCGCTGGACCTGATGATCGAGCGCGGCATGAAGCGCAACGCCTTCGGCAAGCCGCTGCTCAATCTCGGCGGCAACCGCGAGCGGATCGCCGATGCGCGCATCGCCATCGACCAGGCCCGCCTGCTGACGCTGTACGCGGCGTGGAAGATCGACAAGGTCGGTGCGCTGGGTGCGATGACCGAGATTTCCGCGATCAAGGTTGCGGCGCCGAACGTGCTGCAGACGGTGGCCGACATGGCGATCCAGATCCACGGCGGCGCCGGCGTGTCGCGCGACACGCCGCTGGCGGCCATCTTCGCGCTGGCCCGCGTGCTGCGGCTGGCCGACGGCCCCGATGAAGTGCACAAGGGCGTGATCGCCCGCCTGGAACTGATGAAGCGCGGGTATTCGAAATGACGACGACGAAGGATGTCGCCGACCGCGGCGGCCGGGTGCGCAGCGGCGAGGAACTGGACGTGGCGGCGGTCGATCGCTGGCTGCGTGAACGGATTCCCGGTCTGGCAGCGGGCCTGCCGGTCGTCACGCAGTATTCCGGCGGCGCGTCCAACTGGACCTACCGGCTGCAGTACGCCAACCGCGACCTGATCCTGCGTCGGCCGCCGGCCGGCACCAAGGCAAAATCGGCGCACGACATGGGCCGCGAATTCCGGGTGCAGTCGGCGCTGAAGCCGGTGTATCCGCAGGTGCCGGCGATGATCGGCCTGTGTACCGACGAGGCGGTGCTCGGTTGCGATTTCTACGTCATGGAGCGCATCGACGGCATCATTCCGCGCCGGAATTTTCCGCCAGGCGTCGAGCTGTCGCCGGAGCAGGCGCGGAAACTCTGCTTCAACTTCATCGACAAGCTGGTCGAGCTGCATGCCGTCGACGTGCAGGCGGCCGGCCTGGAATCGCTGGGCAAGGGTGCCGGCTATGCGCGGCGGCAGATCGACGGCTGGGACGACCGCTACGAAAAGGCGAAGACCTGGAACGTGCTCGCGTTCCGCGACGTGCGCGCGTGGCTGAAGGAAAACGTGCCGGACGACAGCGCGACCTGCCTGATCCACAACGACTGGCGGATGGACAACGTGGTGCTGGCGATCGACGATCCGACCCGCATCATCGGCGTGCTTGATTGGGAAATGGCCACGCTGGGCGATCCGCTGATGGACCTGGGCAACACGCTGGCCTACTGGATCCAGGCCGACGACAGCCGCTTCCTGAAAATGCTCAGCCGGCAGCCGAGCCATGTTCCGGGCATGCCGACGCGCGAGGAGGTCGTCGCCTATTACCTGCAGCGCACCGGCCGGCAGCCGGAGAACTGGGCTTTCTACGAGGTGTACGGTCTGTTCCGGCTGGCGGTGATCCTGCAGCAGATCTATTACCGTTATCACCACAAGCAGACGCGCAATCCGGCGTTCCGGAATTTCTGGCTGATGGTGAATTACCTCGGCCTGCGCTGCCGTTCGCTGATCCGCCGGAGCAGATGATGGGGGCGATCTACCTGATCCGCCACGGCCAGGCCTCGTTCGGCAAGGCGGACTACGATCAGTTGTCGGAGATCGGCATCGAGCAGTCGCGGGTACTGGGCAGCGCGCTGCGGGCGCGGCTGCTGAAGGTCGATGCGGTGTATGCCGGTGCGATGGTCCGCCACCGGCAGACCGCCGAACATTGCCTGTCCACCTTCGGTGCTGCCCTCGACGTCCGCGTGCATGCCGGCTTCAACGAGTTCGACCACGACGAAGTCATCGTCCGCCACAAGCCGCTGTACGCCAACCGGTTGCTGATGATGGCGGACCTGGCGCGCACGCTGCAGCCGCGCCGCGCCTTCCAGCAGGTGTTCGAGCAGGCGACCGCGCGCTGGGTCGGCGGCGCGCACGATGCGGAATACCGCGAGAGCTGGCCGGCGTTCCGCGCCCGCTGCATGCAGGCGGTGCACGATGTCGTCGCGCAACTGGGCCCGTCGAAAACCGCGCTCGCCTTCACCTCCGGCGGCCCGGTCACCGCGATCTGCCAGGAGCTGCTGAAAATCCCCGACGCACAGGTGTTCACCCTCAACCGCACGCTGGCCAACGGCGGCATCACCAAGCTGGTTTATGGCGAACGCGGTCTTCATCTCTCCACCGTCAACGAGCACGGCCACTTCGAAGGTGCGCTGCGCGAACTGATCACCTACAGGTAATCCCATGCGCCAGAACATACTGATCACCGGTGCCAGCTCGGGCCTGGGCGAAGGCATGGCCCGCGAATTCGCGGCGCGCGGCCGCAACCTGGCGCTGTGCGCCCGGCGCACCGACCGGCTGGAAACCCTGAAACAGGAGCTGCTGGCCAGGCATCCGGGCATCCGCATCGAGATCCGGGCGCTGGACGTCAACGATTACGATGCCGTGTTCCGCGTGTTCGGCGAGTTTGCGCAGGCGCTGGGCACGCTCGACCGGGTGATCGTCAATGCCGGCATCGGCAAGGGGCGGCGCATCGGCACCGGTCATTTCCACGAAAACCGCCAGACGGCGGAAACCAATTTCGTTGCTGCGCTGGCGCAGTGCGAGGCGGCGGTGGAAATCTTCCGCCGGCAGAATGCCGGCCATCTGGTCACGATTTCCTCGATGAGCGCCATGCGCGGCCTGCCGAAGCATCTCACCACCTACGCGGCGACCAAGTCGGCGCTGGCGGCGCTGACCGAAGGCATCCGCGCCGAACTGCTGGCGACGCCGATCCGGGTCAGCACGATTTTCCCCGGCTACATCCGCACCGAGCTGAATGCCGGCGCGAAAAAACTGCCGTTCGCCGTCGATGCCGTCACCGGTTGCCGCGCGATGGCGGTTGCCATCGAAAAAGAGAAGCCGTCCGCCTGCGTGCCGGCCTGGCCGTGGACACTGGTCGGTTTCCTGATGCGGCACCTGCCGCTGAAATGGGTCAACCGGCTCAGCTGACGAAGCAGACGAACCCGGTTGCGATCAGCGCCGGCAGCGCCTGCACGAAGAAGATTTTCCGGTTGACGGTGAGCGCGCCGAAAACGCCGGCGACGATCACGCAGCCGAGGAAGAACAGGACGATCGCCGTGCCGGCTGCGCCCAGCCACAGGCCCCACAGCAGGCCGGCGGCGAGAAAGCCGTTGTAGAGCCCCTGGTTGGCGGCCAGTGCTTTCGATGCCGTGGCGAATTCCGGCGTGAGCCCGAACGTGCGCCGGCCGCGCGGCTTGTCCCAGAAAAACATTTCCAGCACCAGGAACCAGCCGTGCAGCAGGGCAACCAGTGCGACGGCGATGTCGGCGGCGAGGTTCATCGGCATTGGCTCCCGGTGTGGACCGCCCGCCGTCTCAGCGCGAACCGACGGCGTCGCCGGCCGTGGCGCCCAGACATTCCCCGATCAGGTTGAACACCGCCGGGCTGTACAGCAGGGCGCAATGGCCGTGGTAGGGCACGTGGATGTTCTGGGCCTTGCCGTCGAGTACCGACGAGCTGGCCGGCAGCACGAAATTGTCGAATTCGGAATAGATCGAGTAGTAGCGCACGCCACTGCCGGGAGTGAGGCCGCCGGCAGCCAGGTCATCGACGAAGTCCGAGCGGTAGCGCATCTGCGGAATGTTGCCGCCGCCGGGAATCACGCCGGCGAGCTTGCTGCCGCGGTGCGGCGAGCCGATCGTGATCAGCTTGTCGACCTTGTGTTCGCAACCGAGCTCCTTGATCGCGTAGCGGCTGAGCAGTCCGCCCATGCTGTGGCAGACGAGCGTGACCTTCTCCGCGCCGGTGGCGGCGAGGGCGGCGTCGATGTGGCGTGCCAGCTGTGCGGCAAGTTTGCGTGCATCGATCACCGGCGGGGTGTAGCTGACGGCGTAGACGTTCTTGTAGCCGCGCCATTTCAGCCACAACTGCACCGCAAGGAAGCAGGCGCTGTTGGCGCCCCAGCCGTGCACCAGCAGGATGGGATTTTCACCGCGCGCCTGCGCCCGGAACGGCGCCAGATCGTGGATCAGGCGCAGCGGATAGGTGACGACGATGACGGCGAAGCTCAGCGCTTCCAGCACGATGGCGAACAGCGAGGCGGCTGGGGAAAGTGCACCCGGCGTGCCGCCGGGCAGCGTGCGGTGGTCGGGATTGTTGCTGCGTTCGTAGTACCACAGCAGATACAGCGCGAGAGCGCCGGCGAGGCTGACGGCAAGGACGACGGCGAGCAACAGCAGGAGCGTGGCGGAGAGGGTCTGCATGGAGGTCCCGCGGGTTGTTGTTGTCAGGCCGCCGGCCTTGGCAGCGCGGTACCCATCGGTTCTACCGGGCCGGCCGGGCGACGTCAAACCGGCAAAGGTTTCAAAACGTCGGGGCCGGCGGCACGGCCGGCTTCAGGGCCGGAAGTCGTCGCGCGTCTGCTCGATGTCGCGCATCCGGTTGCGCAGCGGTGCGGCGCGGGCAAAGTCCTCGCCGGCCGCCGCGATGCCCAGTTCCAGCTGCTCGCGGGCCGGGTCGACCTGGTTGCGCAGGAACAGGTATTCGGCCCGCGCGGCATGCACGCCGACGGTGTCGCCGGTAGCGCCGCGCGCGCGCGCCAGCAGTTGCCAGACGTTGGGGTCGTTGCGCCGCAGCACGGCCTGCCGCTCCAGCAGGGCGACCGCGCGCATGGCGCGATTGTCGCGCAACAAGGCCTGCGCCGCGGTCATCGCCAGCGGGAAATTGTCCGGCGCCAGCGCCAGTCCGTCGATCATCGAATCGGCCGCTTCGCGTACCTTGCCGGCGGCCAGCAGGATGTCTGCTTCGCCGACCCGCCACACGATGCGTTCGGGATCGTTGCGCCGCAGCGGCGCGATGGTGACCAGCGCTTCGTCGTGACGGCCGGCGCGCAGCTGCGCCAGCGCCAGCCCGTAGCGCAGCACGTCGCGCTCGCGCGCCGGTGCCTGCTTCAGTGCGTCGGCAAAGGCGACCGTGGCGGCGGCCGCGTCGCGGCTGAACGCCACCTGCAGCCGGATGCGCGCCAGGCGGAAATCGATGTCGTCGCGGTCGGCGTGGGCCGGCGCCGGCAGTTGCCGGGCACGGTTGCGCGAATCGCTGATCCGCGTATCGGCCACCGGGTGGGTCAGCAGGAATTCCGGGTAGCGTTCGCGATCGACCGGCGACGTGCGCTGCAGTTTTTCGAAGAAGGCCGGCATGGCGGCCGGATCGAAACCGGCGCGCGCCAGCGTCTGCATGCCGACGCGATCGGCCTCGCGTTCGTTTTCGCGCGAGTACGCCAGCTGCGCCTGCATCAGGCCGGCCTGGGTGCCGATCATCGCGGCAGCGGCCGCATCGCCGCCGACGGTGGCGGCAACCAGGATGCTGGCCAGCAGGGCGGTGAGGGTCAGTGGCTGCTGCTGGCGCTGCTGGTCGAGTCCGCGCGCGAAATGCCGTTGCGAAAGGTGCGCCAGTTCGTGCGCCAGCACGGAAGCGACTTCGTCCTCCCGTTCAGCGTTCAGCAGCAGGCCGGCGTTGACGCCCATCACGCCGCCGGGTACGGCGAAGGCATTGATCTCGTTGCTGTTGAGCATGACCAGCGTGAGCCGCGGTTCCGCGAGATCGCTGTGCGAGGCAAGACGCCAGGCGAGATGTTCGAGGTAGTCGGCCACCAGCGGGTCGTAATACAGACTGGTGCCGGCACGCAGTGCGCGCAACCAGGCGGCGCCAAGCCGGCGTTCGCCTTCCGGCGACACGATGCCGGAACCGGCGTCGCCCAGCGCGGGCAGTGTGTCCTCGGCTTGCGCGGGCGCTGCCGGCAGCAGGCAGGAAGACAGTGCGACGGCGAGCAGCAGGGCTGCCGGCACGTTGGCGTAGCGATGCGTTTTCCGGTGCACGATCGGTCGGCGGCGGGTTTGGTTATGCTGGACGACCCAGTAGACCACGTGCAGGCGGTTTGGTGCCATGAGTGATGCCCCGCGTTCCGGTGCGCCGTACGAACGGCTCGACTGTACCGGCCTGCGCTGCCCGTTGCCGCTGTTGCGCACCAAGCAGCAACTCGCGCGCATGGCGCCCGGCAGCGTGCTGGAGGTGGTGGCGTCCGATGCCGGAGCGCGCCGCGACATCCCGTCCTGGCTGGCGCAGTCGCCACACCGCCTGCTCGCCGAAGACCAACAGGGCGGCCTGTACGTGTTCCGGATCGAGCGCGGTCCCTGACCTCAGAGGCCGCGGGCGGCCGCCAGCACCTCGTCGACGTGGCCGTCGACCTTCACTGCGCGCCATTCACGGCGCAGCACGCCCTCGCGGTCGACCAGGAAGGTGCTGCGCTCGACGCCCATCACCTGCTTGCCGTACATGTTCTTCATGCGGATCACGTCGAACGCGCGGCAGAGTTTTTCTTCCGGATCGCTGATCAGCGGGAACGGCAGTTCGTGCTTGCAGCGGAATTTTTCATGCGACGCCAGCGAGTCGCGCGAGACGCCGATGACCAGGGTCTTCGTCGCCTTGAACTGCGCATACTTGTCGCGGAAATCCTGGCCTTCCAGCGTACAGCCGGGCGTGTCGTCCTTCGGATAGAAATAGATCACGTAATTCCAGCCGCGCAGGGCGGCGGAATCGATGTCCTTGCCGTTGGTGGCGGGGGCGCGGAAGTCGGCGATGCGCCGGCCGGTGCTGACGGTCATGTGCTGGGCTCCTGTCCGGTGGGCGGTGATGGGCGGCAGGCCGCGTGCCTAGGGGCGCGCGGCGTCGAAGCTGGCGTCGAGGTTGCGGGCATCGCAATGCTCGAGGAAGGTTTCGCGCAGCGCGGCGACCGGCAGGTCGGCCGGCACGTTGACCGTCATGCGCAGGGTGAACATCTGCGAGCCGGTGTGCGGCGCGGCATAGGTGCTGGTGTCCAGGGCCTCGATGTTCAGGTGGCGGCTGGCAAAGAAGTTGGCCAGTTCGTGCACCAGGCCGGGCTGGTCCAGCGCGCTGACCTCGATGCGGTAGGGGCGCGATGCGGCCTGCCGGGCCTTCGGCCGTGTCCGCCGGGTGAGCAGTGCGAGGTCGAGCTCGCGGCCCACCGCCGGGCAGGCCTTTTCCATGGCGGCGATGGCGCTGCCGGTACCGGAAACCAGCATCAGCACCGCGAACTCGCCGCCCATCACCGCCATCCGGCTGTCCTCGATGTTGCAGCCGCTGGCGGCCGCGGCCCGGGCCAGCTGGTCGGCAATGCCGGGCCGGTCGGCGCCCAGCGCGGACAACACCAGGTACTCGGTGGTCATGACGGAACTCCTTGCTGCGGGCGGGGGGTTGCCGGCACCCGGAAATTTGCCGGGATCGGGAGCCGGAGTGTGGGTGGGGCGGGTGGTTTTCGACAAGGGGGCGCCGTACCATGACGGCCTTTCCGTACCCCGACTGCCGCGCGCCGGTTTCCGTTGCGCGGCGAGTCCGTCCACAGCCAACGACTTTCGCGCGGAGACGCCATGATCAAGGGCAGCATCGTTGCTCTCGTCACCCCCATGCTGGACAACGGCGGGATCGACCGCGACGCGCTGGCGAAACTGGTCGACTGGCACGTGGCCAGCGGCACCGACGCGATCGTCGCGGTCGGCACCACCGGCGAGTCGGCAACGCTGGACTACGACGAGCACGTGGCGGCGATGAAGTTCATCGTCGAGTGCGCGCGCCGTCGCGTGCCGGTGATCGGCGGCACCGGCGCCAACTCCACCACGGAAGCGATCGAGCTGACGCAGGCCGCGAAAGACGTCGGCTGCGACGCCGCGCTGCTGGTGACCCCGTACTACAACAAGCCGACGCAGGAAGGCCTGTACCTGCACCACGCGGCGATCGCGAAGGCAGTGGCGCTGCCGCAGCTTCTCTACAACGTGCCGGGCCGTACCGCCTGCGACATGAAGCCGGACACCATCGTGCGCCTGTCCACCGTGCCGCACATCGTCGGCGTGAAGGAGGCGACCGGCGAACTGCCGCGCGCGCGCGACATCCTCGATCGTGTCGGCAAGGGTTTCGCCGTGTATTCCGGCGACGACGCCACGGCAATCGAGCTGATCCTGATGGGCGGTCACGGCAACATTTCGGTGACCGCCAACGTCGCGCCGGCGGAAATGCATGCCGCCTGTGCCGCCGCCCTGCAGGGCGATGCCGCGCAGGCGCGGGCGATCGACGCGAAGGTGGCCGAGCTGCACCGGGTGCTGTTCGTCGAGTCGAATCCGATCCCGGTGAAGTGGGCGCTGCACGAAATGGGACGCATCGGCGCCGGCATCCGGCTGCCGCTGACGCCACTCTCCGCGGCCCAGCGGCCGGTGCTGCGCGCGGCACTGGCCCGGGCCGGTCTGGTAGCCGCCTGATGCGGCGTCCCCTGGTGCTGCTGACGGCTGCCGCGCTGCTGGCCGGCTGCGGTCAGCACGGTCCCTTCCGCGACCGCGGCTACGATTACCTCAAGGCCGAACCCGGCAAGCCGCTGGTGTATCCGGAAGGCCTGACGCCGATCGCCGCGCAGGAGCTCTATCCGGTACCGGACGTCGAGCAGCGCCGGCCGCCGCTCACCGGCCGCAAGCCGAAGATCGAGATTCCGCCGCCGCCGCAGGTGGTGGTGCCGGATACCGTTGCCGACGCCGGCGCGGCCGCGCCGGCCGGTCAGGCGGTACCGGAAACGCGCGTGCTGCTGACCCGCGACGGCAACGGCTATCCGGTGCTGATGCTCGATCTGGATTTCGACTGGGCCTGGCAGGCGGTCGGCGATGCACTGAAAAAGGAATCCTCGGTGAAGGTGGAGGATCTCGACCGCGGTCTGGCGGTGTACTACGTGATCCTCGACGGCAAGCGCAACAGCGCCGGCGAACCCTGGCAGCTGAAACTGAACTACACCGCGAACGGCGTGCAGGTGGCGCTGCAGGTCGACGAGAACGCGATGGCGCCGGTCGATGTCGCCACCCCGCTGATGCAGCGGCTGAAGGACGGCATCCGCTAGTGGCCGCATTCCGTTTCGCGTCACTGGGCAGCGGCAGTCGCGGCAACGCCATGCTGGTGGCCGCCGGCGATACCCGCCTGCTGGTCGACAACGGCTTCGGGCTGCGCGAAACGGTACGCCGCCTGGCGCGGCTGGAAACGGCGCCGGAATCGCTGTCGGCCGTGCTGGTCACCCACGAACACAGCGATCACGCCAGCGGCGTGGCGGCGCTGGCCGCCCGCTACCGGTTGCCGGTTTACCTCACGGCAGGCACGAAGCGGGCGATCGAGGCGCGCGGGCACTTCGACGGACTGGACGTCGACTGCCGGCGGGTGGTGCGCGGGCAGGCCTTTGTCTGCGGCCCGCTCACGGTGACGCCGGTGCGGGTGCCGCATGACGCCGCCGAACCCTGCCAGTTCGTGTTCGACTGCGCCGGTGCGCGTTTCGGCATGCTCACCGATCTGGGCAGCCTCACGCCGCAGGTGGTGGAAGCGTACGCACAGTGCGATGCCCTTTTCCTGGAGTGCAACCACGATGCGAAGATGCTCGCCGACGGGCCCTATCACGCGTCGCTCAAGGCGCGGGTCGGCGGCGATTTCGGTCATCTGGGCAATGCCCAGGCGGCACAACTGCTCGGGCAGGTCGACCGCCGGCGGCTGACGACACTGGTGCTGGGGCACCTGAGCGAGAAGAACAACCGGGTGCCGCTGGCGCGACGCGCGGCGGCGGAAGCGCTGGGGTGTGACGAGGACTCGATCGTCGTCGCCAGCCAGGAATCCGGCCACGGCTGGCTGACGATCAACGAATCCTGCCGGGTGCCGGCCGACAGCGTCGGCGGCACCGGCAGCAGCAGAGGAGCATGACGATGCAGAAGCGGGAACAGCTGTACACGGGCAAGGCCAAGAGCGTCTTCGCGACCGACGATCCGTTGCGGGTCGTCATGGTGTACCGCAACGACACGTCGGCGTTCGACGGCAAGAAGCTGGCGCAGCTCGACCGCAAGGGCATGGTCAACAACCGCTTCAACGCCTTCATCATGCAGAAGCTGCAGGCCGCCGGCATTCCGACCCACTTCGAGCGACTGCTGTCCGACACCGAGTCGCTGGTGAAGAAGCTGGACATGGTTCCGCTGGAGTGTGTGGTGCGCAACTACACTGCCGGTTCGATCTGCCGTCGCTACGGACTGGAAGAGGGTCTGCCGGTGAATCCGCCTACCTTCGAGCTTTTCCTCAAGAGCGACAAGCTGGGCGATCCGATGGTCAACGAATCGCACGCACTGTCGTTCGGCTGGGCGACGCAGCCGCAGCTTGACCGCATGAAGGCGCTCACCTTCCGGGTCAACGACGTGCTGAAGAAGCTGTTCGACGATGCCGGCATGCTGCTGGTCGACTACAAGCTGGAGTTCGGCACGTTCGGCGGCGAGCTGGTGCTCGGCGACGAGTTCTCGCCGGACGGCTGCCGGATCTGGGACAAGGCGACCCGGATGAAGATGGACAAGGACCGTTTCCGCCAGGATCTGGGCAACGTGATCGAGGCCTACGAGGAGGTCGGGCGCCGTCTTGGCGTTCCCCTGGACTGAACAGGCATTTGACGCCGCTGCGGCGCGGCGGCTTCAATACGACTGTTCCGGACGGGCCATGCGGCCCGGTGCGTTTCCTCCCACAAGGACAACAAAAGGAGTTTCCCCATGCGCAAGACCGCATCCCGTGTCGTCGTTCTCGCCCTGCTGGCTTCGCTGCTCAGCGGCTGTTTTCTCACCAAGCTGGTGACGGTGCCGATGCGTGTGGTCGGCTCGGCCGTATCGATGACCGGCGCCGTGATATCCATCGTTCCGGCCGTTGGCAACACCGCGGACTCGGCGCTGGAGAAGGTCGATACGGTAATCGACACTTCTGCCGACACGGTCGACGAACTCCCGCTCTGACCCTGCTGCCGCCGGCGTCCGGGGCCCGAGAGGGCTCCCGGAAACCGGCGGCCAGCCGTCCGGACGGCTGTTCCGGACTGTCGCCAGGCGACAAACCGCCCGTCCGCCGGGTTGCCCGGGCGGAGGCTTTCCTTTAAAACAGCTGGACCGCCAGGCCATAACAACAACAGCGTGACCTCATGCCCATGTGCAGGGTGATGATGGCGGCCCTGGTTCTCGTGCTGACCGTCGGTTCGACGGGCGCCAGAACCCTTGACCAGGTGCCGCACTACCTCAAGAAAGAAGGCAATTTCGTGTCCTACCCGGCTATTGCCGTGGGTGGGATCGGTGCCGTTGTGGGCGGCGTGATTGCGCTGCCGGCGGCCCTGGTGGCCGCACCGATCGGCTGGGCGGCCGGCGATCCCCTGGGTTACGCCCTGTTGCCGGTTTCACTGGTGGCCACTGCCGGCATCGAGGCCGGCTACCATGTTGGCGGTGCCGTGCCCTGGGTGGTGAAGAACGGTTTCTACGATGCACCGATGACCGGGATCGCAAAGATCCGCGGCGAGCCCGCAAGCGGGCTGGTGGCGCAGGTCGATCCGCCACCGGAAAAGACGCCGGCAGACATCCAGTATCTGGCGTCGACGCCGGTTGAAGCCCGGGTTCCGGTCGAACTGCCCTATGAGCGATCGCTGGCGCTGCCGCCACCGAAAGAGCCGACTTCGCTGATGCTGAAGCGGCAATTGTCGCCGTTCAAACTGCCGCCCGGAGCGGCGGTGCCGGCAGCCGCCGCCACGCGCGCAGCCCTCGGGCGCCCGGCGCCGGTTTCCGCGCCGCCGGCTCCGGTTTCTGCTGCTCCTGTTGTTCCGCCGCCGACTCCGGCGGCGGAAAGTTCCATCGGTGTGCCCGCCGCTGCGGCGGCGGCGGTTCCGCCGACGGCCGCTGCACCGGTACGCGCGGCACCCGCGCGGGCTGCCGGCACGCCGCGGCCGGCAGCCGGGTCACCGGCGCCCCGTTCCGAGCCCGAGCCGACTCCCGCCGCGGAAGCGGGCGGTCCGGCGGCGGATGATGCGGCGGAAGTCGAGCGTCCGTCCCTCAAGAAGAAAAAGCGCAAGTTCTCCGAGCGGTTCGGCTTCTAGACAAGGGCGTACCTCTCCGGCGACTGCTTTCCAATTACAAGAATCGTATAGATACCCGGCGGCACGCCTCGGCATGATGCGGCGCGCTGCCCTTGAGGAGATTTGCCGATGCGCGCTTCTGCGCTCCCCCTGATCCTGGCTGCGGCGATTGCCGTACCGGGAATCGCGCAGGCCGACATGCTGGTCGGTCTGGCCAGCGCCAGCGGGCTCAAGGGATTCAACATCGAAAAGACCTGGCCGTCCGGCAGCGTCTATGTCCTGCTGGGCTCCTACCAGTCGGCCACCGGTTTCGAATTCGAGAACCTCACCGGGATCATCGGCTTTCGCCGTTTCCAGGGGGCAAAGAGTGATGCCAGCGGCTATTTCGGCGGCGCCTATGCCGGCGATGTCGACGGTGGCCCCGACTTCAACCGTTACGGTGCCGGCGGCGAACTGGGTTACCAGTGGGTGACCGATCACCTCCGGATCACCATGCAGGCCGGCATGGCCCTGGCCGGCGAGTCATCGCGAGGAGAGCGGCAAGGGGGCACCGAGCTCGAACCGGTCCCGCTGCTGGGCGCCAGCATCAGTCTGCGCTTCTGACTTTATCCCCCGTTCGCCGTACTGCTGCCGCTCCGCGTTCGCCGGGGTGTCGTCCGGGGTTTTGCACACTGTCCGACAACCTCGGAAATTGTCTCAGCTCCCGTTTTCAACTGGCTGATTCCACTTGGAAAGTGGCTAACTTGTTGAATCGGTTCCAGAACCGTGCAGCTCAAAAAATGAGCGGTAGGTAAAAATACCAACCGTGATAGGCCGGCAGCTTTGCCGCCGGCAAACATTCAACAGAGTTATCCCCAGTTTCTGTGGGTAACTGCCGGTGGCGAGACGGGCTCATGGCGCACAGCGGGCCGGGTCATGCGGCTTCTGCCGACACCGCCGCATCGTGCAGGGCAACCTGTCGCGGCATCCGGCCTGGTGTAAAGTCGCCAGCCTTTGACGGGCACGGAGTCCTGGACGCATGGTGAGCCGCACCGACTACATCGTAGATCTCAATGAAGCGAATTTTGCCGAGGTCGTCGGGCGTTCGCGGCAGGTTCCGGTGCTGGTGGATTTCTGGGCCGACTGGTGCGCCCCCTGCAAACAGATCGGCCCGGTACTGGAAAAGCTGGCGCACGAATTCAGGGGCGCTTTCATCCTGGCGAAAGTCGATGCCGATCGCGAGCCGCTCATCACGCAGCAGTTCGGTGTGCGCGGCCTGCCGACCCTGAAGCTCGTGGTGCAGGGCCAACTGGCCGGTGAACTCGTCGGTGCGCAGCCGGAAGCGGCGATCCGCAAGTGGCTGGCACCGCATCTGGCGCCGGGTGCGGAACCCGCGCCGCCGGGCGGTGATGATTTCCGCCAGCGGGTGCTCGCGGCGGTCAGCGACGGGCATGTGGACGATGCGATCGCGGCCCTGTCGGCTCGACTTCTGGAAAAGAAGGACGATCACCAGTCACGTGCCCTGCTGGTGGAGATACTGCTGCAGGAGAATCGTCTTGCCGATGCCCGGGCCGTGCTCGCCGATGCGCCGGCCGGGGTGGCCGAGCTGAAGCGGGTGCGCGCCCTGCTGGCCTTTGCCGGGCGTGCACAGGAACTGCCGCCGCTGGCGGAACTGGAGGCCGCGGCGCGCTCCGTTGCGGACAGCGCCGCCCGCTACCGTTATGCCGTCCGCCTGATCACGGTCGCGCGCGTGGAAGAGGGCCTCGACCTGTTGCTGGACATTTTCCGCCGGGATCGACAATACGAGGACGACCTCGCACGCAAAACGCTGCTGGAAGTCTTCGAGATGCTGGGGCGTGAAGATCCCCTCGCCATCCAGTACCGGCGCCGTCTGGCCAACTACCTGCTGTAGCGCCGGGTCGATGCCCGACAGGCCGTCATCGGCGCGGGAGGCCGGGAGGCTATACTTTCCGGGCCGCAAGGATTCCCCTGTTTCACGGAAGGACATTCCCATGCCGTCACCCGCAGTGCGTCGCCGTTTCCTGCAACCGTTTCTAGCCCTGCTCGTTGCTGCCGGTCTCGTTGCCGGGGCCCGCGCCGACAGTCTCGACGAATTGCGTGCGTTGCTCGACGCGGGCAACGCGGCAGATGCCTGGGCCATGGCGCAACGGATGGAGGACGAGAACGCCGGCGATCCGGACTTCGACTTCAGCTACGGTCTGGCCGCCACGCAGGCACAGCAACCGCAGCGTGCAGTGTTCGCCTTCGAGCGGGCCCATGCGGCACAGCCGGGCAATGCCCGCTTCAAGCTCGAACTGGCGCGAGCCTATTATCTGACGGGCAACGATGCCGAATCGAAGCGGCTGTTCAACGAAGTCCTGGCCATCACTCCGCCGACGCCGGTCGAGCGTTCTATTCGTACCTATCTGGATGCCATTGCGGCTCATGAGCAGCGTACGCGGACCCATGTTTCCGGTCATGTAAGACTGGCAGCCGGCTACGATTCGAATACCAACAGCGCGACCGACGACAGCCTGAACGATTTTGGTCCCTTGCTGGTGCTGGTGGGCCCGACCAGCGTGGAGCAGGAAGGCGGTTTTCTGGATACCCGGCTGGGCGTCGACATCGTGCAGCCGGTCAACCGGCGCACCACCGGCTTCGTCAGCGGTCAGTTGCACGTGCGCGACAACGACGACCTGTTCTCGGGTGGCGATTTCGACACCTTCGACGCCATCCTCACCGGCGGCCTGCTGCTGCAGCGCAGTACGGCGACCTGGCGTCTACCGCTGACCCTGCAGGCGTTGACCATCGACAGTGACGAGGCGCGCTACATGGCCAGCTTCGGTACGGAGTACAGCCGCCCGCAGACTCCGTCGCGTTCGCTGCTGCTGTTCGGGCAGATCGGTGCCACACAGTACCCGTCCCAGGAAGAGCGGGATACCTGGACCGCACTGGCTGGCGGTGGCTGGACCTGGAGCATGGACGCGTGGCGCGTCACGGCGACCGGGTACCTCGGTACCGAGCCGGCCCGGGACGGCGATTTCAAGTTCAACGGCCGTGACTATGCCGGTGCCCGTCTTTCCGCCAGCAGGGCGCTGGTCCCCGGCCATACCCTGTACGGCAATCTCGGCGCACAGCAGTCGGTTTATCAGGAAGAACTGGTTTTCGAACGTGAAGACCTGCTGACGGATGCGGCGATCGGCTGGCAATGGCAGCTCGATCGTTCGCTGGCGATCAACGCAGATGTCAGTCATGCGTTGAATGCCTCGGTCGACAACTCACTCTACGACTACAACCGGACGCAGATGTCGCTTGCGGCCACCTGGCGTTTCTGAGCGGCGGAGGAACCGATCATGAAATCCTTCATATCGCGGGCTCTCGTACTGTCGATACTTGTCTGTCTGCCGGGATTGCCGGCTGTGCAGGCTGCGGAGCAGGCCGGCATGCTGTTGTCGGCGTATGGCAACGTGAAGGCCACGGGCGCCGATGGCGTCGATCGTGAGCTCAAGCGCCGCTCCGCCGTGTTTGCCGGCGATCTCATCCTTACGGGCAGTGGATCCAGTGCGCAGGTGAAGTTTTCCGACGGCGCCATTGTGGCCGTGAAGCCGGGCACCCGCCTGAAGATCGATGATTACCGTTACCAGTCCGGCGCGTCCGGGAACACGAGCGTCATGTCGTTGCTGCAGGGCGGATTCCGCACCATCAGCGGCGCCATCGCCCGTAGCGACCGCAGCGCCTACAAGGTGAATACACCGGTGGCCACCATCGGTATCCGCGGTACGTTCTACGAAACGCAGTACAGCGACGGGAAGGGTCTCGGTCTCGGCGTCTGGGACGGCGGCATCGAGGCCTGCAACGACAGCGGTTGCCTGGATCTGGGTTCAGGTGCGGCCTTCAACTTCGGCACCGTGCCGCCCGGCGGCGGCGAGCCGCAGGGTTCGGACACGCCGCCGCCGGGGATCGGTGACGGCATGCCGGTCACCGGAGATCAGGGTCCGGGCGATGCTGACTTCGGTACTTTTGCCATCGAGGAAACCCTGATCGACCAGGAGCAGGGCGATTTTCTTTTGAACGATGGCTTGCTGACGACGACCAACGTCTTCGAACGAAATCTCCTCGAGAACGATCTGGCGTTGTATGTGACCCCCCGCTTCAAGGCCTATCTGTCCTACTGGTCTTCACCGTCGGATCCGGCCCTCGGCTGGGTGTCGCCCGGTCATGTGCGGACCCTGTCGGGTCCGGGCGACATCGGCTACACGATCGATCCGGTGGCAGGCCTGTTCGTCAGCGGCCCGTGGGCCATGGCATCGGGCGATGTGCCGGGTGCCGTACTGATCGAGGAAATTCCCTGCGACTGCTCGGTGACCGGCCAGCAATATGCCGATGGAGCCATGGCCTTTTACGGAGACTGGTACACAGCCAGTTCGACGTACCCGATTACGTCAACGCCGGAGGTGCTGTCCGGGCAGGGCCAGTTCGTGATGGGTGATGTCGCCCCGCTTTCGGCGGTGCTGGGCATGTCGGGCACCGTGTTCTTCTCGGCGTACTTCGTCGGAGGCAGCGATACCGTTGAAGGCCCCCGCTCCATCAACCTGAATACGAGCATCGATTTCTCAACCAATACCGCTTCCGGTTTGCTGCAAACCAGCTTCGGCACCGGCCAGTGGAACATCGGCCTGGATGGCAGCCTGACCGGCTCGGGCGTTGCCATGTCGGCGAACGGGCAGTCGACATACGACAATTCCTCTCTCGGCATCACCGGGGCGGCGGTTGTGGGCAACCTGGAAGCCGTGCTGGTCGGCAAAACCACGGTCGACGCGATGATGGGCTCTTTCGACTTCCAGGCCGTTGCCGCCAATCCGCAGAATCCGACGATACCGATTGCGCTGGGCGGGACCTTCATTCTTGACGTCGGCATGGCACCCTGAGCGTCGGTTTGCATAGAACTGCGTGGCCGGCGGTTCACCAAGGGGATCCGACGATGATCAGCCTGTGGAAAGCGGTAGGGGTCCTGGCGTGCGCGTGGCTCATCCTGTCGCCGCAGACAGGTTTGGCGAACGAACGGGCCGGCATGCTGCTTTCTGCTTACGGCGATGTGCGTGCGGTCGATGCCGATGGCGTCGAGCGTCCGCTCCGGCGTCGCGCGGCAGTGAATTCCGGCGATGTGCTGAAGACGGCCAGCGGCGCGACAGCCCAGGTGAAATTCACGGACGGCGGGATCGTGGCGCTCAAGCCGGGTACCCGCCTGAAGATCGATCAGTACCGGTATCGCAGCAACGAGGGCGGCAACACCAGCATCATGTCGCTGCTGCAGGGTGGTTTCCGTACGGTCAGCGGCGCGCTGGCCCGTGCCGATCGCAGTGCCTACAAGGTCAATACGCCGGTGGCGACCATCGGTATCCGCGGTACGTTCTACGAAGCCGATTACAGCGATGCCGATGGCTTGCGTTTCGGCGTGTGGGACGGCGGTATCCAGGTCTGCAACAACCATGGCTGCATGGATCTTGGGCTCGATTCGCAATACCGCTTCGGCTGGGTGCCGGCAGGTGGCAGTGGTGCGCCGCAGGGAGCGGCCGAGCCGCCGCCCGGTATCGGCGGTGGTGGCGCACCGCCCGATGCGGGGAACGCTGGTGCGGGCAGCAGCAGTGACCTGGCATTCGTCGATGCGGGCAATGGCGGTGCTTCGCTACCCGGCAATCCGGGCAACGACGGTGAGCCGGAAGACACCGGGTCGCTGATCGGTGGCGATCAGCAGACGCCGACCGACGTGCTCGATCCGTCACTCGACGATGTGCATGTGGTGACCCCGCGTTTCCGCTCCTATCTGTTCTATGCCCACGATGCGGCGCAAGCCGACCTCGGCTGGGTGGCGCCGGGCGGCACCCGCCTGCTGTCCGGGGAAGGCGACATCGGTTACGGCACGGATCCGATCAGCGGCAGCACTTTCATCAACGGTCCCTGGAAGTTCCAGTCGCCGGCCGACGGCGGCATCCTGATCCAGGAACAGGGCTGCAGTTGCTCGACCTTTGCGCAGACTTTTGCCGACGGCGCCAGCATGTTCTGGGGCTACTGGACGACGGCGGGTGCGGCGCATCCCGTTTCGGCGACACCGGTTTCGCTGGTGGGCGAGGGCGCGTTCGTGATGGGCGACGTGGCGCCGTTGTCGGTCGTACAGGGCATGTCGACCACGCTCTACACCGGCAGCGTGAACTACCCGCTGGTGATCGATTCGACGGACAGCACGGTGAAATCCCCGTCGCTGAGCATTGCGCTCGACTTTGCCACGGCAACCGCCAGCGGTTCGCTGTCTGCCAGCGGCACCGGCGGTGGCGTGTGGAGCATCGGTCTGGCCGGCAATATCTCCGGTTCGGGCCTGAACATGACGGCCGACAGCCAGAACTCTTCGTACAGCAACACGTCGCTGTCATTTGCATCGGCGGTGACCGGGACACTGGATGCGACGCTGGTGGGCAAGACCACGGTCGATGCCCTGATGGGCTCCTTCGGCTTTCAGACCGTCGATCCGCTGCCGCCGGGTACTGTGCCGGCGACCCTCGAAGGCGTGTTCACGGCGACACTGTCTCCATCGGCTCCCTGAGGACCCTTACGTCCCGATACTCCGGCGCGCAACGCACCGGAGCGACGCCCCAATAATGTGCGCCCCGGCTTGTGTCGCACCCTTGCGGCGCACGTCTCGTCCTCGGCATTTCCTAACCCCTTGATGTGCCGTGCGCCATGGCTGGCCCGAAACGTGCATGCACCGGCAGTGTGCGCCTGCCCATGTCCGCGCCCCTTCTTGGCCCGGGCAGGCGGCGCCAGGACCGAGGAGAACGCCATGAAAATGATCACGGCCATCATCAAGCCGTTCAAGGTGGATGACGTGCGCGACGCCCTGTCGCAGCTCGGCATCCAGGGCATGACTGTCATCGAGGTGAAGGGTTTCGGACGCCAGAAAGGCCACACCGAGCTCTATCGCGGTGCCGAGTACGTTGTCGACTTCGTTCCGAAGGCCAAGCTGGAGGTTGCCGTGCGCGACAACCAGCTTGACGACGCCATCGAGGCGATCCGCAACGCGGCCAACAGCGGCAAGATCGGCGACGGCAAGATTTTCGTGACGACGCTCGAGCAGGTCATCCGCATCCGCACCAACGAATCGGGCAACGACGCCCTCTGAGGACATCCCCATGAAGAAGATTTTTGCTGCGCTGCTGGCGTCGGCACCGGTTGGCGCGTTCGCTGCCGAGGCGGCGGCCGGTATCGATCCGGGCGCCAGTGCCTGGCTGCTTACCGCAACCGCCCTGGTCCTGTTCATGACGTTGCCGGGCCTTGCCCTGTTCTATGGCGGCCTGGTCCGCAGCAAGAACGTGCTGTCGGTGTTGATGCAGTGTTTCGCGGTTGCCTGCGTGGCCACCCTGTTGTGGTTCATCGTCGGTTATACGATGGCCTTCGGTGCCGGTGGCAACGAGTTCATCGGCGGCTTCGGCAACGTGTTGTTCGCGCAGATCCAGGAAGGCACGCTGACGCCGACCCTGTCGGCCAGCGTGCTGGTGCCGGAATCCCTGTTCGCGATGTTCCAGATGACGTTCGCGATCATTACCCCGGCGCTGGTCGTCGGTGCGTTTGCCGAGCGGATGCGCTTCGGCGCCATGCTGCTGTTCAGCGCACTGTGGCTGCTGGCGGTCTACGCACCGGTCACCCACTGGGTCTGGCACAGCGACGGCTGGCTGTTCAAGCAGGGCCTGCTCGATTTCGCCGGCGGTACCGTGGTGCACATCACGGCCGGCGTCGCGGCGCTGGTCTGTGCCCTGGTGCTGGGACCGCGCAAGGGCTTTCCGCAGCAGGCGATGACGCCGCACAACCTGACGATGGCCATGACCGGTGCCGGCATGCTGTGGGTCGGCTGGTTCGGTTTCAATGCCGGCTCCGCGCTGGCTGCCGACGGCAATGCGGCGATGGCGATGCTGGCCACGCAGATTTCCGCTGCTGCCGGCGCCTTCGCCTGGATGTGCATCGAATGGATCAAGCACGGCAAGCCGAGCGCACTGGGCATCATCACCGGCATGGTGGCCGGTCTGGGTACCATCACGCCGGCATCAGGCTATGTCGGTCCCGGCGGCGCGCTGGTGATCGGCCTCAGCGCCGGCGTCGTGTGCTTCTTCGCCACCATGGCGATCAAGCGCAAGCTGAAGATCGACGATTCGCTCGACGTGTTCCCGGTGCACGGCGTCGGCGGCATCCTCGGCACGTTCCTCGCCGGCATCTTCGCTTCGAATGCGCTGGGCGTGTTCAGCGGTCAGGGTTACGTCGAAGGCGTGACCATGGGCAGCCAGGTACTGGTGCAGATCACCGGTATCCTGGCGACCGCCGCCTACACCGCCGTCGTCACCTGGGTGTTGCTCAAGGTGGTTGGCCTGGTCACCGCGCTGCGTGTCAGCGGCGACGAGGAAACGGAAGGTCTGGACCTCGTGCTGCACGACGAACGCGGTTACGACATCCGCTGACCTCCGCCTTGCGGCGAACGAACGGAAACGGGGCCTGCAGGCCCCGTTTTTCGTGGCGTCCCCCGATGGGCCCTTATTGACCGGATGTGGTCCTGCCCTGAACGAAAAGGCTATTGCCAAGGGGTAGGGGGGTCAGTAGGTTTGACGCTCGCTTCGAACACCCGTTTGAACGGGTACCCCGGAGAGCGAAGTGCAGGCTCTGCCCCGGAAGGTGCGGCCCTGCACAACCCAGCCGGCCCCTGCGGGCCCCATTCACTGCTTGAGGAGACAGTACCCATGGCCAAGTTCATGACTGACGCATGGTTCACCGAAGTCGAGAAACTGATCGCCGCTGCCGGTGATCTGCAGGCCCCGGCCGCGATCCAGGATCTCGTGCTCAACGTCACCGTCACCGGCACGGCCGAAGGCGACAAGGACATGTCGATCGTCGGCGGCAAGTTTGCCCGCGGCCACAATGCCAGCGCCCCGACCAAGATGATCCTGCCGGTCGATCTCGCCCAGCGCATCTTCATCGACAACGACCAGTCCGCCGGCATGCAGGGCTTCATGAGCGGCCAGATCAAGATCGAAGGCGACATGAGCCGCCTGATGGTCATGAACACCGTTCAGCCGTCCGCACCGCAGAAGGCGCTGCAGGCGCAGATCAAGGGCATCACCGCCTGATCGTGAGTTGCATGCGACAAGGAAAAGGGCCCTGCGGGGCCCTTTTTCGTTGTTGCCGGTGTTTCAGGCGCTGCGCGACAGGGTGTCGTCCAGCGTATTTCCGGAACGACGGAAGCGTCCGGGACTGATGCCGGTGCAGGCACTGAAGGCCTTGCTGAAACTGGCCTGGTCGCCGTAGCCGACACGATCGGCGATTTCGTCGATCGGCAGTGTCGAGCCGCGCAGCAGGCGGCGGGCAAACTCCATGCGGATGCTGTTGCGGATGTCGCTGAAACTCTGCCCGGCATCCTGCAGGTGCCGGCGCAGTGAACGGGGGCTCATGCCCAGCCGGTCGGCCACTTCTTCCAGCGTGCAGTGCCGTCCCGGGTGGGCGAGGATGCACTGGCGCAGCCGCAGCACGACATCGGTTTCGTCGGCGACCGGCGCTTCGCGCACGCCGAGACGTGCAATGAGTTCCGGTGCGCGGTTTTCGGTCTGCCAGGCCGGCAGGCCGCGGTAGGTGAGGGTGGCGCGGCATTGCGGCCGGTCGAACGACAGGCTGGCCGTCTGCAACTGTCCGAAACCGCGCCGGCTGCGCGGCGCAGGGTGATCGAATTCGAGGCGGATATCGCGGGTGGCCAGCGATGCCAGGGTGTGGATGCCGCCGAGATACATGCCGGTGACGAAGGCGCGTGCGCTGCCGAAGTCCCAGGTGTCCTCGAGTACCAGATGCTGATGCGCTCCGTCTTCGCTCAGGCGGATTTCCATCAGCGGCATGCGCACGCGGATGACGGTCACCACCAGCGCCACCAGCTCGCGGAGTTTTTCCCGGCGGAGGATGCTGAAACCGAGCAGGCCGTGCAGCGTGAGATCGGCCGTGCGACCGAACTCGAAACCGAGCGAGTCGCGGGGCACCAGCCGGCAGCCCTGCTCGAATACCCGTTGTACCTGGGCGATCGAGAGGTACACCTCGGGCTGGGTCAGGGCCTCGATCGGTACGCCCGTGCCATCGAGCAGCACGTCCGGCGAAATGCCTTCGGCCTGCATGAAGCGGGCGAAGGCGGCGATGTAATGGGCAGAGACCAGCGGGAATTCGCGTCCGGGTTCGTTCTTCATCGTTGTTGTTTTTTTGTGATGAAGGGATACGGCCACTGTATGGACGACATCGTGTGCGTCAACAGGATTCCTGTAGTCGCCGGCTGACCGGCTGGACGCCGCCGGGAAAATTCCGTCGCTACTAATACAAACGGCTCAGAAAATTTTGCGCCGGACCGGGGATAAAGGCCGGGCCGCCAGAAACTGACAAAAAACTGGCCCGGCTCCGCATACGGTGACGCTGCGGGCGTTCCGATAATCCGCCGCCACCGGGCATGCCGGCTCTCCGGACGGCCTGCCCGGCAACGACAAGAAAAACAACAATCGTCCACACAACAAGAAAAGCGGGAGCCTGCCATGCAAGAGCCCCTGACCTGCCGCTACGAGCGGATCGGCAACGTCTCCGTACGCGAGATCTGCCGGATGTACGAAATTTTTTCCCGTTATTACGTCAATGCACCGCTGGAAACCTTTCTGGCCGACCTTAACCGAAAAAGCGGCGTCTTCCTCGTGCGTCGAAAGCGGGACAACGAAGTGGTCGGATTTTCCACCGTGCACCGCTTCGGCATGAAGGTCGCCGGCCGGCAGTGCATCGGCGTTTTTTCCGGCGATACGCTCATCGAACGCGCCTACTGGGGTTCGCGGGCCCTGCAGCTGGCCTTCGCACGCTACGTGTTCCGCATCCGGATGCAGAATCCGCTGACCCCGGTCTTCTGGTGCCTGATATCCAAGGGCTACAAGACGTATCTGCTGCTGGCCAACAACTATCCGCGCTATTTCCCGCACCCGGAGGGGCAGCACGAGCAGCTGGCGGAAGTGGTCCGTGAGTACTGCGGGCAGTTGTTCCCGGGCCGTCTGGATCCGTCGCGGATGGTGCTGGATTTCGGCGCGGATGCGCAGCGTCTGAACGAGAACACGGCGCCGATCACCGACTCGGCCCGGCAGAAGTATCCGAAAATCGCCTTCTTCGAGCAGCGCAATCCCGATTGGCAGCGGGGAACCGAGCTGCCTTGCGTCGGCATGCTCGGCTGGAGCGATTTCTGGCAGTTTGCCCGGCAGACACTGGTCCGGAAAATGCTGCGTCGCCGGCGCGATCTGCATCCGGAGCTGGCTGCCTCCGGCGACGATCGCGAGTTGAATCCCGGCTGATCCCATGTCGCTCATCAGCATACGCAGCGGCCACGCCGCGCTGTCGCTGGCAGTGGCCGGCGGCCGCCGCCGTTACGTCCGTGACATGGGTGATCTCGAACGCATCCAGCGCGCCAAACTGTCGGTGCTCCTGGCAGCCGTCGCGCCCTCGCGCAGTGGCCGGTTGCAGCATGCCGCGTACTGGCGCTGGGAGGATTTCACCCGCAGTGTGCCGGTGACCGGCTGGAACGAATGGAGTCTGCTGATCGACGAGCAGCGGCGACAGCAGTCACCGCTGCTGATCGATTCGCCGGTCGTTCGCTATCAGCCCACCAGTGGATCGACGTCGGCAATCAAGTACGTCCCCTATACGCGACGCTTTCTTGCCGAGCTCGATGCGGCCATCGCGCCCTGGCTCGGCGATCTTTACACGCGTCATCCGGCCATTCGTGGCGGCCGGCATTACTGGTCCGTTTCCTGGTTGCCGACGGCGCTGCGCGAGAGCTGTCGTGCCGATCTCAACGACGATCTCCAGTTGCTGGCTGCCGGCAAGCGGCTGCTGGCCGGCACCACGCAGGCCGTGCCGCAGGAAACGTCGCTGGCCGGCACGTCGGACGGCTCGCTGTTCGCCACGCTTGCCTGGCTGGCGGCCGACCGGCACCTGGGCATGCTGTCGGTGTGGAGTCCGACCTTCGGCCTCGGTCTGCTCGAGCGACTGGCCGTCTGGCGCGAGCCGCTGGCCGCCGCCCTCAATGACGGCCGCTGGCCGCGCGGCTACGGGGATTTCGGCAAACTGCGCTGTCCGCGGGCACCGCGTGCCGCGAAGTTGCTGTACGAATGGGACGGCACGCAGGATCCGGAATTTTTCCGCACGTTGTGGCCGCAACTGGCGCTGGTGAGCGCCTGGGATACGGCAGCGGCGGCGCCTTGGGCCGGCGAACTGCAGGCCCGGCTTCCGCATGCGGCCTTCCAGGGCAAGGGGCTGTGGGCCACCGAAGGTGTGGTGACAATCCCGTTCATGGATCGCCACCTGCTGGCGTATCGCAGTCATGTCTATGAATTCCAGGACGCGGATTCCGGTCGCGTGCACGCGCCATGGGAATTGCGCACCGGGCAGCAGGTGATCCCGCTGCTGTCGACCGGCAGCGGTTTGCTGCGTTACCGCATGAACGACGTGATGAGTGTCGAGGGCCACGTCGGCAATGTGCCGGCACTGCGTTTCCTCGGCCGCAACGACGGTGCCGATCTGGTGGGCGAGAAAATCAGCACGACGCTTGCCCAGCAAATGCTCGATGCCCTGGCGGCACGTCATGAGGTACGTCCCTTGACCTTGCTCGCGGCCAGTGATGCCGGCGAGGGCCGGCCGGGCTACGTGTTGCTGGCAGAGCCGCCGGCCGGCGATGGCGCCGCGGCGCTCGGCGAACGGGTGGCCCGCGATCTCGAGACGGCCCTGCTGGCACATTTTCATTACCGGCTGGCCCGCGATCTCGGGCAGCTTGCGCCGGCACGTGCCGTGCTGTTGCCGGACATGAAACCTGTATACGTCGACATGCGGCGTGCGGCGGGCATGATCGAGGGCAACATCAAGGTCGAGGCATTGCTCGGCTGGCGGCGGGCCTTGCCGGCGGCGCTCCGACCTTCGCCGTCGCGTGCGTGGCAGCCGGCATGAGTACGGCGATCCGGCAGGCGACGCCGGCAGACGGCCCGCGTATCCTCGATCTCATCCGGCGTACGCCGCAGTACGGGCAGGTGGTGCTCAACTTCGAGCGCGATCCCGATTTCTATCTCGGCGCCTGCGTCAGTTGCGAGGATCCCGACATCTGGGTCGCCGAAGCGGAGGAGGGGCCGCTGCTGGCGGTGTTCAACGTCGGGCGGCGGACGGTTTATGTGAACGGTGAGCCGCAACGGGTGCGTTATGCACACGACCTGCGGGTCGATGCCGGCGCGCGCGGGGGGCTGTTGCTGCACCGGATGTTCCGTCAGCTGCGCCGAATCCTCGCCGATGGCGAATGGATGCAGACGGTCATCCTCGCCGAGAACCGGGTGTCGATGGAGACGGTCGGTTCCGGGCGTGCCGGTCTGCCGGTTTATTACCCTTGCGGCGAGATCGAAACCAGTTTGCTGTCGACCGCCTTTGCCGGTCGTCCGCCGCATGTTGCCGGCATCGACGTGATGCGTGCCACGGCCGCCGACATTCCGGCGTTGCAGCGCTTCCTCGACGAGCAGGCACCGCTGCACCAGTTCTTTCCGCAGTACAACCTCGGCGGCCTGCTGGTGGCAGACCGCTACTTCAACGGACTGGCACCGGAAAACTATCTGCTTGCCCTGCGCGGCAGCCGGATCGTCGGCGTACTCGGCGACTGGGACCAGGGTGCGTTCAAGAAGACACGGGTGATCGGTTATCCCGGCGTGCTGCGCTGGTTGCGGCCGGTGCACAACGCGCTGCGTCCGCTCACCGGCGATCTCCGGTTGCCGGCAGCCGGCGGCACACTGCGTTACCGGATGTTGCACACGATGGTGATCGCGAACCAGGATCCCGATGTGTTGCATGTGTTGCTCGATCAGCAGCTCCACACGCATCGCGATACGGCGGATGCACTGGTGATGGGGGGCTTCCGTGACGACCCCCTGCTGGCGGCCCTGCGCGGTCGCCGCCGCCGCCGGCAGCTCAGTCGCCATTATGTCGTCAGCTACGACGGCGATCCCCGCGAACGGCTGGCGCCCGGTCTGCCGCCCTATGTGGATCTGGCCCGCCTCTGAGCCCGCTCCGGCCTGACGGAACGGCAACCCAAATTGAGCACATCGGTCATTGGCGCCCCGGGGGCGGGTTGCGACCCTGTGCCGTCGCCGCGGGTCTGTCGCGGCGGTCCGTTCCGATGCCGACAACGAAGTGCTGACAACGAAGGTGCGCCATGGCAGAGCCGATTTCGCCGGCCCTTGTGGGTCGTGAGTTCCCGCCGATCGACGTGAAGTGGGAAGAGAAGGACGTGCAACTCTATGCGGTCGCCGTCGGTGCGCGGCCAAAGACCGAACTGGATTTCCTGTACGAGAACAAGGGCCCGAAAGTCCTGCCGACCTACGCGGTGATTCCCAGCCTGAGCATCATGGGCTCGGCAGTCGGAAACATCCAGATCAACCTCGCCATGCTGCTGCACGGCGAACAGAAGATCACCCTGCACCGCGTCTTGCCGTCGAAATTCTCCGGCAAGGGTGCGGCGAAGATCACCGAGGTCTACGACAAGGGCAAGGCGGCGGTCATTGGCGTCACCGGCACGGTGAGCGACGAACAGGGGCCTTTGGTCACCACGCATGCGACGCTGTTCATCCGCGGTGCCGGCGGCTTTGGCGGTGAGCGTGGCCCGTCGTCGGAAGAGACCGCGGTGAAGATTCCGGAGCGCGCGCCCGATCACGTGGTCGAGCAGGCGACGCACGAAGAGCAGGCGGCACTGTACCGCCTGACCGGCGACCGCAACCCGATCCACATCGATCCGCAGTTCGCGATGTTCGGCGGTTTCAAGGAACCGTTCCTGCATGGCCTGTGCACTTACGGCTTCGCCGGCCGTGCCGTGCTGCATACGTTGTGCGGCGGCAATCCCGAGCGTTTCGTGTCGCTGTCCGGCCGCTTCTCGGACCAGGTCTATCCGGGCGACACGATCGTCACGAAGGTGTGGGACGAAGGCAACGGCAAGGCCGTGATCCAGGTCGAAACCCGGAAGGGCAATGTCGTCCTGAAGGATTGCCGCGTGGAGTACAAGCCGGCCTGATCCGCCCGGTCGTCGGGAAAACGCCGCGCATCGCGCGGCGTTTTCCTTTGTGGCCGGCTGCTACGAGGAGCAGCTGATTTCCATCCGCCGTCCCCAGTCGGGCGGCGGTGCTGCGTAACGTTCGAAACCCGCCCATTCCTCGTACGGGTTCTGTACCAGCCGCAACACGTCGTTGACCACGCTGTCGTCGCCGCGCTTCGCGGCATCGATGGCGGTCTGGGCAACCCAGTTGCGCAGCACGTATTTCGGGTTGCTGCGCTTCATGCGCGTTTCCCGCTCGTCGTCTGCACTCTGTTCCTGCCCGAGGCGATCGGCATAGCGCTGTGCCCAGGCATCGAAGCGTTCGCGGTCGACGATGTCGTCGCGCAGGGCATCGTTGCGGTCGCCGGTGCGGAAACTGCACAGGCGACGGAAGAACCGCGGGTAGTCGGCGGCGCTGGCCTGGAGCAGGTCGAGCAGTTCCTCCAGCAGGCGCTCGTCACCGGATTTTTCGGTGCGCAGTCCGAGTTTGGCCAGCATGCGTTGCCGCCAGGCGGTGACCAGGATGCCTTCGTAACCCTGCAGCAGCTCGACCAGTTGCTCGCGCGCCAGCAGCCCGGAGAAGGCATGCGCCAGCGCGTTGAGATTCCACAGCCCGATGCCCGGCTGCCGGTGGAAGGCGTAACGCCCGGCGTGATCGGTGTGGTTGCAGACGAAGCGGGCGTCGTATTCGTCGAAGAAGGCGTAGGGACCGTAATCGAAGGTCAGCCCGAGGATCGACATGTTGTCGGTATTCATCACGCCGTGGTTGAAACCCTCGGCCTGCCAGGCAGCGATCATGCGTGCGGTGCGGGCAATCACGTCGCGCAGCAGCAGGGCATGCCGGTCGTCCCGATTTCCGTATTGCGGAAAGTGCTGGCCGATGACGTGATCGGCCAGTCCGGCCAGCGCCTCGCGTTGCTGCGTGTAGTACAGGTATTCGAAGTGGCCGAAGCGGATGTGTGTTTCCGCCATGCGGATCAGCGTGGCCGACGTTTCGGTTTCCTCGCGGATCACCGGATCGGTGCCGGCGACGATGCACAGGCCGCGGGTGGTCGGAATGCCGAGCCCGTGCATGGCCTCCGAACACAGGTATTCGCGAATGGTCGAACGGAGTACGGCCCGACCGTCGGCCCCGCGCGAGAACGGCGTGGTGCCGGCACCCTTGAGGTGCAGGTCCCACTTGCTGCCCCGGCTGGTGCGGACTTCGCCCAGCAGCAGACCGCGGCCGTCGCCGAGATCCGGGTTGTACACGCCGAACTGGTGTCCGGTGTATTTCTGGGCCACCGGATCCATGCCCGGCAGCAGCGTCCGGCCGGCAGCGACCGCCAGGAAACGGGGATCCTGCGCCACCGACGGATCGAGCTCGATCAGGGCCGCGGCCTGCGCATTGAAGCTGAGCAGCCGGGGATTGCTGATGCCCTGCGGCTGCACGCGTGCCCACAAGGTATCCGGCAACTGCAGCCAGGTGTTGTCGAAGACGAGCCGGTCGAGCGTGCGCAGATCGTTCATGCCGGCATTGTAGGTCGGCCGTGCGGGTGCCGGAAATGCAAGGGCCCGCACGTGGCGGGCCCTGGTCGATGCGGGAAGGCGCTCAGGCGGCCGTTGCCGGCTGCCGCAGCATTTCCTTGGTGAGGATGCGCAGGCGGTGTTTCTGCATGCGCAGCGAGTATTCCAGTTCCTTCAGGCGGGTACGCACGGCGGCGTGCTCCCAGCGGGTGGCCAGCTCGCGGCGTTTCTGGTCGTAACGCTTCATCTGCAGTTCGGTGAAGGCGTTGAGCGTGTTGCGGAAGGCGTCGTACTCCTGCTCGAGCAGATGCTTCCAGCGCTCGACGTTGCCGCTTTGTGCCGCCTGCTGCTCGGCACGCTTGAACTGCATGCTGACCACGGCGCGCTGGATCTTGAAATTGCTGACCCGCTTCAGGTCCCAGGTGAGGCCTACCCACGAACAGGCGGCGATCATCCACTTGGTCGGGTCCCACTGGAACCAGCGCACGCCGTTGCGGTAGTCGGTCTGGAAGATGTGGTGGTAGTTGTGATAGCCCTCGCCGTAGGTGAAGAAGGCGAGCAGATCGTTGTCGCGGGCCGTGTTTTCGTCGGTGTACGGACGACGGCCCCAGATGTGGGCCAGCGAGTTGATGAAGAAAGTGACGTGGTGGTTGACCACGAGACGCAGGATGCCGGCCATCAGGAAGTAGCCCCAGACGTCGCCGAGCGCGAGGCCCAGTGCCACCGGAATGCCGATATTGGTCAGCAGCACCAGCGGCAGGTACCAGCGGTGCTGGAACATCACGATCGGGTCGCGTTTCAGGTCGTTGACGTTGCCGAAGTCGACGCGGCCGCTCGGATATTCGCGCAGCATCCAGCCGATGTGCGAGAACCAGAAGCCGCGCTTCGCCGAATACGGATCCTTTTCGTTGTCGTCGACGTGGCGGTGGTGCACGCGATGGCCGGAAGCCCAGACCAGGATGGAATTCTGCAGCGCCATGGCGCCGAAAATTGCGTAGAAGAGCCGCAGCGACCAGTGTGCTTCGTAGGTCTTGTGCGACCACAGCCGGTGATAGCCGCCGGTGATCGACAGGCCGTTGGCCCACAGCAGGACGCCGAAGGCGATCCAGGCGCCGGCACTGTAGCCGTAGGTGAAGCCGTACCAGGGAACGACGGTAATGGCGAGCAGACCGGTGATGGAGAACATCAGGGTCGTGACCCAGATGCGGGCGGCCGGTTCGGCAGCGGTGGCCGGTGTGGCAGACGCAAGTGAAACAGCGGCGGGCTTGCGCTCGTCGTTCATCGTGTAGGGTCCCCGGGAAATTGACGGCCCGATCATAACATGGCGGCCGGATACCCCTGTTTGTCCACGCGACGGACGTCAGCCGGCGGGACGGTCGGGCGGCGATCCGTCGTCCGACCGGCGGTCTGGATTGCGGCGATCCGCAACACGCCGCTCGACCAGCCCGCTTTCGCTGGTCTTGCGCCGGGCGGCATCCAGACGCCGCTGCGACGAATTGTTACCAAATATAAGCTTCCAGAACGGGATACGGCGGGTCATCGACGCCATCTCGTCGACCGTGTCGGACAGGCCGGACAGCTTGTCCACCGTGTCGCGGACGCCGAGCAGTTCGTCGACGTCCTCGGCGATGCGGAAGATCACCATGTAGAACTCGAGCAGTGCGCGCAGCAGCGAGGCGAGTACGACGAAGGTCAGCGGGCCGGCGAAGAACAGGTAGAAAAATCCGCGCCACAGGCTGCCGGAGGCGAAGGCCTCGACGATCAGGTAGACGATGCCGGCGCCGATCGCGAACAGCAGCATGCCGTACAGGATCGGCAGCATCTGGATGATCATGTACTTGTCGAACGAGAAGTCGAACAGCGCCTTCCAGTACTGCACGACCCACAGCCAGATGAGTCGCGCGCGCTCCGGCATTTCCTGTATCGGCGCTTTCGGATCGTTGCCTTTCGGATCGATTTCGCTGCTCATCGGTTCACCACTTGGCGTACTGTTCTTCCACGAAACCCCAGAGACCGTCGACCGGCAGCGCCGTGCCGTCGACGGCGATCGTGCCGTCGAAGCGTCCGAACAGCTGCTTGAAGTCGGTGGCGAACAGCAGGAGGTTCATCCGTTCGGTGTGGGCACCGGCCGGCGTGAAGCGCAGGTTCACGCTGCCGTCGGCGGTGGTTATCCGCCAGGGGCGGCGGGTGTCGCGGCGATCGTAGTCGAAACGGGTCAGTCCGGTGGGGATCAATTGTCCGTCCACCCACAGGCAGTTTTCGCTGAAGCTCGTTTCGTTGACGCCGCAGGAGAGGTTGAGTCCCAGCATCCGGGTACGTCCGCCGGCGACCGTGCGGCCGGACAGGCAGGCCCAGTTCCAGAAGGTTTCCCGACGCATGTAGCCGGCCGAGAAGTCGTGGTGGCCGCAGGCGGTTGCCAGATCCCAGGTGGTTTCCGGGGTGACGATGCGGCCGCTGACCGGTACCCCGGCGACCTTGTTGGCGAAGGTCCAGCCGTTGATGCCCGTGCGGGTACAGATCGCCAGTGGCCGGAACGGTGCCGGCTCCGGCATCGCGGCGTCGATCACCAGCCCGCCGGCCGTACGCACGCGCAGGGTTTTCTCGCCTTCGCCGCCGGCATTCCGGCCATAGGTCATCCGGATCTCGGCACCGCGGGCGTGCAGCACGCTCTCGCCGTCCGCCGGCGAGTCGCTCATCCGCAGGCCGCGGCCCAGCGGCAGCCGGAACGTTTCGCCGGTGAGCCGGCCGGTGGCGGTGTCGTAGGCGTAGACGAAGGCGAGACCGAGGTAGCCGGTATGGGCCAGTGCGCAGCCGGCGAGCACCGGGCCGGAGAGCACGCCGAAATACTGGAACTGCTTGTAGTGCAGGCGCCGTGCCAGCGAGCCATGCCGGCGGCCCATCGGCGTGCGGTAGTCATAGTCGGTGCCGTTGATCCGCATTGGCGGCGTGTCGAACAGGCCGAGGCGTACCTCGCCGTCGGGTGTGACCAGCGTGTCGGCGGTCATGCGCGGGCTTCTTCCGGATGGGGGCGGGGACGCTGCCGTCGCCCGGCAGGCCTTCCGCCTGCGGCAGCGATGGTAAGCGCGCCCCCCGGGGCTTGGCCAACCTTCCGTACGCCGCGGTCAGGCTCTGTCTGGCAACCGTGACCGCCGGGTTCTATAGTCCGGGCGCAGAACCTGCCGGTTCATCGGGTGGCCGGGGTACGGAGGAGCGATGACGAGCATCCAGGAGACGGTTTCCCCGGCGGCGGCCCGGTGCCCGTTCAGCGGGGCCGCGGCCATGAGTGCGGCCCCGGTGGCCGGTCACCGGCGGCTGCTCCATGCCGACGTGGGCCTGCCGTCGCATACGCACCGGCGCGGATTCGATGCGCTCGATACCGAGTACGACTACTGGCTGGAGGATGTGCAGGGGGCACTGCCGTCCGGTTTCACCGGCACGCTGTTCCGCAACGGCCCGGGCCGCAACCGCATCGGCGGGCAGAAATTCGGCCATTGGTTCGACGGCGACGGCATGCTGTCGCGGGTGACGTTCCGCGACGGCCGCATCCACTACCGCAACCGTTACGTGCGCACGCCGAAATACCTGGCGGAAACGGCGGCGCAGAAGATCCTCTACCGCGGCTTCGGCACCCAGAAGCCGGGCGGTGTGCTCGCCAACATCGGGCGTCCGCCCGCCAACGTGGCCAATACCGGTGTCGTCCATCACGCCGGAAAGCTGCTGACGCTGTGGGAAGGCGGTCACCCGTGGCAGATCGATCCGTGCACGCTGGAAACGATCGGCGAGTGCGATTTCGGCGGCGCGCTGAAAAAAATGTGGCCGTTCAGCGCGCACGGGAAATTCAATCCGGCGACCGGCGAGTACATCAACTTCGGCGTGCAGCCCGGCAAGGTATCGCGCATCAACCTGTACCGCATTGCCGCCGACGGCCGGCTGACGGCGACCGGGCATTTCCCGTTGCGGGCGCCGGTGTTTCTCCACGATTTCGCATTGACGGAAAACCATGCGGTGTTTTTCATCGGGCCGGTGGAATTCCGCCGCATCTGGCGGTTCCTGGCCGGCCTGGATTCACTGGACGACTGCATGGCGTTCAATCCCGCGCGACCGTCGCGGGTGCTGGTCGTCGACCTGCGCACCATGCAGGTGGCGGTCGACAGCGAGATTCCGGCCGGGGTTTTCATCCATTACGGCAACTCGTACGAAGAGGACGGGCGGATCGTCACCGAGGTGACCCGCTACCCGGATTTCGCCGTCAACAACGCGCTGCGTGACGTGTTCAATGCCGAGGTGCCGGAGGCCGGCGACCTCTGGCGCTACGAGATCGAGCTGGCGGGCGGCCGGGTGACCGGCGCGCCGGTGCCCGGCCTGCTGCAGTGCGATTTCCCGGTCTTCGACCCGCGCCGAAGTCTTCGCCGGAACCGCTACGGCTGGCTGGCGACCATGGCCAACAACGGCACGCAGATTTTTTTCAACTCGCTGCAGAAGTACGACCGCGATACCGGCAGCGTGCAGACGCACGATTTCGGTCCCGGGCGCTTCACCATGGAGCCGCTGTTCATGCCGGCGCATCCGGCGGCGGCCGAGGACGAGGGATATCTGGCGACGCTGGTCTACGACTATCGCAAGGACCGCACCGACGTGGTGGTGCTGGATGCCGCCGACATCACGAAAACACTCGTCACCGGAACCCTGAAGCACCACGTGCCTTTCGGATTCCACGGGTGCCACGTTCCGCAAGCCTTCGTCTGATTTTCCGGAGAGCAGTCCATGCAGTACGACTACATCATCGTCGGCGCCGGTTCCGCCGGCTGCGTGCTGGCCAACCGGCTGAGCGAGGATCCGGGCGTCCGTGTCCTGCTGCTGGAAGCGGGCATGAGCGACTGGCACCCGTTCATCCACATGCCGGCCGGCGTTGCCGAGCTGCTGAAGGGAAAACTGTTCAACTGGTACTTCGACACGGCCCCGGAAAAACAGCTGAACAACCGCCGCCTGTACTGGCCGCGCGGCAAGGGGCTTGGTGGTTCGTCGAGCATGAACGGGATGATCTACATCCGCGGACATCGCCAGGACTATGACGAGTGGGCGCGGGATCACGGCTGCAGCGGCTGGTCCTACGACGAGGTGCTGCCGTATTTTCGCAAGAGCGAAAGCTTTGCCGGCGGCGATGCGGGTTTCCACGGTACCGACGGCCCGCTGCGCCTCACGCAGGATGCGTCCGGCCACCTGCTGTTCGGCGTGTTCAAGGAGGCCGCCCGGCAGGCTGGTTATCGTGAAACCACCGATTTCAACGGCGCGCAGCAGGAAGGCTACGGCTCCTACCAGCTCACCATTGCCGACGGCGCCCGCCAGAGCACGGCGGTGGCCTTCCTCGACCCGGCGAAGGCGCGCCCCAACCTCACGGTGCTGACCCGCGCGCAGGTGCGGTCGATCGACATCGCGGACGGTCGCGCCACCGGTGTCACCTTCCGCAAGGGCTTCGCGACGCACACGGCGCAGGCCGCGCGCGAGGTTCTGTTGTGCGCCGGCGCGGTGCATTCGCCGCAGCTGCTGATGCTGTCCGGCATCGGCGACGGCGACCAGCTGCGCCGCTTCGGGATCGCGGTACGGCAGCACAGCCCGCAGGTCGGCCGGAACCTGCGTGATCATCTCGACGTGATGGTGCAGCAGAACTGTACGCAGCCGGTGACGCTCTTCGAGCAGACGAAATTCCACCGGATGATCCTGACCCTGATCCAGTACTACCGCACCCGGCAGGGACTGGGGGCCACCAACGCGCTGGAAGCCGGTGCTTTCGTGAAGACCGATCCGTCGCTGGCGATCCCCGACGTGCAGCTGCATTTCATTCCCGCCTTCATGCTCGACCATGCGCGGGAAGTCGGTCCCGGCCACGGCTACATGCTGCATGCCTGCCAGCTCCGGCCGCGCAGCAAGGGGACGATCGCGCTGGCGTCGGCCGATCCGTTTGCCGCGCCGGTGATCCAGCCGAACTATCTTTCGGACCCGTTCGATGTCGAGGTGCTGGTCAAGGCCGTCAAGATTGCGCGCCGTATTTTCGCGCAGCCGGCGTTCGATCCGTATCGGGGTCCCGAGGAAGTACCCGGCCCGGCCGTGCAGACCGATGCCCAGATCGTCGACTGCATCCGGCAGAAAGCGGAAACCATTTATCACCCGGTGGGCAGTTGCCGCATGGGCGCCGATGCCGCCTCGGTGGTGGATCCGGACTGCCGGGTGCGCGGCATTGCCGGTCTGCGCGTGGTCGATGCGTCGGTGATGCCGACCCTGATCGGCGGCAACACCAACGCGCCGACGATCATGATTGCCGAAAAGATTGCCGACCGTATCCGCGGTCGCGGCTGAGCGGCCGGCGGGCGCTCAGCGACCGGTCGCGCGCAGCGCCTGGTAACGCGCCAGCGCGCACAGCAGGACGGCGCTGCCGATCACCAGGGCCGTCGTGTACTGGAAATAGATCCGCGGCATGATCCACCAGGACGTGTCGGAAGGCTGGTTGCGCCACAGCTGGTTGTCGAACAACAGCGGGTGGAAGACGTCGCGCCAGAAGGTGCCGAAAAACGGCAGCACGACGACGCAGGCCGCGACGCCCAGCATCGCGATCCGTGCGCTGCGCGCCCGCTCGCGCGCTTCTGCGTGGACGAAGACCAGCGCACCGAGCAGGGCAAGTACCGCCGCGCGGTCCAGCAGGTTGCGTACCTCGGCCAGATGCCTCTGTTCTTTCGAGGTCCACGCCAGCGGCGAAAGTTCACCGCGATGCTGCATGAAGTGCCGCAGTTCGGCGATGCGTTGCGCCGCGCCATCGCCGGTGACCCGGCTGTCGTCGTAGGCGGCGCAGCGTTGATGCCAGTGGCAACTGGCGGCATGCCACCCGGGCAGGTAGGTAACGACGGCGACCGGCAGCCAGATCGTGAAGGCGAGCAGGCCGAGCAGGGCGAGGGTGGTGCGGGCAAAACCGGTCATGGAGACCTCAGCGGCCGGTGGCCAGATAGCCGCGCTCCTGCAGCAGGGCAATGAGTGCCCGCGCATGCGAACGCGCCACATCGGCCGGATCGTTGGCTTCGCGGGTGGCGGTGATGCCGGTCCACAGCAGGCGCCGGGTCGGCAGGGCGTAGAGATTTGCTTCCAGCTCGACGACCAGTTGCGCGCCGCCGTCGTCGACGGCGGCCGGCGCGTTGAGGGTCAGGTCGATGCCGCCGACACGGCGTTTCGCCGGTGCCTGCTCGGCGGGGAGTTCTGCCGGCGACAGCGTGCGTTCATGTACCAGGTTGACCAGTTGCACGTGCAGCGCCGCCTCGGCGCGATCGTTGAATTCCTGCATGCGCTCCCGCAGTTCAGCCATCGACAGGCCGGCGAGCGACGGCACCAGGTCGCTGCTGGCGACGCCGGTGAGTCCGGCCGCCGCCAGTTCCGCCATGAACACCGTTTCGTAGGTACGGCGGATCTGTTCGTGTTCGCCCACGCCGACCACCAGCAGGCGAGAGGCCGGGGTAGTTGCCGGCGCTTCTTCGCTGGCACGCAGCAGTTCGGTGGTCGACATGCAGCCGTTCAGCAACAGGGCGGCAGCGAGGCCGGCAACAGGCAACAGACGCGACATGGGCTTCTCCGTGACGGTCAGCGCGGGAAGGGCGGCGAGTGCCATACCGGCAGCCCGGCCCGCGGCTGTACGCTGAAACGGAAACGGAAGTTCGGCGAGGCCGGCGGATTGTTCCAGCGCAGTTCGTAGCGTGCCATGCCGTCGGGCTCGTCGCCCAGCCAGCGGATCTGCAGATCGTGTTGCCAGAAGTCGTTCACCGGCCGGCCGTTGTTGGTCAGCGGTACCCACACGGCCTCCCGTTGTGCCTCGATGGCCAGCAGCGGCTGGTCGAGGGCGATGCCGGCGGGTCCGACGTCGCGGTAGACCACCGACCAGTAGGGTTCCTGTTCGTCGTCGCCGCGCACGAACTGCGGACCGGACAGCAGTTCGCGCTGGCCCCCGGCCGGCACGGTCGCCGGCCAGTGACTGTCGGTTGCCAGCCGGAAGCGCCACTGTGCCGGCAGGTCGGCCACTGTGCCCTGCCGCACCAGCTCGCCGGCCAGCCGCGCGCTCTGGCGGGCGAGGAATTCGGTGGTGCCGGGGCCGTAGATCGTGTGCCCGCCCTCGTAGTACTGCCGCCGGTACTCTTCCGGCGTGGTGGCATATCCGAAGTAGCCGTTGGCATGGCTGGCGACGACCACGCGCACCTGCGCGCCGGCATCCTTGAAGGCGGCGTCCACCCGTTCGCCGACGCGATTGCCGGCTTCGGCGGTCAGCTCCCAGGGCAGTGCCACCAGCGCTACGTCGCCGATGCGCAGCACCTGCAGCGTGGCGCGATGCGGGAAACGTTCCGGCGCCATGAACAGCGGTTGCGCCAGCGACAGCAGCCATTGTTTTTCCGCATGACAGCCGTCGGCGAACGAGGTGCGCGGCCAGTCTTCGGCGAAATACGGCAGGTAGCCGATCGGGAACAGTTCGTCGCCGTTGGCTGCTCCGACGGTGGCGGCGCCCATGATGGCGCGGTCGCAGAGCGGGAAGCGCTGCTCCGGCGTGGTGGCCAGCAGGTCGATTTCGCGCATGCCGCCCTGGATCGTCACCTGGTCGCCGAGCTGGCCGTCGAGTGCGTTGAAGACCCGCGAGGCGATGGTGGCCAGTTCCTTGCCGATGCGGTTGGTTTCGTCGTCGCCGCGCCAGCCGGTGCGCCAGTTCGGGTTGTTGTCGCCGTGCGCGCCCTCGAACACCGCGTGCGCGACCGGCCACGGCGTTTTCACGCGGGCGCGGATGGCCCATTCGATTTCCTGGGCGAAGGCCGCCCAGACGTCGGCATGGTAGGGGCCGCGGAAAGCGGGAATGCCGGTGCCGTGGATCGAGAAATTGCTGATCGCGCCGGCCGGCAGATAACGGCCGTCGTCGGCACGCAGGTCGATGCGGATCATCGTCAGCACCGGATTCACCGCCTGCAGCGTGCGTTCTTCGCCGGTGGTCTTGTCGGTGACATTGTGGTTTTCCAGCCAGGCACCGAGCGAACGGTTGCGGGTGAGCCCCCAGACGCTGGTCTGGCCGACACCGAGGCGCGCCGGTCGCCGTTGCGTGCAGGCTTCGATCACCGCTTCGGCCATGCGGCCGGCGAGGAAATCGTAGAGTTGCGGATCGAAGCCGGGCCGGTTGCCGCCGAAGGTGTTGTAGAAATCGCTTTCCAGATAGCCGGCCGGTCCGCTGTGCGTGTGGGTGGCGAGAATCGCCATGTTCTGCACCGGCAGGTCGGTTTTCGCCGCCGCGAGTTCGGCGACGCGGCGCTGCAGCAGCAGCGAGCTGGCGCCGAGGTCCGCCTGCACGAGGGCGACCGGCAGACCGCGCGCCGGTTTCAGACAGAACACCCGGGTGTGCAGTCGGGTGCGGAAGCCGTCGGCATCGCGACCCATGGTGGAGTAACCGAACTTGGGCAGCCCGACCGGCGGCGTGATGTCGCGCACGGCGACCCCGGCTTCCAGTGTCGGCCGGTCGGCGGCGGGCAGCGGCGTTACGCGCGCAATGTCGATTTCGGTCACCGGCAGCCACCAGAACGGCCAGGTGGCCACGGCTCCGGCGAGCAGGAATAGGGCCGGAACGGCGATGAGCAGGATCAGCAGCCAGCGGCGCAGGCGACGGAACATGGAGCGGCTCCGGGATCGGGGGGGAAGAATCTGGTACCAAGGTACCAATATGTCAATCGCCGCGCAGGACGGCGGCGGCATTGGCGGCAAGACTACGCCTTGCCGCCAGCAGGCCGACCGCCGCCAGCAGCAGGCCGCCGGCCACCGGCAGCAGCAGGAGGGCCGGCAGCGGCGCCCAGGGCAGGTCCATCACCCGGGTATACAGCTGCCAGCGGGCGATCTCGGTGCCGGCCAGCGCGACCAGACCACTACCGGCACCGAGCAGGACGAATTCCGCCGCCAGGCTGCGCAGCAGCAGTGGCCGCCGGGCGCCGAAGACGCGCAGCACGGCGGCCTCGGCCAGACGCTCGTCGAGCGTGGCGACCACTGATGCGCCCAGCAGCAGCAGGGCGGCTGCAAACAGCAGCAGGGCCAGGAACTCGATGCCGGCGGCCAGCTGGCCGACGAACTCCTGCAGCCGCTCGAGCAGCGGGCCGACCTCGATCAGTGTCAGCGCCGGAAACTGCGGCCGCAGTTCGCGCATCAGTTCCCGTGGCCGGGCGGCACGGAAGCTCGACAGCCAGGTGTAGGGCGCGTCGGCGAGCGAGCCCGGTGACAGCACCATGTAGAAATTCGGCCGGAAACTGTCCCAGTCGACCCGGCGGAAACCGCGCACCGTGACCGTCACTTCCTCGCCGGCGACGACGAACGTCAGCTGTTCGCCGGTCTGCAGGCCGATGCGGCGGGCCAGCGCTTCCTCCACCGACACGAAGCCCGGCGGCGTATCGGCGGCGATCGGCCGGCCGTCGACGATGCTGTCCGGATCGTCGCTGCCGACGGTGAGCACCAGATCGCGATCGAGTGCACGGCCGGCATTCGAACCGGCGTCGATCCGCTCCGCCACCGGCCGGTCGCCGATGCGCACCAGCCGTCCCGGCGTCACCGGATACAGCACCGGCGGCGCGATGTCGCGCGCCGCCAGGGCGGCGAGAAACGCATCGCGTTCATGCGGCAAGAGGTTCATCGCGAACAGGTTCGGCGCATCGGCCGGCAACTGCCGCTGCCAGCCGGCAAACAGATCGTCGCGCAGCAGGGCCGCGAGTGTCAGGGTGGTGAAGATCAGCGCGAAGGCGACCAGTTGCGCGCCGGAACGCAGCGGTGCGTGCGCCAGCCGGTCGGCCGCCAGCCGCAGCGGCAACGGCAGTCGTGACCGCCGCCGGGCCAGTGCGCGCAGCCCGAAGGCCGCCAGCGGCACGCCGAGTACGAGCAGCGCCGCCACGCCGCCGAGCAGGGCGAAGGCCAGCAGGCGTTCGCCGGCGGTGGCGATCAGCAGCAACGCGAGGGCGCCGAGGCCGAGTGCGTAGTGCCACACGGTGCGGGTCGACGGCGGATCGAGGTCGCGACGCAGCACGCGCAGTGGCGACACATGCGTCAGCCGGGCCAGCGGCGGCAGCAGAAAGGCCGGCAGGGCGATGAAGGCACAGGCGAAACCGGCGAACACGGCGGCCGCGCCGGGCGGCGGCAGACGCTCCGGCAACAAACCGGCGAGCAGCCCGGCGAGCACGGACTGCGCCGCATGGCCGAGCAGCGTGCCGGCCAGTCCGGCAAACAGTGCGACGGCCAGCACCTCGATCAGCAACACGCGTCGCACGCTTTGCCGCGACAGCCCGAAGGTGCGCAGCAGCGCGACGGTGTCGAACAGGTGCCGCGCCTGACGGTCGGCGACCAGGGCGAGCGTGGCGCCGCACAGCACCACGCCGAGCACCACGGCCAGCGACAGGAACTGCAGCGTGCGCGCCAGCGCCGACGTGGTGCGCCGGCTGCCGGTGCGGACATCAAGCAGTTCTTCGTCGACCGCCCGCAGGTTCTCCAGCTCGTCGCGGGCGGCGGCAATCGCGGCATCCTCACCGGCCAGCAGGGTGCGGTAGCGCACGCGGCTGCCCGGCTGGACGATGCCGGTCGCCTCGAGATCCTGGCGGTTCATCAGCACGCGCGGACTCATCGCTGCAAAGTCGCCGGCGCGGTCCGGTTCCGACACCACCAGCGCCGACACCCGCAGCGATGCGGCGCCGATTTCCACGTGGTCGCCGACGGCAATCCCGAGTTCTTCGGCGCCGCGCGGTTCGATCCAGAGTTCGCCCGGCCGCGGTCCGTCGCCGGCCACCTGATCGCCGGTGTCCGGCGTGCCGCGTATCCGCAGTCCGCCGCGCAGCGGATAGGCGTCGTCGGCGGCGCGCACCGCGACCAGCAGCACGTCGCCGCTGTCGGCATTGCTGCCGGGCCGCTGCAGCATGGTGGAAAAATCCACCACCCGGCTTTGCTGCAGGCGGTGGCGCCCGGCGACCTCGTCGATCGTGCCGGCCGGCGGTCGGCTGCCGGCCAGCACCAGATCGGCGCCGAGCATCTCCGCTGCCCGGTGCACGAGGCCGCGTTCGAGCCGGTCGCCGAGCGCGGCGATCAGCGTGGTGATTGCCACCGCCAGCACGCCGGCCGCGGCGATCAGCCACAGGTCGCCGGCCCGCCATTGGCGGATCGCCAGCCGTACCGCCAGCCGGAATTCAGTGCGTCGCATCCGCGTTCCCGCCGCTGTCGGCGACCAGGCGGCCGGCTTCGAGCTGCAGTTGCCGGCCGCAGCGCGCGGCCAGCGCCTGGTCGTGGGTGACCAGCACCAGCGTGGTGCCGGTTTCGCGATTGGCCGCGAACAGCAGATCGGCGATCTGCGCACCGGTGCGGGTGTCGAGATTGCCGGTTGGTTCGTCGGCGAACAGGATGGCCGGTTGCGGCGCGAAAGCGCGGGCGATCGCCACCCGCTGCTGTTCGCCGCCGGAGAGCTGGCGCGGATAGTGGCCCAGCCGGTGGCCGAGCCCCACGCGCTCCAGCCACAGGCGTGCGCGTTCCGCCGCGTCGCCGGCGCCGGCGATTTCCAGCGGCAGCATGACGTTTTCCAGCGCGGTCATGGCCGGCAGCAACTGGAAGGACTGGAACACGAAGCCGACGCGCCCGGCGCGCTGCGCGGCACGCGCATCCTCGTCGAGGTCGTCGATCCGCCGGCCGGCGAGCCAGACTTCGCCGCTGCCGGGCGTGTCGAGGCCGGCCAGCAGGGCCAGCAGTGTCGATTTGCCGGAACCGGAACGGCCGCTGATGGCCACCGATTCGCCGGCCGTCACGGCAAACGACACGTCGTCGAGAATCAGCAGATCATGGTCGCCCACGCGCTTGCCAAGCCGGCGGGCCATCACTACTTTCCCGGATGAAGGATCGGGTTTCGCCGCGGGATCCGGCATTTCCTGTCTCGGGGGCCTGTTCATGCGCCGCAGTATCCGTTCTGTCCTTTCCGTCTTGTCCCTGTTGCTGGGTGCCGCCGTTGCGTCCGGAGCGACGCAGGCCGGTGTCGTCCTCGTCGTCGGCGACAGTATCAGTGCCGGTTACGGCGTGCCAGCGCACAAGGTGTGGGTCAACGATCTGGTCGATCGCGTCGAACAGGCAGGTTACACGCAGACCTCGGTGATGAATGCATCGGTCAGCGGCGACACCAGCGCCGGCGGTCTGTCGCGTCTGCCGCAGTTGTTGCGGCAGCACAAGCCGAAAATCGTCCTGCTCGAACTGGGCGGCAACGACGGTCTGCGCGGACTGCCGATGAAGGCGACGCGGCAGAACCTGCTGCAGATGGTGCAGATGTCGCGCCGCAGCGGCGCGCAGGTACTGCTGGCCGGCATGGACGTGCCGCCGAGTCTCGGGCCGAAATACGTGAAGGAGTTCCGCGCGCTGTATCCGGAAGTGGCGAAGGCCGGCGGTGCCGTGCTGATGCCGTCCTTCATCGCCGGCGTTGCCGTCGATCCCGACCTGATGCAGTCCGACGGCATCCATCCGAACACGCTGGCGCAACCGAAGCTGGCCGAGCACGCCTGGAAATACCTCGAGCCGATGCTCAAGGCCGCGCGCTGAACGCGTGATCCTGCGGCCCGCGCTCAGCGCGCGAGCGCGACGCGGAACCGGGCCAGCAACGGATCCCGCAGCAGCGCCGGCACCGGACCGATGGCCAGCCATGCGTCCTCCAGCGCCCGCCGCGGGTCCTGACCGGCGGCGGGGCGGTGCCGCAGCGCGGCATTGAGCTTCGCGATTTTCGCCTGCATGCGTGCCGCCGCGAATTCCGGCGGCGACGGCAGGTCCAGCAGGATTTCCAGTTCCAGCGTCAGCGCGGCCAGCTTTTCCGCCCGGGCCGCCAGCACGCCGGCATCGATGACCGTCGTACCCAGTTGCGCGCACCGCGCGCGCAGCGTGCCGGCCAGCGGCGAACGTGGCGGCAGTGCATCCAGTCGGGCCGTCAGCGCGGCCTGATCGACCGGCCGGCCGGCGAGCATGTCCGCTTCCGCATCCGCCACTGCCAGCGCGAGATCGATTTCCGTCTGTCTGGCCGCCTGTGTCGCTGCGCGTTTCTCTTCGCGTTTCGCCTCTTCCTCGGCACGCTTGCGTGCTGCCGCAGCCTGCTCCGCCTCGCGGGCGCTGCGTTCGGCCTGCCGTGCGGCTTCGCGGCGGGCGAAGACGGCATCCACCGCACTGCGGAATTCCTGCCACAGGGCGCGATCGTCGCGCGGATCGGTCCAGCCGGCGTGTTTCCATTCCTCCTGCAGGCCGCGCGCAGCCTGCAATGCGGCGTCGAGCGGTTCCTGGACAAGCAATGCCTGCGCACGCCCGATCAGCGTGCGGCGGGCGTCGGCGTTGCGGCGCCGCTCCTCGCCGAGCAGCGCGTGCAGGCGACCGAGCAGGGCATGGAATCGCTCCTGGGTCGTCCGTGCTTCCGGCCAGCGGACCGGCTCCAGGCTTTTCCAGCGCGCACGCCACTGGCGTTCCTGCTGGTCCAGTGCGCGCCAGCCGGCCGCGTCGGCCGGGCGTTTGGCGAGCTGTCTCTCCAGTTCGTCGCACAGGGCCGCGCGCTGTGCCAGGTTCTCGTCCTGGAGCCGGTGTTGTGCTTCGTACCAGGCGGCACAGGGTGCAAACGCGGTTTCTGCTGCACGGTCGAAGCGGGTGCGCAGTTCCGGATCGGCATCGGGATCGGCGGCGCACAACGCGTTCCAGCGTTCGCGCAGTGTGCGGACCTCGGCGATGCGTGCCGGAATGTCGTCGGTGGGGACGGCCAGCGCTTCCATGCCGGCGCAGAGTTCTTCCTTTTTCGGCACCGACGCGAATTCATACCAGGCGTGCAGCTTCGCCAGATCGGCTTCCAGTGCGGCCAGCGCGGCGGTTTCCTGTGCCGCTTCGCGGGACGGCAGCTCGGCGATGCGTTTCTGCAACCAGTGGTGGGTGCGCACGGCAACCCGCAGCTGGCCGGCATCGATCATGTGCCGCAACGCATGCCGGCGTTTGCGCAGTTGCGTCACCTGCTCGCGTACATCGGCCTGCAGCGCACGGCGGGCGGCGGCCAGCTGGCGGGCGGCCTGATCGAGATCGGCGATGAGGGCCGGCGCGGCAGCGTCCGCCGGCCAGTCGATGCGGGCGCGCAACTGGTCCAGCTGCGCCTGGCGTTCGTCGAGCCCGTCCAGCGTGGGCTGGCCGGTATCGTCGTGGGCAATGGCGTCGAGCAGCGTCGCGGCTTCCTGGCCCGCTCGCGGCAGTTCCGCGGCGGCGGCGAGCCAGCGATCGAGGCGCTGCTGTGCCTGGCGGAAACGCGCGGCCAGCGGCGCGTCGGCGACGGTTTGCGTGGCGGCCTCGTCCCAGCGCGTCTGCTGCGTGCTGCGCAGTGCCGCGACGGCCGCCAGCGACGAAGACAGGTCTTCCGTTGTCAGGCGCTTGAGTGTCGCTTCAAGTTCGCCGCAGGCGGCGATGAGTTCCTTCTTCGCCGTAATGGCGTTTTCGCGGGCGGCGATTTCCGCCCCGTGGCGCTGCACGGCATTGCGTGCCAGCGCGGCCAGTTCGGCGAATCGTTCCTGCTCGCCGGCGGTGGCCTGGCCGGCGACGGCGCGCCAGCCGTCCTGCAGCGATTCGAGTTTGGCGGCATACAGCGGTTCGACGCTGCGTGCCGCATGCTGGGCGATGCCGTCGAGCAGGCGGGCGATCTGCTGCCGGACCTGGTCGCGGGCCTGTTCCTGCTCACGCAGCGCTTTCAGCGTGTCGCGGGCATGCCGTTGCACGGCCTTGTCGCTGCTGTCGCGCCGCAGCCGCTCCAGGTCTTCGGTGCCCGACAGGCGTTCGGCGGCGACCAGCCGCACGCGGGCGATCCGGTCGTGCAGGGCGATGTCGAGCAGGGCCTCGCGATCGTCGACCCGCGCCAGTGCGCGGCAACGCAGTGCCGCCGGCCACTCGCCGCGCGCAATGCCCAGCGCGGCGGCCGGGGAACCGCCGTCCAGTTCGCGTTCGGCGGCGGCGAGCGCCGCCTGTTGCGCGGCATCCGGTGCCGGACGGGTGCTGTTGCCGGTTTCCGCGACGGCAGTCCGGGGATGAGTGGCCGCTGCGTCTTTCGTGCTGCGGCCGAACAGGCGGGTGAGACGATCGATCATGGCGGTGGCGTCATCAGCGGGCGGTTGTTGGCGCGGCGGGAGCGGCGAGCGGCGTACGCAGACGGGTGATCAGCGCATCCTTTTCCGTCCACAGGCCGGCCAGCCAGCGCTGGCAGCGTTCGCGGTAGGCCGGGTCGTTCTCGTAGTCGCCGCCGACCAGATCCTTCGGGATCGGCAGTTCGCGGATCAGGACCCGTACCTGCTGCAGTCGGCCGGCCATCATGTCCATGAAGGTGGGACGGCCCTGCGGATAGACGATGGTGACGTCGACGATCGACTGCAGGATGTCGCCCATCGAATTGAGCACGAAGGCGACCCCGCCGGTTTTCGGTTTCAGCAGGTTGAGGTGCGGCGATTGCTGGGCGTCGCGCTTCTCCTCGGAAAAGCGCGTGCCTTCGACGAAGTTCATCACCGAGACCGACAGGTGGCGGAATTTCTCGCAGGCCCGGCGCGTGGTTTCCATGTCCTTGCCGCGCAGTTCCGGATGTTTGTCCAGGAACTCTTTCGAATGACGCTTCATGAACGGGAAATCGAGCGCCCACCAGGCCAGACCGAGGACCGGCACCCAGATCAGTTCCTGCTTGAGGAAGAACTTGAGGAAGGGAATGCGCTTGTTGAAGATCCTTTGCAGTACCGGGATATCGACCCAGCTCTGGTGATTGCTCAACACCAGGTAGTGCCCCTCGTAGCGCAGGTCCTGGTCGCCCCCGACCTGCCACTCGATGCGCGAGAACAGCCGGAACGTGAAGCCGTTGACGGCGATCCAGCTTTCGGCGATCAGCACCAGCATGCGCGACAGCAGGGTGCGGATGGCCCGCACCGGGGCCAGCAGTTTCACCAGCGCCAGTGCGAACAGCGGTACGCAATGGGCCAGCGTGTTGGCGATGAAGCAGAGGAACGCCAGCGGAATGCGCAGGAAGGCAGGCAGGAAGAGCAGCATGGGATCCCCGGTCAGTCGGTATCGGTGCGGTCGGCGTTGCCGTGACGATAGGCGCCCGGCGTCAGTCCCGTCCATTTCTTGAAGGCGCGGTGGAACGTGCTCGGTTCGGAGAAGCCCATCAGCTGGGCGATCTCCATGATCGACAGTTGCGGCCGCGACAGGTAGCCGATGGCGGCATCGCGGCGGATGTTGTCCTTGATCTCCTGGTACGAGGCGCCCTCCTCGCGCAGACGGCGGCGCAGTGTCTGCGGCGTGATGCGCAGCCGGATCGCCACCTCCTCGAAATCCGGCAGTTCCTGCGAGAAGTCGCGGCCGAGACAGGCGCGCACCTGGGCAGTCACCGAGTTGTCATTGTCGGGAATGACCAGCAGGTTGCCGGGCGCATCGCGCAGGAAACGGCGCAGCGTGCGCGGCGTCTGCACCACCGGCCATTCGAGGAAGCGCGCGGGGAAGGCGATGGCGTTGCGCGGTGCCGAGAACTTCAGCGGACAGTGGAACAGGATGCGGTACTCGTCGACGTGTGCCGGCTCCGGCCAGCGGAATTCCGCGCCGGTCAGTGCGATGCGGTGATCGACCAGCCAGCCGGCGAAACGCTGGGTAAGCACCAGCAGCACTTCGACCATCACGTGGTCCGGATCGACGTTTTCGTCGGTCAGGCGCACGGTCACCACGGCATCGTCGCCGCTGCGGTGCAGCGCCAGGCGCACGTCCGGCAGCAGGGTGTCGTAGAAATGCAGGGCATGGACCAGGGCCCGCTGCAGCGTCGGTTCGTGGATCACGCCGCGGCACATCAGCGGGAAGGTGCCCACCGGCGTCCGGCGCACGCCACCCTGGCGCAGAAACTCATCGTCGAGCGCCGCCATCGCATTCTGTGTCAGCGTGAGGTATTGCGCGTGCGACACCCGGGCGCGCGTCTCGCCGACCAGCGTGGCGGGAATGCCCGCCGATGCCAGCAGCTCCGTCACGTCCAGTCCGGCGGCGCGGGCGGAGGCGAGGGCGGTACGGATGTAGTTGATGGCGACGCTGCTTTCCGTCATCGGGCTGCTTTTCGCCGGGGCGGGGTTCCGGTCGGGCGCGGCTAGGATAATGACCGGCATTCCGGTCGGGCAACGATATCCGCCGCCGGGCCGTCCGGCGGCCGCACGGCTGTTCCGTGCAGTCAGCAAATTGATCATCCCGGTCATGGGCCGGGACGAGGGCAATCCCTAGATTACCGGCCGAGTCCGCATCACACCGCAGGAGCCCGTCATGGCCGGTCCGTTGTCCTCGCTCAGGATTCTCGATTTCAGCGCCCTGCTGCCGGGGCCGTTCGGCACCATGATCCTGGCTGATCTCGGCGCCGACGTCGTGCGCCTCGAATCGCCGACGCGCCCGGACATGGTCCGTGCGCTGCCGCCGATGGAGGACAACGTGTCGGCCTGCCACGCCTATCTCAACCGGTCGAAAAAATCGCTGGCGGTCGATCTCAAGAAACCGGAAGGCGTCGCGCTGGTGAAACAGCTCGTGCAGCAGTACGACATCGTCGTCGAGCAGTTCCGTCCCGGGGTCATGGACCGGCTCGGCGTCGGCTACGAAGCGCTGAAGGCGGCAAATCCGCGCCTGATCTATTGCGCGATCACCGGGTATGGCCAGGACGGTCCCTATCGCGACCGCGCCGGCCACGACCTCAACTACCTGTCGATTGCCGGGATCACCGGCTACAACGGCCGCAAGTCCGGCGGTCCGGCGCCGATCAACGTGCAGGTCGCCGACGTGGCCGGCGGTTCCTGTCATGCGGTGATGGGCATCCTGGCCGCAGTGATCCACCGCCAGCAGACCGGCGAAGGCCAGTTTGTCGACATCTCGATGACCGATGCCGCGTTTTCCATGCACGCGCTCACCGCGCCGCCGGCGCTGGTGGCCAACCAGCAGCCGGCCCTGGAGGCGACCCAGCTGAACGGCGGCAGCTTTTACGACTGCTACGAAACGAAGGACGGCCGCTGGTTCTCGGTGGGCGGTCTCGAACCGCAGTTCTTCGTGCAGTTCTGCGCCGCCATCGGCCGGCCGGACCTGGGCACGAAGGGCCTGGTGCTGGTGCCGGAAGTGGTGGCGGAGGTCAAGGCCGCCATCGCCGCGGCAATGAAGCAGAAGACCTTTGCCGAATGGTCGGCGGTGTTTGCCGCCATCGACTCCTGTACCGAACCGGTGCTCAGTTTTGCCGAAGCCTGCGAACACCCGCAGCTGCGCGCGCGCGGCATGCTGGTCGACGTGCCGAAGCCGGGAGGCGGTACCCAGAAGCAGATCGCCAGCGCGATCCGTTTCTCGAAGACAAAACCGCGCTACGACTACATCGGTGCGCACCTGGGTGCGCACACCGACGAGATCCTGGCCGGCGCCGGCTTCAGCGGCGAACAGCTGGCGGCCTTGCGCAAGTCCGGCGTCATCGCCTGACGCGGCGGCGCTGAAACGAAAAGGCCGGCATGTTGCCGGCCTTTTCGTTGGCGGTCGCAGCCGTTACCAGCCGGAGCGCCGGCCCGGTTGCCGCCCGAGCAGCCAGCCGATCACCACGCCGCCGAAAACGATCAGGCCGCCGTAGAGCATGAAATCGCTTTCTTCGGTCCGGGTGAGTCGCGTGACCTCGGCTTTCAGGCGTTCGTTGTCGACGTTCAGCTCGACGCTGCGCGCGTGCAGTTCGCTGTTGGAGGCGGCCAGTTGCTGCGGACCGGCGGCCGTCAGCTTGAGGTCGCCGAGCTGGCGCAGGGCGGTGTCGCGGTCGGTTTCGGCCTGGGCGAGCGCGGTACGCAGCGACTGCACTTCGGCTTCCAGGTCCTGCAGCCGCGAGCCGCCGGTTTTCTGCTCGCGGTCGATGGCGTCGAAACGGGCCTGCAGTTCGGTCAGCCGGTCGCGCGCGGCCTGTTCGTGCTGCAGCAGGTTCGCCGGCAGCCAGCCCTCGACCTGCTGGAAACGCACCCGCGCCCACTTGCCGTCCGGCGAACGCTGCAGGACGTCGACCGGGTTGCCGGAAAACAGCGGATTGCCGACGGCTTTCGCGTCGTTCACCGGACTGGCCCGCAGGGTGACGGTCAACCGGTCGGTGATGTAGGCCGTATCCGCGGCCCGGATGTCGGCGGCGGCGAACGACAGGGCGCAGGCGACGGGCAGGAGCAGTCGGCGGGCGGTCGGCATCATGGCAGCACCTTGCGGAACGGTTTGACGTTCACCGTCCGGAACACGCCGGCGGCGACATAGGGATCGGCATCGGCCCAGGCCCGGGCCGCGTCCAGCGACGGAAATTCGGCAACGATCAGGCTGCCGGTGAAACCGGCGGGGCCGGGATTCTCGCTGTCGATCGCCGGGTGCGGGCCGGCGAGGACGAGCCGGCCGGCGGCCTGCAGCGTTTCGATGCGCGCCAGATGCGCGGGACGGGCCGCGAGCCGCTGCTCGAGCGTACCCGGACGGTCTTCACCGAAGATGGCGTAGAGCATCGTGCTCAACTCCGTGGCGTGGATTCGGGTGGCGTATCCGGCGGCAGCTTCACGTAGCGCCACAGCCAGGCGATCAATCCGATCATGAAGACGATGTTCAGCAGCGGATAGCCGAACGTCTTGATGTCGACCCAGGTTTCGGTGTCGACGCGTGCGATGATCCACAGGTTCAGCCCGGCGCAGCCGAGGAAGAAGGCGATCGCGCTCAGGTTCACCAGTCGCCAGACGAGCGCGGGAGCCTCGATGCGTGCACCGTCGCCGATCCGGGCAATCGCTGCCTCCGCGCCCATGCGGATCAGGTTGCGGCGCCCGATCAGTTCGCTGCCCAGCAGGATGACGGCGAACAGGATGTCGACGATGGTCGGCTTCCACTTGATGAAGCGTTCGTCGCGCAGCAGCAGCGTGAGGCCGCCGAACACCAGCACGACGCCGAGCACGGCCAGATGCATGCGGTCGATCTTCTTCCAGAATGCCCAGCCGAGGGCGACCTGCAGCAGGCTGGCGATCATCAGCGCCGCGGTGCCCTGTATGATGTCCTTGCCGCTCAGGTAGAAAACGGCGAAAAACGCGATGGCGGGAAACAGGTCGAACAACGATTTCATGAGCGGCGGCGGCTTCGGTGGCAGGGCAACGGGGAGGGCCGGGCGATGATAGCGGACCTGCACTGTCACTCCCACCGTTCGGACGGCGAGCTGGCGCCGGCGGCCGTTGTCGCCCGTGCCGTGCAGCGCGGGGTCGAACTGCTGGCACTGACCGATCACGACACCCTGGACGGCATCGCGGAGGCGCAGGCCGCGGCGGCGGCGGCGGGCCTGCGCTTCGTCGCCGGTGTCGAGATATCCACCCGCTGGGAAGGCCACGACATCCACATCGTCGGTCTCAACGTCGACCCGCAGGAGCCGGCCCTGCTGGCCGGGCTGGCGCGGCAGTATGACGCGCGCCGCGAACGCGGACAGACCATTGCCGCCCGGCTGGCGAAAGCGGGCGTGCCCGGCTGCTGGGAACGGGCCTGCGCGCTGGCCGGCAACGAGCGGCCCGGCCGGCCGCACTTCGCGCGCGCCATCGTCGAGGCCGGGGCTGCCCGCGACATCGAGCACGCCTTCAACCGCTTCCTGAAGCAGGGGCAGGTGGCCTATGTGCCCACGCCCTGGGCCACGGTGGCCGAAGCGGTCGGCTGGATCCGTACCGCCGGCGGCACGGCGGTGATTGCCCACCCGGCCCGCTACCGTCTGACCCGCTCGAAGCTGCGCCGGCTGGTGGCGGAATTCGCGGCAGCCGGCGGCGGGGCGCTGGAAGTGCAACTGCCCGGGCAGCAGCCGAACCAGGTGCAGGCGATGGTCCTGCTGGCCAACCAGCACGGTCTGGCCGGTTCGGTGGCCAGCGATTTCCACGGCGGCAGTACGCCCTGGGCGCAACTCGGTGCCGCCGGCGAACTGGTTGCCGGCGTACGTCCGGTCTGGGAGTTGTTTTGATGTCGCGTTGCGTTATCGTGCGCGCAGACATTCCACCGGTTCGAAGCGAGCGCCCGTGAGCCAGTATTTCCGCATCCATCCCGACAATCCGCAGACCCGGCTGATCCGGCAGGCGGCGGACATCGTGCGGGCCGGTGGCGTGATCGTCTATCCCACCGACACCGCCTACGCGATCGGCTGCCATCTGGCCGACAAGCAGGCGCTGGAGCGCATCGTCCGCATCCGCCGCCTCGACGACAAGCATCTGTTCACGCTGCTGTGTCGCGATCTGTCGGAGATCGCCACCTACGCGAAGGTCGACAACAGCCAGTTCCGTTTCCTCAAGGCGCACACGCCCGGCGCCTATACCTTCGTCCTGCAGGGCAGTGCGGAAGTCCCGCGCCGCCTGATGCACGAGAAGCGCAAGACGATCGGCATCCGGGTGCCGGACAACGCAGTCTGCCAGGCATTGCTGGCTGAACTGGGCGAGCCGCTGATCACCACCACCCTGCAGTTGCCCGGCGAGGACTGGCCGCACACCGATCCGGAAGAAATCCGCGACTCGTTGCAGAAGCAGGTCGATCTGGTGATCGACGGCGGCTACGGCAGTCGCGAGGAAACGTCGGTGATCAGTCTGCTCGACGGCGTGCCGGAAGTCCTCCGGATCGGCAGCGGTCCGGTCGATGCCCTGGTCTGAACGGTTGCGCCGCCGGCGCCCGCAGGCGACACCACGGCCGCAACCGGCGCCCGTCGTGGCGGGCGGCAGTACAAGTGACAGCGGAAAAGGGAGCGGCAACGGCAGGATGTGGCGCTGGTTCAAGCGGCTGGCCGTCGCCGGCATCGTCCTGCTGTTCTTCGTGCCGGTGATCTGGTTCGTGGTGTTCCGTTTCGTGCCGGTGCCGGTCACCAGCTTCATGATCCGCGGCTCGGTAAGCGGCTGGCTGGAAGAGAAGCCCTATCGCCTGCAGCACGACTGGGTGCCGATCGAACAAATATCCCCGCGTCTGCAGCGGGCGGTGATTGCCAGCGAGGACCAGAAATTCCTCGAACACTACGGCCTGGATCTCGAGGCGATCGAGAAAGCCCTGGTACACAACCAGCGCAGCCGGCGGGTGCGCGGCGGCAGCACCATTTCACAGCAGACGGCGAAGAACATCTTTCTCTGGCCAGGCCGCAGTTACGTGCGCAAGGGGCTGGAGGCCTATCTCACGGTGATGATGGAAACCCTGTGGAGCAAGGAGCGCATCCTCGAGGTTTATCTCAACAGCGCCGAATTCGGGCGTGGGATATACGGAGCGGAAGCGGCATCGCGCCAGTATTTCCGCAAGGGCGCCGCACAGCTCACCGCACGCGAGGCAGCGCTGCTGGCCGCCGTGCTGCCGGCACCGCGCAAGCGCAATCCGGCCCGCCCCTCGGCCTACGTGTCCTCGCATGCGGCGTGGATCCAGGGGCAGATGGAACGGCTCGGCCCGGTCGAGCGGGTGTTCACCGCCGATTGAGGCCGGCTTTTTCCCACGCGGTATCGCGCCGCCTGCCGGTTTTCCCGCCGGCCTTCCCGTCGACAATGACCTGCACGTGCCGGGCAACGCCTGCACGGTGCGCAACGTCATCGGGAAAACACACAGGGAGAGTCTGATCATGAAGCGTTCGAATTTCGTTCCGGGCATCGCGCTCGCACTGGCCATCGGTCTCGGTCTGCCGGCAGTCGCGCTGGCGGCACCGGTCAACGTCAACAAGGCCGGCGCCGAGGAAATCGCCGAGGCGCTGAACGGTGTCGGCATCAAGACTGCGCGGGCGATCGTCGAATTCCGCGAGAAGCACGGTCCGTTCAAGTCGATCGAACAGCTGGCCGACGTGAAGGGTGTGGGCGACAAGACGGTGGAGAAGATCCGCGCCAACGTCCGCCTGCAGTAAGCCGGTGGTTGCCGGCGGCGGGGCAGGCCGGCCTGTCCCGCCGTTGAGCCTTGCGCGCTAGGCGCGGGCGCCGGTGGCGGCCTGCAGGCGGGCGATCCGCTCGGCGCGGATCGCGGTCGCATAGGGTTGTGCCGTGCCGCGGCCCCAGACCGGTGCCGGCCATTCGCTGTCGGTGCGGTAGCGGGCCACGTGGTGCACATGCAGCTGCGGCACCAGATTGCCGATCGCCGCCACGTTCAGTTTGTCGGGCGCGAAGATGTCGCGCAGTGCGTGCTGCAGTGCCACCGATTCGCGGTGCAGCTGGTCGAGGTCGGCCGGCTCGAGATCGATGGCGTCACGCATGCCGTCGCGGCGTGGTACCAGGATGCACCAGGGAAAGCGGGCATCGTTCATCAGCAGCAGTTCGGACAGCGGCAGGCTGCCGATGCGTACGGTGTCGGCGGCCAGGCGTTCGTGCAGGATGAAACCCATGGTATGGCAGTGCTCCGGCGGCAGGGCGAAGGTCAGGGAACGATGCGCAATGCCCGCGCACGGGCACGCTGGCGGATTTCCGGCGTCACATGGCGCGACAGGGCGAATGCCAGCAGCGACAGGGCCAGGACATCGTCACCGAAGCCGAGCAGCGGCAGCAGGTCGCTGATCAGGTCGAACGGGAAGACGACGTAGACCGCCGCCAGCAGGGCGGCGACCCGCAATCGTCGCGGCGTATCCGCCGCTGCCGCGGCATAGCCCAGGCGCAGGAGGCGTTCGAGGGCGCCGCGCAGGAAGCCCCGGAAGAGGCCGGGGTGGGGTGGCGGCAGATCGTCGTCATTCATCATGCCGCGGATGATAGACAGGTCGTGCCGGACAAACAAAAAGGCCGCCCGGAGGCGGCCTTCCTGTAGCGGTGCGGATCAGTCCTTGCGGTATCCCTTAACCCTTGCGGTAAAGGGTCACGACGCAGGCGCCGCCGATGCCGATGTTGTGCTGCAGGGCGACTTTCGCGCCGGTCACCTGGCGCTTGTCGGCGCTGCCGCGCAGCTGGTGGACCAGCTCGTAGCACTGTGCGAGGCCGGTGGCGCCCAGCGGGTGACCCTTGGAGAGCAGACCGCCCGAGGGATTCACCACGACGCGACCACCATAGGTGTTCTGTCCGTCGTTGATGAACTTCTCGGCGGTGCCTTCGGCGGTCAGGCCGAGCGCTTCGTAGGTGATCAGTTCGTTGGCGGTGAAACAGTCGTGCAGTTCGACGACGTTCACGTCCTGCGGACCGATGCCGGCGGCTTCGTAGACGGCCCTGGACGCACGTTGCGCCATGCCGTAGCCGACCATGTCCATCATGCTTTCCTTGAACGAATCCGGCTTGTCGGTCTCCATGTGCTGGGCAGCGATCCACACGGCCTTGCTCACGTCGATGCCGTTCTTCCGGCAGAAATCCTCGCTGGCGACGATCGCCGCGCCGGCGCCGCAGGTGGGCGGGCAGCACTGCAGGCGGGTCAGCGGGCCGTACTGGTGCGGCGAGGCGAGAACCTCTTCCACCGTGACCTGCTCGGTGAACAGCGCCTTCGGGTTGTTGGCAGCGTGTTTGCGTGCCTTGACCTGGATTTTCGCGAACGTTTCGTTGCTGGTGCCGTATTTCTTCTGGTACTCGGCACCGGCGCCGCCGAACATCTGCGCTGCCGGCGGGGCCGGCTTGAATTCCTGCAGGCGCATCATGGTCATGGCGTGCAGTTCCATCGGATTCATCCGATCGTTCCACTTGCTCATGAGCATGCCTTTTTCCATCTTCTCGAAGCCCAGAGCCAGCGCGCAGTCGACGGCGCCGGACTGCACGGCCTGGCGGGCGCCGAACAGCGCGGACGAACCGGTCGAGCAGTTGGAATTGACGTTGAAGATCGGAATGCCGGTCTGGCCGACTTCATACACGGCACGCATGCCGCAGCAGCTGTCGCCGTACACGTAGCCGGTCCAGGCCTGCTGCACCTTGTCGTAGCCGATGCCGGCATCGGCCAGCGCCTCGAGAATCGCTTCCTTGCCGGCGACGTGGTAGTCCGGCGCGGCCGGATCCCCCGGCTTGGTGAACTTCGTCATGCCGACGCCGATCACATAGACCTTCTTGCTCACGGGATGTCTCCTTTGCTGAGGGCGTCAGGGGAACGCATGGCATCCCCCGTGCCGGAGTGATTATTTGTTGGTCAGGTTCTGCATGATCTGCATCAGCGCTTCCTGGCCCGAGCCGGGATACGAGGATTTGCCGAAATCGGTGATCGTGCCCCACTGGTCGTTGATCTGCTCCGGGGTCAGCTCCTGGCTGATCGGGAAGCCATGGCCCAGCGTGCGGTTCCAGCGCAGCTTGCCGATCCAGCCGGCGCCGACTTCATACAGGCCGGACGTTTCCGTATGCGATTCGGCGCACAGCTTCAGCACCAGCGGCGATACGAATTCCGGCTTCAGCTGTTCGAGGATCTGCGGCGGCATGATGGTGGCGGTCAGGCGCGAGCCGGCGATCGGTGCGATGGTGTTGCAGAAGATGTTGTACTTCTTGCCTTCCAGCGCCAGCGTCTGGCACAGGCCGTGCAGCGCCAGCTTGGCCATCGAGTAGTTGGCCTGGCCGAAGTTGCCGTAGATGCCGGCGGCCGAAGCGGTGAAGATCACGCGGCCGTAGGCCTTGTCGCGCATGTGCGGCCAGGCGGCGTGGGTGACCTTGTAGGCGCCCTTGACGTGCACGTTGTACACCAGGTCCCAGTCCTGGTCGGTCATCTTGTGGAACGATACGTCGCGCAGGATGCCGGCGTTGTTGATGACCACGTCCACCTTGCCGAAATTGTCGAGCGCGCACTGCACGATCTTGTCGCCGTCGGTGACCGAGTCGTAGTTGGCGGCGGCTTCGCCGCCCATGGCGCGGATTTCGTCCACCACCGTCTGGGCGGCCGTCTTCGAGGCGCCTTCGCCGTGCGCCGAACCGCCGAGGTCGTTGACGATCACCTTGGCGCCGCGCTTCGCGAACGCGAGGGCATGGCTCTTGCCGAGGCCGTTGCCGGCGCCGGTGACGATGACGACGCGGTCGTCAAAACGGACTTGCGACATGATGCTTCTCCTTGTGGTTCGCAGGTGGTCGGTTACAGGCCCATACCGCGGCCGATCATTTCCTTCATGATTTCGTTGGTGCCGGCGAAGATGGTGGTGATGCGCGCGTCGGTGTAGGCGCGGGCGATCGGATACTCCATCATGTAGCCGTAGCCGCCGTGCAGCTGCACGCCGTTGTAGACCACCTTGTTGAGCAGGTCGGTGGTCCAGTACTTGGCCATGAACGCATCGTCCGGAGTGATGGTTCCGTTGACGCACTTCATCACGCACTGGTCGACGAAGGACTGACCGATGGTGATCTCGGTCTTCATCTCGGCCATGGTGAAGCGGTTGGCCTGGAAGGAGCCGATCGCCTTGCCGAACGCCTTGCGTTCCTTGACGTACTTGAGCGTTTCCTCGAAGGCGTACTGGGCGCCGGAGATGGCACCGACGGCGCAGACGATGCGCTCCTGGGCGAGTTTCTGCATGAGGTACATGAAGCCCATGCCCGGCTGGCCGAGAATGTTGGCCTTGGGCACCTTCACGTCCTCGAAGAACAGCTCGGCGGTGTCCTGCGAGTGCATGCCCATCTTGTCGAGCTTGCGGCCGCGCTTGAAGCCTTCCATGCCGCGCTCGACGACGACCAGCGTCACGCCCTTGCCTTCCCACTGGGCGGCGACGATCACGATGTCGGAGAGGATGCCGTTGGAGATGAAGGTCTTGGCGCCGTTGAGCAGCAGGTGATCGCCCTTGTCCTCGACCCGGGTCTTGATGCTCTTCAGGTCGGAACCGGTGCCCGGTTCGGTCATGGCCACCGCCAGGATCTTCTCGCCGGAGATGATGCCCGGCATCCAGCGCGCCTTCTGTTCGTCGTTGGCGAAGGAGTCGAGGTAGACGCCGATGACGTCGCTGTGCAGCGACATGGCGAATCCCGATTCGCCGATGCGCGACATTTCCTCGATCTGGATCTGGGTGTAGCGGAAGTCCTTCAGGCCCAGGCCGCCCCATTTCTCGTCGACGTACATGCACAGATAGCCTGCTTCGCCGGCCTTCTTCCACGCCTCGCGCGAGACGATGCGGTCCTTCAGCCACTGCTCCTGGTGCGGCTTGACCTCCGCCTCGAGGAACTTGCGGAAGTTGTCGCGGAAGATGTTGTGGTCCTGTTCGAAGATGGCGCGCTGAGTCATCGTGGCCCCCGGGGCGTGCACGCCGGCCCGTCGCTGCGGGCCCGGCTCTGTATAATCAACGGGTTGTGTAACGGGTCCGGCCTGGTCGGCCCGGCTGGTGCGCGGTCGGCCGAGACCCCGCGCCTGCCGCGCGCAGCGCGCGGTGCCGGCAGGGTCAGGATGGTGTCCGCGGGGTCAGGCACCGGCAATGACGCAATGTGCCAAATTGGTTGACATTAACTATCATGTCGCGGGCCTCGTTCCTGCTCGTTTCCGGCCCGCACGTCGCAGACATTTCGGAACAGCGCGGCACGCCATGAACGGCGTGCGGCGACGCATACGGAGAAGCCTTTGTCCCTGGTGCAGAAAAGCGTGGTGAGCGGCTCGACACTGCCGGTTGCCGTTGCCTTGCGGGTACTCCAGGGCGCAGCGCGCAGCGGCGTCGACATTCCGCGCCTGTTTGCGGACATCGGTCTCGACCCGGCATTGGTCAACGATCCGTCGGCGCGCATCGAGCGCCGGAAGTTCATCGATCTGATGCTCGCGGTGATGCAGCAGACCGAAGACGAATTCATGGGCTTCGGACAGGGTTTTCGTTCGCGTCCCGGCACGTTCTCGATGATGGCCCACGCGGTGATCAACTCGGCGACGCTGGAAAAGGCCATGCGTCGGGCGCTCAACTTCTACGAGTTGTTCGGTGTTGATACCGTGGCGCGGCTGGAAGTCCGCGAGCACGAGGCCATCATCCTGTTCAGCGTGGGGCCGGTGGAGTTTCGCGACTTCATTGTCGAGACGCTGGTGTTCCTCACCATCCGCTTCTTCGGCTGGCTGATCGGCAAGCCGATCGTGCCGATGCGTATCGCCCTCGATTTTCCGCCGTCGCCGGGCGCCGAACAGTACAAGGAACTTTTTCCCTGTCCGGTGCTGTACGGACAGTCGAAGAGCCAGATCGTCCTCGATCGCTCGTACATGGATCTTCCCCTGGTGCAGAACGCGCTGTCCTTGTCGAAATTCCTCAAGGACTCCATCGCCCAGCTCATCGACGGGAATTTCCACAGCGTCGGCCTGCCGGCACAGATCCGCGCCATCATTTCCAAGGAATACGGCAACAATTTCCCCGACTTCCAGGTGATCTGCGAAAAGCTCAACATGACGCCGCAGACCCTGCGGCGCCGGCTGAAGGAAGGCAATACCAGTTACCAGGAGATCAAGGATTCGATCCGCAAGGATGCCTCGATCTATTACCTCTCCAAGCCCGATCTCTCGATCGACGAGATCGCCATGCTCATGGGCTTTTCCGAAGCCAGTTCCTTCCACCGCGCGTTCAAGAAATGGACGGGCAAGACGCCATCCGCGTTCCGCAAGGACATGTTCAATGACCCGGACTGACATGCAAAAAACAACGGTTCCCCGCGGCCCGGCCGCGCCGGAAACCACGGCCCGCCTGCTGATCACCTGCCCGGACCGTCCCGGCATCGTCAGCGCGGTGTCGACGTTCTTCTACAATCACGGCGCGAACATCACCGACCTCGACCAGCACTCTTCCGATGCCGAAGGCGGCCGGTTCTTCATGCGGCTGGAATTCCAGACGCCGAACCTCGATGTCGGCCGGGACGTGCTGCACGGGGCGTTCCGCAAGGCGGTGGCGGACAAATACGACATGCAGTGGAACATCGCCTACGCCGTCGATCGCAAGCGCATGGCGCTGCTGGTCTCGAAATACGACCACGCGCTGATGGAGCTGCTGTGGCAGGTGCGTCGCGGCGACCTGGTGGCGACGATCCCGATGGTGATTTCCAATCACGAGGACTTCCGCAGCGATGTCGAGTCCTTCGGCATTCCGTTTCATCACGTGCCGGTGACGAAGGACGGCAAGGCGACTGCCGAGCGCCGGATGCTCGATCTGCTCGCCGGCCAGACCGATCTGGTCGTGCTGGCCCGCTACATGCAGATCCTGTCCGGCGATTTCGTCGCGCAGTACCCCAGCCGCATCATCAACATCCACCATTCGTTCCTGCCGGCCTTTGCCGGCGCCAATCCCTACCGGCAGGCCTACGACAAGGGCGTGAAGCTCATCGGCGCGACGAGTCATTACGTCACCGCGGATCTCGATCAGGGGCCGATCATCGAGCAGGATGTGGCCAGGGTGTCCCACCGCCACTCGGCGGAGGAACTTCGCGTGCTGGGACAGGAAGTGGAGCGGCGCGTGCTGGCGCGCGCCGTGAAATGGCACCTGGAAGACCGTGTCATCGTCGACGGCCACAAGACTGTCGTTTTCGTCAAATAGCCATTGCCGGGAGAACCGCCATGTTGCGGATGTTGATTGCGCTGGCCCTGATCGGTGCCGCGGTCTGGTTTTATCTGAAGGACGGCCGCGAGCAGCAGGCGGCCGGGGAGCAGCAGAAGCAGCTGATCGACAATGCGCAGGCGGTCAGGGAAGCGACGGAAAAGGCGGCAGCTTCGGCAGCGCAGCAGACCGACGCGCTGCGGGACCAGGCGCTTGGCCGGCCGCCGGCCGAATAGGCGTCAGAAGTTGAGCAGGAAGCCGATCACCGACAGGTTGACGTTGTCGCCGTCGATCTGGCGCGCGCCCTGTTCGAGGTAGATCGAAGGCACTTTTCCCAGTTTGAGCGCGATGCCTACGGCGGCGAAGGGCGCCAGATCGGTATCGGTCACTGAATCCGCCAGCAACGACTCGCTTGCCTTGGGCGGCGTGACCACCGGATTTTTCGGCGTGTAGGAGAGCGTGCGGTCGCGTTTGCGTGTCAGGTGATGGAAGCCCATGCCCAGTCGGGAAAAGGCCGTCAGCCGGTTCGGCAGGTCCCAGAACAGGCGGGCCCCGAAATCGAGCGTGGCGATGTGGGCGGAAAACGAATCGGTGATGGTGACGACGTATTGCGGAAAGCTCGGGTTGTTGTTGTCGACGCTGACCAGATCCCGTTCCGCCGGATTCATCCGCAGGTAGCCGATTTCCGGTGCTACATGGAAGCGGCCCCGGGATGCGTCCTGCAACTGGAGGCCGACAATGATGCGCTGGCTGCCTGACCGGTCGTCGAAGCCGAGCCGGCTGACATCGGCGCTGAGGTAGGCCACATCGACATAGAAGTCGGTACGCGGCGCCTTGTAGTCGGGGGTGGTGGCGGCAGCCGGGGCCGGTTGTGCCGGCAGTTCCGGGAAGGCCGGATCGAAATCCGGGTTGAAGCCGGGATCGAACGGCGGGTCGAAGGGCGTATCGGCCGGCGTGTTGCCGGTGCCGGCTGCCGGATCGGTGGCGGCCGGCGCATCGGCGGTCGGGGCGTCTTCGGCGGCAAAAACGGACGCCGTTCCGCACAGCCAGAGCCCGCAGGCGGCTGCCGTCAGGCACGAAACACGGGAAACACGGGCGGGATGTCGTACGATCATGTCGCCGATCATACTCAGCGGCTCCCCCCCTTTTATAGTTAAAAACCGTAAACCGACCGTTCATGACGTCGTTGCTCGCCGTTTGCCGCCCTGGCTTCGAGAAGGAATGCATCGCCGCGCTGGCCGATGCCTGTGCCGCCCGCGGCGTGTCGGGCTTCGGCCGGGCCCGGCCGGAAACCGGCTATGCGGAATTCGTACTGCCGGACGGCGATGCGCGGGCGTTGCTGCCGACGCTGGATCCGGACGAGCTGGTCTTCGTGCGCGACCTGTTCGTTGCCTCGGCACCGATCGCCATCGCGCCGCCGGACCGTCTGCTCGGCGTGCGTCCGCTGCTGACCGGCCTGCCGCCGCTGGCCACGGTCACGGTCGGCGCCCCCGATACCAACGACGGTCGCGAACTGGCGGCCCTTGCGCGGCAGCTGGAAAAACCGCTGCAGGCCGCGGTGCAGGCGGCCGGCGTCCGCATTGCCGAACGCCACACCTGGCGGTTGATGCTGTTCCTGGCCGACGGTGCAACGGCTTACCTCTGCCTCGGCAGCACGGCGTCTGCGCCACCGTGGCCGCTGGGTGTCCCGCGCCTGAAATTGCTGCGCGAAGCGCCCAGCCGCTCGGCACTGAAGCTTGAGGAAGCATGGCACCTGTTCATTCCGCGTGCGGAGTGGGGCACGCGGCTTGTCCCCGGCCGCACGGCGGTGGATCTCGGTGCCGCGCCCGGCGGCTGGACCTGGCTGCTGGCGCGGCGCGGGATGCGCGTCGAGGCCGTCGACAACGGCCCGCTGGCCGCGGTGGTTGCCGACGATCCGCTGGTGACGCATCTGCGTGCGGACGGCTTTCACTACCAGCCGAAACGACCGGTCGACTGGTTGGTGTGTGACATGGTGGAAAAGCCGGCGCGGGTCACGGCCCTGATTGCGCGCTGGTTCCTCAACGGCTGGTGTCGCCAGGCGATCTTCAACCTCAAGCTGCCGATGAAGAGCCGTCACCAGGAAGTGCAGCTGAACCTCGGTCGCCTGCGTGCCGAACTGGATGCCGCCGGCCTGCTCTACGAGCTGCAGGCGCGGCAGCTCTACCACGACCGCGAGGAAATCACGGTCTGCCTGCGGGTTACCGGCAAGGTCACCGCATGACCGTGGCCGGAGCGCCACCGGATGCCGCGGCCGGCCGCGCTGCGGACGCGCGCCTGTTCGGATTGCTGGCCTGTCTTTATTTCGCGCAGGGCCTGCCTTCCGGATTGCTCGGCAAGGCCTTGCCGACCCTGTTGCGCGAACACGGCGTGTCGCTCTCCGCCATCGGGTTCACTGCACTGCTGGCGACACCCTGGGCGCTGAAGTTCCTCTGGGCGCCGTTTGTCGATCGCTTCGGTACGCGCCGCCAGTGGCTGCTGGCGCTGAACACGCTGACGCTGGCGCTGATGCTGTTGCTGGCGTCGCGTGACATCGGCGACTGGATCGGCAACCTGCTGCTGCCGTTCATGCTGGTGCTGTTCCTGGTCAATCTCACCGCGGCCACCCAGGACATCGCCACCGACGGTCTGGCGGTCAGTCGGCTGACGCCGCGCCTGCGCGGCCCCGGCAACAGCGTCCAGGTGATCGGCTACAAGATCGGCATGGTGATCGGCGGCGGCGTGCTGCTGGTACTGGTGGACCGTCATGGCTGGTCGTTGTCCTACGGTGCGCTGTCGCTGCTGATCATCGGCGTGCTGCTGCCGTTGCTGTTCATGCGCGAGCCGCCGCGCGACGTGGTGGCGGCGACCCACGTGCGCTGGCACGGCATGCGCGGCTATCTGCAACTGTTCCGCGATTTCATGCGCCGGCCCGGTCTCGGCTGGTGGCTGGTGGCGGTCGCCGCCTTCAAGCTCGGCGACGCACTGGCCTCGCGCATGATCGGCCCGCTGCTCAGGGACAGCGGCCTGTCGCTCACCGACATCGGCGTGCTGACCGGTGTCACCGGTTCGGTGGCCGGCATTGCCGGTGCGCTGGCCGGCGGCCTGCTGCTGGTCCGCATCGGGCAGCGCAGTGCACTGCTGCTTTTCGGCGCGCTGCAGGCGGCGGGTTTGCTCGGTTATCTGTGGGTCGTCGACGGCCTGCCGTCGTTGCCCGTGCTGTACCTGATTGTCTGTTGCGAACAGTTTGCCGACGGCCTGTCCACGGTGGCGCTGTTCACCGCGATGATGGAAGTCTGCCGCCGCGCCTCGCCGGGTACCGACTACACGCTGCAGGCGTCGCTGCAGGTCACGCTGGCCGGCCTTGCCACGCTGGCTTCCGGCGTGGTCGCCGATGCGTTGGGGTACGGTGCGGTGTTCGTGGCCGGTGCCGCGTTGACGCTGCTGGCGCTGGTACCGGTCTGGCTGTCGTTTGCGCGGCGACAGGCGACGGTCGCGGCCGTGCCGGCGGAGACGGGGAGAGCGGGATGAACGAGGCGCCGGAATTCCAGCACGAAGTCGATGCGCGCGGGCTGCGTTGTCCGGAACCGGTGATGCTCCTGCATGCCCGCCTGCGGAAAATGCCGGCCGGCGAAACAGTGCGCGTGCTGGCCGACGACCCTTCGACCACGCGCGACATCCCGAAGCTCTGCGAGCATCTCGGGCACGGCCTGCTGCATCGCGAGGAAACCGGCGGCGAATACCGCTACTGGATCCGCAAGCGCTCCTGAGCGCTCAGTCCGGCACGGCCTGGCCGCCGCCGGCCAGCACGGCCAGACAGGCGAGCGCCTCCGGATCGTGGCGTTTCAACTGGTTGGCCACGGAGTGCTGGAAGAAATAGCGGAACGCTTCGTCTTCCTGTGCCGGGTACAGGCAGCGATCGGTGGCCAGCACCGGCGTGTCGGTGACGCGGTCGCGATCGGCCAGCATCGCCAGTACGCGCCCGTCGCCGCGCAGTTGCCAGGCCACGACTTCGATCAGGTGCACGGTGTGGAAGCCGTCGCTCGACATCACGGCGTGCGTGCCGGCAGAGTCGGGGAAGGTCTGCACCACGACGCGGTGGTCATTGCGTGCCGGTCCGAAGAAAGCGATCGCTGCCTGCAATTCGGCCACCTTGTGCGCCGGCGCTGCGGGCAACAGCCGTTCGCCATGCGGATCCCAGTAGCCTTCGCAGTGTCCGTTCAGCGGATCGGCGAGCAGATCGGCCGTCACCACGTCCTTCAGCCAGGGTACGAGGGCCGAGACGGTACCCGATTCGTGCAGTGCCCAGCCGATGATGTCGAGCGATACGAGGCGATCGGGATGCCGGTCGTTGCCGTAAAGCGTGCGGATGCCGTCGTTTTCCGGCGCGATGCGGACGATGCGTCCGGGGCCGTCGCGTTTCTCCCGCCGGGAGCGCCGCGATTCGAGATCGATGACCTGGCCGCGCGGACCGGTGGAATCGGCCGTCGGCTTGCGCCCTTGTGGGGTGCCCATGAGCCACCTGCCTGCACGACGTGTCCGGTGTGGGGATGTCACGGGTGGCGACGTTGTGCAGTCCCGACAATAACGCCGTCATACCCCTGCCACAAGCTGCCGGCGCGCCCGGCGGCATCCGGCGGCAGACAGGCGTTGCAGACCGTGCGCTGCATCACGGACGGGGCCGGGGATCCGGCCGCCGCCGCATAATGTCCGGCATGGAATATTTCGCCTATGGCTCGAACATGAATCCGGAGCGGCTGCGCACGCTCGGCGTCGCGTTTGCCGCGCGCCGGCCGGCGTGCCTGCCCGGCTGGCGTATCGTTTTCCGCAAGTGCGCCAGCGATGCCGGTCCGGTGCCGCGTTATGCCTACGCAACGATCGAGCCGGCCGCCGGTGCCGTGGTGGAAGGCGTGCTGTACGCACTGTCCGGTGCGTCGGCACTGGCGCGTCTCGACGAATTCGAAGGCGTACCGGATCTGTACCGCCGGCAAACCGTTCCGGTGCAGACCGACGGCGGCGCCCCGTGCCCGGCGGCCATCTATGTGGCGCGTCCGGAAGTCTGTGCCGACGGTCTGTTGCTGGAGGATTGGTACCGTGCGCACCTGCTGGCAGCGGCGGATCTGCTGTCGCCGGACTACGTGCGTTTTCTTTCGGGGTTGCCGGTCGTGCAGACAGCGCCGCGCTGGTGATGCTCAACGCGCGCCGCTGCGCAGGAATCCCGCCAGACGCATGTTGAGCAGCAACGCGGCGGCTGCGAGACCGGCGACCAGGCCGATCCAGAATCCCTGGGGTCCGAGAGCCACGCCGGTGTCGATGCCGAACAGGGTGCCGAAACCGAGCATCCAGCCGATCGGCAGGCCGATGCACCAGTAGGCGAAAAGCGTGATCCACATCGGTACCGCGGTGTCGTGGAAGCCGCGCAGTGCGCCGTTGGCCGTGACCTGCAGCGCGTCCGGCAGCTGGAAGATGGCGGCATAGACGATCAGTGCCGCGGCCAGTGCACGGACTGCGGCATCCGCGGTGTAGAGCGCCGGAATGAGGTCGCGCCCGGCCAGCAGGATGCCGGCATTGAAAAGCGCGATACCGCAGGAGAGCAGCAGTCCGGTGCGTACGGCACGGCGTGCTGCTGCCAGGTCGCCGGCGCCGACGGCGAGCCCGGTGCGCACGGTGAGTGCCAGCCCCACCGACAACGGCAGCATGAAGGTCAGCGATGCGAAGTTGAGCGCGATCTGGTGGCCGGCGACCACGAGCTCGCCCATCGTGCTCAGCAGCACGGCCACCACGGCGAAGATGCTCACCTCGAAGAAAATTGCCAGCCCGATCGGCAGGCCCAGGATGAGCATGGCCAGCAGCGCGCGCGGTTCGGGTCGGTGCACCCGGCCGTCGATCCGCGTGCCCGGTGGCGCTTTTTCCCGGTAGTGGGCGGCGTGGCGGACATACAGCCACATCAGCAGGGCCATCAGCCACATCACCACGGCGGTGGCAGCGCCGCAGCCGGGGCCTCCCATTGCCGGCAGTCCGAATTCGCCGTAGATGAATACGTAGTTCAACGGAATGTTGGCGACCAGCCCGATCAGGCTGATCACCAGCACCGGCAGCGGATGCGACAGGGATTCGGTGTAGGTGCGCAGGCCGATGAACAGGGCGACGCCGGGCATGCCCCAGGACAGGCTGTCGAGATAGCGCACGGTCATGTCGCGCAGCTGCGGCGGCACATCGAGCAGCTCGAAGAACAGCACGGCGTTGCGCAGTGCCACGAAGCCGAGCAGCCCGATGGCCAGCGCCAGCCAGAGCGCCTGCCAGGCGGCCGGCACGACCCGCGCGTGGCGTCCGGCCCCCAGGTGCTGCGAGAGGATCGGCGTGGCCGCGATGATCACGCCGACCATGAACAGGAATACCGGTACCCAGATGCTGGCGCCGATCGCCACCGCGGCCAGATCCAGCGGGCTGACCTGGCCGGCCATCACTGTGTCGACGAAACCGTTCGCGGTCTGCGCCACCTGGCCGCCGAGAATCGGCAGTACCAAGGCCAGCAGGGCCCGCAATTCGCTGCGGTTCGTCGGCGCAGCCGCGGTGGTGACGGCTGGCGGTGCAGCGGGGGATTGAGACGGCGAGTCGGTCACGGTAGGGTGCGCGCGGCGGCGGAGGGCCGCATTCTAGCAGTCAGCTTCTGCAGGCCAGCGATCGTGGATCGGGAACTTCCGGCGCTCATCGAACTGTTTGCCCGCGAATTCGCGGCGACTCACCGCACCCGCCTGGTGGCGGGCGGCGACGAGCCCCTCTACCGGCCGGCCACCACGGCCGACGGCTGGCACGAAATCGTTTTCCGTCACGATTATTTCCAGAGTGCGCTGCACGAGGTTGCGCACTGGTGCGTGGCCGGCGAAGCGCGCCGGCGTCTGCCGGATTACGGTTACTGGTACAGCCCGGACGGCCGGACGCGTGCGCAGCAGGATGAGTTCGAGCAGGTGGAGGCGCGGCCGCAGGCCGTGGAATGGGTGCTGACGGCCGCCTGCGGCCGTCGTTTCGCCGTCAGCCTCGACAATCTCGATGCCGGCGAGCCGCTGGACGAAGCGTCGTTGTGGCGGGCGGTGTATCGCGAACTGCAGCACTGCATGGGTACGGACGGCGGCCGTGGTGTGCAGCTGCCGCCGCGTGCGGCACAGTTCGCCCGCGCGCTGGCGCGACAATACGAACAGCCATGGCCGCTGCCGCGGAATTACTTCGTGCTGCCGGCCGGCGCGACCGGTTTTTCCGGGATCACGTCCTTCGGCGGCGTGAATTCCACGGTGTAGGTATCGGACCAGGCCGGAACGGCATCCAGCGCGCCGAAGTTGATCGTGCGCACATAGGCGGCAACCTGGCGCGTGAATTCCGGATCGTGGATCTCGCTGGAGGCAATGTCTGCCGCCTGCACGCCACCGTCAGCGCCGATAATCAGGCGCAGGATGACGTTTCCCCGCATCATCGGTTCGTCGGCCAGCTGGCGCTGGTACAGCGTCTGCAGACCGGGATTATAGCGCTCCATCACCAATCGCACGCCGCAATCGCTGCGCTTGCGGGCAGGTACTTCCGTAACCGGTTCGCAGTCGCTGCTGCCGGGGGGCAGGACGGACGCACTGGTGACTACGCGCGGATCGTCGGCGCCGGGCTTGCGGTAGAGCGGGCCGGAATAGTCGAGCCCGATGTCGGCCGGCGGTGGAATGCAGCCGGCGAGGAGGGCGGTGGCGATGGCGAGGCCAAATAGCCGACGTGTTGCCTGCATGGATTTCTTCCGTGGGGGTGCGGTGTGCCAACCATACCGCAACCGCAAAAAAGAAGGGACGCCGCAGCGTCCCTTCCGTCGTGCCGTACGGCGCTCAGCTGGGGAAGAAGTTGAGCGTGTACTTGTCGTCCCAGACCATCACGCCTTCGATGGCGCCGAAGTTGATGGCCTTGATGCGGGTCACCAGTTTCTTCTCGGTTTCCGGGTCGCCCAGTTCCGAGGAAACGATGTCTGCTGTAGTGACCGAGCCGTCGGCTGCAATCACCAGCCGCAGGACGATGGCGCCCTTCAGCGTCGGGTTCGCCCGCAGCGCGCGCTGGTAGATCGCCTGCAGTGCACCGTTGTTGCGGTCCATGATGCGGCGGATTTCTTCCTGCGTGCGTTCGAGCTTCCCGCTGGCGTTCTTGCGTACCGCGCCGGTACCGCCTTCGGCAATGTTGGACTGCACGGCGGCAACCTGCGCACCGGCAAGCTTGCCGCCACCGGCAATCCCGGCGCCGCCGCCACCGCTGGAGGTGGTACCGATGTTCACGCCACCGGAGCCCTTGCCTGAACGGCTGGTGATCAGGTCGCGCGAGACGGTATCGGAGGAAGGACCCGCGGCGCCGGCTTTCGTCAGCGGCTGGGTGCCGAAGTCGAATGCCGATGCCAGATCCTGCATCGCAGCCAGCTCTTTCTGGGCTTCAGCCATCGCCTTCTGGGCCTTCTCCTTCGCCTTGCTGACCTGTTCTTCGGTCGGCTTCTCCGGCTTCGGCTCTTCCTTGGGCTTTTCCTCTTCCTTCGGTTTTTCTTCCGGCGGAGGCGGCGGAGGCGGTTCCTCCTTCTTCTTCTCCAGCACGAGCTTGGCGAGGCGCTCCGGGATTTTCTCCGCGTCGCGTCGATCCGGCTTCGGCACGTTGGTCATCTCGATCACGACCGCCGACATGAAAGCCAGCAGCAGGAAGAGGATGAGCAGTATGCGGAACCGGCGTTCTTCGCCCTCCGGGCTGTCCCAGGGCAGGTAACCGTTGCCGATCAGTGTGAGCTGGGGCTTGGGGGGTACGGGTGTGGGAGTCTTCACGCCGCTCATGACGCAGGCTCCTGCTTCTGTTTGCCGGCCTGCAGTACGGCGAAGGAGACCTTCGAGTACTCGGTGAGCATGCAGGTGGTCATGATCCGCTTGAGGACTTCGTACGGCATTTTCTGGTCCATGAGAATCGTGATCTCACGCTCCGGAATGCCCTCGTCGTTCAGCGGTGCCGGCGATTTGCTGGCCTGGTAGTCGAGTTCCTCCTTCAGCGGCAGGATCACCGACTGCTCCTGGGCCATCACGTCCTCGGTCGAAGCGATCACATGCCCCTGGACAATGATGTCCTTGCCGCTCACCTGGATGGTGACGGTTTCCTTGGGCAGCTGCTCAGCCGTCGATTTCGGCAGCACGATGTAGCGCTGATCCGGCGGCTTCTGCGACTGACTGCCGGAAACCAGCAGGAAGAACAGCAGGATGGTGAAGATGTCCATCAGCGAGGTCAGCGACAGGGCGGCGTTCTGGGCCCGCTTGTGCCGACGCTCCAGACGAACCTGGCGTGCTGATTTCTTGTTCATGCAGCACCCCCTGCGGCGGGCTCGGCATCGCCGGAAGCATCCGGCGGTGCGCTGCCGATACCGATATCGGGGAACAGCTCGCGCTTGATCATGTTGCCGTTCACATCGACTTCCATGATGCGGACGGTATCCATGGTGGTGATCAGCAGCTCATAGGGAGTGTCGTCTTCGCAAAGGATGGTGATGTCCTTCACGTCCTGGCCGATGTCCTTGGCGCGCTGCTTGAGGTCCTTGAGCATGTCGTGCAGGGCAACGAAATCGTGCTTCTCGCCCTGGTTCGGAATGACCCGCAGCACCGATTCGGATTGCCGGTCCACGACTTCGAAGCGGCCCTTGTAGATGAGCACTTCGAGCACGAACGGCTTGCGCTGTTCCGGCGCCGGGGAACTCGACTCCCCGGCGGGCAGGTTCAGCTGCAATACCGACATCTGGGTGAATACGGCGTCGATGAGCAGGAACGGGATCAGCACCACCATCAGGTTCATGAAGGCGGTGATGTCCAGTTCGACATCGGTCACGCGATTCTTCTTTTTCATGATCGCACCTGTCGGTCATCGCACGGGCACTGCTGCCCGTGCAACCGCTTTGGGTTGCTGTGTGTTCAGCCCTTCTTCTCGGTGGCGATCATGAGTTGACGATAGACGTTGATGAATTTCACCGTGGCCATTTCCATGCTGTCGACCACCCGGGCGGTCTTCGATTGCAGGTAGGTGAACGAAAGCAGCAGCGGGATGGCCGCGATCAGACCGAGTGCCGTCGTGTTCATGGCAACGGAAATGGAAGAGGAGAGCAGTTCGCCTTTCTGGGCCGGGTCGGCGCTGGAAATGGCGCCGAAGGCATCGATCAGGCCGATGATGGTGCCGAGCAGGCCGAGCAGGGTGGCGACGTTGGCGATGGTGGCCACGTAATTGGTGCGCTGCTCAAGGCGCGGTATGCACTCCATAAGACCTTCTTCCATCGCGAGTTCGATGTCCTCGTGATTGTTGGTCACCGCGGCACGGGCAAGACCGTAGCTGACGATGTTGCCGATATAGGTGTTGGAGTTCTTGGCCAACTCGAGGGCCTGCTTGAACTGACCCTTGGAGAGCAACGGAAAAAGCTCGTTCCAGGTCTTGCTGTTCTTGCTGGTTACCGATTGCAGGTAGAGCCAGCGCTCGAGCACGATGGCAATGCCGATGAAGAAAAAGACGAGGATGGGGTACATCCACACGCCGCCGTCCTGGATGAACTTGATGACGCCCATCACAAAGCCTGCTTCATTACCTGCTGCCATGTCGAAACTCCTGTTGCCTGTTGTTCTTGTTGCCGGTGAATAGAGAATGGCCCGTCGGGCCGCCGTTTCGGGTTACTGCGGTTGCTGTTCCTGGAGACTGCGGAAGTACTGCACCTCGCGCTTCAGCACGTCGCGGTCCAGCGGCTGCAGCACCTGGTTGAGGATCGAGGTCGTCGGCGATTTCTTTTCCAGTTTCACTTCCTTGTCTTTCCAGGGCACGACGTTCAGCACCGTCGGTGCTTCCTGCGAGCCGATCACGTTGGTGGAGAGCACGTTGGCATCCTTGCCGCTGTCGGCCTGATTGCCGGCGGCGGCGTTGGCTGCCGCCGCGAACTTGCTTGCTGCACTGCCCGCTGCCGGTTTGGCCGGAGCGGGTGCCGGCGCCGGGTCGGCCGCGCCGGCCAGGCCGACAGCGGACAGCAGCGACAGTGCGGCGAGCAGATGCGCTATCGGTTTCATGGCATTTACCCTGCGGCGCCGACGGTGAGCGGCGTGGTGGCGGGAGAGGCAGTGCCGGCAGGTGCCGGAGCAACCGGTGCGGTTTCCTGTACCGGTGCGGTCTCGCCGGGCGTTGCGGCCGGGGCGGGAGCCGCCGCCGGTTGCATGGCGCCCAGCCGGTTGCGGATGTCGACGATCCAGTTGCCGACGGCCTGGTCCGGTTTCTTCTGCAGCGCCTGGTATTTCTCGTAGTGCGAGAGTGCGAGCGGGAGGTCCTGCAGGTAGAGATCCGCCAGTACGCCCAGATTGAAGTGGGCCTTGGCATATTGCGGATCGATGGCCAGCGCCTGCTCGTAGGCGGCACGGGCTTCCCGGAACTTGCCCTGCTGGCGCAACACGATGCCCTTCACGTTCCACGCGAACGGGTTGCGCGGGTTGACCTTCAGTGCCTGTTCGGCGGTGTCCAGCGCATCGGCCCACTTCTCCTGGCGGATGTAGATGAGCGCCTGGTTGACCAGCGGTCCCGACAGTACGGTGTGCTGGGCGGAAATCGACTGGAAGCCGATCAGTGCTTCTTCCAGCTTGCCGGCTTTCATGGCCTGCACGGCGGCGAAGTACTCGCCGATGGCTTTTTGCGCAGCTGTTTGTGCCGCCAGGGAGGCGGCGACCGTGGTCTGGTGTGTGGTGTCGCTGGCGGCTACCGCAGGCGTCGCCGGCTGCTGACGCACGGCGCGCACGGTATTGACGTTGTCGACCGTGGCCGCGGGTTTTTCCGGCCGCGGTTTCGACGCGCAACCGGCGAGCGTGGCCAGTACTGCCGCCAGCAGGAGCAGCGGCAGTACTGGCATCAGACGTGGCTCAATAGATGATGTCGACATAGTCTTCGGTCTGCTCTTTCTTCGCAAAGCGGCCCGGCTGGAGTACGGCCAGCGCCTTGAAGCTCTTCTGCACCCACTCGTCGTAGATGTTCTGCTTCACGAGCTCGGTGTTCTGGGTGTAGAGCGTGATGGCCTGGTCCTCGAAGGGCAGTGCCTGCTCCTCGAGCAGCAGGTCGTATTGCTCCAGCGCCAGTTCGTCGAGGCCGCGTGGCCGCTCGGAGGACATCAGGTCTGCCGCCAGGATGCGGTATACCTCGGCTGTCCGGAACTGGGCAGCGGACGCGAAATCCGCCACGCCCATGCGCGATGTGGTGGCGTAGGCATCGAGCGCTGTCTGCATCAGCTTGCGCTTCTCGCCCAGCGAGGCCTTGAGTGGTGCCTTCAGCTTGTACTCGGTGAAGCGCACGAAGGCCGGTTCGGCGATGGCGAAGGATGCGTAAGCGCCGAGATAGCGGACGCGCGGAGCCGCGTCCTGGCCGGCCGAGCGGGCGCCGCCGGACAACGCGGCCAGCATGCTGTCGCGCATCCGGGCGTCGCCGCGTTTTTCGAAGATCTTCAGCATCCGGTACTGTGCTTCCATCCGCGGTTCGAGCGGATTCGGATATACGGCCGTGTATTTGCCGTACAGGCGCAGCACCCCGTCTTCGTTGCCGGCCTTCTCGGTGAACTCTGCAGCCTGCCAGAGGGCAACCCGGGCCAGCTCCGGTTCCTTCTGCAGGTTCAGGTTGTGGATCGTTTCCATTTCGACGGCGGCGGCACCGAAGTTGCCGGTTTTTTCATAGGCAACGGCCAGCTTGTCGGGAATGGTCTCGAGCAGTTCATGTTTCGGATAGCGGGTCCGGAACTGTTCGAGTACAGGAATGGCGCTCTTCCACTGTTCCTTCTTCAGATAGATGGCCGCGGCATCGAACTCGGCCGTGGCGCGGATGGTTGCGTCGGGCACCACGGCGCCGACCCGCAGGTATTCGCGCGCACCTTCCAGATCCTTGCCGTCCGCGACCAGCTTTTCGCCCTGCTTGTAGATGCTGGCGGCCAGGCGTTCGCTGTAGGTGCGACGCTCTTCCGGCGTCAGGTCCGGGAAGGCCAGCACCTTGCCCAGCGCGAATTCGGCGACCTTGTGGCGACCGAGATCGAATTCGCCGTTGGCGATGGTCTGCCAGCCGTATTTGAGCAGATCGTTCGGCGGTGGCGGGTTGAGCGATACCAGCATGCCGGCGGTGGTGACTGCTGCGGCGATCTCCTTGCGCGCCAGCTGGTCCTCGACGACCGTCTGCAGCACGTAGGCGGCTTTCGGGTGGGCCGGGAATGTGCGGGCAAACTTCAGGCTGGCGTCGATTTTTTTCGCCAGCAGTTGTTTGTATTCGGCTTCGCGTCTGGCATCGCTCTTGATTTCGTCGCCCTGGGCCTGATACGCCACGAGGCCGAAGTAGCCGGCTTCGGAAGCCTTGTCGTAACCCGGATACTCGTAGGCGGTACGCTCGAATTCGCGTACGGCACGGGCGAATTCGTTGCCCGAGAACAGGGCTTCCGCGTACAGCTGGTTGACGGTGGCGGCACCGGGGTCCTTCGGGTCGGTCTGCAGCCACTGCTGGTACCAGCCGGCGGCCGTCAGATAGGACGGCGTGCTTTTTGTTTTCTGTGCTGTCGAGTGATGGTGTTTGGCCAGATCGAGCAGGTGCGATTTCAGGAACGGCAGGTATTCGGTGCGCTGCTTCTCGTGCGTTTTCCAGTAGGCGCTCTGGATGCCGTAGGCCTTCACGAAGCGTTCCTTCGCCGGCAACACCTGGGTCGGGAAGCCGCCGTCCTGCAGCGCCTTGATCGAGGCCGAGGAGAATTCCGGAGCGAGGTCGCTGTTCGGATACAGGGCTACGTAGGCTTCGAAGGTTTCCGACGCATCGACATAGCGCTCCTGCCTGACATAGACCTCGCCGAGCGAGCGGTAGATGTCATCCTCGTAGGGGCGATGCCCGTTCTTGCGGAACCACTCCGTGACGGATTTTGCACCATCCAGATTGTTGAACGACATGCTGGCGACGCGGAAGGTGTCTTCCATCAGGCGCTTGTTGCGATCGGCATCCTTGCCGGTCGCATTCGATTTCTGCAGCAGGTCGATCAGGGCGAAGAAGTCGACCAGCGCCTTGTCGTAGTCGGAGACCTTGTAGTGGCTCCAGCCGCGCTTGTAGACCGATTGCTGGAAGAACGGCGTCACGTCGCCGGCCCGGATGACCTCCCCGTAGGCCATCCCCGCAAGATCGAACTCGCCGTCCGAGAAGTAGCTTTCGCCCAGCCGGAACTGCGATTCGAGATAGAAAGTGCTGTCCGGGTAAAGGCGGCCGAGTTCCTTCAGCGTGGCAATCGAGTCTTCGTGCTTGCCGCTGATGTCGTAGGCCTTGGCCAGCAGGTAGTAGGCCTCGGCTCTTTCCTTCGGATCCTGGCTGGTCTTGATGACGGTCTGGTAGAGCAGGATCGCGGTTTCGTAGTTGGCGGCCAGATCGCTGCCCTCGAGTTCCGGCACGATGCCGCCCGCGAGGTCCAGCATCCGGTATTTCTCTTCCTGCGTCTTGGCGTCTGCGGCCCCCTGCATGAAGCTCTTGAAGAGCATTTCATCGATCTCGCGATCGAGCTTGACCTCTTCTTCTTCCGTGAGCTGGGCCGGCACGACCGGCAGTTCGGCCGGCGCAACGCCTTCCTTCTCTTGGCTGGCGGCCATCGTCAGGTCGGCCATGCGGCGCAGCGATTCGACGCGTTTCTCCGGGTCGTTGAACAGCTGCACGGCCTGTTTGTAGCTTTCGAGCGCGCCTTCGATAGAGGCCTGGTCGATGGAGCCTTCGGTGATCTCGACGTCGGAGCTTTCGAGGTCGGCCAGTGTCTGCGACGCGTAGCGACCCTCGACCGGCTGCTGGCCGCCCAGGGCGGCGGCGGCCCTGCGTTCTTCCTTCGACAGCTTGGCTGTGCCCGGTTGCGCGGCCCGGTCGGCCGGTTGCGTGGCGCAGCCGGCGGCAATCACCGCGACGAGCGCGAGGCGCGGAAAACGGATGCGGGAGTTCGCCGACAGCTTCACTGGCGCTTCCTCTTTTCGATGGCATCGCTGACCGATGCATCCTGCAGACGGGCAATCGACAAATGGGTTTCGGCCAGTTGCATGCCCAGGTTACGGCGGTTTTCGGCCAGCACCACCAGGGCCTGGTTCTGTAGGGCGACGACCTGTTTCTGGATGCGGCCGATCACCTCGTCCTTCATGCCCTGCAGCCGTTGCGCGTGGGCAGCCAGCCGGCGGTCGTATTCCGGACCCATGCGGTAGTCGATGTCGGTCCGCAGCCGCTGCAGCGATTCGACGTGCAGTTGGGCCATGTCGAGGTCGGCCTTCAGGTTTTCGATGTCCTTGACGGCTTGCTGCTGCTGGGCGGTTGCCGTGACGGCGATATCCCAGATGACCAGTCCCTTCATCCGGCGCAGGCGTTCGCGTTGCGTGGCGTTCTGTGCCGTTGCAGCGCCGCGTGCAAGCTGTGCTTCGATGGCGCGCGCACGATCGAGCTGGTTGAGTTGTTCGATGGTGGCGGTCTGCTCGGTGTCGCCGCGCCTGATCGCATCCTCGATGCGCGCCTGGAGCGGCGGAACGCGGTTGCGCAGGGTCTCGATGTCGCGCAGCCGCCGGTTGATCGTGTCGTCGATGCGCGGCCGCAGGCCGGACAGGCGGGTGCGGTGCTCGGCCAGCAGGTTCTGGTAGATCGGGATCTGGCTGCGCCAGAAGTCGATCAGCTTCTCGGTGCGCTTCAGGTCGAGGTAGAGCTTGTAGTCCTCGGCGAAGGCGTTCGAGGCAAACAGGCTGTAGAGATAGGGGGCTTCCGGAATGTTGGCCGGCGTATAGCTGGTGACCGGTGCCAGCGGGTCGATCGCCATGGCGGCGTCCTTTGCCGTCTCCGGCGTCAGCGAATCCAGCCAGTCGCTTTCGCGGACGCGGATGATGGTGCGCTCCACCTTTTTCAGTTCGCTGCGCAGGGTATCCGCAGCATAACGGTAGCCGAACAGGGCCTGCGGCAGGGCGTTCAGTTCCTCGTAGGCACGCGGTGCCAGCATCAATGCCTCCTGCACCGTGGTGTCGGAGGTGTTGCGCTGCAGCAGCTCCAGCCACAGCGGCAGGGCCTTCTTGAAATCGCCGCGCTGGAAGTTGGCGTAGCCCAGACCGAGCATCGCCTGGTTGGTGAACGGCCCGTCCATCCGGATGGTGAGCAACGATTCGCGGGCAAAGTCGTTGTTGCCCTTCTGCAGCCAGGTAAAGCCGATGGCGAGTGCCGCGCGGTCTTTCAGGGCGTTGGTTTCCTCGTCGCCCGGCGGCAGGTCGCGTACCCGTTTGAGCAGCGGCAGCCCGCGTTCGAACTCGCCGGCGCGGGCAAAGGCCACGCCGGCGTTGTAGATGGCATAGGCGCCGAGGATGTCGTCGGCCTTGACGGTGGCCAGCATGTCCGCGGCTTTCTGGAATTCGCCGCGGCCGATGTAGATATTGCCCAGCATGACCAGCCGCTCTTTCTCGATGGCGGGCGGCAGGTCGGCGATCTTGTTCTCGAGGATGCGTGCGGCCTCGTCGTACTTGCCCTGGTTGTATTGCAGTTCGGCGGTATGGAACCAGGTTTCGTTGCGGGTCTTGGCGAGGATGTCGCGCTTGACCAGGCGGGCGAAGATCGCCTCGGCGCTGCTGAACAGGCCGTAGTTGATGTAAAGGTTGCCGAGAATGACGTCGGAAAAATCGTCTCGCTCGGAGAAGACGCCGCTATCGCGCGCGGCCAGCAGATTGGTGATCGCGTGCAGGTTGTGGTTGTTGTAGAAGTCGAACATCACCTCGCCGAACAGTACCGATGCCGGATCGAGCGGCTCGACGTAGTCATCGGGGACGAAGCTCTTTTTCGGCGGTGCGGCAACGGCCGCCGGCCCGGCGCACAGCAGGCTGGCCGCCAGCGCCGCGGCCAGCGCGTGGAAGCGTCCCGTGGAAAGGGGGAAGGTCCGGCGGAAAATCGACATGCGCAGCACGCTCTGACCGGTTGCAGTGCGAAGGGGCGACTTACTCGCTCCACTCCTTGAATTCGAACTTGTGCTGGCGTGTCTCGACATCGTCCACCACCTTCAGTTCGATCATCTTGCGACCGGCGGCCTTGACGAACTTGTAGGCGGTGCTGCGCTGGTAGTCCTTGCCCTGCGGGTCGTAGCCGGTGATGGTGGCGCGCAGGGTGTGCTCGCCGCTCGGCAGGTTGCCGGTATAGAGGCGGGAGACGCCGCCCTTCGTCAGTGCCTGGAATTCCTGATCGGTATAAAAGTGATAGCCGACGTTCTTGTTGTCGATCTGCAGGTTGACGTCGACCAGGCGGATCGGGGTGCCGACGTCGATGGACAGGAACATCGCGACCTGGGTACTCGGGTACAGCAGTTGCTGTTCCAGGGTCGTCAGTTCCTTGTTCACGTCGAGAACGTTCTGCTTCAGTGTCTGCAGGTCGCGGCTGGCGGCATCGGCAGCGTGGCCGGAGACGGTCGTCGCCAGCAACAGCAGGGCACAGAGAGTTCGGGCAGGATGAGCCATTATTTTTGTTGTCCTGTGATCGGCAGGTTCTTGATCACCCCCGGCATCGTCGTGGCGACGCGGGGCGCTGCGGCAGCGCAAAAACCGGCAGCGGCCGCCTTGCATGGAGATCGGGCGGCGCTGGAGTATAGCCAGAATTGATTAGCAAGATACATAGCCTTTCCCGCGCAACGCCCTGAATTTACTGGAACTGTCGTCGTGAGCTGCATCACGTTTCGTGAGCGGCCGTCTGCCGTCGGGAGCTGCCGGTGGCGCGGCCGCTGAATCCCGTCGCGGCAGTCCCGTTGCCCGCCGATCCCGTGCTGCTGGTGGACGCCTCGTCCTATCTCTTCCGGGCCTGGTTCGGGGTGCCGGACGCCTTCTTCGATCGCCGGGGCCGGCCGCTCAATGCCGTGGTGGGATTTGCCCGGACGCTCGGCACGCTGCTGGCGGCGGCGCGCCCGGCCGCCGTTGCCGTGGCTTTCGACGAATCCCTGTTCAGCGGGTTCCGGCATCGTCTGGATCCCGGCTACAAGGCCAACCGGTCGCTGCCGGACCGGGATCTGGCCTGGCAGATGAAGGCATGCCGGGAGCTGGTGGCCGGGCTGGGACTGGCGACCGTGGCGAGTGGCGAATACGAGGCCGACGATCTGCTGGCGACGCTGGCCGTCCGCGCCGGGCGGGCAGGGCAGACGGCCCTGGTGGTCAGCGAGGACAAGGACCTCGTCCAGTTGCTGGCGGGGCCGCAGGCGCGGCTCTGGCAATACGCACGCCAGCGGGTGCTGGACCGGGAATCCGCCGCGGACTGGCTGGGGATCGACCCGGTGCGCCTCCCGGAACTGCAGGCGCTGACCGGCGATGCCGCCGACAACATCCCGGGGGTTCCCGGCTTCGGCCCGGTCGCCGCCCGGACGGTGCTGGCCGGCTGCAGCCATCTGGAGGAGCTGCTGGCTGACCCGTCCCGGGTGTCTGGACTGCCGGTCCGGGGCGCCGCGCGCCTGGCGGCGGCCCTGGCCGCATCCCGTGCGCGGGTCCGGCTGAATCTGCGCCTGACCGGCCTCTCGCGCAGGGCGACGGGCCTGCCGCGACAGGTCGCCATGCGTTACCGTCCGCCGTCGCCGGATACCGTCGCTGCCGTCCTGGACGGCATCGGTCTGCCGGCCGGCAGTGCACGAGCCTTTGCCGATACGGGACGAAACGGGACATGCTGATCGTTGCTGACGAGAATATGCCGCTATTAGCGGAGTTCTTCGCTGATCTTGGCGAGATCCGGCGGCTTCCTGGCCGTAGCATGACTGCTGCCGACGTGGCCGGTGCCGATCTGCTGCTGGTGAGGTCGGTGACCCGGGTGGACGCCGCATTGCTGGCCGCTGCCCGTCCCCGGTTCGTTGGCTCTGCCACCATCGGTACCGACCATGTCGACCTGGCATGGCTGGCCGGGCAGGGCATTCCGTTTGCCGCGGCGCCCGGCTGCAATGCCCGTGCGGTCGCCGAGTACGTGAGCACGGTGCTGGCCCTGTATGCCGGGCAGGAGTCGGTCGCGGTGGCCGGCCTGCGGCTGGGCGTGGTCGGTTGCGGCCATGTCGGCCGCGAGGTCGTCCGGCAGGCACAGGCCCTGGGCATGCCGGTGGCGATCTGCGATCCGCTGGCCGACCCGGCCGGTCTGCCGGCGGATGTTCCCCGGCTGGCGCTCGATGCCCTGCTCGACTGGGCGGATGTGCTGACCCTGCACGTACCGCTCGCGGACGATGGCCCGCATCCCACCCGGCATTTGCTGGATGCTGCCCGCCTGCGTCGCGGGCGCTGGCGCCTGCTGATCAATACCGCCCGCGGTCCGGTGGTGGATAACCGGGCACTGTCAGGTCTGCTGGCGGCCGAACCCGGGCGTGCCGCCGTGCTCGATGTCTGGGAAGCGGAGCCGGCGGTGCCGCCGGCCCTGCTGCAGCGGGTCCGGCTGGGGACGCCGCATGTCGCCGGCTACAGTCTGGAAGGCAAGTGGCGGGGGACTGCGATGCTTTACCGGGCGGCCTGCCGGACGCTGGGGATTGCGCCGCGCGTGGACCTCGAGGCAATCCGGCGTGCCCGCGGCGACACGCCGGCGGTGTTGCCGTGGGCGGGGACCCTGGCGGAGACCCTGGCTGGTGTCTGCGATGTGCCGGGAGATGACCGGCGACTACGGGCGGTCGTGACCGCCGATGCGGCAGCGACTGCGGCGGCCTTCGACCGTTTGCGTCGCGATTACCCGGAGCGGCGTGAATTCGCCCATTACCGGCTGGCCGGCGTGCCGGCGACGGACCCGCAAACGAAAACGCCGCGGGCAATGCTCGCGGCGTTGGGGTTCGGGCTGGCGGATTGATCAGCGGGCGAGGGCGGCCGTGTCGCGGCGGGGGAACATCCAGCTGCGGGCGAGTTCGTCGCAGGCACGCTCGATCATCGATTCGGTGATCGGCGTTTCGTTGCCGTTTTCGTCCACGATGGCGGCGCCCCAGCCGACAGAGGCGGTGCGGCCGGCTTCATCGCGGCGGTTCGCAGTTTCCCTGGTCAGGCTGTTCATGGGGCGGTCCTCGTGGGTGGCCGTTGTCGGCACGGGCAAATAGTAGACTTTCCGGCCGCCCCGAAGGGCGGCTCCGCGATGCCGCAATTGTTAGCAAGGTTTTCAAAGATGAATGATTCGCGACTGCGCATCGGCCTGCTGGTGAATCCCCGGGCCGGTCTCGGTGGTCCGGCCGGCCTGCGCGGCAGCGACGGCGAGGCGGCCTTGGAGGCGCTGTCCCGCGGCGCGGTCCCGACGGCACCGGAACGTGCCCTGCGCTGCCTGCGTGCCCTGTCGCCATCGGCGGCGGCGCACATTGCCTGGGTGACCTGGGGTGGCGACATGGGCGCCGACATCCTGGCCCGTGCCGGTTTCCCGGCCGACGTGGCGGGGCATCCTGCCGGCGTGTCGTCGACGGCGCAGGACACCCGTGACGCTGCCCGCCGGCTGCTGGCGCACGGTATCGACCTGTTGTTGTTCGCCGGCGGTGACGGCACGGCGCGCGATGTTTGCGCGGCGATCGGCTCCCGGGTGCCGGCGCTGGGCATTCCGGCCGGCGTGAAGATGTATTCCGGCGTGTTTGCCGTGTCGCCGGAAGCGGCCGCCGCCATCGTCGACCGGCTGCTGGCGGGAGAGCCGGTGTCGCTGCAGGAAGCCGAAGTGCGCGACATCGACGAAACCGCTTTCCGTTCCGATCGGGTGCTCTCGCGTCATTACGGCGAGCTGCAGGTGCCGGGCGTTTCCGGTTTCGTGCAGCACGTGAAGTGCGGATCGCCCGAAGACGAGACCGTACTGCAGGCGGAAATCGCTGCCGGCATCGTCGAGCAGATGGAGCCGGACGTGCTGTACCTGTCGGGTACCGGCGGGACCGTGGCGGCAGTGTCGGAGCGTCTGGTCGTGCCGGGTTCGCGGCTGGGCATCGATGCACTGTATGGCGGCAAACTGGCCGGCCGCGATCTGGATGCGGCGGCGTTGCGGCAATTGCTGGCGCAGCATCGTCGCGTGCACTTGTTGCTCGGGGTAACCGGTGGCCAGGGGTTCCTGCTCGGTCGCGGCAACCAGCAGCTGGCCGCCGACATCGTGCGCGACGTGCTGGCGCGCGAGGGGCGGGCGGGGCTGCAGGTACTGGCCACGCGCGCCAAGCTGGATGCCCTGGGCGGGCGGCCGCTGCTGGTCGATACCGGCGATCGCGAGCTGGATGCGGCGCTGGCCGGCCTGCATCCGGTGGTTACCGGTTACCGGCAGCAGGTGTTGTACCGGATCGCGGCGGCCTGACGTGATGACCGGACCGTCCGGGTGGTCCTTTCGCCGATAAACAAAAAAGCCGCCAGAAGGCGGCTTTTTGCTGTTGCGGGTCTGCTGTGCTCACATCACCGTCGTGTTGCGCAGCGCTTCGATGCGCTTCTCGAGAGGCGGGTGCGAGGAGAAGAACTTGCCGATGCCGCCGGCGATGCCGAAGGCACGCATGGAATCCGGCATGTGCACTTGAGCGCCGGCCTCGTGTTCGGCCTTGAGGCGTTCCAGGGCGCGGATCATGGCACCGCTGCCGGCCAGGCGGGCGCCGGCGGCATCGGCGCGGAACTCGCGCCAGCGCGAGAAAGCCATGACGATCATGCTCGCCAGAATGCCGAGGACGATTTCGGCCAGGATGGTGGTCACGAAGAAGGCAATGCCGTGACCCTGCTCGTTCTTGAACACCACGCGGTCGACGGTGTGGCCGATGATGCGGGCAAAGAACATCACGAAGGTGTTGATCACGCCCTGGATCAGCGAGAGGGTGATCATGTCGCCGTTGGCGACGTGGCCGATTTCGTGTGCCAGCACGGCGCGTGCCTCGTCCTCGCGGAAGCGCGACAACAGACCGGTGCTCACGGCGACCAGGGCGCTGTTGCGGTTCCAGCCGGTGGCGAAGGCATTGGATTCCGGCGCATCGAAGATGCCGACTTCCGGCATGCCGATGCCCGCCTGTTGCGACAGTTCCTGCACGGTGCGCACCAGCCACTGCTCGTTCTGGTTGCGCGGCTGCTCGATGACATGCACGCCCATGGCGCGCTTGGCCATCCACTTGGAAATGAACAGCGAGATCAGTGCGCCGGAGAAGCCGAAGACCGCGCAGAAGACCAGCAGGGCATTCAGGTTCAGGTCGACGCCGTTGGCGGCCATGATTCCGTCGAAGCCGAGCAGGCTGAGCGTGATGCTCGCCACGACCAGAATGGCCAGGTTGGTCAGCAGGAACAGGGCAATGCGCAACATGGTACTGATGGCTCCTCATGGGTCGCCGGAAACGCCGGCACGTGGTTACGGGCGCTACAATGCGGGCGCCATCGGGGCTTTTCAAGAGCGGACCGGTGACAAACCTTTCCGTTTCCTTCCCGCCCGAAGGCCTTTGTGAACGAAGTCTCTCCGCCTGCGCTCCGGCAGGATCTGCAAACCGTCCGGGACGCGGTCGACCGGTGCATCGGACACTGGGATGCGGCGGGCGATGCCCGTCGCCTGTTCCACGGCCGCGGGCGTCTGTATCCGGGGTTGGAACAGGTTTGCGTCGACGGGTTCCCGCCGCTGGTGCTGGTGACGTTCTTCCGGGCGCCGGAACCCGGCGTCGAGCAGGCGCTGCTGGACGGACTGCGCACCGGACTGGCCGGTCGCGGCATGCAATGCCTCGCGGTACAGCGGCGGTATGTCGTCGAGGGCGGCAACGAGCACGAGCCGCGGCCGGAAGTGATCGCCGGCGAGTTGCCGGCACAACCGGCGGCGCGGGAGAACGGGCTGCGTTTCCGGATCGATACGGAACGCGGCCAGAACCTCGGCTTTTTCCTCGACATGCGGCTGGCGCGCGAGTGGCTCCGGGCGCGGGCGGCCGGCCGGTCGGTACTCAACCTGTTCGCTTTTACCTGCGCCTTTTCGGTGGCGGCCCGTGCCGGCGGGGCGGGGCGGATCGTCAACATCGACCTCAGCCGGCCGTCGCTCACTCTCGGCCGGGAGAACCACCGGCTCAATGGCCAGGGGACCGACGACATCCACTTCCTTGACCACGACATCTTCCGTTCGTGGAACAAGCTGCACCGGCTGGGGCGCTACGACCTGATCGTCATGGACCCGCCGACAATGCAGAAAGGCAGTTTTGTTGCCGAACGCGATTACGGCAAGGTGGTGCGGCGCTTTTCGAAGCTGCTGAAACCGGAAAGCGACGTGCTGGCGTGCCTCAATGCGCCGCATCTCGGCGCAGACTTTCTCGACGACGTGTTTGCCCGCGAGCTGCCCGGTGCGGAAAAAGTGGCGCGGCTGCCGAATCCGCCGGAGTTTGCCGATGCCGATCCCGGGGCCGGCCTCAAGGTCGTGCACTACCGCTACAGGCGGCCGGCGGACCTGCCGCCACTGGACGCGGCTGACAACGACATGAAGTGACGCACGATCTGGTTGACGTTGTTCGACGAGCCGCTGCGCAACGCGGCGCGGAACTGGGCGATCAGGGTCTGTTTCTGCAGGGCGACCGATTCCGGCAGCGAAGGATCGATCGGGTCGTCGAAACGCACGTCGCTGCTGGCCGAGAGGATGGCGAAGGCCTTGTTGGTCAGCACGGCCTGGTCGATGCCCTCGCGGTACACCAGCGATTCGTAACGGATGTAGTCCTCTTCCGCCAGCCACAGCATGGCGCCGAAACAGGCGTGGAAGCGGTTGCTGTGCAGGCCGACTTCGTCGGTCTCGTCGGGGCCGGAGATGTCCTCGACATATACCGTGTACTTGCGCGGGAACGAATTCCACAGGGTGACGAGGACCAGCGCGACGTCACGCGAGAAGTCGTCGATGTGGATGTCGGCCATGGAATGGTTCGTCGCCCGGTCTTCAGTGGCGGCGCCGCGCGAGGAAGCGGGCGAAACGGCCGATGGCCTCGCGCAGGTCGTCCTCGTTCGGCAGGAACACGATGCGGACGTGGTCCGGGTGCGGCCAGTTGAAGCCGGTGCCCTGCACCAGCAGGACTTTCTCCTCCTGCAGGAATTCGAGCACGAACTGCTGGTCGTTGCGGATTTCGTAGACCTTAGGATCCAGGCGCGGGAAGGCGTAAAGCGCGGCCTGCGGTTTGACCACCGACACACCGGGGATGTCGTTCAGCAGCTGGACGGCGATGTCGCGCTGCCGGCACAGACGGCCGCCCGGCTTCACCAGGTCGTTGATCGACTGGTAGCCGCCCAGTGCGGTCTGGATCGCCCATTGCGCCGGCACGTTGGCGCACAGGCGCATCGACGCCAGCATGTCCAGGCCGAGGATGTAGTCCTTCGCGCGGGCCTTGTTGCCGCTCACCATCAGCCAGCCGCTGCGGAAGCCGGCGGCGCGATAGGCTTTCGACAGGCCGTTGAAGGTGACCACCAGCACATCGTCCGCCAGCGCGGCCATCGGCGTGTGTACGGCGCCGTCGTAGAGGATCTTGTCGTAGATTTCGTCGGCGAAAATGATCAGGCCGTTTTCGCGGGCGAGCTTCACGATCTCGACCAGCAGGTCTTTCGAATAGTTGGCGCCGGTCGGGTTGTTCGGGTTGATCACCACGATGCCGCGCGTGTTGGCGGTGATTTTTTTCCGGATGTCGTCGATCGACGGCATCCAGCCCTGTTGCTCGTCGCACAGGTAGTGCACCGGCTTGCCGCCGGCGAGGCTGGTGGCAGCGGTCCACAGCGGGTAGTCCGGCGCCGGGATCAGCATTTCGTCGCCGTTGTTGAGCAGGCCCTGCATCGCCATCACGATCAGTTCGGAGACGCCGTTGCCGAGGTAGATGTCGTCGATGCCGACACCGGTTACCTGCTTCTCCTGGTAGTACTGCATGATCGCCTTGCGGGCGGCGAACAGGCCTTTCGAATCGGAGTAGCCGGTGGCGTTCGGCAGATTGACGATGACATCGCGCAGGATTTCATCGGGAGCGCCGAAGCCGAACGGAGCCGGATTGCCGATGTTCAGCTTGATGATGCGCGAGCCTTCCTCCTCCATTTTTTTTGCCACCTCGAGCACCGGGCCACGGATGTCGTAGCACACGTTGTGCAGTTTGGCGGACTTGAGTACGGGCGCGTTCTGGCGCCCGCCGGGGGAAGTGGTCATGACGGCTCGCTCGGCAGGGAGGGCCGCGCGGTGCGGGATGCAGCACATGAAACCGCGCGGAAGCGCGGAATTTTACCGGCGCGCGGCGGTCGTGTATATCAAGGTTTTGCGCGCCTGGCGGCGTGCCGGCGGTACGGAGGCCATATGACGGAGCGGAAAGCGGACGCCGGACCCGGCGGCGCCGGTCGACGCGATGCAGGCAAGGTGGTGAAGACGGACAGCGAATGGCGCGGGGAGCTCAGCGACGAGCAGTACCGGGTATGCCGGCTGTGCGGCACCGAGCCGCCGTTCACCGGCAGGTTCTGGTCGACCAAGACGCACGGGTTGTATCGCTGCGTCTGTTGCCGCGCCCCGTTGTTCCGTTCGGAAACCAAGTTCGATTCGGGAACCGGCTGGCCCAGCTACTGGCAGCCGGTCAGCGTCGAAGCGATCCGCGAGGTGCCCGACTACAGCCACGGCATGACCCGGGTGGAGATCCGTTGTGCGCGCTGCGACAGCCATCTGGGGCATGTCTTCGAGGACGGACCGCCGCCGACCGGGCTGCGCTATTGCGTGAATTCGGCCTCCCTGGATCTGGAGCCCGATCCTGACGCTTCCTGAGGGCGGATGGCGCGAGTTGTACACAGTTAGTGTCCGCTCGCCGTGGAACCCCGGTTCCACGACTGGCCCTCTCATGTGGCGGCCGGCGAGCTCCAACTCATTGAAAGAAAAGGCTTGTTTTTCAATTGTGATGCCGGTCACGTGCCCGGACGCCCCGGAATCAGCTGCCTCGCGGGGGCGCCATGCCTTCCATTCACAGAAATATCCACAGAATCGCCGGCTTGCACCAGGCTGGCCGGCGATCGCTGTGGATAACCTTCAGAACGGGTTGCCGACCACCCATACGCCTTCGGCACCGCTGTCGGTGTAGTTCAGCCAGACGGTGCCGATGCCCAGATAGGCCTTCGCTTCCATCAGCTTGCGGTTGTCGTAGGGCGTGGTCGGCACGCTGAAGCGGTACACGCCGCCGGTTTCTGCCGTACAGGCCTGCGAACCGGTGTTCCAGGCGCCGCTTCGGCCGGTCACGTACCACTCATGGGTGCCCGGCTTCTTGCAGGCGAACTGGCGCACGGCGCCGCAGTTGTTGTCGTTGTAGCGGCCATTGGCGTAATGCTCGGCGCAGTCCTCGGCGCCGCCCCAGTCGTTCGGCTCGTTGCCGTTCCAGCTCCAGACCGCGGCTTCCAGCCGGCCGTCCCAGGGGGTCAGCTTGTCGAGGCCGATCAGGTTGACGCCGCAGGCGAGCAGGCTCGGCATCACGGACGGCGTGATCGGCTCGCCCGGGTCGCCGAACGCGGCCGACAGGTTCGTGCGGTCCTCGTAGTAACGCACGATGTGCGTGTCATGGAATGCGCGCGAGAAACGGCCGGACTCGCAGTTCGGGTAGCCGCCGAGATTTTCCACGCTGCCGGTGGGATAGCCGGACAGTGAATCGCCGACGCCGCCGTATACCCAGCTGTTGAATCCGTTGCTGCAGCCGTCGGTCATCAGGATCAGCTGCTTGCCGGCAGCGATCACGTCCGCCTTGGAAATGTTCATCGGAATGCCTTCGCAACCGCCGGAACGCGGACGGTAGACGTAGCTGCCGACCGTGGCCTGGATTTCGCTGACGGCGGTGTTGTACCAGCCGCCGTCGATGTGGTCTTCCAGATACAGGATGACCACCTGGCCCGGATTGGCGCGCAGCCAGTTGGCCACGTCCTGCATGCCGTCGCGGAAGGTGCGGTCATAGCTGGAGCAGCCGGTGTGGTTGTCCTGGCCATGACACAGCAGCAAACGGTTCTTCCATTCCCAGGGCCAGCCCTGCATGGAGAAGTAGGTATGCACGTCGTATTCCAGTCCCCGGACGTCCATGCGCAGCTGGTCGTAGACCGAGCGCGACTGGTTGGGATCGATGTAGCGCGTCGCGTTGCTCCACACCGCGCTGTTGTAGCTGTTGTGGGTGGCGAGGAACGTCGCCTGCGACAGCGGCGCGAAATGATCGAGGTTGCGCTGCAGGGTGAGCGCCTTGTGGATCCAGCTGCCCTGGTAATCGTCGACGTCGCCGGCGACGGCGCCGACGGCGGACAGCAGGAGCAACAGGGCGGTGGTCAGGCGCAGGGTGCGACGGGCCGGACGGCCGGGGCTGGGCAGGGGCATGGGTGAAGACTCCGCTTCGGGTTGTTATTGGTACTATCGTACCGGATTCGGAGTAGACACGGATCCGGCGGGCGTTTCCACGGGGAAACCGCAAATACAGCCACTCTTCGTAGGTGACCGCAGGGTCGGTATCGGAAAGCCGGGTTGGCCGAAAAACGAGCGGCTGCATGAAGTTGCGCGCATCTCCCGTTGACGCCCCCGGGGGTGCTACCTAGAATGCGCGCCTCCTTCGCCGCGTCCCCTTCGTCTAGTGGCCTAGGACACCGCCCTTTCACGGCGGTAACAGGGGTTCGACTCCCCTAGGGGACGCCACTTTTCCCGGTGTCGCGCAGTCGCGCGGTACCGTCCCGGGCGGGAATAGCTCAGTTGGTAGAGCACGACCTTGCCAAGGTCGGGGTCGAGGGTTCGAATCCCTTTTCCCGCTCCATTTCCTTCTGCTTTTTGTACCGACGGTCCGGGCTGCAGTCCGGAGCCCGCCGGCTGCCGGCCGGTGCCGGCGGACGACGTCGACATCCCCTATACTTTCGCGCTTTCCGGTGACGGTTCCGGTGCCCGCTTGGCGCCGCGGCACCGGGCCGACCAGAGCCCGCCCGTGAGGGCCGGCCGCAGGAGAGTTTCCGTTGTCTTCCCCTTCCTCCGTCGCTTCCAGCCGGCGCGTGCTGTCCGGCATGCGTCCCACCGGCCGCCTGCATCTGGGGCACTACCACGGCGTACTCAAGAACTGGGTCGCGCTGCAGTCGCAGCACGAATGTTTTTTCTTCGTTGCCGACTGGCATGCACTGACCACGCATTACGACGATCCGAGCGGACTGCAGCAGCATGTCTGCGACATGGTTGTCGACTGGCTGGCCGCCGGCGTCGATCCGGAAAAAGCCACGCTGTTCGTCCAGTCGCACGTACCGGCGCATGCCGAGCTGCACGTGCTGCTGTCGATGATCACGCCGCTGGGCTGGCTGGAGCGCGTACCGTCCTACAAGGACCAGCAGGAAAAGTTGAAGGAAAAGGATCTCGCCACCTATGGCTTCCTCGGCTATCCGCTGCTGCAGAGCGCGGACATCCTGATCTACCGCGCGGGTCTGGTGCCGGTCGGCGCCGACCAGGTCGCGCACGTGGAGATCACCCGCGAAGTCGCTCGGCGCTTCAACCAGACCTACGGGCGCGAAGCGGGATTTGCGGAGAAGGTGGCGGCCGCCATCGAAAAGCTCGGCAAGAAACCGGCGAAGCTGTTCGTCGAGCAGCGTCGTGCCTGGCAGGAAAAAGGCGATGCTGCCGCCCGTGATGCGGCCCGCGAGCTCGTCGCCGGCAACGGCAACATCGGCGGTGTGGATCGCGAGCGCCTGCTCGGCGATCTCGAGGGCACCGGCAAGATCATCCTGCCGGAACCGCAGGCGCTGCTGACGCCGGAATCGAAAATGCCCGGGCTCGACGGGCAGAAGATGTCGAAGTCGTACCACAACACCATTCCGCTGCGCGAAGAGCCGGCGGAAGTGGAAAGCAAGCTGCGTCGCATGCCGACCGATCCGGCACGGGTGCGGCGCACCGACCCGGGCAATCCCGACTGCTGCCCGGTCTGGCAGTTGCACGAGGTGTATTCGGGCGATGACGTGAAACAGTGGGTGCGCCAGGGCTGCACGACCGCCGGTATCGGCTGTCTGGAATGCAAGCAGCCGGTGATCGACGCGGTGAACCGGGAGCTGGCGCCGATGCGCGAACGTGCACAGCATTTCGCGGCGCGTCCGGAACTGGTGCGCGAGGTGCTGGCGCATGGCCGTGACCGGGCGCGTGCGGTGGCCGAAGACACGATGGCGGAAGTGCGTGCCGCCATGGGTCTGGCCTGAGGCGAATGGGCGGAACGGACGGAATCCCGTGACGATGAGCAACATGGAACCCAACGACGGCACGCTGGCGACGCATGCGGTGACGGCGGAGTTGCCGGCCGATGCCGGTCACCGACTGCTGGCGTTGCGCCAGCAGTCGCCGCAGCAGGAAGAGATGCCCTTTGCGCTGGTGCAGGGCCAGGTCATCACCAAGCTGCCGGACGACCTTTACATACCGCCGGACGCGCTCGAGGTTTTCCTCGAGGCGTTCGAGGGTCCGCTTGACCTGCTGCTGTACCTGATCCGCAAGCAGAACCTCGACATCCTCGACATTCCGGTGGCGGAAATCACCCGCCAGTACATGGAGTATGTCGAGCTGATGAAGGCGGTTCGCTTCGAGCTGGCTGCCGAATACCTGGTGATGGCGGCGATGCTCGGCGAGATCAAGTCCCGCCTGCTGCTGCCGCGGCCGAAGACGGAAGAGGGCGAGGAAGTCGACCCGCGCGCCGAACTGGTCCGCCGGCTGCAGGAGTACGAGCGCTTCAAGAAGGCGGCGGAAGATCTCGATGCGTTGCCGCGTCTGGAGCGCGACATCTTCACGGCGCGGGCCTACCGCCCCGACTATGTCCGCGAGCGCCCGTTGCCGTCGGTCGACATGAAGGAAATGCTGCTGGCGCTGAAGGACGTGTTCCAGCGTGCGGAGATGTTCGAGCATCACCACATCTCGCGCGAGAAACTGTCTACCCGCGAGCGGATGACAATGGTGCTGGAGAGCCTGCAGAACCGTGAATTCGTTCCCTTCGTGGCCTTGTTCAATGCGGAGGAGGGTCGCCTGGGTGTGGTGGTGACCTTCATCGCGGTGCTTGAGCTGGTGAAGAACCAGCTGATCGAATTGATCCAGACCTCGCCGTTCAGTCCGATCCACGTGCGCGCGCGCGTCGCGGCGCTGGACGACAGTATCCAGGTGGACGACTACGAGGGCCGGATGCAGACGGAGGAAGGCAATGAGTAACGAGCAGGAAGACATCGCGCCGCAGGATGAACCGGTGACCGACGATGCGGCAGCCCTCGTCGAGCGACTGGAAGCGGCGGTGCAGCGCCCTGCACCGGATCGCGCCACCGTGAAGCGGATTCTCGAGGGTGCCCTGCTGGCCTCCGGCGAGACGCTGAACATCGAACGCTTCGGCACCCTGTTCGAGGACTACGAGCGTCCGGAAGAAACGGTCATGCGCGAGTTGCTGGACGAAATCGCTGCCGAATATGCCGGCCGCGGCGTCGAGCTGAAGGAAGTGGCCAGCGGATTCCGGATCCAGGTCAGCAAGGACCTCGGCCCGTGGGTCAGCCGCCTGTGGACGGAAAAGCCGCCGCGTTATTCCCGGGCTCTGCTGGAAACGCTGTCGCTGATTGCCTACCGGCAGCCGATCACCCGTGGCGAGATCGAGGAGATCCGCGGCGTGGCGGTCAGTTCGGACATGGTGAAGTCGCTGCTGGAGCGCGACTGGATCCGCGTCGTCGGCCATCGCGATGTGCCGGGCCGTCCGGCACTCTATGCGACGACGCACGATTTCCTCGATTACTTCAACCTGAAGAGCCTCGACGAGCTGCCGACGCTGTCGGAGATCCGGGATCTGGACAAGGTGAACCAGGAGCTGCAGCTGGATGCCGCGACGGCCTCGGCGGTACTGGCGGCCGAACAGGCGCCGACCGACAGCGAGCCGGCGCCCGGCCACCAGTACCTGATCGGCGAAGGCGCCGACGACGAGGACTCCGACCTGAAGATGGACATGCAGCAGGTCGACGAGGTGCTGAAGCGGGTCGAGGACAGTTTCCGCCGCCGCGAGGAAGGCGAGCCGACCGGCGAGGCCGAGCGGTAGGTTGCAGGCGGCGCGAGATGACGGAGTCCCTGCGCACGGAAAAGCTGCAGAAGGTGTTGTCGCGAAGCGGTCTGGCTTCCCGGCGCACGGCAGAGGAATGGATTGCCTCGGGAAGGGTGCTGGTGAACGACCGGGTAGCCGTACTGGGCGACCGGGTCGGGCCGGACGACGAGATTGCCGTCGACGGGCAACGGTTTGCGGGGACGATCGGGGACGAGATGCAGAGACGGGTAATCGCGTATCACAAGGCGGAAGGCGAAGTCGTATCGCGCAACGATCCGGAAGGGCGTCCCGGCGTGTTCGACAACCTGCCGCCGCTGCGCGGCCAGCGCTGGGTGAGTGTCGGTCGTCTCGACATCGGCACGGCCGGCCTGCTGCTGCTCACCAACGACGGCGAGCTGGCCAACCGGCTCATGCATCCGTCGAGCGGGATGGAGCGCGAGTATGCGGTGCGCATTCCCGGCCAGCTGACGGCGGAAAAACGCCGCGCCCTGCTGGAAGGCGTGATGCTTGAAGACGGAATTTCGAATTTTCTCGCAATCACCGATGCCGGTGCGCAGGGCAGCGGCCACTGGTATCGCTGCAGTCTGGTCGGCGGCAAGTTCCGCGAGGTGCGTCGCCTGTGGGAGTCCCAGGGGTACGCTGTCGAACGGCTGGTCCGCATACGCTTCGGCACCTATGCCATGCCGTCAACCCTGAAGCCGGGCGTCTGGCTGGAACTGGGCGAAGAGGACATCGTCCGTCTCGAGCAGTTGTGCCGTCTGCCGCCGAAAAAACACACCGGACTGTACGGGCGGGCACGTCGGCTGGCCGATCGCCAGGAGCGCGGCACCACTCGCGACGAACGCGGCAACAAAAGTCCGCTCGGCAACGAGCCGGCGCCGGACGACGACGCGCCGCGCCGCGGCGATGTCGATGGCAACCGCGCGGAACGGCCGCGCAGCAAGGGCGGCTACCTGCGCGGACGGCGCTGAACCGTCCCGCGTGATCAGCGCGGCTGGGCGTCGTAGCTGCGGCCGTTGGCGGCGCGGCTGTCGTCGCCGAGCAGCCACACGAAGAGCGGCGTGATCTCGTCCGGCGTCCGCAGGGTGGCCGGATTCTCGGCCGGGTACGCGCGGGCGCGCATCGTCGTGCGGGTGCCGCCCGGATTCACCGCGTTGACGCGGATTGTCCCGGTGTGCTCCAGCTCGTCGGCGAAAATCTGCGTCACCGACTCGATGCCGGCCTTGCTGACGGCATAGGCGCCCCAGAAGGCGCGACCGCGCCGGCCGACACTGGAACTGGTGAACACCACGGAAGCCGATGCCGATGCGCGCAGCAGCGGCAGCATGGCCTGGGTGAGGAAAACCGGCGCCGTGAGGTTGGTCTGCAGGACCTGTTGCCAGGTGTCCGGCGACGCCATTTCCAGCGGCGTGATGTCGCCGAGGATGCCCGCGCAGTGCAGCAGGCCGTCGAGGCGGCCGAATTCCTTGTCGAGCATCGTTGCCAACTGGTCGAAATCGGCCGGCCGTGCGGTCAGCAGGTTGAGCGGAATCATGCCCGGCTCGGCGCCGCCGTTCTGCTTGATCGCGTCGTAGACGTCGGCCAGTTTTTCCTGGGTGCGGCCCAGCAGCAGTACCGTGGCGCCGAGACGGGCGCAGGCCAGCGCGCAGGCGCGGCCGATCCCGTCGCCGGCGCCGGTCACCAGGATGACCTTGTCCTTCAGGTAGTCGGCCGGGGCTTGCCAGCCGGCGGGCAGCGTATCGCTCATGTACGGATTCCTGGAGTGCGTTCAGTGCCGGTGCGGGAACAGCAGGTCGTCCAGCGCACGCACGCTGTCGACGATGAAATCGGGCTGCCAGTCGCGCGGGTGCTCGTCGGGGCCGATGTAGCCCCAGCCGGCGACCACGGTCTGCATGCCGGCATTGCGGCCGGCGGCGATGTCCCGTTCATGATCGCCGACATAGACGCAGCGCGCCGGTTCGACGTTCATTTCGGCGCAGGCCTTGTACATCGGTTCCGGGTGCGGCTTGGTGTGCGTGACCTGGTCGGGGCAGACGATGCTGGCGCAGCGTGTGCGCAATTGCAGCGCATCCAGCAGCGGCAGCGTATAGATGCTCGGCTTGTTGGTGACGATGCCCCAGGGAATGCCCTGCGCTTCCAGTTTCCGCAGCAGGTTTTCCAGGCCGGGAAACAGCCGGGTATGCACGGCCAGGTGCTGCGCATAGCGATCGCGCAGTTCGACGTTCAGGGCGTCGAACTCCGCCTCGCCCGGCTTGCCGCCGAAGCCGAGGGCGACCAGCGCGCGGGCGCCGTTCGAGACCACGGCACGGATGTCCTGGGCCGGCAGCGGCGCGCGGCCGCGGTCGGTCAGCATGTTGTTGAGGACGACGATGAAGTCCGGCGCGGTATCGAGCAGCGTGCCGTCGAGATCGAACAGCACGCCGTTCCAGGGCGATGCGGACAGGGGCGGTTTCAAGCGGGGCGTACCGTGTGCATCAGGTAGTTCACGTCGACGCCCGGGCCGAGCCAGTAGCGGCCGCTGAGCGGGTTGAAGTGCATGCCGGTGAGTTCCTGCATGTCGAGGCCGGCATCGCGTGCCCAGCCGGCCAGCTCGCTCGGACGGATGAACTTCGCGTATTCGTGCGTGCCTTTCGGCAGCAGGCGCAGCACGTGCTCGGCGCCGACGATGGCGAACAGCCAGGCTTTCGGGTTGCGGTTGATGGTCGAGAAGAACACGTGGCCGCCCGGTTTCACCAGTTGCGCGCAGGCGGCGATCACCGCGCCGGGGTCCGGTACGTGCTCGAGCATTTCCATGCAGGTGACGATGTCGTACTGGCCGGCCTGTTCCGCCGCCAGTTCCTCGGCGGTGGCCTGCCGGTAGTCGAGGACGATGCCGCCCTGCCGGGCATGCAGGCGCGCGACTTCCAGCGGCGCGCCGCCCATGTCGATGCCGGTCACCTGTGCGCCGCGCCGGGCCATGCTTTCGGCGAGGATGCCGCCGCCGCAGCCGACGTCGACCACGCGCCGGCCGGCGAGTTTCGCCTTGCCGTCGATCCAGTTCAGGCGCAGCGGATTGATGTCGTGCAGCGGCTTGAATTCGCTGTTCGGATCCCACCAGCGTTCGGCCAGTGCCTCGAACTTGGCGATTTCCGCCGGGTCGACGTTCGGCATGCTCATCGTGTCACCCCCGGATCCTGGCGGCCCATTCCGTCGTCACCCGCCGCAGGTGTTCCGCGTTCAGGGTGACGGGTTCGCCGTCCGCCAGCAGCGGTTCGCCCGCCACCCAGCTGTGGCTGACCTGCTGCCGGCCCGTGGCGTACACCAGCTGCGAGACGACGTTGTACAGCGGCTGCGCTTCCGCCACGGAAAGATCGACCGCGATCAGGTCGGCCTGCTTGCCGGCCTCGATGCTGCCGGTGATGGCGTCCAGGCCCAGTGCCTTCGCACCGTTGATGGTGGCCATGCGCAGTGCGGCGGTGGCCGGGCAGGCGGTAGCGTCGCCGGCGACGGCCTTGGCCAGCAGGGCGGCGGTACGCATTTCGCTGAACAGGTCGAGGTCGTTGTTCGATGCGGCGCCGTCGGTGCCCAGTGCGACGTTGACGCCGGCTTTCTGCAGGCGGTCGACCGGACAGAAGCCGCTGGCGAGCTTCAGGTTCGATTCGGGACAGTGGATCACGTGCGAACCGGAGGCGGCGAGGATCTCCAGATCGGCGTCGTCGATCTGCGTCATGTGCACGCACTGGAAGGACGGGCCGGTCATGCCCAGCGCGTGCAGGCGTGCCAGCGGCCGCGGACCACCTGCCTTCGTCGCCTCGTGTACCTCGAAGGCGGTTTCGTGCACGTGCATCTGCACCGGCATCGGGACCGACAGCTCGTTGGTGAGCATCAGGATGCGTTTCAGCGCCGGATCGTTGACGGTGTAGGGCGCGTGCGGGCCGATGCCGACGGTGATCAGCGGATGGTTCTTCCAGTCGTCGCGCAGCAACAGTGCCTTGTGGATGTACTCGTCGGCGTTCTGGGCCCAGGGCGTGGGGAACTCCAGCACCGGTGCATGCAGTACCGCGCGCAGTCCGGCCTGCTGCGCGGCGCGGGCGGTGGCGTTGGGAAAGAAGTACATGTCGGCGAAGGTGGTGATGCCGCCGCGGATCATCTCCGCCATCGCCGCCAGCGACCCGTCGTGCACGAAGCCGTCGCCGACCCATTTGCCCTCGGCGGGCCAGATGTGGTCCTGCAGCCAGGTCATCAGCGGCAGGTCGTCGGCCAGGCCGCGGAACAGGTTCATGGCCAGATGCGCATGGGCATTCACCAGACCGGGCAGCAGGGCATGACCGGGCAGGGCGAGGTGCCTGGCCTTCGGCCAGCGGCGAAGCGCATCCTCGACCGGCAGCACGGCGGCGATTTTCCGGTCGCGCACCACGACCGCGTGGTCGCGCAGGACCCGGTTTTCCGGATCGACGGTGACCACGTGACCGGCTTGCAGGATCAGGGTCGGAATGTCGCTGGCGCTCATGCGGGATGCATCCGGAATCGGGGCGGGGACGGGCGGGGTTTCGGGCGGCCGGCAGTATAGCGGAGGGGGCCGGAAGCAGGGGGGTCCTGTGCTAGACTTGCCGGCTTTTGCGGGGGGTCGTTCCGCACCGCGGAACGTGGTCGCGACAGCCCCCGTAACGGCAGGAGCGCCGCCGGGAACCGCGCCGGAAATGCCGCCCGGAAACACCGCAAAGCACAGCAGGATCAGCCGCCGGACATGACAGACCTCGCCCGCGAAATCACCCCGGTCAACATCGAAGAAGAACTCAAGCAGTCGTACCTCGACTACGCGATGAGCGTGATCGTCGGCCGCGCCCTGCCGGACGTCCGCGACGGTCTGAAACCGGTGCACCGTCGCGTGCTGTACGCGATGCACGAGCTGTCCAACGACTGGAACAAGCCGTACAAGAAATCGGCGCGCGTGGTCGGCGACGTCATCGGTAAGTACCACCCGCACGGCGACAGCGCCGTATACGACACCATCGTGCGCATGGCGCAGCCGTTCTCGCTGCGCTACATGCTGGTCGACGGCCAGGGCAACTTCGGTTCGGTGGACGGCGATTCCGCGGCGGCCATGCGCTACACCGAAGTGCGGATGTCGCGGATCGCCCACGAGCTGCTGGCGGACCTGGAGAAGGAAACCGTCGACTGGGTGCCGAACTACGACGGCTCCGAGCAGATCCCGGCGGTGCTGCCGACCAAGGTCCCGAACCTGCTGGTCAACGGCTCGGCCGGCATCGCCGTGGGCATGGCGACCAACATCCCGCCGCACAACCTGACCGAAGTCATCAACGGTTGCCTGGCCTTCGTCGACGACGAGAACATCACCGTCGACGGCCTGATGGAACACATCAAGGGCCCGGACTTCCCGACGGCGGCGATCATCAACGGCCGCGCCGGCATCATCGAGGCCTACCGCACCGGCCGCGGCCGCGTGTACATCCGCGCGCGCGCGACCATCGAGACCAACGAACGCAGTGGTCGCGAAGCGATCGTCGTCACCGAGATCCCCTATCAGCTGAACAAGGCGCGGCTGATCGAGAAGATCGCCGAGCTGGTGAAGGACAAGGCAATCGAGGGCATTGCCGAGCTGCGCGACGAGTCCGACAAGGACGGCATGCGCATCGTCATCGAGATCAAGAAGGATTCGATGGCGGACGTGGTGCTGAACAACCTCTACTCGCAGACCCAGCTGGAGAGCGTGTTCGGCATCAACATGGTCGCGCTGGTCGATGGCCAGCCGAAGACGCTGAACCTGCGCGAGTTCATCGAGGCATTCATCCGTCACCGCCGCGAAGTGGTGACCCGCCGCACGGTATTCGAGCTGCGCAAGGCGCGCGAACGCGGCCACATCCTCGAGGGTCTTGCGGTAGCGCTGGCCAACATCGATCCGGTCATCGCGCTGATCAAGGCGTCGCCTACGGCCAACGAGGCGCGCGAAGCGCTGGTGGCGCAGGGCTGGGTGCCCGGTGTGGTCAACGAGATGCTGGCCCGCGCCGGCGACGAGAATGCCTGCCGGCCGGAAGGTCTGCCGGCCCGGCTTGGCCTGCGTGACGGCAAGTATTTCCTGAGCGAGGAACAGGCACAGGCCATCCTCGAACTGCGCTTGCAGAAGCTTACCGGCCTCGAGCACGAAAAACTGATTGCCGAATACGGCGATCTGCTCGACACCATCCGCGAGCTGGGCCTGATCCTGGCCAGCCCGGAGCGCCTGATGCAGGTGATCCGCAGCGAACTGGTGGCAGTACGCGAGCAGTTCGGCGACGAGCGCCGTTCGGAAATCGTTGCCAGCCGCGAAGACCTGTCCACCGAGGACCTGATCGCCAACGAGGCGGTGGTGCTCACCATTTCCCACGCCGGCTACGCGAAGACGCAGCCGCTGTCCGACTACCGCGCCCAGAAGCGCGGTGGCCGCGGCAAGAGCGCGACGGCAGTGAAGGAAGAGGACTACGTCGAGCACCTGCTGGTGGCGAACATGCACGACACCGTGCTGTGCTTCACCTCGACCGGCCGTGTGTACTGGATCAAGGTCTACGAATTGCCGCAGGGTGGCCGCGGCTCGCGCGGCAAGCCGCTGGTCAACCTGCTGTCGCTGGCCGACCACGAGAAGGTCACGGCGATCCTGCCGCTCAAGGGCAAGGGCTTCGAGCAGGGCAAGTACGTGTTCATGGCCACCGGCGACGGTACCGTGAAGAAGGTCGAGCTGGAGGCGTTCTCGCGTCCGCGTACCGCCGGCATCATCGCCATCGATCTCGACGGCGACGACAAGCTGGTCGGCGTCGCGCTCACCAGCGGCGACAACGACATCATGCTGTTCTCCAACGAAGGCCAGGCAATCCGCTTCCACGAGGCTGACGTGCGCGCCATGGGCCGCAACGCCGCCGGCGTACGCGGCATCCGCATGCCGGACGGCGTGCGCGTAGTGTCGCTGATCGTCGCCGACCCGACCGCGCAGGTGCTCACCGCCTGTGCCAACGGCTACGGCAAGCGTACGCCGGTCGATGAATTCCGCCTGCAGGGCCGCGGCGGCGGCGGCACCATTGCCATCCAGACGTCCGACCGCAACGGGGCGCTGGTGGCCGCCGTGCAGGTGCACGATGCCGATCAGCTGATGCTGATTTCCGACCAGGGCACGCTGGTGCGCACCCGCGTCGACGAAGTGCGCGAAACCGGCCGCAACGCGCAGGGCGTGACGCTGATCAAGCTGGATGCCGGCGAGAAGCTGGTCGGTGTGGTGCGTGTCGAGGACATGGGTGAGGACGAAGGCGACGTGCCGGCAGAAGGAGCTGCTCCGGACAGCAACGAAACGAACACGGGAGCGGAGTGAAGATGTCCCGCAAGTGGAATTTCTGCGCGGGCCCTGCCGCGCTGCCGGAAGAAGTGCTGAAGCAGGCCCAGGCCGAGCTGCCCGACTGGCACGGCAAGGGCCTGTCGGTGATGGAGATGAGCCATCGCGGCGCTGATTTCGTGGCAATTGCCGAGGCCGCCGAGCGCGACCTGCGCGAGTTGCTGGCCGTGCCGGCGAACTACAAGGTGCTGTTCCTGCAGGGGGGCGCCACCACGCAGTTCGCGATGGTGCCGATGAACCTGCTGCGCGGAAAGAAGAAGGCCGATTACGTCAATACCGGCATGTGGTCCACCAAGGCGATCCTGGAAGGCCGCAAGTTCTGCGACGTGAACGTGGCGGCCAGTGCCGAGGCGGAAAATTTCACCACCGTGCCGGATCCGGCCGGCTGGAAGTTCTCGAAGAATGCCGCCTACCTGCACATCACGCCCAACGAGACCATCCACGGCGTGGAATATGAATTCGTGCCGGATGTGAAGGTCCCGGTGGTTGCCGACCTGTCGTCGACCATCCTGTCGCGCCCGATCGACGTGTCGAAATACGGTCTGATCTATGCCGGTGCGCAGAAGAACATCGGGCCGGCCGGACTGGTGGTGGTCATCGTGCGCGAGGATCTGATCGGCGAGGTCATTCCCGGCACGCCGACCATGCTCGACTACAAGGTGCAGGCCGACAACGGCTCGATGTACAACACGCCCTCGACCTATTCCTGGTACCTCTCGGGCCTGGTGTTCCAGTGGCTCAAGCGCCAGGGCGGTGTCGCGGCGATGGCGGAAACCAATCGTCGCAAGGCGTCCCGTCTCTACCACTACATCGATGGCAGCGGCTTTTACGCCAACCCGGTCGATCCCCGCTACCGCTCGTTGATGAACGTGCCGTTCACGCTGGAGAACGCCGGCCTGGAAAAGCCGTTCCTCAGGGAAGCCGAAGCCGCCGGCCTGCTGAATCTGGCCGGACACCGTTCGGTCGGCGGCATGCGCGCCAGCATCTACAACGCGGTGCCGGAAGCGGCCGTCGAGGCGCTCATCGCGTTCATGAAGGATTTCGCCAACCGTCACGGCTGACACCATGGGTTCCGAAGACGAGCTGAAAAAACTGCGCGAGCAGATCGATGGCATCGACGACCGCATCCGCGCCCTGATCGTCGAGCGGGCGCGTTGCGCGCACCGCGTTGCCGACGTCAAGCGGGCTGCCGACGGCGAGGCGACGGTCTTTTATCGTCCCGAACGCGAGGCACAGGTCTTGCGCCGGATGCGCGACGCGGAAAACGCGCCGCTGGACGGCGAGGCGGTGGCGCGGGTATTCCGCGAGATCATGTCGGCCTGCCTGGCGCTGGAACAGAAGCTGCGCGTCGCCTATCTCGGGCCGGAAGGCACCTTCACCCAGCAGGCGGCCATCAAGCATTTCGGCCACGGCGCGACCACCGTGCCGCTGGCCTCCATCGACGATGTCTTCCGCGAAGTGGAAGCCGCTGCGGTGAACTACGGCGTGGTGCCGGTGGAAAACTCCACCGAGGGCATGATCACCCACACGCTGGACAGCTTCATGCGTTTCGGTCTGCGGGTATGCGGCGAGGTCGAGCTGCGCATCCATCATCACCTGCTGCTGAGCGAGTCGAACAAGCGCGAGAACATTACCCGCGTGTATTCGCACCAGCAGTCGCTGGCGCAGTGCCGGCAATGGCTCGATACCCATCTGCCGACGGTCGAGCGGGTGGCCGTATCGTCGAATGCCGAGGCGGCGCGCCGGATCCGTGGCGAATGGCACGCGGCGGCGATCGCCGGCGAAATGGCGGCCGAGCTTTACGGTCTCAGCCGGGTCGCGGAGAACATCGAGGACAACCCGAACAATACGACCCGGTTCCTGATCATCGGTCGCGAGCCGGTGGTGCGTTCCGGCGACGACAAGACTTCCCTGCTGGTGTCGACCCGGGACAAGCCGGGCGCGCTCTACAAGCTGCTGGAGCCGTTCTACCAGGCCGGCATCTCGCTCACCCGCATCGAGACGCGGCCGTCGAAGAACACCAAGTGGAGCTACGTGTTCTTCATCGATTTCGAAGGCCACGAAAGCGATCCGCAGGTGCAGCAGGCGCTGACCGCCGTGACGGCAGAGGCGCTGGACGTCCGCGTGCTCGGGTCCTATCCGAAAGCGGTCCTCTGAACATGGCAACCGACTTCCGTACGCTCGCCGTCGACGGGATGCAGTCGCTCTCGCCCTACGTCCCGGGCAAGCCGATCAGCGAACTGGAGCGCGAGCTGGGCATCGGCAACATCGTCAAGCTGGCCAGCAACGAGAATCCGCTGGGGCCGTCGCCGCGGGCGACGGCAGCCGTCGAGCGCGTGCTGCGGGAGATCACCCTGTACCCGGACGGCGGCGGCTATGCGCTCAAGAAGAAAATCGGCGAACGTTTCAATCTTGATCCGGCGCGTTTGACCCTGGGCAATGGCTCGAACGATCTGCTGGACATGGTTGCCCGGGTGTTCCTCGGCCCGGGGCGGCGCTCGGTTTTCAGTCAGTACGCTTTCGCCGTGTACCCGATCGCCACCCAGGCGACGGGTGCCGAATCCGTTTCCGTACCGTCGCGCAGTTTCGGCCACGATCTGGAAAAGATGGCGGTCGCGGCACAGGACGCGAGCGTCGTCTGGCTGGCCAACCCCAACAATCCCACCGGCACCTGGTTCGATCGCGCCGCCTTCGGGAAATTCATGGCGGCGGTGCCGGAGCAGGTCGTGGTCGTGCTCGACGAGGCCTACAGCGAGTACGTCGACGATCCGCGTTATCCGGACGGACTGTCGTACATTGCCCGCTATCCGAACCTGATCGTGACGCGGACCTTTTCCAAGGCCTACGGTCTGGCGGCCCTGCGCGTGGGTTACAGCGTCAGCTCGCCGCAGATCGCCGACCTGCTCAACCGGGTGCGGCAGCCGTTCAATGTGTCGACACCGGCACTGGCGGCGGCGGAAGCGGTACTCGACGATGCCGATTACCTCGCGCGTTCGGTGGCGACCAACCGCGAAGGTCTGGCACAGGTGATGCGGGGGTTGTCCGGTCTGGGGCTGGGCGTCATTCCCTCGATCGGCAATTTCGTGGCCTTTGACTGCGCGCGCACGGCGCAGCCGGTCTTCGATGCCCTGCTGCGCGAGGGTGTCATCGTGCGGCCGCTGGCCGGTTACGGCATGCCGCGCCACCTGCGGGTCAGCATCGGCACCCGCGAGGAGAACGCCCGTTTCCTGCAGGCCCTGCAGAAGGTGCTTGCATGAGTACGTCCATGCTTCCGCGCTTCCGGCGAGCTGCATTCCTCGGTTTCGGGTTGATCGGCGGTTCGCTGGCGGCCGCCATGAAAAAGCGCGGCATGGTGGAGACGATCGCCGCCAGCGCGCGTTCACAGCGCACGCTGGACGAAGGTTTTGCGCTGGGTCTGATCGATGTCGCCTGCGCGGACCCGCGCGAAGCGGTGCGCGGTGCCGATCTGGTCGTGCTTGCCATGCCGGTGGGCGCCACCGCATCCGTTCTGGCCTCGGTGCGCGACGTACTGGCGCCGGATGCGGTAATCACCGATGTCGGCAGCGTGAAGGGCGCCGTGGTGGCGGCCGCGCGCGAAGCACTGGGCCGGCTGCCTTCCGGTTTCGTGCCGGGGCATCCGATCGCCGGTGCCGAAAAGAGCGGTGTCGCCGCCGCCAATCCGGAGCTGTACGTCAATCACAAGGTGATCCTGACCCCGCTCGACAGTACGGCGCTGGATGCGCTGCACCGCGTTCGCGCGCTGTGGGAAGCCGTCGGCGCGCAGGTGCTGGTGATGACGCCGGAACACCACGACGAAGTGCTGGCGGCCACCAGTCATTTGCCGCATCTGCTGGCCTATACCCTGGTCGACTGCCTCGCGCACCTGCAGGACAACCGCGAGATCTTCCGCTATGCCGCCGGCGGATTCCGCGACTTCACCCGCATTGCTTCCAGCGACCCGGTGATGTGGCGCGACATTTTCCTCAGCAACCGCGACGCCGCGCTCAAGGTGCTGGCACGTTATACCCGCGATCTCGACGCGATGCGCTCCGCCATCGCCGCCGGCGATGGCGAGACGCTGCTCGGCGTTTTCACCCGTGCCAAGAGTGCCCGCGACCATTTCACTGCCATGAATCTGCAAACCGGCTACGTCACCGCGCACCAGCTGGTGCAGGCAGGCGAACCGGAAATGCTCGACCGGAAATCGATCATGACCCACAGCGATACCAAGTACCGCGTTGCTCCCGGCGGTTCCGTCAGCGGCCGTCTGCGCGTGCCGGGCGACAAATCCATCTCGCACCGCTCGATCATGCTTGGCTCGCTCGCCGACGGGATCACCGAAGTCGAGGGGTTTCTCGAGGGCGAGGATGCGCTGGCCACCCTGCAGGCATTCCGCGACCTGGGCGTGGTCATCGAAGGCCCGGCCGCCGGCCGCGTGCGGGTGCATGGCGTCGGACTGCATGGGCTGAAAGCGGCGTCTTCGGCCCTGTACATGGGCAACTCCGGCACTTCGATGCGTCTGTTGTCCGGCATCCTGTCCGCGCAGGCGTTCGACAGCGAACTCACCGGCGACTCTTCGCTGAGCAAGCGGCCGATGGAGCGTGCCGCGAAACCGTTGCGTCTGATGGGCGCGGAAATCCTCACCACCGGAGAGAAAGGCACGCCGCCGGTGAAAATCCGCGGCGGCCGCCAGCTCAAGGGCATTCATTACGACCTGCCGGTAGCCAGCGCACAGGTAAAGAGCGCGATCCTGCTGGCCGGTTTGTGGGCCGACGGCGAAACGTCGGTCACCGAGCCCGCCCCGACCCGCGATCACAGCGAGCGCATGCTGCGCGGTTTTGGTTATGAGGTGAAAACGGAGGGCAACCGGATCAGCCTGAAAGGCGGCGGCCGGCTGAAGGCCTGCCGCATCGACGTCCCGGCCGATATTTCCTCTGCCGCCTTCTTCATGGTGGCGGCATCGATCGCTCCCGGCTCCGACATCGTGCTCGAGCATGTCGGCATCAACCCGACGCGGACGGGCGTGATCGACATCCTGAAACTCATGGGCGGCGACCTGACGGTGCTGAACGAGCGCATCGTCGGCGGCGAGCCGGTGGCGGATATCCGCGTGCGCCACGCAGAACTCAGGGGCATCGACATTCCCGAAGCACTGGTGCCGCTGGCCATCGACGAGTTCCCGGTGCTGTTCGTGGCCGCGTCCTGCGCGACCGGTCGTACCGTGCTCACCGGTGCCGAAGAGCTGCGGGTGAAGGAAAGCGACCGCATCCAGGTCATGGCCGACGGCCTGAAGACGCTGGGCATCGATGCCCGGCCGACGCCGGACGGCATCGTGATCGAGGGCTGCGGAGAAGGCCCGGTCTTCGGCGGCGGCGAAATCACCAGTCACAACGACCACCGCATCGCCATGTCGTTCACCGTGGCGGCCCTGCGGGCAAAAGGCGAAATCCTCATCCACGACTGCGCGACGGTCGGCACCAGTTTCCCGGGGTTCGACCAGCTGGCCGGCCGGGCGGGGATCCGCATCCGCGTGGAGCAGGTCTGACCATGGGTCAGGTTCCGGTCATCGCCATCGACGGGCCCAGCGGCTCGGGCAAGGGCAGCGTGGCCCTGATGGTGGCCCGCACCCTCGGCTTCCACATCCTGGACAGCGGGGCGCTGTACCGCCTGCTGGCGCTGGCAGCCCTGGACAAGGGCGTCGATCCGGCCGACGAGCCGGCCCTGGCCCGCGAAGCGGCCGACCTGCCGGTCGGCTTCGAGGAGGGCGAGCCGGGCGAACCGGTGCGTGTCCTGCTGGCCGGCCGTGAGGTCGGCGACCGGATCCGGGAAGAAGACGTGGGCCAGATGGCGTCCCGGATATCCGGCCATCCGGCTGTCCGCTCGGCCCTGCTGGACCTGCAGCGGGGCTTCGCCCGGGCCCCCGGCCTGGTGGCCGACGGCCGCGACATGGGCACCGTCGTTTTCCCCGCTGCCCGGGTGAAGATCTTCCTCGATGCGGACGTGGAAGAGCGGGCCCGCAGAAGGGAAAAACAGTTGCTTGGCCAAGGGGTTAGTGCTAATTTGCCGCGCCTCGTCGAGGAGCTGCGCGCCCGTGACGACCGCGACCGCAACCGGCCGGTAGCCCCCCTGAGGCCCGCCCCGGATGCCGTGGTCATCGACAGCACGCATCTCGGTCGCGAGGAAGTCTTTCAGCAAATCATGGTCGCCGTACGCGCCCGCGGCCTCGCCTGATCCGGGCGGTGTACGGAAAACGATCAGCGATCCCGCTGGGGGAGCCAGCCTGCGCTCAACGCCAGACGCGTGCAGGCCTCGGCGTTTTCACTCACTGACCCGCGCCGGAACTGGCAGGTGCGGCAATCGCAAGGTGCATTCAAAGATGGAAAGTTTTGCCGAACTCTTCGAGAAGAGCGTCAAGGGTCTTGACGTTGATCGTGGCGCCGTCGTCACGGGTATCGTGGTATCCGTCGACAGCGACTGGGTGATCGTCAACGCCGGATTGAAGTCCGAGGGCGTGATCGCCAAACAGGAATTCCTTACCGACCGCGGCGATTTCGACGTCAGCGTCGGTGACGAGGTGACGGTAGTCGTCGATGCGATCGACGACGGCATGGGCTACACGCGCCTGTCGCGCGAAAAAGCCAAGCGCGCCGAAGCCTGGATCAAGCTCGAGAAGCTCTTCACCGACAATGCCACGGTACGCGGCATCATCAACGGCAAGGTCAAGGGCGGTTTCACCGTCGACATCGAATCGATCCGCGCGTTCCTGCCGGGTTCGCTGGTCGACGTCCGTCCGGTACGCGACACCGCGCACCTGGAAGGCAAGGAACTCGAGTTCAAGGTCATCAAGCTGGACGCCAAGCGCAACAACGTCGTTGTTTCGCGTCGCGCCGTGATGGAAGCCGAGAACAGTGCCGAGCGCCAGGAACTGCTGTCGCAGCTCCAGGAAGGCATGGAAGTCAAGGGCATCGTCAAGAACCTCACCGACTACGGTGCGTTCGTCGACCTCGGCGGCATCGACGGCCTGTTGCACATCACCGACATGTCCTGGAAGCGCATCAAGCATCCGAGCGAGATCGTCGAAGTCGGCCAGGAAATCCAGGTCAAGGTCCTCAAGTTCGATCGCGAAAAGAACCGCGTGTCGCTGGGCCTCAAGCAACTGGGCGAGGATCCGTGGCACGCCATCGTCGGCCGCTACCCGGTCGGCAGCAAGGTCAAGGCGCGCGTCACCAACCTCACCGACTACGGCTGCTTCGCCGAGCTGGAGCCGGGTATTGAAGGTCTGGTCCACGTGTCCGAGATGGACTGGACCAACAAGAACATCCACCCGTCCAAGGTCGTCAGCATCGGCGACGAGGTCGAGGTGATGATCCTTGACATCGACCAGGAGCGCCGCCGCATCTCGCTGGGCATCAAGCAGTGCAAGAAGAACCCGTGGGAGTCCTTCGCCGACAAGTACAAGAAGGGCGACCGCATCAAGGGCACGGTCAAGTCGATCACCGACTTCGGCATCTTCATCGGCCTGGACGGCGGCATCGACGGTCTGGTCCACCTCTCCGACATCTCGTGGGACGAGGCGGGTGAGGAAGCCGTGCGCAAGTACGCCAAGGGTCAGGAAGTGGATACCACCGTCCTGTCCATCGACGCCGAGCACGGCCGGATCTCCCTGGGTATCAAGCAACTGGCCCAGGACCCGTACGCCGACTATGTTGCTGTCAACGAAAAAGGCAGTATAGTCAAGGGCGTAGTGAAGGAAGTTGACGCAAAAGGTGCGGTTGTGACCCTGGCCGAGAACGTCGAGGGTTACATCAAGGTGTCGGAAATCAGCCGTGATCGCGTGGAAAGCGCGGCCGACGTGCTGAAGGCCGGCGCCGAGGTCGAGGCCAAGATCGTGGTCCTGGACCGCAAGAACCGCTCCATCGGCCTGTCCATCAAGGCCAAGGACGTCAGCGAAGAGCGTGAAGCCCTCGAAGGCCTGCGTAACCAGGACACCGCGGGTGAAGGTCCGAAGACCATCGGCGACCTGATCAAGGCGCAGATGGGCAGCCGGGGCGAGTGATCCTCCGGTGAAGAAAGCGGACCGGTCCGGCAACGGGCCGGTCCATTTTTCCGGAGTTCGGAGCGGGGGTTCGTCGTGGAACACGACAGCAACGGGTCCATGACCAAGTCGGAACTGATCGAGCGCATTGCCGCCCGCCAGTCGCAGCTTTCGGTCAAGGATGTGGAACTCGCCGTGAAGACCATGCTCGAGGACATGTCCGAGATGCTCGCCAACGGCGGGCGGATCGAGATTCGTGGCTTCGGCAGTTTTTCCCTGCACTTCCGCGCGCCGCGTACCGGCCGCAATCCCAAGACCGGCGAATCGGTCGACCTGCAGGGCAAGTACGTTCCCCACTTCAAGCCCGGGAAAGAGCTCCGGGATCGTGTCAACGAAAGCCTGCAGGAAGAAATTGCCCGCAATGGCGGCGTGTTCACGCCGCGCGCGGCATCCGGCGGCTCGGTCGACTGACTTTTCCCACCGGGAGCGGCCCGTGAAGCGTCTCGGCAGCCTCCTGCTCGTCGTCGCCGGCATTCTGGCCTGCGTGCTCGGCCTGTACATCAGCGCTGCCAATCGCGATGTTGTCGTGCTCGACCTGCTCTTCTGGCCGCAGGTTGCGCTGCGCACCGGCCTGCTGGTGGTGCTCGCGTTCATCGCCGGTGCCCTGTGCGGCCTGATGGCCGGTTTGTTTGCCGGTCAGTCCGGGCGTCGCTCCTGAAAGGCCTGCCGGCATGGGCATGACTTCCACCATCCTGCTGTTCGCCCTGTTGTTTGCGGCCGTGGCTGCCGGCTGGTACCTCGGTTTCCGGCAAGGCCGCCTCCGCCGGCGCCTGGAAGAAGCCCAGAACATCCGCAATTACCTGCAGTCCGTGGTGCGTGAAAGCGGCAGCGGCAAGAATTCCTCGCTGACGGCGGTGGCGCGGGCGCTTGCTTTCGATGCCGAGAACTTCGAGGCGCACCTGTCGCTGGGTGCGTTGTTCCGCAAGCGGGGGGAGACCGGGCGGGCCACCGAGCTCCACGAGCGCCTGCGCAGCATGGCCGGCATCACCCGCGAGCAGACCGATCACGTCGATTTCGAGCTGGGCCGCGATTACTTCGCCGCGGGCATGCTCGATCGTGCGGAACTGCAGTTCCAGGGACTGGTTGATCGCCAGAGTCAGTTCGCGCAGCAGGCACTGCGGCAGCTGGCGCGCATCTATGAACTCGAGCGCGACTGGCACAGCGCGCTGACGGTGGCCGAGCGACTGGCAGCGGTGGAGCCGTCGGTCAGCGCATCGGCCGCTCATTACTGTTGCGAGCTGGCGGAGAAGGAGCTTCAGGCCGGAGAAAGCGCCGTGGCCCGCCGCCTGCTGAAGCGGGCGCTGGATTTCGATGCTGCCTGCGCCCGTGCCCGCATCGATCTGGTCGAGCTCGATATCATGGCGGGCAACGTCGACGCCGCCATTGCCGCCCTGCGCGAACTGCTCGCCGGTCACCCGGGAGCGGCGCCGGTGGTGCGTGACGTACTGGCCCGTTTCCTCGCCCGTCTGCCGGTGCCGGCAGGCCAGGCGGCACCGTCGGTCGATGCCTTGCTGACCGCCGCGACGCCGGAAAATGATCCGCCGGCGGCTGCCGGCGTGTATGTTTGCACGCAGTGCGGATTCCATTCGCGGTCCGTGTTGTGGATGTGCCCGGGGTGCCACGGTTGGGGCACGTTGCAGATTGCCGGCAGGAGTGCATGACGACTTTCCCGGATGAGCGACGCGTCATCGTCGCCCTCGATTTCAGCCATTCGCGCGATGCGCTCGCCATGGCGCGCCGTCTCGATCCCCGTGCCTGTCGCGTCAAGGTCGGCAAGGAACTGTTCACGGCTGCCGGGCCGCAGGTCGTGACCGGCCTGCATGAGCTCGGTTTCGAAGTATTTCTCGACCTGAAATTCCACGACATCCCGAATACCGTGGCCGGTGCCTGCCGCGCGGCGGCGGAGCTCGGCGTGTGGATGGTGAATGTCCATGCCAGCGGTGGCCGGCGCATGATGCTTGCCGCGCGCGAAGCCATCGATCGTCATTCCGGCCGGCAACCGTTGCTGATCGCGGTCACGGTGCTGACCAGCATGGAGCAGGATGACCTGGCCGACAGCGGTATCGAGGTGCCGGTTGCCGAGCAGGTCGAGCGGCTGGCGCGACTGGCCGAGGACTGTGCGCTCGACGGCGTGGTGTGCAGTGCCCGCGAGACGGCGCTGTTGCGCGAGGAGTGTCGCCGCGGCTTTCTCTACGTGACACCGGGCATCCGGCCGGCCGGCAGCGATGCCGGCGACCAGCGCCGCATCGTCACGCCGGGAGACGCGATCCGCGACGGCGCCACCCATCTGGTTATCGGTCGTCCGGTAACGGCAGCCGCGGACCCGCGCGCCGTACTGGCGCAGATCAATGCCGACATCGCCGATGTGCTCGGCTGACGCAAGCGCGCCGGCGCCGGTGGTTTACCGGATCGTGCCGCTTGATCCGGCGGCACACGTTTTCCGCGTCAGCTGCACGGTGGCCGATCCCGATCCGGCCGGGCAACGTTTTTTCCTGCCGGCGTGGATTCCCGGCAGCTACATGATCCGTGAATTCGCGAAGAACATCGTCGAACTGCGCGCCGAGAGCGCCGGGCATCGCGTCGAATGCACGAAAACGGACAAGACGACCTGGCAGTGCGCACCGGTGCCGGGCCCGCTGACGGTGACCTGCGACATCTATGCCTGGGATCTTTCGGTACGGGCTGCGCATCTCGATGTCACGCACGGCTATTTCAACGGACCCTCGGTTTTTCTCGCCGCGGCGGATCGTGAGCAGCGCCCCTGTCGGGTGCGCATCGAGCGTCCGGCCGGCGAGGGCTATGTTGCCTGGAGGGTGGCAACGACGCTGCGTACGGCGACCGGCACCGGCTTGTGGGAGTTCGGTGATTACGAAGCCGATAACTACGATGAGCTGATCGACCACCCGGTGGAGATGGGCACGTTCAGTCACTCGCGCTTCATCGCCTGCGGCGTTCCGCATGACGTGGTGATCAGCGGCGTGCACCGCTGCGATCTGGCGCGCCTGTGCCGCGATCTGGAAAAAATATGTGCCGCCCAGATCCGCCTGTTCGGCGAGCCGGCGCCGATGGACCGCTATCTGTTCCTGGTGCAGGCGGTGGGTGAGGGCTACGGCGGACTCGAACACCGCGCCTCCACCTCGTTGCTCGCGGCCCGCGATGACCTGCCGGCATCCACGGATGATCCGGTAGCCGTCCGTGACGGCTACCGGCAGTTCCTCGGGCTGTGCAGCCACGAATATTTCCATACCTGGAACGTCAAGCGGATCAAGCCGGCGGCGTTCCTGCCCTACGATCTGACGCGCGAGAACTACACGCGCCAGCTGTGGGCCTTCGAAGGTTTCACCTCCTACTACGACGATCTGATGCTGGTGCGTGCCGGTGTGATATCGCCGTCCTCGTTCCTGGAGCTGCTGGGCCAGAACATCACCCGCGTGCTGCGCTCACCGGGCCGTCTCAAGCAGAGCGTGGCCGACTCCAGTTTCGATGCCTGGACGAAGTTCTACCGGCAGGACGAGAACTCGCCGAATGCGATCGTGAGCTACTACGCGAAGGGCGCACTGGTTGCGCTGGCGTTCGATCTGGCCTTGCGGCGTGCCACCGGCGGTGCACGCACGCTGGACGACCTCATGCGTGCGCTGTGGCAGCGGTATGGCCGGCCCGGCATCGGTGTGCCCGAGGACGGCATCGAGGCCCTGCTGGTCGAGCTGGGTGGCGAGTCGTTGCGTGCGCTGGCCGGCGCGGCAGTGTACGGCACGCAGGATCTGCCGTTGCCGGAGCTGCTGGCGTTCGTCGGTATCGAGCATCACCTGCGGCCGGCCGACAGCGCGGCCGACAACGGCGGCAAGCCCGGCAGCAAATCCCGGCGGGTGCGACCGTCGCTCGGCATCCGTACGGCAACCGATGCCCTCGGTGCACGCATCCAGCATTGCTTCGACGCGTCGCCGGCCATGCGCGCCGGTTTGTCCGCCGGTGACGTCATCGTCGCGCTTGGCGGCCTGCGCGCCACCCACGGCAACATCGAACGCCTGCTCGCCGGCTGCAGCGTCGGCGAACCGGTGACGGTACATGCATTCCGGCGCGACGAATTGCGTGAATACTGCGTGGTGCCGGCGGCAGCGCCTGCCGACACCTGTTTTCTCGCGTTTGCCGGCGGTGAGCCGGGTACGGCGGCGCTGGCCTGGCTGCAGGCCTGAGCGCCGTCTCCGCGTTCAGCGATTGAACAGGATGCCGAGCCCGATACGCGTCGTATTGTGGTTGTAGTCGATCAGGCTCTCGCCGTAACCGTTGAATACGTCAAGCATCCAGAAGAAGGAGCGGTCGGGTGCCGGTACGCTGATCTTCAGCTCGAAGGCGCCGCGGCCGGTGGCGAGATTGCCGCGAGTCATCGCCTGCGCCATCCACTGGTTGCGGAAGTGGTGGATGTATTCGATCTGGGTCCAGCCGGAATAACGGTAGTAGTCCGGGTTGTCGTCGCCGCCCTGGTCGAGCGGGCCGTTCTTTTCGTTTTCCCGCAGGCGGTGCCACGCCTTCAGGTACCACAGGTTGTGGCCGTCGCTGGCCACGCGGAACGGCGCGAAATAAAAGCGGTTGAGACTGCGCGAATCCGGCCAGGTGCGACCGTTCGATTCGTGTTCGAAACCGGCGTCGAAGCCCCAGCGGTCCAGATGCCAGCGCCGGAACATGTCGTCGCCGGGCAGCCAGCGGTAGAAGATCTCCGGGTTGTAGTTGGTTTCCCGGAACGGGGCCGACGCATCGCGGTTGAAGGCCTGCCAGAACGATTTCTGGGTATATCCCGCATACAGGTTGTTGACGAACAGCCGCTGCTTGATGCTCAGCTGGTAAATGATTTCCGTCGACTTGCCGTTGTAGTCCGAGCTCCAGGTGGCCGGAAGGATGTAGTTGTTCCGGTGCAGGGACAGCCCGTGGCCGCGCTGGACCACGGCAAAGCCCGGGATCTCCTCTTCACCCGGCGTCAGGGCGGTTTCTGCGCGGCTGGCGCCGGAGGTCGTCATGCAGAAAAAGAACAGTAAAAACAGCAGGCGGGCCAACATGCACGTCTCCGTAACCAGACACGCGAATGGTACTGCCGTGTCGTCATTAAGAATTGTTTTCCGGAACGTTTTTTGCGGCATTTTTGCGCAACACTGACTGCCCATGCCGGAGTTTGCCGCTGGTCGCACGGAACGCGCAACTGTACGTATGTGACTGTACGTACCCCGGCAAGACGATGTCCGGCAGACGTCGTTCCGGAGGCCGTGTCATGCCCGATAGCCATCTCATCGAAACCTACAACAGCCTGCTGGCCGGCCGTCCGGTGAGTCCGGCCATGGCAACCACCCTGCAGCAGGACTGGGTGCCGGCGCTGGCGTCGCTGCTGCGTCGCGAAGGTCATGACAGCGCACGCTGGCAACAGGCCCGCCGTCTGCTGGCCATGCTCGGCTGGTTGCTGCGGCGTCTGCCGCACGGGCGTCCCGGGGAATCGGCCTTCCTGCTGCAGGGCGTGCGCGATTTCCGTGATCGTCTGCATCCGTTCTCGCCGGTGCTGTTTGGTAGTCCGGCCCGGTGTACGGAAGCCCTCACGCGGCTCGACGATGCCTTGCTGACGATGCTGGCTTTCATGCTGGAACCCGGCGCACCGCGGCCACATCTGGTGCCGTTGCCGCCGTTCAGCGCGCCGGATCGTGCTGCGCCGGTGTCCTGGCAGCGCGTAATGGATGACTCGCTGCTCCGCAAGCGCGAGGAGAACGGTGCCGTCGATGCGATGCGGCGGGTCGCCGCCCTGCGTGCCGGCGACCGTCTGCGGATGCGGGCCGGTGGCGGCCGGACCGAGATCTGGCGGGTGCTGCGTTGCGAAGAAGCACGTTCCAATGTGTTGCTGGTCAGCGAGGAAACCGACAAGCAGGGCGTGATGGGCATGACCCTGTTGGCGCAACGCGTGGCAAGCGGCAGTATCGCCATCCTGGCCTGACGGGGCTCAGGCTTTCAGGGGAGACGACCCGCGTGCAACGAATCGGATTCATCGGCCTGGGGCTGATGGGAGTGCCCATGGCGCGGCGCCTGCTGGCGGCCGGCTTTCCGTTGACGGTCTGGAACCGTTCCGCCGACAGGAGCGAAGTCCTGCGCGCTGCCGGCGCACGGGTGGCGGTATCGCCCGCCGCGCTGGCCCGCGAGGCGGACGTAGTCATGCTCTGTGTGGCCGACACCGCGGCAGTAGAGGCTGTCGTATTCGCTGCCGACGGCGTTGTTGCCGGCGGCGGTGCCGGCAAGCTGCTCGTCGATTTCTCTTCGATCCTGCCGGCGGCGACTCGCGATTTTGCCGCGCGCCTGCATGAGCGCAGCGGGATGCGCTGGGTGGACGCACCGGTTTCCGGCGGTGTGCCGGGAGCACAGGCCGGTACGCTGGCCGTGATGGCCGGCGGCGCGCCGGCGGACATCGATCGGCTGCGACCGCTGCTGGCACCGCTGGCGGCGCGCTGCACGCATCTGGGGCCGGTCGGCAGTGGTCAGGTGGCGAAAGTCTGCAACCAGCTGATCGTCGGCCTCAACGCACTGGCCATCGCGGAAGTGGTGGCGCTGGCCGGGCGGGCCGGTGTCGATGCCGCGCGTCTGCCGGAAGCCTTCGCCGGCGGCTTTGCCGATTCGAGGCCGCTGCAGATCCTGGCGCCGCGGATGGCGACGCACACTTTCGAGCCGGTGGCCTGGAAGGTGCGGACCCTGCTCAAGGATCTGGACAATGCCGGTGTGCTGGCGCGCGAACAGGGGCTATCGCTGCCGCTGGCAGCGTTTGCTGCCGAGCGCCTGCGCAGCCATGGCGCTGCCGGCCACCTCGACAGCGATCCGTCGACACTGGTGTGCCAGCTCGACGGCCACTGATTTCAGCTGCGGACGGCTTCGTAGATCCGGAAGCGGGAATTTTCGGTGAGCGTGCGGGCGTTGCCGAAAGCACGCTGGATGGCCGGCAGGTATTTCAGGTGCGCATTGGCGACGATGCGCAGCCGGCCGCCGGGCCGCAGGAAGCGCGGTGCGTCGGCGATGAACCGCTCGACGAAGCGGTAGTCGGTGGCGATGCCGTTGTGGAACGGCGGATTGCTGACGATCCAGTCGTAGGTGCCGCTGACGGCGCTGAAGCCGTCGCTGGCGAACACCCGGGCGTCCAGACCGTTCTCGCGCAGCGTCCATTCGCTGGCGGTCACGGCCAGTGCGTTGCTGTCGGCCAGATCGACGGTCAGTGCCGGATTGTTCTTTTTCAGCCAGGCGCCGATCACGCCGGCCCCGCATCCCATGTCGAGCACGCGGCCGGCCCGCACGCTGTCCAGCGTGCCGAGCAGCAGCGCCGTGCCGTCGTCGAGGCGGCCGGCGCTGAAGACGCCGGGCAGCGAAGCGACGGCGAGCGTCCCGCTGCCGATGTCGAGTGCCGTCACTTCCAGCCAGTCCTCGAGACTGAACGGCGTTCCCGCCGACTTCGGCGATACCTTGACCAGTCGGCAGTGGCGCGCACTGTCGATCGTCTCGACCTGGATGCCGGCCTCGGCCAGACGTTTTTCGGTGCCGCGGATACCGCCCTTGTTTTCGCCGGCCAGCCACAGCGAACCTCCGGCTGCGACGCGCGAGCGGGCGAGGAACAACAGGAACTCGGCCAGTGCGCGTTCCTTGGGATGCAGCAACAGAACGGCGGCATACGTCTCGTTGCCGGCCGGAGCGGCGCCGAACTCGACCGCCACACCCTGTGCGGCCAGTGCCTGCGCATCGGCCCGGTCCTGGGTGAACCAGTGCAGTTGCAGGTCGTCTCGTGCCGCGAGCTCGCGCGGCAGATCGTCGGCCGGCGGATTGACGACCAGCAGTTTTCCGGCCGGCAGCCGGTCGCCGTTGCGGAGGATCAGCTGGCTGACGGGATCGAGCATCGGGAAGAGGGCAGGCGGCGAGGGCGGGGCGGCGATTATAGCGGCGGCTTGTCCCCCTGCCGCACCGGCGTTACCTTGCCGGACCACGGTTGTTCCGTCCCCGCGCCATGCTGCGTTTCTCCGCCAACCTTTCCCTGCTTTTCCCCGACGCCCGCCGGCTGGCGGCAAGGGTGCTGGCGGCAAGGGCGGCCGGCTATGGCGCTGTCGAAGTGCAGTTTCCGCTGGCGATCGCCGGGCTCGCGGAGTGGCGGCAGGCGCTCGATGCCGCTGCGTTGCCGCTGGCGCTGATCAATGTGGATGCCGGCGATCTGATGTCGGGCGGCGACGGTCTGGCCGGGGTGCCCGGTCGCGAGGCGGATTTCGCTGCTGCCCTGGCGCAGTGTGCGCAGCAGGTGCGCGTATTGCGTCCGGCCTGCGTGAACGTGCTGGCCGGCCGGCAGCCGGCGGGCGTCGACCGCGGGCGCTGTCTCGCGGTGCTGCGCGACAACCTGGCGCGGGCCGTCGACGTGCTGGCGCCGCTCGGCGTGCAGGTGACCGTCGAGGCCATCAACCCGTGGGACATGCCGCGTTTCCTGATCGACGGCTTTGCCGCGATGCAGGAGCTGGTGGCATCGGTGCCGGGAACGGCGATGCAGTTCGACATCTACCACATGGCCCGGCTGCACCGGGCCGGTGCCGGCCCGACCCCGGCCGACCTCATGGCGGCCCACGGGGCGACGTTTGCACACGTCCAGTTCGCCGACGTGCCGGGGCGTGGCGCACCCGGTACCGGCGCGCTCGATTTTCCGGCCCTGTTTGCTGCGCTGGAGCGCAGTGGCTACCGGGGCTGGTGTGGCGCCGAGTACCTGCCGTCCGTCTCCGGCGAGACGTGCATCACAGCCTGGCGTCCGCCGGGCTGCTGATGCGCGCCGCAAGAGCCCTCCCGTCGGAAATCCTTACGAGACAGCCAGCCTCGTTACCTAGAATGCGACTGACCGGTTCCCATTCAGTCCTCCCTGAAAAAACAACAAGATGACGAGGGTCGACCCCGTATGAACTCCGCCTTCCGCCTGCTGGCGGCGGCCCTGCTGCCGCTCGTCCTGGTTGCCTGTGACAACGACGACGACAAGCCGCGTGCGGCGTCCGGCGCGAAACTCACCGGTTCGGTGGTCAAGGGCCTCACCGCGAACGCGGTGATCACCGTCACCTCGCCCGACGGCACCCTGCTGGCCACCGACGAAAGCAACGCACAGGGCGCCTACTCGCTCTTCCTGCCGGCCGGTTACCAGGGCGCGATCCTGGTAACCGCCACCGCCCGCGACTACACCGCGGCCGACATCCCGCCCGCCGAGCGCACCCGCATGCGCTGCGATGCGCTGTCCGGCTGCGGTCCGATGCCGGTCGATGACATTGGCAATCTCGACGGCGACAACCAGGTCGATTTCGGCGAGTGGTTCGAGGTGCCGCTGGATTTCCGGCTGAGCGCGGTGATGGCGGTCAACGGCTGGGGCATCCATCTGGCGAACGTCACGCCGCTGTCGACGCTGGCCGCCCGCTGGGCCGTCATGTTCCCGCAGGGGCTGGATGCGGAAAGCGCGAACACCGCCAACACCACCGTGGCCGCGATGTTCGGCATGGCGCTGTCGGATTTCGAGCAGGGCACCGGCGACCTCGCCGATCCGCTGTGGCTGCGCCAGGCGGACCCGAAACAGATCCAGCTGGCGGCGCTGTATGCCACCTTCGCGGAAATCGCCAGCCAGTTCGGTTTGACGCCGCAGTATGTCGTCGACACCGTGGCGGATTATTTTGCCGGCCAGGGTGGCAGCCTGCTGGAAGCCGGCAGCGGTTCCGAGCCCAGCATCTCGCTGTTCGTCAACACGAGCCAGACACTGCTGAACAATGCACTGCTGGCCGGCGTGATCGACATGCCGGACGACAGCTACTCGTCGGTGATGAACGCCAACAACACGCTCCTCGGCATGCTGGAGCACGGCAAGTTCACCGACGTCCAGCCGGTCACCTACGAGCACCTGATCGGCAAGCTGGGGCCGCTCGGCACGCAGATCGACGAGTTGCTGGTGCTTACCGGCCTGAACGATCCTCACCAGTTCATCATCGACCAGGCGCCGTATTTCGCCTGGCTGGTGACCGAGGACAACCTGAATCTGGCACCGCTGGGCATCGAGACGGTCATGTATGCCCTGCTGGCCTCGCTGCAGATCGATCTGGCGGTGGAAGGCACGACCTCGGTGGTGCTGTACGAGGAGCCGGGGACCTACGTCGTCACGCTCGATGTACCGAACAAGACCCTGACCCTGGTCGGCACGCGTTACGGACAGGTGGCGAACATCGAGATCGGCCTCACCGGCTTCATCAGCGGCGCGGAGGCGGGCAATTTCGTCTATTCGATCGATGCCACCGCCGCCAATCCGACCGCCTCGGGCGAAATTCACGGCACGCTGACCATCGACACCGGCGCTACCGACTTCCAGCCGCTGCTCGATGCCTTTGCCGCGATGCAGGCCAGCGACCCGACGGCGCTGATCCAGCTGCAGGCGGCGATCAACACGCTGGCCTATTCGCTGACCGCCGACGTGACGCTCACCGGCAATGCGCAGCTGGTCAACAGCAGCGATCCGGCGCTGGCCCTCGGCGGCGACGTGACGCTCACCGGCGAGCTGGATCTCGGCGCGCAGCCGGGCGAACAGATCGCGCGGCTGGATGTCACGGCCGGGCAGATATTCATGCCCGGCGCACCCGGCGAGCCGAACCACCTGTACGCCTACGACGGCCTGCCGATCCTCACCGTCGTGGTGGGCGACAACGCGACGCTGGTGCTCGACGGTGCCGGCACGCTGTTCGGCATTCCGGAGGCCATCGCACATGCCAGTGGCCAGCTCGACAACTCGCGCGCGCTGTTCGAGCACATCCGCAGCACGCTGCTGGGCGTCGTCAACAATCCGGGCAGCCTGAACCTCGGCACGCTGGTCGGTGATCTGCTCGATTTCGATTTCTCGCAGCTGGCGCTGCACGGCGAAGGCACGATCGTGATTCCGGAGCTGGGGCATGAATACCGCGCCACGCTGGAGAACCTGACGGCGACGATCTACCAGCCGTACAGCGAAGAGGTGGCCCTCACCGCGATGCTCGACATCGACAACCAGCGGGTCCATTTCGAACTGGGTGCGGATGCCGAGCCCTGGGACCTGCGGGTACTGACCACCCCGACACCGCGGCTGGCGCTGATCGGTCCGGACGGCCAGTACGGTGAAGTCAGCCAGGAAGACCTGTATGCCTTCCTGGATACCCTGCCGCTGGGCGAGTTGCTGGGCAGCCTGTTCCCCGCATCGGCGCCCTGATGTTTCACGGCCCCCGCCTGTTGCGGGGGCCGTATAATGCGCGGCCCCCGACCCGGCCCAGCCGGGTCATTCCCGTTCCCGAGGCCGCCGCATGCAGATCGCCGACCAGACCGTCGCATCCTTCCACTACACGCTGACGCGTCCGGACGGCGCGACGATCGAGAGTTCGCGCGCCGACAGCGGCGGCGAGCCGGTCACCTACCTGCACGGCAGCGGCAACATCATTCCCGGTCTCGAGAAAGCCTTGCTCGGCAAGGCGGCCGGCGATCGGGTGCAGGTGACGGTGACGCCGGCCGAAGGCTACGGCGAGCGTCGCGACGACATGATCCAGCGCATTCCCGCCAAATACCTTGGCGGCAGCGCGAAGCTGAAACCGGGCATGCAGGTTCCGCTGAAACTGGAGCACGGCACGCAGCTGGTGACCGTGCTGAAAGTGGGCAAGTTTTCCGTCGACATCGATGCCAACCATCCGCTGGCCGGCGAAACGCTGTGTTTCGACATCGAGGTCCTGGCGGTGCGTGCCGCGCTGCCGGTGGAAATCGAGCACGGTCATGCGCACGGCGCCGACGGTCACGCGCACCACCACTGATTCACGCAACCCGCGCTCCACGTCCACGCGCCCGTTCCCATCATTCCCCACACAGGATCCCGCCATGCAAGCCGGCGACAAGACCGTAGTCCTCATCCACTACACCCTCACCAGCGACGGCGGCGAGGTGCTCGACACGTCCGACGGCCGCGAACCGCTCGCCTACCTGCACGGTTTCGGCAACATCATTCCGGGACTGGAAAACGCCCTCGCCGGCAAACGTGCCGGCGACGCACTGAAAGTCAGCATTGAACCGGCCGATGCCTACGGCGTGCGCGACGATGAGCTGGTGCAGCTGGTGCCGCGCTCGGCCTTCGGGGGCGCTCCGGATCTGGAAGTCGGCATGCAGTTCCATGCCCAGACGCCGGCCGGCATGCGCGTGGTGACCATCGTCGACATCGAGGGCGACCAGATCACGCTCGACGGCAACCACCCGCTGGCCGGCGAGCGCCTGCATTTCGATGTCAAGGTGACTGAAGTGCGTGCGGCCACCGCCGAGGAGCTGGCGCACGGCCACGTCCACGGTCCGGGTGGCCACCACCACTGAAGCCCGCGCACGTCGCGAAAACGCCGCCTCCGGGCGGCGTTTTCGTTTGCGGGGTTTCAGAACGGCGCAGCAGAACGGAAGGTCGTGAATTCGCCGCTGCCGGGATGGACGAAACCGAGCTCGCAGGCATGCAGCAGCAGGCGCGGCGAAGCCCGCAGGGCCTCCTCGTGCGCGTACAGGTCGCAGCCGAGGATCGGGTGGCCGATGCTTGCCAGGTGCAGGCGCAGCTGGTGCTGCCGGCCGGTGACCGGATCGAGGCGCAGGCGGGTGCGGTTGCCGTCCGGGTCGCGTGCCAGCACGCGGTAACGGGTCAGCGCGGATTTTCCCGCCGGGTCGATGCGACTGCGCGGCCAGCGCTCCGGATCGGGCGCCAGCGCGCTGTCGATCGTGCCGCTGTCCTCGGCCACCATGCCCAGCACCACTGCCTCGTAGCCCTTCTGCAGCGTGCGCTCGCGGATCTGTCGCGACAGCTCGCTGCGCGCACGCGCGGTACGCGGCACCATGAGCAGTCCCGACGTATCGAGATCGAGGCGATGGATGATCACCGCCTCCGGATAATCGACGCGCAGGCGGGTGATCACGCTGTCGCTGTTTTCCGGCCCGCGACCGGGTACGGTATAGAGAAACGCCGGTTTGTCGACGATCAGCAGCTCGTCGTCCGCATGCAGGATGCGCAGCGGCTCCTCGCAGGGTGGCGCGATGTAATAGCCGTCAGGCAGGGCGTCGTCGTTCGTCATGTATGCGGGTTCACTCGGGGCGCCGGGCGACCGCCACCGCGCGCACCGGCGCCGGATGGCCCTCGACGGTGCGTGCCGGGTCGGCGGGGTCGAGGAAATCCGCCAGCGACTGGAAACGCATCCAGTCGGTGGCCCGCTGTTCCTGCGTCGTTGTGGCGCTGACATCGACGATGCGGATGTCGGCGAAGCCGGCCGCATGCAGCCAGCGTTCGAGCAGCGCGGTTCCGGGAATCACGAAGACGTTGCGCATCTGCGCGTAGCGCTCGCCGGGCTGCAGTTGCTCGCCGCGCTCGACCGTCAGGGTTTCCAGTACCAGTTCGCCACCGGGACGCAGCGCGGCCTTCAGCTCCGCCAGGTGTGCCAGCGGATCGCGGCGGTGATAGATCACGCCCATCGAGAAAGCGGTGTCGAACGTGCCGTTGCCCGGGGGCAGCTCTTCCAGTTTCAGCGGCGCCAGATGCACCGGCTGTTCCGGCAGATAGCGCCGCGCAGCAGCGAACTGTGCCAGATACAGCAGGGCCGGCTCGATGCCGAGTACGAAAGCGGCACCGTCGCCCCGCATGCGCCACAGGTGATAACCGCTGCCGCAGCCGACGTCGAGCACGCGCCGGCCGGCGAGCGGAGACAGGTGCGGCGCCACGCGTTGCCACTTCCAGTCCGAACGCCATTCGGTGTCGATGTGCAGGCCGAAGAAGTCGAACGGACCCTTGCGCCACGGATGCAGCTCCCGCAGGCCCGCCTCGAGTGCTGCACGCTGGTCGTCGCGAAGGTCGGCGGCGCTGCCGATGCGGACGGTGTCGCGGGCGAGCTCGACCACCGAGGGCCGGACATCCGGCAGCATGGCCACGGCGCGCTGCCAGCGCGGCAGGTCGGCATTGCGGCCGGCGGAAACCAGGGTGTTCCAGTGCTGCGCGAGATGACGGCGCCAGCCGGCGTCCAGGTCCGGTGCCGCCAGCAGCGCGTCGGCAGAAAACGTCATTCGCGTGGCGCCGCCGAACCGTACGCGACCAGCGACATGAAATTGAAGCAGCGGAACCACGGCGTGATGCCGGTGAAGCCGGCATCGTGCAGGCGGGCGACATGTTCGCCGAGCGTTTCCGGTATCAGCACGTCTTCCAGCGCGTTGCGTTTCTGGGCGATTTCCAGCTCGCTGTAGCCCTCGGAACGCTTGAAGGCATGATGCAGTTCCTCATTGCGGCGCTGCTCCTGCGGATCGTCGAAACGGATTTTCTCCGAGAGCACGAGCACGCCGCCCGGCCGCATGCCGCGGGCGATCCGGGCGAGCAGGGCGGTGCGGTCTTCGCGCGGCACGAATTGCAGGGTGAAATTCAGCGCCACGACCGATGCGTCGGCAAAGACCGTGTCGCGAATGTCCTCGCAGCGCAGGTCGACGGCCGTGCGCGCGCTGCCGGCCGTGGCCGTGTCGGCGGCGATCAGCTCGCGGGCGCGTTCCAGCATGGCGGCGGCGTTGTCGACGGCGACGATCCGGCAGCCGGCCGGCAGTGCCTGGTGGCGCATCGCCAGCGTGACGGCGCCGAGCGAACAGCCCAGGTCGTAGAGCGTCGATCCCGGCTGCGCATGGCGACCGGCGATTACCCCGGTCATTTCCACCATTGCGGCATAGCCGGGCACCGAACGGCGGATCATGTCCGGAAACACCTGCGCGACCGCGGCATCGAAACGGAACGGCAGCACCTGCTCCTGCGGCGCGGCATAGAGGCGGTCGCGTTGATCGGGAGACATGGGGGCGGACGACGGACCGGGCTTGTTGTCGGGGGCGGCCATTCTAGCGCCGCCATCCGCGGACTGCCGTGCCGGCCCGCCGGCTGCGCCCGTCGGAATCCGGCCGCGGCCGGCGGGGCCCCCGCCCGGGTCCCCTGTCGGCCCCGTATACTGCGCGGCCACCCGTACTCCCCGGGTTTCTCCGCTCCGGTGCCCATGGACACACCGTTTTCCTACCTGCGCCGTCAGGCCCGTCGCCTTGGACATCTGGTGGCCGGCCGCGCCCGCCATGCACGCGCGGTGCGCACGGCCGTCGGCGTACTGCGTACCTATCGCCGGTATTTCCTGTCGGTGGAACGCCTCACCGCACAACGCAACGAGGAAGCCGCCCGTGCCCTGTTGTCGCGGGCGCATGCGCGGGCCGCCCGGCGTTTCGTGCGGCTGGCCGAGCAGAACGGCGGCGGCTGGGTCAAGGCGGCGCAGTTTTTCAGTTGCCGTCCGGATGTGCTGCCGCGCGAATACATCACCGAACTGCAGAAACTGCAGAACGATGCGCCGGCAGTGGCTTTCGCCGAACTGGAACCGGTGCTGGCAGCCCGCTGGGGCCGGGACTGGGAGCAGCGCTTCGAGCGTTTCGAGCGCCAGCCGGTGGCAACGGCTTCGATCGCACAGGTGCATCGGGCCCGCCTGAAATCCGGTGAGGAAGTGGCGGTGAAAATCCGTCTGCCGGGCGTGGTCGAACATTTCCACCAGGACGAGGCGACCTTCCGCATCGTGGCCGGCATCCTGTCGCCGCTGGTGCGCGAGCTTGATCTCTCGCAGGTGATCGACCAGCTACTGGAAATGACGCTGAGCGAACTCGATTTCAGACAGGAAGCGGACAACCTGAAGCGTTTTTCCGCGCTGCCGCACCGGCCGCGCATCCGGGTTCCGGCGCTGTTCGAGGCGCTGTCCGGCGAAGACCTGCTGGTGACCAGCTGGATGCACGGCGATCGGCTGCGCGACCATCTCGACCGCCACCCCGAACGCGCCAACGACCTGCTCGGCGAACTGTTCCAGAGCTATATCCAGCAGGTGACGCAGTTCGGCATGTACCAGGCCGATCCGCACCCCGGCAATTTCATCGTCGATGCGGAAGGCCGGATCGCCATTCTCGATTTCGGCGCGCTGGCCTACATTTCCGCCGAAGAGCGCGACAACTATGCCCGTCTGTTGTTCGCCTGTGTGCAGGGGCAGACCGAAGGCATCGGCGAACTTTTCGAGAAGGCGGGATTCATCGGCGGCAACGCACAGACGCTGCAGGCGCTCGCCGGTTACGTGCTCACCGACCGTCTGGCCCGCGAAGGCATCGCCGACAGCATGGTCGAGCTGCTGGAACTTTTCCGCGAGCAGCGGGTGAGCATGCCGGATTCCTGGATCGCGATCTCGCGCGTGCTGATCACCATCGGCGGTTTCCTGATGGCCTACGGCGTGCCCTTGCAGTGGAGTGCGCCGCGTCCGCTCACCGCATGACGGCCAGGCGTTTTGCTACCTCGCGCATGGTTGCCGGCCGCTCGTCCGGCATTTTTGCCAGCATCTGCATCACCAGCACGGCCAGTGCTTCCGGGATGTCGGCGCGGCGCGTGCGGATGTCGTCCGGCGTGCGGGTGACCTGCGCCGCCATCACCTGCGCGCTGTCGCCGGTGAACGGTGGCCGGCCATCCAGCAGTTCGTACAGCAGGATGCCGAACGCGTAGATATCGGTGCGTTCGTCGGTGGTCTGGCCGGCGGCCTGCTCGGGACTCATGTACGCCGGTGATCCCATCACGGTGCCGATCTGGGTGGCCTGGCTTTCCGAATCGGTGAAGCGCGCCAGACCGAAATCGGTGATTTTCGGTTGCGTCAGTTCTGCCATCAGCACGTTGGCGGGCTTCAGGTCGCGGTGGATCACGTTCTGTTCGTGCGCGCAGGCCAGCGCATCGGCCAGCTCGCTGCCCCAGCGCAGTACGTCGGCCACGGTCTGCGGTTGCCGGCCGGTCAGTTCGGCAAGCGACGGTCCGCGCACGAATTCCATGGCGATGCGGCAGCCGTCCGGAGTATCGACCAGGTCATAGACCTGCACGATGTTGCGGTGATTGAGCCGCGCCACGGCCTGTGCTTCGCGCAGGAAGCGGGCGCGCAGGTTTTCGTCGTGCGCGACATGCGGTGCCAGGACCTTCAGTGCCACTGCGCGCCGCAGGCGCGTGTCCTCGGCGCGATACACGATGCCCATCGCACCGCGCCCCAGTTCGTTCTCGATCCGGTAGCGCTCGGTCTCCGGTTGCCCGGCAGCGGTGCCGGCGGCGAGCGTCGGCGCGCGCGGGTTGACCAGCGTGCGGTCGGCATCGTCCATGTCCGTGGGCGGTCGCCGCAGCCAGGCCACGCGGCCGGCCAGATACAGGGCGCCGCCGGCATACAGCAACCACAACAGGCCCTCCATCCAGGGGCGCAGCGGATTGGCGCGGACGCGGTTGAGCCCGAGGAAACCTTTCGAGCGCAGTTCCGGCGTCAGCCAGCCGGCCAGCGCATCGATGATGCCCGGCAGCAGGTAGATGCCGGCAAGCAGGGTCGCCGCCAGCACGATGCCGGTCGGGGTGCCGGCATCGGCAATCCACCGCTCGCGCAGCGGCGGGCGGGCCAGGATGGCGCGGGTTTCAGCGGCGGTCGCCAGGGCGCGTGCACGCAATGCGCGCAGTCGGTCGGAGGGTTTCATCGGCGTTTTTGCTGACCGGCCTTGCCGGCGATAACTGCGAAGCGGCCACGGCTTCCTGCCGGGAGTAATGGAGCGGGTGAAGGGAATCGAACCCTCGTATGAAGCTTGGGAAGCTTCCGTTCTGCCATTGAACTACACCCGCCGAACCGGAGCCCGCGAGGGCCCCGGATTTTGCCACATCAATACCCGGCGAGGAACTCGCGGTAGGCACGTGCGCTTTCTTCCGGGGCCTCCAGCATCGGGGCATGCCCGATGCCCGGCAGGATCACCTTTTTGGTGTTCGGCATCGACGAGGCGAACAGGTCGGCGTTGGCGACGTGCAGCAGCCGGTCCTGGTCTCCCCACAGCACAAGCGTACGGGTAACGACTTCCGGCAGGATCGGCGTCTGGTCGATGCCGTTGTCGCGGCGCAGATCCTTGAAGATCTTGTCGTGCAGTTCCGCGCGCGCCATGCCTTCGCGTTCCATGACCTGCTTCACCGGCCACGGCATGAACGGCGGCTGCGCCATCGCCCAGTCGATCACTACCTGCATGTCGCCGGGCTTGCGCACGATCAGCGGGTTGTTGCCTGCCTTGAGCTGGGCGTCGAATTCGCTGTCCTGCATGTGTGCGCCGGCCGCGTTGAACAGCCCCACGGTGAGTACGTGTGCCGGGCCGAGCCAGGCCGTGCGGACGGAAATCGCACCGCCCATCGAATTGCCGGCGATGTGGAATTTTTCCACGCCAAGGGCGGCCATCAGGCTGAGGACACGACGCGCCTGCGTGTCGATGTCGTAATTCTTCTGCATGTCGTGCGTGGTGGCACCGTGACCGGGCAGGTCCGGAACGACGATGTTGTAACCGTCGCCGAAGGCGTGGACGAAACGGGGCCAGTTGGTCTTGTCGGCGGTGAAGCCGTGCAGCAGTACGACGGTTTCCTGGCCGTCCTTCCATTCGTTGCGCAGATACGACCACTGGATGTCGTCGACGACGACCGTCGCCGGCTGGAGGCCGGCACGCCAGTACTCGACATCGAGTGCGGCCTTGAAAAGCGTGTTTTCCACCCGTTCGCAGCCCGGCAGGGCCAGGGCAGCGAGCAGGACGAGCAGCAGCGGGCGCAGGCGGTTCATCAGGTGTCACTCCGGGGTCTGGTCGAGCGGACGGGCTGCCTTGCCCGCGCCGTAGAGGTTAATGAGCCCGGCGGCGAAGATCAAAACGCTGCCGATGACGGTGGTCAGCAGCAGGGCTTCCTGCCAGAACAGGGCGCCCAGCAGTGCGGCGAACACCACCGAGGTATAGGTGAAGGGGCCGATGCGCCCGGGCGGCGCGATCTGGAATGCGCGGGTGATCAGCAGTTGGCCGGCGGTGCCGAACACGCCCATGGCGACCAGCCAGGGCCACAGTTCCGGCGACGGTGCCTGCCACGCCCACCACAGCGGGATCGCGGACACCAGCGTACAGACCAGCGTGAAGTGGAAAACGATGCGGTCCGGCGGTTCGGCGTCGTTCATCTCGCGGATCGCGACCATCGCCACGCTGGCCAGCACGGCGGCCGCGATGCCGACCAGGGCATCGGGATCGAAGCTGGCCGCACCCGGGCGCAGGATGAGCAGCACGCCGGCAAAGCCGACGACGATGGCGGCCGCATTGCGGCGGCCGATGCGTTCCTTCAGCCAGAACCAGGCAATCAGCGGCATGAAGAACGGCGTGGTGAGTTTCACCAGCGTGGCCTCGGCCAGCGGCAGGTGGGCAATGACGTAGAAGAAACCGTACATTGCGGTCAGCCCGGCCAGGGCGCGGATCGTCATCGTGCCGGGGCGGTTGCTGCGGAACAGCGACGGACCATGCCGCATCACGATCGGCAACAGCACCAGCAGGCCGAACAGGTTGCGCAGGAAAACCACCGTCCAGGTGCCGACCTCGGGCGAGACGTGCTTGATCACCGCCGACATCAGCGTCAGCGACAGTTCGCCCAGCGTGAGCAGCAGGGCGCCGAGCAGGAGCGGGTGGGTGGGCATGGATGGTGCGACAGACGGGGACGGGTGGTGCGACGCCGATTATAGCCTCCGGGGTCGGCAGCAGCCTTTGCCGGCACACCGGCCGGTTCCCTAGAATCGACGGCATGAGCGACCCGTCACCGCTGCGCATCCTGCTGGTCGAGGACGAACCCTCGATCGCCGAGTCCCTGTGCTTTGCGCTTGAACGTGACGGCTTTGCTGTCGACTGGTGCCGGCTGGCAGGCGAGGGGCTGGCGCGGTTTGCCGCCAGGCCGGCCGATTTCGTGATCCTTGATGTCGGTCTGCCCGATGGCAACGGCTTCGACGTGTGCCGCGCACTGCGTACCCGTTCCGAAGTGCCGGTGCTGTTTCTGACGGCGCGGGGCGATGAGGTCGACCGCATCGTCGGCCTCGAGATCGGCGCCGACGACTACGTGGTGAAACCGTTCAGCCCGCGCGAGGTCGCTGCCCGCGTGCGCACCATCCTCCGGCGCAGTCGGGCGGCATCGCCTGCGCCGGCAGCCGTTGCGGCGCCGGCTACCGGCGGATTCGTGATCGACGCAGAGCGCCTGCGCGCCAGCTGGCGCGGCATCGCATTGTCCCTCACCCGTTCCGAATTCGTGTTGCTGTCGACGCTGCATGCTGCGCACGGCCGGGTCTGCACGCGTGCGCGCCTGCTCGATGCGCTCGGCGATGCGGCCGAGGACACCGGCGAGCGCACGATCGACAGCCACATCCGCAGCCTGCGCGGCAAGTTGCGGCAGGTGGCGGCGGACGACCCGGTGGAAACCCATCGCGGCACCGGTTATTCGCTGCGGATCGGCTGATGCGCTTCAGCCTGCGGATCTTCCTCGGCTTCTTCCTGCTGCTCGGGCTGATGGCGCTGTTCGTGTTCGACGCGCTGCGCGACGAGATCCGCCCGGCGATGCGCCAGGCGGCGGAAGAAGTGCTGGTCGATACCGCGCAGTTGCTGGCGGAACTGGCGCAGGAGGAATTGCGCAGCGGCGTGCTGGCAGATGGCCGGCTGGCGGCGGCGGTGCAGCGGTTGTCCGCCCGCGACCCGGGCGCCCGTATCGGCGCCGTCGACAAGCGCGAGGCGGACCTGCGCGTCTATGTCACCGATGCCGCCGGCCGTGTCCTGTACGACTCGTGGAACCGCGACGTCGGCGCCGATTATTCGCAATGGCGTGATGTCCACCTTACGTTGCGCGGCGAATACGGCGCGCGCACCACCCGCGAGGTCGACGACGACCCGTTGTCGAGCTGGATGTACGTGGCGGCGCCGGTCACCGACGGCGGTCACCTGGTCGGCGTGGTCTCGGTCGGCAAGCGTACCGGCGCCATCTACCCGTACGTGCAGCGGGCCGAATCGCGATTGCTGCGCGGTGGCATCCTGACGCTGCTGGCGGCGTTGTTGCTGGGCGGGCTGTTCTCGTGGTGGCTGTCGCGCGGGATCGGCCGGCTCACCGAGTACGCCAACTCGGTGCGCGACGGTGCGCGGGTGCAGCCGCCGGAATTCCCGGTCAACCGCGAACTGACCCAGCTTGCCGCGGCACTGGACGGGATGCGGCGCAGCCTCGACGGCAAGGAATACATCGAGGAATACGTGCTCGGTCTGACCCATGAGCTGAAGTCGCCGCTCACCGGCATCCGCGCCTCGGCCGAGCTGTTGCAGGATCCGCTGCCGGATGCCGAGCGCGTGCGTTTTGCCGGCCACGTGCAGGCGGAGGCCATGCGTTTGCAGCAGATCGTCGATCGCCTGCTGGAACTGGTGCGGCTGGAACAGCGTCAGCAGCCGGTGGCGACCGCGGCGGTGCCGGTGGCGGCGCTGTGCGAGGCGGTGCTTGTCGCGCTGGCGCCGCAACTGGCAGCGCACGGCGTGACCGTCGATTGTCGCGTCGATGCCGGTGTCGCCGTGCGCGGCGAGCGTTTCCTGCTGGAACAGGCGCTGCGCAACCTGGTGCAGAACGCCATCGATTTCGCCGAACCGGGATCGGCGGTACAGGTGTGGACGGCAGTTGCCGACGACCGGGTGGACCTGTTGGTGGAGAATCGCGGCGCCCCGGTGCCCGACTACGCGTTGCCACGGTTGTTCGAGCGTTTCTTCTCGTTGCCGCCGGCGGACGGCGCCCGCAAGGGCACCGGGCTCGGGTTGCCGCTGGTACGCAGCATCGCCCTGCTGCATGGCGGTACCGCCGGGGTGAGCAACGTGCCCGGCGGCGTTCGCGCCCGGCTGCAGTTGCCGCGCGGCTGAGCCGCTGTTTCCGGTCGCCGGCCGGGCCTGCACGCGACCTGCACATGGCCTCCATCGTCGTTGCACGTTGCCGCCGCAGCATGACCCCGTCACCAACCAGACGGGGTACTCGCCATGAAACGACCGCTGCTCACCCGCATCCTTGCCCTCGGGCTGCTGTTCCTGCTGTTCCTCGTGCCGTTGGGCATGGTTTCCGGGCTGGTCCAGGAGCGCCAGCAGCGCGGTGAGGCCGTCGCCGGCGAAATCGCCGACAGCACCTTCCGCGAGCAGGTGGTCAGCGGGCCGTTCCTGGTGTTGCCCTACCGCCGCACGGTGCAGTGGGTCGAGGTCACGGTGGCCGACGGCAAGCGCAACGAAGAGTGGAAATCGCGTACGACCAGCGACCGCGTCTATCTGCCGCCGGACGTGCTCGACGTGCAGGGATCGTTCCGTGTGGAGACGCGCAAGCGGCAGCTTTACGCCACGCAGTTGCTGCACGCCGATGCGACGCTGAAGGGGACGTTCACCATCCCGGCACGTGCCGCGCTGGAACGTGGCGCGGCAACGAAGAACGAAGTCGTCAGCTATGACTGGCAGCAGCCTTATCTGGTGGTCGGCGTCGCCGACGCGCGCGGGATCCGCAACGTCGGCGGCACCATCGGCCGCAGCGAACTGCAGTTCCGTCCGGGCGCGGCGATGCCGTGGCTGCCCGGCGGCGTGCACGCCTACGCGGGCGCGCGGGTCGGCAGCGATGCCGCGGTGCTGCCGTACGAACTCGACCTGGCGGTATCCGGCACCAGCAGCCTCGGCTGGCTGCCCACCGGCAACCGCACCGAGGTGCGGTTGTCCGGCGAGTGGCCGCACCCGTCGTTCTTCGGCCAGCAGTTGCCGGTTTCGCACGCAGAAACCAATGACGGGTTCAACGCCTTCTGGCAAACCACCCACTTCGCCAGCGGCATCACCCGGGAGGCAATCGATGCCTGCAGTGCCGGGGAAACCTGCGCGCCGATCGAGTCGCGCGCGTTCGGCGTGCGGCTGGTGGACCCGGTCGATCGTTACCTGCTGTCGGAGCGTACGCTGAAGTACGCGCAGTTGTTCCTGCTGCTCACCTTCGGCGCCTGTTTTTTCACCGAAGTGCTCAAGCGGGTGCGCGTGCACCCGGTGCAGTACGCGCTGGTCGGTGCCGCGCAGGCACTGTTCTTCCTGCTGACCCTGTCGCTGGCCGAACACGTCGATTTCCGCATCGGCTACCTGGTCGCGGCGGCAGCGACCACCGGCCTGCTGACCTACTACGGAGCCGCGGTACTTGGCGGCTGGCGCCGCGGGCTCGGTTTCGGCGGCGTGGTGGCGCTGCTCTACGGGTTGTTGTTCGGCATCCTGCAGTCGGAAGACTACGCGCTGCTGATGGGCGCCCTCGGCCTGCTGGCCGCGCTCACCGTGGTGATGGTGCTGACGCGTCGCATCGACTGGTATCGCCTCGGCGAGACCACCGGCGATGCCGGCAGCGAAGCCGCGGCCTGACCGTCATGATTGCCAAGCGCACGATGGCGTTGGCCGTGCTGCTCCTGGTCCTGCTGGTGCCGTTCCTGTTCGCGGGCACCGCGACGATCCCGGTGCGCGCGGCCAGTGCTGCCGACTGGAATCCGCAATCGTTCTGGTACGAGCCCTGGGGCGTGTCCGGCGTACACAAGGGCATCGATATCTTTGCGCCGGAAGGCCGGCCGGTGCTGTCGCCGGTGAACGGCATCGTGGTGTTCCGCGGTCACCTGGCGCTGGGCGGCAACGTCGTCGCCGTGCTCGGGGCGCGCTGGCGGATCCACTACCTCGCGCACCTGCAGGCGTCCGATGCCGGGTTGTTCGAGGCGGTGGCGCGCGGCGAGGAGATCGCCCGCGTCGGCACCAGCGGCAATGCGGCCGGCAAGCCGCCGCACCTGCATTACGCGGTGCTGTCGGCGGTGCCGCTGCCCTGGCGGGCGACCCGCCAGAGCCAGGGCTGGCGGCGGATGTTCTACCTCGATCCGGGACAGGTCCTCAGCGATCGAGGTGCCCCATGACTTTCACCACGTCGATCATGCGGTTGGAAAAACCCCACTCGTTGTCGTACCAGGCCATGACCTTGGCCTGGCCGTGCAGGACGCGGGTGTGGTTGGCATCGAAGATTGCCGAGGCGGGATCGTGATTGAAGTCGATCGAGACCAGTTTTTCGTCGTTGTATTTCAGGATGCCGCCGCTGGCGTCGGCGGCCTTCCGCATGACCGCATTGATTTCTTCCGGCGTGGTGGCGCGCGCCGGCAGGAAGTGCAGGTCGACGATCGAGACGTTGGTGGTCGGTACCCGCAGCGCCATGCCGTCGAGTTTTCCCTTGAGCTCCGGCAATACGAGGCCGACGGCACGCGCGGCGCCGGTCGACGACGGAATGATCGAGCTCTGGGCCGTGCGGGCGCGGTAGAAGTCGGAATGTGCCTTGTCGATCAGCGACTGGTCGTTGGTCAGCGAATGCACGGTGGTCATCTGGCCGTGGACGATGCCGATCGCATCGTGCAGGGCCCTGGCCACCGGTGCCAGGCAGTTGGTGGTACAGGATGCGTTCGAGACGATGCGGTGCTCGCTCCGCAACATGCGGTGGTTGACGCCGTAGACGACGGTGAGGTCCATGTCCTCGCCGGGCGCGCTCAGCAGCACGCGCTTGGCACCGGCTGCCAGGTGCTGCTCGCAGGCGGCCCGTTTCGTGTAGCGGCCGGTGCATTCCAGCACGATGTCGATGTCGAGTTCGCGCCAGGGCAGGTCCTTCAGTTCCTTGACGGCCAGCAGCTGGATGCGCTGGCCGTTGACGACCAGATCGTCGCCGTCGAGCACGATGTCGCCGCGGAAGCGGCCGTGGGTGGAATCGTAGCGGGTGAGGTGGGCATCGACCCCGAAGTCGGCCAGGTCGTTGATGGCCACCAGCCGGATGTCGCGGTCGTGGCCGCCGTCGTAGAGGGCGCGCAGGATGTTGCGGCCGATGCGCCCGTAGCCGTTTATCGCGATGCGGATCATGCAATGGTCTCCCTGCTGCATCGGGAGCAGAATAACCCGCATGCTCATCGATTCGCACTGTCACATCGACGTACCAGAGTTCGACACCGACCGCGACGCCGTATTGTCCGCCTGTGCGCGAGGCGGCGTGGCGGCGATCGTCGTGCCGGGCGTACGGCTGGCCGATTTCCCGTCGCAGAAGGCAGTCTGCGACGAGTCGGTACAACTGCATCCGGCCTATGGCCTGCATCCCGTTTACCTCGACGAACACCGTTCCGGCGACGTGGCGGCGCTGGGCGACTGGCTGCGGCGCGAGCGGCCGGTGGCGGTCGGCGAGATCGGGCTCGATTATTTCGTCGAAGCGCTGGATCGCGAGCGGCAGCAGCGCCTGTTCGAGGATCAGCTGGCACTGGCAAAGGAGCTGGATCTGCCGGTGATCCTGCATGTGCGTCGCTCGCACGATGCGGTACTCGCCACGCTGCGGCGCTTCCGCCTGCCGCGCGGCGGTATCTGTCACGCCTTCGCCGGCAGTGCCGACCAGGCGGCGCACTACCGGAAGCTGGGGTTCCTGCTCGGTTTCGGCGGTGCCGCGACGCACGAACGGGCGCGGCGCCTGCGCGCCGTGCTGCACGAACTTCCACTGGAGTCGATCGCACTGGAAACCGACGCACCGGACATTCCGCCGGCCTTCCTGCCGCCGGGCGGCCGCAACAGTCCCGAATTCCTGCCGCGCATCGCCGCGCTGCTGGCAGAGGTGCGCGGCGTGCCGGTGGCGGAACTGGCGCGGGTGTCGTCGGCCAGCGTCAGCCGGCTGCTGGATCTGCCGCACCATGCGGAGCACGTTTCGCAGCCTGTCGCGCATATGCCCCCGGCGTGAGGCCGGTCCAGCCGGCAAAAGCGCGGTGGAAGGCTGCCGGTTCGCTGTAGCCGAGCAGGCGCGAGGTTTCGGCCGGCGTCAGTCCGGCGGCGAGATAGTCGATGGCCAGTTCCCGCCGTGCCTGTGCCAGCAGCCCGGCGAAATCCCGTCCTTCATCCGCCAGTCGCCGCTGGAGGGTCCGTTCACTGACCCGCAGTGCCGCGGCGACGTCGCGACGTCCGGCCAGGCCGGACGGGAGCCCGGTGACGATCAGACGCCGCGCGCGCGCGCTCCATGAGGCGCGGCGCAGTTCGATCAGGGCGTGTTCTGCCCGGTCCCGGGCGTGCAGCCGGCGCAGGGTGTCGTCCCGGCCACCGAGGACCTGCCCCAGCGGGGCGAGCGGGAACAGTACGGCATCGTGCGGCCGGCCGAACTGCACCGGGCAACCGAAGGCCGCGGCGTAGGGGGCCGTATCCGGTGGTGCCGGCCGGGCAATTTGCACCTGCAGCGGCGTGACACGGCCGGCGGCGATCCAGTCGACCAGGCGCACGATGGCCAGCAGGGCGGCGTCGATCTGGTGGTGGCTGTAGCGCCAGCCGTGGGTCAGCGGCCGGTAGCGGACCTCCAGGTGGTCGCCGATGTCGATGTCGACCGTGCCGCCGTCGCTCACCAGCGGCAGATAGCGGCGGGCCAGCAGGAGGGCCGAGGCGAGGTCGTTGCCCTGCGCCAGGACGTGCGACAGCAGGTTGAACTGGGCCGGCAGCAGACTGCCGCCGGCATGCAGCCCGAACAGCGGGTCGCCGGTGAGTCTCGCGGCCGCCTCCCAGGCGGCCACGCACAGCGGCAGGGGGCAGCGCGGCTGGTTCCAGGCGTCCGCCGGCACGCCGCAGGCCGCTGCCACGGCAGTGCGGGCGACGCCCTGGCGCTCTGCGGCCGTGAGGATGCCGGCCATCCATTCGCGGGATACGGTGGGGGCGTTGCGTTGCCGGGGTGTCGGATCCATCAGCCTCTTGTAGCAGGCCTGCCGTCAGCTTGTCCCGAATTATCAATCCCGGGCTCCGGATCCGGGGTAAGGTGAAGGCCGGTCAAACCTGTTCCCCGGAGGGAGTCCATGACTGTCACTGCCGCCGCCCGTCCCCTGGACCGGCTGTTCGAGGAGTACGGCGAGAGCCACCGCAACCGGATCAACAAGACGATCCATTTCATCGCTGTCCCGCTGATCTACCTGTCGATCATGGGACTGCTGTGGGCGATCCCGGTGCCGGCGTTCATGGCCGGCCTGCCGGGCGTCAACTGGGCGACGCTGGCCTTCCTGCCGGCGCTGGCCTATTACCTGCGGCTGTCGACGATCATGGCGGTCTGCATGATCGTGCTCACCGCGCTGTGCTTCCAGGTATTGCGCACGGTGGAGGCCGCCGGCCTGTCGGTGCTGTGGTTTTCCGTCGTGCTGTTCGTGGTGATGTGGATCCTGCAGTTCGTCGGTCACCACATCGAAGGCAAGAAACCGTCGTTCTTCAAGGATCTGCAGTTCCTGTTGATCGGTCCGGCGTGGATTCTCGGCTTCCTGCTGCGGAAAGCCGGCATTCCGTACTGACGGAAACGGGCGGGCGGCGGCGCGTCAGGAACGCGCCTGCTGCTCGCGCAACTGCTTCTCGCGGTAGTCGCCCGGCGTCGATCCGGTCCAGCGCTTGAAGCAGCGCTGGAAGGAGCGGATTTCGGCGAAGCCGAGCCGGGCCGCGATATCGGACTGTGTCAGGCGCGAGGTGCGCAGCAGGTCCATCGCCAGTTCGCGACGCAGGGCGTCGAGTACGTCCTGGTAGGTCGTGTCCTCTTCCTGCAGTCGCCGCAGCAGCGTCCGCGGGTTCATCGCCAGCATTTCCGCCACGCGTTCCTTGCGCGGCAGCCCGGTTTTCTCGATGCAGGCGCGGATCGCTTCCCGTACGCGCTGGGTGGTGGTGGAGGCCAGCCCCAGTTCGGACAGCCGTTGCGAGGCGTGCGATTCAAGCACCTTCAGCAGGTCCTGGTCCGGCTGCCGCAACGGATGCATCAGGACATCCGGACGCGTCACCAGGGCGTTCACCTTCTGCCGGAAGCGTACCGGGCAGTGAAAGATTTCTTCGTAGCGGGCGATCGAGGCCGCATCCGGTGCGTCATGTTCCAGCATCACGTATTCGGGGCGCAGATCGGCATCTGCCAGCCAGCGGGTGTAGTGCACCCAGGATGCCAGCACGTTCTCGATCAGGTGACGCCGGGCCGGCTGGCTGCTGTGCCGGCAGTTCCAGACCACCCGGATCAGCGAACCGTCCGGCTCGATCTGCGACGTGCCCATGTCGCCGACCAGTTTCTCGTACACCAGCATGCGCGACACCGCTTCGCCGATGGTGCCGGCGCTCATCGCGATGTAGCCCATGATGCTGTACGAGCCGGGCTGGATGAATTGCGACGTGTTCAGACCGAACAGCGGATCGCCGGAAGCGCGAGCCAGATGCTCGAGCATGCGTTCGAACTGCTCGCCGGGGATGCGGGCATCGGGGTTGTTGGCGAGTTTCTCGTCGATGCCGGCGGCTGCCAGCGCGGCGTGCACGTCGGCGCCGGCAGCGCGCCCGCTGACCAGGTATTGCTGGAGCGCGGCACCGGATATGGTGCCGAGATCCTGATCTCCGATGGCTACAGTCTTGTGCGGCATCATGGACGACCCCGGGGCGGTCTGGATCGAGTCTAGTCGGGCGTGGGGACCTTGTCAGTGCCCGGCGGCGGCGGAGTCTCGGACCGGCGCGGTACCGGGCTCGACGGATCAAGCAGTTGCGGATCATCGGCCAGCAACTTGGCGCGCATTTCCTCGATGCGCCGTACTTTTTCCCGGACCTTGGCGATTTCGTCGGCAGGAATGCCCATGGCTTTCCCTTTTTCGATGTCCTCGCGCAACTGCTTCGCGTACTTTTCGGCTTCGATCACGTAGGCGCGCTTGATCTTGCGCTCCTGCCGCGCCTCGTATTCCGCATAGCGTTCCGGATCGGCGAGTTCATCGACCGTCGGTTCTTCGCGCGGGGCGCTGCGCTCGATCGGCGGGGTGCGCGGGTCGCCGAACACCCGGCCGCCGCGCAGCGAGGCGATGGCATCCGGGTCGAGAGGAATGTCGGCCAGCTCGGGCGGCAGTTCAGGTTCCCCGTCGGGCGAGGCGGGAACCGGCACCGGAGCCGGCGCCGGGCCCAGACCTTCATAGGTTTCCGTCGACGGGGTTTCCGGCAGTGCGAGCTCGACGGTTCCGGGCGGACGCAGCGCGAGCCAGAGCAACAGCAGCAGGACCAGGGCACCCAGCGTGGCGAACAGGTATTTCATGTTCAGTGCCCGTGTCCATGGCCATGGCCGTCATCGGCATGCTGCATGGCTTCCAGTTCGTCCGACGTGTCATCCTCCGGCCGGCTGCGGGCCTTGAGCAGGGCGCCGTTGCGGCGGATGTCGGCAGCATCCAGCAGCGACGCGCGGAGATCGCGATAGGCCTCGAGTGCCTTCTTTTTGGCGATTTCCTGCCGTGCCTGGTAGGCAACGGTTTCGCTGTCCGGTGCGCTGTAGCCTTCGACGCGTTCGTCGACCAGCACGATTTCCCAGGCGGCATTACCGCTGGCATCTTCCGGCGTGCGGATCGGCGGTGTCATCTGGCCCTTCTTCTGGATCAGCGCCACCTGGTGCAGCCAGGGCAGATCCTTCGTTTCACGCATGATCCAGCCCAGCGAGCCGGCCGGCGTGCCCGACTTGTCGGCGGCTACCGAGAATTTCTTCGCGGCGGCACTGAACTCCATGCCCTTGTCGATCGCTGCCTTCGCGGCATTGCAGGCGGCTTCGGTGGCGCAGCGGATGTGCCGTGCCTTTACCTTCTCGACCTGCCGGAACTCTTCCTTGTGTTTTTCGTACCAGGCAAGGATTTCCGGTTTCGTGACTTTTTTCTGCAGGTCCAGCAGGTATTCCGGAGTGTCTTCGTGGATCGCGCTCATGACGCCGCGACGTACCAGATAGCTTTCGCGCAGCTGCTTTTCTTCCAGCAGGTTTTTCAGCAAGGCAATTTCGCGGACGCTCAGGCCCGAGCGGGCTTCGGCCCACCAGGTGATGAACAGGGCTTCGGCACGCGATTTTATCTGCGCGTCGAGAAAGGCGAGTTCGCGATCCTGCAGGACACGGACACGGCCCTGGACATTCATGTGGACGTAAATGTCCTCGAAGCTGACGTTGCGTTTGGTGCGGTCCGGGAATGTCAGGATGGCGACAGTCGTCTTGCGGGCCAGTTCGCGTTGCGCCGGCGTGAGGCGGACTTCGCCGATGTCGCGCAGCGTGGTCAGTTCCTTCAGCGCCGGATCGTTTGCCGGTATCTGCCAGCTGATCAGGTCTTTCAGGGTGCCGCCCGGGCGACTCCGGACATAGGCTTCCAGTTCCTTGCGGAAGTTCATCCTGATGATCGAGATGAGCTGTTCCTCGCGCAGGATCTCCGGCGCGAAACCGACGCGATCGGCGACCAGCAGTTTTTCGCGACCGACTTCCCGGACGGCGTGTTTTGCCATCAGCTGGTTTTCGGCGAGGCCGTCGAGCATGGCGCTCCAGCCGGCATTCTTTTTCGAGTCGCGCGCGGCGGCGACCAGCATGTCGACGATCCGGACGGGATAGGCGCGTGCATCGACGGTCATCGCCAGTTTCGGATCGTTCAGGGTATCGACGGTCTTGCCGTGGGCGATGCCACCGGCAAGCAGGGCAGACAGCAACAGGCAGACAGCCGGAACCCGGCGATGCGTAGTGGTGTGATGCATGGATTCACCCGTGTTCTTGTTCTGTGCAGCGGGGAGTGTAGCAGGGCCTTGCCGCAGGTGTACGACCGGCGTTGCGGCAGATTCCGGGCAAAAAAAAGCCGGCGGGATTGCCGCCGGCTTTCGGTCATTCGCCGCAGTTGCGGCGCTGTTCCGTATTCAGAAGCGGTTGGCCGCGTGGTTCAGCACGTGCACTACCATGGCGATGGCGTGCGGGATGACCTTGCGGGCGACGACGACGCGGTCGGCGTGCGCGGTGGAGGACAGCACGATGCCGCCGTTGGCGTAGGAGTAGCTGCCGCCCTGGGTCAGCAGGCCGCGGATGTCGGTCGTGCCGGACGCCACCGGGGTGAAGTCGGCCAGCGCGGCGGTGACCAGTGCGGAGTTGTTCAGGCCTTCGGTGTAGTAGTAGTCGTTGACCCAGGTTTCCCAGCCGCTGTGGTTCAGCGCGGAAGTGGTCCAGGTGTGGTGCGGCTGCAGCAGGTCGGTGGTGTGCAGCACGAAGCCCAGCGTCTGGAAGGTCGGCGACTGCTGGAATTTCGAGTACCAGTACTGGCCGAGGTTGTCGATCGGCTGGAACGGCATCTCTTCGTAATCGTCGTACATCGCCTTGGTCGAGGTGGAGCCCTGGCGGTAATTGGCCTCGGTGATGCCGTAGGTGTTGTAGCGGGAGGTGTCGCCGAACCAGCCGACCATGCCCCTGCGGCCATCGTCCATGTAGTCGCCGACCAGCCAGCTGGCGGCCATGTTGTCGATGTCGCCCCACACGGTCAGCAGGTCGTAGTTGTAGCCGCCGTAGTCGTTGCCGTGGACGTCGGCGCCGCGGGTGCGCTGCTGGAAGTGGAAATACGAAGTGTAGTTGACCCACTCGGTGCCCAGGCCCCAGGCCGGTGCGGCTACGCAGTCGCCGGTGGTGGCGCCGCAGAGATAGGTGTCCATGAAATCGTCGACGTCGTACGCGCCCTGGCCGAGTACCACCGCCATCTGGTCGACGGTGTAGCCGGCGGCCGTTGCAGCGGCAGCGAGCTTGGCGTAGTTGGTGGTGGTCGGGTTGTTGCGCATGTAGTTCACGGCGTCGATGGCGATGCGCTTGTGCGTTTCCTGCGCGAAAGCGGCGGCATCGGTGGCGGTGAAACTGGTCGCGAGAGCAAGGGCTGCAAGGGCAAGACGCTTCATGGAGAGGCCTCGGTGATGCTTTTTGTTGTGGGACCGGTACCGTTCGGTCGAAACGGTGAAGGGAGTCTAGGGCTTAGCCTTCTATAAGCCACACGGCAGGCCGGGTCAGCCCATGGACATAACGTGACATTCCGGGGGCTGCCGACGGCCGGCCGCCGGATCCGCGCGGCTCCCGGCAGGGGGTGGATGGCCGCGGCAGTGTGTCCGGAATGCTCATGTTGCAGGCCGTTTCCGGCCCTTGGCATCCGGGGCTGTTCCAGTACAATCCGCCGACTTCTTTGGGTACCCCGGCGTTTTCGGGGCCCTTTCCGAGGGCGCCCGCGGGTTCTGCACGTCTGTGCGGTCCGGGGCGATGTCTGACAACACTCTGGTGAGAGCTGACCATGCAAATCGGTATTCCTGCCGAGATCACCGCGGGCGAGACGCGCGTTGCCGCGACGCCGGAAACGGTGAAGAAGTACGTCGGGCTCGGCTACAAGGTCGTGGTGCAGGCGGGGGCCGGCGTGGCTTCGTCCTGCATCGACAGGGCCTATGAAGAAGCCGGCGCCACGATCGCGGCCTCGGCCGCCGAGACCTGCAAGGACGCCGACTTTGTCCTCAAGGTCATCGCCCCGACCGCCGACGAGATCCCGCTGCTCAAGCAGGGCGCCACCGTGCTGGCCGCCTTCGCGCCGCATGCCAACCCGAACCTCGATGCCTATGCCGCGCGGGGCCTGACCTGCGTGGCCATGGAGCTGATCCCCCGCATCACCCGTGCCCAGAGCTCCGACATCCTGTCCTCGCAAGCCAACGTCGCCGGCTACAAGGCCGTGCTGATTGCCGCCAACGAGTATCAGCGCATGTTCCCGATGCTGATGACCGCCGCCGGTACCGTGAAGCCGGCCCGCGTGGTCGTGCTGGGCGTCGGCGTGGCGGGCCTGCAGGCCATCGCCACCGCCAAGCGCCTGGGTGCCGTCGTGGAAGCCTCCGACCTGCGTCCGGCTGCCAAGGAGCAGGTGGAGTCGCTGGGCGGCAAGTGGCTGGACGTGCCGATGAGCGAGGAAGAGAAGGCCAAGGCTCTCGGCACCGGCGGTTACGCCTGGCAGCCGTCGCCGGAATACATCCGCGACCAGGCGGTGATCGTCGACAAGGCCGTCTCCAATGCCGACATCGTCATCACCACCGCACAGATTCCGGGCCGCAAGGCGCCGGTGCTGGTGAAGGCCGACACCGTCGCGAAGATGAAGCCGGGCTCGATCATCGTCGACATGGCCGTCGGCTCCGGCGGCAACGTCGAGGGTTCGAAACCGGACCAGAACGTGCTGACCGCCAACGGCGTGAAGATCGTCGGCATCAGCAACATTCCGGCGCTGGCTGCTGCCGAGACTTCCGCCCTGTATGCGCGCAACCTGCTGAACTTCCTGCAGCCGCAGCACGACAAGGAAACGAAGTCCATCAAGCTGAACAAGGCAGACGACATGGTGAAGCCGACGCTGATCGTCGACGGCGGCCAGGTCATCTACAAGAAGCCGGGCTGAGCAGGAGACCAGAGATGAACGAGACCCTTGCGACGCTCGAAGCGTCCCTGCACGCGAGCAGCGTGCCTTTCGTGTCCGTCTTTACCGTGTTCGTGCTGGCGATCTTCGTCGGCTACTACGTGGTATGGAGCGTGACCCCGGCCCTGCATACGCCGCTGATGGCGGTGACCAACGCACTGTCCGGCATCATCATCGTCGGCGCCATGCTCCAGGTGGTGCCGGTAGGCGGTACCGAAATCACCGCGACCAGTGTGCTGGGCGCCATTGCCGTATTGCTCGCGAGCATCAACATCTTCGGTGGCTTCGCCGTCACCGACCGGATGCTGGACATGTTCAAGGGCAAGAAGAAAAAGCAGTAAGGAGCAGCGACCGTGGAAAACCTTGCGCAATATGGCGACTGGGCGTACCTGATCGGTGCCGTCCTCTTCATCCTGACCCTGCGCGGCCTGTCGTCGCCGACTTCCGCCGTGATGGGCAACCGTTACGGCATGATCGGCATGGCGCTGGCCGTCGTGACCACTTTCTTCGTGGCCAGCAGCCCGAACGTGGCGCTGATCATCTCGGCGATGATCGTCGGCGCCGGCATCGGTATCTATCGTGCGAAGACGGTGCCGATGACGCAGATGCCGGAAACGGTCGCGCTGATGCACTCGCTGGTCGGTCTGGCCGCGGTGCTGATCGCGGTGGCTGCCGTCCTGCACGCCGATGCCGACGCCTTCTACAAGGCGATGCACGGCAATACCCTGAGCCGCTTCGAGCTGTTCGTGGGTTGCTTTGTCGGTGCGATCACCTTCACTGCTTCCGTTATCGCCTGGGGCAAACTGTCGGCCAAGCTTGCCGCCAAGCCGCTCAAGGGCGTCTGGGTCAAGCCGGTGCAGGCGATCCTGTTCGTTTCGATGCTGGGCTTCGGCGCCCACTATTTCGTGAGCGACAACCTGACCTCCTTCTTCATCATGACCGGCATTGCGCTGGTGTTCGGCTACTTCTGGATCGCGCCGATCGGCGGCGGCGACATGCCGGTGGTGGTGTCGCTGCTCAACTCGCTGTCCGGCTGGGCCGCGGCGGGCATCGGCTTCACCCTCGGCAACTCGATGCTGATCATTGCCGGTTCGCTGGTGGGTTCGTCGGGCGCCATCCTTTCCTACATCATGTGCAAGGCGATGAACCGCTCGCTGCTGAACGTGTTGTTCGGCGGTTTCGGCAGTGATGCCGGCGCGGCGGCCGGCGGTGACGACGGCAAGGAAAAGAACTACAAGTCGGGTTCGCCGGAAGACGCGGGCTTCCTGATGTCCAACGCCGACAGCGTGGTCATCGTTCCGGGTTACGGTCTGGCGCAGGCGCGCGCCCAGAACGCCGTGAAGGAACTCGCCACCATGCTCAAGGAAAAGGGCGTGAAGGTGCGCTATGCGATCCATCCGGTCGCGGGCCGCATGCCGGGCCACATGAACGTGCTGCTTGCCGAAGCCGACGTGCCGTACGAAGACGTCAAGGAAATGGACGAGATCAACAGCGATTTCCCGTCGACCGACGTGGTGCTGGTGATCGGCGCCAATGACGTCGTCAACCCGGCAGCCAAGGACAATCCGGGTTCGCCGATCTACGGCATGCCGATCCTGGAAGCGCACAAGGCGCGTACCGTCATGGTCATCAAGCGTTCGATGGCGACCGGCTATGCCGGCCTCGACAACGACCTGTTCTATCTCGACAAGACCATGATGATCTTCGGCGACGCGAAAAAAGTCCTCGAGGACATGTTCAAATCCATCAGCGGTACCGGCCACTGATCGTGATCGGACAGAAAAAAGCCGCGCGATGCGCGGCTTTTTCATTCCGGGAGGACGGATGAACGACGGTGTGGTGAACAGGATCCTGAGCGATGTACCGCGTCGCCTGACGCTGCTCGAGCTGCGCGACGGTTCGTGCCTTGCGGTCGGCGCGGAGCTGGTCCGTTATGCCCGCAGTGCCCAGGCGCTGGAGGATCCGCTGGGCAACGGCGTGCGCGGCGTGATGGCGGTGCCGGCGGCCCTGCAACCGGACTGGCGCGACGAGGGTGGCCATGTCGAGGAGCAGCACGGAGGCGCTGTCCTGTTGCGCGGCGGCAGTGTCCTGCTGATCAAGCCGTACTCCATCGAGCTCTATGCCTCGTCGCTCGATGCCCTGCATGGTCGTGACTGTCGTGGCCGCATCGACCTCGAGCGCCGTTGATCAGAACTGGCCGCTGCGCAGAAGGACCAGGGTGCAGGCTTCTTCCCACGGGATCCCGGCGCGATCGAGCGCTGACTGAAGCTCGGGTGTTTCCGTGCCGGGGTTGAAGATGACGCGGCCGGGACGCAGCCTGACGATGTCGTCGATCAAGGGCAGCAGTCGCTTGGGTGAAAGATACAGTGTCAGGGTATGCACCGGTACGTCGATGCCGCCCAGTGTGCGCAGGACCGGTGTTCCCTCGATATCGGTATAAAGCGGGCTCACCGGAATCACGCGATGGCCATGGGCCATGAGCAGGTGCATGGCCTTGTTGCTGTAGCGCATCGCATCCGGGCTGGCGCCCAGTACGACCACGTTTTCGCCGGCCATTCGGTTATCCTCGGGGCTGCAGTTTTCTTTAGTGACGGGCAGATGGTGGAAGATCGCGATGTCGGGCGCCAGCGACATGTCTGGCGTGTGCTGCTGGTGCTGGCCCTGGGCTGGACGGTCTGGATATCGCTGGTGCCGGTGAATGCGCTGCCTGCGGTCCAGATCTGGGACAAGCTGGCGCATGCCGTCAATTATGCGTTTCTGACCCTGCTGTTGCTTTCGTCCCAGCGGCGCCTTTCTCCCTGGGTGGTGATGCTGGTCGTGCTGGCCTTCGGTGGTGCGATCGAGCTGGCGCAATCGGCTACCGGATATCGCCGCGGTGAATGGCTGGACATGCTCGCCAATCTGGTCGGTGCGCTGGCGGGTACGGGCTGCTGGCTGTTGCTGAAGCGTTTCCGTCTTTTTTCAGGCACCTGAGGTTGTTTCCGACATTACCAGCAGACGATCGATCAGGATCAATCGCTCGGCATCGGACAGCTGTTGCAGGACGGGAATCAGTTCGCCGACGAAGGCGGCAGTGTCTGCCAGCGCAGCTTCTGCGTTGACGGCACCGTGTACCGGCACCAGTGACGATTCGACGCCTTTCCTTTCCCGTTTGCCCGCGCTGTCGGCGGTGGTCGTCGCGAGCGAGGAATCGATGTTTACCTGGTTACCGCCGCCCCGGCCGGCAATCCGGGCACAGCGCGCGGCGGTTTCCAGCAACTGTTCGGCAGAAGCATCGGCTCCCGTCGGTGCCGCAATTCCGATGCTCACGGTCAGGGTGACCGTCATGCCGCGCGGCTTGAAAATCCGGCGGGCCAGGTCCTGGCGTATGCGTTCTGCGAGCACGCGGGCACCGAGTGGTGGCGTATGCAGCAAGGAGAGGGCGAATGCCGACTCGGTGACCCGGGCAAAGGTGTCCTCGCGCCGGCATTTGGCCCGGATGGCGGCCGCGACCAGTCCCAGCGCCTCGCGGGCGGCGACGCGCCCCTGTTCACTCTGGATCCGCTCGAAACCGTCGACACTGACGTACATCAGGGTGTGCTCGCCGCCGTGACGCAGGGAGAAGGAGCGGTCCTTGATCAGCTCCTGCAGGAAGTAATCGCGATTGCCGGCACGGGTTTCGGCATCCAGGAGTACCAGTTCGCGCAGGGCGTTATTGTCTTCGCGCATCAGGGATGCGTGCTGCGAGCTGTGGCACCAGGCCTTGGCGCGGGTCAGCAGGTCGATGGCGTCGAACGGTTTGAGTATGAAGTCGGTGGCGCCGGCTTCCAGTGCGGCACGGCGGGTTGCTTCGTTGCGGTCGCCGCTGGTGGTGATGATTACCGGCAGATCGGCAATCCGCGGATCCCCTGAATTGCGGATGCGTGCCAGCAGATCGTGGCCGGCCGTGCCCCGCAGGTGCTGGTCGGTGAAAACGGAAGCGATTTCCTTGATGGACTCCAGCAGTTCCCAGGCGGCATCGCCATCCTCCGCGAGATAGACGCCGAAGTGCGGCTCCAGCAGTTTCCGCGCGGCGACCAGCGTGACTTTTGACGGGTCGACGATCAGAACGGCGGGTTGGGCCTCGGCGGCAGAGCGAGGTTTCGGCATGGTCGGCTTCCTGCGTATGCGTCATGCGTCGCCGGGACGGCAACGCCGACTATCCTGCCCGTATTTTCACGTACGCCGCCAGTCCGCGATGACGAGTTGGCGGGGCGGGGGCCTGACTGGAACCGGCCGGGTCCATGCTAGACTCGCCCCCTCTTCGGGATCCTCGCGCATGTCGGACGTTGCAGTTCTCGGGTTGACGCACATGCAGTGGCTGCTGCTGGGTCTTGCCGCTGCCGTCGGCACCCTTGCCGGCTGGTCTGCCGTCATGCTCCTGCTGCACCCGGTGCGCCCGGCGGGCATTCCCGGTCTGGTGCCCATCCAGGGTTATGTCAGTGCCCACGGCAACGGCATGGCGACTTTTGCCATCGAGCAGTTGCTGGCGGATTTCCCTTCACCCCGCCGCTTCTTCGAACAGCTCGGCCCGGATCGTTTCCGGCGTGAATTCTCGCGTGCCTTGAAGGAGCGTCTCGACGAGCATGTCGAGGACGTGATGACCCGCCGCAACGGGCGTTCCTGGGAAGCACTGTCATCCTATGCGCGCGACCGGATCTATGCGCACGTGCATCGCCGGCTGCCGTATGTGATCGACGACTTTGTCGATCATGTACAGCGGGACCTGGACGACATCGTGCACCCCGCCGTACTGGTGCGTCGGCATTTCACCCTGCATCCGGAACGGGTGGCGCAGGCCTTCATGGACTCTTTCGGCGCCGACCTGCGCGCTGCGTTGCCGGTCGGGATGCTGGCGGCCCTTGCGGCAGCCCTGCCGGTGGTGCTGTTGTTCGACGGTCCCTGGGCCTGGGCGATTACCGGGGGACTCTCCGCCGTGACCGCCAGTCTCGTTGTTCTGTATCTGCTGTCGCGCCCGGTGGAGCGGGGCGGCATCTGGCCGCTGCAGATGCAGGGCATCCTGCACCGCCACCGCCAGCGTTTCGTGCAGCAGCTGGTCGTGCAGGTCGTGAACGATGCCCTGGGCTGGCGTTCCGTGGTCGGTGAATTCCTGCGCGGTGCGCACGCCGGCCGCGTCCGTCACATGATGCGGCGGGAAGTCGCGTCGATCCTCGACGTTCCGGTTTTCCGCACTTCCATGCAGTTGCTGCTCGGTCCGGAAGGTTTCGCCGAAGTGAAATCCTCGGCCGTAGAGAAGGCCGTGGAGATGCTGGCTTCCGCGCCGGTCAGCGTGTCGTTGCGCGAGCACTATCGCGTCGAACTGACGCGTACGCTCGGCCATGCGGCGGCCCGTGTGCCTGCAACCGCCTATGAGGCCTTGTGGGAGCCGGTTCTGGAGCGGGCCTGGCGCTATGTGCCGCTGCTGACCGGTGTCGGTGGTTTGTTGCTGGGTGCTGCGTTCGGCCGGCTGTTGTTCTGAAGCGGCCTTACTCGTAGCGGCGGCCGATCAGTCGCGAGAGCATCAGTGCCAGCCCCAGCGCAACCAGGATCCATGCCTGCTCGTGTGCGTGCACGCTGGGAATGGCGAATACCGGCAGCCTGCCCGTCGCGGTCATCAGGGCCAGCGCCAGCAGGGCGGTGGCAACGGTGATGACCAGGATGTCGGTGCGTCGCTCGGCGCGCAGGGACTCCTTCATGGCGCGGACTTCATTCAGGATGTGTTGCTGTACCTGTGCCTGCCGGCGCAGTTCCTCCAGCGTTTCACCGACCAGTTCGGGCAGTCCCTGCAGGCGCTCCAGCCAGGCCGGATCGTAGCGGCGCAGGACACCGAAGATTTCCGGCATGGCCACATGCTCGCGCAGCCAGGTGCGCACGGCCTCCCACAGGTTGAACGTGTCGAGCGCGTCGATCAGCGTGCGCACGGCTTCGGGCTCGCCGTCGACCTGGATGTCCGCCGGCGTGTCGTCTGCGCGGCCGGGTGGCAGCAGGGCGCGATAGACGAGGGCACCGGCGCTGCCGCGTACGCGGATGTCGGCATCGCCGTCGTAGGTCGTGGCCAGTTCGATGCCGTCGCGATCAATCAGACAATAGAAGATGTAATCGGGATCGTAGGCGCGGATGCGCACGACCTTGCCGTGCAGCTGGCCGAGGGACGCGCTGCCCTGGGGATGCATGGACAGGGCCTGGTTCAGCAGAACCTCGAGGGTTCCGAGGACCAGGAATTCGCCCGGCGAGGGGGTGCTGTCCATGTGGGGCTCCGAAAGCGAGGCGCTCACGTTATCCCAAGCCCCGCGGCCATTAAAGAATCCCGTCGTGATTCCGTGCAGCCGGGCACGCAGGATGCGGGAAGGAGGTCGCCTTTCGTCGGAATCGGTCAGCGATACTGCGAGCCCGTAGGATTGTCTGACGATTCATATCCTGTCCGACCAGCCGGCTATCTAAACTGCCTCCCGTGTCCGGTCACCTTGTACGGACCACATCCACCGCACTGCATTGGCTTCTCGTTGTTTTGTACCGGAGCGTCTGGCTCCGGAATCTCAGGGGTTTGCGCCACTGGCGCCCGGCAAGATGATTTCACACAAGAAACGGTACATCGACATGAGCGACTCGGATCGATTCGAAGACAAGGCCGGCCGTATGCGCGCCCAGCAGGGTGGTACTGCCGACCTGCGCAAGTACACCCACCAGATCTGGCTGGCCGGCCTCGGTGCTTTCGCCAAGGCGGAAGAAGAGGGCAGCAAGCTGTTCGACAACCTCGTGGATGCGGGGCGTGACGTCGAAATGAAGGCGCGCGAAAAGACCGAGACCCGCGTCGAGGAAGTGAAATCCAAGGTCAAGGGCCGTACCGGCGAGACCCTGGAGAAGATGGAAAAAGCATTTGACGAGCGGCTGTCCGGCGCCCTGTCCCGGTTGGGTATCCCCAACAAGCGGGAAGTGGAGGCCCTGAACAGCCGGATCGAGGAACTCACCCGGACGATCGAGCGCCTGAGCGAGGGCGACGGCCAGAAGGGCAAGGATTCCGGCCGGCGCTGAGTGCCGGCAAGGTTGTAGCGCACACCGCTAGCATTAGTGGTGTATTTTCAGGCCGGCACCCCGCCGGCCTTTTTTTGCCTGCAGTATGTCCCGGAGGGCGTGCTCCGTCCGGCAGCATGCGAGTTGTGCACAGCATGGGGGCGCGACGGCGCAAGACATGCGGGTTGCAGGATCATGATCTTGCTATGTCTTAGAATTAATTCATAACTATTTGAATTAATTAAAGATACGCCGGAAGCGCAAAAAATCGCCATGTCGGGCCGGCCTCCCGCAGCGCAAGGCTTTCCATCCCCTTCCACCGGCTCTGCCCACACAGTTATCCACAGAAACTGTGGAAATCATGCCGCTGGCCGGCTGGTCAGCACCCGGTTCCGGCCCTGGCTCTTGGCCTGATAGAGCGCCGCATCGGCCAGTTGCAGCAGTTGGTCGAGCGAGTCCCCGTGGCGCGGCGCCTCGACGACCCCGGCGGAAAAGGTGAGCTGGCACGGTGGATGTTCCCGGAACCGGAAAGAGCGTTCCTGGAAGCGGGCGCGTAGCGTATCGACGCATTTCAGGGCACCGGCTTCGTCGGCATGCAGCAGCAGGACGAACTCCTCGCCGCCCAGCCGGAAGCAAAGATCGCTGACCCGCAGGCCGCTGCGCAGGTGCTGGGCGAGCGCAATCAGCGCCTGGTCGCCGGCATCGTGCCCGTAGCGGTCGTTGACCTGCTTGAAGTGGTCGATGTCCAGCAGGGCAATGGCCAGCGGTTGCCCGCTGCGACAGGCCTGCGCCAGTTCGCGGTTGAAGACTTCGTGCAGGTAGCGGCGGTTGTAGAGGTCAGTCAGCGAGTCGCGAATGGCCTGTTCGTGGAGGGCTTCGCGCAGCTGGATGTTCGAGAGCGCCAGTTTCAGGGCTTCACCGGCCGAGGTCGCCAGTTGCAGCTGACTGTCGATGGCCTGTCCGTTTTCGCTTTCCAGCCAGAGCATGCCGAGAGTCTGGTTCTGCATCAGCAACGGCAGACAGGCATGCTGGTGTCCGGGCGGGCTCAGGAAGTGCCGGCACGTCGTGGACTCGCCGCTGGCCGTTAGCGGCTGGCCGCTGTGGATGGCTGCGCAGTGGTCCGCCGGAAAGCTTGGCATCAGACGCGTCGTACCACCCCATTCGGACACCGTACGCATCTTGTCCGTGTCCGGCATCGTCACGGCCAGTGCTCCCTGCGAGCCGGCAAACAGGGCGGCGGCAGAGCGGCCGAACACTTCGTAGGCCTGGGCGGACGTGTGGCAGGCCATCAGCAATTCGCTGAGCTGGTTCAGCAGCCGCAGTTCGTTTTCGCGGGCCTTGCGTTCGGCTACTTCGCGTGCCAGTTCCCGTTCGCGCAGCGCTGCATCGCGCGCCAGATAGAACCGACGGCTGAAATGAATCAGGGCGGCATACAGCAGCAGCAGGCCGGCGGCCGTCGCCGAGTCGATGATGCGTTGCCGTAGTTTTGCGTTGCCCAGGCCGGTCTCCGTGGTGTTGACCAGGTCTTCGGCGACGGCATGTATCGCCCCCTGTGCCCGGTTGCCGCGCGCATGGGCGCTTTGCCAGTCCTGGCGGGCATTGGTGAAGATGAACGATTCCTCGATGTGATCGAGATAGTCGCGCACGTCCTGCAGACGGGCAGCGCCGGCATCTGCGGGCATCCGGCTGCCGCCGGCTTCCATGCCGCGCAGCTGGCTGTCCAGCGTATCGATCAGGTCGCTGAGATCGCTGAGTGCTTCGTCGACCAGGAAAATGTCGGTCGAAGACACGGTGCTTTCGTTCAGGGCACTCGGAATGGACAGCGTATGCATGATGCCGAGTTCCTGTTGTGCCCGGCGCAGGGTGTCCGGAATCGGCAGCAGGAGTTCGGCGGCGCGTGCACTTTCACCGCCGGGCAGCGTTGCGGTGTACAGCGTGGTCGCCAGTACGGCATTCACCTGGTCGATGTAGAGCGACACGATACGGAAGGGGCCCATGGCGCTGTTTTCGATGCCGGCGCCGGTTTCGTCGAGCGAGGAAAGGTTTTCCCGGAGCCGGTGCAGCGGTTCGCCCAGGCCCGGCACATCCCCGGTACGTTCCTGCAGCAGCGCAAACAGGTTGGTCATTCCGCTGCGGACCTGTTCGTGCGCCTTGCGATAGAGGCGGGCGATCTCCGGTTGCGGCTGCAGCATGTTCGCCGGTCGGCTCAGGCTGCGCATTTCCTCCAGCGGTGCCAGGGCAGACAGCCCGGCACGGTAGATGGCCAGCACCTGGCCGGCTTCGGAAAAAGTACGCTCGTGCTCGATGACGGCACGGGTGAGCAACAGGGAAAGGACGATGAAGGGGATCGACAGCAACAAGGCGACACTGGTGAAGGTGTTGCCCGGAAAGGTGAGCCTGCCCGTGGGGAGTTTCATGGGGCTGCCGCTGCGACTTCGACGCCCCGATTCTGTCACAGGGTTGCGGGAGGCCGGGCTACCGTCGATGGTCGCGATCGGGTCGGCCGTCGGCTGGCCGCGGCCCGGGCATCGCCGGAATCTCCCGGCGACGCCCGGTGCAGGTCAGAAGCGGTACTTGTTGTCGATGATGTTCTGCTCGATCTCGCGGGTCAGCAGGACGTACTCGTCGGCACCCGGCAGCAGCACGTAAACCGGGGAGCCGACGCGGTCGAGATAGAACGCGTCTTCCTTCAGCCTGGACTTCTGGTGCTTGAAGGTGCCGGTGGTGTCCATCGACTCGGAGAGGCGCAGGAACACGGGAATGGCGTAGGCCGGCAACTCGCGGCGCAGATAGGTCACCAGGCCGCGGAAATCGAAACGCTCCGCCGGAACGGAGAGTCGCAGCGAGGCCATGCCGCAACGTCCGTTGGTGTTGGGGATTTCCACGCCGTACACCACCGTTTCCACCACGCCCTGGAAGCCGTCGACCATGACTTCGACTTCGGTGGTCGAGACGTTTTCCCCTTTCCAGCGGAAAGTGTCGCCCGTGCGGTCGACGAACTGCGCGTGCTTGAAGCCGATGTCCCGCATCAGGTCGCCGCTGTTGAAGTAGGCATCACCCTTCCTGAACACGTCGCGCAGCACGACCTTTTCGGTTTTTTCCGGATCGGTGTAACCGCGGAAGGGCGACTTGTCGGTGATCTCGCCGATCAGCAGGCCGACTTCGCCTTTCTTCACTTTTTCCATGAAGCCCTTTGCATTGCGGTAAGGGCGATCATTTTCCTTGTCGTAGCGCACTATCGAATAGGGAACCGGCGACAGGCCGACGGTGTTGTCGAAATTCAGCAGGTTGGTGAAACCGACGTTGCCCTCGGAGGATGCGTACAGCTCCAGCACTTCCTCGACCCCGAAACGCTGCTTGAACGGCATCCACACATTGGGGCGCATGCCGTTGCCGACGATCTTGGTGACGCGGTGTTCGCGGTCGTTGGGACGTTCGGGGGCTTCCAGCAGGTAACGGCACAGTTCGCCGACGTAGGCGAAGGCGGTGGCGTCGTACTTGCGGATGTCTTCCCAGAAACGGCTGGTGGAAAACTTGCGGGCCATGATCAGGCCGGCATCCCCGGCCAGCGCCGAACCCCAGCCCACGCACATGCCGGTGGCGTGATAGAAGGGCAGGGTGATGTAGATGCGGTCGCGCGGACCGAGCTGCATGGCACCGAGACCGAAGCCGCCGTAGGCCTTCATCCAGCGGCCGTGGTTGAACACCACGGCTTTCGGCAGGCCGGTGGTGCCGGAGGTGTAGATGTAGAACAGCGGGTCGTCGATGTAGATGCGGCCGGCCGTATCCGGATTGTGGCCCGGCTTGCCGCTGATTTCGGCGGCCAGATTGCGGAAACCGGCAGGCGCGCTGCCGGTTTCGACGAGCGTATCGGTATCGGCTACCCAGTAGACGGCGTCGGCGCCGATATCCAGCTGGGAGCGCACCTCTTCGAAGGGTTTGACCAGTTCGTCGCCGACGATGGCCAGGCGCGGTTTCACCAGATTGAAGCTGTGGGTCAGTACCTTGCCGCTTTGCTGCGTGTTGAGCATGGCGTTGATGGCGCCGATCTTGGCGCAGGCGGTGACGACGGCCAGCAGTTCCGGGCGGTTCTCGATGAAGACGGCGACCACGTCGCCTTTCTTGACGCCCAGCGACAGCAGGTGGTGCGCGATGCGGTTCGCCCACTCATTGAACTGGCGATAGGTGAGGTGCGTGTCCCGGTACAGGATGGCGGTGCCGTGCGGGTTGCGCTGCACGGATTCCTGTACGCAGAGCCCCAGGCCGACCGGCGTCTTCTTGTCCGTGATGTTCCCCACCCGGACGCCCTTCACGATACCCGGGAGTCGCTTGAACAGGCGCGGCATGCGCGCAAGGAACATCGGAACGCTGATGACGTCTTTGTGGCTCATGGGGTCCCCGGAAAAGGCAGGCGGGCGGGCAGGAAAAGGCGGGTAAACATAACCGCAGCCCCCGGACCAGACAAGGTGACCGGGCGGCGGCGGGATGTGCCGCCGCGACGGCCGCGATCAGGCGTCGACGTACAGGTCCATGCCGAGCCGGTCGGCCATGGCCGGGTCCCAGGCGTAGTGCGTGAAGTCGGTGGTACCGCGTTCACGCAGGATGGCCTCGTCGATGAGATTGCGGCCGGTCAGCGCCATGCCTTCGGTACGCAGGATCTCGAAGGCGGCGTCCGCCATGATCTCCGGCTTGCGGGCGACCTTGAACAGGTCTCGCCCGCCTACCGAGAACTCGACCGCGGCGGTGGCGATCAGCGTGCGGGGCCACAGCGTGTTGACGGCGATGCGGGCGTCCCGCAGCTCTTCGGCCAGCCCGAGGCTCAGCAGGGTCATGCCGTATTTCGACAGCGTGTAGGGGATGTAGGTCTTCAGCCACTGCGCCTTCAGGTTCAGCGGCGGCGACAGGCTCAGGATGTGCGCGTTCGGCGATTTCTTCAGGTAGGGCAGCGCGCAATGCGACATCAGGTACACCGCCCGCGCGTTGATGCCCATCATCAGGTCGAATTTTTTCGGCGGTGTCGTTTCCAGACTGGTGAGCCCGATGGCGCCGGCGTTGTTGACGATGGCATCGATGCCGCCGAAATGCGCGGCCGCCTTTTCCAGCGACTCGCGGACCTGCATTTCCTCGCGCACGTCCATCTGGATGGCGAGTGCGCGGCCGCCGGCGGCTTCCACCGCTTCCGCCGTCTGGTGGATCGTGCCTTCCAGCTTGGCGTGCGGCTCGGCCGTCTTGGCGGCGACCACGATGTTGGCGCCTTCGCGGGCACAGCGGACGGCGATTTCGCGGCCGATGCCGCGGCTGGCGCCGGAAATGAAGATGGTGCGGTTTTTCAGGCTCATGGCGGAATCCTGTTCAGGAAGCGTTGGCGGGAGCGGGGTTGTCCGGTTCGATGACCGCCAGCAGGTGGCGCGCCTTGACCTGACTGCCGGCAGAGACGTTGACCGAACGGATGGTCCCGGCGACATCGGCGGTGATCTGGTGCTGGATTTTCATCGCCTCCAGCAGGATCAGTACCTGGCCTTTCTCGACCCGCTCGCCGGCCCGCACGTTGATGGTGATGATCGCGCCGTCCATGGGTGCTTTCAGTTGTCCGCTGCCGGCGCCTTCGGCGGCGGCCGGTGGCGCCAGCGAGAGATCGTCCACGGCGATCATGCCGTTGCCGGCATCGAGCAGTACCCGTGCGGCAGCGGCCAGTGCCGCGACATCCTGCAGCACGCCGTCGATTTCCACGCGCCACGTGCTGTCGGCGTGCGCCAGCACCACCACCTGGTGCGCGGTGCCGGCAACGACGACCCGGAAGGCGCGGCCGCGCGCGTCGATGGTTTCCGTCACTGTGGCCGGCGTTTTGCGGGTGCCGTCGGACAGCAGCGCCGGCCGGCCGGTCAGCAGGCCCGAACGCAGCGGACGTCCGGATTGCGTGCGGGCATGCATCAGGGCCGCGGCCAGCGCGAGTTCCCGGCTGCCGGCGTGCACCGGCTGCAACGACGGGTCTTCCCGGAGGACGCTGGCGATGAAAGCCGTGCCGAAAATGCCGCCGGCGAACATATCGTGACGCAGGATCGCCAGCAGGAAGCGTTTGTTGACGGTGACCCCGAGCAGGACGGTGTCTTCCAGGGCGCGTATCAGCTTGTGGCGCGCTTCTTCGCGGGTGGCACCGCGGGCGATGACCTTGGCCACCATCGGATCGTAGTGCGGACTGATTTCGCCGCCGGTGGCGATGCCGTGATCGATGCGCACGCCGTCGCCGGTTGCGGGCCGCCACAGCAGCACCGGCCCGGTCTGGGGCAGGAAGCGATCGGCCGGATCCTCGGCGTAGAGCCGCACTTCGATGGCCGCGCCGTTCAGCCGTACCTGGTCCTGGGTCAGCGGCAGTTTCTCGCCGGCGGCCACCCGGATCTGCCAGGCAACCAGGTCCAGCCCGGTCACCTCCTCGGTGACCGGATGCTCCACCTGCAGGCGGGTGTTCATTTCCAGGAAGTAGAATTTTTCGCCGTCGAGCAGGAATTCCACAGTGCCGGCGCCGGTGTAGTGCACCGCCTTCGCGGCATTCACGGCCGCCATGCCCATCGCGTTGCGCAGCCCCGGCGTCATCACCGGGCAGGGCGATTCCTCGACGACCTTCTGGTGCCGGCGCTGGATCGAGCAGTCGCGTTCGCCCAGATGGATCACGTTGCCGTGCGTGTCGCCGAACACCTGGATTTCGACGTGACGCGGGTTGATCACCGCTTTCTCGATGATCAGCTCGTCGCTGCCGAAGGCGTTTTTCGCTTCCGACTTTGCCGTGCGGATCAGGTCGAGCAGTTCGCGCTCTTCCTGCACCAGGCGCATGCCGCGACCGCCGCCGCCGGCGGAGGCCTTGAGCATCACCGGGAAACCGATGCGTTTCGCTTCCGCGACCAGCTTGTCTTCCGACTGCTCCGCGCCTTCGTAGCCGGGCACGCAGGGCACGCCGGCCTGGATCATCGCGATTTTCGACAGCCGCTTGCTGCCCATCAGTTCGATCGCCTTGACGGGCGGGCCGATGAAGGTGATGCCGGCCGCGGCGCAAGCCTCGGCGAAATCCTCGTTCTCGGACAGGAAGCCGTAACCGGGATGCACGGCGTCGGCTCCGGACTGCCTGGCCGCCTCGATGATCTTCTCGATGCGCAGATAGGACTGGCCCACCGGCGCCGGACCGATGCAGACCGCGCGGTCTGCCAGCCGGACGTGCGGCGCATCGCGATCGGCCTCGCTGTAGACGGCGACCGTGCGGTAGCCCAGTGCCCTGGCCGTGCGCATGACGCGACAGGCAATCTCGCCGCGATTGGCAACCAGGATGGTCGAAAACTTCGCCATGATCGATTCCTCAGTCAGCCGCCCAGGCGGCCGGACGTTTCTGTACGAAGGCCATCGTGCCTTCCGCGCCCTCGCTACCGCTCACCGCCTGGCTGAACAGCACGGCGGCTTCGTCCAGGGCGGATGCCAGCGGCAGGCTGCGCGTCAGGTGCAACAGTCGCTTGGTGTTGGCGTTGGCATTCGGCGCGCACTTTTTCAGTTGTTTCAGCACGTCGGCGAGGCGGCTGTCGATGGCGTTGGCGTCGGCCTCGGCGAAATGCACGATGCCGACGGCCTGCGCTTCGCGGCCGTCGATCCGGCTGCCGAGCAGGGTGAGGCGGCGGGCCTGGGTGAAGCCGACGCGGTTCACCACGAACGGCGCGATCTGTGCCGGCAGAATGCCCAGCGAGGTCTCCGGCATCGCGAACTGTGCGTCGTGACGGGCAATGGCAACGTCGGCAATGCAGGCGAGGCCGAAGCCGCCGCCCATCACGGCACCCTCCAGCACGGCGACGGTCACCTGCGGCAGGGCGTCATAACGCTGCAGCAGGGTGCCGAAGGCACGGTTGAAGCGCTGCCAGGCGGCCAGCCCGTCGGTGGCGGCCTTCATCCGGGCTTCCGCCATGTCCTTGATGTCGCCGCCGGCGCAGAAATGCCCGCCGGCGCCGCGCAGGATCACGCCGCGGATTTCCCGCGAGTCTTCCAGCGCATCGGCGACGGCCAGCAGTTCCTCGACCATCTGCCGGCTCATTGCATTGCGGGATTCCGGGCGGTTGAGCGTGACGTGCAGCCAGGGGCCTTCCCGGCGCAGGGCGAGTTGCGACGTGTTGGGCAGGTCCATGGTTCAGGCCTTCTTCTTGCCCGGCAGGATGTTCATCGTCTTGCAGATGATGCCGAGCATGATTTCGTCGGCGCCGCCGCCGATGGAGGCAAGACGGCCATCACGCCAGGACTGGCCGGCGGGGTTGTCCCACATGAAGCCGTTGCCGCCCCAGTACTGCAGGCACTTGTCGGCGATCTCGCGGGAGAGTCGGCCTGCCTTCAGCTTGCACATCGAGGCCAGCTGCAGGGCTTCCGGGCTGTTGCCGTCGCGGACATAGATCTCGCAGGTGCGGTAGATCAGCGAGCGCAGCAACTCGACTTCCGTCTTGAGTTCGGCCAGCGTGAAGTGCACGACCTGGTTGTCGATCAGCGGCATGCCGAATACCTGGCGCTGCTTCGCGTATTCGATGGTGGCTTCGATCAGCTTGTCCCAGCCCTTGATGGCGCTGACCGAGCCCCAGATGCGCTCTTCCTGGAACTGCATCATCTGCATCATGAAGCCCATGCCTTCGCTGCCGATCACATAGCGTTGCGGTACGCGAACGTTGTCAAAGAAGACCTGCGCAGTCTGCGATGAGCGCATGCCCAGTTTCTTCAGCGGCTTGTCGACGGTGATGCCGCCGGCCTTTCTTGGTACCACGATCAGCGACTTGTTCAGGTGCGGCTTGCCTTCCGAGGTATTGGCCAGCAGGCAGAAGAAGTCGGCGGTCGGCGAGTTGGTGATCCACATCTTGGTGCCGTTGATCACGTAGTCGCTGCCGTCTTTCTTCGCCGTGGTCTTGATGGCGGCGACGTCGGAGCCGGCGTGCGGCTCGGAGACGGCGATGGATGCCACGTACTCGCCGCGGATGGCCGGAGCGAGGAAATCGCGCTTGAGCTCATCGGATCCGAAGCGGGCGATGGCCGGCGTTGCCATGTCGGTCTGCACGCCGATCGACAGCGGAACGCCGCCGCATTTGCACAGGCCGAGCTGTTCGGCGGCATGCATGCCGTAGGTGTAGTCGAGGCCGAGACCGCCGTATTCCACCGGTTTGGTGATCCCGAGCAGGCCGAGGTCGCCCATGCGCTTGAAGACCTCATGGATGGGGAACTGTCCGGCTTCTTCCCACTCCGCCACGTGCGGGTTCAGTTCCTTCTCGATGAAATTCGCCATGGTGCGGGCGATTTCCTTGTGTTCCTGGGTGAATTGCATGGCGGGTTCTCCTGAAGGATTGCTCAGAATCGGGAAACGCCGAACGTGTTCGGCATGAGTTTTCGTTGTTCCGCGTCGCGACAGACATCGAGCAGCAGGGCGAGGATCTTCCGGGTGTCGCGCGGATCGATCAGGCCGTCGTCCCAGAGTCGTGCGGTGCCGTAGAGGGCCGTGCTCTGGCCGTCCAGTTTCTGGGCGGTGGACTGCTGCAGGTAGTCGAGAACTTTCTCGTCAGGCTCCATGCCCATCGATCGCTGTTTGGCTTCAGCCACGATGCGCAGCACCATGCCGGCCTGCTGGCCGCCCATGACGGCGGTCTTGCTGTTCGGCCAGGCGAAGATGAAACGCGGATCGAGACCGCGCCCGCACATCGCGTAATTGCCGGCGCCATAGGAGCCGCCGACCACGATCGTCAGTTTTGGCACGCGGGCGTTGGCGACGGCCTGCAGCATCTTCGAGCCATGCTTGATGACGCCGTTGCGCTCGCTTTCCGTGCCGACCATGAAGCCGGTGGTGTTGTGGAAGAACAGGATCGGCCGGTTGGACTGGTCGCAGAGCTGGATGAACTGCGCGGCCTTGGCGGCGCCCTGCGGCGTGATCGGGCCGTTGTTGCCGATGAAACCGACCGGCTGGCCTTCGATTTCCAGCCAGCCGCAGACGGTCTGGTTGTCGTACTCCGTCTTGAAGTCGAGGAATTCCGAGCCGTCGGCGATGCGGGCGATGATTTCACGTACGTCGTACGGCCGTTTGGCATCGGCCGGTACGGTGCCCAGCAAGTCGTCGGCGGGATAAAGCGGTTCGGCGAAGGTTTTTGCCTGTCGTGCCGGAGTCTGGTCGTTCCACGGAATCTTTGCCATCAGTTCGCGGGCGATGCGGATGCCGTCGGCATCGTTTTCGGCGATGTATTCGGCGGTGCCGGCGATCGACGCGTGCATTTCCGCGCCACCCAGATCCTCCTCGGTGGCGATTTCACCGGTGGCTGCCTTCAGCAACGGCGGACCGGCCAGGAACATGTGCGCACGTTTGCGCACCATGATCATGTAGTCGGAGAGGCCCGGCTGGTAGGCACCACCGGCCGTGGCGTTGCCGTGCACCACGGTGACCTGCGGCAGTCCCATGGCCGACAGGCGTGCCTGGTTGGCGAAACCGCGCGCACCTTCGACGAAGATTTCCGCCGCATAGTTGAGATTGGCGCCGCCGGATTCGGCCAGCGTCACCATCGGCAGCTTGTTCTCGCGGGCGATGGTCTGCAGGCGCAGCGACTTGTGCAGGCCGGCCGGCGTGATGGTGCCGCCCTTGATGGCCGAGTTCGAGGCAGCGACCAGGCAGCGCACACCGCTGACATAGCCGATGCCGGCAATGGTGCCGCCACCGGCTTCGGTACCGTCCTTGTCGTCGTGCATCAGGTGACCGGCCAGCGACGACAGTTCGAGGAACGGCATGCCGGGGTCCAGCAGCAGGTTCACCCGCTCGTGCGGCAGGATCTGGCCGCGCTTGTGGAACTTCGGCGCCTGTTCGTTGGCCTTGGCGACGACCTTCTGTTCGATGGCGCGGAATTCGTCGACGGCCTTCTGCATCATTTCGCAGTTGGCGCGGAACTCTTCGCTGTTGCGGTCGATGCGGGACTCGATCACGGCCATGATCAGTTACCGTCCGTCTTGAACATGTCGGGAAGGGTTTCGCGATGGAAGCCGTTCCAGGGTCTGGCCATCGACTTGTCGAGCAGCGGCGGCAGGTCGAACACGGCGGCATTGCCCTGCGAAGCGGCGCCGTCGATTCGCACGTTGGTGCCGGAGACGAACGATGCGGCGTCCGACAGCAGGAAGCAGATCACGCTGGAGACTTCCGCCTCGTGGCCCATGCGCTTGATCGGCACTGCGCCGTTCAGGCGCTTGATCACCTGCTTGAATCCCTCGGGATAGGTTTCCATGCCGCTGGACATGATCCAGCCCGGTGCGACTGCATTCACCCGTACGCCGCAGCAGCCCCATTCATAGGCAGCAGTTTTCGTGAAGTTGTCCATGCCGGCGCGGGCGGCGCCGGAATGCCCCATGCCCGGCATGCCGCCCCAGAAGTCGGCGGTGATGTTGACGATCGAGCCGCCGGTCCGGTTCATGCTTTGCAGGAACACTTCGCGGGCGACGAGGAAACCGCCGGTGAGGTTGGTGCGCACGACCGCCTCCCAGCCGCGCTGGGAAATCACGGCCAGCGGCGAGGGGAACTGGCCGCCGGCATTGTTCACCAGGCCGTGGATCGTGCCGTGCGCGGACACGATTGATGCCACCATGTCCTTCACCGGTTGCTCTTCGCGGATGTCGCACACCCGGTAATCGGCCTTGCCGCCGTCTTCACGGATTTCCGCCTGGACTTTCAGCAGTTTTTCTTCCTTGCGACCGACCAGGATGACGTTGGCGCCCAGCGAGGCGAGCTCGTGCGCGTTGCAGCGGCCGATACCGCTGCCGCCACCGGTGACGACCACGGTCTTGCCGGCGAAGGCGCCGGGTTTGAGGATCGAGTTGTATCCCATCTCAGGCTCCGAGTTGCTTGGCCAGTTCCTGCGGAACCGGCACCGGGAAATCGAGCAGTTGCTGCGCGAAGGCCTTGCCTTGCGGATCGATGCGGATGCTGGCGATGCCGCCGCCGCCGAGGGCATTCCGCAGCAGGAAATTGAAGGCATGGAGGCCGGGCAGTTCCCAGCGTGTGACCGAGCCGGTCGCCGGGTCCAGTGTGTGCTGCATGTATTTTGCGACAGCCTCGGCCGTCACGGCGGCACGTACGTATGGAGCAAAATCCGGCTGGCGACACATGACCCCGATGTTCGAGTGATTGCCCTTGTCGCCGCTGCGGGCGACGGCCAGCTTCACCAGTGGCACGGTGGCGTCGCCCGTTTTCGTTTCGCCGCCTGTCTGTGCCCCGATCAGGCCGGTGTTGAAGCCGCCGTCGGTCGGCACGCTGCTGACACTGACTTCGCCGTCGATGTCGACCGTCGGCGTGATCAGCGACTTCGGCACCAGGCAGGAAAACAGGCGGATACGGGGATAATCCTGCGGGCGGCCGCCGACGATGCCCGACAGGCCGGGCACCATGCTGGTGGCCGCTTGCGCGATCTCGCGGCCGAACAACTTGAGCGCCTTCTTGTCGTTGTGCACGCAGGCAATCTTCACCACGACCTCGCGCGGTTTCAGATCGCGCGCATTGGCGCCGTAGGTGGCTTCGTTGCCCAGGATTTCGATACTGGTCTCGCGGAAATCCGCAATGCCGCGCTCGCCAAGCAGGCGACGGACGCGGGCGAGGATCGCCTCGGCCACGCGCTGGCCTTTTTTCGCGGCGTCGATGCCGCCGATCATGAAGCTGGCATTGATGCGGTTGCCGTCCGGCCAGGTGGCCGACACCTTGTACTGGTCGGTGGGCGGCAGGCCCCGGGCGCCGGAAACGCGCACGCGGTTGTTGCCGGCCTGTTCGAGCTTCACCTGCGTGAAATCGCAGACCACGTCCGGCAGGACGTAGGCGCGCGGATCGCCGATCTCGTACAGCAGCTGCTCGCCGACGCTGAACGGGGTGACGAGGCCGCCGGTGTTGTCGGGCTTGCCGACCACGAACGAACCGTCGGCGCTGCAGTCGATGACCGGGTAGCCCATGTCCTCGTAGCCCGGTACGGTTTCCCAGTCGGTGAAATTGCCGCCGGTGCATTGCGCACCGCACTCGATGATGTGGCCGGCCAGCGAGCCCTGCGCGAGCTTGTCGTAATCGGCGAGCGACCAGCCGAATTCGTGCAGCAGCGGGCCGAGCACCATCGCCGAATCAACAACCCGCCCGGTGACCACGATGTCGGCGCCGCGAGCCAGCGCGTCGGCGACCGGCCGGGCGCCAAGATAGGCGTTCATGCTCACCGTGAAGGGCGGCAAGGGCTTGTCCGAGTCGAATTCGGTGATGCCGGCCGGCAGTTCGTTGCGTCGCGACTGCAGGTCGTCGCCCAGCACCAGCGCGATCTTCAGGTCGACGCCGGCTTCGGCCAGTACCTTTTTCAGCGCCTCGCGGCAGGCCTGCGGATTCACGCCGCCGGCGTTGGCGATGACCTTTACCTTGCCGGCGGCAATGTCCTTCGCCAGCGGGGCCATCACTTCGGTGACGAAATCGGTGGCATAGCCGGCATTCGGATCCTTCAGCCGGGCACCGGCCATGATCGACATGGTCACTTCGGCCAGGTAATCGAAGACGAGGTAGTCGAGCTTGCCGTGGCGGACCAGCTGGGCGGCAGCGGCATTGCTGTCGCCCCAGAAGCCGGCGGCACAGCCGATGCGTACCGTGGATTTGCCGGGAGTCATCGTTCGGGGCTCCGGATGGTGCGGGGCAGGGGGTGGGCGGGGCTGGTGCAGCCCCGGCGGCGCGACTACACTACCAAGCAAGCGCTTGGTCTGCAAACCGGGCAACAGTGTGGATTCCCATCCCTGGAGCGACCATGACCGGAATCACCGGTTCGTTGGGAAAAACGGCCAGCCGCGGCGGCCGCACGGGCCGTGGCCGGCTGGCGCAGGTCAACGGCATGGACGACACGCCGCGCGGCAAATTGCTGTCGGCGGCCGCACGACTGTTCCGCGAGCGCGGCTTCGAGCGCACCACGGTGCGCGACATCGCCGCCCTGGTCGGCATCCAGTCCGGCAGTCTGTTCCACCACTTCAGCAGCAAGGAAGAAATCCTGAAGGCGGTGATGATCGACGTCATCCGCTTCAACACCGAGCGCCTGCGCAAGGCCGTGGCGGCGGCGGGCGATACCCGGGGCAAGCTGCGGGCGCTCATCGAATGCGAACTGCTGTCGATCGTCGGAGATACCCGGGAAGCGATGGCGGTGCTCGGTTATTGCTGGGACAGCCTGTCGCCGGCCAGCCAGAAGGACGTGCTGGAATTGCGCGCGGTGTACGAGGACATCTGGCTGTCGGTGCTGCGCGCTGCGCAGCAGGAGGGGCTGATGCAGACCGATGCCTTCGTGATGCGGCGGCTGCTCACCGGCGCCATCAGCTGGAGCAATACCTGGTTCGATCCGAACGGGCCGATGTCTGCGGATCAGCTGATCGATACCGTGCTCGGCATGGCGATCCGCTGACCGAAACCCTGCAGGTCACTCTTCCTGCGTGGTGCTGCGCGACTCCAGCCACACCGCGTAAACGCCGCCGCCGATCACCAGCAGGATGCCGGCGACGGTGAGCCAGGACGGTACTTCGTTCCAGAAGAGAAAGCCGAACAGGCCGGCGAACACGACGCCGAGAAAGCTCAATGGCGAGATCACGCTCGACTTCGCCCACGTATAGGCGGCCGTGTACAGCGCCATCGTCACATAGATGGACAGGCCGATGAATGCCAGAACCAGCGTGTCGACGAGCGAGACCGGCTGCCAGGCAGCGATCGCGAACGGCAGCGTCGCCACGGCGGCGATCCCGAAGTAGTAGAAGATGATGGCCTGGGGCGATTCGCTGGCCGCCAGCCGGCGCGTGGTGGCCATCGAAATGCCGAGACCGATGCCGGCCAGACTGCCGACCAGATGCCACACGCTGATGCCCTGCGCGTCCGGATGCAGGATGAGCAGGACGCCGGCAAAGCCGATTCCGATCGCCAGCCAGCGTACCGGCGGCAGGCGCACGCCGAGCCAGCAGAAGAGCACCAGCGGCACCCAGATCGGCGCCGCGCTGCGCAACAGCGAGGCATCGACCAGCGGAACGTGCACCAGTGCCACGTAGTACGCCATGAAGCCGACCCAGCCGGCGATGCTGCGCCAGAAATGCAGGGCGAATCGTCCGGTGGCCAGCGCCCGCGGCCCGCGCCGCAACAGCCAGGGCAACAGCACGAGTACGCCGACCAGGTACTGCGCGAATACGATCACATAGGGGGAGACACGGTCGCCGAGAAACTTGGCGGCGGCGGCGGCCGTTGATCCGACCATGGTCGTCAGGACTGCATAGATGACGCCGCGGCGCAGATCGTGGCGCGGGCCGGCGGCGACATCGGGCATGAGAGGGTTACCTTGCGGAAGACCGCGCGATTGTAATAGAAACGTCGGGCCATCATGCCCAGTCCCGCGGGGGTTTGCCCGCCACAGTTACCGGCCCCCCACATGAATGACAGCACTGTCGACGAAACCGATGCGCGCATCCGCCGTCTTTGCGAGCGTTTTCTCGGCACGGTCCGTCACAGCATCGAGCTCGGCATGCGGCTGGAGACGGCCGACCGGAACGGGGTCACGGTGCGTCTGGTCCACAACGAGCGGATCGTCGGCAATCCGTGGAACGGTGTCGTGCACGGCGGTCCGATCCTGGCACTGCTCGACCAGACCGGCGGACTCGCGGTTGCCTGCCGGCTGTTTCCCGATTACGACATCACGCCCACGCTGGATCTGCGCATCGATCATCTGCAACGTCCGGAGGCCGGCATCGACTTCCTGGCCCGGGCCGAATGCTATCGGCTCACCTCGCAGGTTGCCTTCGTGCGGGGTTGCGCCTATCAGACGGATCCTGACGACCCGGTCTCGACGTTCGTGGCGACCTACATGCGTCTCGGACTCAACAAGAGCCTGTTGAAAAAGCAATGACCACGGCTGCCCGTCTTGTCGACCTCATCACCCGCTGCCGCCGGGAGCAGAACTTCGATCTGCTGGTGGACGCCATTCCCTACGCACGTTTTCTCGGCATGCGCTGCCATGTCGAGGAGGATGGCGATGTGCTGTTCCTGCTGCCGGCGAAGCAGGACAACATCGGCAACCCGACCCTGCCGGCCCTGCACGGCGGCGCCATCGGCGGCTTCATGGAGCACGCGGCGATCATCCACCTGCTGGCCACGATGGGGCAGCCGCGCATGCCCAAGACCATCGACCTGTCGATCGACTACCTGCGGGCCGGTCACTACCGGGACTGTTGGGCGTCGTGTACCGTTACCCGGCAGGGCCGTCGCGTCGCCAACGTGATGATCAGCTGCTGGCAGGAAGAGCGTTCGGCGCCGATTACCCAGGCCAGGGCGCATTTCCTGCTGGCCGATCCGGATACGGCCCCGGAAGGAGCTGGAGCATGAGTACGTTCCTGTTGCTGGTGGGGCTGGCCCTGTTCATCAGCGGTGCGGCGATGTATTTCGCCCATGCCTCCCGCCACGACCCGCGCTGGGTCGGCGGTTCGCTGCTGTTTCCCTTCGTCGTTCCGATGTATTACCGCCGGCACTGGGACGATCTGTACATCGCCGCGTTTCTCCAGAGCGCGGGCCTGGTGATGACGATTTCCGGTGCGCTGATGCTGGTATTCCAGTCGAACCGGCCGGAGGGCCTGGTCGAGGACGAGCGCGGCGCCATCCATTCGCTGGCTGCCAGCGCCCACCACAGCGGTTTCGTCGATTCTGCCCGGGCGCTGCAGCTGCTGAGCCGTAACGGCGCCGGTACACCGGTATCCGGTCGCGTACACGGTCAGCCCTTTGTCCCGGATCGTGTTGAATTCATCGACAACACCCTGCGACTCATCGAAGGCCGCGAGTTCCTGCCCGAACGGGAGATCGCCATCCGTTTTTCGGACGACAGCATCGACATCGAATCCGAAGTGAAACGGGCCATCGCTCCCGGTGCGACGGAGGATGTTCCGGTGGTTCAGATCACCTGGCGGGGTGCCGACCGGCAACCGGTGACCGAGGTTTTTCGCAGCAATTACCGCCTCGAGCTGGCCATGTCGCCCCTGTCACCGAACAAGCTGTCGGGTGAGATTCGCCTGATGCTGCCGGACCGCATGGAGAGCTACGTCGGCGGCGACATGACGGTGATCACCAGTCATCTGCGCTACATCGACGATGTCGTCGATCGTACCTACGACCACCAGGATACCCTGCGCTTTGTTGTCGAGGAGTATCTGCAGACGCATTACCCTGCGGCGGAAATCGACCGCATCGAGTTCGACAATACGGTTCTCGATTCGCTCGAGGGTCGGGGGCAGGCCCGGGTTGCGGTGCGCCTCAAGGACGGCCGTGTCGGCAACCACATCGTGCTGGCGGCCAGAAGTGCATCCGGATGGAATGTGCTGGTGCCGGAATCTGCCGCGGCTACGGAGGCGGCGGGATACAAGTCGGTTTATTCGTTGACGGTGCCTGCGGCGCCGGCGCGCACGGCACCAGTGGCGCCGGTGAGCAGTGCGCCGATTGTGCGTACGCTCCCTTTTTCGCAACTGGGTTCTCTGGCTGGCCAGGGCGCAACCGTCGAGTACCGCAGCGGGCGTCGCGAGCAGGGTGTCCTGCGCGGTTTGCGCAAGGATCGCGTATCCGGGGCAGACCGTCTGGCGCTGGAGGCACAAAAGGCCGGCGGTGTCGTCGAGTATCTGATTGCGCCGGGAGAGTTGCAGCAACTGCGGCTGGGCAACGGCGATCTGGTGCGGCTGGAAGGAGGCGCCAGCGTACCGGCGGCGGCCGTCCCGGAGCCGGCTGTTGCCACGGCCCCGCCGGCAGCATCTGCTCCGTCATCCCTCCAGGTCGGCGGTACGGACCTGACGCCCTACCTGAACCGCAACGTCAGGGTGGAGGCCAGCAACGGCAAGACCACGGTAGGTGTCCTGCGCGGCCTCAACAAGGATGGCCTGGTGATCGAAACGCTGATCGGCGCCGGCAAGATCGAGCACATCGTTCCCGTCGACCAGTTCGTCTCCATCAGCAACGCCAGCCCCTGAACGGTGGCTGCCTGCCCGGTGGCCATAAATGAAAACGCCCGGTTCGATGCGAGCCGGGCGTCTCTGCGGGCTGGCGGAGCGTGACCGCTTATTTCATCAGTTCGAACTGGTATCCGGTGGCGCTCGGCAACAGCTCCAGCAGCGAACCGCGCAGGGCGCTGGTGTCGGTTTGCGGCGTCGGCCCGGCAATGCCGAATTCGGCCAGCTTGTTGTAGTTCACGTCGATGCGGTCGCCCAGCAGGTTCTGGCGGACGATTTGTGTTTCGACCAGGGCATCCTCGGCGAGATCCCGCACCGTGTCGTCCTCAATCGAGGCGAGGGTCTGCGGTACCAGATCATCCAGTTGTGCGGTCTGCCGGAGGGCGTCGGCGTTGCTGACGGCAATTTCCGGCGCGATGCTGCCCTGTGCATTCTGGCGATCTACCGCCGCGTCGCGCAGTTGCTGGTCGTCGCTGTCGAATTCCTTGTCGGTGACGACCTGGCCGATCGAGATGCCCTGCACGTAGGTGTCGACCATGGCATCACCGTCAAGCTCGACGACGGCAGCATGGGCGCCCGGGACGGCCAGGGCACAGGCAAGCAGCAGGGTGGGGCGATACATCAGGCAGTTCCTCCGGGCGCCGGGCGCACCGGGAATGGGGTCTCAGGGGGAGCCTAGCACCGGGGCAGGGTGCTTCCATTGCGTTTGTGTAAAACCGGGGTCGGCGGTGTGACGTGCCCGACGAACGTGCACGGTGCCGCCGACGGCCGGTTATGATCCTCGTACATCGTGGGGCCTGCATTGCGCGGTGCCCATGAGCATTTTCCCGGGAGTTATACGTGGGTCACCGTACCGTGGTCATCGGCGGCGGCAGTTTCGGCACTGCCATCGCCAACATCCTTGCCGACAACGGGCATCATGCCCGTCTGTTCCTGCGCGATCCGAAGGCAGTCGCGGAAATCCGGGAAACGGGCATCAACAGCCGTTACCTGCCGGGTTTCCGCCTGAACCCCGCTCTGGAACCGACCACCGACCTGGCGGCCAGCGTCGGTGATTCGGCGCTGGTGTTCGTGGCGGTACCGAGCCGGGCCTTTCGCGACGTGCTGCGCGCCATGCGGCCGCACCTGCTGCCCGATGCAGTGCTGGTCAGCTGCACCAAGGGCATCTGGCCGGAGGGCTTCCTGCTGATGAGCCAGCTGCTTCAACAGGAGACCGGGAGTTCGCGGGTCGGTGTACTGAGTGGCCCGAATCTGGCCAAGGAGATTGCCGGCCGGATGCTGACCGGATCGGTGATCGCGAGTCCCGACAGCGACGTGCGGGAGAAGGTCCAGCAGGCCCTGTCGTGTTCCTATTTCCGCGTGTACGCCAACCAGGACATGTTCGGTGTCGAACTGGCCGGTGCGCTGAAAAACATCTACGCGATCACCACCGGCATGGCAGACGCGCTGGGGCTCGGACAGAACACCAAGGCCATGCTGATTACGCGCAGCCTGGCGGAAATGAGCCGTTTTGCCGAACGCCTGGGCGGCAATCCGCTCACCTTCCTCGGGCTGGCCGGTGTCGGCGATCTGGTGGTGACCTGCTCCTCGCCGCTCAGTCGCAATTACCAGATCGGGTTCAAGATCGGCCAGGGCATGTCGGCGGAAGAGGCGGCCCGTGCGATCGGCCAGACGGCGGAAGGCGTGAATACCCTGCGGCTGGTCAAGCGCAAGGCGGACGAGCTTGATGTCTACATGCCGCTGGTTACCGGCCTGTACGACATCCTGTTCGAGGGCCAGCCGTTGCCGTCCATCATTCGCCGCCTGATGAGCGGCGACCAGAACAGCGATTTCGAATTCACTTCCGGCTACCGGCCGACCTGAACGGCGATGGACCTGGTGCTGATACGGCATGGCGAAGCCGAGCGCGATGCGGCGAGCGACAGCCTGCGACGGTTGACGGCACGCGGCGAAGCGGAAGCGATGGAAACCGGCCGCCGCCTTCAGGCCCTGGAACTGCCGGTGCCGGTAGTGGTTTCAAGCCCGTACCGTCGTGCGCGCAGTACGGCCGATCTGATCGCCATCGGCATCGGTGCTGCTGCCGTGCGTGAATTGCCGGGTATTACCCCGGATGACGATCCGCGCAGGGCCGCGCTGGCAATCGCGGCGGCGTGTACGCCGGGTTCCACGCTGGTGGTGGTCACCCACATGCCGCTGATCGGCAGTCTGCTCGGACTGTTGCTGGATGATGATCTGCGACAGACCCGTGGTGTCCGTACCGCCGGTGGTGCGGTACTGACCGGAGATTTCGTGGCGCCGGGCCTGATGCGGGTCCGGCATGTGCTGGATTGAGTCCTGACGCCGGGAGACGTCTGCATGACCATCTGGAAAGTGAAGCCGGATCTGGCTGCGGTCCGGCAGATGCAGGAACGCACGATGGTTAGCACGCTGGGCATCGAGTTCACCGAGATCGGCGATGACTATGTGCGCGGCACGATGCCGGTCGACAGCCGCACGCATCAGCCGATGGGCATCCTGCACGGCGGTGCGTCGGTGGCGCTGGCCGAGTCGCTGGGCAGCATGGCGGCCAATCTATGCGTCGATACGGCGCACCAGTACTGCGTGGGGCTGGATATCAACGCCAACCACATCCGCGGCATCCGCGGCGGAATCGTCACCGGGACGGCGCGTCCGGCCCATCTGGGACGTACCACCCAGGTGTGGGAGATCCGCATCGAGGACGGGGCCGGTCGCCTGGTCTGCCTGTCACGGCTGACCATGGCTGTCCTGGATCGCTGACGCTCACCCCGGCCCGCGCAGGCGCAGCGGGTCGCCTTCGAACTGCACTCCGGCCCAACCGGCTGCCATGAAGGCACGGATATTGGCGTGATCGGTGCCCTCAGGGTGCTCCAGCACGGCCCGGTAGTGCTCGCGGTAGAGGGGCAGGGTTTCTGTTTCGCTCAGGCCCAGCCGGCGGGCAAAGGCCAGCAGCTGGCTGGACGCAACATTGCTGCCGGCCGGGTTGTTGACCGGTTGGTCGGTGCCCGCGCCGACCGTAAAGGCAATTGGAAAGCATTCGTAATGGCGCCGGATCGTGGCCATAACTTCCTGAAAGGATTGCGTTTTTGTGGATTCTGTCCGGAGCAGGGTCTGTAGTTCCGCGTGCATGAAGGGGTCCTGTGGGAGTGCGTGGAGTGACAAAATTTGTCTACTACTAAAGTGGTATTTCCCGGGGGTCGCACGATGGCGCACATCCGGTCATCATCGACCGGCGGTGGGGCGGGACGGCCGTTCTAACCTCTTGTCTTTCAGCATAATTATGCCGTTCGTCGGCCAGGCGGCTCCTTAGGAAGAAAGTGTGAACAGGGTCCGCAGGCTGTCCGGGAACTCAGGATATAAATACGCTACTCGAAAAGCAGGTTGACGCAGTGTGTCACCCGCCACCCTCAAACGTCAGACCGCAGAAAAACAGCCATGGCCGTCAAACAGGAAAAAGTCAGCACCAGCGATCTTGCCGTCGGCATGTACGTTGCCGCCCTCGATCGTCCGTGGGTGGAGACGCCTTTCCCGATTCAGGGCTTCCACATCGCGACGCAGACCGACATCGACCAGATCCGTCGCTTCTGTCGCCACGTGTATGTCGATCGCGCACTGAGCCGCGTCCAGGTTGCGTTCCAGGGTGTCGCGACGACCGCCGGACGTTCGCCGACCGGCATCGTCAATCCGGCCGCGCGCATCCGCAAGTTCGCACCGGTGGTCTACGAGACCACGCAGCCGCTGCAGAAAGAAGTGGCGGTTGCCGCCACGCTGCACCAGGAAATCGCGCGCGCCATCGTGCAGGTCCTGAACGATGTTCGCGGCGGCAAGGAACTGAATCTGCTGGTCATCAAGAAAGTGGCCGGCCTGATGGTCAACAGCGTGACCCGCAATCCGGATGCCTTTGTCTGGCTGTCGCGGGTTCGTGACGCTGACTCCTATTCGTACGCCCACTCGCTGCGTTCTTCGGTCTGGGCACTGGTGTTCGGCCGCCATCTCGGCATGCCGCGCGACATTCTCGAGGATCTGGCTCTGGGCGTGCTGCTGGCGGAAGTCGGCAAGACGAAGATCCCGCGCTCGCTGCTGATGAAGCCGGACAAGCTCACCGAAGACGAGACCATCCAGGTACGCAAGCACGTGGAGTACGGCGTCGACATCCTGCGCCAGTGCCAGGGCATCAGCGAAACGGTCATCTCGGTTGCCCAGTTCCATCACGAGCGCTACAACGGTTCCGGCTATCCGTACGGCCTTGCCGGTGCGGATATCCCGCTGCTGTCGCGTATCGCCGGCATCGTTGATACCTACGACGCCATAACCAGCCCGCGCCCCTACGCCGAGCCGCGTACGTCCAGCGAAGCCGTATCGATGCTGTACGAGTCTCGCGACAAGCTGTTCCAGGCCCAACTGATCGAGCAGTTCATCCAGGCGGTCGGCGTTTATCCGACCGGCACGATGGTGCAGCTCAGCACGCAGGAAGTCGGCATCGTCATTTCGCAGAACACGGCCCGTCGTCTGCGCCCGATCGTCATGCTGGTTGCCGATCACGAGCAGAACCTGCTGCCGACGGCGGAAGTGGTCGATCTCATGAAGCTTGAGCACGACAGCGCGGGTAATCCGCTGTCGATTGCCCGCTGCCTCAAGCCGGGCGAATTCGGCATCGATCCGAAGCTGCTGCAGGTCAGCTCGATCTGATCCCGGACTGAAAGCAAAAAAGAAGGCGCCGGAAGGCGCCTTCTTTTTTGCGGCCCTGCTATTTTTCGGCCGCTTCGCCGGCCTTGAGTTCCTGCTCCAGGACACCGTCCAGATCGTGGATGCGGATGCTGGCACCACGGGCATGCAGGAAGGCGAAGTCGTCGGCCCGCAGCAGCTTGCGTACGACATCCTGTGCCCGCGCCAGAATCCATGGATGCACGAACAGGTTGATGTCGATGTTCCGGGCATTCTTGCCCACGGCCCCGTGCCACTCGTGCAGCGCCGAAACCGCCCCGGTCCAGTGTTTCTGCAGGTGTTCGTAGTCTTCGGCGCCGACCGCGACGGCGATGTCACAGGCCTTTTTCATGAAACCGGTCTTCGTTTCGGTTTCGCGCACCACCAGACCGCGTTGCCGGACCTCGCCGGCGAGGATTGCATGCTTGGCCGCAGTCTCCGGCTGGCTGGTGATGGCATCGATCATTTTCACCACGGATTTTCCGCTGCCCAGCCGGTCCTTGGCCTGCTTCTCGAGCATGCCTTCCAGCAATCGCTGATAGCGTGCGAAACGCGCCGGCAGCTGCGGTACCGGATCCTGCAGGTGCTTGATGCCGATGCTCATGCTGTCGGGTCCGTCGAACGGCACTTCGCGGGTCAGCATTTCGTAGAGGATGACTCCCAGCGAGTAGATGTCGGAGCGCCGGTCGACTTCGCCGCCGCGGTGCTGTTCGGGACTCATGTAGCGCGGCGTACCGATGGTCGTGCCGATCTGCGTGAGGCGGGGGTCGGAGGCCCGCTGGCGGGCGACGCCGAAATCGGTGAGTACCGGCGAGCCGTCGGCGCGGAACAGGACGTTGTCCGGCTTCACGTCGCGATGGACATAGCCTTTCTCGTGCGCGTAATCGAGGGCGAGGGCAAGCGTGCGCAGCAGGCGCAAGGCTTCCGGTGGCTGCAGTCCCTGGCGAATCCAGGTGGTGAGATCGCCGTGATCGAGGTATTCCATCACCATGTAATGGTCGGTACCGCTTTTGCCGGCGGCGAACACGCGCACGATGTTCGGATGGTCAAAGCGGGTGAGGATCTGGCCTTCGCGCAGAAAACGTTCCGACCATTCGCGTTCGTCGCCGTGGCCCGGCGAGGCGTGCAGGACCTTGATGGCAACGCGGGCACCGCCGGCAACGGGTTCGGCGAGAAAGACGGTGGCCATGCCGCCGCGTCCCAGCAGTTTCTTCAGGCGGTATCCGGGGATGTCCGGTAGCTCGGCCACGGGCGGTGGTCTCCTGCTCGTCCTTGGCGTGGTGCCCGGATTATAGGCACGCCCGCCGGATCAGCCGCCCTTGTTGAGGGTATTCAGCCAGGCTTTTTCCGAGGCACGGGCCGTGGCCAGCTTGGCTTCGAGGCGGCGCTTCTGGCGATCGAGTTCGAGAAAGAAATTGACCTTGCCCTTCAGGATGATGGGCTCGATGGGCTTGAACAGGTAATCGACGGCCCCGGCCTTGTAACCCTGGTGCACGTATTTCTGTTCCTTGCTGATCGCCGTCACGAAAATGATCGGGATGTTTCGCGTTTTCGGGTTTTCCCGCATCAGTGCCGCGACTTCAAAGCCGTCCATTTCCGGCATCTGCACATCCAGCAGGACCAGCGAGATGTCTTTCTTGAGCAGGGTGGCCAACGCCTGCTGACCCGAACCGGCCTTGATCAGGTTGCAGTCCAGGTCTTCGAGCACGACCTCGAGGGCGACGAGGTTCTCCGGCGTGTCGTCCACCAGCAGCACGTTGGCTGTCGGCAGTTCGATCTCTTCCTTTTTGTCGACGCCGTCGTTCATGGGGAGGCACTGCGGGGGGAGGGGGAGTACCGCGGGCGGCCAATTATAGGAAGAGGGTAGGCTTTCGCAACGACAAGGCCATATAAGGAAAAATCATTACCCGACTGCGTTCAATCGTAATGGCCCCGGGCCTCCCGGACCTTCCATTGCTGGACGCCGACCTGGTCCCGGACGATGGTCAGCGATTCCAGCAGCACCTCCTGCAACAGGCGCGACAGGGCTTCGCTGTCCTGACCGAGCAGGTCGGCCAGGGTGTTCAGGGCGCTCTCCAGACGCTCCGGACTGGCCAGGTCCCGGAGCAGGCGATCGACGATGTGGGTGGCGATGTCGGTGACGGCCCCGTCCAGGGCCTCGCCCACCAGTGGCCCGGCGACCGGCAGTCGCTGCAGGCGTTGCACGTCGGGGCTGGCGTCCATGCCCTCGGCAACGACGCGGGCGACATAGGCGTTCAGTTCCGCCTGCCGGCTGGCCCGGACCTGCCCGGCGGCCTCGCGCAGCCGGCCGGCCAGCCAGGCAATCAGCTCGGCGCGCCGTGGCGCGAGCACCTCGCGGCCGATGCGGTGCACGACCGGGTTGCCGCGCGCCAGTTCGCCGTGCAGGCCGTCGATCACATTGATCACCACCCGGTCGGCGATCTCCTCGGTGACGATGTCGAGATATTTGCGCAGGGTCCTGAACAGCGCGCTGTCGCGCAGGTCGATGATGCCCTGTTGCTGCAGCCGCCACAGCAGCGCGACCACGCGCAGGATGCGCAGCCAGCGGAAGGATCCCACGGGGATGCAGCCCAGCACGTCGTACCAGTGCACGAAGGGATAGAAAAACCAGCGGTGGTAGGTGCGGCGAATGATGGCAATCGCCCAGCGGAGCAGCAGTTCGACGACATAGATCGTGACGAAGATCATGTCGTAGTCGGCGAAATCGGGATGAATCCGGTCGCGGTACCAGACGTGGAAGGCCGGCGACAGGGCGGCCACGCCACTCTGGAAAAGGTGCGAGGAGAACAGCGAGTTGAAAACGATCCAGGCCAGGTTGAAAAGCACCAGCAGGACCATCAGCAGGTCGACGACCAGCAGCGGCGCTTCCGGATTGCCGCGCAGTTTGCCCAGGTCGATTTTCATGCGGCTTTTCCCGGCAGACTTTGCCTGCGGATGTCAGGCGATATCCAGCCACAGCGGGCAGTGGTCCGACGGCTTTTCCATGGCGCGGGCATCGTAGTCGATACCGGCATCGCGGATGGCCGGCGCCAGCGCGCGCGAGGCCATGATCATGTCGATGCGCAGGCCGCGCGGCGGTTGCTGTTCGAAGCCGCGGCTCCGGTAATCGAACCAGCTGTAGCGGTCGTCGCGGGTCGGATTGAGGTGCCGCCAGCTGTCGATCAGGCCCCAGCCGGCGAGTTCGGCAAACCAGGTGCGCTCTTCCGGCAGGAAGCTGCAGTGACCTTCCTTCAGCCAGCGCTTCCGGTTGCTGTCGCCGATACCGATGTCGATGTCCTGCGGAGCGATGTTGAAATCGCCCATCAGCACCAGCGGTTCGTCGGGGGAGAACTGCGTGCGCAGGTAATCGGTGATGCCGGCATAGAAGCGTTCCTTGCCGGGAAACTTCACCGGGTGCGAACGATTTTCTCCCTGCGGGAAATAGCCGTTCAGAACGGTGAGCGTCCGGTCGCCGCAGGGAATGCGGATACCGATCAGGCGACGTTGCGCATCGTCGGGATCTCCGGGCAGGCCGCGCATGACCTGCAGCGGCGCGCTGCGTGAAAGCAGCGCCACGCCGTAGTGGCCTTTCTGGCCGTGGAATGCCACTTCGTAACCCAGTGCCTGCACTTCGGCCAGCGGGAATTCGTCGTCGGCGACCTTGGTTTCCTGCAGGCCGATGACCTCCGGCGCATGCCGTTCGACCAGGGCGGTCAGCTGGTGCATCCGCGAGCGGAGGCCGTTGCAGTTGAAACACACGAGGCGCATGCGAAGTCCGGAAGTCGTGGCGGGGAGTGACGATTCTAGCGGACCGGGTTGCCTCGTGCCGCGCCCGCTGCCGTTGACAGTACCGGACCCGGCGGCAATGCTGCGGCCCTGTCCGTTTCCCGGGGCTTGCGCCGTGACCCGTCCGCTCGTGGTTTTTTCCCATGCCAACGGCTTTCCGGCCGGCAGCTATCGCAAGTTGTTCGACGAGCTGTCACAGACGGCGGACATCATCGCGCCGGACATGCTCGGCCACGATCCGGCCTGGCCGGTCGACGACAACTGGGGCAATCTCGCCAGCGAGCTGCTGGCCTTCATACGTGCGCGTGCCGACCGGCCGGTGTACGGCGTCGGCCACTCGCTGGGCGCCATGGTCACTTTCTTCGCGGCGTATCGCGAACCGCAGCGCTTCCGCGGCATCGTCATGCTCGATCCGCCGGTGATCAACGGCCTTGGCGCCTATTCGTTCCAGTTGCTCAAATGGCTGGGGCGTGCCGATCCGCTGACGCCGGCCGGCAAAAGCCGTTTCCGGCGTACCAGCTGGCCGTCGCGCGAGGCTGCCCTGGCCGACCTTGCGCGCAAGAAACTGTTTGCCGCTTTCGATCCCGACTGTCTGCGCGACTATGTCGAGAGCGGTACCGAGCCGGGAGGCGAGGGCGTGCAGCTGCGCTACCGGCTGCCGGTCGAGCTGGCCGGTTTCCGCACCACCCCGAGCAATCCGCACCGTTTCCTGCGCCCGTTGCGCGTGCCGGGCCTGTTGCTCACCGGCGAGCAGTCGGATGTCGCGCTGCCGGCGCACATCGCCCGCCTGCACCGGCGGCATCGCCTGTTGCACCGCGTCGTGCCCGGCGGCCACCTGTTCCCGCTCGAGCAGCCGCTGGCCACCGCACGTCACGTGGCGAAGCAATTGCAGGACTGGGAGCGTGCGCGCATGAGCGAAGTGCCGGCATGAGCGCCGCACCGGAAGAAATCCGGCTGGCGGCGCGCGGCCTGCAGCTGGCGGCGCTGCGCTGGAATGCCGGCGCGCCGCACCGCGTGCTGGCGACGCACGGCTGGCTCGACAATGCCGCCAGTTTCCAGGCACTGGCGCCCCTGCTGGCGGATTGCGAACTGGTCGCGCTCGATCTGCCGGGCCATGGCCGGTCGGCACACCGCGGTGCCGGCAACCTGCAGTTCTTCATCGAATACGTGGCCGATGTGGTGGCTGCACTCGACGCGCTGGGCTGGACGGAGACGATCCTGCTCGGGCACTCGCTGGGTGCCGGCGTGATGTCCTGCGTGGCCGGTACGATTCCGGATCGCGTGCGCGCCCTGTTGCTGATCGAGGGTTTCGCGCCGCAGCCGTCGCCACCGGAAAAAATCGTCGACAGTCTGCGCGCCGCCGTGACCGCGGCACTGCGCGGGCCCGGCGAGTCGTCCGGGTATCCCGACCTGGCCGCGGCGATCGTCGCCCGCCGCAAGGGGTACTGGCCGCTTTCGGACGCGGTGTCCGGCGCGATCCTGCAGCGCGCGCTCACCGCGGACGCTGACGGCACGCTGCGCTGGCACACCGATCCGCGCCTGCGGCAGCCGTCCGCGTTCCGGCTGACCGAAGAGCAGCTGGCCGCCCTGCTGCGCGAAGTGCGGGCTCCGGCCCTGTTGCTGGGCGCGGCCGGGGGGCTGTTCCCCACCCGCGATGCGCACGCCGCCGGGCTGGCCGCCATGCCGCAACTCGAATACCGCTGTCTGCCGGGCGGACATCACCTGCATCTGGAGCCGGAAACGGCGCCGGCGGTGGCAGCGGCGCTGCGGGATTTCCTGGCGGCACTTCCCCGGGCGCGTGCCCGGCCGGACCTTCCGCTATGATGCGACCGGCCGGTCACGCCATCCCCGGGCCTGCCGTTCTGTCCGTCCCCGCAGGAGTCCTTGCATGAAGCTCGTTGCCCCCGCCGACCTGCCGTCGCATGTCGGCCGCGATCTCGGCGTTTCGGAGTGGTTTCCGATCGATCAGGCGCGCATCAATGCGTTTGCCGACGCCACCCTGGATCACCAGTTCATCCATGTCAGCCCCGAACAGGCGAAAGCGACGCCGTTCGGCGGCACCATCGCCCACGGTTACCTGACCGTGTCGCTGCTGCCGTACCTGCAGGCGCGCATGCCGGACATGATCCTGCCGCAGGGACTGAAGATGGGCATGAACTACGGCTTCGACAAACTCCGCTTCATGGCGCCGGTGAAGGTCGACAAGCGGGTGCGCGCCCGCGCGAAGCTGCTGGATGCCACGGAAAAGAAGCCGGGCCAGTGGCTGCTGAAATTCGAATACACGATCGAGATCGAAGGCGAGGACAAGCCGGCGCTGGTGGCCGAGTGGCTGCTGATGTATTTCGTCTGAGTGAGCGCCGGGCATGAAAAAAGGCGGCCGCAAGGCCGCCTTTTTCGTTGTTCCCCGGTCGTGGATTCAGCGCAGGACGCGGAAGGTCATGCCGGCCGTCTGCAGGCGGCGCAGCAGCGGATGGCCGATGCCCGAGGCCGGCGTGACGACGCCGGCATGCGGCGGCAGGTCGGCATCGAGCGCGAGCGCCAGCGCGGACTCGGCGAGCATCCTGGCCGTTTCGTCGTAGCCGGGATCGCCGCCGGCGACTTCGCAGGTCACTTCATGTTGTCCGGCCCGGGCCACGAACAGCACACGGAACCAGCTGGCTGCCCGTTTTTCGGCGGACGGCCCTTCGCCGCCCTGGCGGAAACGGCGCAGCAGGTTGGCCGTCGGCCGGAACTGGGCCAGCGTGAACAAGGCGCCGATGCCGGCGATGCCGCCGAGCACCGGCAACAGGTCGTCCGACAGCACGTAATGACCGTAGGCGAAGGTCGCGCCGTAATCGCCGCGCAGTCGCGCCGACTGGCGCACGACCTGCGGATCGATGGTCGGCAGCGGGCAGGCCCAGCGGTGCAGCTGACGATCGAAATACAGGCGGGGCGGCACGGCACGTACCCGGCGCGGCCCGTTGCCCGGCACGCGCGGGCGATTCTTCAGGTATTCGCGGGCGCGCGAGAACTGTTCGATCGCCGAGTTCCAGGTACCACCGGAAAACGTGCCGCTGGCCTCGACGAAACCGCGTACCTCGACATTGGCCGACGCGAAAGCGGCATCGCCCATCCGCTCGCGCAGTGCGTCGCAGGCGAACAGGGCGCCCAGATCGTGCGGGATGCTGTCGAAGCCGCAGCAGTGGACGATACGCAGGCCGCGCGCGCGTGCCGTGTCGTCGTACTGTGCGCGGGAGCGGTCGACGAATTCCGGTTCGCCGGTGAGGTCCACGTAGTGGGTGCCGGCATCGACGCAGGCGGCCAGTACGTCGGCGCCGTAGCGCAGGTAGGGGCCGACGGTGGTTATCAGGACGCCGGTGCCGGCGGCCATGGCCGCCAGCGAATCGCGATCGCCGATGTCGGCCTCGATGATCCCGACGTCGGTGCCGGGGGCGATGGCCGCCAGCCGGCGCACGATCTCCTGCAGCTTGTCCCGGTTGCGGCCGGCCACGGCCCAGCGGAAGGATTCGCGGGTGGCGGCACGGGCGAGGTATTCGGCGACCAGGCCGCCGGTAAAGCCGGTGGCGCCGAAGAGGACGATGTCGTAACGGCGGTCGGGGCGGGTCTTCATGGGAGACACTCCATATCGGCGGGCGGGTGGTACCGGCGTGAACCGGATCACAAAATATCCGGCGGGACATGATGTGAACAGCGTCACGAACCGCCATCGGCATTGATATAGTACCGGCTGACCCGCCCGGACGGAGCCAGGATTCCATGACGGCCAACGGCACTGCGACCAGGGCGCGCGTCCTGCTCGTCGACGATTCCAAGGTCATGCGCAAGGCAGCGCTCAAGATGCTCAGCGACGAGTGCGACGTCGTCGTGGCCGAGGACGGCGTCGACGGCTGGCGCCAGCTGGAAGCGGACACCACCATCCAGGTCGTCTTCAGCGACCTTTCCATGCCCCGGCTCGACGGCTACGGCCTGCTGAAGAAGATCCGTACCGCCGATGACCCCGGCATTGCCGGCATGCCGGTCATCATCGTGACCGGCGCCGAGAACGACGATGCCGCGCGCGAGAAGGCGCTCGACATGGGCGCTACCGATTTCATCACCAAGCCGTTCAATTCCACCGACCTGGTGGCGCGTGCGCGTGCCCACGCCAAATACCAGCGCGTCAAACAGCAGCTGCAGGAGCAGGTGACGGTAGACCTGCTGACCGGGCTGGCGAACAAGAACGGTTTCATGGAGCGCCTGAAACAGGACATTTCGTTCACCAAGCGGCATCAGCAGCCGTTGTCCCTGGTGCGGCTGGAAATCGACGATTTCAAGAAGCATTTCCTGGCGCACGGCAAGGATGTCGCCGATGCGATGGTCATGCACGTGGCGCGGGTCATCCGGTCGCGTATCCGCAAGGAAGACACGGCGGCGCGCATCGGTCTGGCACATTTCGCCATCTCGCTGCCGACCGGCAAGGCCGACGGCTCCAAGGGGCTGGCAGACCGCATCCGTGCCGAGATCGCGGCGCATCCGCTCAATCTCGGCGGCAAACCGCTGCACATCATGGCCAGCGGTGGCGTGCTCACGCCGGAGGCGCATCCGGGGCTGACCGCGATGTCGGCGATGGAAGAATGCCAGCAGGTGCTCGACGCGGCGATCAAGGCCGGCGGCAACCGAGTGCTGGGCGATACCGACATCCGCAAGATGCGGGCCGACGTGCTGCTGCCGTCGAAGCCCGTGCCGCCGACGTCGCCGGAAGTGCCGATCGGCCAGGTCCGCATCGACGAGCTGCTGGCGCAGATCGAGCGCGGCGAGACACAGGCCGCCACCGAGCAGCTGCCGCAGGCGCTCAAGCGCATGCTGCCCATCCTCAAGCTGCTCAACGAGCGCCAGCGCAACCAGCTGATCCAGTTCCTGCAGAAAGCCGGCCAGCCCGGCGGTTGATGCAATCCGATCGAAGTCGAAGCAGATGAAGCACCAGCACGAAGACCGTTATCCGTTGTCGGCCGAGGACATGTACCGCGTGTTTTGCGACCGGGCGTTCTACGAAGCCCGCTATGCGAAGGGAGGCCGTTACGAATTCGTCGAGTTCGGGGCCCGCGGCAACCAGTTCATCGTCGATGTCCGGCAGTTCATCGCGCTGCGCAGCGATACCAAGATTCCGGCCCTGGCCCGCCGTTTCGTGCGTGACGAAAACGTGTTGCGCACCACCATCCGCTGGAATCTGGAGCCGGATGCCGGCGGCGAACGGCGGGGAACCCACAGTTTCCGCATCGAGGGCGTGCCGGTGGAAATCGACGGCACGATGCGTCTGGTGCCGGTGAGCGGCGGTTGCGTCAACCACATCGCGCTCGATATCCGCTGCACGATCCCGCTGATCGGCGGTACCGTTGCCGCGATGCTGGGCGAGCGGGCCGGCCGTACGCTGGCGCGCAACCAGGAAAGCACCAACCGTTACCTGCGCGAGCGCGGCCTGATTCCGGCCTGAGCCGGCCGGTTCCGCACCGTCACTTCCGGAAAATCCCGCCATGGCCGCCGCCGACATCCCGACCCGCGACCAGTACCGCTATTTCGTCGACATCACCACCCGCTGGCAGGACAACGACGTCTACGGGCACGTGAACAACGTCGTCTACTACTCGTATTTCGATACTGCCGCCAATCACCTGCTGATCCACGAGGGCGGGCTGGACATCCTCGCGGCGGACATCATCGGCGTGGTCGCCGAATCGCAGTGCCGGTATTTTTCCGGCGTGGCGTATCCCGATGTGCTGGAGGCCGGTGTCCGCATCGAGCATCTGGGCAACCGCTCGGTGCGCTACGGCATCGCGATCTTCCGCCAGGGAGAGCAGGCGGCGAGCGCGGCCGGTCATTTCGTCCACGTCTTCGTCGAGCGGGCGACGATGCGCCCGGCGGGCATACCCGAACCGATCCGCTCGGCCCTCGCGCGCCACGCGGTCTAGCGCGGTTCTTTCCGCCGCGCCAGCGAGCGGCCGATCTTCACCATTTCGGCGAGATAGCGGCCGTACCACAGCCGCTTGGTCCACCACGCCATGCGTGCGCGGCGATGCGGCAGGCACAGGAATTTACCGGCGGCGACGTCCCGGTAGACGAGGTCGGCGATGTCGGCGGCACTCAGCTCGGAAGAATCCAGCAGGCGGTCGAACGATTTGCGCATCGCGGCATCCGGCGTGCGCAGCGATTCCATCAGGTTGGTGCGGAAGAAGGACGGGCAGACGCAGGTGACGCGGATGCCGGCTGGCGCCAGTTCGCCGTGCAGCGTTTCGGAAAGCGCGACCACGCCGGTCTTGGCGACGTTGTAGCTGGACATGGCCGGCGGTGCCAGCAGGCCGGCCATCGAGGCGACGTTCACCAGATGGCCGCGCCCCTGGCGCCTGAAGACGGGAACGGCGGCCCGCGCCCCGCGCACGACCCCCAGCAGGTTGATGTCGAGCAGCCACTCCCAGTCTTCGTCCGTGATTTTTTCGAAAGTGCCGCCACCGGCAACGCCGGCGTTGTTGACGAAGATGTCCAGACCGCCCCATGCACGCACGCATTCGGCCACCAGGGCATCGACCTGCGCGGTGACGCGTACGTCACAGGTGACACGCAGCGGCGTGCCGCCGGCCGCGGCGACTTCGTCGGCGACGATGGCCAGACGTTCGGCATGCACGTCGGCCAGCGCGACGCGTGCGCCGTCGCGGGCCCAGCGCAGGGCCATTTCGCGTCCCAGACCGCTGGCGGCGCCGGTGATGGCGATACGGACAGGATTCCCGGAAGCAGCATCGGTCATGGGTGGACTCCGTCGGAGGCAGGCAGGCCGGGTCAGTGCCGGCGATCGCCCAGTTCGCCGAATACGCGGAATTCGGCAGCGGTGAGCGGGGTTACCGACAGGCGATTGCGTTTGAGCATCGCCAGCTCGTCGAAGCGCGGTTCGGCACGGATCTCGTCGAGGGTGACGAAATGCGCGAACTTGCGCACGAACTGCACGTCGACCTGCATCCAGCGCGGCTGTTCGCGGGTCGATTTCGGATCGTAGTAATCGCTGTCCGGATCGAACTGGTCGGGATCCGGATAGGCGGCGCTGGCCACGCGGGCGACGCCGGCGGCACCGGACGGCGTCGCATTGGAGTGATAGATGATGACCAGGTCGTCGATCTTCATCCGGTCGCGCATCAGGTTGCGCGCCTCGTAGTTGCGCACGCCGTTCCAGCCCTCGGTCCGGTTGCGGCGGGTGAGGAAATCGTCGATCGAGAAGGCGTCAGGTTCGGTCTTCATCAACCAGTGATTCGGTTTGGCCATGGATGCTTTCCGGGGTGGTTCTGGCGGGCGGGACGGCCGCGCCGGGAATGGTTGCCAGCCAGCCGCGTGCCGTCGCTTCGTCCGGGAACAGGCGGATCGGATATTTCGGGCGATACATCAGCACGAACGGCGCGACGATCATCCGCATGGCCGGCGATGCGGTGACGACCGCGCAGGCGGCCACGGTTTCGCTGATCCGCAGGCTCACCGAAAGCCGCGAGGCATCGTAATCCATGCCGGCAACGCGGCCGGCGGTGGTCACCAGCAGCTTGTGCCGTTCGCCGGCCTGCTGCATCAGCAGCAGGCGCCGGCGGAATACGTATTCCACCATTTCGCGGTTGATGGTGACGCCGGCGGAGAACTCGATGCGGCAGAGGCCGTCTTCGAGCCAGACGCGCGGCCGGTGTTCGGTCGGTATGCGGGTATCCGTCATGGACTGCCCTCGTGGGTGATGGGAGTGGCCGGCGCAATCTAGTGCTCGGGGAAAGTGGCGAGCCAGCGTCGCGCCGAGGCCATGTCGTCGAAGACGCGGACGGGATATTGCGGCTTCCACATGTTGACGAACAGGCTGGACATGTAACGTTCGAGTGCGCTGGAACACACCAGCGCGGCGGCGATGACCGTCTCCGAGACTTCGCGGCTGGCGGAAAAGCGGTAGGCATCGTAGTCGAAGGACACGATGCGCGAGCCGTGGATGATGATGCGCTGGCGTCGTTTGCCCGCGGCGGCCATCAGTTCGCGGCGGCGGCGAAAGGTGCTGTGGGCGATCGACAGGTCGACGCGCGCGCCGGGCGGGTATTCGATGATCAGGAAGCCGTCTTCTTCCCATACCCGGGTCGCGCGGGCGGCCTGGCTTTCCGGAACGTCCTCGCGGTTTTCCGGTTCCATGGCGGCCGGCTCAGTTCAGCAGGGCGAGGAATTCGTTGCGGGTCTGGGCGCTGTTGCGGAAGGCGCCCAGCATGACCGAGGTCTTCATCATCGAGTTCTGCTTCTCGACGCCGCGCATCATCATGCACATGTGGCGTGCCTCGACGATGACGCCCACGCCGAGCGCGCCGGTGACTTCCTGCACCGCGTCGGCGATCTGCCGGGTGAGGTTTTCCTGGATCTGCAGGCGTCGCGCGTACATGTCGACGATGCGCGCCACTTTCGAGAGACCCAGCACCTTGCCGCGCGGCAGGTAGGCCACGTGGGCGTGGCCGATGAAGGGCAGCAGGTGGTGTTCGCAGAGCGAGTAGAGCTCGATGTTGCTCACCACCACCATCTGGTCGTTGTCGGACGGAAAGATGGCGTCGTTGACGACGTCGGTCAGCGACTGGTTGTAGCCGCGGGTCAGGAATTCGAAGGCCTTGGCGGCACGCATCGGCGTATCGCCGAGACCGGGGCGGGAGAGGTCCTCGCCGACGGCCGTGATGATGCTGGCAAAGGCTTTTTCCATGGTCATGGCAGCGACGAATTTCCGGGCGCGGGCTGGGGAGACAACCCTACGCGATCCTGACCGGCGTCGCCAACCCGCCGTTCATTCCGGCCGCTGGCGGCGCAGCAGTACGTACAGGGCGCCGGCGCCGCCGTCGGCCGGCAGCGCCGAACAGAAAGCGAGCACCTGCGGGTGCCGGCGCAGCCAGTGGTTCAGCTCGGCCTTGATGGTCAGTGCCGCCGGATCGGGACCGTGTCCCTTGCCGTGCACCACACGGATGCAGTTCGTGCCTTCTTCCTGTGCCTGGCGGATCAGCCGGTCGACGGCACGCAGCGCTTCTTCGCGCGTGGTGCCGTGCAGGTCGACGCCGAGCAGCCAGGACAACTGGCCCTTGCGCAGTTTCTGCCATTGCCGCAGCTGCAGTCCGTCGCGGCGGAATTCCAGCAGGGCGTCGCCGGCCACCGGCGTCACCGCCGACAGCCCGCCCACCGCGAAGCGGTCGGCGGTCGCGCCTTCGGTGGCCGCGGCACGCCGGCGCTCGGCCAGTTCGCGATCGAAGCGTTCACGGGCGGTCGGTTCCCGCGGTTCGCTCGCCAGCGGACGCACGCCGGCCAGTTCGCGGGCGAGCAGTTCTTCGTCGCTGGCGGGATCGGCGGGCGGGGCGGGCGGTTTGCCGGGCATGACGGTATCCGGTACGGCACGGGGGCGGATCGGACTATCATGCCGGGCCGGCGTTCGCCGATAAACCGGAGCCTGTCGTGGCTGTCGATCTTCCCGCCCTCGATACCGCCGCCGCCGTTCGCGATCTGCGCACGGTGCGCGATTTCCTGCGCTGGGCAGTGACGGCCATGAATCGTGCCGGCGTGCACCTCGGCCACGGCAACGACGACCCGTGGGACGAAGCGCTGGCGCTGGTGCTGCACGTGCTGGCGCTGCCGCACGACAGCGATCCGCGCATCCTCGATGCCCGCCTGACGCAGGAAGAACGGACGGCGATTGCCGGACTGGTGCGGCGCCGGGTCGTCGACCGCGTGCCGGCGGCCTACCTCACCGGCACGGCCTGGTTTGCCGGCCTGCCGTTCCGCGTCGACGCCCGGGTGCTGGTGCCGCGTTCGCCGATCGCCGGGTTGATCGAGCGCCGTTTCGAGCCCTGGCTGGCGGCCGACCGGGTGACGCGGGTGCTCGAGCTCTGTACCGGCAGCGGCTGCATCGCGATCGCCTGCTGCCATGCCTTTCCCGAAGCGGAAGTGGTGGCCACCGACCTGTCCGCCGACGCGCTGGCCGTCGCGGCGGAAAACCGTCTGCGGCACGGCTGCGAAGCGCAGCTGACGCTGCTGGCCGGCGACCTGTACGCGGGCGCGCGCGGTCCGTTCGACCTGATCGTCACCAATCCGCCCTATGTCGATGCGGTCGACATGGCGGCCCTGCCGCCGGAATACCGGCATGAACCGGCGCTGGGACTGGCGGCCGGCATCGACGGCCTCGATCTGGTCGTGCGCATTCTGGCGGAGGCGCCGGCGCTGCTGGCCGACGACGGGTTGCTGGTCTGCGAGGTCGGCAATTCCGATCTCGCGCTGGAGGCCCTGTTCCCGGAAGTGCCGTTCACCTGGCCGGAATCCGCCGACGGGGAAGGCGGGGTGTTCGTGCTGTCGGCGGCGGAGTTGCGCGCCCATGCCGCGGCCTTCCGCGCCGAAGCGGCCCGCCGCGCCGCGAGGGTATAATTTCCGGCTTCCGCCGGCCTGTCCCGGTTACGTCCCCCTCCCGCGAGCGCCCCATGTCCGGCAACACCATCGGCCAGCTGTTCACCGTCACCACCTTCGGCGAAAGCCACGGTCCCGCGCTGGGCGCCATCGTCGACGGCTGTCCGCCGGGACTGGAACTGACCGAGGCCGACCTGCAGCGCGATCTCGATCGCCGCAAGCCCGGCACCTCGAAGTTCACCACCCAGCGCCGCGAAGACGACGCGGTGAAGATCCTCTCCGGCGTGTTCGAGGGCAGGACCACCGGCACGCCGATCGGCCTGCTGATCGAGAACACCGACCAGAAATCGAAGGACTACGCGAACATCGCCGACACCTTCCGCCCCGGTCATGCCGACTACACCTACACGCAGAAATACGGTTTCCGCGACTATCGTGGTGGCGGTCGTTCGTCTGCCCGCGAGACGGCGATGCGCGTCGCTGCCGGTGCCATCGCCAAGAAATGGCTGAAGGAAAAATTCGGCATCGAGGTGCGCGGCTACGTGGCGCAGATCGGCGACATCGCCATCAGGGATTTCGACTGGGCGCAGGTGGAACAGAACCCGTTCTTCTGTCCGGACAAGGCCGCCGTGCCGAAGATGGAGCAGCTGATCGAGGACCTGCGCCGCGACGGCTCTTCCGTCGGCGCGCGCGTCAACGTGGTGGCAACCAACGTTCCGCCGGGCTGGGGCGAGCCGATCTTCGACCGCCTCGATGCCGACATCGCGAAAGCGCTGATGAGCATCAACGCGGTGAAGGCCGTGGAAATCGGCGACGGTTTCGCCGTCGTGTCGCAGCGCGGCGAACAGCATCGCGACGAAATGACGCCGCAGGGTTTCCTGTCGAATCATGCCGGCGGCATCCTTGGCGGCATTTCCTCCGGCCAGAACATCACCGCCAGCATGGCGCTGAAGCCGACCTCCAGCATCCGCATTCCCGGCCGTTCCATCGACGCCGGCGGCAAGCCGGCGGAAGTGGTGACCACCGGTCGCCACGATCCCTGCGTCGGCGTGCGCGCCACGCCGATCGCCGAGGCGATGCTCGCGCTGGTGCTGATCGACCACGCCCTGCGCCATCGCGCGCAGTGCGGTGACGTGGTTTCCCGCACGCCGAGGATTCCCGGCAGCGCGACGTGAGCGATCGTGCGCACCCCTACTGGCGGTTGAGCGCGTTCTATTTCGCGTACTTCGCCGTGCTCGGCGCCATGGTGCCGTTCTGGAGCCTGTTCCTGCAGGACCGCGGCTTCTCGCTGACCGACATTGCGCTGCTGACCGCCATTCCGATGGCGACGCGCATCGTCGCGCCCAACCTCTGGGGCTGGATTGCCGACCACCGGCAACAGCGCCTGCCGATCGTCCGCCTCGGCTCGCTGGCGGCCATCCTGCTGTTCTGCGGCGTCTGGTTCGTCGATTCCTTTGCCGGCATGGCGCTGGTGATGACCGGCTACAGTTTTTTCTGGAATGCGGTGCTGCCGCAGTTCGAGGTGGTCACGCTCAACCACCTCGGCCCGCGCATCGCCGAGTACAGCCGGGTCCGCCTGTGGGGCTCGATCGGTTTCATCGGCGCGGTGATCGGCCTCGGCGCGGTGTTCGACCTCATCAGCGTCGCGTGGCTGCCGGCGTTCATGCTGGCGCTCATGGTGGCGATGTGGGTGTCGGCCTGGACGCTGGGCGAAGTACAGGAAGCGCGGCACGAGCGCCGCGGCAGCGACACCTTTGCCGTCCTGCTGCGGCAACCCGTGGTCTGGATGCTGTTGCTGGCCTGCCTGCTGATCAACCTGTCGCACGGCCCGTACTACACCTATTTCTCGATCCATCTCGAAGAGCGCGGCTGGACGCGCCTGGGCATCGGCGGCCTGTGGGCACTGGGCGTGATCGCCGAAGTGCTGGTGTTCATCTACATGCACCGGATCCTGAACGGCCTGGGTGCGGTCCGCGTGCTGGCGGGCGCCGCGACCGGCGTCGTCGTGCGCTGGTTGCTGCTGGCCTATCTGGTGGACAGCCTGGCGGCGCTGCTGCTGGCGCAGGTGCTGCACGCGGTGACGTTCGGTTTCCTGCACGCGGCGGCCATCCACCTGGCCCATCGTTTGTTCACCGGCTCCAGCCAGGGACGCGGGCAGGCGCTGTTTTCCAGCGTGTCCTACGGCGTGGGCGGCGCCGGCGGCGCACTGCTCGCCGGCGCGTTGTGGCCGTACTACGGCGCGCAGGTCGCGTTCGTCGCGATGTCGGCCGTCGGCGTGGCGGCCTTGCTGATCGTGATCTTCATGCTGGCGCGCAGCCCGTTGCTCGGCGGTGACGACCGGGTGCCCGCCGATGAACCGTTGCGCGAGGGCGCTGCCGAGTGACCACGCGCCTGCGCATACCGTTCCCGGAATTCCTCGCGCTGATCGGCGTGATGATGGCGGTGGGCGCGCTGTCGCTGGACATGATGCTGCCGGCGCTGGGCGTGATGGGCGACGAGCTCGGCGTCACCGATCCCAACCGCCGGCAGGAAGTGATCACCGCGTTCCTCGTCGGCATCGGCGTCGGCCAGCTGTTCTACGGGCCGCTGTCCGACCTCTACGGCCGCAAGCGCATGCTGCTCATCGGCCTCGGCATTTTCATCGCCGGTTCCCTGTGGGCCACTGTGGCGCATTCCTTCGAGGCGCTGCTGACGGCGCGTGCCCTGCAGGGCTTCGGTGCCGCCGCGCCGCGCGTGATCTCGGCGGCCGTGGTGCGCGACCTGTTCGTCGGCGACCGCATGGCGCGCGTGATGTCGTTCGCCATGCTGGTGTTCATCATCGTGCCGATCTTCGCGCCGGCGCTGGGCATGGCCGTGCTGCTGGTGGGCGACTGGCCGGCGATCTTCCTGTTCACCGCTGCCTTTGCCCTGGTGCTCGCATTGTGGAGCGGCCTGCGCCTGCCGGAAACGCACGGCGCCGTGACGGGCCCGGGCCGTGGCCTGTGGGCGCGCATCGTGCATGGCGTGAGCGTGGTGCTGCACACCCGCGTCACCCTGGGCTACACCCTCGCGCTGGGATTCCTGTTCGCGTTGTTGATGACCTACGTGGCGACCTCGCAGCAGGTGTTCCAGGACATCTATCAGCAGGGCGAACGCTTCCCGCTGGTATTTGGCGCCATTGCCGCGGTGATCGCCTTCGCCAACGTGCTCAACGCCCGCTTCGTGCTGCGCTACGGCGCCGCGCGCATCGCCATGACCGCGCTCTGGCTGCTGGTGGCGGTCACCGGCGTGCTGTTGCTGCTGAGCCTGAACGGCAACCCGCCGCTGGCCGTGTACTGGCTGTTCATGTCCGCGACCCTGTTCCTGTTCGCCGCCGCCACGCCCAACCTCAACGCACTGGCGATGGTGCCCATGGGCCAGGTGGCCGGCACCGCGTCGTCCTTCATCGGCTTCTTCACCACCCTGATGGCCAGCGGCCTCGGCTGGCTGATCGGCAGCCAGCTGGATGGCCAGGTGCTGCCGATTGCGGCGGGGTTCTTCATCGCCGCCCTGGCGGCGGCGGGGGTGGTTTGGGGGGTGCAGAGGGGCTCCTCAGGTCGATAAAACCGGAAAACGTCGACGCGTCTGTTCTATGTGTCGACGGCATCGACATAGGGGTAACGGGCTTGCAAAAGGGGTAATCCGGCTGGTAAATACCCCATTACCGCAATCCATTACCCCATTCCGGCCTGCCTGACTGCATGAACTCCGTGACCCCCGAGTACCTCGCCGGGCTGCGCTTCGACGCGCGCCAGATGGCGACCCTGCGGGCGCTGGGGGAGTACCAGGGCAAGCAGAAGCTGTATTTCGCCCAGTCGCCGGAAGTGCTGGCGGACCTGCGCCAAGTGGCGGCCATTGAATCCACAGAGTCCTCGAACCGCCTTGAGGGTGTGGTGGTGCCCTCGACACGGCTGAAGGCGCTGATGCTGAAAAGCAGCGAACCGGCCAGCCGTTCCGAGCAGGAAGTGGCGGGGTATCGTGACGCGCTTGCCCTGGTCCACGAGGCCGGCGCCGAAATGCCGTTCACCGAAGGCACCGTGCTGCAACTGCATGAGCAGTTGTACCGCTACCTGCCGCAACCGGGTGGCCAGTGGAAGGCGACCAACAATGACATTGTCGAGAAGCATCCGGATGGAACGACCCGCATCCGCTTCCGGCCGGTGGCCGCGCACCTGACGCCCATGGCAATGGCCGACCTCGTCGCACGCTATCGCGCGGCGCTGGATCGCCATCTGGCCGATCCGCTGGTGCTGGTTCCGCTGGCGATCCTCGACTTCCTTTGCATACACCCGTTTCCCGACGGCAACGGCCGGACGTCCCGCCTGATGACACTGCAATTGTTGTATCACTTCGACTATGCCGTGGGGCGCTATATCAGTCTGGAGCGCATCTTCGAGCAGGCGAAGGAAGGCTATTACGAAGCTCTGCAGGCCAGCTCACAGGGTTGGCATGAAGGCCAGCACGACAGCGGCCCCTGGCTGGATTATTTCTGGGGTGCCTTGCTGCGGGCGTACAAGGAATTCGAAGAGCGCGTTGGCACCATCGAGCGCGGCCGCGGCGCCAAGGGTGACCGGGTGCGGGCAGAGGTCCTGAAGCGCACGAAGCCGTTTTCGATTTCGGATATCGAGGCGGCGTGCCCGGGGGTAAGTCGGGATACGGTGCGATTGGTGCTGCGGGGGCTGAAGGCGGAAGGTGTGATTGCGCCGAGTGGGAAGGGGAGGGGAGCGACGTGGGTGGTGATGGGGGAATGATCAGGCTGACTATTCATGGATAGGATTGTGGATAAAAAGGATGGGGCGGGAGAGGGTGGATGGACGCCTTCATTTGTATGTGGTGGCGACCATGCCTAGCCAGCGCATGCTGACTCCCCATCAAAGCCAGTACTACGCTTGGCTGCTGACCCGTCGCGCGGCCAGCGACACAGTGGAGTCGCTGGCCTCGACGCTCGTCGATTCCCAAGTGGACCTTAATCCGCATCAGGTTGAGGCTGCGCTCTTTGCCTGCCGAAATCCGCTATCGCGCGGAGTGATCCTGGCCGATGAAGTTGGGCTTGGCAAAACCATTGAAGCCGGGCTGGTTATTTCTCAGCGTTGGGCTGAGCGTCGGCGCCGCATCCTGATCATCGTTCCGGCAAACCTGCGCAAGCAGTGGCACCAGGAGTTGCAAGACAAGTTCACCCTGCAGGGATTGATTCTTGAGGCTAAGAATTACAACGCGATTCGTAAGCAAGAGCGTCGCAATCCGTTTGAGAGCGCTGTCGGTCCGGTGATCTGCTCCTATCAATTCGCAAAAGCCAAGGCAGAAGACATCAAGAAGATCGGCTGGGATCTGGTTGTTCTCGATGAGGCCCATAGGCTTCGCAACGTCTACAAGACGAACAATGTCATTGCCAAAACCCTCAAGGACGCGCTGGAAGGAGTTCACTCAAAGGTGTTGCTGACGGCGACACCTTTGCAGAATTCGCTATTGGAGCTGTACGGACTGGTCAGCATGATTGATGACCGCGTGTTTGGGGATATTGATAGCTTTCGCTCGCAGTTCACCGCGCAGGGTCGAGATCAGGCCTTTGCCGGCCTTCGTAACCGGCTGGCTCCGGTCTGCAAGCGAACGCTTCGTCGCCAGGTGCAACAGTACGTCCCATACACGGCGCGCAAGGCAATCGTAGAGGAATTCACCCCTTCCACCGAAGAGCGCGAGCTATCCAGCCTCGTCGCAGACTACCTTCGCCGGCCCAACCTCAAAGCGTTACCGGAAGGTCAGCGTCAGCTGATCTCCTTGGTGCTGTGGAAGTTGCTCGCATCGTCCACCCACGCAATTGCGGGGGCACTGGAGACAATGGCCAGGCGCCTGCAAGGGGAGCTCGATGAATCCTCGGACGTTCCAGATCTGGCTGGGGTTCTGGACGAAGACTACGAGTCGCTTGACGAGACCGCAGACGAGTGGAATGAAGAGCCGGTGACCTCGCCGCCGACGCCCAGTGAGCGCGATGCGGTGGCGCAGGAAATCGCAGAATTGCGGCACTTCAAAGCACTGGCAACCAATATTCGTGACAATGCCAAGGGCAAGGCGCTGCTGACCGCCCTGGATCGGGCGTTCGCCGAACTGGAGCGACTCGGCGCTCCAAAAAAAGCGATCATTTTTACCGAATCAAAGCGTACGCAGGAATACCTACTTTCTCTGTTGGCGGATACGTCTTACGGGGAAGGAATCGTGCTGTTCAATGGTACTAACAGCGATGCCAGGGCGCAGGCAGTCTACAAGGACTGGATCAAGCGGCACGAGGGAACGGATCGCATCACCGGTTCAAAAACAGCCGATACCCGAGCTGCACTGGTCGAGCATTTCAAAGAGCGCGGCACAGTGATGATTGCGACGGAGGCGGGTGCGGAAGGCATCAACCTTCAGTTCTGCTCGTTGGTCATCAACTACGACTTGCCATGGAACCCGCAACGCATTGAGCAGCGCATCGGTCGCTGCCATCGTTACGGTCAGAAGTTCGACGTGGTGGTTGTCAACTTTGTTGACCGGAGCAATGAGGCAGATGCCCGGGTGTACGAGTTGTTGGCACAGAAGTTCCAACTATTCGAGGGCGTGTTTGGTGCCAGCGACGAGGTGCTGGGGGCCATTGGTTCTGGTGTCGATTTTGAGCGTCGTATCGCCGAAATCTACCAGAACTGTCGGAACCCAAGCGATATCAAGGCCAGCTTCGAGAAACTCCAGATCGATCTCTCTGGTGAGATCAACGAGGCGATGATCAGGACGCGCCAGGTTCTGCTGGAAAACTTCGACGAGGAAGTGCAGGAAAAGCTTCGCGTTCGTGCAGAAGATAGCCGTAGTGCCCGCAGCCGCTTCGAGCGGATGCTCATGGATTTGACTCGGGCAGAGCTAGGTGACTGCGCGAGCTTCGATGAGGATGGCTTCAACTTGCAGCGCGCGCCGGATGGCGTCGATGCCAGCGGACTATCCGGTATCGAGCTGGGCCGCTACGAACTGCCACGCCGATCCGGCGATGCCCACCTGTACCGAATCAATCATCCGCTGGCGCAGTGGATCACACAGGAGGCCAAGGCCCGCAGGCTCGATGGAGCCAGGCTGGTATTCGACTACGACGGCTACGGTACGAAGGTCAGTACGTTGGAGCCGTACCGCGGCAAGACAGGGCGGCTCACCCTGAGGCTCGTTACGGTCGAAGCCTTGAGCAACCAGGAGCAGCACCTGCTGGTCGCGGCCAGTACCGCCGATGGCATCGCGTTAGCCGAGGATGACCCGGAGAAGTTGTTGCGTCTGCCTGCCAACACGCAAGCGGCGAGTATGTTCAGCAGCGAGGGCGATGCCACGCTAGTGGCCGACGTGGCAACTCGCAAGATGGAGCTGCTGCGGGATATCAACCAGCGAAACCTCGGCTACTTCGAGCAGGAAGTGCAGAAGCTGGATGCGTGGGCGGACGACCTGAAGTTGGGTCTCGAGCAGGAGATTAAGGAGATCGACCGTGAGATCAAGGAAGTGCGCCGCACAGCGGCGATATCACCCACCCTGGAAGAAAAACTGGTGCAACAGAAGCGCCAACGCGAGCTGGAAGGAAAGCGCGGCAAGCTGAGACGCGATCTATTCACCCGGCAGGATGAGGTCGAAGCTCAGCGAAATGAAATTATCATCCAGTTGGAAGTGCAGTTGACGCAGCACGTCGATGAGCTCTCGATTTTCACTATAGAGTGGGAGTTGGTTTGATGAAATTCGCTGGATCTAACTGGTGGTCGTTCGACTTCCACAATCACACTCCTTCATCCGGTGACTACAATGATGTTGAGCGCGGTCAGATAACGCCTCGCGACTGGCTTCTAGCGCATATGCGCGCAGAGACGGATTGTGTGGCAATCACGGATCACAACTCTGGCGGTTGGATTGATCGGCTAAAGCACGAGCTATCGGCAATGGCTAATGAGCAGCCGCGTCATGCCGAATTTCGTGAGATTTATCTATTTCCTGGTGTGGAAATTACTACATCAGAGGGTCTGCATGTACTTGCGGTTTTTGGCCCGGAAGATGGCGAAGCAAAAATTCATGGCGTTCTCGCGCTCGCGCATTACAACGATCATGCCAACAACCACGAAGGTATGTGCGATGCCGGGGCATCAGCAATCTGCGATCACATTCACCAAATGGGTGGAGTCGTAGTTCTAGCTCATGCGGAAGAGGTCAATGGAATCTTCCATGGGACTATCAGTGCATCAGGGCAATTTATTCCCACCCGACCTGACCGCTCAGTTGAGCAACTTCTTGAAAAGGCTGACGCGATTGAGATTCACGATGAAAGTTCGCAAGCAATCCGGCACTTTTCAGCAAAGCTGACTGGTCGCGCCATCGTTGACGGCTCGGACTCTCACCGATTAAGCAGTGCCGGTTATCGCCGCGTCTGGCTAAAGATGGCAAAGCCAAGCATCGAGGGATTGAAGCTGGCATTGCTGGACCCGACCAGCTCTTTACTGAGACAAGCGAGCCCGCCCCCTGCGCCAGCGAACCGCATCACTTCGTTGAAGGTTGAGCAGCTACTACTGCGGCGCCAAGTACTAGAGGTAAATTTCAGTCCTTGGTTTAACTCGATTATTGGGGGCAGGGGGAGCGGGAAGTCGACGCTTCTGGAATCGTTGCGGCTTGCAATGGCGCGTGAATCGGATGTTGAGGAGCTTGGCTCCGACAGTGATGTTCTCCGGGCATTCAATCGCTTCAAGCAAGTTGGTGGAGTAAGGGGCAATTCCGGCATGGTTAGGCCGGAAACTGTGCTTGCGGCCACCGTCGAGAAAAAGGATGAATCCTCGAGCTCAATAGAGAGATACCTACTCACATGGCGCCACACCGGCTTTTCTGCCCAGCGCCTTGATGAAAACGGAAATTGGGAAGATACCGGAATGACGGCGGCCCAGGCCGCAAGCATGTTCCCTGTCAAGGTGTTCAGCCAGAAGCAGATTTTTGAGCTTGCTGAACGTCCTAGCGCATTGCTTGGATACATAGACGGGTCGCCGGAGGTCGCGTTTCAGGCTTGGTTTGAGCGGAACGAGGAACTTCGGCGCGCTCTACGTGCTTTGCGAAGCGAAGAGCGCCAGCTTCATCAGTCCATCGCGAAGAAGGCGCAACTAGAAACAGAACTCAAAGAAGTTTCGCGCAAGGCGACGGCGTATCAGCAGTCCGTGGTCGCCCAGCAGGTCACGACATTCCGTGAGAATCAAAAGGCAAGGCAAACGATCAATTCGTTTGTGGAGGCTATTGCCGCTCCCTTGCATGCTTTAGAAGCGGTCGCTGGCCAGCAAAATCCTTACGATTCGGTGCAAATCGAAAATATCGATCTTAAACACCCAAACCCAGCCGCAGTCCAGCTGGCGGCTAACGCGTTAGTCGGCGATCTAAGATCCCAATATGCTGCTCTGCAGCAGGCTATTAACGTCTTGCGCCAGCACGTTGAGGCATTTTCAGCGCTTCCCGCCGTGTCCGAATTTCTTTCGGATCTTGATGGTGCAATGGCTGCATATCGCCAGGAAGTTGAGAGACTAAAGGCGGAAGGCATTGGAACGGCACACGAGGCTGAGGCCGCGCTAAGGCGCAAGCAAGAGTTGGAAGCTGCGTTGGGTGACATAGCGGCCCAGGAGCAGCAGTTGGCACGGACGCAACAGAATACTCTGCATGCGTATGCAGCCCTGAAGCTTCATCGGCGAAAGCTGACGCGGCGGCGTCAGGACTTTGTTAAATCGGTTCTGTCGGGAAATACAAATCTACGAATTAATATCGAAGGACAAGCAGATGCACGCCATTCTGTAGAGTCATTCCGATCGGTCTTACGGCTGCAAGACGGGGCCTTTTTGGATGAAGTCCTCTCCATCGAAGAGACGTCTGGACAAGCTGATGGTCTGCTGGGGCGCCTAATCGGCGACAGGATTCACGATCCTACGCACAAGCGAGTAACCAGTCTCAAGCTCGGTATCTTGGAGCGAAGCTCAAACATTCTAGGGCAAGCTGTTCATGGAAAACTTGTAACAGCCCTGAGGCGGCTTAACCAGGACGATGATGACGCATTGCTTGAATGGTTCCCTGATGATCTTGTCACGGTCGAATTTAGGCGGCCCGACTCCCACAACTTTCAGTCTTTGGAGCGGGCATCGGCTGGACAAAAGACGTCCGCCATCCTCTCATTCCTTCTGGCGCATGGAGACGAGCCACTACTTCTGGACCAGCCAGAAGACGACTTGGACAATGCGCTGGTATCAGAACTCGTTGTTCAGCAAATCAGGGGTAACAAGTCCCGCAGACAAATCATTGTCGTAACCCACAACCCAAACATCGTGGTCAACGGCGACGCGGAGTTGGTGCTGCCGATGGCCTTTGCTGGTGGGCAGATTCAGCTGAACGACGCTGGCGGACTGCAAGAGCGGGCAGTCCGTCAACGTATTTGCGACATTATGGAAGGCGGGCGTGATGCGTTCCGTCAGCGCTACAAGCGGATTCTTGAAGACTTGGATGCTAGTAGGTGATTCCTCGCATGATCAAACAGAAACTGGAACTCACCTGGATCGGAAAGGACAAGCGGCCGAAGCTGGAGCCGCGCATCCTGCTTGAAGATCCAGGCAAGTCCTATCACGCTAAACAGCGTGTCTCGGGCAGCGACATTTTCGACAACCGCCTGATCTTCGGTGACAACCTGCTGGCACTCAAGGCGTTGGAGCAGGAGTTTTCGGGCAAGGTGAAGTGCGTCTACATCGACCCACCGTTCAATACCCAGCAGGCCTTTGAGCACTATGACGATGGATACGAGCACTCGATCTGGCTCGGCTTGATTCGGGATCGCGCCGAAGCCCTCCGCCGCTTGATGTCCGATGACGGCACGCTGTTCGTTCACATTGACGATAACGAACTCGGCTATTTGATTGTCTTGCTTGACGAGGTTTTCGGACGAGCCAACCGAGTGTCAGTCGTTTCATTCAAACAGGGATCAGCGACTGGGCACAAATCGATCAATCCTGGCGTTGTCAGTACCTCAAATTTCATCCTGATTTACGCAAAGAACAAGTCGGCGTGGGCTCCCAATCGTGTTTTCACAGCTCGCGCCGAGCGAGATAAGCGATACGGCCAGTTCATTGAAAATATCACTGACAGTTATACGACGTGGCGCTTCACGACGCTAACAATAGCTTTTGCACAGAGTCTTGGCATTTCAGAAAAGGGCATCAAGAAGTCTCTTGGTGACGAGTACGAAAACATACTCTCTGATTTCGTGATGAAACACGCTCAGCAAGTGGTTCGTCTCGCTCGCCCTGATTACAACGCGGTCAGCAGTGAAGCTCGTAGCATGATTGACCAGTCAAAAGCCACGCCAAACGAAGTTCTTCTGCTCGAGCGTGATGCTCATTCAAATATGTACTTCACGAATGGAGAGCGCATCCTCTTCTATTCTGACAAGCTCAAGCTGATCGACGGCGAATATGTGGCGGGCGAGCCGCTCACCAGTCTTTGGGATGACATTCTCTCCAATAACCTTCACAACGAGGGCGGTGTCGAATTTCCAAAAGGAAAGAAACCTGAGGCATTGATCAAGCGCTGCTTAGACCTGGCAACAAAGCCAGGGGATATTGTCCTCGACTCGTTTGCAGGCTCGGGAACAACTGGCGCTGTGGCCCACAAGATGGGCCGCCGCTGGATCATGGTGGAGCTGGGCGAACATTGTCACTCCCACGTCATCCCGCGTATCAAAAAAGTGATCGATGGCGAAGACCAGAGCGGAATTTCCAAGGCGATGAATTGGCAAGGCGGCGGCGGCTTTCGCTATTACAGTCTTGCGCCGTCGCTAATCATCAACGACCGCTGGGGCAACCCGGTCATCAACCCGGAATACAACCCTGCACAGCTGGCGGAAGCCTTAGCCAAGCTGGAAGGCTTCACCTATGCGCCTTCGGAAGCTCGCTGGTGGCAGCACGGCCATTCCAGCGAGCGCGATTTTTTGTTCGTCACCACGCAAAACCTCTCTGCCGACCAGTTGCAGGCGCTCTCTGATGAAGTGGGTGGCGATCAAAGCCTGCTGGTGTGCTGCTCGGCTTTCCGGGGCGTGACGACGGCGCAGGCATCGCAACGCTGGCCGAACCTGACACTGAAGAAAATTCCCAAGATGGTGCTGGCCCGCTGCGAATGGGGGCATGACGACTACAGCCTGAATGTGGCCAATTTGCCGATGGCGCAGGAAGACAAAACGGAATCGAAGTCCATCGCCGCCAAAACCAGGAGCAAGAAAGCCACCCCCGCGAACCCAGATCAAGGTGGCCTGTTTGAGCAGGACGCTGGGGAGAAAGAATAATGAGCAGCCCACAAAGCCCCCGCGCTTTCCATCACGTCAGTGGCCGTTTGTCGCTGCGTCCGCCGCAGTCGGAGTCTCTTGCCCGGCTGATACGTGCTCTCGAGGCTTCGCCAGAGTTGCTGACCCAAGAGCGTGACGTTTCAGCCATTCTTGCCACGTTGAAGGCCGAATTCACTACGCTGGAAGACTTCGAGCGTGAATTTCCCTCGCTGTGCTTCGCGCTCGCCACGGGCGTGGGTAAGACCCGGCTGATGGGCGCGTTCATCGCCTATCTGCATCTGGCGCATGGCATCAACAACTTCTTTGTGCTTGCGCCCAACCTGACGATCTACAACAAGCTGATCACCGACTTCACGCGCAACACGCCGAAGTACGTGTTCAAGGGCATCGCCGAGTTTGCCCAGCAGACGCCCTTGATCATCACTGGCGACAACTACGACCAGACCGGTGCGGCGGTCGACGATCAGTCGATAGGCTTTTCCCATGATGTGCGCATCAACATCTTCAACATCTCCAAGATCAATTCCGAGGTGCGCGGTGGCAAAGAGCCGCGCATCAAGCGCATGCGTGAGGTACTGGGCGACAGCTACTTCAACCATCTTGCCAACCTGTCTGATCTGGTGTTGTTGATGGACGAATCGCATCGCTACCGTGCACAAGCCGGAATGCGGGCAATCAACGAGCTCAAACCCCTATTTGGCCTGGAGGTGACGGCTACGCCGTTCGTGGAGTCCAGCAAGGGGCCGGTACCGTTCAAGAACGTGGTGATGGACTATCCCCTGGCGCGGGCAATGGAAGATGGCTTCGTGAAGGAGCCTGCCGTGGTTACCCAGCGCAACTTCTCGGCCGCGGCGCACACGCCGGAGGATATTGAGAAGATCAAGCTGGAAGATGGTGTGCGGCTGCATGAAACCACCAAGGTGGAGCTGCTCACCTACTCCCGCGAAAACGGTGTGCAGGTGGTCAAGCCCTTCATGCTGGTGATTGCGCGCGATACCACGCACGCGGCGCAACTAAAGGCGTTGATTGAGTCCGATGCCTTCTACGAGGGCCGGTACGCGGGCAAGGTGATTCAAGTCGATTCCAGCCGCACTGGCGCGGAAGAGGAAGAGATGATCACGCGCCTTCTCGCGGTGGAGAGCGTCGACGAGCCGACCGAGATCGTCATCCACGTCAACATGCTCAAGGAAGGTTGGGACGTGACCAACCTCTACACCATCGTGCCGCTGCGGGCGGCGAATGCCCGCACCTTGATCGAGCAGAGCATCGGTCGCGGCTTGCGCCTGCCCTATGGCAAGCGCACGGGAGTGGCAGCGGTGGATCGCCTGAACATTGTTGCTCACGATAGATTTCAGGAAATCATCGATGAGGCCAATCGTGGCGATTCGCCTATCCGCCTGAAACAGGTCATCCTCGAAGCGCCCAGTGCTGACGACAAGAAGGTAAGCGTACAGGTGGAGTCTGGTGCGGCATCCCGTCTTGGGTTGACGGATGCGCCGGTTGTCCAAACGAGCACATCGGCCAAAGCCAGTGCAGCCGATGCCACCCCCGTGCAATCGCCCATTTTCACCACGGAGGCAGAAAAGCAGGCCGCACGTATGGTGATGGAGGTGATCGGGAAGTACGAGGTCCGGCGTGATGTCGCGCCCACCAGTAGCGCACTGCTGAATGCCGACGTGCAAAAGGAGATCCTTGCGGAAGTAGCTGAGCGGTTGAAGCCGTTGCAGGCCGAGCTCCTGGGCGGACTGGACAGCTCAACCCCAGCGCTTGATTTGTCTTCCGTAGTGGCCAAGACCACGGAAATCGTGGTGCAGCAGTCCATAGACATTCCTCGGATTACCGTAGTCCCCACGGGAGAGGTTCGCACTGGATTTCACGCGTTCAAGCTGGATGTGGGCCGGCTCCATCTTCAGCCTGGCCAGCGAGAAATTGTCGGTCAGATGTTGCGTACCAATGAGCAGTTTACGTTGGCGGCTGAAATCGGATTGAAGGAGAACCGCCCGGAAGACTATATCGTTCACGCCTTAGTGGATTTCGACGACATCGACTACTTCACCCACGCAGATCTTCTGTACGGTCTAGCCGGACAGATGGTTCGGCATCTTCGCAGTTATCTGTCCGAGGATGAGGCTGTTAGTGTTCTTGATCGTGACCGTCGCGTAATTGCGCGTGAGATTCATGCCCAGATGATGAATCATTTCTGGGAGGAAGCGACAAGCTACGAGGTTCAGGTAAGTCGTGGCTTTACGGAGCTTAAGCCGTGCAACTACACCGCGGCAGCAGGTCAAACCGCTCACCACTTCCGCGAGACGTTGGCGGAAACCGGCCGTATCAAGCAGATGCTGTTCGGCGGATTTTCGCGGTGCCTCTATCCGTTGCAGAAGTTTGACTCGGATACCGAACGGCGATTTGCCATCCTTCTGGAGCGTGACGCCATCAAGTGGCTAAAGCCGGCTAAGGGTCAGTTCCAGATCTTCTACAAGCTCGGTACCGAGCAGCTGGAATATGTACCTGATTTCGTGGCGGAGACTGACACAACCATTTTCATGGTCGAGACCAAGGCACGTTCCGACATCGACGCCCAGGAGGTCCAGGCTAAGGCCGGTGCCGCCGGACGCTGGTGCGTGCATGCCTCGGATTACGCAAAGTCCGTTGGTGGTAAGCCGTGGAAATATCTGTTGATCCCGCACGATGAGGTCAATGAGTCGAGGAGGCTCGCTGATTTCCTGCGGTATGAGGTCAAGGCATAACCGATCGAAGACCGGTAGCAAGTTAGTTGTTAGGGCGGTTCTAGGTTGTCTGGCAACTATTGCCGCCTTCCGTTCAGCCCGCGTTTTCCCTGGTCCCCTGCAACATCCCCACCATCGCCCTCGCCGCTTTTGAAAGGGTCCTCCCCGGGTGATACACCACCCCCAGCTCCCGCTGAATCCTCAACTCACTCACCGGCAGCGCCACCACCTGCGCATCGATCATGCTCGCCGGCAACACACTCCAGCCAAGGCCAACCGCGACCATCATCTTGATCGTCTCCAGGTAGTTGGTGCTGATCGCGGTCGGCGTGGAGAGGCCCTTCGCCGCGAAGGCGGCATCGACGATGCGGCGCGTGAAGGTCACGTCGCTGGGCAGGATCGCCGGGTGCTGTGACAGCGCGCGCAGCGTCACCGAGTGCAGGCCTGCCAGCGGGTGATCGGCGGCGGCCACCACGGCCAGCGGGTCGTCCCAGATCTTTTCGGTTCGCAGCGGCGTCGCGGCATCGCCTTTCACCGCGATGTTCTTCGGCGGCAGGGTGACGATGCCGAGTTCCATGCGGCCGGCGACGATGTCGTCCCAGGCTTCCTCGGAATCGATGAAGCGGATGTCGAGCTGCACCTTGGGATAGCGCGCGGAGTATTCGCGCAACACCGGCGGCAGGCGGTGCAGGCCGATGTGGTGGCTGGTGCCGAAGGTGAGCGTGCCTTCGATCTCGCCGGCATGCAGGTTGTGCAGCGCGCGGCGGGTGTCCTCCAGCGTGAGCAGGATGGCGCGCGCCCGCGGCAGCAGGGCGTCGCCGGCCTCGGTGAGCCGCACTTCGCGGCCGATGCGGTCGAACAGCCGGGTGTCGAGGTCGGCCTCCAGTTGGGCAATGCGCTTGCTCACCGCCGGCTGGGTCAGGAACAGGCGCTCGGCGGCCCCGGTAAAGGAGCCGGTCTCGGCCACGGCGAGGAAGGCGGTCAGGCCTTCGAGGTTCATGCGGGGCTCCCGGTCCGGGGCCCCGGCCCCGGATTCCTGATGGTTATCCAAGTCATGAAAATGATGAATTGGAATTATTGGCGGGGGAAGCCCAGACTGCGCCAATCCGGAAAAAGGACTTGCGCCCCGGCCCCCTGAACAGGGGCCGGGGCGGCCTGTTTCCGCCTGCACGCCCCCTGCGAGGACCTCGCCATGGCCGGAAAGACGCTCTACGACAAGCTCTGGGACGCCCATCTCGTGAAACAGCGGGATGACGGTTCGGCACTTATCTATATCGACCGCCAGATCATCCATGAGGTGACCAGCCCGCAGGCCTTCGAGGGGCTGCGCCTGGCCGGCCGCAAGCCGTGGCGCCTCGACACCAATGTGGCGACCATCGACCACAACGTGCCGACCACGCCGTTCAAGTCCGCCGCCGAGATCAAGGACGAAACGTCGCGCATCCAGGTGCAGACGCTGGAAGAAAACACCAAAGCGTTCGGCATCGTCGAGTTCGGCATCGGCGACGTGCGCCAGGGCATCGTGCACGTGATGGCGCCGGAGCAGGGCGCGGTGTTGCCGGGCATGACGGTGGTCTGCGGCGATTCGCACACCTCCACCAACGGCGCGCTCGCCTGCCTTGCGCACGGCATCGGCACCTCGGAAGTGGAGCACGTGCTTGCCACGCAGTGTCTCGTCGCGAAAAAGATGAAGAACCTGCTGATCCGCGTCGAGGGCGAACTCGGCGCCGGCGTCACCGCGAAAGATGTGGTGCTGCACATCATCGGCGTCATCGGTACCGCCGGCGGCACCGGTTACGCGATGGAATTCGGTGGCAGCGCGATCCGCGGTCTGTCGATGGAAGGCCGGATGACGATCTGCAACATGGCGATCGAGGCGGGCGCACGCGCCGGCATGGTGGCCGTGGATCAGAAGACGATCGATTACGTGAAGGGCCGTCCCTTCGCGCCGACCGGCGCCGCCTGGGATCAGGCCGTCGCCTGGTGGAACACGCTGCACTCGGATGCCGATGCGAAATTCGATCAGGTCGTCGAGATCCGCGCGCAGGACATCCAGCCGCAGGTGAGCTGGGGCACGTCGCCGGAGATGGTGTTGCCGGTCGACGCCGTGCTCCCGGATCCGAAAGCGGAAAGCGACGACGTGAAGCGCAACGGCATGCTCCGTGCCTACGAATACATGGGCCTGAAGCCGGGCATGAAGATCACCGACATTGCGGTCGATCGCGTGTTCATCGGTTCCTGCACCAACTCGCGCATCGAGGATCTGCGCGCGGCGGCTGCCGTGGCCAAGGGCAAGAAGAAGTCGGCCAGCGTCAAGCAGGTGCTGGTCGTTCCCGGCTCCGGTCTCGTCAAGAAGCAGGCGGAAGCCGAAGGTCTCGACAAGGTGTTCACCGAAGCCGGTTTCGAATGGCGCGAGCCCGGTTGCTCGATGTGCCTGGCGATGAACCCGGACAAATTGCTGCCGGGCGAACACTGCGCGTCCACCTCGAACCGCAATTTCGAGGGACGCCAGGGCAACGGCGGCCGTACGCATCTGTGCAGCCCGGCCATGGCCGCGGCGGCCGCGATCGCCGGTCACTTTGTTGATGTGCGTGAAGGAGTTTGATCATGGAAAAGTTCACCACCGTCACCGGCCTTGCCGCGCCGCTCGACCGCGCCAACGTCGACACCGACCTGATCATTCCCAAGCAGTTCCTGAAGAGCATCTTCAAGAGCGGCTACGGCCCCAACCTGTTCGACGAGCTGCGCTACCTCGACGAGGGCGCACCGGGCATGGACAACAGCAAGCGGCCGGTCAATAAAGAGTTCGTGCTCAACCTCCCGCGCTACAAAGGCGCGCAGATCCTGCTCGCGCGTCGCAACTTCGGCTGCGGATCGAGCCGCGAGCACGCGCCCTGGGCGCTGCAGGATTTCGGCTTCCGGGCGGTGATCGCCCCGAGCTTCGCCGACATCTTCTACAACAACTGTTTCAAGAACGGTTTCCTGCCGATCGTGCTGACCGAAGATCAGGTCGATCAGCTGTTCCGCGAGACGGCGGCGAGCGAGGGCTATCGCCTCACGGTCGACCTCGCGCAGCAGACGGTGACGACGCCGTCCGGCCAGTCGTTCGGCTTCGAGATCGATGCCTTCCGCAAGCATTGCCTGCTGAACGGCCTCGACGACATCGGACTCACCCTGCAGGACGCCGACGCCATCCGCGCCTACGAGGCGAAGCGGTCGAAAGAGGCGCCCTGGGTGTTCGGCGCGATTCACAAGTAATGCGGAAAAACCAAAGGAACTGCCTGCAATGAGCAAGACGATCCTGGTACTTCCCGGCGACGGCATCGGCCCGGAAATCATGACCGAAGCCCGCAAGGTGCTGGACAAGCTGAACGCGCAGCACAAGCTGGGCATCAAGGTAGAGGAAGACGTGGTCGGCGGCGCGGCGATCGACGCCGACGGCGTGCCGCTGCCGGACCGCACGCTGGCGAAAGCGCGCGCCGCCGATGCGATTCTCTTCGGCTCCATCGGCGGCCCGAAGTGGGACAACATCGAGCGTTCGATCCGTCCGGAGCGCGGCCTGCTGAAGCTGCGCAGCGAGCTGGGCCTGTTCGCCAACCTGCGGCCGGCGATCCTGTATCCGCAACTGGCCGGTGCGTCGTCGCTGAAGCCGGAAATCGTGGCGGGCCTCGACATCCTGATCGTGCGCGAGCTGACCGGCGGCATCTACTTCGGCCAGCCGCGCGGCATCCGCACACTGGAGAACGGCGAGCGCGAGGGCTACAACACCGACATTTATCGTGAATCCGAAATCCGTCGCATCGCAAAAGTGGCGTTCAGCCTGGCGGCCAAGCGCGGCAACAAGGTCTGTTCGGTGGACAAGGCCAACGTCATGGAAGTCACCGAGCTGTGGAAGCAGGTGGTGACCGAGGTGGCGAAGGAATATCCGCAGGCGCAGCTGTCGCACATGTATGTCGACAACGCGGCGATGCAGCTGGTGAAGGCGCCCAAGCAGTTTGACGTGATCGTCACCGGCAACCTGTTCGGCGACATCCTCTCGGACGAGGCGGCGATGCTCACCGGCTCCATCGGCATGCTGCCGTCGGCGTCGCTGGACGAGAGCGGCAAGGGCATGTACGAGCCCTGCCACGGTTCGGCGCCGGACATCGCCGGCAAGGGTATCGCCAATCCGCTGGCGACCATCCTGTCGCTGGCCATGCTGTTCCGCTACAGCTTCAACCTGCCGCAGGTGGCCACGCAGATCGAAACGGCCGTGGGCAAGGTCCTCGACCGGAACCTGCGCACCGCCGACATCTACAGCGACGGCATGCAGAAGGTCGGCACGAAGGAAATGGGCGACGCGGTGGTGGCAGCGCTTTGACCTGGGAATCAGGATGCGCCCGTCAGCCGTTCACGAATTGATCAACGATTTCACGAACCAGGTAACGCAATCATGAGCAAGCAATACGACGTCTGTGTCCTCGGTGCCACCGGTGCGGTCGGCGAAACCCTGTTCGAGGTGCTGGAGCAGCGCAACTTCCCGGTGCGCAACCTGTACCCGCTGGCGTCGGCCCGTTCGGCCGGCAAGACGGTGGAGTTCCGCGGCAAGCACTACCGGGTGCTGGATGTCGCCGGGTTCGACTTCAGCAAGGCGCAGATCGGCCTGTTCTCGGCCGGCGGCTCGGTGTCGCGCGAGTGGGCGCCGAAGGCGGCCGCTGCCGGCTGCATCGTGATCGACAACACCTCCGAGTTCCGCTACCGCGACGACATCCCGCTGGTGGTGCCGGAAGTGAACGTGCATGCCATCGCCCGCTACAAGGCGACCAACATCATCGCCAACCCGAACTGCTCGACCATCCAGATGCTGGTGGCCCTGAAGCCGATCCACGACGCCGTGGGCATCGAGCGCATCAACGTAGCGACCTATCAGGCGGTGTCCGGCACCGGCAAGGAGGCCATCGAGGAACTTGCGTCCCAGACGGCGAACCTGCTGAACGCCAAGCCGATCGAGTCGAAGGTCTATCCGAAGCAGATCGCCTTCAACGTGATCCCGCAGATCGATGTCTTCCTCGACAACGGCTACACCAAGGAAGAGATGAAGATGGTCTGGGAGACCCGGAAGATCATGGAGGACGACTCCATCCAGGTGAACCCGACCGCGGTCCGGGTGCCGGTGTTCTACGGGCACTCCGAGGCCGTCCACGTCGAGACGAAGAAGAAGATCTCCGTGGAACAGGTCCGGGCCCTGCTGGCGAAGGCGCCGGGGGTGAAGGTGCTGGACGAGCGCCAGCCGGGCGGCTACCCGACCCCGGTCACCGAGGCGGCCGGCCAGGACCCGACCTGGGTGGGCCGGATCCGGGAGGATATCTCCCATCCCCGGGGCATCAACCTGTGGGTGGTCTCGGACAACGTCCGTAAAGGGGCGGCCCTCAATGCCGTCCAGATCGCCGAGGTGTTGATAAAAGACTATATTTGATGGATAGTTAGCCGCACTACGTTAGAGTGTTTCTAGGATCGGCGGCCAGATTGTGACCCAGTTCTCAATTGCCGCCTCCTGCCGCGAACGCCACCTGCGGACTCCCCGGCGCCGGGGACAACAACAACGACGAGTAAGGATGGGGCAATGGTTCGAAGCAAACTCGCCGCAGCAATCCTGAGCGCCAGCCTGGCGTTGCCGGGCGTTGCGTCGGCACTGGGTGTCGGCGACTACACGCTGAAGTCCTATCTCAACCAGCCGCTGCAGCTCGAGATCGGGTTGATCCAGGCCAAGGACCTGACCCCCGAGGAAGTCGTTGTCACCCTGGCCTCGCCGGAAGAGTTCGAGCGGGCAGGCATCGAGCGCGTGTTTTTCCTGCAGGACCTGCGCTTCGACATCGAAAAGCGGCCGGATGGCGGCATGGGCGTGGTGGTGCACACCAGCAAGCCGGTCACCGAGCCGTTCCTGAATTTCCTCGTCGAAGTGCAGTGGCCGCAGGGCCGGCTGTTGCGCGAATACACGATCCTGCTCGATCCGCCGGTCTACAAGACCGGCGATGCACCGACCGCCACCGCGGAACCGGTGACGGCGGTCGAACCGGAATCTGTCGTGGCGCCGGCTGCCGAGGCCGCGCCGGTCGTCGTGGTCACCGCGGAGCCGCCGCCGCTGGACATGAGTGACGAATCCGGCTTGCCGCCGCCACCCAGCGGCGCGCTATCCGCCGAATCCCCTATCCAGCAGGAGCCGGCCGCAGAGCCGGTTTCGTCGTCTACGCAGTCGCAACGCGTGGCCCAGGAAGGCGAGTATCGCGTCCAGGCCAATGACACCATGTGGCAGATTGCCGAGCAGAATCGCGGCTCGGGCACGGTCCAGCAGACCATGCTGGCGATCCAGCGCGCGAACCCGGATGCCTTCATCCGCGGCAACCTCAATCTGGTGAAAAAGGGCGCCGTCCTGCGCATTCCGGGCGAAGCCGAAGTGCAGCAGATCGACCGCTCGGAAGCGAATGCCGAATTTGCGGCCCAGACCCGGGCATGGCGTGAACTGCTCGACCAGCGCGCTGCTGCGCTGCCGTCGGACAAGGCGACGCTGGAAGGCGCCGAAACCGTTACCACGCGTGCGGAAAAATCCCGCGGCACCGGCAAGGGTGAAGTCACCCTGGTTTCCCCGACCGGCTCGGGCAAGACGAAGAGCACCAGGGCTTCCGGCGGCAAGGAAACGGAAGCGCTGCAGAATCAACTGGCGATTGCCGAGGAAAGTCTCGACAAGGCTGCCCGGGAAAACAAGGAACTGTCTTCCCGCCTGACCGATCTCGACAAGCAGATCAAGGCCAGCGACAAGCTGCTGGCGATGAAGAACGACCAGATTTCCGGTCTGCAGGACGAACTGAATCGCCTGCGCAAGGACCGCAAGGCAGCCGAGGGCGCCGCGCCGGCCGCAGAGGGCGAGACGACGGCCGAAGTTCCGTCGCCGGCAGAATCCGTGGAAGCACCGGCGGTGGCTGATGCTCCCAAACCGGAAAAGCCCGCGAAGCCGGAAAAACCGGCCGCCGCGCCGGTGGCCGAAGAACCTGTTCCGGAGCCGGAAAGCGGTTCCATGCTGGGCCCGGTCATCGGCGTCGCCGCGCTGCTGGGTGCGGCCGGCGCCGGTTTCTGGTTCTGGCGCCGCCGCCAGTCGTCGGCACCGCAACAGTCGGCAGTCATGGCGGTCGACCACGAAGAACAGATTGCCGAAGACCTGGCGCAACTGCAGGACCTGAACCTGCCGGGCGAAGAGTCGGCCGGCGGCAGCATACCGGAAGGCGAGGGCGGCGATCCGCTGGGCGAAGCCGACATGTATGTCGCCTACGGCCGCTTCCAGCAGGCTGCGGACATCCTCTACGCCGCGCTGCAGCGCGAACCGGAGCGCGAAGACATCCGGGTCAAGCTGGCGGACGTCTACGCCGAAATGGGCGACAACGAGTCCGCGCGCGAACAGGCCTCGCGGGTCGCGGGCAGCGGCAATGCCGATCTGCGCAAGCAGGCCGCGGCGATCCTGGCGCGCGTCGGTGGCGGTGCTGCCGGCGGCGCGGCGTCGGCAGCGGCCGCCGAAGAGTCGCTGCCCAGCCTCGATGATCTGGCGCTGGAATTCTCCGGCGGCAAGAGCGAGCCGGCGGCTGCCCAGTCTGCCGATACCGATTTCTCCTTCGACTTCAGTGAGCCGGCGCCGGCGAAAACCGCCAAAACGCCGGCAGTTCCGGCGGCACCCGCTCCGGCTCCGGCCGTCGAGGAGTCGCTCGATTTCTCGCTCGACGATGTCGACATGGGCGAGCCGGTGGCGGCTGCTCCGGCGGCGACTCCGACCTCCAGTACCGAAGTTCGTCCGAAGGCGAATTTCGGCGAGTTGTCGCTGGATGATGCCGGTTTCGGCGATCTCTCCCTCGAAGACGACAAGCCGGCGGCGGCTGCGGTGCCCGAGTTCTCGCTGGACGAAGAGCTGTCGCTCGACGAGGCGCCGGCTGTTGCCGAAGAACTCACGTTCGACGAACCGGCGCCGGTACCGGTCGTGGAAGAAGAGCCCGATTTCGCTGCCACGACCGGTGCCCAGGCCAAAGTGACCGACAAGATGGTCGCGCAGGCGACGGCGGCGCCGGCGGCACTGGATCTCGAATCCGAACTCGCCGACCTGCAGTCGGACCTGAAGGACGAAGGCGTGGGCGGCGGCAATGCCGGCGACGATTTCGATTTCCTGGCCGACAGCGACGAGAATGCAACCAAACTCGATCTGGCCAAGGCCTACATCGACATGGGCGATGCCGAAGGCGCGCGCGACATCCTCAACGAGGTGGCCGCCGAGGGCAACGCCACCCAGAAGGCCGAGGCGCAGAAACTGCTCGCCCAGGTCGGCTGAAACGATCTCCGCGGTGGAAAGAGGCGGCGCTTGCGTCGCCTTTTTCTTTTCACCGTACCAGGCCGGATGACTGACGGTCACGACACATGCGTATCGCGCTCGGCATCGAATACGACGGTTCCCGCTATCACGGCTGGCAGATGCAGGCCCGCGAGGTCGACTGCGTCCAGCAGCGGGTCGACCGTGCCGTTTCGTTCGTGGCCGGCCACCCGGTGACGGTGGTCTGTGCCGGCCGGACCGATGCCGGCGTGCATGCCACCGGCCAGGTCGTTCATTTCGATACCGAAGCGGTGCGTGAAGAGCGTGCCTGGCTGATGGGCGTCAATTCGCGCCTGCCGGACGACATCGTCGTCCGCTGGGTGCGGCCGGTGGCGGACGACTTCCATGCCCGCTACAGCGCGTTCGCGCGACGTTATCGCTACGTGATCCTCAACGAACCGGTACGGCCGGCGATTCTCGGCCGGCATGTCACCTGGAATTTCCGGCCGCTCGATGCCGCACGGATGCATGCGGCCGCGCAGGCCCTGATCGGCGAGCACGACTTCAGCTCCTTCCGCGCCGCGGGTTGCCAGTCGACCACGCCGATGCGTCACGTCTCGCAGGTGGCGGTGACGCGGCACGGCGCACTGGTCGTGGTGGAGGTGCGGGCCAATGCCTTCCTGCACCACATGGTCCGCAACATCGCCGGCACGCTGATGGCGGTCGGCTGCGGGCAGCTGGCGCCGGAGCGGGTAGGCGAGCTGCTGGCGGCCCGCGATCGCCGGCTGGCACCGGCCACGGCGGCGCCTTATGGCCTCTACCTCGTTCAGGTAGACTACCCGCCGCATTTCGGGATCCCGACGCCGTCGCCGGGCCCGTTCTTCCTCCCAGTCCCCTAGACAGCTTCCGGCGCCGCCCGCGACCGGATGGAAGGCATGTTCCGGTGCGCGTTCGAGCCAAGATCTGTGGCATCACCCGCAAGGAAGACGCTCAGGCCGCTGCGGCGCTGGGCGCCGACGCGCTCGGCTTCGTGTTCTGGGCGCAGAGCCCGCGGGCGATCGTGCCGGAGCGGGCAGCCGGGATCATTGCCACGCTGCCGCCGTTCGTGACGCCGGTGGGCCTGCTGGTGGATCCGTCGCCGGAAGCGGTGCGCTCGGCGATCGCGGCCGGTTGTGCGCTGCTGCAGTTCCACGGCGACGAGACGCCGGCTTTCTGCGGGCAGTTCGGCCATCCGTGGATCAAGGCGGTCCGGGTGCAGGCGCAGACCGATCTGCGTGCGGTTGCGCAGGCCTGCGCGGCGGCCGGTGCGCGCGGTCTGCTGCTCGACGCATTCGTGCCCGGCGTGCCGGGCGGCACCGGCCGCCGTTTCGACTGGACGCTCATCCCGCGCGACCTGCCGCTGCCGGTGGTGCTGGCCGGCGGCCTGGATGCAGACAACGTGGAAGAAGCGATACGCATCGTGCGGCCCTGGGCCGTCGATGTCAGCGGCGGAGTGGAATCGGCGAAAGGCATCAAGGATCGCGCCCGCATGGCGGCGTTCCTCGCAGGAGTGAAACGTGTCAACGAAGAAAACTGATTACGCGCAGTTTCCCGACGCCCGCGGCCGGTTCGGCATCTACGGCGGCCAGTTCGTTTCCGAGACGCTCATGGCGGCGCTCGAGGAGCTGGAGGCCGCCTATCGCCGGCTGAAGGACGACCGGGCCTTCCAGGCGGAGTTCGATCGCGATCTGGCGCATTACGTCGGTCGCCCGTCGCCGCTGTACCACGCCGAACGCTGGAGCCGGAAGCTCGGCGGGGCGCAGGTCTGGCTGAAGCGCGAGGACCTGAACCACACCGGCGCGCACAAGGTGAACAACACCATCGGTCAGGCGTTGCTGGCGAAATTCCTCGGCAAGCCGCGGGTGATCGCCGAAACCGGTGCCGGCCAGCACGGCGTGGCCACGGCCACCGTCGCGGCGCGCCTCGGCCTGAAGTGCCAGGTGTACATGGGCAGCGAGGACGTGCAGCGCCAGTCGCTCAACGTCTACCGCATGAAGCTGCTCGGTGCGGAAGTCATTCCGGTCACCAGCGGTTCGAAGACGCTGAAAGATGCCATGAACGAGGCGATGCGCGACTGGGTCACCAACGTCGACGACACGTTCTACATCATCGGTACCGTCGCCGGCCCGCATCCGTATCCCATGCTGGTGCGCGATTTCCAGTGCGTGATCGGCCGCGAGGCGCGCGCGCAGTCGCTGGCGCAGTTCGGCCGGTTGCCCGATGCGCTGGTGGCCTGCGTCGGCGGCGGCTCCAACGCGATCGGCCTGTTCCATCCGTTCCTCGCCGACGAATCGGTGCGGATGTACGGCGTGGAGGCGGGCGGTGACGGCATCGCCACCGGACGTCACGCGGCGCCGCTGTCGGCGGGCCGTCCCGGCGTGCTGCACGGCAACCGCACCTACCTGATGGAAGACGAGGACGGCCAGATCATCGAAACGCATTCGGTGTCCGCCGGCCTTGATTATCCGGGCGTCGGTCCCGAGCACGCCTGGCTGAAGGACATCGGTCGCGTGAACTACGTCGACGCCACCGACACCGAGGCGCTGGCCGCGTTCCGCGAGCTGACGCAGACGGAGGGCATCATGCCGGCACTCGAATCCAGCCACGCGGTGGCGTACGCGAAAAAGCTGGCGCCGACGATGCGTCCCGACCAGCACATCGTGATCAACCTGTCCGGTCGTGGCGACAAGGACATCCTGACCATTGCCCGCATCGACGGCATCACGCTGTAAGGAACACGACCCATGAGCCGCATTGCCGCGACCTTTGCCCGTCTGGCGCAGGAAAAACGCAAGGCACTGATCCCCTACGTGACTGCCGGCGATCCCGACAAGCAGACGACGGTGCCCCTGCTGCACGCGATGGTGCAGGCGGGCGCCGACATCCTCGAACTGGGCTTTCCCTTTTCCGATCCGATGGCCGACGGCCCGGTGATCCAGCTGGCCCACGAGCGGGCGCTGAAGCACCGCACGACGCTGAAGGACGTGCTGGGCATGGTGGCGGAGTTCCGGCGTCGCGACGACCGGACCCCGGTCGTGCTCATGGGCTACCTGAACCCGGTGGAGGCGATGGGCCATGACACCTTCGTGGCGGCAGCGGCCGGGGCGGGGGTGGACGGGGTACTGATCGTCGACCTGCCGCCGGAAGAGTCCGATGATCTGGCCGGCCGGCTGAAGGCCGCCGGGATCGACCCGATCTTCCTGCTGGCGCCGACCACCACCGAGGCCCGGATGAAGCGGGTGGCCGGGCAGGCCCGCGGCTACCTGTACTACGTGTCGCTCAAGGGCGTGACCGGTGCGTCGACCCTCAATGTCGACGAAGTTGCCGGCAAGGTCGAAACAATTCGCAATATTGCCCGTTTGCCGATAGGGGTGGGCTTTGGCATAAAGGACGCCGATACCGCTGCCGCCATTGCCCGGATTTCCGACGGGGTCGTGGTCGGCAGTGCCCTGGTCAGGAAGATCGAGCAGCACGCCGCCGAGCCTGACCGCATCCTTGCGTCCGTCCCCGACCTGCTGCGCCAGATGCGGTCGGCGATGGACCGGTGAAACCGGCCCCCATGACCGAACCGACCGATCCCACCGAATCCCAGGACAGCGGCGGCAACTGGCTGGAACGCATCCTGCCGGCCGGCGTGCGCAAGAACGCCGCCGAGCGCCGCGCCAGCGTGCCGGAAGGCCTGTGGCGCAAGTGCCCGAAATGCGACGCCGTGCTCTACATGCCGGAGCTCGAGCGCAACCTCGATGTCTGCCCGAAGTGCGAACACCACCTGCGGATGACGGCGCGCCGTCGTCTGGCCATGGTGCTCGACGAGGATCGCCGCATCGAGATTGCCGGCGATCTCGAGCCGGTGGATTTCCTGCGCTTCAAGGACAGCAAGAAGTACAAGGACCGGATCCTGGCCGCCCAGAAGGAAACCGGCGAACGCGACGCGCTGGTGGTCATGCGCGGCGAGATCAAGGGGCTGCCGCTGGTGGCGGCCGCCTTCGAGTTCAATTTCATGGGCGGCTCGATGGGGTCGGTGGTCGGCGCCCGTTTCGTCAAGGGCGTCGAGGTCTGTCTCGAGAAGCGTCTGCCCTATGTCTGCTTCTCCGCGTCCGGCGGCGCCCGCATGCAGGAAGCATTGTTCTCGCTGATGCAGATGGCGAAGACCAGCGCGGCACTGGAACTGATGCGCGAACAGGGCATTCCCTTCATTTCGGTACTGACCGATCCGGTCTACGGCGGCGTGTCCGCCTCGCTGGCCATGCTCGGCGACGTGAACATCGCCGAACCGAATGCGCTGATCGGCTTTGCCGGCCCGCGGGTGATCGAACAGACCGTGCGGCAGAAGCTGCCGGAAGGCTTCCAGCGCAGCGAGTTCCTGTTGCAGCACGGCGCGATCGACATGATCGTGCACCGCCGCGACATGCGCGACACCCTGCATCGTCTGCTCGCCAAGTTCACGCACCACTCCGTCTGATGCCCATCGAGGAATCCGGGCGCCCGTCCTGACGACGCCGGCGCCCGTTCCGTTTCCGCCGCATGCGTTTCCAGCACCTTGCCGACTGGCTTTCCTGGCTCGAATCCCTGCACCCGGTCGTGATCGATCTCGGGCTGGAGCGCGTGCGGGCGGTGGCGCAACGGCTGGACGTCCTGCACCCGGGCGTACCGGTGGTGACGGTTGCCGGCACCAACGGCAAGGGTTCGGTCACCGCGCTGCTGGAAGGTCTGCTGCGCGCACACGGCCGGCGGACCGCGCTCTACACCTCGCCGCACATCGTCCGCTTCAACGAGCGCATCCGCATCGACGGCCGCGAAGCGCCCGATGCCGACATCGTGCGGGCGCTGGCTGCCGTCGATGCCGCGCGCGGCGACATGTCGCTGACCTATTTCGAGTTCACCACGCTGGCGGCCTTCGTGCTGTTTGCCGAGGCGGGGGTCGATGTCTGGATCCTGGAAATCGGCCTCGGCGGGCGTCTCGATGCGGTGAACGTGATCGATCCGGATGTCGCCGTGCTGACGTCGGTCGGCATGGACCACATGGATTATCTCGGCCCGACCCGCGAGGACATCGGCCGCGAGAAGGCGGGCATTTTCCGTGCCGGCCGGCCGGCGGTGATCGGCGAACCGGAACCGCCGGCGAACGTCGATGCCGCCGTGGCGGCACTGGCCGCGCCGGCGTATCGGGCGACGTCCGACTTCGCGATTGCCGGTGCCGACGACCGGCATTTTTCCTGGCGCGGCTGCGATCGCGGCCGTGCGCCGTGCGTCCTGCCGGATCTGCCGCGGCCGGCACTGGCGCTGGCGAATGCGGCGACGGCGCTGCAGGCCCTGCATCTGTTGCCGTTTCCGGTGCGTCCGGCCGCGGTTGCGCAGGCAATGCGCGCGGTGACGCTGCCCGGCCGCAACCAGCGCATCGAAGCGGGTGGCCGGACGGTGATCGTCGATGTCGGCCACAACCCGCATGCGCTGGCTTTCCTGCGCCGGGAATTGCCGCGCCAGGGCGTCGGCATGCGTTTCCACGTCGTGCTCGGCATGCTGGCGGACAAGGACATCGCCGGCGCCGTGCGTGAACTGGAGCCCCTTGCACACTCGTGGCATATTGCGCCGCTGCCCGGGCCGCGCGGCGCGGCGCTGCCGCAGCTGCAGGCGGCCGTATCGGCGGTCAGCCGGGCACCGCTTCATGCCGCCGGCGATGTCGCCGCGGCCCTGCAGGATGCGCTGGCGACGACGGACGGGCTGCCGCTGCTGGTCACGGGTTCTTTTTTGACGGTTGCCGCGGCGCTGACGACCCTGTCGGTGCCGGCTTCCTCCGGTTGAGGTGCACGCGTGGATCCGATCCTGAAAAAACGCCTGACGGGGACGGCCGTGCTGGTGGTGCTGGCGGCGCTGCTGTTGCCGCTGGTGCTCGACGGGGCGAACGAGGAGGCCTTGCTGGCCGATACCCGGTTGCCCCCGCCGCCCGCGGTGCCGGATGCCGCCGCCCTGCTGGAAGCGCCGCCGGAAGCGGTTTCCGCCGCCGAGACGGAAATCGCCCGCGATCACGTGCCGGTCGAACCGGAAGCGCCGGTGATCCCGCCGGTGGCCGTGGCACCGGGCACCCCCCCGGCGGAAACGGAACCCGCGCCGGTGCCTGCCCCGGCCGTTGCCGCACCGGCGCCCGTTGCCGACCCCCGGCTGGCCTCCCTGGCCGAGGCCTGGGACGTACAGCTGGCGGCGGTGTCGTCGCCGGATGGCGCCGATCGTCTGCGTGCCAGCGTGGCGACTGCCGGCTACAAGGCGCGGATCGTGCGTGCCGGGCCGCTCTACAAGGTGGTGGTCGGCCCCGAACTGCGTCGCGAGGATGCCGAGAAGCTGCGCGCGAAGCTGGCCGCCGATGCACGCATCGGCAAACCGGCCGGCATGCTGGTGCGCTACATCCCCTGACCGGCAACGCGCGCTGTTGCGGCATCTCCTTGCTTGGGAGGGTGCCGGCGCTCTGGTAACATGCCGCGCCTCACGGTTCGTCCGCCGCCATGCCGGCGCGACGACGGGTTACGGGATCCGCTGCCTCTCATGAATGCCGCCATGAACCCCGCCGACTGGATCATCGTTGCCGTCATCGGCATCTCGACCCTGATCAGTCTGTTGCGCGGTTTCACCCGCGAGGCCATTTCGCTGGCCAGCTGGGTACTGGCCTTCGTCGGCGCCCGCGTCCTGTCCCCCTCGCTGGCCGAGCTGTTCGCCGGCTGGTTCGACAATCCCGAATGGCAGGAACTGGCGGCCTTTGCCACGCTGTTCGTCGCCATCCTGGTCACCGGCATGATCGTGGCCCATCTGCTCGGCGAGGCCGTCCGCAATTCCGCCCTGTCGTTCGGCGACCGGGTGCTCGGTACCGGGTTCGGTTTCGTGCGCGGCATCCTCATCGTGCTGGTGGCCGTCGCTTTCGGCGCGGCGTGGTTTGCTTCCGAGGCATGGTGGACATCGTCGCGTTTCATTCCGCAGCTGGCGCTGCTGGAAAGCTGGACGCGCGAAACGACGCACGCGCTGAGCGTGTGGATCAGTGGTTGAGCGGAGAACGGGCGCATGTGCGGCATAGTCGGAATCGTGGGGCGTTCGCCGGTCAACCAGACCATCTATGACGCCCTGACCCTGTTGCAGCACCGCGGCCAGGACGCGGCCGGCATCGTCACCAGCGACGGCGGCAAGCTGCACCTGCGCAAGGAAAACGGCATGGTGCGGGACGTGTTCCACACCCGGCACATGCAGCGTCTGGCGGGCAACATCGGCATCGGCCACGTGCGTTACCCGACGGCGGGCTCCTCCAGCGCCGCCGAGGCCCAGCCGTTCTACGTGAACTCGCCCTACGGCATCACCCTGGCCCACAACGGCAACCTCACCAATTCCGACGTGCTGGCCCGCGAGGTGTACGAGGACGACCTGCGCCACGTGAACACCACGTCCGATTCGGAAGTGCTGCTCAACGTGTTCGCCCACGAACTGCAGCAGCTCGGCAAGTTCTCGCCGAACGCCGACGACATCTTCGCGGCGGTCGGCGGCGTGCACCGGCGGTGCCGCGGCGCCTATGCGGTGATCGCCATGATCACCGGACACGGCATCCTCGGGTTCCGCGATCCGCACGGCATCCGCCCGCTGTGCTACGGCGAGCGCATGACCGAGAGCGGTCCCGAATACATGATCGCTTCCGAAAGCGTGGCACTGTCGGCGCTGGGCTTCACCCTGATCCGCGACATCGAGCCGGGCGAGGCGATCTTCATCGATCCCCGCGGCACCGTGTACACCAAGCAGTGCGCGGAGAATCCCAAGCTCATCCCGTGCATTTTCGAGCACGTCTATCTGGCCCGCCCGGATTCGATCATCGACGGCATTTCCGTCTACAAGGCCCGGATGCGCATGGGCGAGCGGCTGGCCGACAAGATCCGCCGCGAGTGGCCGGAGCATGACATCGACGTGGTGATTCCGATTCCCGATACCAGCCGTACCGCGGCGCTGGAGCTGGCGAACTGCCTGAACGTGAAGTACCGCGAGGGCTTCATCAAGAACCGCTACATCGGCCGCACCTTCATCATGCCGGGCCAGAACCAGCGCAAGAAGTCGGTGCGCCAGAAGCTGAACGCCATCGAGCTGGAGTTCTCCGGCAAGAACGTGCTGCTGGTCGACGACTCGATCGTGCGCGGCACCACCTGCAAGCAGATCGTGCAGATGGCCCGCGAGGCCGGCGCGAAAAAGGTCTATTTCGCCTCGGCCGCGCCGCCGGTCCGCTACCCGAACGTGTACGGTATCGACATGCCGGTCGCCAACGAGCTGATCGCGCACAACAACCGGACGGTGGAAGAGATCTGCCGGTTGATCGGCGCCGACCGGCTGATCTACCAGGACCTCCCCGACCTGATCGCGGCCTGCGGCGGCGGCAACCCCGACGTCGACGGCTTCGAGTGCAGCGTGTTCGACGGCGAATACATCACCGGCGACGTCAACCGCGAGTACTTCCAGGGCCTGGAGCGGCAGCGCAACGACGCGGCGAAGGCGGAGCGGGACCGGGAACTTGCCTTGATGCAAATGGACCTGCACATTACCCGTTGAGTACGGCCGCACCCAGCGGCGCCGGCCGGCGTTGGCTGAATGCTCGAAATGCTCACGTACTCTGTGTACGCTCCGCTTTCTCGCATTCATCCGCCTTGTCCGGCACCACTGATTGCGGCCCTCAAGGTCGAGGTATAAGCAGTGAATGACAATGATTCCCGTCGTTTCGACACCCTCGCCATCCGCGAGGGCGAGCTGCGCACCGAGCTGCAGTCGCACGGCGACCCCATCTTCCTGACTTCCAGCTTCGCCTATCGCAGCGCGGCCGAGGCGGCCGCGCGTTTTGCCGGTACCGAACCCGGGCCGATCTATTCCCGTTTCACCAACCCGACGGTGGCCAGCTTCGAGCAGCGGCTGGCGGCCCTTGAGGGCGGGGAGCAGTGCGTCGCCTTTGCGTCCGGCATGGCGGCGATCCTGGCCACCTTCGCCGCGTTGCTGCAGCAGGGCGACCATCTCGTCTGCTCGCGCAACGTATTCGGTACCACGCCGGTCTTGCTGAACAAGTATTTCGGCAAGTTCGGCGTCGCCGCGACTTTCGTCGATCTCACCGACTATGCCGGCTGGGAAAAAGCGATCACGCCGAAGACGAAGCTGCTGTTCATCGAGTCACCGTCGAATCCGCTGGGCGACGTGGCGGATATCCGCCGTCTGGCCGATATCGCCGACAAGGCGGGCGCGAAGCTGGTCGTCGACAATTGCCTGTGCACGCCGGCGCTGCAGAAACCGCTGGAGCTCGGCGCGCACCTGATCGTGCATTCGGCCACCAAGTACCTCGACGGGCAGGGGCGCTGCCTCGGCGGCGCGGTGGTCGGCAACAAGGCCGACATGACCGAGGTGTTCGGCTTCCTGCGTTCGGCCGGTCCGACCATGAGCCCGTTCAACGCCTGGGTTTTCCTGAAGGGCCTGGAGACGCTGCGCCTGCGGATGGAGGCGCATTCGCGCGCGGCGCTCGAGGTCGCGCAGTGGTTGCGCGTGCAACCGGGCATCACGCAGGTGTTCTACGCCGGCCTGCCCGATTCGCCGCACCATGCGCTGGCGAAAGCCCAGCAGCGCGGATTCTTCGGCGGCGTGCTGTCGTTCCGGGTGAAGGGCAGGGACGGTGAAGGTCGCGCCGCAGCCTGGCGCTTCATCGACGCCACGCAGTTGCTCTCGATCACCGCCAACCTCGGCGACGTGCGCAGTACGATCACCCATCCGGCGTCGACCACGCACGGCCGGGTGTCGGAGGAGGAGCGCGGGCGCATGGGCGTGACCGAGAATCTGGTACGCATTTCGGTCGGTCTGGAAGACGTCGCCGACATCAAGGCCGATCTCGCGCGCGGACTGGCGGCGCTGTAACGCGCGTCAGTCGGCGCCGGCCGCCGGTGCGGCGCGTTTGCCCGCGCAGGGGTCGGCCGGAAACGGCAGCATGTCCGGGCGGATGAACACTTCCGTGGTGTAGACCTGCCGGTCGGCCGCCCGCCAGCCGCCGAACTCCGCTTCGACGAACCGGGCGCGCCAGCCGCGCGCCGGCGCATCGAGTGTGACGCGGTAGCTGCCATCGGCAGCGCGCCGCAGTTCGGTGGCCTGCCAGGCGGCGCCCAGCGTTTCCCGCCGGAAATCGCGCGCGTCGGGATTGGTCGCCGTCCACAGCACGATCCGGCGCGGTTTCTTCGAGGTCGTCACCACCAGCTGCGAGCCGCTTTCCAGTTGCCAGTCGATGCGCGGCGGCGTGCGTCCGGCCAGTATGTCGTCGACCCAGCCGGAGGCCTGCTGCAGCAGCAGGCGGCGGTCGATGCCGTGCTGCCGGTGATCGGTGTTCGGTGTGTAGCGCAGGCGCTTCTCGCCGGGCAGGGCGGAAAAATAGAACCGCGCGGCATCGCTGGCGAAGAATTCGTCGCCTGCCGAATTGATGATCAGTTTCGGCAATTGCAGGCGGTCGTAGTAGTACGCCGGATCGACGACGGCCAGCAGCTCGCGACCGCGCGCGCTGTTCATGCGGCAGCCGATATCGAGCGCCTTGTAGTCCTGGAGGGCACGCACGTAGTCGCCATAGGTGGCGACATGGTGCGGCATCTGTCGTTCCAGCCCCGGCAGGTCGATGGAGACCGGGATCACTGCGCGTACCCGCGGATCGACGGCTGCGGTGAGCCATGCCGTCCAGCCGCGCTTGGAGCTGCCCAGCAGGACGAAGCGGCGGATGTCGGGAATATCGCGGTTGCGGCCGGCGAAATCCTGCGCCGCATCCATCGCGCGCACTACGGCCTTCACCATCGCCGTCTGTGCCGGGAGGTCGGCATCGGTGCCGGCCAGGAAGCGATCGAATGAGCGCGCGATCAGCGCATCCTCCCGGCGTGCCTTCGCATCGCCGGCGAAAGTCAGCGGCTGATTGGGAATCTGCCGGATTTCCACCAGTGTCCGGCAGAAGATGCGGGCCGCCAGCGCAAATTCCGGCGGCAGGACGTGGGGGGCATCGGCCTTGTTCTTGCCGCCGGCGATCAGCAGCATGGCCGTCGACTGGTCGCGGCCCTTGCCGCAGAAGATGCCGCGCGGCCGCACGATGCGCAGCTGGTGCGTCCACAGCGTGCGGTCGATCCGGGTTTCGTCCAGCCAGCGTTGCGAGTCGAGCCGGAGGAACCAGCTATGGAGCAACAGACCGTGCTCTTCGTGTTCCAGCATCCAGGCATAGGCGTTGTCGGGTCGCTGCACGTAGCCCTCGAGCACGCCGGCCGGCGTCGCCGCCGACAGGGCGCACAGCAGCAGGAGCACAGACATCGGGAAGCGCCATGTCCGCATGGCCGGCATCCTCGGAAAGTTCTTCTCCAGACTACGCCGCGCGACGCATGACGGCCATGGTGCGTCCCGTCGCGGCGACGATCCGTTCGCGCCTCCGTGTTCCGTGCCGGCGGGCGCTTCCGGTAGAGTGGGCGCTCATCTTTTACGGGTTGTAACCGATGGACAAGACGATTACCCAGGCGGTGGCTGCCGTCGACAGCGTGCTGCTCGGCAAGCGCCGCCAGGTGCAACTGGCGCTGGCCTGTCTCTTTGCCCGCGGGCATCTGCTCATCGAAGACCTGCCCGGCATGGGCAAGACCACGCTGGCGCACGCGCTGGCACGGGTGCTCGGCCTCACCTACAGCCGTATCCAGTTCACCGCCGACCTGTTGCCGGCCGACGTTACCGGCGCCGCCATCTTCAGCAAGGAAAAACAGCAGTTCGTTTTCCGTCCGGGCCCGGTGTTCGCGCAGATACTGCTCGCCGACGAAATCAACCGCGCGACGCCGCGCACCCAGAGCGCGCTGCTGGAGGCGATGGAAGAGCGGCAGGTCACGGTGGAGGGCAAGAGTTACCCGCTGCCGGAGCCGTTTTTCGTGATCGCGACCCAGAATCCGGGTTCGCAGATGGGCACCTACCCGCTGCCGGAATCGCAGCTCGACCGTTTCCTGATGCGCATCGAACTGGGCTATCCCGATCCGAAGGCCGAGCGCTCGCTGCTGATGGGCGAGGATCCGCGGGCAGTGATGGCCAAGCTGGAGCCGGTGGTAGCGCCCTCGCAACTTGCCGTCATCCAGCAGCAGATCAATGCTGTGCACGCATCCGACACGCTGCTCGACTACGTGCAGCGCATCGTCCGCCATACGCGCGAGCAGGGGCAGTTCCCGATGCCGCTGTCGCCGCGTGGTGCGATGGCATTGTTGCGCGCTGCGCGGGCCTTCGCCTTCGTCCAGGGCCGCAGCCATGTGGTGCCGGAAGACGTCCAGGCGGTGGCGCCCTGCGTGCTCGAGCACCGGCTGCGCGGTGCAACCGGCGGCGGCCACAGCCGCGGCCAGGCACTGACTGAACGGGTGCTGACGGCCGTCGCCGTGGTGTGAGCGATGCTGGCGCGTATCCGGGCCTTCATCGACGAGCGTTACCGGCGCTGGCTGGACCGGCGGATCCCGCGCGAGCGGCAGGTCACGCTGGACCAGCGCCGCATCTTCATCTTCCCGGGGCCGCGCGGCCTGTTGTTCCTGCTCTTGCTGGTGTTGTTGTTCCTCGGCGGCATCAACTACGGCAACAACCAGATCCTGCTGCTCTGTTTCCTGCTGGCGTCGCTGTTCAATACCGCCATCCTGCATACCTACCGGAACGTGTCCGGCCTGCGCATCGAAGCGTCGCGGGCGCGCAACGGTTTCGCCGGCGAAGCCGTCGACCTCGACATTGTCGTGAGCGGTGCGCCGGGCCGGGCGCACCGCGGCATCCTGTTGCTCTGGGATTCCGCGGCGGAAGTGCGGGTCGACATCGAACCGGACCGGCCGCAGACCCTGCGTTTCTCGGTGCCCGTCGACCGGCGTGGCCGCTACGTACCGCCGCGGCTGGCGCTGCGCTGTTTCTATCCGCTCGGCCTGGTGCGGGCCTGGAGCTACGTCGCGCTGGACATGGAGGCGCTGGTCTGGCCGAAACCGGTGGCCGACGAACTGCCACCCGCCGATGACGGCAGCGAGGAAACCGCCGAACGCGAAGGACGCCGGCCGCGCGGCGTCGACGAATTCGAGGGGCTGGTGCGTTACGTGCCGGGGGATGCCCAGACCCGCATCGAGTGGCGTGTCTATGCGCGCACCGACGAGCTGTTGACCAAGCATTTCACCGAACCGGGGCGTTCGCGCCTGTGGCTGGATTTTTCCGCCTGGCCGCAACGCGGCACGGAAGAAAAACTGTCGCGGCTGTGTCACTGGGCAATCGAGCTGGAGCGGCGCGAGCAGCCGTATGGCCTGCGGTTGCCCGGCACCCGGATTGAACCGGCACACGGCGAGGAGCATCACCAGCGCGTACTTGGCGCGCTGGCGATGTACCCGCCATGACGGACGGGGAACGACCATGAGCCAGGTCGAACTGGCTTCCTTCCAGGTTTCCCGGCGCGCGCTGCCGTGGATGCTGGCGGCTTTCGTCGCATCGCTGCTGCCGCACCTGACGCATCTGCCGTGGTGGCTGATCGCGACGAGCCTGCTGTGTCTGGGCTGGCGCTGGAGCGTGCACCGCGGGCGGTTCAGCTATCCGCCGCGCCGGCTGCAGGTGCTGTTTGCGCTGTTGCTCGTTGCCGGCGTGTACGTGCAGTACCGTACGTTGGCCGGGCACGTTTCCGGCACGGCCATGCTGCTGGCGATGTATTCGCTGAAGCTGCTGGAGATGTACAAGGAGCGCGACGGCTATGTCGTGATCATGATCGGTTATTTCTTCACCGCCACCGGCTTCCTGTTCCACTTCGACTTGTTGACTGCCGTCTATCTGCTCGGCGTTGCCATGCTGTTCACGGCGGCGCTCGTCGCCATGAATACCAGCCTGGATGTGCCGCGCGCCGAACCTTTGAAGAAAGCCGCATGGATGTTCGTTCAGAGCGTCCCGCTGGCAATCGTGCTGTTCCTGGTGCTGCCCCGCATGGGACCCCTCTGGGGCATGGGCATGAACCCCGGGGAATCGAGGACGGGGATCGGCGAGGAAATGTCGCCGGGCAGCGTAGGCAACCTCGCTCTTTCCGACGAGCTTGCTTTCCGGGTGAATTTCGACGGCGACATTCCGCCCCCGTCGCGTCTTTACTGGCGCGGCCTCACGCTCGATGATTTCGATGGCCGGACCTGGCGCCAGTCGCGGGCCCTTGCGGAATCTCCGGCCCGTATCTGGTATCCGGGCCGGGAAGCGCCGCCGCCATGGCTGGATCGCCTGTCCGCATCGGCAGGCAATGTCCCGGAAGACAACCGGTTGTCCTACCAGGTCTATCTCGAGCCGACGCAGCGGCCCTGGCTGTTTTCGCTGCTGGTGCCCATGCCCGGCCGCGATCCGGAAATCGGCATGGTGATGGACCAGCGCTTGCGCATGCGCGAGCCGGTGAAATCGCTGGTGAGCTACCGGGTGACATCGGTACCCGGATTGCCGCGCGACGAGGAGTTGCCGGACCGATACCGGCGCGAGAACCTGGAATTGCCGCCGGCGAAAAATCCCCGGGCCCTGGACTGGGCGCGACAGCAGCGTGCGCAGGCCGGGGACGATGCGACATACGTACAGCAGGTGTTGGGTTTTTTCCGCGACGGAGGATTTGTCTATACCCTGAAGCCGGTGACCCTGGGCGATGATCCGGTCGACGATTTCCTGTTCGGCAGCCGACAGGGATTCTGCGAGCACTACGCCGGCAGTTTCGTGTTCCTGATGCGTGCCGGCGGCATTCCGGCGCGCGTCGTTGCCGGTTACCAGGGGGGTGACGTGAATCCGCTCGACGGCACGCTTGAGGTCCGGCAATACGATGCGCACGCCTGGGCGGAAATCTGGCAGCCAGGGCGTGGCTGGGTCGAAGTGGATCCGACATCCTGGGTCTCGCCGGCCCGTATCCGGAACGGCACACAGGTCCTTGGTGCGGAGCGAGCTGCCCTCGGCGGCGTTTCGCTGGCACAGCAGCTCCTGGGTCGTTCCTTTGCTGCGTTGCGCGATGTCGCCGCTTTCGTGAATCATCGCTGGAATACATGGGTGCTCGATTACGACGAACGTTCGCAACAGAGCCTGCTCACCCGCTGGCTGGGCAATCTGTCGCCGTACCGCATCGGCCTGTTCGTGCTGGTGACCGGCGGCGTGGTGGTAGGCGTGCTCGCGCTGTGGATGTTCGGCGGCAGCCTGTTCGCGCGGGTAGATCCGGTACTGCGCGAATACCAGCGCTTCTGTCGTGCCTGGGGTGAACGCGGCCATGCGCGCCGTGACGGCGAAGGGCCGCTGGACTACGGCGAACGCCTGCGGGCGGCCGATCCGCGACGTGCGGTGGCCGTCACCCGTTTCCTCGCGCTGTACGTGCAGCTGGCCTACGGCGGCACGACGGTCGATGCGCCCGCGCTGCGCCGCTTGCGCGAAGCGCGGGCGGCCGCCGTCTGACATGGCCGGCCGCTTGCCGATCGACGACGCGATACCCGGCCTGCTGGCCGCGCTGGCTGCGCGCAACGTGGCCGTGCTGCAGGCGCCGCCGGGCGCGGGCAAGACCACTCGCGTGCCGCTGGCGCTGCATGCGGCGCGCGGCGGCGCGGCATCCTGGCTCGGCGCGCAGCAGAAGGTACTGATGCTGGAACCGCGCCGGCTGGCGGCGCGTGCCGCCGCGCGCTGGATGGCGCGCCTGCTCGGCGAGCAGGCCGGTGCCACGGTGGGCTATCGCACGCGGCTGGACACGAAGGTGTCGGCGGCGACGCGCATCGAAGTGGTGACCGAGGGCATCCTCACCCGTCTGCTGCAGGGTGATCCGTCGCTCGCCGGTTACGGCATCGTCGTGTTCGACGAATTCCACGAGCGTTCGCTGCAGGCGGATCTCGGGCTGGCACTGGCGCGCGAGTCGCAGCTGGCCCTGCGCGAGGACCTGCGCCTGCTGGTGATGTCGGCGACGCTCGACGCGGCGCCGGTGGCCGCGCTGCTGGGTGATGCCGCCGGTCCGGCGCCGGTGATCACCAGCGAGGGCCGCGCCTTCCCGGTCACGACCCGGTACCGTGCGCCGGCCCGTAACGCCGCGTGGCTGGAACATCTGGTCGACGTACTGCCGGACATCCTCGCCGTCGAAGAAGGTTCGGCGCTGGTGTTCCTGCCGGGTGCCGGCGAGATCCGGCGCGCACAGACGCAACTCGGGCGCCGGTTGCCGGCCGACGTGCAGGTCCTGCCGCTGTACGGCGATCTCGGGGGCGATGCGCAGGATGCCGCGATCGCACCGGCGCTGCCGGGAACGCGCAAGGTCGTGCTGGCGACCTCGATCGCCGAAACCAGCCTCACCATCGACGGCGTGCGCATCGTGGTCGATGCCGGCTGGCAGCGGCGCGCGGTATTCGATCCGGGCAGTGCGATGACGCGGCTGGTGACGCGCCGGGTGTCGGTCGCCGCCGCCGACCAGCGTCGCGGTCGTGCCGGTCGTACGGCACCGGGCACCTGCATCCGGCTGTGGGCGGAGAGCGATCAGCTGTCGCCGTTCACCGCGGCGGAAATCCTCGAGGCGGATCTCTCCGGCGTCGTGCTGGAACTGGCGCAGTGGGGCGCGCGCGATCCGCGTGCGCTGGTCTGGCTGGATCCGCCGCCGCTGCCGGCCTGGGAGCAGGGCAGGGCGTTGCTGCAGTTGCTGGAAGCGGTGGATGCACAGGGCGCGATCACGCCGCATGGTGCGCGCCTGCTGGAGATCGGGCTGGCGCCGCGGCTGGCGCATCTGGTGATACGCGGCCGCGAACTCGGGCACGCCCGGCTGGCCGCCGGCATTGCGGCCCTGCTGTCCGAGCGGGACATCGCCGGACGCGATGCCGGCGCCGACCTGCAACTGCGGCTGGATGCGCTGCGCGGCGAGGTGCACGGCAGTGTCGACCGCCAGCGGCTCGCGCTGCTGCGCGAGAGCGCGCAGCGTCTGTATCCGCGCCACGCCGGCACGGAAGCGCCGGTCACCGCGGAAACCGCCGGCTTGTTGCTGGCACTGGCCTATCCGGACCGTGTCGCGCGCCGGCGCGGCGAGAGCGGGCACCGCTATCTGCTGGCCAGCGGCCGCGGTGCATTCCTGCCGGAAGGCGACGCGCTGGCGAAACATGCCTGGCTGGTATGCGCCGATCTCGACGGCGATGCGCGCGAAGCGAAGATCCACCTGGCCGCGCCGGTGACGCAGGACGGCATCGAGCGCGTGCTGGCGGCGGACATTGCCGCGGAAGATTTCGTCGGCTGGGACCCGGCTACCGAAGCGGTGATCGCGCGCCGTCGTCGCCGGCTCGGCGCGATCCTGCTGGACGAGAAACTGTTGCCGGCACCGTCTGCGGAACAGGTGCAGGCTGCGCTGCTGGCCGCGATCGCCGGGCGCGGTATCGCGGTGTTGCCGTGGGACGAGCGCAGCCGGCAATGGCGGGCCCGCGTGCAGTTGCTGCACGGGCTCGATGCCGCTTCCTGGCCCGACGTTTCCGATGCCGCGCTGCTGGCCGGGCTGACCGACTGGCTGGCGCCGTTCCTGTCGCTGCCGGACGGCCAGCCGATGACCCGGCTGGCGCAACTGAAAAACCTGCCGCTCGCCGATGCGCTGCGCACGCTGCTGCCGTATCCGGCGCAGCAGAAACTCGATGCCCTGGCGCCGGAGCGCTGGACGGTTCCGACCGGCTCGCAGATCGCGATCGACTATGTCGCGGAGAACGGTCCGGTGCTGGCGGTGAAACTGCAGGAAATGTTCGGTGCGACGCAGACGCCGGCGGTGGCCGGCGGCCGTGTGCCGCTGACGCTGCACCTGCTGTCGCCGGCACAGCGGCCGGTGGCGGTGACGCGCAATCTCGTCACCTTCTGGCAACAGGGTTATCCGGACGTGCGCAGGGATCTGCGCGGCCGTTATCCGAAACACCCCTGGCCGGAGGATCCGCTGTCGGCCGTGCCGCAGCGCGGCGTGAAGCGCCGGGAGTGACGCCGCGTCAGATCAGGCTGCGCAGGCCGTCGACGATGTCGCGGCCGTGCCGCTGCACGATGGCCGGCGTGGCCTGCTGTGTGTACTTCAGGATGGTGACCCGCATGAACTGCCACTTGGTGCGGATCCGCTGCAGCACGATCCGTTTTTCCGCGTCGCCGGCGTGGCGGGCGAGCAGGGCATCCAGATGCCTGTCGAAGCGGGCAACCAGCGTCGGCAGGTCCTGGTCGACGCTTTCGTCGTTGTTGTCGGAAATGCCGCCCAGCGGCGAGGCCACGAGGCGGATGTAGACGGCAAACAGGTTGCTGGCATCCAGCAGTGCCGCTTCTTCCGGCGACGCGGGGCGGTCGAGACCTTTCTGGGCCCGCAGCGCGCGTTGCAGCGTGGGGATCGCGGTCCGCATTTCCGCCAGGGTACGCGCATCGTAGCCGGTATCGATCATGCCGCGCGTCTGGCGGTCGCCGACGATGGATGCCTGGATCACGCGCCAGGCTTCGGCATTGCCCATCACCGATTCGGTGTCGCGCAGGCCCGGCAGCAGTTTCTGCAGCGGTTCGCCGGCTGCGGCCAGCTGCTGGCGAACCAGGGCCGCCTGACTGCGGTCGGTCTCGTCGTAGAGCATCATGAAGGTTTCGATGTCCAGCCGGTCCAGCGCGAGTGCCGCGTCGATGGCCAGGCTGCGGTCGTCGGCGACTCCCTCGCCGGTGGCGACGGCCAGCATTGCGGCCATCGCCAGTCTGTTCATGATGCCCATTGTTCTCCGTCAGGTTTCCCAGATCACGCCCTTGCCCTTCTGCCATTTCGGCAGCCGGTCGGCGTAATGTTTCTCCAGTTCGTTGCGCTTGATCTTCAGGGTCGGCGTAACGATGTTGTTTTCCACCGTCCATGCGTCCCGTACGACAACGCAACAGGCCAGCTGCTCGTGCGGATCCAGCGTTTCGTTCACGTCGCGCCGCAACTCTTCCAGCGCCTTCGCGAAGTGCTCGCGCTCGTGCGCGTGTTCCGCCATCTTCGTTTTTTCTTCCGGCGTCAGGTTGATCAGGGCGATCGGTTGCGGCATGTCCGCGCCGCAGACGCAGACCAGTTCGATGCCCGGCAGGCCGACCAGCTTGTTCTCGATCGGCGTCGGGGCGACGTACTTGCCCTTGCTGGTCTTGAAGATTTCCTTCAGCCGGCCGGTGATCTTCAGCCGCCCTTCGGCATCGAGCTCGCCCTGGTCGCCGGTGCGCAGCCAGACGCCGTCGATGAACGCATTGGCGCTCATTTCCGGCTCCTTGTAGTAGCCGAGCATGTTGCCGGGGCTCTTGACCAGGATCTCGCCGTGCTCGCCGATGCGGCACTCGACGCCCGGATTGGTCTTGCCCACGTAGCCGATCTGCTGGTCACCGATGCGCGTGGTATGCGACCAGGCCATGTTCTCGGTCATGCCGTACACCTCGAGGATCTCGAGGCCGAGACGGCGATACCAGGCGATCAGTTCCGGCGACAGTGCCGCGGCGCCGGAGAGCGCGAGACGGCATTCGTTCAGGCCCAGCGCGGTGAGCAGTTTCTTGCGGACGATGCCGCGCAGTACCGGAATCTTCAGCAGCAGGTCGAGTTTCTGCGGCGGCATCTTCTCGCAGACCTTCTGGTAGAACTTGCTCCAGATGCGGGGGACGGCGAAGAACACCGTCGGCCGCGCGCGCTGGATGTCCTGGCCGAAGGTTTCCAGCGACTCGGCGAAGAACACGCGCATGCCGTTGTAGAGCATCGCGCCTTCGACGGCGACGCGCTCGGCGACGTGCGAGAGCGGCAGGTAGGAGATCAGGCGGTCCTTGTCGCTCATCGCATAGACCGCGCCGGCGCCGGTACCGATGGCGGCGAAGCGTCCGAAGTCGTGCATCACGCCCTTGGGCATGCCGGTGGTGCCGGAGGTGTAGATGATGGTGGCCAGGTCGCTCATCGCCGGTTTCGCGACGTTCTGCAGCGGCGGGTGCTTCGCGACCAGGTCGGTCCACACCGGATACGCGGCGCGCGCTTCTTCCGGCGCCAGCGAGAAGGCGATACGGCGGACGTTTTCCGGTACGCCCGGCGCCATTTCATGCCAGGTGTCGAGCTTGCCCACGAACAGCACCGTGGCGCCGCTGTGCGTCATGATCTGGTTGACGGTCTGCGCGGCGAGCGTCGGATAGAGCGGCACGCTGACGTGGCCGGCCATCCAGATGGCGAGATCGCACAGGATCCACTCGGCGCAGTTCTTGCTCATCAGCGCGATGTTGCTGTGCGGCGGCAGGCCGAGCGTGCCGATGTACGACGCCATGCGTCGCGCTTCGTCGTCGATCTGTCGCCAGCTGTACTCGCGCAACCGGCCGCCCCCCAGCGGCTGGATGAAGCCGATCGCGTCGGGTTGCCGGGCAACCTGGCGGGCAAGGGCGTCGAGGGGGCTGAGCAGATCCTGGGTGTTCATGGTCCTTCTCTCCGTGACCGGTGTGCGTGGGGCCACAGAGTATGCCGCAGGCCCGCGGGGGTTGCGGGCGATTGCACAGCCTACGGGGGCGGGCAGGTACCTGCTTGACGCCGGAGGCGCCGTGTCCGGCCGGTCATGGGCAAGTGCGGCGGGCCTGCGCTAGGCTGCCGGCTCCCCGTTGCGGGGACGATCGATGACCGCTACCAGAGGAGCACGCAGCAGATGAGCATCCAGCAGGCATTCGACCAGGCGCAGAAGGACGTCAAAACCCTGACGAAGCGGCCGTCCAACGACGACCTGCTTTTCCTGTACGCGCACTACAAGCAGGGGGCCGAAGGCGACGTGAAGGGCAGCCGTCCCGGCATGCTGGACATGGTCGGCCGCGCCAAGTACGACGCCTGGGCGAAGCTCAAGGGCACGGCGAAGGATGCGGCGATGCAGAAGTACGTCGACAAGGTCGGCGCGCTGCTGAAATCGCACAAGTAGAACGGGCCTGATCCGGGTCCTGCGCATCCGTTGCCCGACGGGCAGGACCCGGAGTGCCAGCGTCAGAAGATGGCGCCGATGCCCAGCCGCAGGTCGGACAGGTCGAATTCCACGCCGGCCGAATCTTCTTCAAGAGCGGTGTCGCGCAGGTCGACGGAGAGCGCCACGTTGCGGTTGGCCTGTACCCGGAACCCGACGTTGATTTCCGGTCCTTCCACCGACACGTCGGTTTCGTCTTCCAGCATCAGCCGGCCGACCGTGGCGAACAGCGTGACGTTCGCTGCCGGATCGCCCTCGAGACCGAAGTGCAGGCCGGCACCGGACGCTTCGGCGCCCAGCATGTCGACGTTCACCATTTCGATGCGGCCGGCCACGCGTACGCTCTCGCCGCTGGCGAAGCCGAGACCGGCGCGCAGCTGCTCGATGTCTTCGTCGATCAGGTCCAGCGAGACGTTCTGGTATTCGGCATGGATGCGCAGGCCGCCGCTTTCGGCACCGACGCGCAGGCCGAAGCCGTTGCCGTCATCCCTGGCGCTGCCGAAACCCGGAAAGGTGATGTCCAGATCCGAGGACGGCAGGACGAGCAGTTCCACGACGCCGCCGTCGGCGGCCAGGGCTGGCGTCTGGCCGGCAAGCAGGAGCAGGGAGGTGGCGGCAAGGCGGGACAATGGTGATTTCACGGGCGGACTCCACGGACAAAAAAGGCGCCGCCGGAGCGGCGGCGCGAAGTCTGTTCGGGGCGCCGTCCGGGTGTCAACCGGACGGTTCACGCTGCAGAACGAACGCCAGGGAGATGTCGTCTGTCCCTGCTATTTTTTCCGTGGATCGTCCGTCGGGTTGACGTAGGTGATGCCCCACGGCCCCATGCCGTGCAGCTGGATCGTCGTTTCTTCACGGGTCCAGGCGAAATGGTTCGTCATGGGCTGGAGGATCATCATGCTGCCGGGCTGCAGGCCGGTCGATTTTTCCGGATCCAGCTTGTCGCCCAGTCCCATGTAGAACGTGCCGGACAGCACGGTGACCCGCTCGACGGTGGGATGCCAGTGCGCCGGGACCCGGTAGTTGGCCGGTACCTTGATGCGCACCGTGAATGGAACCGCTTCGTTCAGCGGCCCTTCGATGACCGCCAGTTTCGCGCCCGGCGGCAACGAGGCCGCATCCGTCCACACCAGATCGGCGGGCGTGATCATCCGGTGCGAGGCCGGATCGGCCACGGCACCGGATGTGGCAAGACACATCAGGGGTAGAAGCACTGTTGACAGATATTTCATGACGCCTCCATGTCGCTGTTGCAGGACGAACGTTGCTATGCCGCGGCCAGGATCTGCCGCAGCACGAACGGCAGGATGCCGCCGTGCAGGTAATAGTCGACCTCGATCGGGGTATCGATGCGCGAGCGTACGCGTACCCGATCCTGTTTGCCGCCGGCGCGGGTGACGACCAGCGTCATGTCTTCCTGCGGCTTCATGTCCGGACCGATGCCTTCGACGGCATAGGTCTCGTCGCCGGTCAGCTGCAGCGACTGGATGGAATCGTTGCCGAGGAACTGCAGCGGCAGCACGCCCATGCCCACCAGGTTGGAACGGTGGATGCGCTCGAAGCTGCGCGCGATCACCGCTCGCACGCCGAGCAGCTGGGTGCCTTTGGCCGCCCAGTCGCGCGAGGAGCCGGTGCCGTACTCCTCGCCGGCCAGCACCACGGTCGGCGTGCCGCGCCGGATGTATTCCATGGCGGCGTCGTAGACCGTGGTCTGTTTGCCGTCGAGCAGCGTGTATCCGCCCTCGATGCGCGAACCGTCGGCTTTCGGCGGCAGCATCAGGTTCTTCACCCGCACGTTGGCAAAGGTGCCGCGGATCATCACGTCGTGGTTGCCGCGCCGCGAGCCGTAGCTGTTGAAGTCCACCGGCTCGACGCCGTGCGCGGTGAGGTATTGCCCTGCCGGCGTGCCGGCCTTGAAGGAGCCGGCCGGGGAGATGTGGTCGGTGGTCACCGAGTCGCCGAGGATCAGCAGCGGCCGGGCGCCGGCAATCGGCTGCACGGGTTCCGGTTGCATGCTGAAATCGTCGAAGAACGGCGGCCGGGCGATGTAGGTGGACGGCGGCCAGTGGTAGACCTCGCCTTTCGCGCCTTCGAGGTCGTTCCAGAGATCGTTGTCTTTCGTGAAGTCGCCATACAGGCGGCGGAAGGTTTCCGGGTTCATCGCATGGTGCATGGCCGCCCGGACTTCGGCGTCGGTGGGCCAGATGTCGCGCAGATAGACCGGCTCCTGGTGGCCGCCGGTGCCGAGCGATTCGGTTTCCATGTCGATGTTCACGCGCCCGGCGATGGCGAACGCCACCACCAGCGGTGGCGATGCCAGATAGTTCGCGCGCAGGTTGGGATGGATGCGCGCTTCGAAGTTGCGGTTGCCCGAGAGCACGGCGGCGCAGACCAGATCGTTCTTGAGGATCGCTTCGTTGAGCGCCGGCGAGAGGTCGCCGGCGTTGCCGATGCAGGTGGTGCAGCCGTAGGCCGCCACCGTGAAGCCGAGCTGGTCGAGCCAGGTTTGCAGGCCGGCCGCACGCAGGTATTCCGGTACCACGCGCGATCCGGGGCCGAACGAGGTTTTCACCCGGGGATGTACCCGCAGGCCGCGTTCGACGGCTTTTCTGGCCAGCAGGCCGGCGGCAATCAGCACCGACGGATTCGAGGTATTGGTGCAGGAGGTGATTGCCGCGATCAGCACGTCGCCGTGGCCGACATCGCATAGCCGTGCGTCGCCGGTGTTGCCGGCCACGGCAATGTCCGGGGACGGATGATTGTCGAGCATTTCGACTTCGTTGCGCCCGGGATCGCGGCCGGTGCGGCGATGGATGGCCAGCGGCACCACGGAGTTTTCGTCCAGCATGAAATTGGCGGCGTAGCGCTTCCCGAGTTCGGCGGGCGATTTATTGAAACCGTTCTCGGTGAGCGGTGCGCTGAACAGTTTTTCGAACTGCGCCTTCATGGCCGGCAGCGCGATGCGGTCCTGCGGCCGTTTCGGGCCGGCCAGTGCCGGTACGATAGAGGCCAGGTCCAGCGTCAGTGTCCGGGTGTAGTCGATGTCGCCGGCTTTCGGCATGCCGAACAGGTCCTGTGCCTTGAAGTAGCGCTCGAAGACGTCGATTTCGGCGTCGGTGCGGCCGGTGCCGCGCAGGTAGTTCACCGTTTCGGCATCGACCGGGAAGAAGCCCATGGTGGCGCCGTATTCGGGTGCCATGTTGGCGATGGTGGCGCGGTCGGTCAGCGACAGCGTGGCGGCGCCGTCGCCGAAGAATTCCACGAATTTGCCGACCACTTTCTCCCGGCGCAGCATTTCGGTGACCGCCAGCACGAGGTCGGTGGCGGTGACGCCTTCGCGCAGCTTCCCTTTCATCTCGACACCGATCACGTCCGGTGTCAGGAAATACACCGGCTGGCCGAGCATGGCGGCTTCCGCCTCGATGCCGCCCACGCCCCAGCCGACCACGCCGGCGCCGTTGATCATGGTGGTGTGCGAGTCGGTGCCGACCAGCGTGTCCGGAAACAACACGCCGTCTTTTTCCCGCACGCCGCGGAACAGGTATTCCAGGTTGACCTGGTGCACGATGCCGATGCCCGGCGGCACCACCCGGAAAGTATCGAAGGCCTGCATGCCCCATTTCATGAAGCGGTACCGTTCGCCGTTGCGCTGGTATTCCAGCTCCATGTTGCGGCGCAGCGCGTCCGCCGTGCCGTAGTAATCGATCATCACCGAGTGGTCGACGACCAGGTCCACCGGCACCAGCGGTTCGATGGCCTTCGGATTCTTGCCGGCGGCATGCGCCACGTTGCGCATGGCGGCCAGATCGGCCAGCAGCGGCACACCGGTGAAGTCCTGCAGCACGACACGGGCGACGATGAAGGGAATCTCGTCGGTGCGTTCGGCTTTCGGCTTCCAGGCCGCCAGCTCGCGCACGTGCTGTTCGGTGACCTTCTTCCCGTCGACGTTGCGCAGCACGGCTTCCAGCACGATGCGGATGGAGACGGGCAACCGGGAGATCCGGCCGAGGCCGGCGGCTTCCAGTGCCGGCAGCGACCAGTAGCGGCGCGTGGCGCCGGAGGCGAGGGTGAGCGACTGCATGCAGTCGGTGAGATTGCGCGCGGCCATGGCGATCCTCCGGTGACTTCCTGTGCGTTCAGTATGGGGGGCAGGGAGGGGGGATCAATGCGGGCCCGGCGGAACCCGACGACGGGGCTGGATATTTCGATGACCGTCGAAGTATAGTCCGGCCGGCGCGCCCGGCCGCGCCACCGCCCTGTCGACCCGTTCACCGGAGCAATCCATGCCCAACCCCGTACTGCACCAGGGAGCCGTGCTCGGCTCGGTCCTCGCCTCCAGCATCGGCCTGTGGCGGGGCAGCACCGTGGTGAAGGCGGTGGCCCAGCCGGCCCTGCCGCTGGTCCTGTACGACATGGAGGCCTCGCCGTACTGCCGGGCGGTGCGCGAGGTGCTGACGGCGCTGCACCTGGACGTGGAGATCCGGCCCTGCCCCAAGGGGGGCACCCGTTTCCGGCCGGAGGCCGAGCGCCTCGGCGGCAAGCAGCAGTTTCCGCTGCTGGTCGACCACAACACCGGCACCCTGATGTACGAATCGGCGGACATCAATGCCTACCTGTTCCGCACCTATGCCGGCCGCGACGTGCCGGCGTATTACCGTGCCACGCCGGTGAAGCCGCTGTTCTCCACGCTGGCCAGCGGCGTGCGGCTGGCGCGCGGCCATCGCGTGCGGCCGTCGAAGGCGCCGGAACAGCCGCTGCACCTGTGGAGTTTCGAATCGAGCCCCTATTCGCGGCTGGTGCGCGAGCGGCTGACCGAACTGGAAATTCCGTACACGCTGCACAACCTCGGCAAGGAACACTGGAAGGAAGCCGGCCCGGCAGTGCGCCGGATCGTCCCGAATCCCTATGTGCCGCGCGAAGGCGGCAAGCGGCATGCGTTCTGGCAGCGGCACCGCTGGGTGCAGGTGCCGTATCTGGACGATCCGAATACCGGTGCCGGCCTGTTCGAATCGGCGGCGATCATCGACTACCTCGAAACCACCTACGCACTCTGACGCCGGCTGCGGCCGCGTCCCACGGGAGAACGACATGACGACGAAGACGGTACTCATTACCGGCGGCAATTCCGGCATCGGGCTGGCGATCGCGAAGGAAATGGCGCGGCGCGGCGGCGTGCGTCTCTGTCTGGCCAGCCGCGACATGAAGAAGATGGAAGCGGCGCGGGCGGAAATCCAGGCGCAGGCGCCGGGCACCGGGGTCGAGTTGTATGCGCTCGATCTGGCGTCGCTGGCGAAGATCCGTGCGTTCGCCGCCGATTTCCTGTCCCGGCACCAAAAGCTCGACGCGCTGGTGAACAATGCCGGCGCCTATCCGGCGAAGCAGCAGTTCACCGCCGACGGCTACGAATTCCAGTTCGGCGCCAATTATCTCGGCCCGGTGCTGCTCACCCATTTGTTGCTGCCGGCACTGCAGCGCAGCGACGACGGCCGCATCGTGCACATGTCGTCGATGATGCACATGCTGGGCAATATCGATGCGTCGACGTTCCGCGGCCGTCGCTTCTACATCGGTACCCGCGCCTACGGGCAGTCGAAGCTCGGCAACCTGCTGTTCAGCCACGCGCTGGCCCGCCGGCTGAACGGCATCACCAGCAACGCGATGCATCCGGGCGGTGTCAATTCGCCGATCTACGACGACCTGCCGGGCTTCCTGCAGGGCATCATCCGGCCGTTCCTGATCACCGCCGAGCCGGCGGCGAAACTGGCGTCCGATCTGGCGCTGGCGCCGGAACACCGGCAGACCACCGGCCGTTACCTCACCGCGCAGCCGCCGTCGTTCTCCAGTCCGCGCTCGCGCAACGTCGAGCTGCAGGAAAGCCTGTACGCCGAGAGTTGCGCGCTGCTGGACATCGAGCCGCTGCCGTTGCGTGGCTGAAACGGGCGACGCCATGGAGCGGCTGCGCGAAACGCCCTGGGGGCCGATCCATCTGCCGCCGGCAAACGGCGTGCTGTGGGCGACATTCGTCGCCGCACTGATCGGCGGCCCGCTGACCGGCTGGTTGCTGGCGCGGGCGGCCGGCGTTACCGGCGACGGCGGCTATTTCGTCTGCGTCGCGCCGTTTCTCTTCACCTTCGTGGCCGGCTATGCGCTCTGGCTGTCGCGCCTGCAGGCGCTGGCATTCGAACTCTTCGGGCGCGGCCTGCTGAAATTCCTCTGGCAGTGGTTCCGGCAGCGGCAGTTGCCGGCGGATGCGCGCGGTGCGTTGCCGGACGAGCAGCAGGTACTGCGCTTTGCCGTGCAGGTGCAGCGCGCGGCTTCTTCGTTCCTGATCGTCGCCGTGCCGGTGTTCCTGTTCGCGGCGCTGTGCGCGCTGTTAGTCGATGCACGGTGGTCGGCGCTGTCGCTGGCCGGCGCGCTTCTGGTGCTGGGTATCTCGTACGGCGGGATACTGTTCCGGCTGGGACGGCGCGCCCGGTTGCGGGTGCCGGAAGACGAAGGCTGACTCAGCGCGCGTCGGCGGCCAACGGCTCGACGCGCAACAGCCGGCCCTGCGGGCTGTCGGTCAGCAGATAGAGAAAACCGTCCGGTCCCTGGCGCACGTCGCGCAGGCGTTCGCCGAGGCCGGTGAGCAAGGCATGGCGAGCGAGCACGTGTTCGCCGTCGAGTTCGATCCGCCACAGCGTCTTGCCGGCCAGCGAGCCGCTGAACAGGTTCCCGCGCCAGGCCGGGAAGCGATCGCCGGTGTAGAAGGCGAGCCCGCTGGGCGCGGTGGAAACCGGCACCCACCAGGTCAGCGGCTGCTCCATGCCTTCGCGGTGCGTACCTTCGCCGATCGGCCGGCAGCCGCCGTATTCGCAACCGTAGGTGATCACCGGCCAGCCGTAGTTGCGGCCTTTCTTCGCCACGTTGATTTCGTCGCCGCCCTGCGGGCCGTGCTCGCTGATCCACAGCTCGCCGGTCCGGGGATGGATCGCGGCGCCCTGCACGTTGCGGTGGCCGAGACTCCAGATTTCAGGGCGTGCATCGCGGCGGCCGGCAAACGGATTGCCGGCCGGTACGCTGCCGTCGCGGGCGATGCGCACGATCTTGCCGTGGTGCTTGTCGAGGTGTTGCGCCTTGCCGCGCTCCCTGTCGGCCTGCCGGTCGCCGAGCGTGACGAAAAGCATGCCGTCGGCTGCAAAGGCGAGACGACCGCCGAAATGCGCCGTGCTGCGCACCGTCGGTTGTTGCCGGAAGATCACCCGCAGACCGGTGAGTGCCTGGTTGTCGGCGGCGAGCATGCCGCGGGCGACCGCGATCCCGTTGCCGCCGTCCGTGTGCGGCTCGACGTAGCTGAGATAGATGAAGCGGTTGGCGGCGAAGTCGGGATCGACCGCCACTTCCAGCAGGCCGCCCTGGCCGCGGGGATCGACTTCCGGCACGCCGGACAACGGTGCGGAGACGGCGCCCCGTGCCCCTATGCGGCGCAGGGTGCCGGATTTTTCCGTCACCAGCCGGCTGCCGTCCGGCAGGAAGGCGAGGCTCCAGGGATGATCGAGCCCTGTCGCGACCGTCACCACCCGCACGCCGGCGTCGCGATCGACGAAGAACGGCGCCGCGGGCATCGGCGCAGCGGTGGCCGGCGCCTCGCGCGCCAGCCACAGGCCGAGCGTCAGTGCCGCACCGGCCAGTACGGCAGCCAGCAGGACCTGCGGCCGCGACGGCATCGGCAGTTCAGCTGCCGAGGAAATCCGCCTTGCCGAGCGGCACGCCGTTGGCGCGCAGGATGTCGTAGGCGGTGGTCAGGTGGAAGAAGAAATTCGGCAGCGACCAGTAGGTGAGGAATTTGTCGCCGGTGAATTCATAGGTGGCCCAGGGAAACTTCAGCACGATGTCGCGTTTCTCCGCACCGTCGAATTTCGCTGCATCGACGCTGTTGACGAACTCGAGCGTTTTCGCGATCCGGGCACGCAATTCGGCGACGGTGGTTTCATTGTCCTCGAATTTCGGGATTTCGACGCCGGCCAGGCGGGCAACGCCACCCTTGGCGTGATCGCTGGCGATCTGCACCTGTTTGGTCAGGTTGAACATGTCGGGCGCCAGTCTGGCGTTCAGCAGCACGGACATGTCGAGTGCGTGGGATGCGGCGTGGGCCTCGGCCTTGACCAGGATGGCATCGAGGTTTTTCAGGCCGCGCTTGTAGATCGGCACGGATGCATCGCGGATGGAGAAGGCCATGGTTGACTCCGGTGACGGGGCGGCGGGCAGCCGTCCCTGTGGGGGCGGGGTGGTGTCGCGCCGGATTGTGTCGCGTTGCGCCGGTGCTGCCAAGCATGGCCGGCGCCGGTCACCCCGTGGCGCCGCCGACAGCGGTGCGCAGGAACGGCACCAGCCGTTCGCGTACGGCATCGGCGTTGTCGATCATCGGCCAGTGGCCGCTGCCTTCCAGTACGTGGATCTCCGCCTGCGGCAGGATTTCCCGTTGCGCTTCGGCAAAGCGTGCCGGCAGGTACTTGTCGTGCGAACCCCAGAACACCAGCGCCGGCCGGTCGATGGCGCCGAACGTCCGGCGCATCGTTTCGCTGCGGGTGCCGGGATCGGGCGTGTTGCGGTAGAGCTGCAGCACCGCATGGCGGGTATCGCGGTCGAAGTGGTCGTACATCGTGTCGACGAAATCTGCCGGCAATCCGCGCGGGCTGTCCTGTGTCAGGGCGCTGCGGAAGCCGCGCCGGTTCATGATCCGCATGAACAGCTCGCCCAGCAGCGGCGTACGGTAGATGCGGGCGATGTTGTGCCAGCGGTAGCCGGGCAGCAGGCCGCAGTTCATCAGCGTCACGCTGGCCAGCCGCGGCATGTTCAGTGCCGCCCATGTCAGTCCCCAGGCACCGCCGAAATCGTGCAGCACCAGATGCGCCCGCCGTATCGCAAAACGGTCGATCACCTTGCCGAGATACTCCGCGCCGGCGTCCACCCCGTAGGAAAAATCGCGCGGCTTGTCCGCTTCGCCGAAGCCGGGCATGTCGAGCGTGATGTTGGGTGCAAACGCGGAGACCGCCGAGGCCAGCGGCAGGAAATCGTCGGCCGAGCCGGGGCTGCCGTGCACGAACACCACGGCCTCGCCCGCGAGGGCCGGACCACCGACGAAGAGACGGGTGCGCAGGCCGTCGACGAACAGGGCGCGTTGCTGCGGCAGTTGCGGCATGGCGGGGTTCCGGCAGCGTTCAGGAGGCAGCGTACAGCGGGGGAAACGCCAGTTTTTTCACTTTCTTGCGCAGCGGGGCAAAGGTGTCGCTGGACAGCGGCACGATGTGCAGCGGCAGCGGCCAGGGCAGTTCGGCCAGCCGGGTGACGATTTTCTGCTGGCCGCCGCTGCCGGTGAACATGCCGGTTTCCACGGCGATGAGCCAGGCCCGGGCGTCGGGATCGCTGGCGATCACGCGCCGCAGCAGCCACGCGCGCTTGATGCCGTCGGCGTTGTCCTGCAGCAGCCGACGGCACTCCTCGAGCACGGATGCTTCGAGGTCGTGCCCGGTGAGCTCGGCCGTTTTCGGGTCGACGGTATCCAGCTCGGCCTGGCGACGGGTCTCGAAGGCGTTGCGCGCCAGCCAGCGTTGTTCGTAGTCGGCGGCGCGTTCGTCGTTGCGGGACGATAGGTGGCCGAAGATGAGGCTGCAGGCCGGCAGCGTGGCATCGGCATCGAGGCCCATCACTTTTTCGAGATCGTCGATGCCTTTTTCGTCGCCGCGCTCCAGTCGCAGCTGGCCGCGCCGGAACAGCGCCGACGCATGTTCCGGCGCGCGTGCCAGCAGGGCATCGAGGCGCGGCAGCAGGTCGGCGTCCGGTTCCAGTTCGCCGGTGATCGACAGGCTTTCCCAGTCCTCGTCGACCGACGGCGCCGGCAGCGCCGCGAGCTCGGCGAGACGCTGCGCGCGCTCCTGCAGGTAATCGTGCCGCTGCTGCCAGTGATTGCCGACCTGTTCGCGCCACTCCCGGTCGAGCTGCTGCTGGACGGCGAGCAGGTTGCGCCCGAACCAGGCGAGGGCCGCCGGTTCGGACGCCGGCGCGGGCGGCGCGACCGTCGCCGGGTCGACGCCCATCGCGCGCAGGCGGTCGGTCAGGGCCGGATGGGTATCCGCATGGTCGGTGATCCGCTGCAGCGCGGCAGCGAGGAAATCGCGCTGCCGCTCCGGGCTGAGCTCATTGCGCCATGCCGCGAGCCAGGCGTGGCTGCGCTGCGCCGGCGGTTCGCGCTCGCTGCGCACCCGACGGTTGATCGACGGCCAGAAATGTTCGCCTTCGAACTGCGCGGCGATGTTCACCCGCGTGAGTGCGCTGGCGGCGTGTTGCCGGCCGACCAGTTCCACCGCCGAACGATCGGCCTCGTATTCGTTGCTGCGCGCCAGCACGAAGGAGTAGGCGTTGAACCAGGGGGCGTACCAGCGGAACATCCGCGCCACCAGCCGGGAACCCCAGTCGGTCCAGCTCTCGCTGATTTCCTGCATGCGGCCCCAGGCGCCGCGCAGGCGGTAGATGAAGGCGCCGAAGCGGCCGTGCTGGCCGGCCAGATGCCCGTATTCGTGGGCCACGACCGCCATCGCCTCGTCGGCATCGAGCACCTGCAGCAGCGGCATGCCCAGGATCAGGTAATTCTCTTCCCAGCCGAACAGGCCGAAGCGCGGATGCTGCACGACGGCCGCGTTGAGTTCGTCGGTCAGCAGCACGTGATGGAAACGCGGCCCCTGCATGCGGGCGCGCATGTCGTCCAGCCGCGCGAACAGGGCCGGCGCTTCTTCGCGCGTCACGGCACGGCCGACCGGCCGCGGGAAGCGGGTGGTGAGCATGGTCCAGGTACTGCGCAGCATGAACCACGCCGGGATGAGCAGCAGGAACAGCGCCTTGCCGAGTTTGGCCAGCAGCAGGGCGACGGCGGCACCGCCGAATTTCAGGCCGAGCCAGATCGCGCCGCCGACGAGGCCGATCACCAGAAAGGAAAAGCCCAGCGCGACGCCGAGGATCACGAAACCGAACAGGGCGATCATCGCCACCTGGAAGGCATAGCGGCCCGGTCGTTCGCGGGCTTCCTGTTCGAGGCGGGTGATCAGGGCATCGAAGCCGGACTTCTCCATCGTGCGTTCTCCGGGGCATGGGGCAGGGCGAGGCTGCCACAGCCGGCTGCGTCCTGTGAACGATCTGCGTCGCACTCCCGGACTGCGGCCCGGTGTTTGCCTCCGGACGGCCGGATGTACGGTATCGCCGGTCAAGCCGGGGGCGGGGCCGGCTGACACAATCGGACCGTCGGCGTGGTTCCGGCCGCGGTCCCGCCCAACATCATGATACGGGGTGTCCGATGATCGGTTTTCCGCTCGCCATCCTCGTCGCCAACGGCGTCGAATGGTATGCCCACAAATACGTGCTGCATGGAACGCCGCGCCCGGGACAGGGACGGGTCAGTCCGCGCCCTGAACTCATGAAATCGCACTGGGCCCACCACAAGACGGTGCGGCAGCTCGACTACGACGAGCCCGGCTATCGCGAAGGCCTGAAGAGCGAGCGCGTGCGGCTGGAAGTGAAATCGCTGCTCACCGCGGCCGGCGTGCTGACGCTGGCGGCGCCGGTGGCGCCGTTCTTCGTGCTCGGCGCGTGGTACAGCGCCGGCCATTATTTCTACGTGCACCGGCGTTCGCACCTCGATCCGGAATGGGCGAAGAAGCGCGTTCCCTGGCACTACGACCACCACATGAATTCCAACCAGGACGCCAACTGGTGCGTCACCCGTCCCTGGTTCGACTACCTGATGGGCACGCGGGTGATTTCCAGCGCGGACCTGATGGAATCCAACCCGCTGGGCATGAAGCTGCCGGCCGTGGTGGAGCGGCCGCTCAACCGGCTGGCCCGCCGCTTGTCGCCGCGGACGTTCGCGAAGCTGGATGCGAACCGCCTGCGCGAGCAGGAAGCGCGCAGCGCCGGCACGATCACCGCCATGCCGGACTGATGACGATGTCCGGCTGACGAATCCTGCCGGCCGGCGCCCGGCCTTTGCCCGGGCCGGCGGCGCCCGCTAACCTGCTTCGGCATTCGACAGGAGCTGGAGGGCTGCATGCGCGAGATGCCGCCGGTATTCCGCCTCTTCACCGGCATCCTCGAATGGTCGCGCGTGGCCAAGGCCATGCTGCTGCTCGCGTTCCTGCTGCCGATGGTCATGCAGTACGTGCTGTGGCTGCTCTACGTGCTGTCGCGCGAGGACCGCGACCGGCTCGTCGACGTTGCTTTCGCCCATGCACAGTTCCCGGTCTTCTGCCTGCTGGCGCTGCTGGTGGTCGTGCTGTTCGCCATCGGTGCCGCCATCCGCCGCCGGTTGCCGCAATCGCGGATCTACGAAGCAGCGGTGCTGCTGTTCTTCAGTTGCTCGCTGCTTTACTACGGCTGGCTGATCGGCACGCTGAGCGTGGAGGCCGGCGTGGTGGTGATCGGTTCGCCGATCGTCGGTCTCATCCTGTTCAGCTGGCGCACGGTGATGGCGTGCTGGGCACTGTCCTGCACGGTGCTGCTGGGCATGGCGCTGGCGGTCGCCGGCGGCTGGATGAAATATGCGCCGTTGCTGGTATTGCCGACGCCGGGCGATGAAACCTACACGCGTTTCTGGGTTTTCTCGCACCTGTACTGGGTGATTCCGCACCTGGTCTTCACCATGCTGCTGGCCGGCCTCGCGCTGATCCGCTGGCGGCAACGAGAGCGGGCTTTCCGGACGCTGAGCCACACCGACGAACTGACCCGCGTGCACAACCGCCGCAGCATCGTCGACCGGCTGGAGCGGGAAATGGCGCGGATGCGGCGCAGCCGCGCGCCGCTGTCCGTGCTGCTTGCGGATCTCGACCACTTCAAGACCATCAACGATACCTGGGGGCATCCGACCGGCGATCGTGTCCTGCGCGCCGCCGCGGCCGCGTTGCAGGACGCGGTGCGCGAGTACGATGCGGTCGGCCGTTACGGCGGCGAAGAATTCCTGGTCGTGTTGCCCGACGCGTCGCCGGAAGTCGCCCGGCGGGTCGCCGAACGTTGCCGCGAACGGCTCGCCGCCCTGCGCGTGCAGGCCGACAACGGCGACGCGGTGCCGGTATCCGGCAGCATCGGGCTTGCCTGCAACGCAGCGCGCCCGGATGCCGATCCGGACATGCTGGTGCAGCGTGCCGACCAGGCGCTCTACCGCGCCAAGCAGAACGGCCGCAATCGCGTCGAAGCGGATTGAGCCGGCGCCGTCAGGCGCTGCCGACCAGACTGATGCCGGCGACCAGCGCGGCCACGCCGAACGGCAGGCCGACCGCGAACGCGGCGTAGATCCGGCGCGACTGCCGGCCCAGCTGCGCTTCGTCGTTGCCGTCGGCGGCGCGGCGGCGACGCACCACCGGCAGCACGCACAGCACGTTCACCGCGATCGCCACCGAACCGGCGATCACCATCACCGCGTAGGCGCCGTGCATCAGTTCCGGCTGCAGCATATGCCGGGAGCGCCGATGCGGCTTGGCCGGGGAATCGTTGCGGACAGGATGGCCGGAGCAACGGGCAGGGCGTCCGGCTCCCGGGCGCCGGGAACGGTCAGGCGTCCGGATCCTGCCGGAATTCGCCCGGGGTCTTGCCGGTGGCCTGCCGGAACCAGCGGGTGAACGACTGGCCGTCCGAGAAGCCGAGGCGGGTACCGGTGTCGTCGATCGTGCGGTCGGGTTGCCGCAGGTATTCGCGCGCGATCTCCATGCGCAGTTCGTCGAGCAGTTCGCGGTAGCCCAGGCCGGCGTTTTCCAGCTGACGTCCGAGATGCCGGCCGCTGACGCCGAGTTTCTCCGCCAGTTTTTCCCGCGATGCCTGGCCCTCGAGCAGCAGCTTGCGCAGCGCCATGCGCGCTTCGTCGACCGTCGACGGTTTGCTGGTCAGCTCTTCGAGCTTTTTTTCCGCCTGCGACTGGATGGCCTCCTTCAGTTCGGCATCCGGTTGCCGCAGGGGCGTGGAAAGTGCCGGCGGGTTCAGCACGATGCAGGTCTGTGGCTGGTCGAACAGCACGGGGCAATGGAAGGTGTCCGTGTATTCCTTGAGTTGTGCCGGCGTTTCCGGCGCCGGATAAGTGAAATGCACGGCGCGTACCAGGCTCGAGCGTTTTTCGCGCAGCATGAGCAGGAAGCGATAGCGGACACCGGTGGTGAAATCGCTGGCCAGCCGCACCAGCAGCGGATCTTCGTGGTCGATGGTCAGCGTCCAGCGGACTTCGCCGGGACGATGTTCCAGCGTGGAGTAGCCGACGTTGCTGATCAGCGGCTCGAAGCGGGTCAGCGTATCGATGCAGTCCTTCAGCGTGGGGCAGGCCGTCAGCAGGTAACCGACCGGGCCGAAGCCGTTGGGCATGGAGGCCCGCGACAGTTTCAGGAACAGCTGCGGATCGCTGGTGTGCCCGAGCAGGCCGTGCAGCAGCAAGACCCCGGTCTCGATCGGCAGGCGACCGGAGGGCGGATTGAGCGACTCCCGCGTCAACCGCTGTTCATCCAGCAGCTGTTGTACCGGGATGCCGTGCCAGATGCAGAGATCGATGAGGTGCTGGGCGACGGCCGCCGCAAAATAGCGTCCATCGGGGGGGGGCGGGGGCATCGGCTGCATGCCTTTTGTTTTTGTCGTGGATACCCGGTTACTACTTTCTCATTAGCCGGGAGGGGTGGCAGAACAGGGCGGCCCGGTCATTTTTATGTCCTTTTTTGTCGGCCGTCATGTCCTTTGTCGTTACTGGCGACCAGCGTTGCACTGACTAGTCTGGGCCCCGCAGTACGGCAGGTTCCGCCCACGCGGCCACTCGCCGTTCATAACAACAAACACAATGAGGCTGCACCGATGAACCGGATACTCGCATCCGCCGCGCTCGCCTGTTCCGCGCTGCTGGCCACCACGACCGCGCAGGCCTGGTGGTGGGACTACACGAAAACGAAGCACCCCATCGTGCTGGCGCACGGCATGGCCGGCTTCGAGAAGATAGGCCCGCTGGAATACTGGAACGGCATCCCGGCCGAGCTCGGCAACGGCGGTGCGAAGGTCTATGTCACCGCCGTGTCCTCCTTCGAGTCCTCGGAGGTGCGCGGCGAGCAATTGCTCAGACAGGTGCAGGACATCCTCGCCGTTTCCGGAGCGCAGAAAGTCAACCTGATCGGCCACAGCCACGGCAACCAGAGCATCCGTTACGTGGCCGGCGTCATTCCGGGCAAGGTCGCATCCGCCACGTCGGTCGGCGGTGTGACCAAGGGTTCGCCGGTGGCGGACGTCATCAAGCAGGCATCCTCGCTGCCGGTGATCGGCGCGCCGGCCACCGACCTGCTCACCTCGCTGGTGAACGGTTTCGGCTGGCTGGTCGGTGCGCTCGACGGACAACCGTTGCCGCAGAGTTCGCTGGCCGGTTTGAACTCGCTCACCACCAGCGGTGCCGCGGCGTTCACAGCGAAATTCCCCGCCGGCGTACCGACCACCGCCTGTGGCGAGGGCGCGTACAGTGCCAACGGCGTGCGCTACTACTCATGGAGCGGCACCGGCGTGCTGACCAACGTGCTGGACCCGAGCGATTTCTTCATGGGCCTGACCTCGCTGGCCTTCGTCGGCAAGTCCGACTGGCAGAACGACGGCCTGGTCGGCCGCTGCAGCAGCCACCTGGGCCAGGTGGTGCGCGACAACTACTTCATGAACCACCTCGACGAGGTCAACCAGCTGTTCGGCCTGACCAGCATCGTCGAAACCGATCCGAAAGCGGTTTACCGTCATCACGCCAACCGCCTGAAGAACGCGGGACTCTGAGTACGGGTGACGCTGGCGGCCGCCTTTCCCGGCGGCCGCTTCTTTTTTCCGGGGGCGGCGCATGGATCGTCGAACGCAGGACGGACTGAAAGTCATGGCAGGACTGGCCGTGGTGATGGCGGTGCTGGTCGCCTATGCCGGATACCGGTCGTCGCCGGCACCGGTGTCCGGCGACGCCGCGGACGCCCCAACGCGCGAGGGGATGTTTGTCGCCGTTTTCGGCAAGCAGGCGGATGCCGACATTCCGCATTTCGTCACCGGCCTGGAAAACCTGCCGGCCTCGCTGCAGGGCACGGAAGTCGACGGCGCGCTGGAAACGGATGCGGACGGACACCTGCGAATCACGCTGGCCGTGCGCCGGGTGTTCGATTATTTCCTGACGGCAGTCGGTGAGGAACCGCTGGATACCGTGCTGGCCCGGCTGCGCGCCTACATCCGCGACCGGCTACCGCCGGGTGCGGCGGCGGAAGCGGAAAAAATGCTCGCCGGTTACCTCGCCTACAAACAGGCGCTGGCCGGCATCCAGGACGGGGCACAACCGGCGGGCGGCCGTTTCGACGAGGCCGCCGTCCGTGCCTCCCTGCAGCAGGCGCGCGCGTTGCGTGGCCAGTACATGCCGCCGGCGATGGCCACCGCGTTCTACGCCGATGAAGACGCGATGAACGACTACATGCTGGAGCGGGTGGCGATCCTGCAGGATGCGCAGCTGGCTCCGGCGGAGCGCGCCGGCCGGCTGGCGGCACGCGAGGCGCAGTTGCCGGCCCCGTTGCGCGAGGCCACGCACACGGTGAACCAGTACCGCGACCTGCAGGCGCTCACCGCCGACTGGAAGAAGCAAGCCGGATCGGCGACCGAACTGCGGCAGATCCGCGAGAACCTGCTCGGTGCGGAAGCGGCCGACCGTCTGGAGGAGCTGGACCGAGGCCGGGCGGACTGGGATCGCCGTCTCGATGCGTGGCTGGCCGAGCGTGCGGGCATCCTCGCGGTGCCGGGCCTGGACGAAGCCGACCGCCACCGGCAGATCGACGCGCTGCGCGCGGAACACTTCAGCGCCGACGAGCAGCCGCGGGTGGAAGCGCTGGAACACATCGCCGACCAGGGTGCGCTGGCCGCCGTGCGCTCCTGAACGTTCCGGCCAATCGTTCGGGTCATTTACCCGGGCGCCGGCGGCGCGCAGAGTCCGGTACGGATTCCCGTAGCGATCCGGCGGACCGAGCGCATGAAACAGCAGATCCCGACCTTTTGCCGCGTCTGCGAGCCGTCCTGCGGTCTGGTGGCCGAGGTGGAGAACGACCGCCTGATCCGGCTGCGGCCGGACGACGACCATCCGGTGACGCGCGGCTTCGCCTGCCACAAGGGCATCGGCTACGACGCCATCCACCGCGATCCGGACCGGCTCGACGTGCCGCTGCGTCGCACCAGCGCGAAAACGCAGCCGGGCGAGTTCGCCGCCGCCGACTGGCCGGCTGCCACCGGCGACATTGCCGCCGCGCTGCGCGCCGTGCAGGAGAAATACGGCCACGAGGGCGTGGCGGGCTACATCGGCAATCCGACCGCCTTCAATGCGCTGGGCACGCAGGCGCTCACCTCGTTCTTCCTGCAACTGGGCTGTCGCCGCATCTTCACGTCTGGTACCCAGGACTGTTCCAACAAATTCGCCGGCAGCGAGGCGGTGTTCGGCACCAGCACACTGCATCCGGTGCCGGACCTGGAACACACGAAGTACGCGCTGATCTTCGGCGAGAACCCGAAGGTGTCGCACATGAGCTTCGTCTCCATCGCCGATCCGATGGAAAAGTTCCGGCAGGCGAAACGCAACGGCGCCACCGTGCTGTTCGTCAATCCGCGCCGCATCGAGTCGGCGACCCCGGCCACCGGCGACGTGCTGCAGATCAGGCCGGACACCGATCTCTACCTGATGGCCGCGCTGCTGCACGAGATGGACGCTGCCGGCCTGTGGCGCGCGGACGTGCTGCGCGAGCACGGCCGGCATGTCGAGGGCCTGCGCGACTTCATCGCGCCCTACAGCGCCGCCGCGGTGGCGGACGTCACCGGCATTCCGGCCGCGGACATCCGCCGCATCGCCCGCGAATTCGCCACCGCGGAGTCGGCCTGCGTGCACATGAGCACCGGCGTCAACATGGGCCGGCAGGGCACCCTGTGCTACTGGCTGCTGCACATGCTGGCGTTCGTCACCGGGAATCTCGACCGTCGCGGCGGCAACCTGTATGCGCCCGGTTTCTATCCGGCGACCAAGGCCGGGAAGATCGACCTGCAGCACGTCTTTTTTCCCGGCGAGTTCGGCGACCTGCGGGTGATCCGCGGTGCGCTGCCGGGCAATCTGCTGGCCGACATGATCGAATCGCCGACGAGCCCGATCCGCGCGCTGGTGGTGATCGCCGGCAATCCGCTGCTCTCGATGGGCGGCGGCGAGCGCCTGCGCCGGGCCTTCGAAAAGCTCGAGCTGCTGGTGGTGATCGACCTGTTCCGCAATGTCACCGGCGAACTGGCCGACTGGCTGCTGCCGGCCACCGACATGCTGGAGCGGCGCGATCTCAACATCTGCGGCCTGGGCATGCAGCACGCGCCGTTCGTGCAGTACACGCCGGCCGTGGTGCCGCCGGCGGCGCAGCGGAAGGAAGAGTGGTGGATCCTCGGCCGCATCGAGCAGGCCATGGGCCTGCGCTCGGTGTTCGACGAGGGCGACGAGCCGGATGTCTTCGTCCGCCTGAACCGCATGATGCGCGGCGCCGGCCTGTCGGTGGAGAAGCTGCAGGGTTTGCCGCAACACACGGCGGTGCTGCCGCCGCCGGCCGGCGGAAATTTCTACCGCGACTGGATACAGACCGAAGACCGGCGCGTCGACTGTTGTCCGCCGCTGTTTGCCGAAGCCACGGCCCGCGCGCACGCGATCTTTGCCGGGCTCGCGGCCGAACCGGCCGACGGGCTCAAGCTGATCAACCTGCGCACGCTCTACATGCAGAACAGCTGGTACCACAACATCGGGGCGCTCAAGCGCAGCCGGCAGCAGCACAATCCGCTGCACGTCTCGCCGGCGGATGCCGCCCGCCTCGGGCTGGCCGACGGCGATGCGGTGGAGGTCGGCAATGCCCACGGTCGCCTGGAGACCGTCGTGCGGATCGACGACACGTTGCGTACCGGCGTCGTGGCCATGACCCACGGCTGGGGCAACGAGCGCACGCCCGGACTGCGGGTGGCGAAAAAATACCCGGGCGTGAACGCCAACGTGCTGCTGCCCAGCGGCCCGGGCAGCTACGAGAAACTGAGCAACCAGGCGCACATGACCGGAGTTCCGGTGCAGGTGCGCCGCCGGGGCTGACGGCCGGACGCAACCGGGGCGCGGCCGGGTACCCGGTTGCCGGCCGGATGCCGCAGAATGGCGCGCCGCCAGCCCCCGGAGATCCACGCGCGTGAGCAAGCCGCAGCACGAGACCGAGCCTGCCTTTTACAGGACCCTGCTCGAATCCACGAAGGCGATTCCCTGGCGGATCGACTGGAAGACCATGCAGTTCACCTACATCGGTCCGCAGATCGAGCCGCTGCTCGGCTGGAAGCAGGAAAGCTGGGTGAACGTCAACGACTGGGCCGAACGCATCCATCCCGAGGACCGCGACAACGTGGTCAGTTTCTGCGTGTCGCAGTCGGAATCCGGCATCGACCATGAGGCCGACTACCGCGCGCTGACCCGCGACGGCGGCTATGTCTGGATCCGCGACGTGGTGCACGTGGTACGCCGCAACAACGAGGTCGAGGCGCTGGTCGGCTTCATGTTCGACATCACCGAGCGCAAGAAGAACGAGGAAGTCCTGCAGCGGCTGCAGCGTGAAGTGGATGCGGTCTCGCACCACGACTCGCTGACCGACCTGCCCAACCGGCGGATGTTCGACCTGGTGTTCGAGCGCGAATGGTCCAGTGCCCGCCGCAGCGGACAGCCGCTGTCGCTGATCATGGTCGATGTTGATTTCTACCCGGAATACTGCGCAGCAAATGGTCAGCTTTCCGGTGACGAATGTCTGCGCCGCATTGCCCGCGTGCTTGAGGACGTGGCCTCGCGTCCGCGCGACTTCGCGGCCCGCATTGCCGACGCACGGTTCGCGCTGGTGCTGCCGGAAACGGACGCCGAGGCGGCGCATGCCATTGCCGAGCGCTGTCGTCGCCGCGTGGTCGAGGAGCGGATGACGCATCCGCGGTCGACGGCTGCCGGTTATGTCAGCGCGAGCTTCGGTGTCGGTGCCCGCACCCCGGCCGCCAGCGGCGGCGGCGATGTCCTGGTCGCGGAAGTCCAGGCCCGGTTGCAGCGGGCCGTGGCCGATGGCCGGAACTGCGTGCGCGGCTGACGGTCGCCTGGCCGGCCTGGCCGGATAGCACCGAAGCCTGTCCCGTGCGGGCGGGCGGAAAAACCGGGGTTGTCCGAGTATCGCCACGCCAACCGGCGCCGATACCCGACAACAAGAACAACCCGGAGGTTTCCGTGAAACGTCTCGCCCTGCTGAGCGTGGCCGCCGTCGCCCTGATGGCGACGTCCGCCGCCAACGCGTTCTGCCTGTTCAACTGCACCTACGCCAAGACGAAATACCCGATCGTGCTGGTGCACGGCCTGTTCGGTTTCGAGCAGATCGGCGGCGCGGTCGATTATTTCTACCAGGTGCCGTCCGCGCTCGCCGACAAGGGCGCGAAGGTCTATACGCCGGCGGTGCCGGCCATCGACAGCAACGAAGTGCGCGGCGAGCAGCTGCTGCTGGAAGTGAAGAAGATCCTTGCCGTCACCGGCGCGGCGAAAGTGAATTTGATCGGCCACAGCCAGGGCAGCCCGACGGCGCGCTACGTGGCCGGCGTCATTCCCGGCAACGTGGCTTCGGTCACCTCCATCGCCGGCGTCAACAAGGGCGCGCCGATGGCCGACGTGCTGCTATCCGTCGACAGCTATTCGCCGGCCCTCGGCGGGTTCATCTACGACATCGTCAACGGCGCCGGCAGCCTGCTCAATCTTGCCACCGGCGAAATCTACGAGGCGAACGCGCAGCGCTCGATGACCTCGCTGAGTACCGCCGGCTCGCTGGCGTTCAACCAGAAATTTCCCAACGGCATTCCGGCCACCGCCTGCGGTGAAGGCGCGTACTCGAAGGCGCTGCCCGGCGGCACGCAGTACTACTACTCGTGGACCGGCAACGCCGCGCGCCAGACCAACCTGTTCGATCTCATCGATCCGTTCCTGATGCTCACTGCGCCGGCGTTCCTGATCGCACCGGACCAGAACGACATCCTGGTCGGCGTCTGCAGCTCGAAGTTCGGCAGGGTGCTGCGCACCGACTACCCGTGGAACCACCTCGACGAAGTAAACCAGATGACCGGGCTGATCGGCCTGGGCGCGCCGGATCCGGTGCAGGTGATCGTCACCCACGCCAACCGGCTGAAGAACCAGGGCCTGTGAACGGCAGGCTGGCACTCGCCGCGGCCGTCACGGCCGCGGCGCTGACCCTGACGGTCGCGTGGATCGTTGCCGGCTCGCCGGAGCCACAGCGCGCCGGCATGGCGCCGGCGATCGACGACGATCCGCCGCTTGCCGGTGTCTTGCTGCACGCCGGCGAACCGGCGGGCGATTTCCGTACCGGGCTCGAAAACCTGCCGGCCTCGCTGGCCGGCAGCGAGGTGAACGACGCGCTGCGCGTGGATGCCGACGGCCATCTGGTGATCGAGTATCCCGTGCGCGCGTTGTTCGATTATTTCCTGACCACGGTGGGCGAGGAGCCGCTGGCCGTCGTAGCGACGCGCATCCGCGCCTACCTCGCGCACCGGCTGCAGGAACCGGCGCGCGGCGAAGCGCTGCAGTTGCTCGAAGGTTATCTCGGGTTCTGGCAGGCGGCTGGCGAACTCTCGCAGCACGCGCAGGCCATGCCCGGCCAGGCGGCGCCGGAGGCGATGGCGGCGTATCTTGCGCAACTGCGCGAACTGCGCAGCCGGTATTTCAGCCGCGACGTGGTGCAGGCGTTCTTCGCCGAACAGGATGCGTATCAGGCCTACACGCTGGCGCGCCTGCAGGTGATGCAGGATGCGTCGCTGGGCAACGTCGAGCGTGCACGCCGCCTCGGCGACCTGCTGGCGCAACTGCCGCCGTCGGTGCAGGAAGCGCAGCGCGCGGCGACGCTGGTCCAGACGCTCGACGAGGTGATCGCGGACTGTCGTCGTGCCGGTTGCCCGGCGTCGGAAGTGCAGCGCATTCGCGAAGAACTGGCTGGCCCCGAGGCCGCGCAGCGGCTGGCGGCACTGGAAGCCGACGAGGCTGCACTGCAGGCGAGACTCGCCGGTTATTTCCTGCAGCGCGACCGCATCGCGGCCAATCCGGCCTACAGCGAAAGCGACCGGCGCGCGCAGACCGAAGAGCTTCAGCACCGGCTGTTCGACGACAGCGAGCGCCTGCGGCTGGTGGCGCTGGAGCGGATCCACGACGGCCGTACGACGACCGCCGAATGATCCGGGGTTTTCAGCCGGCCGTTTTTTCCGGCGCGTCGATGCGGTAGTAGGCGTGCTCGGTCGCCACGCCGCTGCGCAGGAACGGGCCGGTGTGCGAGTAGCGGCCGCCGATCTTCTCCATCGCGCGCCGCGAACGCATGTTGTTCACCCCGACGTGGAACCACACCGTCTTCGCATGGCGGAAGGCGTGGTCCAGCATCAGCTTCTTGAGCTCGGCGTTCGTCTTGCCGCCCCAGCAGCTGCGGTGCAGGAAGGTGAAGCCGATGGCGACCGACTGCTCCTGCGGATTCCAGTCGTAGTAGCGGCTGGAGCCCAGCACGTTCCCGGTGGCCTTTTCGACGATCAGGAAAGCACCGCCGGATTCCATCGCCGCCGAAAAGAATTTCTCGAACACCGGCCGCTGCCAGCGCGTCGGATCCGGATGCTGTTCCCAGATCAGCGGGTCGGACGCCACGGCATAGAGGGCCGCGAAATCCTCCGCGCGCAGGGGACGCAGCAGCAGGGTGTCGCCGGTGAGGACGGGTTGCAGGTTCATGGTCATGGGCGTTTGAACGAGAGTGTGGTGCTGCGTAATAGTCGTGCGACGCAGGATGGCATTGATGGCGATGGTTTCGCACGGCATTCCGGTCCGAAGTCTGAGGGACAACGGGCCCTGTCGTCTGCATGCTGGATGTCCGCATTGACTGTATCTGATAAGATACATACCATCTCATGGTCGAGGTCCGCACCACGGAAGACTTTTCCCGCTGGCTTGCCGGTCTGCGGGACCACCAGGCCCGTGCGCGCATCGAAGTGCGCATTCGCCGTCTGACGCTGGGTAATCCCGGAGACGTGCGAGCGGTGGGGGAGGGCATCTGCGAGATGCGGATCGATCACGGCCCGGGCTATCGCGTGTATTTCGTCCGGCACGGGTCTACGGTGTATCTGTTGCTGGCCGGGGGCGATAAATCCACCCAGCCGGAGGACATTGCCCGCGCGATCCGGCTGGCGCGCAATCTGTGAGGTCACGGCGATGCGAAAAAATGCCCGGGGAAGAACCGTCACGCGTCCGTTCGACGTGGTCGATTACCTGAAAACGGATGCCGACCTGCAGGCCTATCTCGATGCTGCGCTGGAGGAAGACGATCCGGCCTTGTTTGCCGCGGCGCTGGGCGACATTGCGCGGGCGAAAGGCATGTCGCAGCTGGCGCGCGATACGGGGCTCGGCCGCGAGAGCTTGTACAAGGCCCTGTCGGCCGAAGGCAATCCCGAACTGGCTACCGTCTTCAAGGTGGTGCGCGCGCTGGGTCTCAAGCTGCACGTCGGCCCGGCCTGAGCGCACTCCGTCAGCCGTTCGCGTAACAGGCCGTCGCCAGCCGCACCAGACCCTGTTCGTCGAAGAAGAACGTCTCGGCCACCATGCCGCGGTGGCCGCGGTAGTAGATCGTGAGGCTGTCGACGCCGGCCAGCAGGTCCACGAGTTCGAAATCCAGCCGCTCGATGCGCGCGAGTGCCTTTTCCCAGTAGGCGCGCACCGCCGGCTTGCCGGCCAGCCGGCCGCTGGCTTCGCCGGCCACGGCGACGATGAAGGGCGAATGGAACACGAAGTCGTCGCGGTAGTGGGCGAGGATGCGGTCGAGATCCTTCGCGTTCCAGGCGGCGATCCAGTCGCGGGAGAACTGTTCGGCGAAGTCGCGGGTGAGGACGGGCATGGCGGGGCTCTGAGGGGGCTGGACGGACTCCGGCCGAGGGTAGCGGCTGGTCACGGGATTCGTGAAGCCCGCCGGGCGGGCTGCTTCCTGCGCCTGCCGGCGCTGCGGGAGCGATGTCCGGACTACCGCCGGCGCTACGGAGTGCCTATCCTCGTGCGGATCGCCGATCCGTGCGATGTCGTGAACAAGGATGCATCGTGTTGTTCAGCCGCGCTCGCCTGCTGTGCATGTTCCCGGTGGTCGGCCTCTGTGCTTTGCAGCTGACCGGATGTTCGGTCATGCCGGAACGTTCCTCGTGCCATCACTCCCGCTGGCTCGACCGCTACGCCTGCGAAAAGCCGGTCATCAGCAAGGTGCCCTACGCGGCGCTGAAACAGACCCTGACGGACTACATCGAGGCGAAGAAACAGGACGGCACCCTGATCGATGCCGGGCTTTATTTCCGGGATCTGGAAGACGGCCCGCACTTCGGCGTGAACGAGTACGCCAACTATGCCGCCGCCAGCCTGCTCAAGCTGCCGCTGGTGGCGCAGTACCTGAGCCTGGCCGAAGAGGATCCGGCGATCCTGGATACCCGGCTGACGGTACCGCCCAATCTCGACCTGCTTTACGGCATGCATTATCAGCCGGCGCAGAAGCTGACGCCGGGAGACGTGTACACGGTCGATGCATTGCTGCAGCGCACGATGGCGTACTCCGACAACGTGGCTTTTGTGCTGCTGCGGCAGCATCTGCTGGATCGTTACGGCAGTGAGTCCTTCATCTGGGAGTCCTATCGGCAGCTGGGTCTGGTGCCGGACATTGCCGATCAGAACTACGTCATTTCCGTGGCGCGTTATGCTGCGCTGTTCAAGGTGATTTACAGCGCGTCCTATCTGAATCCGGCCATGTCGGAAAAGCTCGTCAAGATGATGATGCTGTCCACCTTCGAGGAAGGACTGGTGCGGGGCCTGCCAGCCGGTGTTCCGGTGTCGCACAAATACGGCGAAGTGGGGCGTGACGACATCATGCAGCTGCACGATTGCGGCATTGTCTACTACCCCGACAACCCCTACGTGCTTTGCGTCATGACGCGCGGCCATCGGCACCTGGCACTGGAACAGGTCATCGCGGAGATATCGCGGATGGTCTATGCCGAAGTCGATGCGCGGCGGGGGCGTTCGCCGTAGGGGCACTGCCCGGTTTGTGGCGGCGGCGTGTTCGGCAGGTGTGCATTCTTCGCCGGTTGCGTGCTGCCGGGCGCGGATTTTTCCGGTTGCGGATCCAGGGGGCCGCCGTCAGCAGATCCACCCATTCGAAGTCCAACCGATCCGGGTGGCCGGGTGGTATCCGGGGAGCGGAAAATGGCTCGTCGGGATGTGCCATTTCCCCTCCCGGCCGATGCCGGTTTGCTCGGCCATGTTCGTTCCCGCTCCCCGTTCAGTGCATGTACGTCGCATCATGATCCGGCGGTATCGTGAGCAGCCGCATGTAGTCGCCGTCGCGATATGCGGTTGCCCGCCGGCTTTGCGTGATGCGTAGGGAATAGACCGCGTCTATCCCGGGTGATGGCGCCATGCTGCCGATCTTCTCCCACTTCAGGCCGTGATCCGCATAGACCTGCGGCCAGGTCAGCCCGCTGATCTTGCTCAGGGTTTTCATGGCGGCCAGCAGCTCGGCTTTTTGCAGTCCGAACAGATTGCGCTGGAAGACCGGGTTGTTCAGATCAAGTTTTACGACGTTTTCGGGTTGTTTTTGGCGAGCCATGATCGAGACCTTTTTCGAAGGTCGCCAGATCAGTTTCCCGCGGCTTGTTTTTCGCAGCCCACGTCATGGCTTCATCCAGATCCGCCTTGGCCTGCTTCGTATGGAAGACGGCCTCGTTATCCGGAACGATGCGCGCCGTGCGGATCAGCCACACGCCGGTATCGACTTGTTCAACCATGACCTGTTTGCCTGCGAACTCCTTGCCCAGCGAAATCTGACCGTTGGCGCCGACGACCTTCACGCGGATGTCGGAACGTTCGGTGGCGGTTTTCATGTGTGTCTCATGTCAGCGTAGCCGCCGCCGTTCAGGCGTTGGCCCGCCTCTCCTTTGGCCGGGGTATGTGCCTGCGGTGTGCCTGCACCACGGCACTATTGCACTAATGCACGAAAGTGGCAATCCAGGGCGGGCCCGGGCCCTGGACGGTACGGCGGGCCTCCCTGGGCTTGGGATGCGGACCGGGGAGGGTGGCAAAGGGTCGGAGCCGGGCGCCAGCGGAGATGGGCGGGGGCAGTGTGCGACATACCCCGTCGCCAGGGATGGGCAATCTCCTACCAGCCCATTAAGGTCGGAGACTTCGTTGCCGGCGGGACGCCCGTCCCGGGGCAACTCCCTGAAAGGACAGCAGTACGTCCGGAGGACACCGATGTCCCAGCTCAAGGCGCTCACCGAGCGCATCGTCGCCTTCCGCGACGAGCGCGACTGGCAGCAGTTCCACAACCCCAAGGACCTGGCGTTGTCGCTCTCGCTGGAAGCGTCCGAGGTGCTGGAGCTGTTCCAGTGGAAGAACGGCGACGACATCGAGACGGCGGCCCGCGAGAAACATGCCGAGCTGGCCGACGAGCTGGCGGACGTCCTCTATTACACGCTGCTCATGGCGCACGACCGACGCATCGATCTCGAGCAGGCGCTCATTGCCAAGCTGAAGCGCAATGCCGAGAAATACCCGGTCGACAAGGCGAAGGGGTCCAGCAGGAAGTACACGGAGCTGTGACGGAATGCCGATAGGGAAATCTGCCCCGTGATCATCTACCAGACGGAAAAATCCGGCTTCCTGCACGACCTGCACACCCGCGACATCGAAGAGGTGATCGGCGAGTCGTTCCGCGCGAAGACCGGCCGCCGGGTGGGGCAGGCGGAGATCAAGGCCTGGGCCAACTCGCTGGAGTACATGGGCAAGGTGCTCATGGACGAAGCGATCCCCGCCGATTGCGGCGTCGCCATCGAATACAACATCCCGCAGACGTCCAAGCGCGTGGACTTCCTGATCACCGGCCGTAACGCCGAGCAGAAGGACTGCCTGATCATCGTCGAGCTCAAGCAGTGGGAAACCGCGGAAAAGACCGACAAGGATGCGGTGGTCGTCACGCGGCTGGGCGGCGGCAAGGTGGAAACCAGCCATCCGTCCTACCAGGCCTGGAGTTACGCGGCGCTGCTCAAGAATTTCAACGAGGCCGTCGAGGACAGCGACATCCGGCTCCAGCCCTGCGCCTACCTGCACAACTACGGCGATCACGACGGCGCCATTCTCGATCCGTTCTACGCGCCGCACATCGAGCGCGCGCCGCTGTTCCTCAAGGGCGGCGACGAGCGCCGCAAGCTGCAGGACTTCATCAAGAAACACGTGCGCCATGGCGACAAGGCGCAGACGCTGTACAAGATCGAGGGTGGGCGTATTCGGCCATCCAGAAGTCTTGCGGATGGCCTGGTGAGCATGCTGGCCCAGCGACCCTATTTCGTGATGATCGACGACCAGAAACTGGTCTACGAAACGGCGATGAAGCAGGCCCGCGCGGTGCGCGATGGCGGGAAGAAAGTGCTGATCGTCGAGGGCGGCCCCGGCACCGGAAAATCCGTGGTGGCGGTGAACCTGCTGGTCGGGCTCACGCAGGCCGGGCTGGTCAGCCAGTACGTCACCAAGAACGCCGCGCCGCGCGCCGTGTACGAGGCGGCGCTTACCGGGTCGTACAGCAAGAGCCACATCTCCAACCTGTTCGTCGGCTCCGGCAAGTTCACGGAAAGCGGGGAGAACGAGTACGACGCGCTGGTGGTGGACGAAGCGCACCGCCTCAACGAGAAGTCCGGCCTGTATGCCAACCTCGGCGAACACCAGGTCAAGGAAATCATCCGCGCCGCGCGCTTCTGCGTGTTCTTTGTCGACGAATCGCAGAAGGTCACGCTTCGCGATGTGGGGGACAAGGACACCATCCGAAAATACGCAAAGGAAATGGGCGCCACCGTCACCGTCATGGAGCTGGCCTCCCAGTTCCGCTGCAACGGCTCCGACGGCTACCTCGCCTGGCTGGACCACACCCTGCAGATCCGCGAAACGGCCAACACCACGCTGGACACCAAGGAGTTCGATTTCCGGGTCGTCGATTCACCCAGCGAACTGCGCGAGCTGATCCTCGAGAAGAACAAGGAACGCAACCGCGCGCGCATGGTGGCCGGCTATTGCTGGGGCTGGCCCAGCAAGAAAGACCCGAAGGCGTACGACATCGTGATTCCCGAACACGACTTCCGGGCGCGCTGGAACCTCACGCAGGACGGCGGCTTGTGGATGGTGTCCCCGAACTCCGTCAACGAGGTGGGCTGCATCCACACCTGCCAGGGGCTGGAGGTGGATTACATCGGCGTGATCGTCGGCCCGGACCTGATCGTGCGCGACGGGCAGGTGGTCACGCAGCCGGAGAAGCGGGCGGCGTCGGATCAGTCGGTGAAGGGCTGGAAGCAACTTGCGAAGACGAATCCGGAAGAGGCGCGGAAGCTGACGGACGCGATCATCAAGAATACGTACCGGACGTTGATGACGCGGGGGATGAAGGGGTGCTATGTGTATACGCCAGATAAAGATCTTAGAGATTCGTTTGAACTGATTTAAGTTCGATAACGAACCAATTTCTAATGGGAATGGGAAATATAAATTCGTGAGGGATGGTTGTGCCGACTAAGATATCAATATGTGCGCATAGAATCGTTGAATGCGGATTTTATCAACGCCGCCATGATGTTGGTCGTAGGGCTGGAGGCGTAGATGATGCATTTTCGAGCTTGGGGGCGTGGATCGCTGACCCCGGCAGGAGCTTGGAAGAAACGAAGACGTTTGATCCGCGGGAAGGGGATTCCGTTTTGTCAGCCTATGGGATTTCTTGCACAAGGCATGGCGATGATTTCCTTCTTATGCTTTGGAATCAGACGCATTCTGTGGAAGAGGGTGTTGGGTGTATCCAAGCCAATGTTTCCCCCGCGAGGGCGTCTGTTATTGATCTCGAGCCACCAGATAACACCATTCCAGGATATCCGACATATTTTTGGATACTCCCAGAGCATGACGCTTATTGCACCGTCACGATGGAGAATCGACTAAGCGGAAATCATTCCTTCGTTAGGTATATGTCTGGGTTTCTTAAGAAATGTCCGAGGCATACCGTTTACGAAGCCGATGACAGGGAGGATTTCCTTAAGCTTGTCGGATATGGTTTGGATAATCAGGTTGCCATGCGCGGCCTGAAGCCGAGCTTCAAGACGGAGGTTGTTCGCAGTGATGGCGAGTTGAATGATATTCGAGTTCGACTTCCAGAGGTTACGAGGATGATTCGTAGGAAGACATTGACGTTTAATGAGCGCGATCAACGAGGGGTCATAGAGCGACTGTGTTCATTTGTCGGTCGCCGCGCCCTTGAGAGGGTCGGGCATGAGTTTTTTCTCCAATACGATATTGCGGGTCCGGTTGATGAGGCCGAATTTCAAGAAATCGTTGATATTTACAATCAAGAGCAAGGTGAGTGGGATGATGTGGGATTCAAGTTTCGAGGCTCAGCGGACTTGAAATGGTTGGGTCATGGAGGAATTCGTTTGAAGAATTCAATTGAATTGCCGGTCGGGCGCACAAATTTGCCGAATCCAGGCGATTTTCATGATCAACTGCTGAGATTTAGGCGGGGAATTGTCGATAAGTTGGAGCGGCTAAATGGCTGACGATTCGTCTTCGCCGACCAGATTTATTTATCCCGCGCTGGTGATCATTCCGGCTATTGTTTGTTTTGGTATCGGCGGAAATGTCCCGCTGCCAAAGCTTGAGGCTTTATATTCCGGTCTGCAGGGTGTTGCGGCCGTCGTATTTGGGGTGATGGGGGCTTGGCTAGCCTTGGTGTATCCGGACGCCCTTGATAGTCTCTACAAAGAACAATCACTTGATCGTAATCAGCCGGCTGTAAACCGAGTCGAAAAGCTTGTCAGTGCGATGGCTGTCTCCACCATTGTACTGGCCGCAACTTTTGCCTTTCCGTTAATTACGGCCGTCTTTAATGGGCGGCAGCCCAATTCTTACTGGACCTTTCAGTACCAGACATTTTGCTTTTCGGCGTATGCGGCCTTAACAATGCTTTTGATCATAAAAACATTGGAGACCGTCGGGGTGGCCTTCATGTTTCTGTGGCGACTTCGCCGGACATCGGCAAAAGAGCGACTTAAACGTTCAATTATGGGGACGAATTCTAGGCAAACTGATAAACGAGATTAATTTGAAATAATCAAAATTAATTTCACTGATGTTCCCTGTCGATGTTTTGTGGCGAATTTATTAATCGCTATCCGCGCGGTGGGTGGGGATCATTGCCAGGTGGAACGGTATCTTTGTCTCGTATCCTTCCATTCACTCCTTTGATGGTTAGTTCGCCGCCGCCCTGATTTCTAAGCATTTCTCGTGCGGCCCGCTCGGCATCTTCTTGCGTATCATGCCGACTCGATGCCCGGCCCGAATCATTCCGCTTGTTGACCCAGTCGCCCTGCGCGTCTGTAATGACCCAGCACTTCCTGCACAGGTCAGGCCGCTAATTCATAGGCTTTAGCGGGTGTCCTCATGCCGAGCGCCTGATGAGGACGTCGGGTGTTGTAGAACCGGATCCAGTCCCCGATGAC